>NZ_JBBOQS010000001.1:0-1587500 GCF_038004285.1 Ureibacillus sp. FSL K6-0165
CAAAAAGAAAAAGCACAAACTTTCTTAGTTTGTGCTTTTTCTTTTGGGCTACCAACCTGGTATTTCCTAGCGGGAAAAGTAATTTATTGCTATAGAGGAAATAATCCTATATACAATTTTAGTCTATCACTTATAGAAAAAAAGAACAATGAATAAGTTGAATTTCATGAAAAATATTTATCGAAAATAACAAGAAATTGTAATTTCATTTAAGACAAAAAGTAAGAAAAAGAGCTATGACAATACGTCATAGCCCCATTCATTTTTATTTAATTTGTATACGTCTTGAAGGACTCTCATCATCCGGTGAAATTTTTGGCAGTGTAATTTTTAATACCCCATTTTCTAATTCTGCTTCGATTCTGTCTTGATCAATATCGTTTACATAGAATGAACGGTAAAATTCACCGAAATGACGTTCTTTACGGATAATACGATCTTTTTCATCTCGTTCTTCTAAGCGATCATCTCGTTTTGCACGAATTGTTAAATAGTTATTTTCTATATCAATTTGAATGTCATCTTTTGAAAAACCAGGTAAGTCAGCTTGTACAATGTAGGCATCTTTCGTTTCTGTAATATCTGTGCGGAGTGATTTGAAGTCATTGCCGAATGCAGGTAGGAAATCTTGATTAAACATATCATCAAAGGCACTTTTGAAACGTTCAAATAAATCATCATTTCTTCTTCTGAACGGTCTTAAATCGAACATCTCAATTCCTCCCTATTTATAATTTTGTACAAGTACTTGTTACATCTTTATTTTATCCTTTTTTTGCATTTTCATTTGAGCATTTTGTAAATTGAAGAGAATTTATCATATTTTTATCATACTTTTGACATACATTTATTACGGTTTCATCAAAAATTCTCCGCATTTCTGTAATATTTTATTCTCAAAGAAACAGAATGTGCTTTATTTTTTATGAGGAATTTTATTTCTACGTTGTAAAGTTTAGACTTTTTACTTTTTAAAGAAATAATATTTAAGAAAAAAGTAATTTGTGAAGTAAGCTCTTTAAGCAGATTGATTCATTTTCTTGAGAAGTTGGGTTATTTCATTCAAATGGATACATATAATACATTGATTTTCCTAAGAAAGATTCCTATCTTTGGAAAGGAGGTGTAGGATGTCTCCGAATTTTGATGAGAGCTATATTGTTGGTCTTATTGGGGGATTCTTTGTACTATTAATTCTCGCTGTGATTTGCTATGTAATTACTGCACTTATTTACTTTTTTACAGCAAAAACAAATGGTCCTGAAGATCTTGCGTTTTTAGCATGGATTCCTTTAGTAAATGCATATTTACTCTTCGCTTTTGGATCAAAGAAAACGACTCCGGAAGAAGTGAAAAAAGATGCATTAACTTGGATGATTATATATGCTGTGTTATTTGTAGTGTCATTTATTCCATTTATCGGTTGGTTAGCTTCATTAGCGATGATGGTAATCTTTATTTATTACAGTTACCGTTTATTTTATCGTTGGACGGGAGAATCAGGGAAAGCCGTATTATTTGTGATTCTTACTATCGTGACATTTAGTATTTTCTTCTACGTATATGGTTTAATCAAAATGAAACAAGAATTTGTTGCTGAATAAAAAATAGGCTAGAAAGTATTCACGATGAGTACTTTCTAGCTTTTTTGCATGCGGAAAATTATTTTTACATCTAAGGTCGTGTTACAATGGAAGTAAGAGATAAAGGAGGCGATTACAATGGAACGTACAAATCAAGAAAAACCTTTCACACAAGTGCTTATTAAACATAAGGAAGTGCAAAATGTCCAAGATTTTGCAACAATGCTTGAGAAAATTGCACAAAAGTTGAAAAAAGAAGGAAAATTCACTTTCGTACAAGGAACAGAACAAATCGAAGTGTATCCAAGAAATCAATTGAAAGTCGATTATAAGTACACGGTAAAAGGCGACAAACACGAATTTGAAATTGAATTCGAATGGTCTCCAAATTTCATGGTTGAGAATAAAATGACCATTGAATGATTGTATTGGTAAACTTTTTCGAAAGCGGTTTCAATTTTCGCAATGCTTGGCCGAGGTTTAAAATAAATGTTTCATATTATATTTGGATAATCATATTAGCTAATGAGGGGAATTCCTGATGCTTAAGGGGATTCCCCTTTTATTTCTTTAAAAAAGTAAGGATTGACGAGAAGTCATATATCCCTGAGCAGTTCTTTACTAGTTCGCACCATTTCCTCATCAAAAATTGTGATGTAAACAAAATCTACATTTTATTCCTGTAAAAATTATTGGATTTTAGTTATGGCTATTTCTAACGCTTCCCATTTTGGATAATCAAAAATTCCTGATGAAATAACCGAAAAGGCATTCTATACGCATCCATATTCCTTTGTCAGTTTCAATGACTCCGTATAGCAAGATGCAAGTAGTTCCTTCTCATTGTGATGACCCCCCTGCAAAACAAAAACTACTATATTGATAATGTACTATTATTCTACATTATTCTTCTTAGAACTTTATTAAAGTAGTAACCATTATTTCATTTAAGCTTTCCTTACTCTCCCCTCATGATAGGTTAGCTCCTAATATCAATCATAATAGTAAAAATCAAATAGTATAATCTACCAAATAAAAACAAACTCATAAAAATATACCTTTTTTACCAACTATATGGTAAATCATTAATAAATATTGCTTTTATTAGGAGGGAAAAAATGAAACAGTTTGTATTCTCAACAAGTTTACTTTTCTTCTGGATTAAAGGTAAAGTGGAGGTTGATAGTCGCTTTGTTAAAACTAACTTGACTAATACAATTTTAGGATTTATTCCAGCTGGTAAAGACCAACAAAGCATTCCTTTAAAAAACATCTCTGGTTCTATGTTAACTTCAAAATATCTTATTAAACCTATTATTTTAGGACTACTTATAATATTTTTTGCATTAGACACTATGGTTAATAGTTTTATTGGGGGGTAATTTTCCTAGTTATTGGTATAGGAATTTTAGGTAGTGGAATCCAAACATTATTAATAATTGAAAAATCAGGAAATCCATATTATATTAGTGTTCCATTCTATGAAAAACAAAAATTGCAACTGTTAAGCGAACAAATACATAAGGCTTTAGCCGATGATACCGATAAAACAGATTTAAATTTATTTTTTGATAGAAAGCCAAACACCTAAATACCATTTATGTAGTAAAACTCTTTTTATATAAGTAACAAAGGAGAACTTTTTCTATGAATAAATATACATTTTCATTTTTAGTAGGATTGTTCTTGTTTATCTTCTCAAATTCTGCTTTTGCAAGTTCGGAAATTACTTTTGGAAAAGCTTAAGAAAGCAATAACACAATAATAAGTAGAAGTTCTACAAGTTCTAAAGCCAATCCTGCAAAAAAATATGAAAATTTATATTTGGAACCAGGAACTTATTATATTGTTATTTATGATAATTATTTTATCAATCATTACACAGGAAAATACAATATAACAGCTAATTTTACACCAGCCAACAATAATGAAGCGGAACCTAATAACGGTACTGCACAGGCACAACCACTTGAATTTGGTGAAGTTCTAAATGGCTTTTTATCATATAGCGACTCTACTGATGTATTTATGATCGATGTTCCTAATAAATCAGATATAACTATCAATGTTAAAGCTGCATTAACAGCTTGGGTTTCCTTAAAAGTAAGAGATAATGAAGATAATGTAATATTCATCGATTCTTATAAGAGTACAACTAGTAATCCCGCAAAAATTAAAGAAATTTTAAACCTTAAACCTGGAAAATATTATGTTGAAATTTTTGATAATAACTCTTTTGATTATGCATTTGGAAACTATGAATTATACGTAACTGGTCATGGGATAACAACTATCAAAGACTATCAACCAGCCTATTGGGCAAATTCTTTTGTTTGGGGTGCAAAAAATAATATTATCAATGGAGACAAAAATCAAATTTATTGAACCCTAATAAGAATATTACTGAAGCACAGTGGTTAGCAATGCTATTGCGATATGCTTATGATGCAAAAGATTCTACATCTGGTATTTGGTACAATTCCTACTACACGCTAGCAAAACAACAAGGTATTCCTGTTGCGAACAAACCAAATCAACCCTTGAGACGCGGGACAGTAGCAATGATGTTAGTAAAAGTGTATACAGGACAAACAGTTTCTGAAAGAGATGCGATTCAATGGTTATATGATAATGAAATTACGACTGGTGTTGACCCCTCAAAACCTAAAAATTATGATAACTTCAATCCAAATGGTCATATGACACGTGCACAAGCAATTACATTTATGTATAGGTTATATGAAAAAGATATAATTCCACAAAAATAAAAATATAATAGGTTACTATGTACGATTATAACATAGTAACCTTTCTATATTTCGGTAAAAACTACCGTACTAGGTACCACTGTCTCAGTCAAAAGATATAGTGCCTGAAACTTCAACACCAAATCTGCTGTTGTTATCTTGCCACCGATATCTGAAGTTTTCACCACTTTTTCTGTTGGTTGAAGCAAGTACACGCACAAGCATGTACTGCTTTCTTTTATCAATTAAGGAGGGAATCTATATTAATTAGAGGGGTATTTCAGTTTGTATCGAACAGCTTATCAGCTATTTTTATTAAAAAGAATTTAAGTTTAAGGAATTCGTTCGTTTCTAAGCATGATAGCTTTTCTCAAATTCAAAGTTCAGATGCTTGGCACTTCTACCAAATACACTTTCAATTCTTTTGTATTGCCGTCAATGGTTAATTTAATTGTAAAGGAGTCTCCAACTTGAAGACCGTTTTTACCTATTGCGATGGATAATTCTGGCGTACCATTGGCGGAAACAATACCACTGCCTATGGTTGGATCAATATCTGACACAACAATTTTTTCTTGCATTTGTAAAGTTTATAACCATCCTCCTACTATTATTTTGATATTGATAATCGTTATCAATATAAAACATTATATCAAAGCTTTTTTAATTTTCAATAGTTAATTGAAAATATTTCTCATTTGAAGGATAACTCTATCTCTTACTGGAGGTGCGATTTATTGATATGTGTTCAGGTTTACATTTCTTATAAATATTGGATTCATTCAAAAATAAAAAACTGTGCTAGACATTCGGTTAATTTGAATGTCTGCACAGCTAATAATCCATTTTACAACTAATAAACTTTTGATAGCTTCATAAAAATCATTAGATGCTTTCTTACCTTTTAGCGATGCTGCTTCTGCCTGTTGCACTACAGAAACTTACAAGCTGTTGCAAAAGTTTTTCAAACTAAAAAAAGCGGATTGGGAAACATCATTTTCCTCAATCCGCTCTGATTTTTAGCATTAATACTTTCCTAATCTTGGTTCAATACCTTCTCTTTTGAGGCGGTGCATAAAGGTAATCGCTTGTGCTCGCGTCAAGTTGCCTGCAGGGTTAAAGTTCAAATAATCTTGTGGTTTAGAAACATTTGTACCTGTCGTAATTTTATTTTTATACATCCAATCTACTGCTTCTTCCTCTGACATATTTTGACCTGTGTAAACTTTTGCTAACATTTTCGCTACAAGACCACGACGCAATGGCTCGTTCGGCTTTTTGCTCACTTCAATTTTTTCTCTTACCGCAATTTGATAATATGTGTCATACCAGTTCCCATTCGGCGAATCCTTTGCCTCATGTGGCAACGCATATCTTAATAACATCGCTAGCCATTGAGCTTCCGTAATATTTTGATTTGGATTTAAACGATTTGTTACTGGATCCCCTTTGATGACTTTGTTTTGAATGCCCCATTCAAAAGCTGGCACCCAATATGCTCCTGCTTCATAATCTTTAAATTTCTCTATCGAAATGTAACTATCAGCTAATCTTAAAGTATATGGAACTTTATTATTGTTCCCTTGATCATGGGATACTTTAATTGTGTAGAAACCTTGTACTAAATCTAGATTCCCTATTTTTTCAACCGATCCATTCCCATTAGCAGTATAATAATCTTTCCGCACTTTTCCTAATGAATCGGCAATTTCTACTTTAAAAGTAGTCCCGCTCAATTGAGTCATATACACATCAACATTTGTTTGCCCGTTAATATAGAGGCGATAGTAATCTACATCATGATTTGTGCTTAATACCCCTTTTGCAAACTGCCCTAAGTACATTTCATTAGCAGTGGATGGAGTATTGTTCAGTTCTGTTTCAAAATTCGCATCCGCTCTGAAATTCACAGTGAAGTTATAAGGGATATTATTTAAATCTCCCTCTTTAGTAAGGATTTTTAAATAATAAGTTCCTTCTGGTAGCCCAGTATGGATAATTGTTGTTGTACCGGAAGCATAAGAAGTTTCCCAAGTTTCTATTGGATTTCCATTGGCATTTAACAAAGACACTTCAAATTTCGTTTTAGGCGATTGAGTGATGTTCACCTTTACCTCACTATTTGCTGCTAGCTTGAAAGAATAGAAGTCACTCGTTGGATCTGCCCAACCTGCATACGTTGTATTGAGTAAAATAGGATTTGCTTTATTTCGATCATTGTTATCTTCTTTTTCCACAAGATCTGTTGCTGTATAGTTAACTTTTAATGTATATGGCGCATTTGTGCTATCGCCTTTAAAGTGTTCAACTTTTATATAATACGTTCCTTTATCTAATCCTTGGAAGAATAGCGTTTCTACTCCTTGATTTGGAGCACTTTTTGTTTCATATACTTCCAATTCTTTATTAAATGAATTGATAAGCGTTACGCGAAATTGGGTTTTTTCAATATTTGTCATCCCTACTTCGATTTTCCCTGCTCGATTTAGGGTAATTTTATAGAAGTCTTTATCATTTAAATTTGCGATGTTTGCATTCACAACTGCTCGGCCATTTTCAAACTTAAGTTCTTTTGCTTGGGATATAGAGTCATTTGGCTCGTTTTCTGCCGCAAAAGCTGTACTTATCGTAAATATAAGTGCAGCTACCATCGTAAAAACTTGCAATAACTTTTTCAACGCAATTCCTCCTCCTACCTAATTGTGTTTTCTAGGTATAATGTTAACAATAGAGGAATTGTTTGGTAGACCCATTTTCAAATATGGTCCTATATGCCTTGAAAAGCTACTAGGCATTTTTATGATGGTGCCCAACATTTCTTGTGAGAAACACAGTTTCCAGCATCTCTATGTTTGGCGCTTCATTCCTGGTGCCAGTTACTTTTTGTATAGTGCAAGGTACTCATTTAGATGGTACCTAGAATGTTTTGAACTTTTAGCAACTTCATATACTTACTTTTACTGACTGAATTGCTTTTGCAATGTTACGCGAATGTATATTACTTGCGTTTAACTTTTTCAATTTAACAAAATACATGCCTCTCTTTGAAATATAGTAAGCAAGTTCTTCTTCTATTTCTGCAGGCACCTGATTTTTTGTAATGATATCTATGATTAAATCTTGTATAGCCCATTGATCATGATAGGAAGCTAACTCCCACATTTCTTTTAAGCATTCCAATTGGATAGCAGAACTTTGTGGTACAGCCTTAAAAAATCTGTTGAGGAAATAACCAAATGAGTTCATTGCACTGAATGGCCATCCTACTCGTGCATAACAATGGTTAAGATTTTGAATAAACAATTTTATAAATTTTAGCGCTTTATCTTCTCCTATATCTGATACAAACTTTGATATTTCGCTTATATTATCAAAGTAGTTTATTATAGGCTCGATAAAATCGTAATAAACATGATCATATATATTTGATTTCATAATAACTTCGTAAAGTTCTTTCGACTCAACACCGTTTTTTTGATTTAAATATTCCCTCACAGTCATATGCTCCCAATTTAAAAAACTCAACTTTGATTGCAGCATCTTATTTTTGAGCAATTCCTTTTTTAAAACCGAAACATTTTCAAATCGATCCTCTATTTTTTCAGAAATTGCACCTTTAATAATGAATTTAAATGCTGATGGAGCATCACGCAAATTGCTTGGTTCTCTTCCTGTAAGAACAAAGTATAATATTTTCCCTAAGGAATATATATCGCTCTGAATAGTTGCATCCTTTAATTTATCTACTTGTTCTGGTGCTGCATAGTAATAAGTTCCAGTACAATATCCACCTTGAGAAAATCTAGAATAATCCTTTTCTACCCCAAAGCCGCTGATGTACCATTCCCCATCTATTAATAAAATATTTTGTGGAGTTAGATTTCGATGTAAGATACTTCTAGAATGCGCAATTGATATTCCATCAAGAATACGTTCAAAAATATTGGTACGTGTTTCAATATTTAAGAGTTGATGATTACTTGTTATATATTGTTGCAAATTTTGTTCTGCATAAGGCATGATATACCACAGTTCATCTTCATTATAGGCTATTAATGGAACGATATGTGGTTCCCCTTTTAGAACATGCAATATGTCAATTTCTCTTTTAAATCTTTTTACAGTTGCTTCATCGTTTTTAAATTCCCTCTTCAATTTTTTAACAGCGTATTTGTGACCATTCTCATCAACATATCTTGATACAATTGTAATTGCGCTTTCACCAATAATATCTTCATATTGTAGTTCGCATAACATAGCTTCTTCTTCCTTTAATGGGATTTTATTTTCATGGTTCAATTTAAACAATTCTGAAAGTATTAAGAATGTATTGCTAAATAGAAAACTCCACTTATGCATTATTAATATATTGTTATCCTGTACTGTCACTTGATCAACATGAAAATTTAATAGAATCAGGGACATTACCATTTCATCGTTTTTTAATAATTGTATATCAAGTTCATACTACATTTATTCTTTTAATCATAATTAGGGATATTCTATTCATAAGTGTAAAAGAAGGTAGATCAATTATAAGAAAAAACGGCACAAATTCTTGTGTGATAAGAATTTATGCCGTTTTTATCCTTATAAAAATGTTTAGTGATAGGGTCTTACTCAGACACCTTTCTGTCTCATCTCGCCAAGTAGTGATGCCAAGCACTTACTAAGGATTCCAGCGACTCTTCCGCTGCTTCTCTGCTTTCTTTCACCACACCAAAGTAGAATTTACATTTTGGTTCAGTTCCGGATGGACGGATCGTTACCCAGGAGTCATCTGCCAACACAAACTTCAATACATTTTCCTTAGGCAAAGTTAATGGCTCAGTTGTGCCGTCCACCAAATATGCCAAACTCTTCCAGTAATCTTCCACCCTTACTATCGGTACGCCATCAACTTCCTTTGGTAAATCCTTACGCAACCCATCTAAAATGGCTTTCATTTTCTCTTGTCCATCTTTTCCTTCAAACACTTTTGACACTAGAGCCTCACGATAATAACCAAACTCCCCATATAACTCTTCCAACACTTGCGACAATTTTTTTCCTTTCGTAGCATAATGAGCTGCCATTTCAGCGACTTGAATCGCTACTTGCACGGCATCTTTATCGCGAGCAAATGGCTTAATCAAATAACCATAACTTTCTTCATAACCAAATATAAATGTATATTCTTCCGTTTTCTCAAACTCCGCAATTTTTTCAGCAATGTACTTAAATCCAGTTAATGTGTCAAAAGTCTTTACATTGTATTTCTTCGCAATCGCAGTACCCATTTCTGAAGTTACAATCGTCTTCACCATCGCGCCTTTTTCCGGCAAAGTACCTTGCTCTCTCTTCGTCTCTAATAAATATTGTAATAATAGAGCACCAAGCTGATTTCCTGTCAAAAGCTCATACTTCTCCCCGTTCCAAACAGCAACACCGAGGCGATCGGCATCTGGATCGGTCGCCAATAACAAATCTGCCCCAACTCTTTCTCCCAACTCCATCGCAATCTTAAAAGCAGCTGGCTCTTCAGGATTCGGGTAAGCAACTGTTGGAAACGAACCATCTTGAGTTGCCTGGGATTCTACTACATGAACATTTGTAAATCCAAATGCCTCTAATCCTTTTGTTACTGGTACAAAACCTGTCCCGTGCAACGGAGTATACACTATGCTTAACCCAAGAGCTAAGTCTTGTCGATTCTTTAACGTCAATAAATTTGCCAAATACTTTTCATCATACTCTTCTAAAATCCAATGCAATAAACCTTGCTTCTCTAATTTATCTTCAGACGCCACTTCAATCGCAAATATATCCTCAATTTTTTCCATATGATCCACAATTGTTTTCGCCGCTGATGGAACTAACTGCGCCCCATCTTCGCCATACACTTTAAAACCATTATACTGTTTTGGATTGTGGCTCGCCGTAATCACAACACCTGCGAAGGCATGTAACTCTCGAACAGTAAAGGACAATTGTGGTGTTGGCCGCGGTTCCTTATATAGATAAGAAGAAATTCCATGAGCCCCTAAAACACGAGCCGTCTCCAACGCAAATTCATAAGAATAATGCCGAGTATCATAAGCGATGACGACTCCCCGGCGTTTTGCTGATTCCCCTTGAGAATCGATATAACAAGCTAGCCCTTCAGCAACTCGACGAATTGTATAGATATTCATGCGATTCGTACCAGCACCTAGGATACCGCGCATCCCTGCTGTCCCAAAGGATAAATATTGATAAAACCGGTCCTCAATCGCAGCAAAATTTTCTGCAATTTGCTCCAGTTCTTCTTTTAAATAATTCGGCAAGTCTTCATTTTTCCATTGTTGATAAAGTTCTATCACACTCATTTTGACACCTACTCAATAACGTAATTGTACCTTCATTTTCATGCTTTTAATTATGGCATAGATAAACTAAAAAACCAATGTTGTTACTATAATTAGGAATTAGAGTAATTTTAAATAAAAATGAAAAGAGCAAATTGGAAAACGCTTCGTTTTCACAATTCGCTCCTTTTTCGAGACCATTAGATTGTCCCTTTATGATGAAGAGGAGAATGGCAACAATAGTTTAACAGATTTTAAAAAATATTCCATTACAAATTGATAAATCTTCTTCTGCCTGAAATATATTTTGTTTCACATAACAATGCAAGGGCAAGTCTTCTTCTTTCCCACACTTTTTCCGCTGATAATCGAATAAGAAAGCGTTCGTTATTATGGAATATAATATAGCAATGATTTTTATCAACAGGCTGAACTTTGAAAGTTAAATCGATAACCCATAATGGTTCTCGGTAATCTTTATATGGAAATTGACAGGCTACAATTCCTCTTTCTTCAGAAATAATGATGGGCGGATTTTTCCGTTTTCTTAAAATTCTTCTCGCTGATTTTAGTCGCCCATTTAAATCCGAACCGAAATAAATACAGATGTCATCCAGAAGTTGATACGTGTTTTTGGTTGAAGCTATTTTCCCATAATCATAAGTCAAAACCTGAGATGAATGCACTTCAGTATAGAAAGGAGTAATTGCAAAAACATTAAAATTTTTCATCATGTCCAATTCATTGAATTCATTCATACAATAACTTCCTCCTATGCTAATTTGCTTCATCTATTTTGAAATAGTAAATATTTAATGAACTTTTCCAATTTTATTTATAAAGGATAATAGAATTGAACCGTTTTTACTACTTACAACTAAAATTATACAGAATAAACAAAAAAATACAATACAAATTATGGAATTTTTAAAATTTTCTTTAATTTATAGATAATAGTATAGAAAAATCTAGTAATTATTAGTAGAAAATCATGATAATAGTCGATTCGAAAAAATATAAAACTTCTCTTACGATAGTAGCACCCGGGAATATTGATCAGTACTGATCGTAGGAGAAGAAGGATGGAAACATTTGATCAAGTACTCGAACAATATACACCGATGATTTATAGCGTAGTAAAACGAGCAAAGGTGTACAAAAACCACGACGATTATCGTCATTGTGCAACAATCGCATTATGGAATGCATGGAGAAACTATGAACCTTCTTACGGCCCATTTGCACCATATGCTTATCGCACAATGCTCACGACGATTTACCGAGAAATGAGCAAGGAAAATCATTATGAGAAACATTGTACAAGCTTCGACAAAGAAACTCTTACATTTTTAGCACAACAGATGGAAATCAAAAACGGTGGACAGTCAAGCTGTTCGGATATTTTTTTGAAGCTGGAGACAATCGTCTCTAAGGAAGAAATGGAACTGCTGTTGGATCTTTATTATTACCGATATAAATACGATGAACTAGCGGAGAAATATCATGTTTCTGTTTCAGCTTTGAAGAAACGGAGAAATCGATTGATCAAACGGTTGCGGGAGGAGTTGGGGTGAGAGTGTAATGCTGGGTACTTGATGCAAAATCGAATACGGGCAGTACTGAATAATCATTATTTTTTGTACTGCCCGATTATTTAGTCTAATGTCTTGGTATCGATATACTGAAGTTATATACCAAAAAAGCTATCTCCATATTTAATAATCTTGCCAACACTTAAGTATTCACGATTTTAAAGTAAGATTCTTCGTCTCGATTCTTTCTTTTCTCGCTTTCTTTCCTTCAGCCTTTGTTTTGTCAAATAATACAATAATTGTTTTAAATTGAATAATAATATCTAGAATGAATGAATAATTTCTAATGTAGAATAAATCAAACCGTAATTTATCATCAACACTAGTTGTATATTTACCCATTATTTGTGCATAACCAGTAATACCTGGTTTAACAATATTTCGATAAAAATAATGGTTTAATTCCTTTTCAAACTGTTTTGCAAAATATTCTCTCTCAGGTCTTGGACCGACAATGGACATATCACCTTTAAGCACATTTAGCAATTGTGGCAATTCATCCACTCTTGTTTTACGCATAAATCGACCAACTTTTGTAATACGGGGATCATTTTCTCCTGCTAATACAGGACCTGTCATCTTTTCTGCACCTTCAACCATTGAACGGAACTTATATATAATAAACTCCTTATTGTCTTTACCTAAACGTTCTTGCTTATAAAAAATACTGCCTTTTGGATCCTCCAACTTAATAAGGAGGGCAAAAATTATAAACAACGGTGAAAGCAGAACTAAAGCAATAAACGATGCAACGATATCATATAACCGTTTTACAGCTTGTTGTCCCATCGACAAGCCAAGTGGTTTCATTGCCATGACCATTGTATCATCTATAGTTGTATTAACTGAGTGGGCCAATAATAAATCATAAAGATTTGGAATTACATAAACAGGTTTACCCTTTTCGACAGAATGGTAAATCACTTTTAGCTTTTTCTCATTTTCAATACCCGAACCAATCATTATAGAATCTACAAATTGTAAATGTTTCAAAATTTGATTTATTGGTTCACTGCTGCAGATAAATTTCACATGTACTTTTTTGCCATATTGATTTAAAATTTGGTCAGTAATTTTATCTTCTTCTTCTTCACCGCCAATAAAAAGAATGGTTCCGATGCTTTTTGAAAAAATTATATTGTATAAAATCTTCCAAGAGATTAACAAAATATTCATCAGTATGTATGCAATTAATATGACAGAACGTGGAAGTGCAAATTCACGGAACAAGAAGGAAGCTGCCATCGTAAAAAATAGCATTAATGTACTTGCAATGACAATGCTTCGTATAATATCCCAATTACTTTTTGTATCAAATATATATAATTCGTACATTACAATAAAAACTAAACCTATTAATAGTATCCATGGTAATAGAGAAATAAAAGCATTCCAGTTTTGTGGATTAATATTATCAAATCTTATATGAAATGCAAGAATATAAGCCGCAAATATAAATACTATATCTATAAAAATCATTAAATATTTGCGACTCTTATGACTTACTACATCTGACAAAAAAAAACCCCCTAGTATTTAAAAATATACTAGGGTCATTGTAACATAAATATAATTAAATTCACTAGAGTAATATTGGTAATATTTTGTTAAATGTTTGGGATGTACTAAAAACTTAACGACTTTGACGACTTTCAAATCTCCAAGCATCTCTACACATATCAACAATACTTCGTTTAGCTTTCCAACCTAATTCTTTTTCTGCCTTCGAAGCGTCTGCGTAACAAACCGCAATATCTCCTGGTCTACGTTCCACTATTTCATATGGCACTTTTATTCCATTTGCCTCTTCAAAAGCATGAACTAACTCTAACACACTAGTTCCTTTCCCAGTGCCCAAATTGTAAATATGTACACCTTTTGAAAGATGCTTATACGCTGCTACATGCCCTTCTGCCAGATCCATGACATGGATATAATCTCTCACACCTGTACCGTCCGGTGTAGGATAGTCATTGCCGAATACTCTTAACTTTTCTAAATCTCCTTTTGCCACTTTTGTAATATATGGCATCAAGTTATTTGGAATGCCATTTGGATCTTCCCCGATTAATCCACTCTCGTGGGCACCAACTGGGTTAAAATATCTTAAAATCGAAACAGAAAAGATTGGATTCGCCTTTGCCACATCCATTAAAATCCTTTCACTCATAGCTTTTGTTTCGCCATAAGGGTTCGTTGTCGGCAATAGCTCCATTTCCTCTTTAAAAGGCACTTTATTTTCACCATAAACGGTTGCAGAAGAGCTGAATACAAATTTATTCACATTATATTTTTTACATACTTTCGCTAAAATCATTGTACTTACTACGTTATTTAAATAGTATTTTAACGGTTCTGCAACAGATTCTCCAACCGCCTTATATCCTGCAAAATGAATAGCCCCTTCTATATCATGTTTTAAAAAAATTTGTTCCAAGGCTTCTTCATCAGTCACATCAACATTGTAAAAAATAAAATTGTCATTTAATTTTCGAAGATTTTCTAACACTGGAGGCTTACTGTTTGAAAAATTATCTACTATAATCAATGAATAGCCTTGTTCCATTAAAGCCACACATGTATGCGATCCGATATATCCGGCGCCACCTGTTACTAAAATTTTCATCATTTTTCAACCCCATCTATTTATCAAAATTGCCCATCAAGCTAGTAAAATAATAGCATAGTAAACAGAATAAACTAAATTTTAATTATATACAATAACTCCACTAATTTGAATTCATTGAAAAGATTTATTAATATATTTTTACTTACATATTCTATATTTTTTAACTCTTTATTGCTAAATGGAATAGTGAGTTTAATGTCAAGTCTTTCATGCTTTGTGTTATGATTATGAGTGTATTTATTAAGAAGGAGAGAGTTTGTTTGAAAAAAATTCGAAAAGCCATCATCCCAGCGGCAGGTTTAGGAACACGGTTTTTACCTGTAACGAAAGCCATGCCAAAAGAAATGTTACCGATAGTAGATAAACCAACCATTCAATATATTGTCGAAGAAGCGATTGCTTCTGGAATTGAAGATATTATCATCGTTACCGGTAAAGGAAAACGGGCGATTGAAGACCATTTTGACCACGCCTTTGAACTGGAGGCAAATTTAATCGAAAAAGAGAAATTCGATCTATTGGAGAAAGTCCGTGTATCATCGGATATTGATATTCACTATATCCGTCAAAAACAGCCTCTTGGACTTGGACATGCCATTTGGTGTGCACGTAATTTTATTGGTAATGAACCGTTTGCTGTCTTACTTGGAGATGATGTAGTTCAAAGTGAAACACCATGTTTAAAACAATTAATTAATCAATACAATCGCACTTTTTCTAGCGTCATTGGTGTAATGGAAGTGCCGGACAGCGAAGTTCACCGCTATGGTGTCATCGATCCAATTTCAACGGACACCCCTTTAATGCAAGTATCAAAGTTTATTGAAAAGCCATCTAGAGAAGAAGCACCTTCCAATTTTGCGATTATTGGAAGATATATCTTAACTCCTGAAATTTTCCGTTTCTTAGAACAAAAGAAAATGGGAAAAGGTGGAGAAATTCAATTAACAGATGCCATTGAAGAATTGAATACAATCCAACGAGTATTTGCCTATAGATTTGAAGGGAAACGCTATGATGTCGGTAATCAAATGGGATTCATTGAAACGACGATTGATTTTGCTTTAAATCGTGATGACTTACGGGAAGATGTAAAAAAATTCATTTTAGAAAAAGCAAAACAATTATCTGAACAATGATTCATTAGTGAGGAATTTTCAATGGTTTCCTCCAATAGCCATTTTGTTTAAATCTTTTCTATGTCATAATAAAAGGACGAATAAATATAGAAATGAGGCATGAAATTGGTCACTCATTTAGTACAAACTACACTTTTAAACTGTAATCTAGAAGAGCATGACATAGATCAATATAAAGACCAGGTTAAAGAAATCCACTATCAATTGGAAAATTCCAGTAATATGACGGGGTGGATTGACTATCCTTTACAAAATCATGATGAACTTTTCAAACAAATACAAAATTTGAAAAACGAAATCTGTGCAAAAGCAGATGTTTTAGTTGTTATAGGGATTGGCGGATCATTTTTAGGTGCCCGAGCGGTGCAAGATGCGTTAACTCCTTATTTTGGCATACATAAAAATGGAATTGAGATAATATATGTTGGGCATCATATGAGCGGTGCCTATATGAAACAAATTCTTACATATCTTGCAGATAAAGAAGTATATATTAATATCATTTCTAAATCTGGAGGAACAATGGAACCTGCACTTGCCTTCCGAGTATTACGCCAGTATATGGAAGAACGTTACGGTGAAGAGGCAGTTCATCGAATTATTATCACAACGGATCCTGAAAAAGGACTGTTAAAGAAAACAGCCGATTTAGCTGGATATCGCCGTTTCGAGATTCCTCCTAATATTGGTGGTCGCTATTCGGTGTTAACTCCTGTAGGACTGTTTCCTCTTGCCATTGCAGGTATTGAAATTGGACAATTTATGGAAGGGGCTAAAAAAGCAGCATGTGAATTAAAAGATCCTGATTTAACAAATAACCATGCTTACCAATATGCTGTTATGCGAAACATCCTTTACAACGAAGGGTACAGTGTTGAATTGCTCGCCTCCTTTGAACCATCGTTAAAGAAATTCCATGAATGGTGGATGCAGCTGTTTGGTGAAAGTGAAGGGAAAGAGAGAAAGGGACTGTTTCCAACTTGTGTTACTTACTCAACGGACTTACATGCAATTGGACAATTCATTCAAGAGGGTAGCCCAATCTTGTTTGAAACTCTACTTCATTTCCATGATATTGAAGGCGATTACATCGTGCCTTATGACGAACGGAATGAAGATGGATTAAATTATTTAGCAGGCCGCTCCTTTAACGAAATCAATGCAACCTCCAAACAAGGTACTGCTCTCGCCCATGCAGAAGGGGGAGTTCCAGTAATTCAACTAGAAATGGCAAAGCTGGATGCTTATCATTTAGGCTATCTTATCTACTTCTTTATGAAAGCATGTGCCATGAGTGCAAAATTAATTGATGTAAATCCTTTCGACCAGCCCGGTGTGGAAGCGTATAAGAAAAAAATGCTTGAATTGTTGAAGTCTTAAAAAAGCACAATTCAAAATCACAAAAAATCCACCTCCTTGTAAACATATGTATACAAGGAGGTGTTTTTTGTGTTATTTGAATCTAAAGCTTCTATTTAGCTGAATTCAATCCCAGTTCTTCTTTTATTTTGGTAGTTGATATTTCGGGTGTTCTGCTTAAATAAACCACTTCGCAATATTCTTTTAAGTAATCAAACTTCCCTTTCCAATCATCCCCAATGACAAAGGTATCCACCTTATAATTTAGAATGTCATCGATCTTTTGTTCCCAACATTCTTCTGGAATGACCAAATCGACATAACGAATTGCTTCAACCAACTTTTTTCTTTCTTCATATGAAAAGTAGCATTTTTTCCCTTTTTGTTCATTAAATTCATTCGTTGATAAACCAACTATTAGATAATCTCCGAGTTCCTTTGCTCTTTTTAATAAATTAATATGGCCATAGTGCAACAAGTCGAATGTACCGTATGTAATTACTCGTTTCAATTTTTTTCCTCCATATTTTAATTTCACTACCAACACTAATTCAATTTTATCTGATTTTAATAATACCCAACACCCGTTTATTGCTTATTCATAAAATTGCTATTTAACAAACCATATTTTTTTACGTAATAGTATCGATATATAAATACAAGAAGTTCAGTAAATAATACTAATAAAGCAACTAGTTTTACTGACAATACTGGTATTAAAATAACGAGGAGAACGACATGTATAATAGATGCATATATTACACTTTTATTAACTTCTCTTGTATATCCTAATGCTCCTAATAAAGGATACCCCATTAATATACTCGGCATCATATATATAGCAGCTATCATGAATATTTTTAATAAAACTGCACTTTCTTCATAACCGCTGCCAAATATTAATCTTATTACTAAATCTGAAAATATATACACAATCAATACAACAATCATATTTGAAATAGTTGAGAGTTTAAATAATTTTTTATAAAGGTGAATGTTTTTACTATGAGCTATATATGGATAAAGCACATTATTTAAAGGCTGATAAAGACTGACTGCAGCTCTGAACAATTTATCCGCTGAACCAAAAATCCCGGCCGCAGCTGGTCCCAAAAATAAACCCACAACGAAGGTATTGCTGGTAGTATATAATGAAACTGCAATTCGGGACCAAAAAAATTGTAAACTATTTTTAAACTGATTTATCAGGTTTTCTTTTGAAGGAATTGTAAACTTTATGTTAATGATTTTTAAAATGATGCATAGTGATATTAATCCTACTATTAAGTATCCTATAGAATTTAATAGTGCAACTAACGGCAAGTCATTTTGATCCTTTATAAATATAAAAATTGTTAGTGTAAAAAAGATTTTAATGCTGGCATTCAAAATTGTGATAAATTTCATTTTTTCTAATCCCTGATATACAAATGTTGAAAGCAGCATGTTCCCAAATACCATAATAAACATGATTAAATGTACATGCCAATACTCACTTATAGATGGTACAAACATAATTAGTGCAATTAAAATAAGTAAAGAGATGATCATTAAAATAAATTTAATTACTAATATGGAACTAAAAATTTCTGATAATTTTTTTGAATTATGTCTATTGATTGATACTTCTCTAGTACCAGATAAATCAAATCCAAAATCAACAATGACAATAAAATACGCAATAAGGGCTTGTGAAAAAATATATACTCCATATCCTTCAAGAGATAATACACGTGCAAGATATGGGAGTGTAACAAATGGAAGTATATAATTCAAAAGTTGCATTATCGTTAATGCTGAGAAATTTTCAATTAATCTTCTTTTATCTGTCATATTATCCATCATCACTTCAGTTTAATTTATAGGACCCGCATATTATAAAGCTAAGTTCAGTTTTTCGAAAAAATCTCATAACTTATAATATGTTTTGCTCTGTTTTGCTCTTCGATTGGCGGTACTGTCATATAATTGCTTCCGTAATGTTCCGTTAAATATTCAGTAATATTGGCTGGAACATTATAAGGTTTATTTTCAAATAATAATTTTTGAGTAGGAATTAGCCACTCTTTCTTATAAAAATCCTTCTGAATAAAATACTGTACATCAATGGCATATAAATTCTTATTCAACAATTTGCCCAATTTTCTATAACCTTTTAAACATAATAATACTATAGGTAGTGGGAGGAATCTCCTCATGATTTTGGCAATTCTTCTCTTTTTCCCTGTAAAAGTTTCGAATTGAATATCGTTATATACTGCTAATACTCGAAATACTAAGTTGCTAAAAAAAGGGCTTAATTTAAATGGTACTTGCGAAAATGGAAAAATATCTATAAATATCCCTTGATTAATGTTGTGAGTCTGCACATATTTATTGTCAGTAAATCCTTTTTCTACAATTCTGCTATTTTTATATCTTAATTTCGTGGCGTATCCAATTTTTGGGAAATTATCTGTAGTCCCATCCTGTACAAAAATATCATTCGGAAGTTCTTCTTTTAATTTTTTGATCAAAAAATGGTAATCATCATAAAAAATTCCTATATCAATATCGTCGTCCCAAGGTATAAATCCACTATGTCTATATGCACCCAAAGCACTTCCACCTTCAAGCCAATAGTGGATATTATGTTTTTCACACACTTTTACGAATTGATCCAACAAATATAATTGTACTTCTTTTAGCCCCTCTGGTTTTATTTGTTCATTCATTTTGCAACTTGCTCCTTATAAATTTTGAAAATAAATTAAATTCCATCAATACTATTCATATTTTTAATAAAAATAAACCATCAGAGGTTAAAATTAATTATATTTCGCAATCTTATATCTAACTAAATCAAAGTTCTTGGCAAAATAATATTTACTAATTGACATGCTTTTAATAAATTTCAGTAAGCCTAATAGCAATTTTTTATCCTTAATATCTTTTACAGCTTCATAATAAAGCACACCTGCATTATTAAATTTTTCTTTTTCGACATCAGTTGCCAGTTTTTTGTTATTATTAATTAATTTGATTAATTCATCCGTATTATTGATCTGATTGTTCTTATAAAGTTTTGTTAAAGATTTTGTATTCAAAAATTGTTCAAGACTATAACTTTTTGAAATACTATTGCCTCTCACTCTATATTTCAATATAGTTTGATCCATTTTCCCTATTTTTGCATCCATTTCTAAACATCTTAAAGAAAAATCATAATCTTCACAATAAGGTACATCTCGATAACCATTAAGCTTTTTATAAAGCTCTGCTTTTAGGAACCATGTTGGATGGTTACTAACATTTGTAATTTTAAGTAATTTTTTTATCTTTGATGGCGTTAGAATATGATTATTTGTTTCGTATATTTGATTTCCATGCTCGTCAATTATTTTAATTCCGGAAAAAACAAAATCCAGATTATTTTCTTCAAGATATTTTTTTTGAAGGGCTAACCTGTCCAATTCCGAAATATCATCAGCATCCATCCTTGCAATATATTTACCTTTACAATGTTCAAGAGCAGCATTTAAGCTTTTTACCAACCCCATATTTTCACGATTAAATATTAATTTAATCCGTCGATCTTTTTCAGAATATCTTAATAATAAATCTTTCAGTTCTTTATTGTTGGGATTATCCAATACAATGATAAACTCTATATTTTTATAAGTTTGATTCAGTATGGAATTAATACTTTCCTCAATCCATTCCAATTCTTCATTATATGTACTCATTATTACTGAGATTAAGTCACTCATGAATTACAATCCTCGCTTTTTTAATCTTCAATTGAGTTCGAATAAATAGATTTTTTCATTTTCTATCACTGAGTAAAGAATTGATTTTATTCAAAATTTGTGATTTTTCTATTACAGTGTTCCATAAAAAGTCGTTTGCGTTAAAGTTCGATTTAAATTCATGTTGGCTAATTTTGGTAATATCAAATTCTAAATTTGTTGGATTCAACTTATAAAAAGAACAATTGTGTTTTTTTTCAAATTGCCTAATCCATTGATAATCCGTTGTTATTACTTTTAAATCCAAAGCCAAATATTCAAGCAACTTCGTAGAGGTTTGAATATTGTACGGATATTGATCCGGAATAAAATTGATACCGTAAATAGCTTTCGAAGCAATTTTAGGAACTTCTGAATATGCGACTTTGCCTGTGAAAATTAAATTTTGATTGTTTTTGTATTCGTTATATATATCATTATCTACATTTCCAATTAAACAAATCTTACCATTATTTTTTTCTGTAAAAGCCTTTAATAACTGATCTATATTTCTGCTTTTTGAGATTAGTCCAACATAAACAAATTCATATTCTTTTTTATCTTTATCTACATATAGAAAACTCTTGTCGATTCCCATATCTCTATAACAGAAATCAACATTATCATGAAAATTAAAACCAGACTTCACATTCTCATTTAAAAAGATTCTTAAGTTTGGCTTATGATTAAGCAAAACCTTCAATTTGTTTCTGATTAGCGGAAATTTCCCAGTAGATAATGAAGCATATTCATGAATAAGTAATTGGTTCTTAACTTTAACTCCTCCAAAACCTTTGAACTCCCAAATAACATCGAAATCATTAAAGTTATACTCACCTAATAACTTTGAAGAATCATACGCCTGAAATCCATCAAATTTATGAAAATATTGAATATAAGCATCTATCTCAGGCAAAAACGACTTTTCGTTTCTTATAAATAATATTTTAACCAATCTAGTATTACACCATCCCATAAAATAGTTTAAAGCAACCGCTCCAATTAGAAACTATATAACGAGTATAATCCACTTCATTATTTTTCAAATATACTATTATAGATAAAATCATTTGCTTCGGCATCAATAATAATTAGTTTATATAATAATAGTAAGTGAATGATTATTACAAAACCGTATAGTAATATTTTAAAATATTTATTTTTAATTTGATTTAAAAGAATTACGATACAAATAATTTCAAAGAATTGGAAATACATACCCAATCTATTAAATAGATAGCTGGAAATTGCAAAGATCCTAAATATTGTACCGATCATATAAAAATTCATTGCAATTTTATATTCATTTGGAATATTCTTAAGTTTTACAAGTAATAAAATAGCAATAAGGGTTTTAATTAATACTCCAGGCGATAATATACTATTTTCAGTATTAGATAACAAATCACTGTTCAAATACTTTTGAGCGTATGGAGAAAATGATAATAAAAATTCGAGAATCTTTTGGCTTAAATTTAATCCTACTATTAAATAAGAAGCGATGACCAATAAAACAAAAATTGTATATCTCAATTGGATTTTATAAATAAAGTAAAACGGAATCATAAATATGATGGACAAATGAAAACCCGCGCCCAAAAAGATCCAAAATAGAAACTTAAAAAACTTCCGCTCCACTATATACCGGGCTGCAATAAAAAAGATAATAATTGCCACACCTTGTCTCATCGTATTTGCAAATAAAAATAAATACGAAACTGTATATAAAAAGAGGACTAAAATAACATTTATTCCTCGTATATTCCACTTATATATTCCAAATATCAGTAACAATGAGGAAAATAGTGAAATTAGTAAAGTTAAGTAATGGAACTCTCCACCAGAAACTTTCAAAATATAATTCACACCAGTATAAATCCATTCAAAAGTAATATCTTTATACCAGTAATGGAACCATGTTTCGTAGTTTGGGTAATCTGTTCCCACATTATAACGAAATCCAATCATAAAAACACAGAAAGAAATCCAAAACAATGCAAGGAAATTTAAAACTATGTAATTATAAGATTGATTTTTTACAATAAACATTATTACGAGTGTAGCTATCATAATAATGAATAGTAAATAATACATATGTTTCTCCTTTATTATTAATAGAGATAGAACCAACAAAAAAAAGGGAGAATTTTATTAGTTGGTTACTTCTTTAAACTCTCCCCTTTAATGTTAAGATTACTTCTCCAAGACTTATTCATTTACCAGTTCTTCATTATGTTTTTTTTGAGATAAGCCTATTTAAACATTTAAATAGATATTTTTCATATCAGTAATGACTTGATCCAGTGAGTAACTCCTGATCATATCTAAACTTGCACTGGAAAAACGGGATCTTAAGTGGGTAGAATTATATAATTCTTCAATTTTATCGGAAAATGCAACAACATCATGAATACCCACAACATACCCATTTATTCCGTCTTTCACCAGATCACGATTACCTCTGCAATTTGTCACTACCAACGGTAATCCGGTTGCCATAGCCTCCATAACATTTAATGGAAGTCCTTCTCTTCTGGAAGAAGAAACGGCTATATCAGAAAGAGCCAATAGATTAGCGACATCATTTCGGTAACCTAAAAATTGGACATTTTCTCCTAATCCCAATTCACTTACTTGTAGAGAATAATGCTCTTTCAGTTCTCCGTCCCCCACAAGTAAAAGTTTTAAATTAGGAATTTTATTTTTGAGAAGATGAACTGCGTTAATGAGTAAATCTTGTTGCTTGTTATAATTAAGTTCTGCAACGGAAATTAATATAAAATCTTTTTCCGAATATCCATAGTCTTTTCTCAGCTTTAATTTTTTTTCTAAAGACTGGGGGGTAAAACGATTAGTATCAATACCTACTCCATTAACTAACTCTATTTGCTTTGCATTAAAATTTTTTTTTGCTGTATTGAAATCCTCATTGTTTATTGTGATTAAACAATCAGTATATCTGGATAACCATTTTTCAATAGGATAATAAATCAACCAATTGATTTTGGGAGCACCTTTAAAAAAGTGGAAACCATGAGCTGTATAAAGTACTTTTGTTCCTTTTTTTCGCGCGTCTCTTGCAGCGAATCTTGCAAGAACACTGCCCATAGGTGTGTGGCAATGAATGATTTCATAATTATTATTGTCAATAATCTTTTTTAATTTTTTGTATACATTAATATTTTCAAATTTATATGGTGAGCGTTCAAAAGGAAGATCATAATATTTATCACAATATGGGATTTCAAGGTCTTCTTTATTGTCAAAGTCATTTCTCGCACATACATGTGTTTCATATCCCATTTCTTTAAATATTTTTAAATAAGGGATATGAAATGCATTTATATGTTTTTTTACTACAGTCGCTACAAATAATACTTTTTTCATTATAGTTGGCTCCGTTTATTATTCTTTTATTATAAACGTGATAAATTATTATTCTATTAAATTAATTTGTGTTGTATTCTTTCAATATTTTCTGAAGAAAAACAACACCTAAACCAATCATAATTCCTGAAACAAATCCAATTACCAGCAATAATAGATGATTAGGAGAAGATGGCCCCTTTGGTAAAGTAGGTTCAGAAATTATACGAATAAAGGGATCGGGTTTAAAATTCTCTAAACCAGTTTTAATAGATTGATAATCTGCTAATATATTGCGATATTCTTTAGATTTCGTCTGAATCTGAGCTTGTAATTGAAGCAATTGATTTTGTATTGAACCACTTACGTTCGCTAATGCTTTTATATGTTCGTCTGATATATTAATTACCATGTCCGGATTTAAAATCGTTTGTAAAATTAATACTTCTGGCAAATGATTGCTTCTAACAATTGAGTTGTATTCGTTAATAAGGGATTCAATTTCAATAGAAAGAGATTCAGCGTCTTTGTTATAAGTATTTTCTAAGTTTTTCAAAGTATTATGAACAGATTCATTCATTCGAACTTTTGTAGTTTCTATTATAATTTGTAATTCCTTTTGTGCATTTTTTGGTGAATCACTAGTATAGGCCATCGTTAAAGTATTATTATCAGTTTTTATGTCTAATTTTCGTTGACTATAATCTTTTTGTATATTTTCTGTTAGAAAAGCCTCATTAATAATCAATTCATCTTTTGCACGATAAGAAAATATTTGAGGAGTAAACTCTGTTGCTACAAAACTTTCCATTATACCTGTATCTTGTACACTACTTGCAACTTGTACAATCGCTTTTGATTCATATTTTTCTGGCAATATTACCCAAGAAAGTATCCCAGAAAAGATAACGCAAATAATTGTAATAATTGATATAATCCATTTTCCTTTAATAATAATATCTATTACTTCTTTCAGTTCTTTGTTTTCTCTCATTAACTTTTTACTCCCTCTTTTTCTGACAATATTAACCCGAATAGGATACCAGTCAATGCCCACATTACCCCTGATGTTCCCGGTAATGAATCATTAAAGATTGCCTGGATAAAGAATGCTATAGAACCGATGCTAAGAATTGATAAATAAATTATCTTTCTATTAAATAGAATTTTTATGCTACTAATAATAATGATACCAACTATTAACAGGAATGCTATAAATCCAATAATGCCAGTTCCATATAAGATTCCTACATATACGCTATGTGGTTTATCGGTAATTGTATGTTCGGTGAACAATCCAGCACGTGCATCAATATTGTAGTGTGGGAAATTATACATTAACGAATCTAACCCATAACCAAAGATTGGACGTTCTTTAAAAAGATTCAATGTCTTTTCCCATATGTATAATCGCCCTGTCCCTGGAGCCCAAGAGCGCCCAGGTAGTTTAGGCAATTCAAAAGTATTGTCTGATGCGTATGCTTTATTGAGTAAATCAATCTCAAAACCATTAGTTGCTTTAGAAATCTTTTCTTCTTGTTCATAAGGGTTTTTGTCCACAAAGAATCCAATAGATTCTCTCCATACTACAGGATTCTCTTTCGAAAGTATGTGAAGAGTTATACTTGAAAGCACTAAAAATATCCCGAGAATTATAATACCTTGTATTTTATTTTCTGCTTTCATAATAAGTACTAGAATTGGAACGACCATAATAAGCACAGTTAGAAAACCACTTGTTGAAATTGACATAAGCATAACTGCAATTGAGAAAGTTGCACAAATTATATTGATTATACTAATCAATAGATTTTTCCCTACAATTGCAGCTGCTAAAAACATCACAGTCATTATGGCAAACATTCCACTCATATAGTTCCACTGGTTCAATGTACCAACAAGCTGTGAGTCTTCAGCAATACTAGCACCTTCTGGCAATAATACAGTAACAATTTTTTGTATCCATTCTTTTTGCATTAAATCATTGCCTGTAAAGTTCATTGTAATGATAAAGAAGTTGATAAATATAAATGGATAAAGCGAATATAAAACTTTATTCACCGCATTTTTTGGATAATTAATATTCATTGCAATAAACATTAATGCAATATAACATAACCAGCTAATGGCACCATCAGAGCGGTTATATTGTCCTGCTAATGTAATTGATATATTAGGAGAAGCAATGGTTGAAATTACAATGGCAATTGCGAATATTGCTAAAAGGTAATTTAATTTTGTTTTTCGAATTATGCCATTCATAAAAAAAATTTTAATAAGTAATAAAAGCCCAGTTATTATTGTAATAATTAACACAATTAAAGATTTATAATATGTAAAAATATCACCTTTTGCACCAGATGTAAGTGAGCCAATATTTGTTACGACTGGACTGATTACTTCTCTTACTTCAGCTAGTACAATTAAAGGCATAAAACCAATTAATAATAATAATAATCTAAAAATCCACTTATCAATATATTCACGTGATATTCGATTTTCTTCCTCATCAACTAACACATTGACTTGTCTTTCTTCTCCATAAAATGAAGTCATTTATATATACCTGCCTTACTGTTGATTTTTGATTGCAGTGAGCAATTCTTGGACTCTTTCTTGGTAATTAGGATATTCCTCTGGTTGCCACCACCACTCTTGACAGCGGATTAAAACAGTTTTTGCATCTTCATAACGTTCTGCTTTGAAGAATATTTCACCTAATTGAAGCATAAATATAGGATCCTCTACTCTATATGGATTAGTATCAAGTGCTTTTTGCATCAAGATTGCAGCCTTATTATAGTCTTGATTAATAGCAGATATTAATCCCCCCATGTAATTCACAACTTCTGAATTAGGTTGATTTTTTAATAATTCCTCAATATAAATTGCAGCTTCTTCAAAATTTTCTTCATTGTAAAGTCTTTGAACTTGATCGTATAATAACTCATTTTTAAGAAAATATTCATCTTGATTTTTTGCCATGACTTTGGCAACCATTAACCCAATAATTATAAAACCAATCATTCCTAATAATATGTATTTTCTATGTAATTCTTTTAATTTCATATTCTCAATCCTTTGATTAAATTTCTCATCATAATGTACACTTTACAATCATACACTATTTACTTCAATATTGCTTTAGTATCATGTCCACTCATTTGTCATTAAAATCCTACCAAAGAATAACCAGAGTATTGTAAAATCTAGATTTCAGTTATAGCAATAAAAAAAGAGAACCATTTCTTATTGCGAATATTAGAATTCACAAAAATGTTTCTCTAAGGAAATTATACATTAAATTTTGACAGTATTCTACTGAAAACTTCGGCTCTATAACTTTTGGTGTTAGTGACCTAATCCTACACCCATTTTTTATACAAAAAAATGTGATACGGCGATACTTTGGTAAAATGTTTATCGCTAGCCACATTCCCAAAGGAGTAATATCAATTTCTCATAATAATTTGTCTCATCATTGACAGTTTTTATAGCTACTATCAACCAAATTATAACTATCTACCTAAGCACTTATGTTTTCACGAGTTTAAATCGATGAATTCTGGAACTGGAGCGATGCAAAATATTTCTTGCGATTTTCAATAATAAAACTATTGTGATTGATGCTTATTGTCTATAAATCCAATAAATTTTCCCTAATACATAAATTATTATTGATTTCTCTATCATCCAAGTAATTAGCAATGCTTTAAAACAAACTCGTACAAGTATTAAGTGGAATATACTCTGCAATACGATTGTATCAATAGCGATATTGAAGGAATTAATCATATGGTTATTTCATTAAACGGTTTTCTTTTGGTAATCTTTAATTTTAATACTTTAAAATAACTTTTTAATTATTCATAACTTAATAACAATGGAAAAGCTTAGAGGAAAATCTTTCATCATTTAAGCTACTAAGTGATGATTTTATCATGTCAAAGGTAAGCCCGAATTCAAACGACGCATATCAATCGATCGTACCTCCCTGTACAGAGGAGGTGTTTTTGTTTGGCAATTGAAAAATTAAATATCGTCCCTGTCAATTTGGAATCCGATTCTGATTCAACTCCACCCTCAACGAGTCGTGGTCCACTCAAACCTGTATGCGTTATTCAAGCAACAAATTTTAAAATCTCCTTTTACCCCGGTGTAAAACCTCACATCATTCAAACGGTCATCAAGGAGTTGAATAGCAGTGATTCATGATTTTACTAAGTGTAAAAATATCTATATCATTTGTGGTAGTGCGGATATGAGAAAAGGAATTGATGGTCTTGCCACCTTAATTCAGGATTCTTTCGAACTGGATCCATATAGCAACGCCATTTTCTTATTTTGTGGACGGAAGAAAGACCGCTATAAATGTTTGTATTTTGATGGAGATGGCTTCGCCATGTTATACAAACGAATCGATAACGGCAAACTCCAATGGCCCAGAAATGAAAATGAGGTTCGAAATATGACTCAACAGGAGCTTCGATGGTTACTCGAAGGGCTCTCGATTCAACAACCTAAAGCCATCCAAAAATCGAAAAAAGGTGTCTTCTAAATACCGATTCATGATATAATCAACTCTATATAGAATCAGTACGGAAAAGTGGTGGATGTTGTGAACAATGATTCATACGAAAAGTTAATTCAGTCATTAGAAGAGCAACTAGCTCATGCCAATCAAAAAAATGATGAACTGTTGAAACAAATTGAATTATTGTCACAACAAGTTCGTTATTTAACTAAACGGCTTTATGGCTCAAAATCTGAAAAATCAAAGTATCAAGCTCCAGACGGACAGTATTCTTTGCTTGATGACGACTCTTTTTTTAATGAACCTGAGCACACAGGAGAAAAAAGCACGGACACTGTGACATACACAGTTGTTCGTAAACGACATAACAAGAAAAAACGAAATGATTCTTTTATGGATGGTTTAGAAATTGAAGAAATTCATCATCATCCAGAAAACTTACAATGCGAGTGTTGTCAATCACCTATGACAGAGATTGGCAGTACGATTGTACGAGAAGAAGCAAAATTCATACCAGCTACTATGAAGCGTGTTCAGCATATTGAACACGCTTATGAGTGTAGGTCTTGTAAAAAAGATTCGAATAAAGACTCACAAATCAAACGTGGAAAAGCACCGCAACCTGCCATTCTGCGAAGTATCGCAGGACCAACGGTCTTAGCAAAACTCATCTATGATAAATTTATTCTTTATTTACCCTTATATAGGCAGGTAAAGGAATGGCATCGTTATGGTTTACTAACCAATGATAAGAACCTATCCAACTGGGTGATTCGCACTGCAGAAGATTGGCTTCTTCCATTATATAATCGGATGAAAGAAACGCTCTTGAAAAAATCTATCCTTCATGTCGATGAAACCTATGCCCAAGTTTTGAACCGCTCTGATGGGAAGCCAGCCCAGTCTAAGGCTTACAACTGGGTATTCCGTAGCGTAGGATCTCAAGGTCCAGCAATTGTTCTGTTCCATAGTGCTTTATCTCGAAGTCGGGAAATTTTGACTGACTTTATAAAAGGCTTTAAAGGAACGATGATCTGCGATGGATATTCTGCATATCATGATGTATCGAATATTCATTTTGCCAACTGCTGGGCTCATGTTCGTCGATACTGGTTAAAAGCTGATAGTAAAAATGGACGGATTGGTGTGGATTATTGCAATCAACTTTATCGGTTAGAACGTAAATTTAAAAAACTTCGACCGAGTGAACGTAGAAAAGCAAGACAAAAGGAGTCCAAACCAATCGTCGAGGCATTTTTCAAATGGATTGATGAATCTCCTTTCTATGGGAAGAATGCCCTTGCAAAAGCTGCGGAGTATACATTGAAGCACGCCGAAGGCTTAAAAGCTTTTCTGTATGATGGACGCATTGCAATGGACAACAACCCAGCTGAAAATGCGATTCGGCCGAATGTCATTGGACGAAAAAACTGGCTGTTTTCCGTGAGTGAATCGGGAGCCGATGCAAATGCCATCTGTTTAAGCTTGGCTGAAACGGCAAAAGCTAATGGAATTGATTTTTATCGATACTTAGTGAAAGTATTGTCGGAACTCCCAAGTTTACCAATCCATCAACAGCCAGAAATATTAGATCGCTATTTGCCATGGTCGAAAACAATTTGTCAATCATGTGCAATGGCAAAATAGCCCTCAATCCGAAAAAACTTGGGATTGAAGGGCTATTCGTCGTGCGTACCAGAAGGGTGCGCATTTTTTTATTTATCTCACATATTTCGGGCTTACTGTCAAAGTCCATTTTTAAAATAGAAGAACCTATTCCACCCACATCAAAAATTATAGATCGAGTAGGAGGGAGCGATTAACTCCCGTCCTCTCACACCACCGTACGTACGGTTCCGTATACGGCGGTTCAATTAAGATAATTGACGCAAGTTTTCATAACGAGCTTCAAGACTTTTCAGCCCTTGGTTTCTCCAATAGGAGTTACCAAGGGTTCTGTGTAATATTGGACTATTTGAAATACGCCAATAACTCTTCCGAGTATTTCCCCATTCATACGCTTGCCATTGTGGTACGCCAAGTTGAATAAGGTTGCGTATCTTTGTTTTCGGTTTCTTCCAGTTCTTCCATAGACACATTCGAAGTCTTCTACGAATCCATTTATCTAATTCAAGGAATATAGATTTGGTGTCTGCTAACGCAAAATATCCACACCATCCCATTAGATATTGATTCAGTTTCTGAATGCGGTATTCCATCGGGTAGGGCATCTTGCGTGATGTGATTTCACGAACTTTATTCTTCATTCGTTTAAGGCTTTCTTTTGCGATACGAACCTTTGGCTCTTTATGATAGGTATAGCTAAATCCTAGAAACTTACGTTTCCATGGACGGTCGACCGCTGATTTCTTTTCATTTACTTTCAGTCGTAGTTTTCCTTCAATGAATCGTTGAATGCTTGCCATTGTGCGAAGTCCTGCTCGTTTACTTTTCACGTAAATGTTACAGTCATCCGCATATCGAACGAATTTGTGTCCTCTTCTTTCCAATTCTTTATCTAGTTCATCTAGTACAATGTTAGATAGTAGCGGACTTAATGGTCCTCCTTGTGGAGTTCCTTCTAATGTGCTTGACACCACACCATTAATCATGACTCCCGATTGTAAATACTTACGAATCAATTTCAGTAATGGTTTATCTTGGATTCTCTTCGCGAGTGTACCCATTAATCTGTCATGGTTGACCTTATCAAAGAATTTCTCCAAGTCCATATCTACAACCCATCGATGTCCATCTCTTATATATTCTTTCGCTTTCCTCACCGCATCATGGGCACTTCGGTTTGGTCTAAATCCGTAGCTGTTTTCAGAGAATGTAGGGTCATACACTTTTGAAAGTACTTGGGCGATTGCTTGTTGAATCAAACGGTCTGTTACGGTAGGGATTCCTAGTAAACGAACACCGCCGTCAGGTTTCGGGATTTCGACTCTGCGGACTGGCATTGGTTCATAAGTTCCCTTGAGAATTGCCTCCTTAATAGATAGCCAGTTTTCGACTATGTGCTGTCGTAGGTTTTGTACGGGCATCATATCTACTCCGTGGCTTCCTTTATTCTGTTCTACACGTTTTAGTGCTTGAAGCATGTTCTCCCGTGACAGGATTTGATTCAAAAGCATCGTTATTCTCCTTCCGTGAATAGCTGTTCTCTTTATGCCAGTGGTCACTCCACCCTCCAAGAGGTCCCCCACGGGATTCACCGCTTCCTTCCTCAAGTGAGGTACTACGTTTTCTGTGTTCATCATGACTCACTGAATGCCAAGGGCTATTCTCTCTTAATTGTTCGGTCCTTCTTAGTAGTTCTAAACCAACTAATACTATGACCTCTGCTGACTTCTGACGGTTCAGCTACTTATCACTAAGTAGGTTATGAAGAGTACTTCACATATCCGCCAGACCTCCCCGGGTAAGTACATGCACTTTCACACCATCTATCCGCCTCATTTACTCGATATGACCTTCGACAGAAAGAGCTTTGTTTTGTTTTGCAAACTCACTCAATCATACCTAGCCTTATATGAGGTTCGTGTTCCTCGGACCGGTGTTTTGCCTCCAGCTTCCTTCAGATTCCGCGTCACCACGGACACCCTTGCTCTTGGCTAACCTCTACTTCTGTCTTCGGGGTTCGGGACTTACACCCTATAGTTCATGTACATGCCGGGCGCACACAAAAAAACCGATCTAGTATTCTAGATCGGTTTTTTGTAGTTTATTAGTCAACAAGTTTAACACGTAGAGATTTGCTTACACCATCTACTTTAATAGTTACAGTGAAGTAGTCACCTACTTTTAGAGCTGGAGTTCCACCAATTACTACATCATGGCGACCGTTATTTTGAACTTTAACATTATCATTTTGAGTAAATACATCAGAAATTGTTAAAGTTACGCCACTTCCAGTGTAAGTTGCATCGCTAGAATCATGAGTAAATTTAACTTTACCATTTGTAATATCATCTACAGTTACTTTTGTACCATACTGGTCTTTAATTTCAAAGATATGTTTATCTAGTTCATCAAAAATTTCTTGACCAGTGATAGCATTTGAGTTAGTTAATTTAATTTCTAAGATTTCTAAATCTTTTTCACTGATAGAGTTGCTGTCTTTTAATTTGATGCTAGCAGCTTTACCAGGTGCTTCAGAAACTACTAATTTATGAAGAATCTCTTCACCTGTAGCATTGATTACAACACGTACTCCTGTTTCAATACTTTGATATCCAGCAGCACTAAATGCATCTATTAATGCTTGAGAAGTTGCATCAGCTACTACATCAACTACATCTGAAGTTGATAAGGAAGAATCTGGTTTTAAGTAGTCACCAGGTAATACTTGGAAAGCTCCAGGGATATCTGTAATTTCTACTTCAACTCCGTTTGATAACACACCGTAAACTTCAATTCCTGCATTATCAGTAGATGTTTTGCCATATACATAGCCATCGCTCTTAACTTTGTATGAAGTGAAGTCATCATCTTCTACTGCACGGAATGTAATAGAAACTCTATCTGTCACATTTTTATTGCTTTCAGTTAAATCTTTAGCAGTTAATTGTAATTCGAAAGTACCGCTACCTTTCTTACCACGGTCAGCAGCTTTAACTTCAAATGTTAATTTGTCAGATGTATTTGTAATTGTACCACTTGCTTGAATAATACCATTTTCAGTATTTAGAAGTTCAATTTTGAAGTTAGGATCATTTGCAAGTTTAGCATTATCATCGAAGATACGTCCATATTGGTCTTCAATGATTAAGTCTTTTAATTTAATTTCAGCTTTTCCATCTTGGTGGAAGTATGTGTCAGCTTTATCTTTTACACCAATAATTTTTGCAGCATATGCATCTGGTTGGATTTTTAATGTGATTTCTGAATCTTGATCGTATTTTTCTACTGTTACTTCAATATCTACTTCTTCTACTCTTGGTTTAGAAGTGTTATATTTATTAGATACAGTTTTAAACTCTAGATATAATTGACCGTTTTCCTCAACAAATTGGAAACCAGAATCTCCACCAACAATACGTGAAGAAGATGCTTTGAATGTAATTCCGTTATCACGGTCACCGATTTTTTTGTTTAATTCTGCTGCATTTTTAATAACTTCACCATTGATGTCAGTTGCAATTACAGGAAGTTTTACGATTTCATCTCCAGCAACTACTTCAGATGGAGCTAATAGTTCAATTTTGTGTACTTCTGAGCTTGCTTCTACTTTGTAAACTTTTGTTGTAACTTCTCCTGTTGCTCTTGCTCTAACTTCAACAGTGTTTTCACCAGCTTCAATACGTTTTGCATCGCGGTGTGCTACTTTTAATGCGAAGTAGTATTTACCATCTACGTTTAATACTTCAATATTTTCTTCGTCTTCTAATTCGAAGATGTCTCTGTCAGATACTCTTACTCGAAGACCTCTTTTAACTTCATCTAGGATTGTAGTATCATTTGTTGAAGCTTGAGATTTAGTAGATTTTGCAAATTCAGGATCGATTTCCACACCATATTGATCTTTTACTTTGAATAATAAGTAGAAATCTTCATTACCTTTTGCAACATCTTCTAGATTTTTCGTAGTAAGTGCTTTGCCGCTTGCATTATAAATGTCTAATAATTCAACTGAACCTGGCTCTGCGATATCAGAAAGAACAACATCTTGATAAGCGTGTAACTCGTAGTCACCGTTTTCGTAAGTGAATTCAACGCTACCTTCTTCGCCTTCTTTTTCGCGCTCTTCAACCCAAGTTACAACTCTACCATTTTTAACTTCAGTATCTAAGCCGCTACCTTTGCTAGCAGTACGAATTCCTCTTACTTTAGGATCTTCATAACGAGATTCAATTACGTTTTTCGTAATGTCTTCTCCGTATTGGTTATATGCAGCAAATGCAATAACAGCTTGTTTATATACACGATCTCCGTCTTTTGCTTCACGACCTGTAAGAACTAATTTGTTAGATAAGAATTCAATTTTTGTAACTTCTTCTTTAGTAGTTGTTACAGATTTAGTTAATTCTTTTTCACCAAGACCGCTAACTGTTAAAGTGTATGTTGCATCAGCGAATTTGTGGTCTACAGTGATAACAGCTTCAGTTTTAGCATCGTTCCAGTCAACGTCTTTAACTGTAATTGCAGTTGTTCCACGAGCTACAGCAAATTTAGCAGCTTCTGTGTCAACAGCTTTGTTGAATTTAACTGTTAATTGGCTAACACCAGTAGCTGTTAAAGATTCGATTTCAACTTCAGCAGGTGTTGGAGTTGTTACGTCTCCGCCTTTGATAGAGATGCTTAAGAATTTAGCGAATTGACCGCGAGTTACAGCATCAGCTGGACGGAAGTTTTCAACTGTAGTGATTCTAAGATCAGCTAAAGCTTGGATGTATGGACGGAATTCGTCGAATGCTTTATCTAAGTCAGCAACTTTTACGTCTTCGATTTCAGCAGCAAGATCGATTAAAGATTTGCCGTTGATTTTTTCGTAAGCGTTGTTTAAAACTTTAGCCATTTGTTGGCGTTGGATGTTTTGTGTATAGTTAAGTTTACCGTTTGAACCAGTGAATACACCAGCGTCTTTTACAAGAGCAGCGTATTTAACTAATTCTTGGTCTTGAGCTGTTACAGGAACATCGCTGAAGCGTTGAACTGTTGCCCAGTCAGCTGGAACTTCAACACCGTTAGCTTCTAAGTAACGACCTAACATTTTAACTACGTCGCTACGTTTTAATTGTTTGTAAAGACCGAATGTACCATCTGGATAACCTTTGATGATACCAGCTTCTACTAATTCATTGATATATTGGTTGAATTCGTGGTCGCCAGGAACATCAGTGAATGATGCAGCTGAAGCAACCGGTACGATAGCAGATGCTACAAGTGTAGCTGTTGCAGCTGTTGCTACAAACTTTTTGTATTTCTTTGGTTGGTTAGCCATAGAAAGATTTCCTCCTCTAATTCAATTAATATTTTTAGTTATCCTCACAAAATATGAGAAAATAAACTATTACACATAAAAGTTTAGTAGTATACGAATGGCTTGTCAATCATTTTTTAGTAACATTTCCATTAGTTTCACATGACTGTTACATTCGTAAAAAGGATAACTAAGAATCTCTTATATTATGACATAAATCGTTTGTAAAAAACAACCTTATTAAGCAAATATGTTTTAATTTTTCTACATTTTTTCAATACTACTACTGAAATTGCCAATTTTTTACAATGATTAGATTATTTTGGATGTTAGTTAACTATTTTGTTTACTTTTAATTACATTGTGTTAATTCCTTTTACCCCGAATCAATATATTGATTGGATATTAGATTTATGACTACTAAATTTTAATTTTTTCACAGTAATTGTTTATTTTTATTTGGTATATTTTTCCTATATATTAATTTCTTAAATCAAAGATCTCATCCATGTCGCATAGATAAAAAGAAGACCCCAGCATCTTTATGCTGAGGCCTTCTTTTTGGGCTACCAACCGTTTTTTCCTTGCAGGGAAAATGTATTGCTCTATATCGTAGAGGAAATCTTACTACTTCTTACAGTTTAACACCTTCACTGTAAATACACAATAAAATATTACAAAGATTACAAAATAATTTTCAATTGCATGATTTTGGCGCACCGAGGGAAATCTTGCTAATTTCGTTTTGTGTTTCGTACAACTTCAAGAAGAAATTTTGGCAATGCCATTTGTCTTTTAATACGTTTCGGTTCCATCATTAAACGATAAAACCATTCGAGTCCAACTTTTTGGAAAGCTTTTGGTGCTCGTTTCACATTCCCTGCAAGTACGTCAAAGGAGCCTCCTACTCCTTGATAGATTGTTGGGTATAATTGGTCGCGATTTGCATTAATCCAATTTTCCTGTTTTGGGCTACCCATTGCGACAAACAAAATATCAGGTTTTGCTTCATTTATTTTGGCAATCACTTTTTCATTGTCAGTTTCATATCCGTGTTGAATACCGGCAATTTGAATACCAGGATATAGTGCTTTCAGTTTTTCAGCAGCTGCTGCAGCTACACCTGGTTTCCCCCCATACAAGAAGATTGGTTTTTGTTTTTTTGCCGCTTCTTCGCAAAGTCGCATCATTAAATCGACACCTGTAACTCTTTCAGAGATTTGACCTTTTTGAATTTTGGAAGCTAAAATAACCCCAATTCCATCTGGGATTTGGAACTCTGCTTCATTTAGTAATTTTTTTAATGCCGGATCTTCTTTTGCTTTCATGATTTTTTCAGGGTTGATTGCGACAATGAGTGATTTTTCTTTCCGTTCAATGCGTTGAAATATTTGTTCGATTAGTTCATCGTAGTTTTCTGTGTTAACTTGTATCCCTAATACGGTTTCTTTCATCTTCGTTCATCCATTTCGATTGTATTTTTTCCGTTTATCATCATACCAAAAATTTTGCGAATGTACAGAAAGCCCAGATTAAAAAAAGATGATAAAAACATGACAAAGTTTTTACCATCTAGAAATTGGGTAATTGTATTCTTCCTTGTTTGTTGGGGTTCTATACGAAATGAATCGATGAAGCGACAGAGCATTAACCACCCTGTCGCTTACAATTTTATTGTAGTTAAACTACTTATATATTTTTTGAATCGCCAAGCAAGTGGAATTGGAATCCTGCTTCTTTCCATTTTTCGCGTTCTAAGCAGTTTTTCGTATCAAGCACGATTTTGTGTTTTGGCGTGATCGTTAATGGGTTGTATTCTTTAAATTCTTTATGGTCTGTTAATACTAATAAAATGTCTGCGTCATTTACTGCTTCTTCAAAGTTTTGTGTCTGAGTTGGATGGTTATTTTCTTTAATATGCGGGTCGAATGAAACGACTTCTAAGCCTAGTTGTTGAAGTTCGTGGATCACTTCTAATGATGGGCTTTCGCGCATATCATCGACGTTTCCTTTGAATGCAAGACCCAGAACAGCTACTTTGCCGCCCGCAATTTTGTTTTCATTCAAGATTTTTTGTGTTTTCTGTGCTGTGAATAGTGGCATGCCGTCATTGATGTTGCGAGCTAGATGAATCATTTGGGCTTTATCTCCGCCGAGTTCAACTAAAAACCATGGGTCAACAGCAATGCAATGTCCACCAACACCTGGTCCTGGGAAGTGGATGTTTACACGTGGGTGGAAGTTCGCATAGTGAATGGCTTCCCAAATGTTTACATCAAGTTCTTCCGCTAGTTTTGCTAATTCATTAGCGAATGCAATGTTTACATCACGGTATGTATTTTCCATGACTTTGACCAGTTCGGCAGTTGTGGCGTCCGTTAAATGGATTGGGCCTTTTACGAATAGTTCGTAAAGTTCTTTTGTCATTTCTGCAGATTTTTTATTGATTCCTCCGATGATGCGGCCGTTGTTGATTAATTCTTCAAAGATGCGTCCTGGAATTACTCGTTCTGGAGAGTGAGCGACGTATAGTTCTGTTCCAATATCTAATCCAGATTTAACGAGTTCAGGTATCATCACACGTTCCACAGTTTTTGGTGGAACAGTAGATTCCAAGATAACAAGATTTCCTTTTCTTAAATAAGGAACGATTGATTTTGTTGCTTCACGTACATATTCAAGGTTTGCTGTTTTATCTGCATTAATAGGTGAAGGAACCGCCACAATGAAAACATCTGCTTCTTGCGGTGTTGTGGAAGCTGTTAAGTACCCTTCATCTACCGCTTTATTCAGACGTTCTTGTAATCCTGGTTCTTCGATATGTAATTTTTTCTCTTGAATGCTTCGAACAGCAGCAGGGTTTACGTCAACCCCATGCACTTTTACTCCGTAATTTGCAAAAGTAACCGCAGTTGGTAATCCGATGTATCCTAGTCCGATTACACACATTGTTTTGTTCATATGAATCGTTACTTCCTTTCGAGTTTCAAGAACGAGAGGGAGCTGTTCTTTTAAGGATGCGCTTTTGTTTTGGGGAATTTTGATTATTAAGCGCGTTTTAAATAACTAGTGATGCTCCGAGACTCGTTTTGTTTAGAATGTCTTAATATAAATGATTTATTCATTGGTTTATTGATTGTAACTATAAATTTTATCCTGCGAGTCCTAGTATACAACTTTCGAAGGAAACTGTGAATTATTTTCACATTATCTACTCTTTTTGGTGTGGGTACGGTTTAAACTCGTGCATTTGCAAATTCAGCTTGTGTGGATGGTACCTTGGCTTGTGTGGATAGATTACTTGCTTGTGTGGATGGTACCTTAGCTTGTGTGGATAGATTACTTGCTTGTGTGGATGGTACCTTAGCTTGTGTGGATGATTCCTCGCTTGTGTGGATGATTCCCCGCTTGTGTGGATGATTTCCCGCTTGTGCAGATAACTTCTCTGCTCGTGCGGATAGTTCACCTACTTGTGTAGATAGTACGTTGGCTTGTGCGGATAATACACCCACTTGTGTGGATGATTCCCCGCTTGTGCAGATAACTTCTCTGCTCGTGCAGATAGTTCATCTACTTTTGTAGATAACTCCTCCACTCGTGCGGATAATTCACCTATTGTGTAGATAATACCCCAGCTCGTGCGGATACGGTTCACACTCGTGCATTTGCAACTCCAACTTGTGTGGATGGTACCTTAGCTCGTGCGGATAGTTCATCTACTTTTGTAGATAACTCCTCCACTCGTGCGGATAGTTCATCTACTTGTGCAGATAACTTCTCTGCTCGTGCAGATAGTTCATCTACTTTTGTAGATAACTCCTCCACTCGTGCGGATAATTCACCTATTGTGTAGATAATACCCCAGCTCGTGTGGATACGGTTCACACTCGTGCATTTGCAACTCCAACTTGTGTGGATGGTACCTTAGCTCGTGCGGATAGATTACTTGCTTGTGTAGATAGTACGTTGGCTCGTGCGGATAGATTACTTGCTTGTGTAGATAGTACGTTGGCTCGTGCGGATAGATTACTTGCTTGTGTAGATAGTACGTTGGCTCGTGCGGATAATACACCCACTTGTGTGGATGATTCCCCACTTGTGCAGATAACTTCTCTGCTCGTGCGGATAGTTCACCTACTTGTGTAGATAACTCCACGACTCGTGCGGATAGCACCTCCACTCGTGTACATAACTCCTTAACTTGTGTGGATAGTATTTCCTCTTGTGCAGATATCATCCAACTTGTGTGAATAGCTCCCTTTCTTGTGCAGTTAGAATACCAGTTCGTGTAAACACAATCCTCTCTCAAAAAAAGAGCGTGCATTCATTACTCTGCACACTCTTACAAATTTTATCCATTTATACTTAATTCATATTTACATGCTGTTGTGTTGCCTGTTCGGGATTTACTGTTAGCTTTTAATATTCTAGTTGCTTCGAAGCGATTTCTTAATCTTAAGTAGTTCATCGCTTCACTAGGAGATATCGTTTTATTGATCAACATATAATAATCCCTCAAGGCTTTTTCATGGGCGTACATGCTCCGCGTATTACATTTTTCACAATGCCATGTACGTTTGAGTCGTTTCATCGGAATAGTGCCACAATTCGGACATTCTACTCCAGTTCGGATTTCTTGTGGGTTGATGCTGTAATACTGGGTTAGGGGGAAATGGTCCCAAATTCGTTCTTTTGAATATTGAATTAATAATTCTCCTACTTGTTTTGAAGGAATGACTTCTTTTTTTGGCAATGACCAAATGTATTGAATAATACCTCTTCCCATAAATAACGGGTATTTGGAAGGCGGTTTATCGATAATTGCATTGTTATACGGTAATACGATTGCACCATAAATGGGGACTTTGATTTGATGTTGTTCCAAAAATGTTGTTAACGCCAAAATATATTGGTCGATTTGGGCTTCTGGGCTGCGATAGGATAGCTTTTTATCTTCTTTCACGCAAATTAGTTGAGGTGGATTGTTTGTAAACGTTAGTTCTCCATTGAGATTTTTCACTTCTAAAATAAGGCACCAGCTTGGTGAAATGAGTATAATGTCGATTTGAATCGTGATGATGGATTTAATACTGATGTTATGAAGAATGTAGGTGTTTTTAGGCAATTGATTTTCTGTCAGGATGTTTAGCAAATGTTTTTCTCCGTTTTCTCCAGCTTCTTGCAACGATAATTCTTCTTCGATTTTGAAAGCTTTTTCGTGACCCGGATTTAAACGTTTGTGAAGAGACTCTAATGCGATTTTGTAATCACTTGTTTTGTATGGTTTGAGCAGCAAATATTTCCCTCCTTTTTTCCTATTAAATTAGCAAATGGAAATTGAGAGGGGAATAGTTTGCTGTAAACTTTTATTTTCGCGGAATTTTTGGTGGGAAAATGAAAATTTCAATGTCTCTGGTACTCCATAAAAAAACTCACAGACGTCCATTTCTTTCCCGCCTGTGAGTTATTTTTTTCCGGAGTTTAGTAGCATTAAAATGGATTGGGCTTGTTGTAGATGGAGCGCAAGAACTTGTTGTGCTGCCATGGCAAGAATGCTTGCTTTAGTATAGTTCATCATTTCTTTCGCGATATCTGCATCTCGTATTCGAGATTCTGCTGCAGTTAAGTTTTCTGCCGTGTTCATTACATTATTATAAGCATGTTCCATTCGATTTTGATAAGCGCCAAGCCGAGAGCGTTCACTGGATACTTGTTGTAAAGCTTTATCTAATGCACCAATCGCTTTGTCTGCACCGTCTCTAGTTGTGATGTCGTGATTATCTAGACCAAGGCTGGTGCTATCTACATTGCCAATATAGATCTCTATATATTGTCCAGTATTCGCACCTATTTGAATTTTTAATGGATTTGATTCGTAGTCACCGTTTAAGAGAGGGCGCGTGTTGAATTCTGTTTGTTTCGCAATTCTAGTAATTTCTTCTTTCAGTTGTTGGAATTCAAGATCTAAGTGCTTTCGATCATCATCAGTAAGTGTGTCGTTTGCAGCTTCGATTGCTAGTTCACGCATGCGCTGTATGATGGCATGAGTTTCATTGAGAGCGCCTTCTGCCGTTTGAACGAGGGAGATGCCATCCTGTATATTTTTACTCGCCATGTTGAGGCCGCGAATTTGAGCACGCATTTTTTCTGAAATGGCTAGTCCCGCCGGATCATCTGCCGCGCTGTTAATGCGATAACCTGAAGAGATTCGTAATAACGCTTTATTGGCATTCATCCAGTTTTGATGAAGATTATTTAAAATCATCAATCCCGTAGCCGACCATTGCCCCAGCATCGTATTCCTCCTTTCTTATGGAGAAGGTTCTATTGATATTCATATCGGTTTTTTTCAACGAATTTTTATGAGAGAATTAATAATTTTATTATTCATTGAATAGATTGGTTGAAATTAGGTTTAATAATCGTTTTTTTGGGACATACTGGCTCCCAAGGAGGGATTTGTCATGAAAGATATGAAACTTACTTTCGAAGATTGCTTGTTTGGAATTATTGGTTCAGGGATTGCAGTGAGTGTACTTTATTTCTTTATTTCTTAATATTTATCGCGTTTTAATGGATGAGGAGTATAGTGGTCAACTGATTTCTTCCAAAGTAGATGGGATTCTAGCTATGTGGATATCTTTTGCATTTATGTACAGTTTCGTGCAGGGGGATGTCTGATTGTGTTGATAACTTTGCTGCTTGTGTGGTGGATGGCTACTACTCGTGCGGATAATTCCCCTGCTTGTGCATTTACCACTTCTTTTTGTGCATTTGGATGATTCACTTGTGTGGATGGCAATCTTACACGTGCAGATAACTCTTTCGCTTGTGCATATAATAACCCTACCCGTGCGTTTACCACTTCCGCTTGTGCAGATAGCCCCTGCTCGTGTGGATAATTTCCCTGCTCGTGCGTTTACTGCTTCCGCTTGTGCAGATAGCCCCTGCTCGTGTGGATAATTCCCCTGCTTGTTCGTTTACTACTTCCTCTTGTGCATTTGGATGTTTCACTTGTGTGGATGGCAATCTTACACGTGCAGATAACTCTTTCGCTTGTGCATATAATAACCCTACTCGTGCGTTTACTACTTCCTCTTGTGCAGATAGCCCCTGCTCGTGTGGATAATTCCCCTGCTCGTGCGTTTACTACTTTCTCTTGTGCATTTGGATGTTTCACTTGTGTGGATGGCAATCTTACACGTGCAGATAACTCTTTCGCTTGTGCATATAATAACCCTGCTCGTGCGTTTACTACTTCCGCTTGTGCAGATAGCCCCTGCTCGTGTGGATAATTCCCCTGCTTGTTCGTTTACTACTTTCTCTTGTGCATTTGGATGTTTCACTTGTGTGGATGGCAATCTTACACGTGCAGATAACTCTTTCGCTTGTGCATATAATAACCCTGCTCGTGCGTTTACTACTTCCGCTTGTGCAGATAGCCCCTGCTCGTGTGGATAATTCCCCTGCTTGTGCGTTTACTACTTCCTCTTGTGCATTTGGATGTTTCACTTGTGTGGATGGCAATCTTACACGTGCAGATAACTCTTTCGCTTGTGCATATAATAACCCTACTCGTGCGTTTACTACTTCCTCTTGTGCAGATAGCCCCTGCTCGTGTGGATAATTCCCCTGCTCGTGCGTTTACTACTTCCTCTTGTGCATTTGGATGTTTCACTTGTGTGGATGGCAATCTTACATGTGCAGATAACTCTTTCGCTTGTGCATATAATAACCCTGCTCGTGCGTTTACTACTTCCGCTTGTGCAGATAGCCCCTGCTCGTGTGGATAATTCCCCTGCTTGTGCGTTTACCACTTCCTCTTGTGCATATAATAACCCTACTCGTGCGTTTACTGCTTCCGCTTGTGCAGATAGCCCCTGCTCGTGTGGATAATTCCCCTGCTCGTGCATTTACCACTTCCACTCGTGCAGATAGTTACCCAACTCGTGTAGATAACTCCTTCTCTTGTGTGAATAACATTGCTTCTTGTGCGGATATTTCCCCTACTTGTGCAGATAATTCTTATAGTGGGGCTTAATACATAGCATATTGTAAGGATTGATTTCACCAAAGCCTAAAAATGCCTCATCATCTAATTAAAAATATAAGCACCTTCAATTTTTCAAATCGAGGTGCTTCATCATTGACTCTTATTCACTTTACTTCCTCCGTTAACTTCTTGCAATTTCCTACTCATCTGTTCTCCATATTTTTCTTTTTCGCAACTAATTCATAAAATCTTTGTTCGTCACGATTGGATAACGCTTCATCGATCAATCGATCAATATTTTCAGACTCCAATGAGCGGATGAGGTGATTCACTTCTGCGTTTTCTCCATGCGGGACGATATTGATTGTTTCTGATTTGTTGGCTGCTTCTTCAAGTATTGGCGCCAAATGTTCATGGATGTTGGATATCAATAGAAGCTGGTATAGCGGCAATCGAAGAAAGCGATTTCCACGCTGGAAAACAAAAATTTCCGATAAATTTTCGATTTGCATCGTTTTTATGTTAACAATGATTTCTTTTCCTTCGATGGGTACAAAGTGAAACAGTTCGTTGTCTTTCATAATGGAAAAATATTGATAAGCAAAGACGAGACGCAATGTTTCCCCCGAGGCTTTCGTATAAAAAGGTTTCATATATTGGACATGGATCATACCTATCCCTCCTATATTGAATCTCTCTCTTTTTATTAGCCCGAAGTTGATGAAACGAAACTTTTTATTCGTAATCCGCAACTTGGAACTTTATTAGGGTTTTCCAAAAAAGCTTATGTTTAAACTCGAATGATACAAATCGCAATTTCTAAATAATTCCAATCACTTATTCAAAAGAAAATAAAGCTTCCATTAAATATTGCTTAATGTATCATACGAATTTTGCTTTCCACATATTCCCCGCTTTTTATTTGGATGATATTCATATTTTTTCCCAAATTCCCCTTCTTCATCCAAGGAATCATCAATTTTTTGTATAAAATTTACAAAATCAGTAAATAAATGGCGATTATAAGGAATTAATATCATTTCTATTTATTTTAATCTCATTTTCAGATAATTTATCATTATTTTATACTATTTTTCTGAAAATTCATAATAATTTATACCGTTTTATAAAAAACTATTTTATTCAATTTAAGTCTGCTAATTTTATGTGACGACCGCAATTGCGAAAGTTTCAAAGGACAAGTCTTATCAAACACTAAATGCCGTGTTAAAATGAAGGGAAAGACTTTTTTTAGGAGCGAATGTAATGGTATTATCAGTTGCACATATTGCAGAAGAGCAAGAAAAATTTATTCGCCAAACATTACGAACTATTGAGAGAGAGTTGCATCCTTCTGTCACAGAGGATGAAGAGATAATAAGGCGGGCTCTTTTTGCTGTTCGAAATCAATCAGTTGTTTTCCATCGATACGTTTCTGTTTTTTCCGTCCTTACTACAACTGTAAAAGATGTGCACCCAACAGAAGTGACGATTGATTTTCTCAGCAACTCCATCACTTGTACATGCCCGAATAATGGCTGGTGCCGACATAAGGTAAGCGTTCTATTGTCGTTATATCAACATATTGATTCCGTTCAAGAATGGATTAGCAATTGGCGTTCGAAAAAATCGGTCAATTTGCAGGCTCTTGCCAATGTTCGCACCCCTGATAATTGGTTGAAAATGGTCGATGAAGTGCTTAGCCATTATTTGGAGGGGGCGGTTGAAATTCCAAGCTTCCTCTATTTAAATATTGCAGAAAACGCTTTGGAAAAATTAAATAAGCAGATTCCTTTTGAACGGGAATGGCAACCAGTTTACCGCTTATTTATGGAACTTGCTGTTGTTTATCAATTATCTCGCCATTTCACTGATTTAGAGTCAGAATTTCATGTCGACCATTACCAACACTTTTTTGATAAACGATTTCAATCTATCCAAAAAATCGTCCACGAAATCTCTGGAAAATCCCGTCTTTTCGCAACAGATCCGTTCTTTGATAAAATGCAAAGCATGCTTCGAGAAGTAATGCTTGAACGGGAAGGTTTTGTAAGTAGAAGAATGAATCTGTACTTACTGTTTTGGGATGAAGTGTTTTATGAGAAGAGACGGGTGTTAGAAGAATTAATTTTTCTTCAAGAGCAAAAGCATACTAAAATACCAGAACTTTTGATTGTATTCTATATTATTTTAAAAAATCATTCGGCATTAGAAGAAAATATGCGTCATATTCGTCCAGACCATTTAGGACTGTATATAGGATTGGTGAAGTTTGCTTATTCCAAGCAAAATGAACGAGCAGGGGAAATCCTCTTGAGAGGCATTCTTCCGTTTTTAGAGGCAAATATTCAAAAAGTTCAACCTGCCTTTCGTCCCTATGTTGTTTCATCCATTTATTCGTTATATGAAAAAATGGATTTAACAGAAGATGAGGAGCTTTTATTATACTCTTCTTTTGGAAAAGACGGGGTTCAGCCGTATTCGGATTATTTATTGAAACAGAAACGATATGAAGAATGGGTGGCGTTGCAACAATTGTACCCTTCTTCAATTGAGTATTTAGAATTTTACGGGTTAAAGGAAGTCGTGGAAGAAGCTCCAGCAGTGGTTCTTCCTTTATATCATTTTTATGCGATGGAGGAAATTAAGCAAAAGTCGCGACTTCATTACAAACAAGCCGTTCGAATTTGGAAAAAGATGAAAACTGCTGCGAAAAAAGCGGGCAAAATGAATTTTTGGGAAGAGTATATTGCTTCCATTCGAAACCAGTATAAAAGACTCCGCGCATTGCAGGAAGAATTGGAGAAAGGAAATTTATTTATATGAAAGATTTGCAACTAAGGAAAGTATCCAATCATACTCCTTTCGCAACCGTGTATCAATTATCATTCGAACAACTGAAGCAGGGATTGTACTCTGTTAGGGCTTTCGAAAACGGCTCTGTTGTTTCAGGAGAAAAATTAACATCGGCTTTCTTTTTCCGTTACGAACCAAACTTTTACGGTTTGCATGCCGAATTAGAGGAAGAAGCGCTTTTAATTACTGCTGTTGAATTGTTGGAATGCCTTTCCCCACAGTTCAAGCATCCTTTTGTGCATTTTGTAGGAGTAACAGAGGAAGATGCTTTATTGCTTGAAAGTATCGAGCAAGTGCAAATGTTGTGGAACTCCCCTTCCCTATGGAATTATATAGAAATGTTTGAGGATGAATTAGTCGTTCATTTACCCAATGGTGAAAGTGATCTGCAGAAGGAGTTTTTAACGACTGCGATCTATCAGAAATTGGCAAAGCGTGGCTTGCAACTTTCTGATGTACCATCACTTATTCCGTTCTTTAAAGAAGGTGGCTGGCCGCTGCAACAGGATCGAACTGTTGGTCATTTGAAAGTAGCACTTCGCTTGAATGAGCCGGAAGAAGATTCTGAGGAATGGTTATTGGAAACCGTAATTCTTTCATCCAGTTCGTCGAAACATTGGACGCCAGCTGTACGGAAGCGGCATCTGCCTATGAATGAGGCCCTTCCTGATAAGTGGAAGAACTATTCGGAAGAGATTAGGCAAACGCAAAAGCAAATGTTGGAATTGTTGATGTTGGATAATGTATCCGATGAATCATTTTTGCATATGCCATTAAGCGATGCCGAGGTGAGAACCCTTCTCCGCGATAAATTTGTAAAGTTAACAGCCTTAGGATTCGAAGTGATTCTTCCAGGCTGGTTGAAAGAATTAAGAAAAACGAAAATGCGAGTTCGTGTGAATGCGCAAAGTGGTTCGCAAAAATCGATGGCTGGGCTTGATGATATTTTATCTTTCCGATGGGAATTATCAATTGGAGGAGAAAAAATCAGCCCGGAAGAGTTTCGCAAAATTGTTGATGAAAAGCGGGAATTTATTCGAATCGGAAATGAATGGTTCCGCATGGATGCCGATTGGATGGCGAAAGTGCGAGAATTAATGGACAAAGCTGAAAAAGAAAATTGGACCGTAAAGGAATTAGTTTTCCGCGAGATACCAGAGGAGCTTTTAAATCCATCGTTGGAAGAAGAGGAAGATGCAGAACAGGACGATCCGCTCTTTGCTTTTGAAATGCAGCGTTCATTGCTGGCCTATGTGAATCAGTTGCAAGAAAAACAAGGATTGCCTTCTGTGAAATTGCCTAAATCTTTGAATGCAACGTTGCGGCCATATCAACAACAAGGGTTTGAATGGCTCGTATTTATGCGAAATCAACAATTTGGTGCTATATTAGCTGATGATATGGGGCTTGGAAAAACGGTACAGCTCATTAGTTATGTTCTGCATTTATATGAAGTGTTGCGGGAAATGAAACCGACGCTCATTGTTTGCCCAACTTCCGTTTTAGGAAACTGGCAGAAGGAATTGGCGCGCTTTGCTCCGACGTTAAAAGTTCATACTCATTATTCTTCTAGCCGTTTGAAAGATGAAGAATTTCATCATTTCTTGCTAAAGGAATCGCCTCAAGTGGTTTTATCCACATACGGAACAATTTCACAAGATGTGGAATTTTTAGATTCTATTCATTGGGCAGTGGTGACGTTGGATGAAGCACAAAATATTAAAAATATGCAAACAATGCAGTCGAAAGCAATTCGCCGTTTACATGGCGACCATCATATTGCGTTGACAGGAACGCCTATTGAGAATCGTTTATCTGAATTGTGGGCGATTTTTGATTTTATCCATCGAGGATATTTAGGAAGTTTCAAGAAGTTCCAAGACGAGTTTATTGTGCCAATCGAGCGTGAAGATTCTGACCAGCATAAAACGAGGTTGCGTACAAAAATTCGTCCATTCTTGTTAAGAAGAACAAAAAATGATCCAGAATTGCAGTTGAATTTACCAGATAAGCAAGAGACGAAAGAGTTTTGCCCGCTAACAGAAGAGCAAGCCGCCCTTTATGAAGGCTACATTCAAGATTCATTGGCAGGCTTGGAGCAAATGTCTCCTTTCGAACGCAAGGGGCGCATTTTGCAGATGTTGAGCAAGTTGAAGCAATTGTGCAACCACCCTGCTCTTTATTTGAAGGAACCATTTAGTGATGCACGAATCATGCTAGAGCGTTCTATGAAGTTAAAGCGCATCGTGGAATTGACACAGGAAATTGTTGAGCGAGGCGAGCAGTGCTTGATTTTCACTCAATATATTGGCATGGGACACTTGTTGCAACATTGTTTTTTCGAGCTGTTTGATTGGGATGTGCCGTTTTTGACGGGAAGTATGCGTAAAGAACAGCGGGATGCTTTAGTTGAAGCCTTTCAAGCTGGAGATTTTCCTATTTTCCTACTGTCATTAAAAGCGGGGGGAACTGGTTTAAATTTGACGGCCGCTAATCACGTTTTGCATGCGGATCGTTGGTGGAATCCTGCCGTGGAAAATCAGGCGACGGACCGTGCTTATCGCATTGGCCAGACGCAATTTGTTCAAGTGCATAAGTTTATTACAATTGGGACGATTGAGGAGAAAGTCGATCAAATGCTGGAGATGAAATCCGCATTATCTGCAGAATTAATTCAGTCAAGTCAATGGCTGACGGAGCTAGAGGAAGATAAATTGATGGAATTGCTTAGGTTAGGGTAAGCAATAAAATTGTGATTGGAAAGAGTGCCTAACACTCCTAGTATCCAAATAGAGGTGCCCGGCATTAAAAAAAATCCGAAGCAAATTGCCTCGGACAAAGTTTGGGAGGAAGAAGATTGGTCGAATTCTGATTTCCTCGTTTATCCGTTTATAGCCTCACTTTATTCAATTGTGGATTAATAGATTTTGATAGATTCTTATTCCATGCACTGCTGGGCGGTCACAATCCAGCAGTGTTTTTTATCACCTCCAAAAACTTTTATTGCTATCATTTCCCTATTATTATCAATCCATTGCCTTCCGTTAATAAATTGCACCCTTCCACTATGTTTACCCGGAATCCTTTTACTTTTTCATCCTTATAACCTTTTCCCATTTTTAAATGACATGTTGCCTACTTAATAAACCATCTTACTTTCTTCAACCCATTCCTCATTTTAGAGACTCTCACGTAACTGGTAATCCTTCTTCAGTTTCAGGAAGTACAAAATCTTTTTCAACTTCCGATTGCTTATTGGTTGGAGACTTTAGTAAGTAAAATCGGACCTCATCGGCAACGACTTCCGTACTAAACACTTTGAAATTCTCCTTATTAATATAGGAGCGTGATTGCAATCGCCCGTTGACTCCGATTAATGATCCCTTTCCGCAATATTGGACGATGCGTTCTGCTAATTTCCCCCATGCAGTGCATAAAACAAAATCCGCATCCACATCACCCTGATGATTGCGATAATTGCGATTAACAGCTACGACAAAGCTCGTGGCTACACGGTTTTCTGCAAATTCCCGAAGAACTGGATCTTTCGTTAATCGCCCGACTAGTCCGACATGATTCATAATTTCACCTCCTTTTTCTCCATCATATCGATTGCGCCTATTTTTGACAAAATCGCAAAATAAAAGAATGAGCCCTTTTTCTAATCCAAAATTTCCTTTTCGATATAGAATAAATGTTTGCAAAAATGCCAATACACTAGATTATTACAATGATTATCCGCATTTTCCAAAAATGGTCAAAATAAAAATTTAGCAGTTTTCTCATTTTATTTTTACACATCACCCTATGTTATACTTAATTAATAGTTGGGAGGTAAATTCAATGAAGACTTTCAAAATGATTTCCTTTCAATTGGATCTGGAGGGGATTGAGGTTCCACTGATTGATGGAATTACTATAAATCAAGAAAATAAAGAAAAAACGTGGATTTTGGAACTGTTTATTGAAAAACAATATCGAGAGTTGTTAGAAAAATATTTAGATTCCAAAGAATTCTTTGATGTGCAAGTGACGATTACTTCTCCGGATAATGAACCAGCACCTTTTACGGTGAAAGTGGAATCCATTGAAGAGTTTGAAGACCGAATTTCAATCTTATTGAAAGGCCATTTACGAGTTGTGCGATTAAAATATGCGGAGCAATTGTTACAATCTTTGCTGGAGAAAAACTTGTCCAATGAGGAATTATTAAGTGAATTTAAAAAAGGAATGCGCGAGCGTCCGCGGTTGAAGGGGTAAAATTAGCACCGCGATTTATAGGAGAGGGTCTTTTGCAGTTGACAAATCCTTTTTTATAAACACATGTTGAAGCCCTGCGTTTATATTTACAGATTTTGCTAAAAACAAAGGAGCTATCGCTTTGTGGATAGCTCCTGCATCATAGTAAGGGGGATTATGCGAGGATTATTCATCTTTTGTGTCGCGGTCTCTGATATCTCTAGCGTCTTCGATGGCATCTTCTTGGTTGCCACGTTCATCCCCACGAACTCCTTTATCATCAGGGATGACATCGTTATTGTTCATTACGCCATTGTTATCTGGGAAACCATCATTTACTCTATCGTTATTCATATCAACATTATTATTGTTCACGTCATTATCAAGAGTCTCATCAATTCCCTCTTGAATATCATTGACACCTTCGCGAACTCCTTCACCCACATCTTGTACGCCTCTTTCTACGCCTTCCCCTACATCGTTGATGGCGTCTTCATCGCCGTTATTATTACAGCCCACTAATAAAGCAGACCCTAACAATAAGGCATAGATGGACGGTTTCCACATAAAAAATTCCCTCCTTTCTTCGCTAATCGTCACTACGAGTGACTGATTTTAATTTGTGCGAAAAAAGAGGGAACTATCCATTATCTATTTTAGAACTTATGCCAAATTTTAGGAAAAGTTCCAGGGCGTTATTTTTGCTTCAATTGTTCTTTTAGCAACTGTTCTACATAATTCGCTTCAGCCTTGCAACCGTAAGTATAATTTGTACCTAGTTCGTTCTGCATTTTTTCAATGGATTCGATTTGTTTTTTCGTTGGCTTTTCGCTTAAAATTTTGGCGATTACTTCATCAATTTTTTGTGCAATTTCTTCATGGAATTCAGGGCTTAGTAATACTTCTTGTGGCACTTTATCAAACCATGCTGCGTTCTCTAAAAAATATTGTTGCCAATTTGCAATAAAATCTTCCATGGAAAATTGATCTTCATCCCAGCCGATGCTAGCTAAATATTGCTCAAATGCCGTCGAAATGGAGCGAGTAATACTGATTTTTACGCCCGATGATAGCTGTTTATACATTCTAAAATTAAACCTCCTACGTTTAAAAAAGCCAAGGGTGCGTATACTTGTATCTAAATAAAAATCCAACTTTTATATTTTATCTCTATTGTTAAAATTTTTCAAATTAGGAGCCATTTCAACAAATTTTACCTTTGTACTAAAGGTTGTCACAGTTCCGATGTTTTTATTCCTTTGATTTTTGCACTTCTTTTACGAAAGTTTATTTTGCCTTTGGAGCTTCTGGACCGATTGCAAATAAAATATCTGCTTCCGCTACAAGTTCACCATCAACTGTAGCAACACCATGTCCTTTTCCCATTGTACCGCGCAATTTGACAAATTCTACTTCCAATTTTAATTGATCACCTGGAACTACTTGACGTTTAAATCGGGCATTGTCGATTCCTGTTAAAAATGCCAATCTTCCTTTGAATTGCTCGGAGTTTAATAATGCAACGCCCCCGACCTGTGCCATTGCTTCTACAATTAATACACCAGGCATAACGGGATAGCCTGGAAAGTGCCCATTAAAGAAAGGTTCGTTAATGGAAACGTTTTTAATTCCAACAGCTCGTTTGCCCTCTTCAACTTCAAGAATACGGTCTACTAATAAAAAAGGATATCTATGTGGCAAAATTCCTTGAATTTGTTCAACACTTAACATATGAATCCCCCCAGTTATTCAAAATAAAACAAACGAAAGTAGTGGCTGATTTTGGACGCAAGATGTCCTATTATGTCGATTGGCACATTAGGCAAGACGCACAATATTATTGAAGAGTTTTTCATCGAAAACATTTGTAGAAACACCCAAAAACATGTCGTTAATGGAATTTGGATACAATTGGGCTCTTTCAAATCATATAAACAATGAAATGACAAGACAACCATATGTTTCTATTCACATCGCATAATAGGACAATGTGGAAAGAAAGGATGGAAGTCTCCTCCTATTTGAACTCATCTTTCCACTAATAGAAAATACCTATTCAATTCCGTTTATAATGTCAAGGATGTGTTGATACGTTTCCCATTTTAACGCATCTAATGGGTTGCCGTCACCAATTACGCCGAATCCAATCATTAGTCCAAATACGCTTGCAAGCAATAGAAGAACTAGCACAATCACGATTCTAAGCCATATAGGAATCAATCTTGTGCGATAAATTTTAAATTTTGGATGTTTCTCATTGCGATCTTGGCGTCTCGCTCTTTTTTGAGGGATGTCCTGATTCGACAAAGTAGAGCCACTTTTCATTTCGTTTGCCATTTTCTATTTCCCCTATTTTCTTAGAAGTATTTCAATATTAACGTATTCCATTGATTAATCCTAACATTTGATCTGCAATGGTAATCGCTCGGGAATTAAACTGATATGAACGTTGCGCTTGAAGTAAATTTGTCATTTCTTTAGTTAAATTAACGTTAGACATTTCTAATTTTTGATTTTCAAGACCGATATTTTCTCGCCCAAATCCTACTAAGTTTGTTAATATATCATTCTCATCATACCCTAATTCGTCTAAATTTGCAGGTACCATTATGTATGAGCCTGTTTGCTCCATTACTTGCGGTAAATGAATTTCTGTAACACCTAGTAAAAATGATTGTTCATCACCATTTATAAATTTGACTTGCAATGTGCCATTTTCATTGAGAATGAATTTTTCTACATCGTCTCTAAAGATGATAGGATTGCCATAGCTGTCTGCTACTGCATAACCGTCAGCATTTACGAGCATAACTTGTCCATCTTCGACAGGCGTAACATAAAAGTTACCTTGACGAGAATAAACCATATTGATTTCATTGTTTTCATTTGGCATTAAGATATTAAAATATTGGCGTTCTTTTGTAAATGCAAAGTCTAAATCCCTGTCTGTGTTTTGCAATGATCCTTGTGCATTGTTTGTTTGAATTTGCGAAATTTTAGCACCAACACCGTAGCGAATGCCTGGTGGCGTCAATCTTGGGGCTTGTTCATCCTTGCGAGTGTTAAAGTATTCTTGGTAAAGCATTTCTGAAAAACGAGCTTCTTTCGCTTTGTAGCCAGCAGTGTTGACATTCGCAATATTATTGCTAATCGTATCGATTTGATGTTGGACTTGATGTAATGAGTTTGTTGCAGTGAGCATTGTTCGGAGCATCCTTAACTTCCTCCTTATACTTTACCAATTTCGTTTACTGCTTTTTCCATACTTCTGTCATATGCTTGAAGTACTTTTTGATTTGCTTCAAAGGCACGGTAAGCTGTAAGTAATTCGGTCATTGCTTGTGCAGGATCTACATTGGAACCTTCCAAGAATTTTTGTTTAATAGCGAAAGTGATATTTCCTTGTGCGAAAGCAGATGGCAACGCTTGTCCATTTTGAGTACGGAATATCCCGTTATTTTGTTTTACAAGTTCGTTCGCATTTTCTACATAGGCTATACCAATAGTCGCGATTTGTTGATTGTTAACGTACACGGCACCGTTGTCAGCGACTTGGAAATCTTCATTCGGTAGTTGGATGCGAGCGCCTGTTTCGGATAGAACATAGTATCCGTCTCCAGTGACTAAATATCCTTGTCCATCTAATGTAAAGTTTCCGTTTCTCGTATACGCTTCGCCACCATCCGGATGAGCTAAACGGAAAAAGATATTGCCTCCTGCTGGGATGTTTCCGTTTACTAAAGCGAAATCCGTATTAAAATTCGTTTCGTACACATCGCCTTGTGTAAAATTAGGCATTGTCTCTTGTAAGTAGATACCAGTTGAAATTGTTCCAATTTGTTGGATTTGGTTTAAATTTAACCCTTTTTTCGTAGGAACGTTTGTATCATCAATGGCAGATAAAAGCATTTCAGGAAATGAACGAATCGACGTTTGTTCAGCTTTGAATCCCGGTGTATTCACATTTGCCATATTGTTTGTTAAAATTTCCGTTTTTCTCTGCTGTGCAAGCATGCCGGATGCTGCAGTGTATAATCCTTTAAACATCTCATTCACCTCTTTTTAGCAGCTGGTTCATTTTTTTCTCTTCTTTATATATCGGCAAAAAGTCGCAAATAACTATAGTCCGTTTTTCGCTTTTCTCTAGTTTTGGTAGATGATGTTCAATTCATGTATTGATTAACTATTTGTTTCGGACGTGTGATTAGGTTATCGTTTTGATTTACATTTCCAATAAAAATACTTGCTTTACAATTTGAAATGCGAATTTATTTTTTAGATTGTAGGCGGTTTTTCATCATAAATTATAGTTTTGAACCAGGTGAACGATCAATGTTGTCTAGCATGATGCCTGTACCAATTGCAACGCAGTCCATTGGATTTTCCGCAATGAAGACTGGTACTTTTAATTCTTGCATAAGCAATTGATCAATGCCGTGAAGTAATGCACCGCCACCAGTTAAAATGACGCCTCTGTCAATAATGTCCGCAGATAGTTCTGGCGGAGTCTTTTCCAATACGTTTTTTGCTGATTGAACAATCAATGCAACGGATTCGTGCAACGCTTTTTCAATTTCAGATGAATGAATGGTAATCGTTCGGGGTAAACCTGTTACCATGTCACGGCCGCGAATTTCCATTGTTTCATCGCGACTGCCAGGAAATACAGTTCCAATGTTGATTTTAATTGCTTCTGCTGTACGTTCACCGATTAATAGTTTATATTCTTTCTTTATGTATTGTAGTATATCGTTATCAAATGTATCTCCTGCTACTTTAATAGATTCGCTTGTCACAATATCTCCCATTGAGAGTACAGCTATATCTGTTGTACCGCCGCCTATATCGACTACCATGTTACCACTTGGTTGGAAAATGTCCATGCCTGCACCAATTGCAGCCACTTTTGGTTCTTCTTCTAAATAAACTTTTTTTCCACCTGATTTTTCAGCAGCTTCACGAATTGCTTTTTGTTCAACGCTTGTGATATTTGTAGGACAGCAAATTAAAATGCGTGGTTTTGAGAAGAAGCCTTTTACGTCAAGTTTGTTGAGGAAGTGTCTTAACATTGCTTCTGTCAAGTCGAAATCTGCGATGACTCCATCTTTAAGCGGACGAATTGCAACGATATTTCCTGGAGTACGACCTACCATTTTTCTTGCTTCTTCACCAACTGCAAGCACTTTATTTGTTTTTTTGTCGATTGCTACGACAGAAGGTTCATTTAAGACAATTCCTTTACCCTTCACATAAATCAGTACGTTAGCCGTTCCTAAGTCGATCCCTATATCTTTAGAAAACATGATAATCTAATTTCTCCTTCCAAATTATTGCGACTCTAACGTTCAATATATTACACATTATCTAGAATATTTTATCATATAAAAATTCTAATTACATCTAAATTATGGGTATTTTTGACTTTTTTCAACCTTTTTCATTTTTTTGTTCATGTAAGAATCCTTTTTATTTTTTTTGGATTTTGCGATGTGTACATTCAGTATGTGAAAATGAAAAAGCATTCAGCCTGACTTTATGCAAAGCCAAACTAAATGCCTTTTCATTGATTTTTTTGGGACTGCCACTTTCTACGTGTTGCCTCGCCCCCTCGCAAATGACGAACGGATTTGTGATAGGCTAATATTTCTCTCACTTCTTTTGCCAATTCTTCATTTACTAGTTGTAATCGTTCCGTTAAGTCTTTGTGCACCGTACTTTTTGAATATCCTGTCATTTTCGCAAGGACTCGAACCGTCTCACCCGTTTCCACAAGCAGCTTTCCCAGTCGAACGCAACGGTGCCGAATATGCTCGTGCACGTTCTCTTCCTTTCTATCGGATATAAGAAAGTGCAGTTTTACTAACAATAAACAATCTATTTCGACGTTTTTCTGATACATGTATTTCATTGACGTTTGCAATTAGCGATTTAACGTTTATTCACAATATGTATGTTTCGCATTTTTCAGAACTTTTTTTCCCAGGAAAGTACAAAAGCGCAGCCCAATAAGACGGAATTTGTCTTTCAGGCTGCGCTTTTATCCATTAGAAGTTTAAATAATTTCTTGGGTTTACATGTTTTCCATCTTCTAACACCTCAAAATGAAGATGGATGCCGGCAGTTGGATTCCATTCGTTTTCAATCGTAGTTGCGATTGGTTGGCCTTGTTCCACTAAGTCCCCTTCTTTTACAAGGATGTCAGATACGGAACTATAGTGGGTTTCCATTCCGTTAGGGTGTGCGATGATAATTTTATTTCCAGTGAAAGAATCGAGCTTCACTTCTTTCACTTCACCGCTCATTGCAGCTAGTACTTCAAATGGCTCGTTGTTAATAGAAATTGACAATCCTGATGATGTTGAGAATGTTTGATCAAATACTAATAGTGCATTTTCACGTGTTTTTGCATCCGCATTCATGTCATAGAAGTCTTGTAATACTTTTACGTTTTCTAGTTGACTTTCATCAAAAGGATATTTTAGTGTTTCTGTTCGTGCATTTGTTTCGATGACTGGTGATTCATCTTGTACAGTTGGTTCGTTCACCGTTTCATTTTCATCTTCACGAGTGAGTGCTGAATAAGTGAAAATTAGACCAATGAGTACTACTGCAATGCCCCCGTATATTGTTGGCCAAAACCATGGTTTTTGCTGCCAGTTTGTTTTTTGAGAAGTTTTATTTTGTTTGTTGTTATCTTCTCTCATTTGTTCATCACCTCTAAATGAAGGATGAACAAGTTTTGGAATTTCTAAACAATATTTTTGGAAAATTTCACTATTTTTTGCATATTATTTTTTCGCTCGTAATATTTGTTTATTAGCGTATGAGTTTAGGTCAATTTGTTCCAGAGTTTGATGATTGTTGAACTGCCCGTTAGTTGTTGATGTTAAATGCTTTTATTTTTTACACATCATTTTTTCAATGGTTGTGCCTTTGTAATAATGTGAAAGAATTTCATGAGCTGATCTTCCTTGTTTAGCCATCGCATCAGCTCCATATTGGCTCATACCAACACCATGTCCGTAGCCTTCTGCTGTGATTTCAATTTTGTCATTCACAACTTGTATGGTGAAATCTGTTGAGCGTAAATCAAGCAATGTTCGAAAATCACGACCTGTCCATTCTTTATTGCCAGCAATTACTTTTTCTACCCTCCCAGTATTGTTTTGTTTCGTACGGATTTTTTTAATATCATCGAGCGTCATGTTGACCTTTAATAGTTTATTCCATTCTGCTAAAGTGAGCGTTTTTTTCGAAACATAGTTTTCTGCATGAAAGTCCGCACTAGCCACTGATTGAAGATATGGTAAGTCGACCCCACTGTAATTTAGGGAGCTTTCTGTTCTGCCGTTACTCATTGAATGAAACATCGCAGTAATAAGTTCACCGTCATATTTCAGTACTTCTCCTCTAGTGCTTTCTACTGCTTGTCTAATTTTTTGCTCGTATTCATCAAAAGTTGATTGCCAGTTTGCTTTTCTCGTATCTTCATCATAAAATACTTGTCTTAAAACAGTCGGTTCGATTTCCGTTTGGCCATTGTTTGTTGATTTTAGCACGTAGGTTCTTGCGGCAATCGCTTGAGCTTTTAATGCTTCAGGATGAAAGTTTGCCGGCATTTCCGCTGCAACCACACCAACGACATATTCTTCTAGAGGAATAGGATCCTTTTGTCCTGTGATGCGAATATAAATATTGCATTCTTCTTCTGCAACTACTAATGGCCCTGACGCTTCTTTTAAAGTTTTGTTTGAGTTTTTGAATAAAAACGGCAAGAAAAATAAAGCTAAAATAAATAGTGCAATCGAGAAAATGGGGATTAGATTTTTGTGAATTTTTAATGGTTTCATACATATTACTTATGATTTGAAATGAGGAAATATATCTTTTTTATAGAAGATTTTGGGGATAGGAATTTTCATTTGGTTGGAAGAAGTGGTATTGCTTTAAAGTTGGCGTATTTCTTAACCAATTTTGTTGTATTTAGAAAGCACATTAGGTTTATTTGGCTAGTATCTAATTACTTTGGAAGAGAATTTTTCGTGTGGCTATTATTTTTGCTGACTTGACTATTATCCTGTCGGGGTTGGCTATTATCTTCCCAAATTTGACTATTATCCGATGTCTCAGGAAGCGATTTTTTTCGAATGGCTATTATTTTCTATGAGTTGGCTATTATCTTGTCAGGTTTGACTATTATCTTCCCGAATTTGACTATTATCTAATGTCTCTGGAAGCGACTTTTTTCGTGCGACTATTATTTTCGAGGACTTGACTATTATCTTATCGGGTTTGGCTATTATCTGTCCCTGTTTGACTATTATCCAATATATAAGGATTATTTTCATAAATTTAACGAATAACTCCCTCCATTCACTATCTTGTCTTTCAAGAAGCAAATAACCCTTTCTGCTTATTAAATGAAAGACAAAAATAAAACGACAAAACCTCACCCACAAGATTTTGTCGTTCTTTCCACGATTGATGGGAATAAATTAAACACACATAACATATTGTACAGTAGAAAAATAGATTGCCCTTAAAATCACTTACACATTTAACGTAGTTTCCGTCGTAACAATTGGTTTCTCTTCAATTGTATTGCTAGAAACGCGTTCAATATTTGCCCCAAGCGCACGCAATTTCTTTTCGAAGTCGACATATCCCCGATCCAAATGATGCAGTTTTGTTACGCGAGTGACTCCTTCTGAAGCTAACCCAGCTAAAATCAATGCTGCAGCTGCACGCAGGTCCGTTGCTGCAACCTCTGCACCTTGCAATTTCACTGGTCCTTCGACAAACGTTGAACGGCCTTCAATTTTCAACGACGCATTCATGCGACGAAACTCTTCAACATGCATAAAGCGATTTTCAAAAACCGTTTCCGTAATGATACTCGTTCCTTGAGCTGTTAACATTAACGCCATCATTTGGGCTTGCATATCTGTAGGGAATCCTGGATATGGCATCGTTTTCACATCAACTGCTTTTAACGGTTCAGATGCACATACTCGAAGTCCATTTCCTTCTTCCGTAATCTTCACGCCCATTTCACTCATTTTTGCAATTAAAGCTGTCAAATGTTCAGGAATCACATTTTCTATTAAAATATCACCACGAGTAATTGCTGCAGCTACCATAAAAGTCCCTGCCTCAATTCGGTCTGGAATTACATGATGAATTGTTCCGTGCAGTTCATCCACACCTTCAATGCGGATTGTGTCAGTTCCTGCTCCTGTGACACGACCACCCATTTTGTTGATGAAATTTGCTAAATCGACAATTTCCGGTTCTTTTGCTGCATTTTCAATAATTGTTGTTCCTTTAGCTAAAGCAGCAGCCGTCATGATATTTTCTGTTGCTCCCACACTTGGAAAATCTAAATAAATATTCGCACCTTTTAAACGATTTTCCACTTTTGCTTCCACATACCCATGACCGAAGGAAATTTTTGCTCCCATGGCTTCAAAACCTTTTAAATGCAATTCAATTGGCCGGGAACCAATTGCACAACCACCAGGCATTGCAACACGAGCATATCCATTTCGAGCTAAAAGAGATCCCATCACTAAAATTGAGGCGCGCATTTTGCTAACATAGTCAAAGGGAGCTTCGCTTAACAATTTCTTTTCAGCATTTATATGAAATTCATTATTTTCAACATCATATTTTACTTCAGCATTTAAGCTTTTTAATACTTCATTTATGGTATGAACATCCGCTAAGTTCGGGACGTCTTTTATAACACTAGTATTCTTAGAAGCTAGCAACGAAGCAGTTAAAATTGGCAATACGGCATTTTTTGCCCCTTCTATTTTAACTTTTCCTTGTAATCTTCGGCCTCCTGTAACAATCATTTTATCCACAAATCGTCCCTCCGAATCCATTCTCCAATGATGTTTATCACAATCAATCAATAAAAAAACAAACCATATTCATAGTAATGCTTAAATCAAATATTTACAAGTGACTAAAAATACTAATTTCAGATATTTTTCATCATATATCTACAATTATATATTACGCACAACAAGGATTGATGGTGAATTTTTACGAAATATTAAATTTTGCTTACTTTTCCAACTTTTTATGTCATTTTTGTCTCAAAATTATCTACATGATTGCCCAGGAAATAACACGTATATGTATTGTAACGACAAAGGAGTCATAAATTGTCATTTGCCCTTACAAACCATATAAATAATAGAAGGGAACTGTTGTGCAAAATAAAAGTACATTACGAAAAAATAAACGGTAATTGTTTTGATAAACCTGTAAAATCAAGGACAAACTTTGATACACTGTATCCTAAAACAATGCTTAACAATATATACATGAGTTGAATTTGAAAAGTCTTTCCCTTTTTAAACACGACATCTAATCGAATAGATTGCAATGCATAGAATGCAATACAAATAAATAGAATATGGGAAAATAATCCAATTGCGGCTTGAATTCCAATAGTTTGATAAATATTATTCATATGCACGTCTCCTCAAACAGGATAGTCTAATTAAAATGATGTATCTTCAAAGAAGGATATAACATATTAAAAGCGGACAGTTAAACTGCCCGCTTATTCATTAAATTCTACCCTCATAAACGTTGATACGATTGATCGCACGTTTCAAAGCTAATTCTGCCCGTTTAAAATCAATGTCATCGGACTTACTTTGTAAACGTTCTTCTGCTCTTTTCTTTGCTGCTTGAGCGCGAGCAAGATCAATGTTCTCAGCAACTTCAGCTGAAGGTGCCAGAATCGAGATTTTATCTGGACGAACTTCAATAAAGCCACCGCTAACGGCTACTGCTTTTTGTGAACCGTCTGCTAACTTTAGTTTTACCGCACTGATTTCAAGCGGTGCCACTAAAGGAATATGACCTGGAAGAATACCGATATCCCCAGAAACTGTTTTAGCAATTACCATTGCGATTTCTGAATCGTATACTGGGCCGTCCGGAGTGACAATATTGACTTGAACTGTCTTCATTTTTTTTCCTCCTCCGTCCGTAACATTATACCTCTACGCCCATTGCTTTAGCTCTTTCGATTACGTCTTCAATGCTTCCTACTAAACGGAATGCATCTTCTGGTAAATGGTCATATTTACCTTCTAAGATTTCTTTGAAGCTGCGCACTGTGTCTTTTACAGGAACGTATGAACCTGGTTGACCAGTGAATTGCTCAGCAACGTGGAAGTTTTGTGATAAGAAGAATTGAATGCGACGTGCACGTTCAACTGTTTTCTTATCTTCTTCAGATAATTCATCCATACCTAAGATTGCGATGATGTCTTGTAATTCACGATAACGTTGTAATGTTTGTTGTACACCACGAGCTACTTGATAGTGTTCTTCACCAACGATTTCTGGTGATAACGCACGAGAAGTAGATGCTAGTGGGTCCACCGCAGGGTAAATACCCATCTCAGATAATTTACGTTCAAGGTTTGTTGTAGAGTCTAAGTGAGCGAATGTTGTAGCTGGAGCCGGGTCAGTATAGTCGTCGGCTGGTACATAAATCGCTTGAATAGATGTAATAGAACCTTTATTTGTAGATGTGATACGTTCTTGTAAGTTACCCATTTCTGTAGCAAGTGTTGGTTGGTAACCAACGGCTGATGGCATACGACCAAGTAGGGCTGATACTTCCGAACCTGCTTGCGTGAAGCGGAAGATGTTGTCGATGAATAAAAGTACGTCTTGACCTTGTTCATCACGGAAGTATTCTGCCATTGTTAAACCTGTTAGGGCAACGCGCATACGTGCACCAGGTGGTTCGTTCATTTGTCCGAATACCATGGCAGTTTTACTAATAACTCCGGAATCGCTCATTTCATGATATAAGTCGTTACCTTCACGAGTACGTTCACCTACACCAGCGAATACAGAGATACCACCGTGTTCTTGTGCGATGTTGTGAATTAATTCTTGGATAAGTACCGTTTTACCTACTCCGGCACCACCGAATAGACCTACTTTACCACCTTTAATATAAGGAGCTAATAAGTCAACTACTTTAATACCTGTTTCAAGAATTTCTACTTTTGTAGATAATTCTTCAAATGTTGGAGCTTCGCGGTGAATTGGATCACGACGAGCTTCTCCTGGAATATCTTCTTTTTCGTCAATTGGTTCACCAAGAACGTTGAATACGCGTCCTAGTGTTACTTCACCAACTGGAACAGAGATTGGTGCATTCGTATTTGTTACTTCCGCGCCACGTTGAAGACCGTCTGTAGAGGCCATGGCAATTGTGCGGACAGAGTCGTCACCAAGATGTAATGCTACTTCTAATGTCAAAGTAACAGTATCTTCACCAGGACGATTGATGTTAACTGTTAAAGCATCGTAGATATTTGGTAATTGTCCGTTCGGGAATTTTACGTCAACGACTGGACCCATTACCTGAAGAACATGTCCTTTGTTCATTCCTGTGTACCCTCCTATCGTACATTTATACGCAACAAGAAGCTAGCCTATTGGATGGCTTCTGCTCCACTAACAATTTCAGTAATTTCTTGTGTAATCGATGCTTGACGAGCACGGTTGTATTCAAGTGTAAGTGTTTTAATAAGTTCATTCGCATTATCTGTCGCTGTTTTCATGGCAGTCATACGTGCAGCATGTTCACTTGCTTTCGCATCAAGTAGAGCACCATAAATTAAGCTTTCAGCATATTGAGGGAGCAATACTTCTAGAATTGCTTCCGCATTTGGTTCGAATTCATACGATGCTTGAAGCCCTTCTGTTGCAGGCGCTAAATCCGTAATTGGTAATACTTTTTTCTCTGTCACTACTTGTGAAATAACGCTCACGTAGTGGTTATAGTACATATAAAGTTCATCATATGTACCATCAGCGAACATACCAACAGCTTTTCGTGCGATTTGTTTAATTTGGGAGAATGATGGTTGGTCAGGAAGGCCGACAACGCTATCAACAACATTTAAGCCACGCTTTTTAAAATAATCTGTAGGTACACGCCCTATTGATAAAATGACATACTCGTCTTTTGATTTATGACGTTCTTCTATCGTACGTGATAATTCACGAATTACGTTCGCATTATAAGCTCCAGCCAATCCACGGTCGGAACCAATAATGATATAACCCGTCTTCTTAACAGGGCGAGCTGTCAACATTGGGTGTGAGACATCTGATGCGCCGCTAGCAATCGATGCAACAACGTCTTGCACTTTTTCCATATAAGGAACGTAAGCTTTTGCATTTTCTTCCGCTTTTGATCTTTTAGAAGCGGACACCATTTGCATCGCTTTTGTAATATGCCCTGTTTTACGCGTTGAGTTGATTCGGTTTTTAATATCGCGCAAACTTCTTGCCACTGGTATTTCACCACCTTTTCATTTTAGTCATCATTCGTGCTACGAATCAGCAGAAGATCTTTCAGCAAAGCTGAAAGAATCATTCTTCTGATTTAGCAAATTGGTTTTTGAATTCTGTAAGAGCTGCTTTGAAGTCTTCGTCTGATGGTAAATCTTTTGTAGTACGAATATGTTCTAAAATGTGAGTGTGGTTTACATCTAACCAGCTGTACAACTCATTTTCGAAACGACGGATATCTTTTACTGGAATATCATCTAAGTAACCGCGAGTTAGAGCGTAAATGATTACAACTTGATATTCTACTTTAATTGGTTTGTTTAAGTCTTGTTTTAACACTTCAACTGTACGCTTACCACGTTCAAGTTTTGCAAGTGTCGCTTTATCTAAATCTGAACCGAATTGAGCGAATGCTTCAAGTTCACGGTACGCAGCTAAGTCAAGACGCAATGTACCAGCAACTTTTTTCATCGCTTTGATTTGCGCAGCACCACCTACACGGGATACGGATAAACCGGCGTTGATCGCTGGACGTACACCTGAGTGGAATAGGTCAGATTGTAAGAAAATTTGTCCGTCTGTGATTGAGATTACGTTTGTTGGGATGTAAGCAGAAATATCCCCAGCTTGTGTTTCAACGAATGGAAGAGCTGTAATAGAACCTGCACCCATTGCGTCACTTAATTTCGCAGCACGTTCGAGTAAACGGCTGTGTAAGTAGAATACGTCACCTGGGTAAGCTTCACGACCTGGTGGACGACGTAATAACAATGAAAGCTCACGGTAAGCTGCTGCTTGTTTAGAAAGATCATCGTACACAATTAAAACGTGTTTACCTTGTAACATGAAGTGCTCAGCCATTGAAACCCCAGCATATGGTGCTAAGTATAATAATGGTGCTGGTTGAGAAGCTGATGCTGTGATAACGATTGAATAATCTAACGCACCGTTTTTACGAAGCGTTTCAACAACCGTACGAACTGTAGATTCTTTCTGACCGATTGCAACGTAAATACAAATCATGTTTTGGTCAGCTTGGTTTAAGATTGTATCGATTGCGATAGATGTTTTACCTGTTTGACGGTCACCAATGATTAACTCACGTTGACCACGGCCGATTGGTACTAATGCGTCAATCGCTTTAATACCTGTTTGCAATGGTTCGTGTACAGATTTACGAGCCATAACCCCGAAAGCTGGGCTTTCGATTGGACGAGTTTTTGTTGTATTGATAGGTCCTTTTCCATCCACTGGCATACCAAGTGGGTTTACTACACGACCGATTAATTCTTCACCAACTGGAACTTCCATGATACGACCTGTGCGACGAACTGTATCGCCTTCTTTGATGCCAAGGTAGTTACCTAGAATAACGATACCGACGTTGCCTTCTTCTAGGTTTTGTGCCATACCCATTACACCATTTTCGAACTCAAGAAGTTCTCCTGCCATACAGTTGTCGAGGCCATGAGCGCGTGCGATACCGTCACCAACAGTGATTACAGTACCAACTTCATTTACTTCTAATTCAGATTGGTAGTTTTCAATCTGCTTTCTTAACAGAGCGCTGATTTCTTCAGCCTTGATGCTCATGAATGTCACCTCTCACTTTTCTATTTATTAACGACTAACGTGCGTCTGAGACTATCTAATTTATTCGCTACAGTGTTATCGAAAATCATGTTTCCAATTTGAACTCGAACTCCACCAATCACTGATGGTTCAATCACATTCGTAATGTTCAATGACTCTTTGCCAACTAATTTTGCGAAAGAAGTAGAAATGTCTTTTTTCTCTTCTTCTGTTAGTTCGCGTGTTGAGTATACTGTAGCTTCCGCAGTGCCTTGAGCGTCAGCTGCTAATGTTTTAAATGCTTCTGCAATATTCACTAATTCATTGATACGTTTTTTATCAATTAATAATTTGATTGTATTTAGTAAGATTGAATTCGCTTCCTTGAAAAGTTCGGAAACGATTTCCTTTTTTCGTTCAGAAGAAAACTTTGGATTCGTCAATAATGAAATGAAATCACGATTTGCACTTACGACTTTTGTCATTTCTTGAAGTTCTTGATTCACTTCATCGACGATATTTTGTTTTTGTGCTACAGAAAAAAGTGCTTCGGCATAGCGATTAGCTACAGTAGATTTACTCATTTCGCTTCGCCTGCCTTAGCAATCGTTTCTTTAATTAATGCACTGTTATCTTCTTCAGAAATTTCTTTTTCAAGCACTTTAGATGCTGCAAGAACTGAAAGTGAAACCACTTCTTCACGCAATGAAGCGATCGCTTTTTCTTTTTCTGTTTCGATTTCACGAACAGCAGATTCTTTTAAGCGATTTGCTTCTTGACGAGCTGTTTCAACGATTTCATCACGCTGTGCTTCAGCTTGCTTTTTCGCGCTTTCAATAATTTTTTGTGCTTCTGTGCGAGCTTCTTTTAATAATGCTTTTTGCTCTTCTAAAGCTTTTGCAGCTTCTTTGCGAGCATTTTCAGCCGCGTCGATTTCACTTGCAACTAATTCCTCACGTTGTTTCATGATGCCCATTAATGGACCCCATGCAAATTTCTTTAATAATGCCATTAATACGAGGAAGATTACTAATGTTGCAAGAATATCTCCAAGGTTAACTACTTCAGCAACATCTGAACCTAATACTAGATATTCAAAATTCACGATTGTTTCACTCCCTTCAAGAGCTTCAAATTCCATTTAGTCTGCCCTACTTCAGTTCATTTCCAATCGAAAATTTGAAGAGAGCCTTTTATTTTCAAATCTATTGTTTGTGATTTAAAATTGTTTCTAACAGTCATTTTTATAAAAAATGGTTGCAGTTAAACCTTTAAATAAAAGGAATGGCGAAGTTTCTTATACAAATCATCCTTCGCCACACGGAACCAATTATCGGTTCATTACGATGAACGCAACTACTACAGCGATGATCGGTAAGGCTTCTACTAACGCTACCCCGATGAACATTGTAGTTTGAAGAACGCCACGTGCTTCTGGTTGACGTGCAATTCCTTCTACTGTACGAGATACGATTAAACCGTTACCAATACCTGCACCTAGTGCTGCTAAACCAATTGCAATTGCTGCTGCTAATAAACCCATCTTAATATTTCCTCCTTGGAATTATTTTTTTATTTTTTTGAGATGAAATGCATAATGTGAATATTACACTATGACTTTATAAAATTAATGGTCTTCACTCACTTTGTGTGAAATATAAACCATTGTTAACATTGTAAATACGAAGGCTTGGATAAAGCCGATAAAGATTGAGAATCCTAACCATGCCATTGTTGGGATAATGGCACCGATAAAGCCGAATATTGTTGAGCTAGCTAGTCCAGCAAGTAGACCTAATAGAATCTCACCTGCATAGATGTTACCGTAAAGACGCAAACCAAGTGTTAACGTGTTTGCAAACTCTTCGATTATTTTTAATGGTAATAAGAATGCTTTTGGCTGAACAAAAGTTTTAGCATAGTGTCCTAAACCATGCAACTTAATACCATAGAATGTTGCAAGTACTGTTACCATTGATGCTAACGTTAATGTTACTACAGGATCTGCAGTTGGTGATTTCCACCATAAATCTCCATGTATATAAATACCTGAGAATGGTAGACCTAAAAGGTTCGCAACTGCAATAAACATAATAAGCGTGATTCCTAGAACGTGGAATCGACCACCTGTTTTCCAGTCCATGTTGCTTTTGATAATCCCTTTTACAAAGTCCATTACCCATTCCATGAAGTTTTGCATTCCCGTCGGCTTCAACTTTAAGTTTCTCGTTGAGATGAACGCGATTAAAAATACTATTGCTGCTGTTACTAATAACGTTAAGACAGTCGCTAAATTAAATTTGATAGGAAGGCTTCCTAAAAACAGAGTAACCTCCGGTGCTCCATGTTCCATTTCTTGCACTCACCTCACTTTCAAATGACCTATTTTCTAGTTTTGAGTAAACTGATGAAGGCCTCGATAAAGAGGAAAATATAAGGAATCATTAGCCCGATGACTGAGCTAACAACATTGAAGTATTTTGGCAACGCGATCGGAATTGCTACTGCAGCTACTGCAGAGGCAAAGCGTAAACCTGAACCAAGAGACACTGTTCGTTTTCCCTCTTGATAGGAACGGTCAAACTTGTCCATTCTTCGAACAAGAATCCAAAAGTTGTAAGTACCAAAGAGCGCACCAATCCCTATTCCCGAGAAAATTGTCGGATATGGCGTAAAAAACCATCCTATTATACATAGGGCAAGCAAAAAAAATAAAGCTTTTTTCTGCTTAATAAAAATTTGGTGCAAATCCAACATTGGTTCAATCTCCTGAATCCTTTTTATTCGCCGTGCCTATTGAGTTATACAAGAGTTTAGTGTCAAGTGGAAACAAATTTTACATATTTTCTCTGAGGGCAAAATTTTTTACCGCTATGTATTTTTCCCTTTTTATTACTCTTGTATTCAGACTCTTCCAACGTTGCAAAATTTCATTCTTTGTTTCCACTGTTTGCATAGTAGAAACTTGATATTACAAGGGTTTGAAAATCATTTTGTAATAGAATCCCCTTAATATTCATACACTTTGTAAGCATACAATAGGGGCTTTTTGATGTCAATTAGTTTTAGTGAAAATCTTCACAGCGAACTTACTTTGTCAAAATATTGACAAATTTCCAACAGAGAATCTATTTTAGACGATTTTTATTGTTACAAAATTTAATTTTCACAATATTTTCTACTTATTTAATAGAATCGAATTTCATGTAAAATTATTGTTTCTTCTCAAGGAAATATGTTAATAGCGCATCAACAATTCGACGAGATGCGAAGCCGTCACCATATGGATTGGATGCTTTCGCCATTTTCTCATATGCATTTTGATCTTCTAACAATTCCTTCGCTAAATGATAGATAGTTTCTTCATTTGTTCCAGCAAGTTTTAATGTCCCCGCTTCAATGCCTTCTGGACGCTCTGTTGTATCACGCAATACTAGTACAGGTTTTCCTAATGATGGTGCTTCTTCTTGCACGCCTCCTGAATCCGTTAAAATCATATACGAGCGGGCAGCAAAATTATGGAAGTCAAATACTTCAAGCGGTTCGATTAAATGAATTCTCGAATCATCACCTAAAATTTCATTTGCTACTTCTCTTACAGCTGGATTTAAATGAACTGGATATACTACTTGCACATCTTCATGTTCTTGAAGCAAGCGTTTGATTGCTCGGAACATGTGACGCATAGGTTCTCCTAAATTTTCACGTCGATGTGCTGTTAAGAGAATCATGCGATCGTTTCCGATTTTATCTAAAATCGGATGTGTATAGTGTTCTTTCACCGTTGTTTTTAATGCATCAATAGCTGTGTTGCCTGTGACAAAAATCGTGTCGGGATTTTTGTTTTCTTTTAGCAAGTTTTGTCTAGATTGTTCAGTCGGTGCAAAATGCAAGTCGGCCATGATGCCAGTAAGTTGTCTGTTCATTTCTTCTGGATACGGTGAATATTTATTGTGAGTTCTTAATCCTGCTTCAACATGTCCAATTGCAATTTGGTTATAAAAGGCAGCAAGGCTACCTACGAAAGTTGTTGTTGTATCACCATGAACTAAAACGATGTCTGGTTTTGCTTCCTTCATGACTTGATCTAAACCTTGAAGAGCATTCACCGTCACATCGATTAACGTTTGTCGATCTTTCATGATATTCAAATCGTAGTCAGGTCTAATATCGAAAGTTTCAAGCACTTGATCAAGCATTTGTCGATGCTGTGCCGTTACTGTGACAATTGATTCGATTTCATCTTGATATTTTTTTAGCTCCAACACGACCGGTGCCATTTTGATTGCTTCAGGCCTAGTACCGAAGATGGTCATTACTTTAATTTTATTTGTCAACGGATGATACTCCCTTCTGATTGTGCAAAATTTGCAGAAAACGCCCTTCATTTTGAAGGACGCATCTATTTTTTATTTATTTCGTACCGAATAGACGGTCACCCGCGTCACCTAAACCAGGAACAATGTAGCCATGTTCATTCAATTTTTCATCTAAAGCTGCAATGAAGATGTCTACATCCGGATGAGCTTCTTGTAATACTTGTACTCCTTCCGGTGCTGCAATTAAACACATAAACTTAATGTTTACTGCTCCTCGCTTTTTCAACGCGTTAATCGCTTCTACAGCAGAACCACCAGTTGCAAGCATTGGGTCTACTACGATAAATTCACGTTCTTTTACATCTTGAGGAAGTTTTACATAGTACTCAACTGGTTTTAACGTTTCAGGATCACGGTATAATCCGATATGACCAACTTTGGCTGCAGGAATTAATTTTAATACTCCGTCAACCATTCCGATTCCCGCACGCAAAATTGGAACAAGAGCGATTTTCTTACCTGCAAGTACTTTTGTTTTTGCTCTTGTAATCGGTGTATCGATTTCAATTTCTTCTAATGGCAAATCGCGAGTGATTTCGAATGCCATTAATGTTGCTACTTCATCAACAAGTTCACGAAATTCTTTCGTACCAGTATTTTTATCGCGAATATACGTTAACTTATGTTGGATTAGTGGATGATCAAATACATATACTCTACTCATGTAGTTCGCTCCTAACTTCTGAAAATATTAAATTTTTATCGTCTATACGGACTAAAGGTGGATTTTATTGTTCCACATTATCCAAATCAGTATAACAAAAAACATTTCATTAGAAAACAAATAATCGATGCATTTACATAGTTGTCAATTTCTTTTAAAAGTCGAAAATGTTTTGGAAGTTTATTTATGTCCTATGTAATTTTCGCAGGTTTTCAAGTGAATTATTACAGTATTCTGTGCGATGAAGTCTGTTCCTACAAGGAATTGGGACGTGGATTTTATTGATGGCTGCTAGGGTGGTGACTATTATCCCTTCTTTTTGGAGCGATTTTTTCCCTTTGGCTATTATGTGCACAGGGTTGACTATTATCTTCCTTTGTTTGGCTATTATGCTTTTGATTTTGACTATTATCCATTTATTCATGTAGTTATTTTTCCCCTTTGGCTATTATGTGCACAGGGTTGACTATTATCTTCCTTTGTTTGGCTATTATGCTTTTGATTTTGACTATTATCCATTTATTCATGTAGTTATTTTTCCCCTTTGGCTATTATGTGCACAGGGTTGACTATTATCTTCCTCTGGTTGGCTATTATGCTTTAAATTTTGACTATTATCTCTTCATTCGAAAAGTCATTTTTCCCTTTAGCTCTTATTTTGTAAAAAGCCGTTTCTGGATTAGCTATTCTCCACTCCCTCATAAAAAAATCCCGCTCAAACAGCTTGAGCGGGCATAAGAGGAATTATTCCCCTACTACTAAGTCTTCATAAATAGGATATTTATCTGTTAAAGCTTTAACACGTGCAAGTGCTTCCTCTTTTACAGCTTCATCTTCAGGGTTTTTCAATACTTTCGCAATGATTAAACCAACTTCTTTTGTGTCTTCTTCTTTAAAGCCACGTGTTGTAATTGCAGGCGTACCGATGCGAATACCAGAAGTAACGAATGGTTTTTCTTCATCGAATGGAATAGAGTTTTTATTTACTGTAATTTTTACTTCATCTAATAATTTTTCAGCTACTTTACCAGTTAGACCTACGGATTTAACATTTACAAGCAATAAGTGGTTGTCTGTTCCGCCTGAAACAATTTGTAATCCTTCAGAAATTAAAGTTTCCGCAAGAACTTGAGCATTTTTCTTAATTTGTTTTGCATATTCTTTGAATTCCGGTTTTAACGCTTCTCCAAATGCAACCGCTTTTGCAGCAATAACATGCATTAATGGTCCACCTTGAATTCCAGGGAATACTGCTTTATCGATTTTCTTTGCTAATTCTTCATCGTTTGTAAGTATTAACCCGCCGCGAGGACCACGTAACGTTTTATGCGTTGTTGTAGTTGTGAAGTGAGCATATGGTACAGGAGACGGATGTTCACCAGCAGCAACAAGGCCAGCGATGTGAGCCATATCCACCATGAAATAAGCGCCAACTTCATCCGCAATCTCGCGGAATTTTTTGAAATCAATTTCTCTTGGATATGCTGAAGCTCCCGCAACAATCAATTTTGGTTTATGTTCTAATGCTTTTGCACGAACATCATCATAATCAATCACATTTGTATCTTTTGTTACGCCGTATTCAACGAAATTGTATTGAACACCAGAGAAGTTTACTGGTGAACCGTGTGTTAAGTGACCACCATGAGATAAATTCATCCCTAATACTGTATCGCCAGGTTGTAAAATTGTATAATACACCGCCATGTTTGCTTGAGCGCCAGAGTGTGGTTGAACATTGGCAAATTTCGCACCGAATAGTTCTTTGGCACGCTCGCGAGCAATCTCTTCTACTACATCCACATGTTCGCATCCACCGTAATAACGTTTACCTGGATAACCTTCTGCATATTTGTTTGTTAACACTGAACCTTGTGCTTCCATTACGGCTTCAGTCACGATATTTTCAGATGCAATTAATTCAATGTTTTCTTGTTGACGTTTCTTTTCATTTAAAATTGCTTCTAAAACTGCCTTGTCCTGTGCTGCTAGTTTTTCATAAGCCATCAAAGATCCCCCTATTGTTAAGTTTTTAAAGTTAAGTGGGAAAAGGTTCCACTTATTATACAACTAGTTTAAATAGAAGTTTTCCAACTGCTCGAAACTTTAAATTATTTTAACTATTCTTTCTGATTTAAATATAAAACAAATCACAGTTATTTTCACTATTATATAGGTACATTGAGTTATCGAAAATTATTAAAAAATCTATCAATTAAAATGATTAATGGCATGTTTTTCCTTCTTGCCGTTCATAAACTGCACGGCTACCACCGATGAGCTTTGGCCGAGTTTTTGCCGTAGTAACAATCGCTTCTCCGATTTGACGTACCGATGTGCGAACAGGAACGACTACTTCTTTTAAATGCATGCCAATGAAAGTTTGTCCTATGTCTATTCCTGCATGCGCGCGAACATGTTCTACGACGACTGGATTGTTCATTTTCGTATAAGCGTATGCACTCATCGATCCTCCAGCAGTTGCAACAGGAATTACAGATACTGGCTCTAGGCCATACTTCACCGCCGCTTCGTGTTCTAATGTTAATGCGCGGTTAATGTGCTCACATCCTTGAAAAACAAGATAAATATGATGTTTCTTCGCAAATTCATCCAATGCTTCATATAGCACTTGAGCAATTTCCATAGAGCCAGCAGTTCCTATTTTAGAACCTTTTACTTCTGATGTAGAGCAGCCTACGACAAATAACTGTCCAGGCATCATTTCAACTTGCTCTTCAAACTCTTTCAATAGCTGTATTATTTGATTCCGAATGGTTTCTAGAGCCATTGGACGACTCACCCTTCAAGTTCAGTAATTTTATTTACACGACGTTCATGACGACCGCCTTCAAAATCAGTATTCAACCATGTTTTTACGATTTCTCGCGCAAGACCTGGACCAATGACTCTTTCTCCCATTGCAAGTACATTTGAGTCATTGTGACATCTCGTAGCTTTGGCACTAAATACATCGTGAACTAGTGCGCATCGAACACCTTTTACTTTATTGGCAACGATGGACATACCAATTCCCGTTCCACAAATTAAAATGCCTCGGTCGTATTTTCCGCTTGCTACTCCTTCCGCCACTGGAAGAGCATAGTCTGGATAATCAACCGATTCAGATGTTTTTGGACCAAAATCTTCATATTCAATATTCATCTCGTCTAACAGATCCATGATTTCTTTGCGTAAATTCATGCCACCATGGTCTGATGAAATTGCTACTTTCACCTGTTTACCTCCTAAAGCTTATTTACCAACAGTGTACCACTAATTATAAAAGATTAACACGGATTTTCACATCCTTTTCAGCCTATTTTTTATGAAAATACGAATATTTTTTCACCAAACATAAAAAATCGTTCATTTTTCATACAAAATCTTATCAAATTTCCCCTTTTTCTTTAAATTATTCGGAATTTTTCTTTATACCAAATAGTTCTTAAATCCTTTCACCTATCGTACTATTTCCATATACAGGATCGATAATTCTTTATTTTTCCACTTTTACTGTAATATGACGTTCATATCTTCCATTTTATTGGAAGAAAATATAAAACTTAAAGGGGGATTTGTTGTTAATGATAGCTGGGGGAAAGTGGTTTGTAGGGGTTTTATTTGCTGCACTTCTCGTTACAGGCTGTAGCGGAGGAAATTCAAAATCAGAGGAAAATAGCAACAAATTAAGTGAAACAACCGAAGAAAATTCTATTGTTGTACTTGGTGACACAATTAATTCTCACCTACAGGCTGATGCAGTTTGTGTAGTAGATAGCCGATTTGAACGAGGACATACGATTGTATTCCGTGCAAATGTTGTTGACCAAACTACCAATGAAACAGTAGAAAATGCGAAAGTCAAAGTGGTTTTAGCAACTGGGGATGAGTACGAAATGAAGCTTGGACCGCACGGACAAGAAGGAACTCTCCTTTATACAGTAAGTTGGACAGTACCAGATGACTTCCCTACTGGAACTTTAGATTACAAGATTGTTGCGGAAGTGGACGGAAAAGAATTTTTCTATGAACCATTCAATGTTTCATTATCTAAATTAACGATTCTTGAAAAGGGTGAGGAAGCGAGAATGTTATTGGAGACACAAACACCAGAAGAAGATTCATCTGAAGAAACGGCACCTTCTGAAGGTGAGGAATCTGCTTCATGATGAATAGAAATCGGTTCATCACACTACTATTATTGATCGCAATCATGGCAGGCTGTACTGTTACTAGTCAAGAATCTGAAAAAACAAATGATGAAGCTAGAAATGAGTCTGAACAAAATGCTTCCGAACAAAAAGATATGAATTTAATAGGAAAAGTGTCATTAAGTCAAAATAGCGGCCTTATTGGAGATGAAGTTACTCTTACCGTTGAATCATTAAAGCCTGATACACCATTAAAAGTCGTATGGGTAGATATGATTGGTTCATATCAGATAGAAGATAATTATTCTTTTATCGGAGCCGCTTATGAACCGGTGGAAAAAATTGTATCAGAAGGAACAACCGATACTTCTGGTCAATGGAAAGGAACTTTTTCTATTCCAGATGGATTTGGCGATGACCACGATATTCTCATCTATCAAGAAGATGAAGTTGTCGCAAAAGCCAATTTCTTTGTTGAAACAGTGTTTACGATGAGCCCAACTTCTGGCCCTCCTGGAACGGAAGTGATTATAAAAGGAGAAGGCTTAAGTTGGAAAATGTTCGGTAGTTTATGGCACGTAAACTGGGATAATAAGTATACAGGTATGATTACAGCGATTACAACTAACGGTAAAGCGGAAGCCGTATTCCGAGCTACAGGGAAAAAGGGGCTTCACAGCATCACAGTTGAAAGCGGAGCAAGTGGATTCCCTTATTTGAGCCGAAGCAGTTCCGCCATTAACTATATCGATACCCATTATTTCACTTTTGAAATTACAGACGATAAACCAATTACAACTGAGTCTTATGTGGAAGAGGCTCCAAAAGCAGCAGATGGCGGAATCAAGATGCCTACACCGAAAAATAAAGATGGCGTGACAGTAACACTGAATCATTCTGAAGGTACAGTAGGCGAACCTGTTGTATTAACTGCTTCTGGATTACCAAAAAATGAAAAAGTGAAGTTTGATTGGCATACAATGGTCGGTACTCGTGTTACGGCAGAGGGATATGGCCCAGAAATTTTTGACTTGGGAGAAGCAACGACTGATGACAAAGGAACTGTAACTTATGAATTTGCAATTCCTGATGATTTAGGTGGGCTTCCGCATTTAATAGATGTCAAAGTGGGAGATGAAGTCTACGGTCAAACATATTTAAGAATTTTACCTTCCCTTGTGTCAGTTTCTCCTTCATCCGGACCCGTTGGCACTGAGTTTGTGATAACAATCAAAGGTTCTGGTTGGACTGAATTCGATAATGCATTAGCGGTTTTATATAACAACAGTTATGTTGGATATATTTGTGGATTTAATACGCAAGGTACAGTGAAAGTAAAATTAGTTGCAACTGGTGATCCAGGGTATCAATTCATCGATATCTATCCATCCATTTATAAAGGACAACAAACGCAACCGACATATTATTTAAGACCGATGTTAACCTATCGAGATGATCATCCAGGCACGGGTATTCCAGCAATTCGAGCGATGTTTGAGATCACAGAATGATCTTTGTATGGCACGCATAGCTATGATGAAAAGAGCTGTTTAGGAAGTAAAAACCCTTTCTAAACAGCCTTTAATTTTTGATTGGCGGTGGATTAGTTCTTTAATTTCTCAGGTACGCTTCCATTTTATTTCACTATGGCGTATATCCCACGCTACATAAGCCCACATTTTGAACTCATGAATTAATTTCGGCAAATTCACTCCCAAAATAAAAAACCCGAACGTCATCATTTTCCGTTCGAGCTTTGTGTCAAATGCTTGTCCTACTTTAATGTCAATAAATATTCGGCTACTTCCTCTTCCTTGCCGTTTGCAGTACCAGGTGGCATTGATTTTCGGCCTTTTATCAAAATTTCAATAATCTGATCTTTTGATAATGATAGATTATGTAAACTCGGACCAAGATCACCTGATAAATCAATTCCGTGGCAACCGGTACAACTTGAATTTACAATCTTTTCTCCCTCAGCAGCAAGTGCTTCATTAATTGTTTCTTCTGATGCTGCTTCAGTTGATTCATCATGAACGCCACTGCATGCGCTGAGTCCCAAGATTAATCCAATACTTATGATGAAAACCCCTTTGCATCGTTTCAAAACTATATCCCCCTAGAAAGTTCCTTTAAACATATCCCCAGTTTCATAGAAATTAGTTTGAACGATCGAATTGTTGAATGAATCTGTATAATTGCTCAGACTGTTGTTTTAATTCTTGGGAAAGTTTTTCTACTTGCTCTAAACTTACAGCTTGTTCATCTGTTGAACCTTTCACTTCTGTAGCACCAGCAGATGTTTCTTCTGCAATCGCTGCAACTTCTTGGGATTGACGAGCAGTCGTTTCAATATTTTCCATTTGTTTCTCAATTAATTGTGAAATTTGAATAACAGCATCTGCCATTTCGCGTACGCTAGTTGACATTTGCTCAACAATCGCTGTTGCTTCTGTAATTTTCGTTGATTCTTTTTTCGCGAATGTTACTTGTTCATTCATTTGTCTTACAACGACATGCACGTTTTCTTGCATCGTTTTAATTAAATCTGCAATTCCTTGTACTGCCTTCGCACTTTCATCTGCAAGATTGCGCACTTCTTCAGCTACAACAGCAAAACCTTTTCCATGCTCACCAGCTCTTGCTGCCTCAATTGATGCATTCAATGCAAGCAAGTTTGTTTGTGCGGCAATATCACCAACAAGACTAATGATATTCCCAATTTGCTCAGCATTTTTTTCCAATTGATGAATGCTCTCAAGTGCTTTTTCATTTCCTAACGTAATTTTTTGAATGCTTTCAATCAAGTTGTTAAAAGCACTCGAAGTAATTTTTAAGTTTTCGATAATTTGCAAAGATTCTTCTCTTGAGTTCAATGCTTTTCGATTTACTTCCGAAGCCAATTGTCTCACATCTTCAATGGCTTCAACTGTTTCTTGAACCGCAATTGCAGAAGCTTCTGCCCCCGCTGAAATTTGTCCAACGGTTTCAGCAATACCCTCTGCTTTTCTTGTAGCTCTCGTTGTTTGCTCGGATAGTTCAATAATGGTTTCATTCGTTTTTTGGAAGTTTACATCAATGCTTTCAACCATTTGACGTAAATTTTGCAACATCAGTTGGAAAGCTTCTGCCACTGAACGAATTTCGTCATGAGTTTTTGGCATTTCCACATCTTGCCCAATTTTACCTTCCGCTACTCTCGTTGCTGTTTTCTCAAGTTTTTCAAGCGGTTTCGTCAATACAACGCTACATACGGCAGCTAAAATACATGACCAAGTAATACCTAGTAAGTATGTAATAATCTCAAAGATAAGTTTGTTTGAAAATATGCTAAATTGCGAGAAAAAGTAAGGATGTAAAAAGCGGATGAATACAAAGCTTGTTGAATAAGTGACAATGGCTAAAACTCCAACAAATAGAACAAGCTTCCAGCGAATACTAAATGTTTTCTTCATCTTCTTTACCACCTCCAGTTATTTTGTTCACTAATTCCTCAATGAGTCGATTTAATTCTTCATATGTGTTTTTATATGTGTTCAAATCACCACCATAAGGATCGGATACATCCAAAGAACTATATGGTGTTACATATTCTTTAAGAGTATAAGTTTTTCCTCTTGCTTGTTCATAAAATTGTAGAATCATATCGCGGTGAGCGGCTGTCATCGTTAAAATTAAATCTGCCCATGCAATATCTTCTTCATTTACTTGTCTTGTTGTGTGATGAAATTGAATATTTTCTTGCTCTAAAACGCTTTTAGAATGTTCTGATATCTTCCCTCCTTCTAGTGCGTATATCCCTGCTGACTTCACTTGGATGCCATCGATATTTTTGTGCTTTAAGATGGCTTCTGCCATCGGACTTCTACATGTATTTCCTGTACAAACAAAATAAATATTCATGGTACCCTCTCACTCTTCCTTATTACTGATCCCATAATGTATATACACTTATTGTAATCAAAGATAAGCCCGCAATCCATTTAAATGGCGTACCTTTAAATAAAATGCCAGCTTTTGCTATATGTAATGCTATATATGATAGGATAAAAGTCCATATTCCTGCACTTAGTATAAAGTAATACTTTTGTAAGTTAAGCATACCAAAAGAAATGCTCACTGAAAAGGTGTCTAAACTTGCTGTAATGGCTAATAATCCAATCGGAAGAGTGCGATGTCCATTTTTTGAGGATAAAATAATTTGTAATCCGATAAAAAATAAAAGAATGCTAGATACAATATTGGACCATTGCATAAAAATCTGAAGCATCCAATTTCCTAAAGTAAATCCGATGACTGGAAAAATCATATGAAGAATGGCTGTCCACATAGAAAGTAAAAAACGGCTTTTTACATCTGTAATTAATAAATAGAGTGCTACCACATCAAGTGAAACAATAAGACCCGAAAAAATTTCTTGCAATCAGCGTCCTCTTTTCTCCCAGAAAGATTTATACCATCTTATGAATTAGAAGACACAAATATTAAGGGAGCCAGGCACTTTTCAGGAGGTGCCTGGCTCTTCTATGATTGTCTCAATTTTCAAGTAGTGGTGCTAGGTGTTCCATACCATTTTCCTCCAGCAGCTTTGTGGAGGCGATTCATAATTGCTGCGCCAACTCCTTCAGTTGTAGTGGTTGTTGCTAATATGATTGAAGCATCCGTTTTATCACACGCACGGAGATCGTCGTATAATTTCGCCGCCATTTGCTCTTTATCTTCCTCTTCACCATACGGGAAAAAATAGTCCGCTGTTGTTGATGAAAAGTTAGATGGAGCAAGGAGAGCCACTTTATGTCCTTCTCGTTTCAATTCGTCAATGGCTCGTTCGATTCGCTCTCGATTATTTTCAATTAAATAAACAGGTGCATCTGGGGCATAATGGGTATACTTCATGCCAGGAGCTTTCGGAGTGGATTCAAGTTGCTGTTCTTTTGGCGTCGGTTCAATAACTTCACCGATTTCCTTCTCTATCATCTCCTTCGTTACACCACCTGGACGTAAAATAACTGGTGGATTTACCGTTACATCTATTACCGTTGATTCAATACCGATTCCAGTAGTGCCACCGTCCAAAATTAATGGGATTCGTCCTTGTAAATCTTCATAAACGTGCTCTGCTTTTGTAGGACTCGGCTTTCCGCTGCGGTTTGCACTAGGAGCTGCTACCGGTTTTTTCAACATTCTAAGCAAAGTCAATGCCACTTCATGATCTGGCATGCGAAGTCCAACCGTTGATAAGCCTGCTGTCACGCTTTTAGCAAGTACGTCTTTTTTTGCTTTCATAATTAAAGTGAGTGGACCAGGCCAAAAACGTTCCATTAAAGTTTTTGCCTTTTCTGGAATCTCTTCCACAAAATCCGTCACTTCTTCAACCGTTCCAATATGTACAATGAGGGGATTATCGGATGGGCGCCCTTTTGCTTCATAAATTTTTTTCACAGCTTCATCGTTTGTTGCCACTGCTCCAAGACCGTATACGGTTTCAGTTGGAAAAGCAACAACTTCCCCTTGATTTAATAAATCCACAGCTTGTGAATAAATTTTTTCTTTGTCCACGTTTTTATCCACAGTTAGTTGGATTGTTTCCATGTATGTCATCTCCTGAAAAAACTGAATTTCTGAAATATTATCCACATTTTGTGGATAGTTTTGTGCAAAATGTGTATAACTTTTCTGAAAATAGTGGAAAACCATGTCGAAATTTTTCTATTGGGTACCCAAAATCAAACTCGTATGTGTATAACTTTAAGCAAACAACTTTTTTAGCCATTCCCACACAATGAAACGAACTTCTTTTTGCTCTTCTTCTTGTTTCACTTCTTCTTTTTCGCTTGGACGTTCGCACAAATTAGAAAAAATACTGCACCAGAAGTTGTCCCCGCGTCCTGCACCAATCGTTAATACTAATGTATCGTAATACGCTTGTGGATAAAAAGTATTCCCTTCGATTTTTGGTGGCGTTAAATGTTCACCGATATTAATTTTTACATCGTATTGTGAATAATTTTGCTGAACATATGTGGCTAATTTTGCGAAAGCTTCATCATTATCCACATTGTTATATTCATTGTGTAAAATTTCTGCAAAGATCGGCTGTAGATTTGCAACCATCTCATTTTTTAATTGTTGATCGGCCTTTGTGTTGCTGTTTGCAATGACGCGGATTTTTAATGAATCATCTAGCATGTTTTCTCGAGCTTCATAGAATTTTTCTACCATATCTGGAACCATTAATAGAAAACAATATACAGCTAAACTAGAAGCAATTAATTTTAAAATACTGATTATCGGCTGAATTGGGTCTTTTTCATTTCTTATAATCTCGTAATCATTTAACATAATTCAATCCCTCCCTGCCATCATAATGGACAGGAAGGAAGATTTTTATACATCGATTATACAAAAAACAAATCTATTTTTTTTGTTAATATCTTTTACTATTTCTACTTTAGCTTGTGGAAAACTTGATTTTAAAAGATTTGCCACCGCTTCTCCTTGTCTGTATCCGATTTCTACTCCCACCAAAGCTCGTTTATTTAATAAGTTTGGTAGTGATTGAGCTAATCGCTTGTAAAACTCGAGCCCATTATCCTTTGCAAAGAGCGCAAGATGCGGTTCGTGATCCAATACAACATCAGACATTTCTTCTGCTTCTTGATAGGCGATGTATGGTGGATTCGATAAAATCACATCCCATTTTTCATTTGCGATTGGTTCTGTTAAATCGCCTAAGCGAAAATCAATAGCTGCCTGCAAATTTTCTGCATTGCTTTTAGCAGTATTAAGGGCTGCCTCTGAAATATCCGTAGCTGACACTTTTGCGTTTGGCCATTCAAGCTTCATCGTAATCGCAATGATGCCGCTGCCTGTACCGATGTCTGCAATGTTTAGTTCCTTATTTTCACCGAAAAGTTGTTTCATGCGGTCAATGGCTCCGACAATCAATTCTTCCGTTTCAGGACGTGGAATTAATACAGATTCATCTACATGAAAGGTTCTTCCATAAAATTCTTCTATCCCCGTAATATATTGAACCGGTCTCCCATTCGCATGTTGCTCCACCATTTGTTGGTATTGTTCCAGCTTTTGTTGTGGCATTTCTTCGTGCATGCGCATCATGAGCCCTGAGTAATTTGTTTCGTATAAATATTGCAATAAAATTCTTGCAGCATTTTCGTCACGACCATGTTCCGTTAAAAAAGAAGAAGCCCAATGGAGGGCCTCAAACACAGTATTATGCTTCTTCATTTAGCTGAGCTAGTTTGGAAGCTTGTTCGTCCATGATGAGTGCATCAATGATTTCATCAAGCTTCCCTTCCATTACTTGATCTAGTTTTTGAATGGTTAAACCGATACGATGGTCAGTGACGCGGTTTTGCGGATAGTTGTACGTGCGAATGCGCTCTGAACGGTCTCCTGTACCAACAGCAGATTTTCTCGCTGCATCTAATTCTTGTTGCTTTTCTCGGTTGTATAAATCTGCTACACGCGCACGAAGAATTCTTAACGCTTTTTCACGGTTTTTAATTTGGGAGCGTTCATCTTGCATAGAAACGACAATCCCAGTTGGAATATGCGTCATACGAACAGCAGACATTGTTGTGTTAACGGATTGTCCACCTGCTCCGGATGATGCGAAAGTATCAACTCGGATATCTTTTTCATGAATTTCTACTTCCACTTCTTCCACTTCTGGTAGGACGGCAACTGTTGCAGTAGATGTATGAATACGTCCTTGGGATTCTGTTTGTGGTACCCGTTGTACGCGGTGAGCACCGTTTTCGAATTTAAATTTCGAATAAGCGCCATGACCATTAATCATAAAGATAATTTCTTTATATCCACCACTTGGGCTTGGAGAAGCTTCCATCACTTCTACTTTCCATCCTTGAGATTCAGCGTAACGAGTATACATGCGGAATAAGTCCCCAGCGAAAATGTTTGCTTCATCCCCACCAGCTGCTCCGCGAATTTCCATAATAACGTTTTTGTCATCATTCGGGTCTTTAGGAATTAGCAGAATTTTTAATTGCTGTTCAAGGTCTTCGATTTTCCCTTTTAAAGTGTTGAACTCTTCTTTCACCAGTTCATGCATCTCTGGATCGAGTTTTTCTTCAAGCATTTCTCTTGCTTCTTCTAATTCAGCTTTTGTTTTTTTATATTCTCTGTATACTTCAACCGTTTCTTGTATGTCTGATTGTTCTTTTGAGTATTGGCGAAGTTTTTTGGCATCGTTTACGATGTCAGGATCGCTGAGTAATTCGTTTAATTTTTCGTAGCGATCTTCCACTGCTTGCAGTTTATCAAACATGTAGTTCACCTCTATTTTTGTTCGGTTTATATGAAAAAGTGTTGTGCTTTGTAATTTCTTAGACTTTATTAGTATAAAGAAAATGCAAGTGATGTGCTACTAGTTCATCAATTTTTGGAAAGTGATACTTTCTTGTGCAAATGGATGCAATGCCTGGGTAATTGGTGCTTGCTCATGAGAATAGGAAATTCCCACTGATTAATCCTCTGCTCGTGAGGATAGCACTACCACTTGTGTGGATAACTCCCTTGCTCGTGCGGATACATTCCCACTTGTGTGGATAACATCCGCGCTCGTGCGGAAGAATCCTCGGCTTGTGTGGATAATACTCCAGCTTGTGCAGATAGACCCTTGGCTTGCGCGGATAGCACTCCACTTGTGTGGATAACACCCTCGCTCGTGCGGATAGTACAACTGCTTGTGTAGGTACTACCTTATCCCTGTTAACACCCTAACATCATTGCTTCAATTAATCACAATGGCGGATTGGCATGGCATTTACGGCAGACAGGATAATATGTATCATTACCACCAATTTGTATTTGTTCACCAACGTAAATCGGTTTTCCATTTTCATCAATCCGCAAATTCATTGTTGCTTTTTTATGGCAGAACCAACAAATTGTTTTCATTTCTTCAATTTTATCCGCGTAAATTAACATATATTTGCTACCTTCAAACAACTCATTTTGAAAGTCGTTTTTTAAACCGAAGCCCATCACCGGAATATCTAATACATCCACAATTTTCGTTAATTGTAATACATGTTCCTTCTTTAAAAATTGCACTTCATCAACAAGAATGCAAAACAATTTTTCCGGATGGTTTTTCACGATTTCAAAAATGTTTGTATCGTCAAAAATAGGAATAGCTTTTCTGCGTAATCCAATGCGACTTGAAACGTATCCGACTTCATCCCGATTATCAATTCCAGACGTAAACATTAATACCGGTTTATTCTGCTCTTCATAATTATGTGCAACTTTTAAAATTTCAATTGATTTTCCGCTGTTCATTGCACCATATTTAAAAAATAGTTGAGCCATCGTTCTCCCTCTTTTTTACTACTTGGTGGTATGTAGAAATACTATCAAAAAAATGCCTGCCATTTTGTTGGCAGGCATTTTATGCTTCCTATTTGAGACCGTATTTTTTGTTGAAACGATCCACACGACCATCAGCAGCCGCGAATTTTTGACGTCCAGTGTAGAATGGGTGACATTCGTTGCAAACCTCAACGCGAATGTCAGCTTTCACTGAACCTGTTTGGAATGTGTTACCACATGAGCAAGTAACTGTTGCAGTGTAGTACTCTGGATGAATTCCTTGTTTCATATTCGTTTACTCCTCCCGCCCTGAACCATTCTGGAACAGAGTTATTTATCGTACTGTGCCTTACGTAACCCGAATATGCCAGTTACATATGCACACGTTACATACTCGACTATATTATCATACTACTTTTGAATATTCAAGGTAAAGTATAAATGAATTTAAAATAGAAATCAAAGGATTAATCCTTTATAAAAGACCTCTACCTTTTGCTTTTTTCATTTCTTCGTTTAAAATTTCAAAAAACTCTTCGTTAGATTCTGTTGAACGAAGTTTTTTCAAGAAACGTTCTGTAAAGTCTGGAGCATCGGTAAAGGTTTTTCGAATTGCCCATAGTTTATCTAATTGCTCTTGCGGAATTAACAATTCTTCTTTCCTTGTGCCGGATCGACGAATATCGAGTGCCGGGAAAATTCGGCGTTCTGCAAGATTACGATCTAAATGCAACTCCAAGTTACCTGTCCCTTTAAACTCCTCGTAAATTACTTCGTCCATACGCGACCCCGTATCGATTAAAGCAGTCGCTAATATTGTTAAACTGCCGCCCTCTTCAATATTTCGCGCTGACCCAAAGAAGCGTTTTGGTCGATGGAATGCCGCAGGGTCAATACCACCGGATAATGTTCTTCCACTTGGCGGAATTACTAAGTTGTAAGCGCGTGCAAGTCTTGTGATAGAATCCATTAAAATAATTACATCTCGCTTATGTTCAACGAGGCGACGTGCACGTTCCAATACTAATTCTGCAACTTTCACATGGTTTTCTGGTAATTCATCAAATGTCGAACTAACGACATCTGCTTTAACAGAGCGTTCAATATCAGTTACTTCTTCTGGACGTTCATCAATTAATAATACAATTAGTTCAGCTTGCGGATAGTTTGTAGTGATAGCATTAGCAATTTCTTTTAACAATGTAGTTTTACCAGCTTTTGGTGGCGCCACAATTAATCCTCGTTGTCCAAATCCAACGGGAGCAACTAAATCCATTATTCTTGTCGATAATTTATCAGGTGTTGTTTCGAGTTTGATTTGTCGATTAGGGTAGAGTGGAGTTAGAGCTGGGAAGTGAACGCGTTCTTTCGCAATTTCCGGGTCTTCTCCGTTAACCGCGTCTACTTGAAGTAATCCGTAATATCGTTCGTTTTCTTTTGGTGGGCGTACTTTACCAGAAACTTTATCACCATTTCGAAGGTCAAAACGGCGAATTTGAGATGCAGAAATATAAATGTCTTCTTTGGAAGGTGAATAGTTAATCGGTCGCAGGAAGCCAAACCCTTCAGAATTGACAATTTCTAATATCCCTTCCATAAAGAAGTACCCTTCTTGTTCTGAACGAGATTTTAATATGGCAAAAATCAATTCTTTTTTTGTTAATTTGCTATAATAAGAAATCTTATATTCCCTTGCGAGATTATATAATTCTTTCAATGTCATGTTTTCTAATTGAGCAATCGTAAGAGTCATAGCATTACTCCAGTCTTTATAAATTTTTAATGTCTATGGAAAATTACTAGTGGATTTGGAAGGTAGAAGATGTCTGATGCATATTTTTAATATACTATCAGACATCTTAATATGGGAAGAATTTATTTATTTTTCGTAATTTGGTTTTTTAATCATATTGTGGCGACCTTCAATGAAACGAACTGTACCTGTTTTTGCACGCATAACAAGTGAGTTTGTTAAGCAATATTCCCCTTTATATTGAACGCCTCTTAATAGTTCACTATCTGTCACTGCTGTCGCAGCAAAAATAGCGTCATCACCTTTTACAAGGTCATCTAAGTATAACACTTTGGAAACATCTAATCCCATGCTAATACAACGTTTCAATTCATCATCGTTTTGTGGGACTAATCGCCCTTGGAAATCTCCGCCTAAACATTTTAATGCTACAGCGGATATCACGCCTTCTGGTGCTCCTCCAGTACCGAACATGATGTCGATACCCGTTTCATCGAATGCTGTGCTAATTGCAGCACTCACGTCACCATCTTGAATGAATTTAATGCGGGCTCCAGCAGCACGAATTTCATCTACGATATGTTGGTGGCGAGGTCTATCAAGTAAAATTGCAACGACGTCAGAAATTGATTTATTTTTTGCTTCTGCTACGGCCCTTAAATTTTCTGTGACAGAAGCGTTTATGTCAACTTTCCCTTTACTTTCAGGACCGACCGCAATTTTTTCCATATACATATCTGGTGCATTTAATAAATTTCCTCGGTCCGCAATGGCAACGACCGTCATTGCCCCATTTCCACCTTTAGCAACAATGTTTGTTCCTTCTAAAGGGTCTACGGCAATATCCACTTCAGGACCGCCATTGCGAAGGCCTAGTTCTTCACCAATATACAGCATTGGTGCTTCATCCATTTCACCTTCACCAATCACAACTCTACCGTGCATAGGGATTGTATCAAACAAAGCACGCATTGCTGAAGTAGCTGCTTGATCTGCTTCATTTTTCAGACCGCGCCCCATCCATTTGGCAGATGCAATTGCTGCTGCTTCAGTGACGCGAACTATTTCCATCGTTAAACTACGTTCCATTATTTTATTTTCCTCCTGCTACAAGTACGAAAACTTCCATATACCATTGTACCATAATTGTAAACTGCCCACCACCTAGTTGGAGTGTGGGCATTTAACCTTTACTTGTATCAACATTTACGAGAAAATTCGTCTCTCCCCTAGGCTAACAATTAAATTTTTTCAGGTGAGAGACTTCTTACGGTCATGTTTAAATTTTCTCAACTCTTTCAACAGTGCTTACCGTTATTGATTCTTTGCGTATATTTGCTCCGAGACTGCGCAATTTCTCAATAAAATTACTGTATCCTCTTTCAATATGATAAATATCTCGGATTTCTGTTTCTCCTTCTGCTAATAAACCAGCCAGCACTAAAGCTGCACCTGCTCGAAGATCTGTTGCAGTCACCTTTGAACCGTGCAATTTTGTTGGTCCTTGAATGATTGCCGTATTTCCTTCTACTCGAACATTTGCGTTCATTCGTCTTAATTCATCAATATGTTTAAAACGAGAAGTATAAATGGTTTCCGTTATTTTTGAGGCACCGATTGCTTGTGTCATCAATACAGAGAGTGGTTGCTGAACATCAGTGGGGAATCCTGGATATACAAGGGTTTTTACGTCTACCGCTTGCAATTCATCCGATTTTGGAATAAAGATGCTCTCTTCTCCTTCTTCCACTCTTACTCCCATTTCACGTAATTTTGCTGTTACCGCTTCTAAATGGAGTGGAATGATGTTATCAATCGTGACTCCATCTCCCAACGCAGCCGCCATAATCATATAAGTGGCTGCTTCAATACGGTCTGGAATAATCACATGCTTCGTACCATGAAGTTCATCGACACCTTCAATACGGATGACACTTGTTCCAGCTCCTTTAATGTTCGCACCCATGTTTGTCAAAAGTGTGGCAACATCAATAATTTCTGGTTCTTTCGCAGCATTCTCAATAATCGTTCTGCCTTTCGCTCGAACAGCTGCAAGCATTATGTTAATCGTCGCACCGACGCTCGCAACGTCCAAATAAATTTTCGTTCCAATTAATTCTTCTGCTCTTAAATAAATTGCGCCGTGTTCATTTGTCACTTTCGCCCCTAATGCTTCAAACCCTTTTATATGTTGATCGATTGGGCGCGGTCCTAAAAAGCATCCTCCAGGAAGACCGATGACAGCTTTTTTAAACCGACCTAGCATCGCTCCCATGAGGTAATAGGAAGCACGAAGTTTTTTCACATTGCCATTAGGTAATGGAATCGGCGTCATATTTGTAGGATCAATCGTCATTTGTCCATTTTCGAAAATAACTTCTCCACCTATTTCCTCAAGTAGAGCTTTCAACGTGAAAGCATCTGAAATTTCGGGAATCCCACCGATTGTCACCGGAGAATTAGCTAGGATTGACGCGGGTATTAACGCAACGGCACTATTTTTGGCTCCACTGACTTTGACTGTTCCTTTGAGACGATTTCCGCCAATAATTTTATATACATCCATAAGCGTTCTCCCTCGTGATTGGAAAGTTTCCTTTATTATGGTCTTTTTTCCGCTTAACTACGCATTTATAAAATAAATTCATTTGTAATATTTAGTTTATTTCTACATCACAAAAATTGAGATAACAATTTTGTCTTTTCTTTATTCTTTTCTGATAATGGAACAAACTAAACTACATCCTGGGAATTATATTATTTATTACTACGTTTTTCCCAGTCAGCTAAAAATGCTTCAATTCCTTTATCCGTTAATGGATGATGAAACAGTTGTTTTAGCACTTTAAATGGCACTGTGGCAATATCCGCACCAGCTAAAGCAGCCTCTACTACATGTTGCGGATGGCGAATGGATGCAGCAATGATTTCCGTTTCAATGTGATGAATATCAAAGATTTCTGCAATTTGCGCCACTAGTTGTACACCATTTTGTCCGATATCATCTAATCGACCTAAGAAGGGAGATACGTATGTGGCACCAGCACGAGCAGCTAGAAGGGCTTGGTTGGCACTAAATATTAAAGTGACATTTGTTTTAATGCCTTTTTCGGAAAAATATTTACATGCTTTTAATCCTTCTGGTGTCATCGGTAATTTTACTGTAATATTTGGAGCAATTTTTGATAATTCTAGTCCTTCTTTAATCATTCCTTCTGCATCTAGCGAAATCACTTCTCCACTAACAGATCCGTCAACGAGTTCCGCTATTTCACGTAGTCTGTCATGGAAAGAGATTCCTTCTTCTTTTGCAACTAATGATGGATTTGTCGTTACTCCTGACAGAATCCCCCAAGAGTGCGCTTCTTTTATTTCATCGAAGTTCGCTGTATCAATAAAAAATTTCATGATAGCCCTCCCCAATTTCATTAAAAATGAAGAGAAGGTCGTACGCTCGACACTTCCCTTGTATTGTTTTCGAAGTGATATTTTTGTTATTAAAAACTATACTAGACACTTATTGTTAAAAAATAAACGATTATTTTGAACTATTTTTATGCTTTGTTTGAGCTTCCAAATTCACGAATTTTTCCGATTACTGTTTCTTTAATTGCTTCACGAGCTGGACCTAAGTATTTTCTTGGGTCATAAAGGTTCGCATCTTTTTCTAGAATTTCACGAACAACTCTTGTTGCTGCAATTTGGTTTTCAGTATTTACGTTAATTTTTGCTGTACCTAATGAAATTGCACGTTGAATATCTTTTGTTGGGATTCCAGTTCCGCCGTGAAGTACGAGTGGAAGGCCTGTTAATTGAGAAATTTCCTCCATCTCTTTGAAGCCAAGTTTTGGTTCGCCTTTATACGGACCATGAACAGAACCAAGTGCTGGAGCTAAGCAATCAATGTCAGTCAACTCCGCTAATTGTTTACATTCTTGCGGATCAGCATAAATAATACCTTCTCCAACGACATCATCTTCTTGTCCGCCTACGATACCAAGTTCCGCTTCTACAGAAACACCTTTTGAGTGTGCATATTCAACAACTTTTTTTGTAATTTCTACGTTTTCTTCAAATGGTTTGTGGGATGCATCAATCATAACAGAAGTGAAGCCAGCATCTACTGCCTCTTTACATTTTTCAAAGCTGGAGCCGTGGTCTAAGTGGATGGCAACAGGAACTGTAATGTTGTAGCTTTCCATTAAGCCTTTCACCATGTGTACAACAGCAACGAATCCGCCCATATATTTTCCGGCACCTTCAGAAACGCCAAGAATTACCGGTGATTTTTCTTCTTCAGCAGCTTGTAAAATGGCTTGTGTAAATTCTAAGTTGTTAATATTAAATTGACCAACCGCATATTTTCCTTCTTTCGCTTTAATCAACATTTCTTTCATCGATACTAATGGCATTATACAAATCCTCCTCAGGATGGTTAATTTAATAATGTTTTCCGTTTTAATAGTACCAAAATCAACTTTCCCCCACAAGTAGTGAGCAAATGTTGTGGAACGCTTGAGTTTGTGTGTTGGATCCTTACTCGGGCGGGTACTTCTTATGTGGATGGATTCTTACTGGAGAGGGTACTTCTTTGGCTTGTTCGGATGAATCCATATTCAGGGGGTGCTTCTTTGGCTTGTGCAGATGCAACTTTTGCTCTTGCGAATGCGCCCTTCTTGTGCGGATATTTTCCTTGCTCGTGTGGATACGACTTTGATTCGTGTGGATTTACCTCTGACTCGTGCAAATGTCTCCTTACTTATGCATATATAACCTTAACTCGTGTGGATATACCCTGTCTTGAGAGATAATCCCCTGACTCGTGCGAATGCGCCCTACTCTCGTGCAGATACAACCTTAACTCGTGTAGATGCACCCTATTCTTGTGCAGATAGAATCCTAGCATGTGTGTCTACACTTATTCTTCATCCCAATTATGATGAATCTTTTCTTCTACGATTACCTGAAAAAAATAACCGTCCCAAAACTTGGAACGGCCATTTATTCGGATAAAACTTTCTTTCTATTTATCATCTTAATCACAGCATCTTTTAATTCAAAAATATTAAAGGGTTTCGTAAAATAATAGTCAGCTCCATAACAATTAGCTTGTTTCACCATTTCAGCTTCTTCATATGCGGACATGATAAATACTGGCATTTCAGGGTACAAAGTTTTTATTTTCCTTAGTATCTCTTTTCCGTCAATTCCTGGTAATTTCATATCAAGAAGGACACCGTCCATTCTCGAATTTTCTATTAATTGAAGTGCTTCAGGCCCATTTGATGCTAAATACGTTTTCACTCCTTCCCTTTTGAAAATCTCGTCGAGCAACATTCTGATTCCTCTTTGATCGTCCACAATCAATATTTTTTTCACAGTCTTTTCCCCTTAAAACATTTTTTCCCTAACCTTCCTTTTCCCTTAATTTTATTATAATAAACATGAATTTTACTTTGATATATAAAAAATTTACATACTTCCATCACAATTATGTAATTTTGCATTTCAAAGAATAGAAAATTATAATTGGTTTGAGGTGGAAATATGTCAAAAATACTCGCTACACAATTAAATGGTTTATATCAAAAAATTGTTCAAAACGAAGAGGATGCAATTGAACAAACTGCCCGCCTTCTCGCACAAGCCAGTGTCGGTGAAGGGAGTGTTTACTTTGCTTGTTTTGATGAACTGCAAGCAATTGAATCCTACGCTTTATCTAACAAAGAACAACCATTTTTAAATCTCGTAAAATGGTCACCTGATGTTGAAATTCGTGAAACTGATCGAGTTTTAATATTTGCAAAAAGTTGTCAAGATAAAGAAGCCCTTCAACTTGCGAAGAAATTATATGAACAATTTATCCCTTTTGCAGCAGTAGCAAGCGAAGTTCCAAGCAATGATAATGAGTTAAGCGATCTTGCTTATACTTATATATCGATGCATGTTCGAGGTGGATTAATTCCCCATCCTACGAATTTAGGCGAACGGGTTGTTATTCCTCACCTACATGCTGGTCTCTTTATTTATGAAGCAATTAAACTTGCTTATGATGAAATGTTAGAAGATGAAATATAATCTTTGTTTACCTTTTATTATTTTCAAATATAGTCAATTGTTTATTAATATAATGAAAATAGTAAAAAAATACAGTTTTTCCTTTTTTATCTGATATTTCATCATAATAAAAAGACTACCTTAAATGGTAGTCTTTTTTCATTAGCATTTATTGATTTTTGCGGTATTTGAAAGCTGCTCCGATAAACTCACGGAATAAAGGTTGCGGGCGTTGTGGACGAGAAACAAATTCAGGATGGAATTGGCATCCAAGGAAGAATTTTTTCTCTGGTAATTCGATAATTTCCACTAAACGATTGTCAGGGCTTGTACCTGAGAATACGAGTCCCTCAGCTTCCATTGCTTCACGGAATTCATTATTGAATTCATAACGGTGGCGATGACGTTCATATACTAACTCATCTTGATAAGCTTGTTCAGCACGAGAACCTTCTTTTAATTTACATGGATATAAACCTAAGCGTAATGTTCCGCCTAAATCCATATTTTCTTTTTGGTCTGGTAGTAAATCTATGATTGGATATGGAGTATCTTTCACAATTTCTGTTGTATGCGCTCCTTTTAATCCTAGAACATTTCGAGCAAATTCAATTGCCATCATTTGCATTCCTAAACAAATACCAAGGAATGGCACATCGTTTTCACGAGCATATTTAATTGCTGTGATTTTTCCTTCTGTACCGCGATTTCCAAATCCGCCAGGTACAATAATTCCGTCTGCATCTTTCAATAATTCATGCACATTTACTTCTGTAATATCTTCAGCGTTAATCCAATCGATGCAAATATCGGAATCGTAAACGTAACCAGCATGTTTTAAAGCTTCAACAACTGAAATATATGCGTCTTGTAACTCAACATATTTTCCAACAAGCGCAATGCGTGTTTTATGTTTTAAGTTTTTCACCTTATGCACTAGCTCTTTCCAATCAGACATATCAGCTTCTGGTGCTTCGATTCCGAAATACTCTAATACAATATCATCTAAATCTTGAGCATGTAGATTTAATGGCACTTCATATAAATGTTCCACATCTCGAGACTCAATAATGTTGCGAGGGGATACATCACAGAATAATGCTAATTTTTCTTTCATGTCCTCAGAAACTGGTTGTTCTGTACGCACAACTAAAATATTTGGTTGGATACCTAAAGAACGCAATTCTTTTACTGAATGTTGAGTTGGTTTTGTTTTTAATTCACCTGCAGCTCTGATGTAAGGGATTAGTGTACAGTGAACATACATCACATTTTCTGCACCTAAATCAGATTTCATTTGACGGATTGCTTCTAAGAATGGAAGCCCTTCGAAATCTCCAACTGTTCCCCCTACTTCCGTAATTACGATATCCGCACTTGTTTCTCTTCCAGCACGTTGAATGCGCTCTTTAATTTCATTTGTCACGTGAGGAATAACTTGAACTGTTTTTCCATTATAGTCACCGCGACGCTCTTTCGCTAAAACTGTTTGATATATTTTACCGGAAGTTACCGTAGAATGTTTACCTAAATTAATGTCAATAAAACGTTCATAGTGCCCTAAGTCTAAGTCTGCTTCAGCACCGTCATCAGTAACGAATACCTCACCATGTTGATAAGGGCTCATCGTACCAGGATCTATATTTAAATATGGATCGAATTTTTGAATCGTCACTTGCAAGCCTCGATTTTTTAATAGTCTACCTAATGATGAAGCAACAATCCCTTTACCTAAGGACGATACTACTCCACCAGTTACAAAAATATACTTCGTCATTTGTAAAATTCCTCCTCAAATATTTCCACTTTTATAAAATTAAATAACTTATACTAAATCATTGCTGAATGTTAACTCATCAATAATCCTTTATTCATTTTTTCCTTTTCCTACATTTCCATGCTTACAAGCAACGTTCCAAAAGAGAAAGCACTAAACACAATTACCGAAATTTCCTCATGGCTTGTATTATACACTTCTCTGTGGAACATGTTTATAGGAAATAGGCTTCCTCAAGAACAAAAAATAAAAAACGCTCCTCCTGCATTTTGCAGGGGGAGCGTGAATATATCACGTTCATTCTCCTTCTTAAGGAGCCCAAATAAAAGATTAAACGGAACAAATTAATAAGTCAAGTAGTTTATATAAAAACCATTAAATTTACATATTTACAAAAATTTATTATTCTTCCTCTTCATCGATTTCTACATCTAATTCTTCATCGTCGATTAATAACTCTTCATCACCATCGATTAAATCATCATCGACTTCATCAATATCATCTGGAAGATCTACATCTAAATCATCAAGAGCATCATCGAAGTCGTCCACAAGTTCATCATCGAAGTCGATATCTTCTTCATCTTCATCCAAGAACTCTTCAAATTCTTCTTCAAATACTAAATCATCTTCATCAATGATTTCTTCGTCATCATCAAAGACAGCCATTCTCGCTCTACGTTTACGAGTTTTAATAGTAGGTGCTGTTTCTTCTTCGATTGTTTCGATTTTATACCATTCACGAAGTCCCCACGTGTTATCGTGGTTTAATAAGAAACGACCATCTACATTTAAATCCGTAAAAAATTGTACCAATACTTGTTTAACTTCTTCTTCAGAAAGCCCTTTTAATTCTTTAATTTCATCTAATAAATCGAAAAATGGAGTAGCTGTTTTTTTCTCTTCTAGAATTGCAAACGCTAAGTCTACTAACGATTCTTCTGCTATTTGCTCTTTTGTCATTTCACGAATCTTCAACTCGTGCACGCCCTTTCTTTAATACATACATTACACATGTTAACCATTATATACAAATAATTGTATACTATGCTAGATTCATTTATTGTTTTTTATTTTATAAAAATCTCTGATTGCCATATAAAATAAATAACCTGACAAGATGAGAAGCGGTATTGCTCCTAATTGTTTATTATACAAAAAGAAGGTTGCAATTAGGCATGATAAAATCATAAAATAGTGTCCGTATTGTTTCACTTGCAACCCTCCTCTTCTTGTAACAAACATTATAGCCAATTTTCCTCCAAAGATGATAAAATTTGCAACAATTTTTTATGAAGAAGAGAAAAATTTTCAACTTTTTCTATGTATATGTATAAGAAGAGGAAGCGCTCAGAAGCTAAAAACTTCGAACGTTCCCCCTGAATATTAACAACTAGGTGAAAATTACAACACCTAATATTTTATTATGTGCACTTTATATTTGTAAAAAATTCTATCCATAAACATTACATGTTTCTTCGATATTGGCCGCCAACTTCGTACAGTGCTTTCGTAATTTGACCGAGACTTGCTACTTTTACTGTTTCCATTAATTCTTCAAAAATATTGCCGCCAGAAAGTGCAACTTCTTGCAATCGTTTTAATGCTTGGGCACACTCATCTTTATTGCGGTCTTGGAATACTCGTAAGTTTCGAATTTGTTGTTCCTTTTCTTCCTTCGATGCACGAGCCACTTCTAATTTATCAATTTCTTCAATGGAAGCATTCGGATTAATGTACGTATTCACACCGATAATTGGTAGTTCTCCGGAATGTTTCAATTGTTCATAATACATGGATTCTTCTTGAATTTTTCCGCGTTGATATTGCGTTTCCATCGCTCCAAGAACGCCACCACGGTCATTAATTCGCTCAAATTCTTCAAGCACTTTTTCTTCTACTAAATCCGTTAATTCTTCTACGATGAATGAGCCTTGTAATGGGTTTTCATTTTTCGATAAACCATGCTCTTTCGTAATGATCATTTGAATAGCCATCGCTCTTCTTACTGATTCTTCCGTTGGCGTTGTAATCGCTTCATCGTATGCATTTGTATGAAGTGAGTTACAGTTATCTTGTAACGCCATCAATGCTTGAAGCGTTGTACGAATATCGTTAAAGTCAATTTCTTGCGCATGCAAGCTGCGGCCAGATGTTTGAATATGGTATTTCAGCTTTTGGCTGCGTTCATTTGCACCGTATTTGTCGCGCATTACAATTGCCCAAATGCGACGAGCCACTCGACCAATCACTGTGTATTCTGGGTCAAGGCCATTTGAGAAGAAGAATGATAAATTCGGTGCAAAATCGTCAATGTGCATGCCACGGCTTAAATAATATTCCACGTACGTAAAGCCATTTGCTAGCGTAAAGGCTAATTGAGTAATTGGGTTTGCCCCAGCTTCCGCAATGTGATAGCCGGAAATTGATACAGAATAGTAGTTGCGAACTTTATGTTTAATGAAGTATTCTTGAATATCTCCCATCATACGAAGGGCGAATTCCGTTGAGAAGATGCAAGTGTTTTGGCCTTGGTCTTCTTTTAAAATATCCGCTTGTACCGTACCACGAACAACTTGTAGCGTTTGTTCTTTAATTTCTGTAAACTCTTCCACTGTTAAAATGCGACCTAATTCTTTTTCTTTCTTTTTCACTTGCTGGTCAATCGCTGTGTTCATGAACATCGCTAAAATGATTGGCGCTGGACCATTAATTGTCATCGATACAGATGTTGATGGGTGGCACAAATCAAAGCCTTCAAATAATTTTTTCATGTCATCAAGCGTGCAGACACTTACACCCGATTCACCAATTTTTCCGAAAATGTCTGGACGTTCATCTGGATCTTCTCCGTAAAGCGTTACAGAATCAAAAGCTGTTGATAAACGTTTTGCCGGATCATCTTTTGATAAGTAGTGGAATCGCTTATTTGTACGTTCTGGTGTTCCTTCTCCAGCAAATTGGCGTTTAGGATCTTCTCCTTGTCGCTTGAATGGAAATACTCCTGCTGTATACGGGAAGGAACCAGGAACATTTTCTTTATATACCCAGCGTAAAATTTCGCCGTAGTCTTTGAATTTTGGTAATGCCACTTTTGGGATTTTTGTTCCGGATAAAGATGTTGTTGTAAGTAATGTTCGAATTTCTTTATCGCGGATTTTTGTTACAAATTCTTCGCCTGCATATGCTTCTTTTACTTTCTCCCAGTTTTCTAAAATTCGTTTAGATTCTGGTGTTAATTCATTTTTTATTCCTTCCGCTAGTGTTTCGAGAGACTTGATAAGAACCTCATCCGGATTTTTTGCTTTTAATTCTTTGATTGTTCCTTCGATTTGGTAAAGTCTTGTTGCAAGTTCTGATTGTTGCTCTACTTTTTTATGATAGTTGCGAACTGTATCTACAATTTCGCGCAAATAGAATCGGCGGTCATTTGGAATGATCACATCTTGTTTTTCTGTTTTAGAGACGATTTCATAGGAAGTTTCCCAATTGTAGCCGAATTTTTCGTTGATTTTCTTCACAAGCGCTGCAAATAAAGCGTTTGTTCCTTTGTCGTTAAATTGACTAGCGATTGTGCCGTAAACCGGCATTTCGTCTAATTGTTGGTTCCATAATTCATGAGAACGTTGATATTGTTTTTGCACTTGACGAAGAGCGTCTTCAGAACCTTTTCGCTCAAATTTGTTGATAGCGATTAAATCAGCAAAATCAATCATGTCGATTTTTTCTAATTGCGTTGGTGCACCGAACTCGCTCGTCATCACATACATGGATAGGTCTGTATATTTCGTAATTTCCGCATCCCCTTGACCAATTCCACTTGTTTCTACAAAGATTAAATCAAAGCCCGCTGCTTTCACCACATCAAGAATATCGCCGATAGATGCAGAAAGTTCTGAACGAGATCCGCGCGTTGCAAGGCTTCTCATATATACTCGTTTATCGAAAATAGCATTCATGCGAATACGGTCACCAAGTAATGCCCCACCTGTTTTTTGTTTTGTCGGGTCAACAGAGAGAATCGCGATTCGCTTATCTGGGAACTCTCGTAAAAATCTTCGTACAAGTTCATCCGTAAGTGAAGATTTTCCAGCTCCCCCTGTTCCGGTGATGCCGACAACCGGCGTTCCTTTGCTTCTTTGGCGAGCTTGTTTCAACATTTCGGTAATTTCAGGGTCGCCGCCAACTTCCGCTGCCGTAATTAAGTTCGCTAATATTTCTGGTCGATCTGTCGATAATTTATCTAGAAGCTCTAAATAGTTCCCTCTCAGTGTTGAGAAGTCTGCTCCTTTGAGTTTTTCGTTTACCATTCCTTGCAACCCAAGGCGCATGCCGTCTTCTGGTGAGAAAATACCTGCAATACCATAGTCGTGGAGTTCTTTTATTTCTCTAGGTAATATAACTCCACCTCCACCTCCATAAATTTTGATGTGAGGTGCCCCTTTTTCTTTAAGCAGGTCGTACATGTATTTGAAGTACTCCATGTGACCGCCTTGATAAGAAGAAACAGCAACAGCTTGTGCATCTTCTTGAATCGCTGCGTTCACCACTTCTTCTACAGATCGGTTATGGCCAAGGTGAATTACTTCTGCCCCGCTTGCTTGAAGGATTCTTCTGATGATGTTTACCGATACATCATGACCGTCGAAAAGGCTAGATGCTGTAACGAATCGAACGTGATTCTTCGGACGATATACTTCCGTTGTTGGACGGTTTATTTCAGTCTTTGATGTCTTATTCTCTGTTTGCATTTGAACCATATAATAAAACCCCTTTCATTTAAAAGTGAACGAAATCTCCCGGTTGTTAAAGTGTACTTCTTTTCATGAAAGATGCACATCGAAGAAAAATAAGGTTGAGGCGATAAAACACCGCTTTGCAAACGAAGGTATCGTATGCAATTTAGCGGTGTTTACCCCTATTTTTCACGAAAATGTAGAATCCCCGATAAGAATAATCTCGTTTGCAATGCAATAAATTCTTCAGTTGTATATTTTTTGTGATACGCCCATTTGCGGAATGCCCAGCTTTGTCCTTGGATTACTAAGTGGTTTGCTGCTAAATAGATTTCTTGATCTGTCAGCTCTATTTCTCCCGATTTCACGCAAGATTTCAATATTTTCTCAAATAACGAAACCATCTCTAGCTCTTTGCTTAATACGTATTGCATTGCTTCTTTTGGCAATGATTTTGTCTCTTGATACATGACTGTAAATTCATCAATCATGCGATCAATTAACAAGAAGTATTGTCGAATTGCTTCTTCTAGTTCTTCAATTGTTCCCTTTTGCGTTGAAATGTCTGATAAACACATCGTTACTTTATTGTAGATGTGGTCACAAACTAAATAGAGTACATCTTCTTTCGTTCGAATGTATTCGTACAATGTTCCAATACTAAATCCAGCAGCTTTGGCTATTTCCCTTGTTGTTGCACGATGAAAGCCCTTTTCTTTAAATAATTTAACGCTTGCTTCAACGATTTGTTGGCGTCTTAATTCGATAAGGCTTTCATCTTTGACGGAAGTTTGTACGATAATTTTTTCCTTGCTCATACCTGTTACTTTGTCAACATGCGCGAGATTACAAGTCTTTGAATCTCTTGCGTTCCTTCATAGATTTGCGTAATTTTTGCATCACGCATGTAACGCTCAACAGGATATTCTTTCGTATAACCGTATCCTCCAAAGACTTGCACAGCTTCTGTCGTCACTTTCATTGCTGTATCTCCCGCCATCAATTTTGCCATCGCGCTTGCTTTTCCGTAAGGCAAGCCTTCGGATTCTAGCCAAGCTGCTTGATAAGTTAATAGTCTTGATGCTTCTACTGCTGTAGCCATATCTGCCAGTTTGAAAGAGATCCCTTGATTTGCTGCGATTGGTTTTCCGAATTGTTCGCGTTCTTTTGCATATTCAACAGCTGCATCCAACGCTCCTTGGGCAATTCCTACCGCTTGGGCTGCAATTCCGTTTCGTCCACCGTCTAATGTTTGCATTGCAATTTTAAAGCCTTCTCCTTCTGCACCAAGTAAGTTTTCTTTTGGAACTCGGCAGTTGTCAAAGATAATTTCTGCTGTAGGTGATGAACGGATTCCCATTTTGTCTTCTTTTTTCCCAACTTGGAAACCTGGGAAACTTGATTCAACGATAAAGGCGCTAACTCCTCTTGTTTTTGCTTCCGGATTTGTTAATGCGAAGACAATGTAGATGTCTGCGATACCACCATTTGTGATGAAGATTTTTGAACCGTTTAGCACGTATTCATCTCCATCCAGAACAGCTGTTGTTTTCATCGCGCCCGCGTCACTACCTGAACCAGGCTCAGTTAAGCAATATGCACCGATTTTCTTCCCTTCTGCCATAGGTCGAAGGTATTTTTGCTTTTGTTCTTCAGTACCGAATTTATAAACTGGCCAACCCGCTAATGAAGTATGAGCTGAGAGAGTTACACCTGTTGACGCACATACGCGAGAAAGTTCTTCTACAGCGATTACATAAGCTAAATAATCAAAGCCAGCTCCACCGTATTCCTCTGGCCAAGGGATTCCTGTCAGTCCAAGTTCTGCTAGTTTATCCCAAATTTCTCTATCAAAGCGTGCTTGCTCATCACGTTCTTGAGCTGTAGGTGCTACTTCATTTAGCGCGAAATCTCGTACCATTTCTCGCAGTTGTAAATGTTCTTCCGACAATTGGAAATTCATGGATATCCCCCTTTTTTTGAGTGTTTGGCACTTCTACTTGGATATTGAGACAGTACCAGAATCTTACAAATGTTTGCTAATTACAATGCGTTGAATTTCACTTGTGCCTTCGTAAATTTCAGTGATTTTTGCATCACGGAAGTAGCGCTCTACCGGATACTCTTTTGTATAACCGTAACCGCCAAATACTTGAACTGCTTCGATTGCCACTTCTCTCGCTGTTTGTGATGCAAACAATTTCGCCATCGACGCTTCTTTACCGCAAGGCAAGCCTTTTGAACGTAGGTCTGCCGCACGATAAACGAGTAGTCTTGCAGCTTCTACCGCTGTTGCCATATCTGCAAGCTTAAACCCAATTCCTTGATTCGCAATAATTGGCTTACCAAACTGTTGACGCTCTCCTGCATATTTCACTGCAGCATCTAAAGCCGCTTCTGCAATACCAAGAGCTTGTGCTGCAATCCCGATACGGCCGACATCTAAGTTTGCCATTGCGATTTTAAAGCCTTCTCCTTCTTCTCCGAGGCGATTTGCTTCCGGCACTTCCATGTTTTCAAAACTCAGTTCAACTGTTCTAGAACCGTGTAAGCCCATTTTTTTCTCATCTTTTCCTATGATGAGGCCTGGAGTATCTTTTTCAACAATGAACGCCGTTACCCCGCGGGAACCTTTTTCAGGATCTGTTTTAGCAAAGACGATATAAACATCTGCCTCTCCACCATTTGTGATGAAGATTTTTGAGCCGTTGATGATGTATTTATCGCCTTTTTTCACCGCTCTTGTTTTTAAGGAAGCAGCATCGCTTCCTGCAGATGGTTCTGTTAAACAAAAGGCTCCTAAATATTCTCCTTTTGCGAGTTTTGGCACATATTTTTGTTTTTGTTCTTCATTTCCAAAATATAGAATTGGATTTGTACCAACAGAAGTGTGCACAGATAGAATAACACCAATTACCGCGCTTACTTTGGAGAGTTCATTAATGGCGATGATATACGAAATAAAATCCATTCCAGAACCGCCATACTCTTCTGGAACAGTAATCCCCATTAAACCGAGCTCAGCCATTTTGTTTAAAATCGGCCTAGGAAATTCACCTGCTTCCATTTTTTCGACAAACGGAGCAATTTCGTTTTGTGCAAAATCTCGAACCATATCACGCATCATGAGTTGCTCTTCTGTGAAGTTCAAATTCATCGGTTTCACTCCCTGCTATTCGTAGATGTAGAAACCGCGGCCTGATTTCTTCCCTAACCAACCAGCTGCCACGTATTTGCGAAGTAGAGGACACGGACGATATTTGCTATCTCCTAATCCTTCATGTAAGATTTCCATAATGTATAGACATGTATCTAAACCGATGAAATCTGCTAGTTGAAGTGGTCCCATTGGATGATTCATGCCTAATTTCATAACATCGTCGATTGCTTCTTTTGTCGCAACGCCTTCATATAGTGCATAAATCGCTTCGTTAATCATCGGTAGGAGAATGCGGTTGGATACAAATCCCGGGAAGTCATTCACTTCTACCGGTTTTTTGCCTAACTCAATCGCCATTTGTTCTACCGTTTTGTATACTTCATCAGCCGTTGCAAGACCGCGAATTACTTCCACCAGTTTCATAACTGGCACTGGATTCATGAAGTGCATACCGATTACTTTTTCAGGTCGTTTCGTTACTGCTGCAATTTCCGTAATTGGAAGTGAAGATGTATTTGTCGCAAGAATTGCATGTTCCGGTGCAATTTCATCTAGTTGCTTAAAAATAGATTGCTTGATTTCCATATTTTCTGTTGCTGCTTCGATTACAATATCCACATCACGAGCATCTTCTAAGCTCAAGGATTTCGTAATTCGATTTAAAATCGCTTCTTTTTCTTCAGCAGTTTTACGTCCCTTTTCCACATCGCGAGACAAATTTTTCGTAATTGTTGTAAGACCTCGTTCAAAGTATTCTTCTTTAATGTCGTTTAATTTTACTTCAAATCCTGCTGTAGCACATACTTGAGCAATGCCTGAACCCATTTGTCCAGCACCAACAACCATTACTTTTTTAATTGCCATTTCTTTTCCCCCATTTGTTTGAATTAATTTTTCGGTACTTCTACCATGATGGCATCCCCTTGACCACCGCCAGAGCAAATAGCTGCGATGCCAATTCCACCACCACGACGTTTTAATTCGTAGCAAAGAGTTAAAATGATTCTTGCACCTGAAGCACCAATTGGATGACCTAATGCAACCGCTCCTCCGTTTACATTCACTTTGTTTGGATCGAGTCCAGCAATTTGGTTGCTTACAAGAGCAACTGCTGCAAAGGCTTCATTAATTTCAATTAAGTCAATTTCATCAATCGTTTTGTTTGTTTTATTTAAAATTTCACGAATCACAAGTCCTGGAGTTTGTGGGAAGTTTTCTGGCTCAACAGCAACTTCCGCATGAGCTAATACATACGCGAGCGGTGTGCGTCCTTCTTCCTTCGCTTTTTTCTCACTCATTAATACAAGTGCACAAGCGCCATCATTTACTCCCGGAGCATTTCCAGCAGTAATTGTGCCGTCTCGGTCGAAAGCAGGTTTTAAATTTGCTAGCGCTTCCAATGATGTTTCTCTGCGAGGCGCCTCATCTTCTTTTACAACTAATGTATCTTTGCGAGTTTTTACTTCTACCGGAACGATTTCTTCAGCAAATTTTCCTTCATCAATCGCTCGGATTGCTAATTGATGGCTACGCAATGCCCATGCATCTTGTTCTTCTCTTGAGATGTTGAATTCCTTCGCTGTTCCGTTTCCATAAGTCCCCATATGAACCTTATCTGGATGGAAGGAACAAGATAGGCCATCATAAATCATGCCATCAACAACTGTTGAATCTCCCATACGTAATCCCCAACGACCCTTTTGCAAGTAATACGGAGCATTGGACATCGATTCCATTCCCCCAGCAACAATGACTTCTTCTTCCCCTAGGCGAATTAATTGATCAGCAAGTGTCACACTTCTCATACCTGATGCACAAACTTTGTTGATTGTTTCTGTTTTTACTGACCAAGGAATTCCCGCTTTTGCTGCTGCCTGGCGAGAAGGAATTTGTCCCTGCCCTGCTTGAAGAACCGTACCCATAATTACTTCATCCACTTGATCCGCCTTGACATCTGCCCTTTTCAATGCTTCTTTAATGGCAATACCTCCAAGATCAGAAGCAGTAAGAGTTGATAATGCGCCACCGAATTTGCCAAAAGGTGTTCTTGCACCCTCTAATATAACTGTTTTCAAACATTCCACCCCTTTATCGAAACGTGCGTAAATCTTGAATGTTTCATTATTTTGTTGAATACAATAATAGTAGTACTGAGTGTTGATAATCGATTGAACGCTCGCTCAGTATTAATCATAAGAAAAAGCGGAGTTGTTTAGAACTCCCTTTTTCTATTCTCCCTATTTATTTTACTGAAAATTAAGTAGATTAGCAATGATTTTTTCTTATTTTTCTAACAATTTAATATTTCAGTATAATATTTTTACCCCAAATACCTCTCTTTATCCTTATTGGATGTACTCGCCTCGCCAATACTTTAACCTCTTCGTGAATCAATATTTTTATTCCCAAAGAATTCGCTAATTGTCTAATTCAAAAGAATTATAGTCAATCTTCAAGGGATAATAGTCAATGTCGAATACATAATTGCCAAGGGAACAAATATTGATTCCGACATTTACGATAATAGTCAACTTCCTGATAATAATAGCCATTCTTCAAAAGATAATAGTCAAAGCTGTGTACTTAATAGCCAATCCTATAAAAACAATCGCTGACGGACGAGATAATAGTCAAAATTCATCACATTATAGTCAATCATCAAAAGATAATAGTCAATGTCGCAAACATAATTGCCAAGGGAACAAATATTGTTTCCGACATTTATGATAATAGTCAACTTCCTAACAATAATAGCCATTCTTCAAAAGATAATAGTCAAACTTGCGCATTTAATAGCCAACACCTAATACACACGATTTCTAAAAAACGGTATTGCATCCAAACTCCCAAATAGAAAAGTAGTGCAAATACACGATTTGCACTACTTCAAACTTTTTTACTGTACTTCTACAGTTTCTTCTTGTGATGATTCATCCGATTCTATTTCTTTTGCTCTTTCTCCGAAGACAGATCGTTCTAACAATTCACACACATCATATGTTCCGATTTTGTCTTCCACTTCTTTTGCTTTCGTACCGTCTGTAAGCATCGTTAAGCAGTATGGACAGCCTGCAGAAATCACAGATGCATTTGTCGCTAATGCTTGTTCTGTACGAGCAACGTTAATGCGATTTCCAACACGGTCTTCCATCCACATTAATCCACCGCCTGCACCGCAGCACATTGCTGTTTCACGGTTGCGTTCCATCTCTACTAATTTCACGCCAGGAATCGCTTTTAAAATTTCACGTGGCGCATCATATACGTTGTTATAGCGTCCTAAATAGCAGGAATCATGGAATACGATTGTTTCATCCACACGGTGGTTCAATACAAGCTTGCCTTCCTCAATGAGCTTGTATAACAATTCCGTATGGTGATAAACTTCCCCTTCCCATCCGAAATCTTTATATTCATTTTTGAAGATGTTGTATGCGTGTGGATCGATTGTTACAATCTTTTTCACGCCATATTTCTCGAACTCTTGAATGTTTCCTTGAGCTAGTTCTTGGAATAAAAACTCATTTCCAAGACGTCTCGGTGTATCACCAGAGTTTTTCTCCTTATTTCCTAAAATCGCAAATTTAACATCCGCTGCATTTAATAATCTAGCGAAAGACATCGCGATTTTTTGTGAACGGTTATCGAATGAACCCATGGAACCAACCCAGAATAAATATTCGAAGCCTTCTTCAGATTTCATTGCTTCTTTTACTGTTGGAATGTGAACAGTTGAATCTGAGTCACGCCAGTTCTCTCTTTCTTTACGGTTAAGCCCCCATGGATTTCCTTGGCGCTCAATATTATTTAACGCTCGTTGTGCATCAGGATTAATTTTTCCTTCTGTCATCGTTAAATAACGGCGTAAATCGATAATTTTATCAACATGCTCATTCATTACCGGACATTGATCTTCACAATTTCGGCAAGTTGTACAAGCCCAAATCTCTTCTTCTGTAATAATATCACCAATTAATGATGGAGAATAAATATCTTCAATGACCGCACCTTCAGCACCTGCCGCCATTGCCAGTTGATTACCTTTCGTTTTATTCCAAACTAACGTTGGCACCCAAGGTTTTTTCTTTGTCACAACGGCACCAGTATACGTTAAATGGTCACGTAGTTTAACAATTAAATCCATTGGCGATAACATTTTTCCCGTGCCGGATGCTGGACACATATTTGTACAACGTCCGCATTCTACACAAGAATATAAGTCTAACAATTGGATTCTTGTAAAATCTTCAATTTTTCCAACACCAAATGATTCTGCTTCTTCATCCTCGAAGTCGATTTTGCGCAAGCGACCAGCTTTTCCTGCTCTTTTGAAGAAAAGACCAATCGTAACAAATACTTCGTGGAATTGTTTAGATTGGGGTACAAATACGAGGAATGTGAACACCGCTAACATATGTACCCACCAAAATACATTAAATAGCACATTTGCAACTACCGGGCTTAAGCCGCCAAAAAGGAATGCAAATATACCTGAAAATGGAGCAATGACAAAATTCGGCTCATTTTCATGTGCAACCGTTTCAAAACCTAAAGCAAGGAAAATAGAAAGACATAGTGTAATTAACGCAATATATACAAAAGCCGCTTTCTTATCTCTTTTCCATTGTAAACGTGTTAGCTTTTCACCATAACGGCGATAAGCTGCATAAACAAGAGCACATAACATTAAAAACATCGTCCACTCTTGCATAAAAGTGAAGAATGGATGAAGAGCTCCTAACGGAAATGTATATCCTGGAATAAATCCTTTGATGATTAATTCAATTAATCCTAATTGAATAATAAAAAATGCATAAAACAAAATAAGGTGCATTACACCACTTTTACGATCTTTGAACAATTTGTTTTGTCCAAGAACGTTAATCCAAAAATTCTCAAATCGCTCTTTGAAACTGATTTCCAACTCTTCTTTTTTACCAAGTTTAATATATTCTAATCTTGTTTTCACTGAATAAACAAACAGATAAACTGCATACAGAACAACGGCTATAAATAATAACCCGTTCACTAGCAAAAAACCATTCATATCTAATCCCCCTTGTTTGTCATGTGAACACAACAATTTATATCATTCATTTTAATTATGAATGAGCATTCAGTCAACAACTATTCGAAAATTTCTAAATTTTTAGCTGGTTGAACTAGAATACTATATTTACTAAATATGATATATAATTTTACACAATTAAAAAAGTAGAAATTTTTACAAAAATATTGCCTAAAATACAAAAATCCAAGCGCAACATAAAAAATTTCACACTTGGATTTTTTTTACTATAGCAAATTCAATATTTTAATATACAGTATTATCTAAATACATCGCCGCCTCGAATATATTCCACATCTTTTACATTCAAGCGATAATTCACGGCACGAGCAGCAACAAAGAAATAATCTGAAAGACGATTTAAATATTTTTGAATTACTCCTGGGACATCTTCTACTTCATTCATCAGCGTAACAACCTGTCGCTCTGCGCGTCTTGTCACCGTTCGAGCAATATGGAGTGTTGCTGCTGCTGGTGATCCGCCTGGCAAAATAAATCGTTTAATTGGTGGCACTTCCTCAGAAAGTACATCAATACGTTTTTCTAACGCCTCTACGGAAGCTTCCTGCAATTTGTATTTTCTTTCTTTCATGACATTTGCTAAATCCCCACCGCAATCAAAAAGTTCGTGTTGGATTGTTTCAAGATCCTTCAGAATATCTTGAAATTTATTTGGATCTAATTCCGTTACAGCTTTACCAATAAATGAATTCAATTCATCGATTGTTCCATACGCTTCCACACGAACGTGATCTTTACTAACTCGACCACCAATTAAACTCGTTTTCCCTTGATCCCCTGTTTTTGTATAAATTTTCATCGTTCCATCTCCCTTTTATAAATTTGAATGGCTTCCACCGTTGCTTCATAAACCCCTTTGCCAATCATTTTCCCTACTTCTGTAAGAGGACCGGCATATTGCATAAATTCTCCTTGTTGCGTCGCAGCAACTAGCAGGCTATCAGTCGGTGTACCAGTGGCAATGGTATTTGATAATTTATCCATAACCTTTTCTGTTTGTAGTGCCTTCGATTTGGCTTCTGTTGCAGTCATCATCCCTTGCACGAAAGCCTCTTCGGACAGCTTTCCATTGATAATTACCCATGTATTGATTGTCCCAATGGTTTGATATGCTGTTCGTTCATAGGCATGAGATACATCGATAGCTCCGCCAATTCCAGCTGTGACAATGACAATAAGGCTGCCAAAAGGTGCAAGATATTCTTTCATCACCGCTTTTTTCGTATCGACCGCCGTCATCATTCCTACTGTATTCGTTGGTGAAAAGCCCTTTTCAATTATATATTGCAAAAATTCAGTTTTCACATTTTCTATATCATATTCTTGTGGAACTGTTCGATTGATGAATGTTGCATACCATCCTAAACCTGCATTATGAACCGCTGATGACAACACTTTTAAAGGAAATTCAGCAATAAAGGCAATGTAATCCTCTCCCTTTTGTATATTGGATAAGGAAACGGATTTTTCCTTTCTCTGCTCTTCAAAATCTGGGAGAATTGCCATTTGCGGTTTCGGTTGCTCAGGATGGGCTTGCGTTGAAATACGTGCTTCATATACATCCATGATTTGCTGCTCAATAATCACTTCATGAGGCTCACCGTATGCTTTTACGCTCCCAGCCTCCATGAGCAATAAATGATCGCAATATAGGGAGGCTAAATTGATATCATGAAATACCGATACAACGGTTAAACCATGTTCCGTCACTTCTTTACGTATCATATCTAAAATTTGTTTTTGGTGTGCAATATCTAAATAGTTTGTCGGTTCATCTAACAATAGAAGCTCAGAGGATTGGGCTAAAGCCTGGGCAATAAACACCCGTTGCCTCTCTCCACCGGATAAAAATTCTAAATTGGTATCCTGATATTTTAGTACGTCCGTCAGTTCCATAGCTTTTATAACCGCTTCTTCATCTTCTTCCGACCAACTTGAGAAAAATCCAGATTGGTGTGGATAACGGCCTATTTCAACGGTTTCCCGAACGGTTGTAGAAAATGTATTGCTTTGCATTTGCGGCAAAACGGTCATTTTTTTTGCTAATTGACGAGGATTCAGCTTTTCAATAGGTATCCCGTCAATTAAAACTTTTCCTGAAGTTGGTTTTAATATGCCGCTAATCATTTTAATCAAGGTGGACTTCCCACATCCGTTCGGACCTAATATGCCGAGGAACTCTCCTTTATTTACCAAAAAAGAGATATCCCGAACGATTGGGGTTTGATGATAGCCACCAGAAATCTGTTCTACCTTTAGCACCAATATCCCCCCCTTACTTGCGGCGTTGTTTATAGAAAATATAAGCAAATACAGGTGCGCCGATAAATGCCGTAATGACCCCAATCGGCAATTCTTCTGGTGCAACAATGGTACGGGATATTAAATCACAAATGATTAATAAACTCGCTCCGTTCATAAAAGATAATGGCAGTAAATGACGATGATCTGTTCCCCAAACCATTCTTGTCATGTGAGGGACAACTAAACCAACAAAACCAATTGTTCCTGAAACGCTGACCGCAGCTCCCGTTAATACAGATCCACCAATTAAAATGGCGTACTTGCTTCGCTTTACATTGACTCCTAAAGCAGTAGCCCGGTCATCTCCGTACATCATCACATTTAATTCTCTTCGATTCAGCCACAAAATAAAAGAGCCAATCAGCAAGAACGGAAATAATATATTAACGTAAGACCACCCTCGCATCGCCACACTTCCAAGAAGCCAGCCTACAATGGGCTTTAATTCTTCATGGGATAATGCAGTTAATAAAGAAATGCAAGATGCTAAAAAGGAGCTAAAAATCACTCCTGTTAAAATAAGCGTCTCCATTTTCAATGATCGGTCGATGAGGCGGGCAAAAATAAGTACAGTAATTAATGTAATAAAGGCTCCTAACATCCCGAAAATTGCAATAGTATAGGAGCCAATAAAAGGAATTGAAATACCAAAAAAAATGGTGGATATAGCCCCGACAGAAGCCCCTGATGAAACGCCAATCGTGTATGGATCAGCCAACGGATTTCGCAGCAATCCTTGAAAGGCTGCACCTGCGATGGCAAGAGATGCTCCAACAAACCCAGCTAATATAACGCGAGGCATGCGAATATTCCATAAAATACTAAATGCTCTCGGATTGATTTCTTCATTCCATAAAGATGATAATGGAATATCAACAGAACCGATTGATACCCCAAACCAAAAGCTTATAAGTAATAGAAAAATAGAGGAGCTGTAAGCGAGTAATAATTTTTTCTTCATCATCTATCCTCTACCCCTCTAAAATATGTATAGTAAGTTTCCATACGTCCTCCAATTGATTCGTATCAACTTTTGAAAAATAAAAAAACTCCCGCCATAAAACGAGAAACAGATAGCCTACATGCGTACCTTTCTCCCTCGAAGATTGTGCACTCTTCACCCAGAAAATTTCATCATAATTATTCTTAATTATAGCTTATTCTATAAGAATTATCGTACGAATTCTAAAAAACAGAAAAAGGTACAAAAAAACACTCTCAAATCTTTAACATGAGAGCGTTTCATTAAATGAAGATTAAATTTCGTAATCAAAAGAACCTGGCAATACACGACGTAAAAATTGTTTTGTTCGAATCTCTTTAGGCGAAACAAAAATATCATGTGGTGTACCTTCTTCAACAATCACACCGCCGTCCATGAAAATCACTTTATTTGCGACGTCTTTTGCAAAGCCCATCTCATGGGTAACAACAAGCATCGTCGTACCTTCATTGGCAATCTCTTTCATCGTATTTAATACTTCCCCTACTAGTTCTGGGTCAAGAGCGGATGTTGGCTCGTCAAATAAAATAATATCCGGGTTTAAAGCGACAGCACGAGCAATTCCAACACGCTGTTGCTGCCCTCCTGATAGCTGGCTTGGATAATAGTCGTATTTTTCGGATAAACCGACTTTATCTAATGCTTTTTTCGCAATTTCTCTCGCTTCGGCTTTCGGCACTTTGCGAGCAATAACTAACCCTTCCATTACGTTTTCAATGGCCGTTTTATTGTTAAATAAATTATAGTTTTGGAATACGAAGGCAGTTTTTTTACGTACTTGTTGCACTTCTTTTTTCGTCGCATTTTTTAAATCTACTTCTAAGTCCCCGAATCTTGCAGTTCCTTTATCTGCTCTTTCTAAAAAGTTAATGCATCTAAGCAGTGTCGTTTTCCCGGAACCACTTGGACCTAGAATGACTACAACGTCCCCTTTATTTATCTTTAAATCTACACCTTTTAAAATCTCATTTTTACCAAAGGATTTATGAATATCTTTAATCTCTAACATTATTTGCCTCCTTCCTTAAGCATTGGCAACTTTGTAACGGCTTAACCGTTTCTCTAAATACTTAAATAATTGTTCGACCGCAATACAAATAATTAAATAGACAATGAAAATATCAATATATGCTTCCAAATAGTTATAACCAAAGTTTGCTGCTACTTTTGCCTTTAATGTAATCTCTTGTAAGGAGATGGCATAACCTAATGAGGTTGCTTTAATTAAGTTTACAGTTGTATTCGCAATGTTTGGCAAGGCAGAGACAAGAGCTTGCGGAATAATAATTCTTCGATATGCTTGAGCTGTCGTTAAACCGACAGAATAGGCAGCTTCCAATTGTCCTTTTTCAACAGTCGATAAGGCCGAGCGGAATACTTCAATTAAAACGGCTGACTTGTTGAAAGCGAAAATAACGAATGCATACCATATCGGATGAATTTTATACACTTCATAATCGATGTTATATTTTTCAAACGTCATATTTAATAGAATCGGTATAAAACTATATAAAACGAAAATTTGGATAATGATTGGCGTACCGCGAACGAATGATACATAAATTTTCGCTAGTTGATTCAGCACCGGAATTTTATTAATTCTTGTTAAAGCGAAGAAAAACCCAATCGGCAAAGCAATCGCAAGAGCAACAACAGTCACAAGCAATGCGATCGGCACGCCTGATAATGCAACGAAAAACGTATCTATTAAAAATTCTGTATTTAACATTTGTTACTCCACCTCCTACGATGCCTTTATCGAGCGGGAACCTTTGCTGAAAGTTTTTTCAAGGAGTTCGAATATTTTTTCAATGACAATGGAAATAACCCAATAAATCACGGCTAATGCAATGTAAATTTCTAACGCATGGGAATTAAAGTTACTTGCAATAATCAGGTTTGCTTTTCCAACAATGTCGATAAAACCAATTGTGTAAGCTAATGCCCCTTCTTGTAAAATGGCAATTAGACCGTTTCCGAAGTTAGGAAGAGCTACAACAAAAGCTTGCGGGAAAATGATGCGTCTGTATGCTTGCCATGGCGTCAGCCCAACACTTACCGCCGCCTCAAATTGTCCTTTATCAATAGATTGAATTGCGGAACGAATCACTTCAGACATCATGGCTGCAAATTGTAATGAGAACGTAATAACGACAAAAACACCTGTATAAATATTTTGTAAATTCACATTAAACAATGAATCTGCTAAAAATGGAACACCATAATAGACTAAAAACAATAGAACGATGGATGGCGTACAACGCATAATCGTTGTATATCCATGGGCGATTACTTGTAGTACCCTACTTTTGCCCATTTTCATAAAAGCAAGGACTAAGCCAAGCAATGTACCAAAGAATACGGCAAGACCCGCCACTGCAAAAGTGATTTTTAAGTATGGCAATAATTGCGGAAATGCTCCCCATAAATAGCCAATATCAAAATACTTTTCAAACATTCTCTCACCACTTTTCATGAAAAAATGAAGGCTGTAAGGTGATTGGTACCCAACAGCCCATATATCAAGATGATTATTTAGACTGACCTTCTACTCTTTCTAATACTTCAAATAGGTCACGTCCATAGTGTTTAACCATTAATTCGTTTAATGCATTTGTTTGTTTAATTTCTTTAATTACTTCGTCGAAAGCATCTGCCAATTCTTGATTGTTTTTGTTAAATAATGTCCAAGTTTTGATCACAGTGAACTCGTTATACACTACTTCGTCTTTTAGATTATGGTATGGACCTTCTGGATCGTTAATTTGTTTATCGATAACTGGTTCAAGTGCAATTGCACCATCTGCACGTCCTTCGTTTACCCATTGTACAGCGTCCACAGCAAATGTATCGCCAGCAACTAATTTCACTTGGTTATCCGGATTTTCTTCGTTGTATTTCGCTACTACTGTGTATTGAGCGTTATTAGCTGCAATTGGAGCTAATTCTAAACCAGCAGCTGCGAAATCTGATAAATCTTTAATATGTTCATTTTCTTTTTTCAATAGTAATCCAACACTGCTTAATCCTGTGAATTCTTTAGGGAAAACATATTTTTCTGCACGTTCATCTGTATAGAAAATGTTTTTAACCCCTAAATCGTATTTCCCTTGTTCTACACCGATTAATAAATCATCGTCTGTAGTTCCGATATATTCAAATTCATAGTCTTCCAATTTTTCATCAACAAGTCTTAGCATATCTAATTCGTATCCTGCTGGTTCACCGTTTTCATCTTGATACGTAATCGGCTTCCAAGAAATTGCATAAGCTACTTTAATTTTTTTCACATCGGATGAATCTTGAGAATTTTCGTTTTCAGTAGTAGATGTTTCATTTCCTCCACCACATGCAGCAAGGGATGCTGCTAGTAAACCAATCGCTCCTAATTTAAAAAATTTTTTAAAATTCATTGTTGTTTCCTCCTAAAATTATAATTTTAATGCTGATTCTGCTAATTTTTTTATTGTTAAATCATCCATTGGTGGATTATGAAGTCCTGCGCGAACATCGCGATAATATCGTTGAAGCGGATTGTTGCGTTGTAAACTTCTTGCTCCTACCACGCGCATTGCTTTATCCACGACTTGAATTGCATTATTTGTAACGGTATATTTTGCTACATTGACTGCATTTGCAATGTTGGCAGCGTCTTCTGTTGAAATTTCACCTTTTTGCATTAAATCGATACAACTTTGGGCTGCACCATAAAGGGTATAGCGAGCTTGCATCAGTAGCAAATCAATTTCTCCAATTAATGCTTGAACGTTCGGCAATGTTGCAATCGTTCCTTTAATGCTATTTGGTGAGTGTGTATTGGCAAATTCCACTGCATAATCGCGAGCTGCTTGCGCAATTCCTAGATATGTAGCTGGAATGATTAATAGCCATCCATTCAATTTAAAGCCTGTTTGGTATTTCGGAATTTCTACTAAATTTGATTCATCTACTTCTACATTTTCTAAAACTAGATCGTGACTGCCAGTCGATTTCATGGCTATTACGTCCCAAGTTTCATCGATTGAAAGGCCTTCTGTATCTTTATGAATTAGGAAGTTTCCGATATTTTCAATTTCTGGAATCCAAGCGGTTACTAAGAAATAATCTAACTCAGGTGAACATGTTGCATAAGCTTTACGACCATTGATCACCCACTTGTTTCCTTTCTTAACAGCGCTTGTTCCAGGACGGCCACCACGGACTGGACTTCCTGTAATGACTTCACTGAAAATTTTATTGATGATTGCTCCGTTTTTTACATCGTTTGCAAATTCTTTAAGCTTTTCTTCTGCCCAGCTTTTCGTTTCATATACATCCCCTACCGTGAGCAGAGTCCATCCAATGGAAAGAGCTGTACTGCCATCATAACTACCTAACGTTTCTTGCAGTAATATTGCATCATAAACATTCATCCCCTCGCCACCATATTCGGTAGGCAAAGTAACTTTTGGATATCCAATCTCACGTAACCTTTTTATATTTTCATGAGGGAAAATCGATTCTTCATCGTTTCGTTGGGCATTTTCTTTCATAGATTTTTCCAAAACAGCTAACTTTTCAAGCCATTCCCGTTGTTTTTCGGTTTTAATAAATAGTTCTTTCAAGTAAGATTTACCTGCCTTTCACAATAAAAAGGGATCTCTTATTTTTCCAACAAAAAAACCCAACTTAATGATATTTACTACGTCATGATTTTACTTTTTTCGACATTATTAGTCAATATATTCTTAGTTCATTAGTCGGAATTGTTATTTTATAGAAACTACATCTTTATCAATCACTTAATACCAACTTGTTTAGTTGGATTTATATTAATCAAATTTTACTCAATCGTACATTCAATGTCAATATAATTCCTATAAATTTTATAAGAATACAAAAGAAAAAAACCAGCCCCTATTATGAAGCTGGTTTAAAACAAATTACATTTTTTCTGGTGCTGAAACGCCGATTAGTCTTAATGCGTTGGCAAGAGTTACTCGAACAGCTTGAATTAATGAGAGACGCGCTTCTGTTAATTCTTTATTATCCGGATTTAACACTTTTTCCGCGTTGTAGAAGCTGTGGAATGCCGCTGCTAATTCTTGAGTATAGTTCGCAATGCGGTGAGGAGTGCGATGTTTTGCTGCTTCTGCTACGATTTGTGGGAAAGTACCTACCTTTTTCAACACTTCCTCTGATTTTTCATCCGTTAATAAATGTAAGTTTTCTAATGATGCTTGGAATCCTTGTTCTTCTGCACTGCGCAAAATAGAACAAATACGTGCATGAGCGTATTGTGCGTAGTATACAGGGTTTTCGTTTGATTCTGCAACTGCAAGATCAAGGTCAAAGTCCATATGGGAATCGCAAGCGGTTTTCACAAAGTAGTATCGTACTGCATCAAGCCCTACTTCTTCCACCAGCTCACGCATTGTTACAGCATTACCTGTACGTTTACTCATTTTATATTTTTCGCCGTTTTTATAAAGCTGCACCATTTGGATGACTTCGACTTCTAATTTATCACGATCATAGCCAAGAGCTTGAATTGCCGCTTTCATACGCGGAATATAACCATGATGGTCTGCTCCCCAAACGTTAATCAGTTTATCGAAACCGCGTTGAATTTTATCTTCATGGTATGCAATATCTGGTGTTAAGTATGTGTATGAACCGTCTGATTTAATGAGAACGCGGTCTTTATCGTCGCCAAATGTTGTTGAGCGGAACCAAGTCGCTCCATCCTGTTCATAAACGTGGCCGTTTTCTCTTAATTTATTTAAAGCGTGGTCAATTTTTCCATTTTTATATAATGAAGTTTCGGAATACCATACATCAAATCGAACTCTGAAGTTTTCTAAGTCCTTTTTCAATTTTTCTAATTCAAGAGCTAATCCATTTTCACGGAAGAAGTTAAAACGTTCTTCATCGGATTTTTCTAAAATAGAATCGCCGTATCGTTCAACAAGTTTGTTTGCAATCTCAATAATGTCTTGGCCATAGTAGCCATCTTCCGGCATTTCCGCATCAAGTCCCAACGCTTGTTTGTAACGCGCTTCTAGGGAATAAGCCAAGTTGTTAATTTGATTTCCCGCATCGTTAATGTAATATTCACGAGTAACGTCATATCCTGCAAAATCTAAAACATTGCAAAGGGAGTCGCCGAATGCAGCACCGCGAGCATGTCCTAAGTGAAGGTCACCTGTTGGATTCGCCGATACAAACTCCACTTGAATTTTTTCTCCGCCTCCGCTATTTGAGCGACCATAATTTTCACCTTGTTCGAACACCGCTTTTACAATATCTGCAAGGAAATCTTTGCGAACAAAGATGTTGATGAAGCCCGGTCCTGCAATCTCAACTTTTTCAATATCAGTTCCTTCTGTTTCTAAATTTTCAACAATTGCTTCTGCTATTTGGCGTGGGGGTTTTTTTGCTAGCTTCGTTAGTTGCATCGCCAAGTTTGTTGCGAAGTCACCTTTTGTTTGATCTTTTGGCACTTCAATATGAACTTGAAAATCCGTTCCTTCTTCTAAAATTTGCGCTTTTAAAACAGCAGCTTTTAAAGCGTTTTTCAATGATTCTTGCAATTGTCCTACTGCATTCATGCTTGTCCCTCCGTGTATTGTATTTCCAATGTATAATGACCGACTGATTGTCCACTAATAATTAAATCATATTGCACATTAAATCTGCCACTTATATTATCTTCATCTACATGTTCGAACCCTAGGTGATAAGTTTTTGTTTGCAATGGCAACGTGCCATACATTGTGTCGTAGTGACCATTTTGTTTACATTCTGTGCTAAAAGGCAGCCGCATGTTGACAGCTCCACTTCGCAAAATGAGTGCATCGTCGTTATTCATTTTTACTGTTGTACGAATTGTTTGGTCTTCTATTATTTCTTCATAGCGTAAATACATTTTACCGTTCTTTTTTAGCCAAACACCTTGAAGCCACAGTTCATATGTTTCCTCGTCCCCTTCAATTGGGCAAATCGTCGAAATGACTTTTATTTTTACGTTTTTTTCAACACTCATTTCCTGTGGGCACTCCTTATGTATTACTATAACTTATACATTATATTATTGCCTTGCAAGAAATTTCAAGGGAACGAATGAAAATTCAAAAATATCAAGGCTTTGGCTTCATTTTAAACTGTTTTCCATATCAAATAAAAAAGCGATTAAAGTTTTCCAATGAACTTTAATCGCATCAAGATTTTTATTTAATCCAACCTAGAATCATTTCTCTTAATAGTTTGGAAGCAGTATTGGCTGTCATTTCAGAGTGGTCGTATACAGGAGCTACTTCTACTAAGTCAAAACCAACGACATTTACTTCACTTCTTGCAATTTCATGGATTGATGCAAGCAGTTCTTTTGATGTAATGCCGCCGCAATCTACTGTACCAGTACCAGGAGCAAATGCAGGATCTAGCACATCGATATCCGTCGTGATATAAACGTTGCGACCTTTAAGCGTTGGAAGTACTTCTTTTAAAGGCTCTAACACTTCAAATTTCGCAATATACATGCCGTTTTCTTTCGCCCATTCAAATTCTTCTTTAAGTCCAGAACGAATACCGAAAGAATATACATTATGAGGACCAATCAATTCCGCAATTTTTCGGATTGGCGTAGCATGGCTTAATGGCTCTCCTTCATAATCTGTGCGCAAATCCGTATGAGCATCAAAATGAAGGATGGCTAAATCTGGGTATTTTTCATAAACAGCTTTCATTACAGGCCAAGACACTAAATGCTCTCCACCCATGCCGATAGGAATTTTCCCATCTGCTAACACTTTCTTTACAAACTTTTCAATTTCATCTAATGATTTTTGAGCATTCCCAAATGGAAGTGGAATATCCCCTGCATCGAAAAATTTTACTTCTTCTAATTCACGGTCTAGATATGGGCTATATTCTTCCAATCCAACAGAAACTTCACGAATTCTTGCGGGACCGAAGCGAGAACCTGGGCGGAAACTTACTGTCCAATCCATCGGCATACCATATAGGACTGCCTTTGATTCTTCGTAATTAGGATGGCTTTTTATAAAAACATTGCCAGAATATGTTTCGTCAAATCTCATATGAATCACCTACTCTATTCATCTTTTACTTACACTAATTCTAGTACCTATTACTTGAAAGCTGAAAATTTCGAATCCAAAAGAATCCGGAACTTTATTCGACATTTTTCGTATTCACTATTGATTACGAAAACAAAAACTTCATTTCAAGATGAAACAATTTTCATACAGAAAAAGTATAGACGTTTTTAGACAAAAGGCAACAGTTTTTTTATGTATATTTTCGATTAAACAGTAAATTTCAAGTCCATACTATAATTAGTTGATTGAAAAGAGGTGAAATGGATGGATAGACGTAGTTATCAGCGACATATTCGACGGAAAAAAAAGATTCGAAATATTGCTTTTTACTTGATTGCCTTTCTATGTGCAATTGTCGTATCGTTTGTAGGTTTAAGAATCTATGCGCAAGTTGCTGGAGCTCCACCACTCATCATAACGAAAGCATCCGTATTCTTAGACCGGAACGGCAATCAAATTGGCGATTATTTTACTGCTGAACGTCGATATTGGAAAGAACTAGATGAAATTTCACCTTATTTAATAGAGGCAACGATTGCAGTGGAAGATAAAGATTTCTATCAACATAATGGTTTTGATTATTCAAGAATTGCGAGTGCCGTTTTAAATGACTTAAAAACGCGCAGTAAAGCGGAAGGTGCAAGTACAATCACCCAGCAATTAGCACGGAATCTATATTTAACTTTAGAAAAAACATGGTCTCGTAAAATAATGGAAGCACTTTACGCATATCGTTTGGAACTCTTTTATTCTAAAGATGAAATACTAGAAGCCTATTTGAATACAGTGAACTATGGTCACGGCATGTATGGAGCTGAAGCAGCAAGTAGATATTACTTTGGTAAATCCGCAAGCGATTTAACGTTAGCTGAATCTGCTTTGCTTGCGGGCATCCCTAAAGGGCCAAGTATCTATTCTCCTCTTAATAATTATGACAAAGCCTTTAATCGTCAAAAGTTAATCTTATCGTTAATGGAAGATCAAAATAAAATTTCAAGTGCAGAAAAGGAACGAGCATTATCTGAAAACATCGTGTTAAAAAATGATCAATGGACTGCTTCTAAAACGATTGCGCCTTATTTCTTGGATGTTGTGTGGCAAGAAGCGACGAAAATTTTGGAAGAGAAAAAACTCAATATTCGAGAAGGTGGCTGGATTATTAAAACGACGTTAAACCAAGCTCACCAAAAGGCTGCTGAAGAGGCAATTAATAAAAATATGCCTGATAATGAATTACAAGTGGGACTTGTCAGCATGGATGTAGAAACTGGCCAAGTAACCGCCCTTGTCGGTGGACGTAATTATCGAGAAAGTTCCTATAATCGCGTAACACAAGCACTTCGTCAACCCGGTTCTGCGATAAAACCAATCCTGTATGCAGCAGCACTGGAAAATGGCTTTACACCGCTCACCTATTTAGACGTAGGTGAAACGATTTTTACTTACGATGATGGACGGGCTACCTACAAGCCACAAAACGTCAATGGAAAATTTGCAGATGGCGACATGTCGATGGCTCAGGCGATTGCGATTTCAGATAACATTTACGCAGTTAAAACATTAGAACAAATCGGCTACGATAAATTCCGAGAAATCTCTGAAAGATTTAATTTAAGATATTCCAACAAAGACAATCCATCCATGGCGCTCGGAACGATTGAAAACTCGTTATATGACTTAACAAATGCTTACAATATCATTGCTGCAAAAGGGCAATATCGAAAACCGACTACAATTCTATCAATTCATAATGCGGAAGGCGAACTTGTGTATGAATATGAAGAACCTTCTGAAGAACAAGTCATTTCTGAACAAGATGCTTTCCTATTAACTCAAATGATGACAGGCATTTTTGACCCGGTATTCAGTGATTATTCCCCTGCAACTGGGGTTTCCCTTCGTTCAAGAATGACGCATACGTATGCGGCAAAATCGGGAACAACGGTTTCAGATCAATGGTTGATTGGTTATAGTCCATCCATTACGACTGGAGTTTGGAACGGCTATGATCAAGGAAAAACGTTATCTTCTTCTTCCGATATGTCCGCCCATAAACAAGTATGGATTGATTTTATGGAGGCCGTTCATCGTGATAAACCGAATGAATCTTTTGAAGTACCAAAAGGCGTCAGAGGGGTTATGATTGATATTGAAACGGGTAAACTTGCGACAGACGCATGCCCAAAACAACGTCTTATGTATTTAAAGGAAGAAGATATTCCAACGAAAAAATGTACAGACTTTGATTTCTTTAATGAAGATGGTTGGAATGGTCTTTTTGAATTATTTCCATTCGAGTCATTAAAAGGTTTGTTTAATTAAAAAAGATAAAAAAATAAGCTTTCTCTTTCTTGGAATTTTCACGAAAGAGAAAGCTTTTTTCGTAAACAGAGATAAATGAGACATTTTGCTTGGGAAAATAAAATGCCACATTGATTCTACTCTATCTACTAAATGTCCTTGTCCTAGCTATACTATTATTTTAACTATAAATTCAGTGTACTTATTTTTTAGAATGGTTTCAACAAAGGAATGAATATTACAACGTTTCGTCACAAATCTGACACTTTTAGATACTTTTTTCACAAATCCTATTGACAATAAAATCTGCTGTATATATATTTTTTATTTTTTTATAGCTAATTCATCTTTTAATTGTTGACTGCTTCGTTCCCACATGCCGAGATCGTGATTTTGTAGAAAATCCGCCAATATTTTTTTCGAATCATCATCCATATGATCGACAACAATTTTGCGTTTTAATGATTTGTCCATTTTATTTACATGGTCGGCAAGTATCTTATAACCTCTGCGCTTTTCTTTATTGACAACCATTTCGCATGCTGCAACCCCTGCGTAATATGGTCCATCTTCTTTTATATCGACAGTGACCCATACAAGCCAATATGGTTTACCGCCAGCTGAATCTTCACGGTTTGTCGTAAATTTAATGCGTTTTTCCACTTCACTCTTGGCATGCATTGCTCCCATATCGATAAATGCATGTTTTTCTTCTATATCAATAAATACTGGCGTTACATTCTCCAATGATATTGTACCTATTCCAAATCCTTTATGACCATCTGTTGGATCGTTTTTTATAATGGTAAAAGACATTTTTTGTTTTGGTTTTTCTTCGTTTGTCATATTGTCATCCCCTCCATTTAAACCTATTATAATGATTATACTTCAAATTTATCCACTAGGAGGTTGCGTCATGCCAGTAGTTACAATCAAAATGTTAGAAGGTCGCACAGATGAACAGAAAAAGGCGATGGTTGAAAAAGTTACAGAAGCTCTAGTTGAAACAATTAATGCAAAACCTGAAGCGGTAACAATTATTATTGAAGAAATGTCTAAAAATCATTATGCTACAGGCGGCGTTCGCGCTTCAGATAAGTAATGTACAAAAGGATGAGGGTGACCAATTCGGCACCCTCAAATTTTTTAATTGCACACTTTTTTTGCAAATTCATTAATGGAAAGCCCCGGCTCAATTCCTAAACGCTCGAGTGTGTATAAATCTTCCCCTAAATTCACTTTTCCTCTTCTCGTAGAAACAGCCATTCGATAACCTGCTTTTTTCACTGTATCAATAAAGCGTTGATCATACTGACCAAAAGGATAGGCAAAATAATATGTACCTAAAATATTTTGACTTGTTAATAAGTCTTCATATAATTCTTCGCTTGAAACTGTAAGCCCCTTCGCTTTATTACCGATTAAACTATGTAAGTTGTGGGTATGGCTACCGTAGTGAAAGACATCGCTCATCTCATCCATATCTTGTTGACTGAAAAAACGCAGCGTGTCCCATTGAAAAGGCTGTTTTGATTTCGGAATTCTACTCGTAATAATAAATTGTTCCGCAATGAAGCCATATTGCTTTAACACTGGATATGCATATTCCCTAATACTTGTAATCCCATCATCAAAGGTCAGCACAACTGCTTTCGCAGGGAGATTTACTTGTTTATGTAAATATCGTTCTAAGTCATATAGCGAAATCGTCTCAAACTGATTTTTCTTCAACCACTCCATCTGGCTGTTAAATTCTGTTGTTGTGATCGTTGTTGAAGCATTCGCATATACAGAATTTGCTTTTTCTTCCGGTGTTAAAATATGGTGGTACATCAATATCGGTATACCGTTATCAACACTTGTTCTTGCTTTTGGCATATAGCCAATTCGACCGCCAACATCTACCTTCCAGAAGTTTCCGAACTCACTAATCACCGGATATCGTAATCCTGCCTTAATGGATACCATTGGAACTAATTTTCCGGAAGTATTATCATATACTTCTAAATCGTAATTGATTAATACCGTTTGATTTGAATTTTTTGCATTTGTATTGACGTTACGGGTTGTCCATGTTTCTGATTGATAAACATCGCTTTTACTTATATAGGCATAGCCGTTTCCAAATTTTATTTCCCACCAATCTTGTTCATATTCTTTATTAATAACAAGCGGCTGATCTTTTTTCATGGTGGCAACAGGAATAAATTCACCAGTACGATTATCAAAAATTTTGACGTTATCCTGCAATGGGACGGCATAACGAACCGTACTTGCTTCCCCCATATTTATAGCCATAAAAACAAGCGGAAGCAATAAAGCGATAATTTTATGAGCGATTTTCATGTCGTTAATCCTTTCTAAAAATATTAAATATATTATTATCCTATTATAATATAATTTCTAAATCATTACAGAAAACTTTAAATCTTCCATATCCCCATGATTAATTCGTGAATTAAGCAAAAAGAATAACACCTTCCAAAAAGGTGCTATTTTGTTTCGTTCAATAATTTCTCGATTTCTACTTTCAAGTATTGATCTAAAGTTGAATCCATTAATACTTCTTTTGGATAATAGACTTTATGATCTTTTTTCATGCGGCCTGCGATAGCATCAACAATATAAGATTCCTTTGATAGCTCTCTAATTTCACCGTTAGGCATTTCTAAAAAAATCGGCATTCGGTTCGTTTCTTCATCCGGTTCATAGTAATCGTAAGGTAAGTCAGAAGTGCAATCATGATAAATATAGTATTCTGTTTCAATACCAGCTTGTTGGAATAAATTTTTTAATTTCTCAAAGCGCTCCATCTCTTCTTCTGGATTGAGATTAATATACTCAAACAGTTTGCGGGTCACGAATCTCGTACTCAAATCTTGTAAAATAGGATCCTTTTCTTTCATCCACAATTTAAAATAAGTGATCAATAAATATTCGTCTAATTCAAGGTAATCTTCTACCGTTATATTATTTTCAAAAAAGGATTTAAAATGAACGGGTTCGACAGTAAATTGATAACCTTGCTCATATAAATGCTTCGTTCTTTTCAAGATGTTATTTAATAATACTTCCGCACTTCGAGAAACCGGGTGGAAATAGACTTGCAAATACATTTGATAGCGGGACATGATATAGTCTTCCACCGCATGCATTCCACTTGATTTAATAACAACTTTTCCTTTTCTCGGCCGCATTACTCTAAGAATTCTTTCCATATCGAAATGTCCATAACTAACGCCAGTATAATATGCATCTCTTTGTAAGTAATCCATTCGATCCGCATCTATTTGGCTGGAAATCAAGCTTACGACCAGTTGATTTTCATAGGTTTTTTCAATGACTTGTGCCACTTTTTCAGGAAAATCTTCCGATACTCTTTTTAATACCGTATTGACTTCTGTTTCTCCCAATAATATTTGCCTCGTAAAATATTCATGATCGGTTTTAAATACATTTTCAAAGGCATGAGAAAATGGTCCGTGGCCTAAATCGTGGAGTAGTGCTGCACATAGCACAAGAAGTCGCTCATCATCATTCCAATCAGATCTTCCATGAAATACATCATCCACAATGCGACGAACAACTTCATATACACCTAAAGAATGGTTAAAGCGACTATGCTCTGCACCATGAAATACAAGGTAAGTTGTACCTAATTGGCGAATTCGACGCAACCGTTGAAATTCTTTTGTTCCAATTAAATCCCAAATCACTTGGTCACGAACATGAACATATCGGTGCACGGGATCTTTAAATACTTTTTCTTCTGCAAGTTTTCTTTTTGCATATTCCACCAAAATGACTGCACCTCGTTCCTTCCAATTCTTACTATCTATTATAAGAAAGTTTCTATTTATTTACACGTAAATGGTATCATTCAGAGAAGTTTTTTTAGTATCGTTTCAAATTGTAAGAAACCGCAAGTAAATACAAGAACTTTCAAGTATTTTGTAGATTTCCCCAAATCCTTCGTTTAAAAACAACGCATTTTTCAAAAACTAATAAAAAAACAAGCTACCTTCTACCACAATAGAAAGTAGCTTTTGTTTAATCCATTTTTAATTTCGCTTTGACTTTTTCCATTAATTCTTCTTCTGTTAATGCATTAACTGGTCTCCCGTTGACAAAAGTAAACGTTTTCTTGCGACCAGGTCCGCAATATGATTGGCAGCCTATGACAATCGTTGCATCAGGATCAAGCTTTTTTAATTTAGGAATCAACGTTTTTAAATTGACGGCTTGACATTCATCGCAAACTTTAAATTCGTTTGCCGCCATAAGATCAACAACCCTTTCTATAATACAAATTCAATTCTACTTTTAGCCTAAGTGATATTTTAGACCATTACGTTACAACGATTCAAGTAAAAAAGACAAATATCCATCAAAGGACTGAAATGCATTTACGAAAGGAGCATTTTAGTAAATTCATATAAAAATTTTAAAAGAAAAATGAATAAATTTGGAACTTGTTGGACACGATAAGTTTTGATAATAAAAAACTACTATATTAACAGGAGGTTAAACGATGGTTAAAGTTCGACAAGATGCTTGGCTGAAAGAAAACGATGAACTACTTGCTGAAGCAGTATTAAGACATGTGAAAGAAGGTAGTACTCAACTAAATGCTTTTGAGGAAGCAGGAGACAAATTAAATAGAACTGCAGCAGCATGTGGTTTCCGATGGAATGCCGTTGTTCGCAAACGCTATGAAAAAGAACTAGAAGAAGCAAAAAGAATTCGTAAAGAGCGAATGAAATTATTAGGGATGAACGGTAGACGACGTTCACCAGGTGTTTATTTACTTCCTAGCGGTGATGGAGAACAATCCAAGCCAATCTCCTTATCTGATATGAATTTAGATATTGTTATTGCTTATTTGTTGCGTTTACAGTCTCAAAGTGGACATGACAATGAAGCTACTAAATGGCGTCAAATCGCAAACTCTGCTACTGAAAAAATAAAAGAATTAGAAAAAGAAATCGAAAGATTGCGCAAGGAAAACAAACAAATCCGGGAAGATTACGAACAATTCGTTCAAATTATGAATCGCGCTCGCAGACTTGTTACGTTGGAAGATGAAGAACCGCGCATTGCACCTGTTTTCAAAATGGAGAAGAACGGAAACTTAGTCGCTGATTATACTCACATGAATTCTAGTAAAGAAAACGTAGATGTGCCGAACTAATGCACATCTACTTATTTTTTCCAATCAATTTGTCATTACGCTCCAATACTCTCTTTAAATAAAAAGAATATAAATCTAATTCCTCCTCCACCAGCGGCTGAAACAAAACGTTTCCAGAAAGTGAAGCGAGCAATTGTTGAACTTGGAAGACTGTTTCTTGAACAGTAATGGAGCGATTTAACAACTCGCTTAAACTAGCCATCACTTCCGGCTGAACGTTCGGATATTGGAATTTAGTTTGTACATCTTTTAAACTCGTTTCATACAATGCCCGAATAAGTTCTGCTCGCTCGCTTCCACTTCCTTCAATACATAAATAAATCTGTACAGCAACCCCATTTCGTATTCGACGTTGAGAAATCCCTGCAAACTTTTTTCCTCCGATGCTTAAATCATATGAACCTGGGCAATATGAGCCGACAATTTCATAGGCTTCGATTTGATGTGCAGCTTCTGAAAATAACAACTTAATAAATTGAAACATTAATTCATAGCCAGTATTTATACTAATGGAACCTGGTGCTTCTGAAAGGACAATGGAAATATTTAATACGCCTCGATCGAGTACAACTGCAAGACCACCGGAATTTCGGACAATCGCTTCATAATGTGCTTTTTTTAATCCTTCAATTCCCTCTTGAATGTATGGCATACGATGATCCTGAATACCAAGTACAACGTAAGGATGATGCACCCATGTGCGAACAACTGGAAAAGACAAGCCTTGGCCCACTAAATGGCAAAGGGTATCATCCATCGCAAAAGACTCGAGTGGGGTACGGTTAAAAGACATTGACTGATCGATAAAACGCCACGTTTTTTGCTGTAATAATGTTTGCATTGTATATACTCCTTGTATATTAATAAGCGTCTCTATTTCAAGGATACACAAAAGTATTTTTGAATGAAAGTAAACGATTTCATGAAAGGTTCATTAATTTTAAGTTTATTTGCAAGGAATATTTTATAATTTATGCTAAGATTATTGTGAATGATTATCAATTCGAAGGAGTGTTAAAGCAATGAGCGAAGCAGCATTAACTTTAGATGGCTGGTACTGTCTGCACGATTTTCGTGCAATGGATTGGGCTTCTTGGAAATTAATCTCTGAAGAGGAACGCCAAGCAGCGATTGAAGAATTTAATCAATATCTAGATAAATTAAATCAAGTTCACGAAGCTAAAACTGGTTCTCATGCCTTTTATTCTACAATTGGCCAAAAAGCGGACTTTATGTTAATGATTCTTCGTGAAACGCCAGAAGAAATTCACGAATTAGAAACTGAATTTAATAAATTAAAAATAGCTGATTTTACAATTCCAACATATACTTATTTCTCTGTTGTGGAGCTCTCAAACTATTTAGCAAGCGATTCGAACGAAGATCCATATCAAAATCCATATGTTCGTTCACGTTTATATCCGGAACTACCTCGAACTAAATATGTTTGTTTCTATCCAATGGACAAGCGCCGTCAAGGTAATGACAACTGGTACATGTTGCCAATGTCTGAACGCCGTAATTTAATGCGCTCTCATGGTGAAATTGGACGCAAATATGCTGGAAAAGTAAAACAAATTATTTCTGGTTCTACTGGTTTAGATGACCACGAATGGGGCGTAACATTATTCTCAGATGATATGCTTCAATTTAAGAAAATTGTTTATGAAATGCGCTTTGATGAAGCTTCTGCCCGCTTCGGAGAATTTGGCGAGTTCCTCGTTGGCAACTTATTAGATCAAGAAAAATTCGCAAAATTACTTGAAATTCGGTAATTAAAAAAGCGAGACGTGTTGTTGCGTCTCGCTCATTCATTTTCATCAGGCGTTTTTAAAATCATAATGATTGTTTGAAGTAAAAAGCCGATGAAAAGAATTAAAATAAACAGATACCAATGGAGCGGTTGATTGAAGAAACTTGCAATAATAAACGCCAAAATAGCACTGACGACAATCCCAATCCATACACCTAATTGCAATTTCACCAACTCCCACTAAAATAATCTAGTTGCTCTCTTCTCCCCTCTATTTAGTATTATCTATTCCCCAATTCGTCACAAACTAACACCTCTACTCATATTCTATTCAATAGTGTTGCATGTCGAAACACGTCAAACTTTTCAATTCTAGTTTATTGATATGAGTCTCACTTTATACAACTCCATGCCGTAAAATATCTTTATTCAAGTAAATGAAACATTTTTTGCAAATTTTATTCTGATTCGTGATGGCTTGCATACATTATTTTGAGGAGGTATGAAAAATCGCCGTCATTGCAACTAATGAAGCGCAAGTTGCCTTACTTGCTCGATTGATGAGAGCCGAAGCAGAAGGAGATGGAGACCTTGGCATGTTGTTAGTTGGGAATGTAGGGGTGAATCGGGTACGGGCAGACTGTCTAGATTTTAAAAACATACGGTCCATTGAAGATATGGTTTATCAAAGCCCTGGTGGTTTTGAGGCAGTACAAAAAAGTTATTTTTACCAACGAGCACGTCCGCAAGATATTGCATTAGCACGCAGAGTGATTAATGGAGAACGCTTCGTTCCTGGCGACAGAGCTCTTTGGTTTTTCATGCCTACAGGAAGCTGCCCTGCTCAATGGTATGGACAATGGAATACCGGTCGTTATAAGTCCCACTGTTTTTTTGCACCTGCTGAAGGCGTTTGTCCTGGTATTTAAGCATTAAATTATTATGAAAGGGTGTTTTGAGTGACTTACTATTATTGGGGTCCTGGTGCATCGGGAAATCAATACTATCAACAACCATTTATTGGCCAAGGCCAAATGCAGCAAACGCCACCTTCTGTACAAAGCGGAAATTGGATGACACCTTCCGGAACTGTGTTGCCTGGTACTGGGGGTAGACAAACAGAGGAATCTTACATTGAAAACATTTTACGTGAAAATATCGGTGTAACAGGTACATTTTCTTTCACATTCCCAAGTGCAGAAAATCCAAGCGAAAACAAAGGAAATACATTGCGCATTCGCGGAGTAGTCATGCAAGCCGGTCGAGATCATGCGGTGATTCGAGAAGCGAATACAAATCACGTATACTTATTACCAATGATTTACTTTGACTATGCGCGATTTGAAGAAGGATTTAGATATATTAATACACCGACTAGACCTCAGCGTTAGTGAAACAAAATCTACATTTTCAACTAAAATGCAATTACTTAATTTCTAACGCTACACATTTTCGTCAAACATCGACTATTAGACTAATAGACTACACAAAATTAAAAAGAGCGAATGGAAACTTTACATTTCCTTATTCGCTCTTTTTTATGGATTATTCGGACAAGTCGTTAATCCTTTTATTCGATGCGGAATTTTCTGATTTCCTTTTGTAAGTTTTGAGCATTATCATTTAATTCGGCAGCCACTTTATTCACTTGTTCGATTGTTGCAGCCTGCTCTTCTATATTTGCAGCAACCATTTGAATTTCGCTCGCAGATTCAGTGGATGCAATGGAAATTTCATTGATCGCAGCAGAAACCTCCTCAGCACTTGCAGAAATTTGTTCGCTTGTTGCGGATATTTCCTCAATCTGGATTTTCATCTGTTCAATTGCTTTCACAATGTTAGCGAAGTTTTGTCCTGCTTCTGAAATGACTTTTACGCCGTCTTCCACTGAACGTAATGAATTGGATACAGCTTTTTCGACATTTTCGGTATCTCGTTTAATTTCCACCGTCAGTTCAGTAATTTGACTTGCCGATTCTTTTGATTCTTCTGCAAGTTTACGAACTTCCTCAGCAACTACAGCAAATCCTTTTCCATGTTCCCCTGCCCGAGCCGCTTCAATAGCAGCATTTAACGCTAGTAAATTCGTTTGATCTGTAATTTCAGCAATAACCCTTGATATATTTTCAATTTCTTCTGTTTGTTTGCTCAATTTTTGAACTAAATCATTAACAAGGCTCGTAGAAAGACTAATGGTATCCATTTGTTTTTCTGCATGTAGAATAATTTCTCCACCGTGTACGGCCATATTGCTCGTATCTATAGAATTGGAATGTAAAAGCTGAGTGGATTCAGCAATTTTTTGTACGCCGATAGCTGTTTCATCCATCGCTCGAGCGGAATCATTTGCCGCTTGAGAGTTCGTCTGAGCCACTTCCGCTGTCGAATTAACGCGACGAGACATATCCTCACTTGTGGAAGTAATTTCCTCAGTACTCACAGAAAGCTGTTGTGCTGCAACACTTAATTGTTCCGAGTTTTGCTGTACGCTTTGAATGAGTGTTTTTAAATTATTTTTCATCGTATTAAATGCTTTTGAAAGCTGGCCAATTTCATCTTTTGAATTCACTTTTAAATCCTTTTCCGTTAAATTACCGGATGAAACCACTTTTACTGCTTCCATTACTTTTCTTAAAGGTAACGTAATTGTTTTTCGTACAAAATATACTAAAATTCCGCTGACAATTAAGCTGGCAATTAAGACAATCACGGCAGTAAAGTTGGATGAGTAGATGGCATCATTGGTTTCTTTTTTTATCTCTTCCAATTGTTCCGTCTGGTATTGAGTTATTTTATCAATCGTATCAATAAGACCTTGGCGAATGGATTGAATATTTTCGTTATTTAATTCTTCATAATTAATAGTTTCGTTTACTATGGCAAACTCTGCATCAAATGCTTGTTTATATTGCTTTAATTCATCAATATAACCTTTCATCGTATCGGTAGCAGCTAATTCTTCTAACTTTGCTATTTGCTGATCGATTAATTGTGTGTATACACTGACCATTTCATAATTGGAATAATCTTTCGTAAGAAGAAATTTTGTGATTGAATTATCAAGTTTGGCTACTTGATAACGAACTGAAGAGACTTCTTGAAGCGCTACCACTCGTTCATTTAATGCCTCATCTACTTGATTATCGATTCTATTAAAATTTATAAAACTAACAATCATCGATATACACAGTAGCCCGATTAAGGAATAAAAAGCTACATTCATTTTTCCCCCGATGCTCATCCTGGTCACCTCATCATATGGAAATATACTATAAGTCTATTATACTATTTTCTTTTTCATTTTTTATTAGATATAAGGAAGATTTTATAAAAATTAATATTATTTTCTATTTTCCAAATAAGATAGTGTAGCAAGTCCCATCGTTTTTGCAGCAATTAACATCGCCCGTTCATCAAAATTAAATTTTGGATGATGATGTGGATATGCTGTTTCCCAATCCGGGTGTTTTGCACCAGTTATAAAAAATGTACCGGGCACTTTTTGCAAATAATAAGCAAAGTCTTCTCCAACCATCAATGGTTCACATTCTTTTACTTGATTTACTTCAGAAATGGCTTTTGCAATATCAGCTAAAAAGGCTGTTTCATCTGGATGATTCACAACGGCAGGATAACCTCTCGTATATTTAAATTCATAAGTCGCATTTGCTCCATCACATATCGCTTTAAGCAGAGATTCCAACTCTTTTTCAATTTGATTGCGCACCTCTTCATCGAGTGTACGGACAGTTCCTTTTAATGTAGCTTTTTCCGAAATAATATTGTACGCTTTCCCAGCTTCAAATTGTCCTACCGTAATGACCGCTTGTTTGAGTGGACTAATTCTTCGCGAAATGATGGTTTGCAACTGGCTTACATATTGAGCACCAAGGACGATGGAATCTATAGCATTATGAGGCTCTGCTCCATGTCCACCTTTACCATGAATTGTCACTTCGAACATATCTGGAGCTGCCATAATCGCACCACTTTTTACATGGATTTCTCCTAATGGCGTAGGAGCCCAAAGATGCGTTCCGAAAATCACATCTACCCCATCTAAACAACCATCTTCAATCATCGGTTTTGCACCGCCCGGAAGCACTTCTTCCGCAAATTGATGAATGAACACAATATTCCCGCTGATTTCTTCCCTCATTTCGTAAAGTGCTTTAGCTAATATTAAGAGCGTTGCCGTATGACCGTCATGCCCACAAGCATGCATAACTCCATCTACCTTTGATTTATAAGGGATATCGTTTTCTTCTTGGATTGGCAATGCATCAAAGTCAGCCCTGAGCGCCACTGTTTTTCCAGGTTTTGCTCCACGTAAAGTGGCTACAACTCCTCTTCCACCGACTCCTTCTCGAACTTCAAGGCCTATTTCACGATGGAAATTCGCAATATATTGAGGTGTGTGCACTTCTTGAAAAGATAGCTCTGGATTTGCATGTAAATATCTTCGAATGGAAACCATTTCCTCATAGTATCGATCTAACAATAGCAATAATTTTTCCAATGTAAAAACCCCTTTCCAAGTTGCGTCCTTTTACATATTATCGTACCATGAATAAGCACCATAGAATGTGTCGAAATATTGCGGAATATCAAATTATACTTTTTATACTTTCTTTAATATATTCCTAAAACCATAAAAAAAGCAGCTTAAAGCCGTTCACATGGACTTCAAACTGCTAAAGTTTTGATTAGTAAATTCTGCTTTTTGCTATACCAATGATGAGCAAAACCCATCCTGTTAAAAATAATACTCCACCGATTGGGGTAATAGCACCTAAAATTCCGATACCCGAAACAGCGAGTATGTATAAACTGCCAGAGAAGAATAAAATACCAATGGACATAGTGAGAAACGACCATTTTAAAGGAGACGTATCTCCTATTAATCTTGGATGCATTAAAATACCCACTAGAACGATGCCCGCTGCATGAAACATTTGATATTGAACAGCAGTATCCCAAATTCCTGCACCATAGTCATCCAATACTTCTTTTAATGCATGTGCACCGAATGCTCCTAATGCAACCGCTAAAAAGCCAAATACTGCACCTGTTATAATAGAACCTTTCATTTTACAAAACCTCTTTTTTATTTTTATTTTTAAAAATCAAAAATTGATTCCCCGTTTGCATCCTCTTCATCTAGTTTGGTTGAAGGGGGAAGTTGATTTCCGTGAGATACTTGCACATAGCTTGGCATTTGCCTTTGCACATAACTTTGCACTTGGTCTTTTTGGGCAAAGGACGTTGGTCGTTTTTCTGAGTTTAATGCTACATCACATAACGCTCGAATGGCGCTCAACAATTCACGTAACTCTTGTTCACTAGTCGTTTGTTTTGCTTGTACCACATAACGTTCAATTTCGTTAAACAATCTTTCGTAGGAAATCATTTTCTTTCCCCCTGTAATTCCTTTCGTTCAAACTTTAAACAATCCATCCCGGAAGATTGTTTTACAACAACAGACGGTAATTGTCTTGTTTTGAATTGATAAGCTGTACAACCTCGTGGATTGTTTGGATCCCACGTTACTTTAAAATATTTACACTTAAAACAGTTGACTTCCATGGGAAACCCACCTTTTATTTCACTCTACCAAATTTCCAATGTTGTGAAAAGTTCAATCAAAGTTGTTCAAAAACTTTCTAAAAAGTTGGTGCTCATTTTATGTTAAACACCAATCAATTGGTTCTTTTCCCCATTCAATTAACTGTGCGTTGATTTTAGAGAAAGGTCTACTCCCGAAAAATCCGCGATGAGCGCTTAATGGGCTTGGATGGGGCGCTTGTAAAATGCAGTGATGAGACCCCTTTCGTTGAATGATTGCCCTTTTCATTTGTGCAGGTCTTCCCCATAATACAAAAACGATTGGGTCTTGCCGCTCTGCTAATTTTTCAATAACTGTATCGGTAAATTGCTCCCAGCCCATACCTTTATGGGAGTTGGCCTCCCCTTGTCTCACTGTCAACACCGTGTTTAATAAGAATACTCCTTGTTTCGCCCATTTCATTAAATAGCCGTCCTTGGGAATAGGACAGCCTAAATCATTATGTAATTCAAGGAATATATTTCGTAGACTTGGTGGATGAGGCACACCTGGTTTAACAGAAAAACACATGCCGTGAGCTTGTCCAGGTCCGTGATATGGATCTTGACCTAAAATGACAACTTTTACATCTTTGTATGGAACAGAGTAAAAAGCACTCATAACTTCATCAATTGGCGGATAAACAATTTTTGTACTATATTCTTCAGCTACAAATTTTCTTAAATTTTTGTAGTAAGTTTTTTCGAATTCATCTTGCAAAATTTCTTGCCAGTCATTATTGAATACTTTTTTCAAATCAGAACACCTCTCTTTCAACCTACTTGATTACGTGAAGATTATCAATAGTTTTATATAATCTGTTCGGACACGCTTTGGGAAACTTTCTCTTTATTTATATTTTATACCTAGCTAGTTGCGTTCTGGCTACATCATTTTTTATCATTCTGACCATTTTTATAAAGTCAGATTAGGTATATACTAAAAACACAATCATTAAGTAGGAGTTGAGCAAATTGACATTGAAGAAAACATTAACAATTGCTGGGTCTGATGCATCAGGCGGCGCCGGAACTCACGCAGATTTAAAAACTTTCCAAGAATACGGCACTTATGGAATACAAGCTTTAACTTGCATTGCAACAATGGATCCAGATCATGGTTGGAGACATAGTGTATATACATTGCCTATTGATGTATTGAAAGCACAACTAAAAACGGCCATTTCTACCGGCATTGATGCAGTGAAAACTGGAATGCTTCCTAATGAAGAAGTGATTCAGGTTGCGGCAGAAGGCATTCAACAATCAGGAACTAATAATGTTGTAATTGATCCAGTGATGGTATGTAAAGGGGAAGATGAAGTATTAAACCCAGGTAATGTGGATGCCATGATTCAATATCTTCTACCTCTTGCCCTTGTCACAACTCCAAACTTGTTTGAAGCGGGACAATTAGCTGGAATGAAAACACCAAAAAACATTGAAGAAATGAAAGAGGCGGCAGAAAAAATTCATGCATTAGGCGCAAAAAACGTGGTTATTAAAGGTGGCCGTTCTCTCGGAACAGAAAAAGCCATTGATTTATTTTTCGATGGGGACAAGTTTTATGCATTAGAGACGGACCCTATTGAAACAAATTATAATCACGGCGCAGGCTGTACTTTTGCAGCAAGCATTACTGCAAATTTAGCAAATGGCTTATCCGTACAAGAAGCAGTTGTTGCTTCAAAAGAATTCGTTGCAGCAGCAATCCAGCATGGCTGGCGATTGAATCAATATGTTGGTCCAGTGATGCATGGAGCAAAAAACGTATTTGGAGCTCCAAAAGTTACAATAAAAGAAATTTAATTTCCAAATACACTTTCCCAATGACATTCATCCATTCCCCAAAAGCAATGAAATTTCAAAAAAATAGCATTTTATTAAGAAAACACCCGTACAATGAAAATGTACGGGTGTTTTTCATTCATTTCAATATTTTTCATTCGCATTGCTTTTTCTTTTCATCGAGTGAAATTTTTTACTATACTAATAACATAAGTCTCTGGAAAGGGGAATGAGAATGAAGGAAGTTGATGTGCTAGAGCTTCAAAAGTTAATTGACTCATTTGCAAATAAAGATGTTTATATACACCTCGAAACGACAAATGGCTCTTATGCCACTCACTATAACGAACAATTTTTTAATGCCAGCGCATTTATCCGCAACGCGAAAATTCGATATGAACATGGAAAAGTCATCAATGATAATCCCCACCGCGTCGGGCTTAAATTGGAAAACGGATGGGTTTATGCGCAAGGGATTACCCATTATGAATTAGATGAACAAGGTAGACTATTAATGGCTGGGTTAAACCACGAAGGAAAATTAGCGATTGCACTAGAAATTAGTGAAACGCCATTTTCTTAAGGAGGGGATTAATATGACTTTAAAACCACAGCGCCACGTTTTAGTTGTTTTTCCACATCCAGATGATGAAGCTTTTTCATCTGCCGGCGTCATTCGACTTTATCGCAATATGGGAGTTCCCGTTACATACGCTTGTTTAACTTTAGGAGAAATGGGACGCAATCTTGGGAATCCTCCTTTCGCTACTCGTGAATCATTGCCTGAAATTCGTCGAAAAGAATTGCAAGAAGCATGTAAAGCAATGGGGATAGAAGATTTACGAATGATGGGCTTCCGAGACAAAACGATTGAATTTGAAGACGATGAAAAAATGGTGAAGCTCGTTCAAGATTTAATTTCCGAATTGAACCCTTCTCTCATCATCACATTCTTGCCAAATTACAGCGTTCACCCAGATCATGAAGCCACTGGCCGAGCAGTTGTTGAGGCAGTTCGTCGAATGCCGAAAGATGATCGCCCGACAGTTTACGGTGTCGGATTTGCCAATAATACAATCGCTGAAAAAGGAGAACCAGACGTCATTATTGATATTACAACCGTCAAGGAAGATAAATTAAAAGCATTACTAGCTCATAATTCTCAAACAGCATGGATGGTTGAAGAAAATCAAAAACGGATTGATGAAGGTCAACCGATGAGTGATAGTTGGTTTCATTATGAGAAGTTTTATACAATTTCGTTTGTTGATTAATTGAAAAGCATGCTTTTTTATGCAACCCAAAAACACCATTTTTTTCACAAATGGTGTTTTTTTATTTTCCCTCTTCTCTTTTATGCAGTTTTTTGCTATTTTAGTGTAGTATAAAAGACGAAAAGTATAAAATTTTCGAAATACTATTATTTTTTCTATTTATATAGACATCAGTATAAATACCATTTATAGTGTATAAATATGCAATAAAAATTAATGAGGGGTTTATTATGGTAAAAAAATTTCATCCATATACATGGTTTTTATTTTTATGTCTTTCGATTTTAGGTATCTTTTTATTCATTATTCCTGTAAGTACGCCAGATGGACTTAAGGTTCCAATCGCACTTTTGGCGAACGGTCTTTCTGCTAATATCGTAACCTTTATCCATTGGTTTGCGTATGTTGTCTTTATTATTGCTGCTGTTGGATCTATTGTGATGCACTTTGTACCGCAATCAGGAAAAGTGACGATTTTCGATGCTTTATTCCGTACTCATGCATTCTGGACAGTAATGCGAATTTTAGCGGTCGTATTTGCAACGTTATATTTGTTCCAAATCGGGCCGGAAGCCTTCACTAGTGAAAATACATCTGGCTTGTTATTAAATCCTGATGGCGGCTTAGTAACAATGATGTTTTCATTGTTCTTATTTGCCGGGTTACTGTTGCCACTTTTGACAGATTTCGGGCTATTAGAATTTTTTGGTTCCATGATGGTAAAAATTATGCGTCCCATTTTTAAAATTCCTGGACGAGCTGCTATTGACTGTTTAGCTTCTTGGGTTGGAGACGGCACAATTGGTGTGCTTCTCACAAGTAGACAATATGAGCAAGGAAACTATACAGCGAGAGAGGCTGCTACAATCGCCACTACCTTTTCCGTCGTTTCGATTACTTTCTGTTTTGTGATTGTTGAAACGGTAGATCTTGGCCATTATTTCTTGCAATTTTACGGTACGGTCATTTTAGTTGGTTTAATCTTGGCTGTCATTATGCCAAGAATCTATCCTTTACGAAATAAACCGGATACGAATTTTGACGGATCTACTCCAGAAAGTCGCCGTGAAGATGTTCCGGAAGGATTTAATTCATTTACTTTTGGCCTACAAAATGCGTTAGATAAAGCCCATAGCAATCGAAATTTATTAAACGTGGTTCGCTCAGGCTTTAAAAATGTTTTGGAAATGTGGTTTGCCATTACACCGGTCATCATGGCATTCGGTACAATAGCATTAATTCTTGCAGAATATACTAGTTTCTTTAAAATTTTAGGAATGCCATTCGAACCGATTTTGCAATTGTTCCAAATTCCTTACGCAGACGAAGCTGCCCAAACAATGATTATTGGATTCGCGGATATGTTGCTTCCTTCTATATTAGGAGCTGGAATCGAGTCTGAATTAACTCGTTTCTTTATCGCAACAATTTCTGTTACGCAATTAATTTATATGTCTGAAGTTGGTGGCTTGATTTTAGGTACAAAACTTCCATTAAAAATTTGGGATTTGTTTATTATCTTCTTAATTCGCACAATCATTTCAATACCGATAGTTGCTTTCATCGCTCACTTAATCTTTTAACTTATGTGACACCATTTTCCTTTGAGAAAATGGTGTTTTTTTAAATACGGCTCCTACTAATGGAAGCATGTCGATTATTCAAATAACTTTAACACTTTAACGTTTTAAATAAACAAATTTTTTTCTTTTTTTATCGATTTATACCTTGATTTTTTTAAAAGCTGTCTTTAGACTATTCTGTATATTATTTATATTTCAAAAGTTTTATGTATGAAATCATATACATATAAAGGGACTTTACAGTATGGCATTTATAAATTTCATAAAATACTGAATCTTATGTTAAAATAAATAAATGCTGGAACTAACGGAGGTTAAATTTAAAATGGAAGTTGCGGATAAAAGCTTTACTGTTGAAAACATCTTAAAAGCACAGCACCAATTAAAAGATGTAGTACTTCATACGCCATTACAAAAAAATGAATATCTGTCAGAAAAGTATGGTGCGAATATTTATTTAAAACGTGAAGATTTACAATCAGTGCGCTCCTTTAAGTTACGGGGTGCTTATTATAAAATTAAAAAAGTTGAAGATGAAGCACGTGCAAGAGGTGTTGTTTGCGCCAGCGCCGGCAATCATGCCCAAGGGGTAGCTTATTCTTGTGCTCATTTAAAGATTAAAGGAACCATTTTCATGCCGTTGACAACTCCAAAACAAAAAGTCGACCAAGTGCGCATGTTCGGTCGCGATTATGTGGAGATTGTGTTAACTGGCGATACATTTGATGATTCAGCAAATGCAGCGATGGATTATTGTTTGGAACATGAAATGATCTTTATTCATCCTTTTGATGATTATGATATCATCGCTGGACAAGGCACATTGGGCGTAGAAATTTTAAATGACATTGAAGAACCTCTTGATTTTGTATTTGGAGGTATCGGTGGCGGAGGATTAATGAGCGGAGTTGCTGCCTATATTAAAAACATTTCACCAAATACAAAAGTGATTGGTGTTGAACCAGAAGGCGCTCCAAGCATGAAAGCAGCCTTTGAAAATGGCGGACCTGTCACTTTAGAAAAAATTGATAAGTTTTGCGACGGTACAGCAGTTCAATCTGTTGGGCAAAAAACTTATGAAATTTGCCGCAAATATTTAGATGATATTATTACAATACCGGAAGGAAAAGTAAGTACAACTATTCTTGACTTATATAATAAACACGCTATCATTGCAGAACCATCCGGCGCATTACCAGTATCCGCCCTTGATTTTTATGCGGATCAGCTAAAAGGAAAAACGGCCGTTGCGATTATTACAGGTGGCAATAATGATATCAGCCGTATGCAAGAGATTAAAGAAAAATCATTATTATATGAAGGTTTGCTTTACTACTTTATCGTCAACTTCCCTCAACGCGCAGGAGCATTACGCCAATTCTTAACGGTTGTTCTCGGCCCTAATGATGATATTATCCGATTTGAATATACGAAGAAAAACAATAAAGAAGAAGGTCCTGCACTAGTCGGAATTGAAGTAAGCAAACCGGGAGATTATGAAGGCTTAATCGATCGCATGCGAGTGAATGGTTTTGAGTTTAAAGAAGTGAATAAAGACAGCACTTTATTTGGATTGTTGATTTAACAAAAAGAAACCCGAGCGTTTAATGTGATAAGCGCTCGGGTTTTAGATTTTATTAACAGATTTTGTATTATTTTTTTCAAGTTGGAAGGATAGTATTCATTTTTATTTTGGCATTTAAAAAAAAATAAAAACCAACCCTTATAATAAAGAGTTGGCTATATCAACATTAATTACCCCAACAACGCTCGGTCAGAATTCATTTTTTCACCGCGGATGCGTTCGAATTCAGCCATTAAGTCAGGAATTGTTAAGTTTGGTTTTTGATCTTCATCTACTTCTAAAATGATTTGCCCTTTATCCATCATAATTAAACGATTGCCTAAATCGATGGCTTGTTGCATGTTGTGCGTTACCATTAACGTTGTTAAATGATTTTCTTCTACCAATTGCTTTGTTAAGTTCGTAATCAATTCTGCTCGTGATGGGTCAAGAGCTGCCGTATGCTCATCTAGTAATAGAATCGCAGGTTGCGTAAATGTTGCCATTAATAATGACAATGCCTGTCTTTCCCCACCGGATAGCAATCCTACTTTTGCATTTAAGCGATTTTCTAAATTTAAATGCAATTTTTCAAGGGAGGTACGGAAGAAGTCGCGGCGTTGTCGATTCACACCTAACCTCAATGAACGATTGGAATTTCGGGCATAGGCAATTGCAAGATTTTCCTCAATCGTCATAGATGGTGCCGTACCCGCCATCGGATCTTGGAAAACGCGCCCGATATAATGAGAGCGCTTGTATTCAGGTAAATGGGTTACGTCTTTTCCATCAATCCATACTTTCCCAACATCTGGTTTTAATACTCCAGAAATCATGTTCATCATTGTTGACTTTCCCGCACCATTACTTCCGATAACCGTTACGAAATCTCCAGGTTTTAAATGAAGATTGATGTTATTCAAAGCCACCTTTTCATCTGGTGTACCTTCATTAAAAATTTTGTTAATGCCTTCTAGCTTAAGCAAGGTGATCGCCTCCTTGCTTTTCTAGTTGAGCAGCGGCTAGCTTTTCTTGCAGTCGCTTCGCCTTCCGCTTCTTATCTTTTTGCTTATCAATCATTTGCGGAACGATTAACGCTAAGATTACAATGATGGCTGTAATCAATTTCATATCACTTGCATCGAGGAATGGCACTCGCAATGCAATCGCAAGTACAATCCGATAAACAATTGCTCCAACTATTACCGCAAAAGTAGTGCGCATGATTGATTTCGTTCCAAAAATCGCTTCACCGATAATGACAGATGCTAGACCAACTGTAATCATCCCGATCCCCATTGTCGCATCGGAATATTTATTATATTGGGCGATTAAAGCCCCCGCTAACGCTACTAACCCATTCGATAATCCAACACCTAAAATAATTAAAGTGTCCGTATTCGCAGAAAAACTGCGAATCATTCGTTTGTTATCCCCCGTAGCACGAATCGCTAGACCAATCTCTGTTTTGAGGAACCAATCCACTATGAACTTAATTGCTGTTGTAAGAATTATCATGACAAAAAGTATTTCCCAAGTTTGTGGAAGATTTTTTACTCCTAAACTCGTCAAAATGTTATTGAAAAATGCATCAATCCCTAAATGTTCCCAGAAAGAATAAATTTTAGTGAAGATTGTTTCACTATTTAGTAGAGGAACGTTCGGAAGGCTCGTTGCATTTTCACTTGAGAAGCCCATAATTCGCAGGTTTACGGAATAGAGGCCAATCATCATAATGATCCCGGCAAGGAGCGGATTAATGTTTCCTTTTGTATGGAGCAAACCAGTGATACATCCTGCAATAAATCCTACGACAATCGCTGCTAACGTAGCTAATATTGGGTGATAACCTAAAACAATCATTGTTGCAGCTGTAGCCGCACCCGAAACAAAGCTACCATCTACCGTCAAGTCTGGAAAATCTAACACTCGGAATGTTAGATACACTCCGAGTGCCATTATTGCGTAGATGATTCCTTGCTCAACTGCACCGAACATTGCTGTAAACATATTGAATCATCTCTCCTAACATGTTGAAAATATTTTATTGTTGTGTTTCGACAAGCTCAGCTTCCCACTCGTCTTTCACTTCAAGACCAAGTTTCTCAATTGCATCTTTATTCATTACTAATTTCAATGTATTTGGATATTCTGCTGGAATATCTGCAGGTGTCGCTTCACCTTTTAAGATTTTTGCAGCCATTTCACCAGCTTGATATCCGATATCGTAATACTCGAAACCAAATGCCAACAATCCGCCGCGTCTTACAGAGTCAAATTCACCAACAACAAGCGGTAGTTTATTGCTATCTGCTACTTGAATAATAGATTCTAGAGCGGATACGACTGTGTTATCTGTAATGATATAAAATGCATCAACTTTTCCGATTAAAGATTCTGCAGCTTGTTTGATCTCTGAACTTTGAGATACAGTAGCACCTTCTACTTTTAAACCTAATGAATCAGCAATCTCTTTCACTTGGTTTACTTGAGCTACTGAGTTTTGTTCACCTGCGTTGTAAACCATTCCGATTGATTTAACGTCTAAAGCGTCTTTCATGAATTCTACCGTTGTTTTAATTGCTTCTGGGTGCAAGTCAATCGTACCAGTAACGTTTGCACCAGGTGATTCAATCGAATCAATTAATTGAGCTGCAACCGGATCTGTTACAGATGTAAAAACAATTGGAATTTCAGTTGTTACATTTTTAGCAGCTTGTGCAGATGGAGTGGAGTTGGCGAAAATCAAATCTACTCCTGCACTTGCTAAGTTTTGTGCAATTTGCGTATTCAAACTATTATCGTTTTGTGCAATTTGATAATCATATTTAACATTTAAACCAGCATCTTTCAATGCATCTTGGAATCCTTGATATGCAGCGTTTAAAGATGGATGTTCAACAATTTGTGTTACACCAATCTTATAATTTTTTACTTCTTCTGTTGTTTCGTTTTCTGTGTTGTTTTCGCTCGATTCAGATGTATCATTACCGCCGCCGCCACAAGCAGCTAGAAGCAACACTAAACCAAAGAGCAAAAATGATAGTTTTTTCATGCTACTTTTCATACAAATTTCCCCCACTATCCTTCGAAAAATTACTAACAATTTCGAATAAAAAATATTTTCGCTTTATTCAAATAAAGCTAGAGTTTAACGATATATTACATTCTCATAGTTCAAGAGTCAATAACATTAGGAATGTTCTGAATTTAAGAAAATTCTTTTTATTACTTTAGTAATATTAATTTATCGCTTTAAATCGCTAAATTACGAGGATTTTCTAGAATAAATTGTTTTTTTGAAATAATGAATATTTTGTGACAAAGTTGTGAACTTTATTTTGTTGTACGAAATCTTCCCTTTATCATCGTTAATTTTTTCCAAAGCTAAATTTGATTTTCTTTTTGTTTATGATAGAATTATATTTTGTGTGCTTATCACACCGTGGTTCGCGAAATCCCACGATAAAAAACTAAGGAGTGAAAATTTAATGAAAACAAAATTTATGGCAATGTCCGCAATCATAGCTGCACTTTATATTGCGGTAACGTATACGCTATCATTTTTAAGCTTTGGCGATATTCAATTTCGCATCGCTGAAATCTTTAACCACCTAATTGCCTTTAACCCTCGCTATATGCTAGGTGTTGTATTAGGCGTATTTATATCAAACTTATTTTCACCTCTAGGCTGGTTTGATTTAGTCTTCGGAGTAGCCCACTCCGTTATTTGCTTAACGATTCTTATCATCGTTAGCAAATATGTGAAAAACATCGCCTATCGTATGTTGATTAACTCATTTGTCTTCACATTCATGATGTGGATTATCGCTTTAGAATTAAAGTTAGCGTTAGAGCTTCCCTTCTGGCTTTCGTGGTTAACTACAGCCATTGGTGAAGCGGTTGTTTTACTAATCGGTATTCCAATTATGCAATTGCTAGATAAACGATTAAATTTCAAAAATTTAATCGATCAATAATATAAAACTAGTAGCACAGACTAATGTACAGTCTGTGCTATTTTTTTATACTAGGATTAAAAACGAACGAACTCTTTTGGATTTGATGGATTTTTACAATCAGTAATTATTTTTTTGAATTTAGCAATTTATCAATTCGAAAATACTTATTTATTCGAATAACATTTTCCTTCCCGAATTTACCGAAAATTATTGACATTCATACAATTTCGGAATAAAATATACTGCAATCAAACGTGGCGGAGAAAGGTTGTGGAAGCACAATCACCGCACCGGTAGCTTAGTTGAGCAGAGTCTGAGTTTAGTTGAGAATAGCCGAGCAAAATTGATGAGTAAGGAAAAGTAGCGAAATGTGTAATGCGATAGAGAGCTAGTGGTTGGTGGAAACTAGTGCATTCCTTTTCGTGAATGGGCCTTACGAGAGCAACTGCGCAAGTGGTTGACGTCTTTCCCGCGTTATTGGGAAGTGTTCACGACAGTGAGCACACCGAGGTGGAAGTCATAACTGCTTCAATAGAGGTGGCAACGCGGCAGCAAGGTCGTCCTCTGCAAATGGGTTTTCATGCCCTTTTGCAGAGGTTTTTTTATTTCTCCCACCGGCTATTCTATCTAAACTTCAAATTTTAAATTTGGAGGATGATAGAATGAACATTCATGTTTTTACAAAACGTGTTCAAGAAAAAGAAAACTTATCTTATGACGATATGATTCAAGCGGCAGAAATCATCTTTAACGAGGAAACACCAAAAGAAGCAATTGCTGAATTTTTAGTAGCACTTCATGAAAAAGGTGAAACAGCGGAGGAAATTGCCGCACTTTCCATCGTGATGAAATCCAATGCCATTCATTTCCCTGTCACAAAAGGTACTTATATCGATATTTGCGGTACTGGGGGCGACGGTCTGAAAACTTTCAACATCAGTACAACTTCTGCCTTTGTATTAGCAAGCAGCTTTGTGAAAGTCGCAAAACATGGCAATCGGAAAATTTCTAGTTCTTCTGGAAGTGCCGATGTCCTACAAGCACTAGGCATTCATACAGATTTTACTGTCCATGAGTCCGTACAGTTATTGGAACAAGAAGGAATCACTTTTCTATATGCCCCGGCCGTTCATCCAAAACTGAAACGCATCGGTGAAGTTCGTCGAGCAATTGGTAAGCCAACCATTTTCAACTTAGTTGGCCCCTTAACAAATCCTGTTGACTTAGAGGTTCAACTAGTCGGCATTAATCGTCCAGATTTCGTGGAGGAATATGCAAAAGTATTAAGTATTTTAGGGAGAAAGCGAGCTATCGTTATTTCAGGATCACAAGGCATGGATGAAGCTTCTCTCGACCACCGAAACCGTTCTGCCCTGTTGGAAAATGGCGAAATTAAACCTTTCACCATCAACATTGAAGAACTGGGTTTACAACCTGCATCGATATCACACCTCCGTGGTGGTACACCGGAAGAAAATGCTGAAATATTAAAAGAATTATTGAAAGGAAAACGCTCGCCATACTATGATGCAGTCGTTTTAAATTCAGCTCTCGGTTTCTTCGCATACGGCATTGCCGAAACATTGAAGGAAGGTGTTTCCATGGCTCGTGATGCCATCGAATCCGGTCGTGCTTATAAGAAACTAGAAGCAGTGATTGAATTTAGCCAAAACACAATAAAGGAGCAAGCAATTTAATGACGATTTTAGATATGATAATTGAACATAAAAAAGCGATTCTTTCAAAATTGAAAGAATCAAAGCCCCAATGGGACATTCCTTTAAAAAAACGGCCATCATTGTACGATGCATTACGAAAATCTAACACTCTTCAAATTATTGCAGAAATGAAGCGAGCCTCCCCTTCTAAAGGCATCATAAATGAGAACGCCGACCCAGTAAAACAAGCAAAACGATATGCACAAGCTGGTGCAGCATGCATCTCTGTTTTAACGGAAGAAAAGTTTTTCAAAGGATCTTTTGAAGACTTGGCCAGCATTGCAAATCATGTGGATACTCCAATTTTAAATAAAGATTTCATCATCGATAAAGCTCAAATCGATTATGCACTTCATGCTGGTGCATCGGTCATTCTTCTGATCGTCGCTGCATTAGATGATGAAACATTATCAGAATTGTATGAGTACGCAATCAGTTTAGGATTGGAGGTACTTGTTGAAGTACACAGCGAGGAAGAACTGAAACGAGCCCTTTGCCTTCATCCAAAATTGATTGGCGTCAATAACAGAGATTTAAAAACATTCCAAGTAGACTTGGCTCAAACTGAAAAGTTGGCAGAAACAATCAATCGAATTGATAACATTGCCTTTATTAGTGAAAGCGGCATTTTTGAAACAGTGGATGCCGAACGTGTTGCTAAAGCGGGAGCTCGTGGAATTCTTGTCGGCGAATCGTTGATGAGAAGCGGCAATGTGGAAGAGACATTAAAATCTTTCCAAATAAAACTTCCTCCCTTAAGGATGTAGAGCGATGACAAAAGTGAAAATTTGCGGATTAAAAGAAAAAGTTCACGTGCATTGTGCAGTTGCTGCAGGAGCGAATTTTTTAGGCTTTGTGTTTGCGCCAAGCAAAAGACAAATTTCCATCAGAAAGGCCTGTGAACTTTCACAAATAGTACCGAAACATGTGAAAAAAGTTGGTGTATTTGTCAATCCGACAGAAGATGAAGTGAAAGAAGCTTTTGAAAAAGTACCACTCGATTTCATTCAATATCATGGCAATGAAGAACCAACTTTTATCGAAAAACTAGGACTCCCTTCTATCAAAGCTTTTTCCATCCGCGAGCTTAGCGATGTTGAAAAAGCTAGCAAGTACAACGTAGATTACTATTTATTCGATGCTCCCGGAACAGATTTCGCTGGCGGGAGTGGTAAAGCATTTGATTGGTCTTTACTTGATCAACTTTCCATCCCTAAAGAGAAAGTAATACTTGCAGGAGGACTGAATGCTTTGAACGTGCAGCAGGCGATTGCAGCGGTACACCCTTTCGCTGTAGATGTTTCAAGCGGCGTTGAGCAAGATGGAAAGAAAAATTGTGAACTGATTCAATCATTCATCCAAGCAGCAACAACTTTACAATAAACGGTTAAAGGAGCTAAATGACATGACGAAAGTAAAAGGCAAGTTCGGTCGTTTTGGCGGTCAATTTGTTCCGGAAACATTAATGACAGCCTTACTGGAACTTGAAGAAGCTTATGAACAATATAAACATGATGAGTCTTTCCAACAGGAACTTCACTACTATTTAAAAAATTACGTTGGCAGAGAAACGCCCCTTTACTTTGCAGAACGACTTACTGAGCATTGTGGCGGCGCAAAAATTTATTTAAAACGAGAAGATTTAAATCACACAGGAGCCCACAAAATTAACAACGCTCTTGGCCAGGCATTGCTTGCAAAACGGATGGGCAAAATAAAAATTGTTGCCGAAACAGGAGCTGGTCAACATGGTGTCGCAACTGCAACTGCCTGCGCCCTACTCAACATGGAATGCATCGTCTTCATGGGAGCAGAAGATGTAAAGCGTCAAGCATTGAACGTATTCCGCATGGAACTTTTAGGTACAAAAGTGGTGGCTGTCGATAAAGGCTCAAGAACATTAAAAGATGCGGTCAACGAAGCGTTGCGTTACTGGGCGACAAATGTAGAAACAACCCATTACATTTTAGGCTCTGCCATGGGGCCACACCCCTTCCCTACAATTGTCCGCGACTTCCAACGGGTCATTGGCGATGAAACGAAAAAACAAATTATCGGAAAGGAAAACCGACTGCCTGATGCTGTTGTTGCTTGCATCGGAGGTGGCAGCAACTCCATTGGTATGTTCTATCCTTTCGTTGAAAATCAAGAGGTTGCTCTATACGGTGTGGAAGCTGCCGGAAAAGGCTTTGAAACCGGAAAACATGCAGCTGCTATTAACGGTGGAAAAACGGGTGTATTGCATGGCGCTTATATGTACTTATTGCAAGATGATGACGGATTTGTACAAGAAGCTCACTCCATTTCCGCAGGGCTTGACTATCCGGGAGTCGGCCCAGAACATTGCTATTTGTATGAAACTGGCCGCGCCCAATATGTCATGGCAACTGATGAAGAAGCGCTTGCGGCGGTTAAACTTCTTTGCCAAACAGAAGGGATTCTCCCTGCTTTAGAGAGCGCCCATGCCGTTTATTATGCTACTGAACTTGCAAAAACAATGAACCAAGATCAGATTATTGTCGTTTGTTTATCCGGCCGTGGAGATAAAGACGTTCATACAATTTTTGATGCCCTTGGAGGTGACTTATCATGAGCCAATTAACTGAAGCAATTGTAGAAGCAACTCGCCTAGGCCATAAAGCTTTTATTCCTTACATAATGGCTGGCGATGGCGGGCTTGATACGTTGAAACCGACGATTTTGAAATTGCAACAACTAGGAGTCACTGCGATTGAAGTGGGCATCCCCTTCACCGACCCTGTAGCGGATGGACCGACGATTGAAGAGGCTGCTGTAAGAGCATTAGCAAAGGGCACAACATTACGAAAAGTACTTGAAACTCTTGCCTCTTTCGCAGATGAAATTACCGTTCCATTAGTGGCAATGACCTATTTAAACCCGATTTTAGCCTACGGAATCGATGCATTTGCAAAAGATGCTTATGAGGCAGGCATTCGCGGCGTCATTATTCCAGATATGCCACTAGAAGAAAGTACTATCGTTCACCCTTCACTTAAGGCATATGGCGTTGACTTAGTTCAGCTTGTTTCATTGACAAGTACGCCAGAGCGAATTGAAAAGCTTACAAAAGCAAGCGAAGGATTTATTTATGCGGTGACAGTTAATGGAATCACTGGTGCTCGCTCCACTTTCGAAGGCGACTTAGAAAGCCACTTTAAAAAAATTCAAAGCTATACAGATACGCCTGTTTTAGCAGGGTTCGGCATTTCCACCCCTGAACAGGTTAAACAATTCGGCACCTTTACAAGCGGTGTTATTGTCGGCAGTAAAATCGTTGACAGTTTAGCAAAAGATGATTGGGATACAATTGAAAGTCTTGTGAAAGCTTCGAAGGTACAGATTTTGTGAACATATTGACTGTTTTTGTGACAAAATCAACACTTTGAAAAAGGAGTTGTAAATCTTGAGCAAAACTTTAATTAAAAATGGTTACTATGGAGATTTTGGTGGCAGCTTTGTTCCAGATGAGGTACAAAAAGTGCTCGACCGAATTGCAGAAGAATTTGCGAAAGTTAAAGACGAACTAACTTTCAATGAAGAACTAAACTATTACTTAAAAGAATATGCTGGCCGTGAAACTCCCCTTTACTTTGCTAAAAATTTAACGGAAAAATTGGGCGGAGCGAAAATTTATTTAAAGCGGGAAGATTTGAACCATACAGGATCCCATAAATTGAACAACGTGTTAGGTCAAATATTGCTTGCTAAACGCATGGGGGCAAAAAGAATTATTGCAGAAACGGGAGCTGGACAACACGGAGTTGCCACTGCGACAGCTGCTGCGATGTTCGGAATGGAATGCACGATTTACATGGGCGCAAAGGACACGAAACGCCAAGCTTTAAATGTGTTCCGCATGGAGCTTCTCGGTGCTCAAGTAGTAGCGGTGGATAAAGGAAACGGCTTATTAAAAGAAGCGGTAGATGAAGCCTTCCTTGATTTAGTTAATAACTATGAAAATACTTTCTATTTGCTAGGCTCTGCTGTAGGCCCTACTCCATATCCTGAAATTGTGGAACATTTCCAATCAGTGATTAGCCGTGAAAGCCGCGCTCAACATTTAGAAAGAGAAGGCAAACTTCCAACAGCTATTATCGCTGCTGTCGGTGGGGGCAGCAATGCAGCTGGTGCTTTCTCCCATTATATTAATGATGAAAATGTGCGCTTAATCGGTGTGGAACCTGCAGGCGCTGCAACCCTTACGAAAGGTTCTCCCGGCATCCTTCACGGCTTTAAAAGCTATGTCCTTCAAGATGAAGAAGGCAACTTGCTCGATACAAATTCCATCGCTGCCGGTTTAGATTATCAAGGGGTTGGCCCACTACACGCCTACTTGCATGAAACAGGCCGCGGCGAGTATGTTGCGGTCACAAACGAAGAAGTATTAGAAGCATTCCAAACGTTATCCAAAACAGAAGGTATTATTCCAGCTCTTGAAAGCTCTCACGCCGTTGCCTATGCTCTGAAATTGGCACCTACTTTATCACCTGAAGATAGCATTATCGTTAATATTTCTGGCCGTGGTGATAAAGATGTACAACAAGTATTTGAATTGCTGAAAAAATAAGGGGATGTTCGAATTCGAACTCCCCTTTTCTTATGCAATTTTTTCGTTAAGAAAAGTCGCAAAGTTTCGGAACTTCTAACTGTCCTTTTTCTTTACGTATCATATATAAATAAAATCCCTTTTACGTGTTATAGTGTCGTTTTGCTTTTAATGCCCCCACCGATTTTATCAAGCATATCGATTGTCATTGTCGTTAAATCATAAGCTGCCTTGAATCCCCAGTCAGCTATCGCTCTGGAAGAATCGATGGAATTTGGCCAACTTTCCGCAATACTTTGCCGCACCGGATCGACGTCATATTTAATTTCAAAATGAGGAATATGTTTTTTGATTTCCGCTGCAATCTCTGATGGATCGAAGCTCATTGCGGAGATATTATAGGCATTGCGAACAGTTAGTTTGGTAGGATCTGCTTCCATTAAATCCACAATCGCGTTCAATGCATCAGGCATATACATCATATCCATATATGTTCCTTCTGCAATATAAGAAGTATAACTTCCCTCATTTACCGCTTTATGATAAATTTCCACCGCATAATCCGTCGTTCCTCCTCCAGGTGGTGTTCCTGGTGAAATTAAACCTGGGAATCGAAGACCTCTTACATCAACACCGTAGCGTAAGTGATAATAATCGCATAGCAATTCTCCTGCTACTTTATTCACACCATACATGGTCGTCGGCCGTTGCAATGTTTCTTGCGGTGTATCGATTTTCGGAGTAGTTGGTCCAAAGACTGCAATAGAACTCGGATTAAACAATTGCATGTTTAATTCTTTTGAAACCTCTAACGCATTTAATAAACCGCCCATATTTAATTCCCATGCAAGGATTGGTTTAATTTCTGCCGTTGCGGAAAGCAATGCTGCCAAATGAATCATCGTATCTGCATTAAATCTTTTCGCCACTTCGTACATTTTTAATGCATCGAGCACATCCAACACTTCAAAGGGACCGTCATGATTTTTGTCTTCTCGAATATCCGTTGCTAGTACATTATCTTTTCCGTATTCAAATCTGAGTTTTCTCACCAATTCCGAACCAATCTGTCCAAGCGCACCTGTTACAAGAATTCTTTTCATCTTGCCCCTCCTCTGGTGAATTACAGGCTTAAAAGCGACATTCTCACGATTCGCGAACAGTATAAATTATGTTGTAAACTATTTATATGCCAGTGCTTTTTGTTGGGCTATTCTTTTGACTAGAGGAAGGGATTTTTCTATTTTTATTCCATAATCGTAATGCCATAGATCGATTCAAAGGAGAAGGTGCGGCCATCTTCGAATGTACAGCCATGTTCAGCATGGAGCTTGGCAATCTTCCCTGTCGCTTTGAAGATGCGCCCCTTGTGCCAAATTTTTAATTCGACTTCATAGCGATTGGTGAAGGCAATGAGCAGCTGTTCGTTTAAATCTTGCAATGCCCCTTCATCAAGAGTTGGTTTTTCTTCATATTTATCTTTTTCTCTCCATTCCCGGAGTACTTTCACATGTTCCGGAAGCATCATGGCATTCCATTTAATATTTCCACGATCTCGAATCACTTTCTCACCCCTTTTACACTCCATTTGTTGCAGATCGTTGGAGGTGTGTTTGGGCATAGCAAGTTTCTTCCTTTTGTCTTCGTTCGAAGAGATAATCCGCCTCTTGCTAGGGCACATACCTCTACTATTTCTTATATTCGCCGAGGAGTTAATGCGCCGTCTTCTCAGACATACACACAACAAGCCGTGTCCTCCTCTATTTCTTATGTCCGCCAAGAAGTTGGGCTCTCTCAAGGGCCGTTCCTGCTTCTGTATAAGAAACCGCACGAAGCACAGCAGTCGCCCCTATTTTAGAGCGCAAAGCATCCATTACCGCGCCAAGTTTTCGCCTTTTCCATTTTTGCTGGTCAAAAAAACTTAATTGCATGGAGCGTTCCGTTTCGAGTTTAGAGAGACTGATAGCAAGTTGTCTTACAGGGCGTTCGGCATAAAACTCATCAAGCAATTCTTTGCATACTTCATAAATTTTCATCGTATCATTCGTCGGTTCATCGATTGTTCGTGAACGATGAAACCCTCCTCCAAAAGCATCTTTGCTGTAGCTCACGCCAAGGGAAATCGTTCTTCCTATTTGATACGCTTCCCTTGCTCGCCGCGCCACATCTTCACACATTTCTAAAATAACGGTAAGAATTTCGCTGCGTGTGCGATAATCCCGCATAAGCACTTGCCCTTTGCCGAAGCTAATTTGCCCTTCTGCAAGTGGCGCACCAAGAGGGGATAAGTCAATTCCCCAAGCGTGATAGTACAATTGATTTCCTAAAATACCGAAGCGTTTTTCCAGCAGTTGTAAATCGGTTTGCGCTAAATCTCCTACTTTGAAAATGCCCATATTATTTAACGTGCGTTCCGTGCGGCGACCAATTCCCCACATTTCAGAAAGGGGCGCCACAGGCCATAATTTTTTCGGAACATCTTCATACGTCCATTGAGCAAATTCTGTTTTCTTCGCCTCTAAATCAAGAGCTAGTTTTGCCATGAGCATATTCGGCCCCATCCCTACCGCACTCGGAATTTGGAACTGGCTATATATTCTTTCTTGAATGTATTTGGCAGTTTTTTCAGGCGGCCCCCAAAGTTTTTCCGTGCCTGTTAAATCAACAAAACTTTCATCAATGCTATATACATGAATCGCTTCTTTCGGTACGAATTGATTGATTAAATTCGTAATCTCCATCGACATTTGCACGAAAAATTCCATTTTCGGTTCGAACAATTTAATGTCTGGATGTTTGGGTATTTCATAAAGCCTGGAGCCTGTTTTGATGCCAAATCGTTTCTTCATCGGTGGTGATGCAGCAAGCACGATACTGCCCTTTTGCTCAAAATTGCCCACCACCGCTATCGGCACTTCCATTGGATTTAAATTGTGAAGCATCGCCATGCAGCTAGCATAAAAGCAACGCATATCAATGCAAATGATCGAACGGTTTGGGAGATGTTGATATAATTCTTCTGGGCTAAAGTTCGTGTAGTTGAATGTATTTATGCGCATACTTAACCACCTCCCTATTTTATTATACAAAGGGAACATTTGTTCTATAACTCATTTTAAAACGAGACCATTGAGACGGCAAGTGGGATTATATGGAAATAGGAGGATAAGGTTGGGGATTGGATTGAGGATGTTACCTTCACAAGCGGACATGCTATTTAGATAAGTTGAGGGGTTATCTGCACAAGGGAACATTTTATCTGAACAAGTTGCCGCGCTATCTGAACAAGTTGCCACGCTATCTGAACAAGTGGACACCCTATTCGCACAAGTTGCCGCGCTATCTGAACAAGCGGACGTGTTATCCGAACAAGTTGCCGCGCTATTCGAACAAGTGACACGCTATCCGAACAAGCGGACGTGTTATCCGAACAAGTTGCCGCGCTATCCGAACAAGCGGACGTGTTATCCGAACAAGCGGACGTGTTATCCGAACAAGTTGACACGCTATTCGAACAAGTGACACGCTATCCGAACAAAAGGACACCCTATTCGCACAAGTTGACGCGCTATCTGAACAAGCGGACACCCTATTCGCACAAGTTGACGCGCTATCTGAACAAGCGGACACCCTATTCGCACAAGTTGACGCGCTATCTGAACAAGCGGACGTGTTATCCGAACAAGTTGCCGCGCTATCTGAACAAGCGGACACCCTATTCGCACAAGTTGACACGCTATTTGAACAAGCGGACACCCTATTCGCACAAGTTGACGCGCTATCTGAACAAGCGGACACCCTATTCGCACAAGTTGACGCGCTATCTGAACAAGCGGACGTGTTATCCGAACAAGTTGCCGCGCTATCCGAACAAGCGGACGTGTTATCCGAACAAGTTGCCACGCTATTCGAACAAGCGGACACCCTATTCGCACAAGTTGACGCGCTATCTGAACAAGAGGACGTGTTATCCGAACAAGTTGCCACGCTATCTGAACAAGCGGACGTGTTATCCGAACAAGTTGCCGCGCTATCCGAACAAGCGGACGTGTTATCCGAACAAGTTGCCGCGCTATTCGAACAAGCGGACACCCTATTCGCACAAGTTGCCACGCTATCTGAACAAGCGGACGTGTTATCCGAACAAGTTGCCGCGCTATTCGAACAAGCGGACACCCTATTCGCACAAGTTGCCACGCTATCTGAACAAGCGGACACCCTATTCGCACAAGTTGCCACGCTATCTGAACAAGTGGACGTGTTATCCGAACAAGTTGCCGCGCTATCTGAACAAGCGGACACCCTATTCGCACAAGTTGCCACGCTATCTGAACAAGAGGACACCCTATTCGCACAAGTTGCCACGCTATCTGAACAAGCGGACACCCTATTCGCACAAGTTGCCACGCTATCTGAACAAGCGGACACCCTATTCGCACAAGTTGCCACGCTATCTGAACAAGAGGACACCCTATTCGCACAAGTTGCCACGCTATCTGAACAAGCGGACACCCTATTCGCACAAGTTGCCACGCTATCTGAACAAGAGGACACCCTATTCCTAAAGGCAGACAATCATACTAAGTGAAATCATGACTGAAGAGTACCGAAACGGTTGTACCTTCTTTTGTTTTGGAAGCAATATTCAACTATACCGAAAAACTGGAGAGTACCGAAACTTCATTAAATTCAGCGATATACAAGACATCATTCAACTATACCGAAAAACTGGAGAGTACCGAAACATACCTTCTCCTTTTAGAATTCTGGCTTGGATTCAACTATACCGAAAAACTGGAGAGTACCGAAACCTTGTTGAGTGACACGTAACGCGAACATATATTCAACTATACCGAAAAACTGGAGAGTACCGAAACGTGGAGGGCGGTGTTTTTTTATTTTGAGTAATTCAACTATACCGAAAAACTGGAGAGTACCGAAACTGTTGGATGTCGTCTCATCCAACGCCATTTATTCAACTATACCGAAAAACTGGAGAGTACCGAAACATGGTGAGTCGACACCGAATAATGCAGCTTATTCAACTATACCGAAAAACTGGAGAGTACCGAAACTATATAAATCAGCTGAAATATATGCGCGATATTCAACTATACCGAAAAACTGGAGAGTACCGAAACAAGATGAAGCACATTTTGCCTTCCAGTTTTATTCAACTATACCGAAAAACTGGAGAGTACCGAAACGCAGATGCATGATTTTTACGAGCTGCAGCAATTCAACTATACCGAAAAACTGGAGAGTACCGAAACTTATCAAATGACATGTCCCCTTGATAGAGAATTCAACTATACCGAAAAACTGGAGAGTACCGAAACGGTATTAGCGTCATTCATCGGGTGCATATAATTCAACTATACCGAAAAACTGGAGAGTACCGAAACATCAAAATACCATATGTTTAATCCGACGCAATTCAACTATACCGAAAAACTGGAGAGTACCGAAACTTATTACGGCATTGGCTACTTCTGGAGTATATTCAACTATACCGAAAAACTGGAGAGTACCGAAACTGAATAGAATTTAATAGTTAGACGCTTGTCATTCAACTATACCGAAAAACTGGAGAGTACCGAAACTTTAGCAAGTCAATTACAGCAATCAGTACAATTCAACTATACCGAAAAACTGGAGAGTACCGAAACTCACGCGCTTGTACGTCGGACGATTCACGCATTCAACTATACCGAAAAACTGGAGAGTACCGAAACTTGGCCGATTCGCTGTATTCATTCATATCAATTCAACTATACCGAAAAACTGGAGAGTACCGAAACATATATAGCATAATGCGCTCCTACATAGATTATTCAACTATACCGAAAAACTGGAGAGTACCGAAACATACATGTATTTGTATTGTGGGCTTTGCCAATTCAACTATACCGAAAAACTGGAGAGTACCGAAACCAAGTACCAAGCGGTAGAGAAAATCGTAAAATTCAACTATACCGAAAAACTGGAGAGTACCGAAACTCATTATCGCAAATGTAGACAGAATGGTGGATTCAACTATACCGAAAAACTGGAGAGTACCAAAACAACTGGTTTTTGGTGCTTATAGCGCATGTCATTCAACTATACCGAAAAACTGGAGAGTACCGAAACCAACAGAACCCGAACCTGAACCACCAAAAAATTCAACTATACCGAAAAACTGGAGAGTACCGAAACAGTACCCATTGTGGAAGTGCTTTTAATTCAATTCAACTATACCGAAAAACTGGAGAGTACCGAAACGGAGGCGAGAGAAGAAAATGCAAAGTCTCAATTCAACTATACCGAAAAACTGGAGAGTACCGAAACGGAGGCGAGAGAAGAAAATGCAAAGTCTCAATTCAACTATACCGAAAAACTGGAGAGTACCGAAACTTTTTATGTGTTAACTGTTGTGTATCGTGTATTCAACTATACCGAAAAACTGGAGAGTACCGAAACTGTGCAAAAAAAATCGTGTTTTGGGATTATATTCAACTATACCGAAAAACTGGAGAGTACCGAAACTGCCGAGAAAAAATAAAGAAATTAGAATGGATTCAACTATACCGAAAAACTGGAGAGTACCGAAACTAATGGCGGTTGTGATATTTCAACTTGTCGATTCAACTATACCGAAAAACTGGAGAGTACCGAAACTTTAAGCATCCTTCAATGGCCCAATTGAGGATTCAACTATACCGAAAAACTGGAGAGTACCGAAACATGTCCATACATCAATTTTCCCTGTGTGGTATTCAACTATACCGAAAAACTGGAGAGTACCGAAACTTAAGGTTTGAGATGTGTTTAATCATTGCTATTCAACTATACCGAAAAACTGGAGAGTACCGAAACCTCAATTTTATTATAGCAGAAGCATAAAAAAAACGTTCAGTACTCTGCAAAAAATTTTTTAAGATTAGGCGGAAACTTAGTGAAATCAACATCCCATTCAATCTCCAATAATTTTAAAATTACATACAGTACTACAATGTGTGTTCTGTGGATATTATTCAAATCTAATAAAAACTCCCCCTTTATGCCCACCTTATCCACAGAACTTAACAATAACTCTTTCGTTTTCAAAAAATCCTCATTTTCGATTGGAATAGGAATAGTATTAAATACTTTTGATCTTAGCATTTCCACCCTTGCTTCATTAATCACTTGACCTTTTAAAATAAAATTGCTTCTTCCTTCCACATCATCAAGAGTTGTGATGATAATCGCATAACAACCTCTATTCATTAATTGTTTTAGTATCAATAATAATTCCTCAATTTCTTGTTCATCCGCATACAATTCAGGTAGCTCAATAATAATTAGAAGTCGCTTTGTAATTTCCTTTTCTAATAGTAACTTTAAAGTAAGAAGTTTGGAATCAATAGGAGTTAGTATGCCTTTATAACTTGATAAAATGAAGAAATCCTTTAAATTCGATTCATCAAACTCCTTTAATCTAAACTGTAAACCAAACTTTTCCAATATTGTTCTATTTATTATTTCCTCTTCCTCTTTAAATACTTCCCATTCTTCTAATATAGATTCGTATTGAGGAGTTGCAGCTAGAAATTCAACAATCTTTTCATGAATTATTTGTAGCGGGGATTTCGTATTTACCTTATCTAACTGCAACGATTCATTAAATGGTATCATTAAACATTCCCAATCTTTTTTGTTTATTAATTCTCCATCTTCATAAATCTTCACTTCAGAAACTCGGTTAGTAAAAAAGTCGTTGATTTCACGAGCAATTTTAAACCATGTTTTATGAGATCCTTTCATAATTGTGATAGGCCCCATATCCAACGTTACACAATTATCCCACGTATCAATTTGCCATAACCTCATAAAATCACCATCGATTCATTACTTATGGTTGATTCTTGTAAACTTTTCCCTCCAACTAGGACCTGCATATTTCCATATTGTTTTTCCGTTACAGCCATAATTCGAATGGAACCTTTTGAAGGCAAATTTCTTTTTAACCGTTCTGTATATTGCATTAAGGAATCACGATTTGGAAAAATTTTTACATACACTGAAAATTGCAACATAATAAATCCGTCTGAAATTAGCGTTTTTCTGAATTTTGAGTAAATTCTCCTTTCAGCTTTTGTATTCATTGGGAGATCAAAAAACAAAAGCAATCTCATAAAGTTATATGGCGATCCCATCAGCAGGATATTGTAATAAATCGACATCTCTGTTATTCATCGCTTTTATAAACGATTGAATAAACAGATCGATTGCATTTAATACTGTTTGTTTTTGACCCCCAATGTTTATTTTTGCGCTTAGTCGTGCAATAAGCTGTTGCTTCATTTCTCTAGTTAAGTAATCCTCTTCTTTTACACTTAATACTACCCATAAATCGATAACCGGCCTGAATACTTCCATACAATCATCTACCAAATTGAATGCATTGTATTGATTGCGGTGACCAATTCCTAACGCTGGGTGTAATCCATGAGCAGTTACTGCCCTGGCAACACAAGAGCGCAATACAATGTAACCATAATTTAATGCTGAATTAAATGCATCGACAGCTCCTCTTTCTCTTCTAAATGAATCTCCTAACAATTCTTTAAAATACAATGATGCTGCTATTCCTTCTCTATTAGTTGCATCCCCAGGCTCCACAGAATTTGCAAATTGAATCATTCGTTGAATAACTTCCGGGTTTTTCTTTAAAAGCTTTAAAATCGATGTTTGATTATAAATTTTTATTTGTACGATTTTTTTCCACATATTGTTTGTATAGCATTCCATAGATTCTATAGTGACTGTATAAACCAAGACAAAACATATTTGGGTTATGGGTTTCATCACAAAAAATTAATAAAATATGGTATTCCGATAATTTATTTATTAATCTACCAGTCACAGTCGTATGTTGATTATCTACTACAATTGAGTGAATATCAGAAAGTGGTATTAAAATTTCTTGATCGTCTTTTATTACTTTCAAATTGTCTAAATATAACCTCATCTCTTCGGCTTCTGAAATATAGACAATTCGCCAGCTCAAAAATTTTCCTCCTTCTTACAAAAATCGAAATTTTTAACAGTAAATTGTAAAATAAAAGAGCCTTCAAAAATGAAGGCTCTGAGTTCGGGATAAACCCTTGTTTCGGTAGGTTCTCCCAGTTTTTCGGTATAGTTACGATAAATATTTATCGTAACTATACTATAACATCAAAGCTCATTTTTGTAAAGTACTTCTAAATTCTTCTTTTTCAACTTTGTAACGATTACCAAGCACATCTACGTTAAATTTCGTAATTCTACTAATTGTTTTACCTACTGAGAATCTTACCCTTTCCTCTTTCGAATTACGTTTTTTATGAACATAATCCACTTCTATTACGTTATTACGAGGGTTATTATCACCGATAAAAATATATTCCAAAGTTTCATCTTTTTTCTCTATAGTAAATAAATCGTTTCGATATAGACTGAAAATAAATTCATATGAATCATCTATTTCTTTATATGGTAATAATTTTGCTTGATTATATTTTTCCATATCCAGTATCAAATTATTTCCATCATCTCTAAACCAGTGATGAGGTACACCTAAATATTTATATTTCCCTTCTGTATTTTTATAAATATCAATCCTTACACCTTTAATAGATTTTAAAACAACTTTATTTTTTGAACCTGGATATTTATTTGAAATATCTAAATGTATTCCTACACTTCCATCATAATATCTCAAAAACTTTACTGGGACTTTTCCATCTTTTAAGATATAACCGTGTTCATCATAATACGCTTTAAAAGGATTATCCGCCTTATCATATTCTTTGATAATTTTTAAAATCAGTTCAAATAATTCTGGATTATGTTTTGCAATGAGGAAAGTATCAGGTTTTGTATTAATCCTTTTTATTAAACTTGCTGCATCACTTTTGTTCAAAGTATAAATATTTTTTGATTTCCTTACAATGATTTCCTCATCATCAACTTTTCTTGTACTATAAATTGTTTGGTCAGAAATAGCACGATTCCCTTTTCTATCAACTTTGTGAGAATACTTGATTTTAGATTCATAATTCATGAGGCTTCTTATAAACTTATAGATATCCTCGCTAAAGAACTCTTTTTCAGTTAGAACCTCACCAGTCCTACGATCATAAAATACGCCAGTTTCATTTACACCAAAGTTTTGGAAAAATTTAAAGACTGGTAGTTTCCCTATCGCTGCTACAATTAATGCATCAATCGCGTGGTGTGCATAACTGCTATTTCTATCTTTATTCATTCTTGCTCGGCGTCGAATTGCGTTAGTGAATCCCCCCCTAATCGATAAAACTGTTGTTGGTATGTTATGATGTTTAAAGTATGAACGTAGATTCATGGAAAAGCTACGTACTGCGTATCTTGTATCTACTAAATTTCGATTAATAAATTGTTTTTGCAGTTCTTCGTTATTCATTATGTCCCGCTGTTCTAGTAAATATTCTCTCTTCTTATTAGAAATTTTTCCGCTATTATAAAGTTTCATCACATCTGCTCTGAATTCTTCGAAAGTTCTTTTTGCCTTTGGAGAACTTGTAAGGTAATGGAATGGCGTTCGCTGCCCTTTTTCCTGGTTTTCCTCGCGATAACAGAGCACTTTATTTTCTTGACTATCGTCAAAGGAAATAGAAATCGGTATGATATGGTCAATTTCAAACTTATAAAAGTCTTGCACAATATCATAAGGATTTATTCTCTCACCAGAATATAAACATTGACCGTCTTGTGCATCCCAGAGTTTTAAAGCTATATGTTGTTTGGAATTTAACTTTAATTCTTTTAACGAGGAAACGCCTAAAATTTCGGCCATTTTCTTTTCGAATTTCCCCTGTTTTTTCTGGAAATCTTTATATCTTTGTTGCGCTTCTTCACTATTTTTCTCTCTTGCAGTTTCGATGACTATCGAATCCATCTCACCATATACTTCTCGTACTTTATTTACAATTTTAATTGCTTCTCGTTGCGCTCTTTTTGCAACTGTACTTAATATCGCAGTATCATCAAATTTAATCTTCTTTCCATTGGATATATTTTGATATCGTTTGCTTTCAAGTCCTAGTTCGCTAAATAGTTCCATTTGGTTTTTATTCGTTTTCCATAAATCTGGTAAAATTAATTGGATAGCCTTTTTTGAAAGCGCATGGTAGCCTTTAAAATCAGTATTTTCCTTCAAAGCAGCTATAATTTTTTCGTTTGTATCCTCATCAAAGCCAGCCAAATTTGTCAAAGCTTTCTTTAAATCCTTTTCTCTTCTTTCATAAGATTTTTCTGCTGTGAGAATTTCACTAATTTCATCTAGTAATTCAACGTTATCTAAAATTTCTTTTGGTAAATCATGTTCTTTTACTAATTTTAATATATTCTTGTATCCTTTAAATTCCGTGAAAATGGGTTTTTCATTCTTCAAATCTACTCTATATCCTCTCACATCCGTATCTTTTGGCAGCCCTTTATATTTTAAAATTCGATCTATTGTAACCTTCTGGCCCTTCTTAACAATTTCTTCAACTATATATTTTTTATCTTCCTCAGTTAAATACTCCCCATTTACTTGCAATTTATTTAAGTCACCGTTTAATAAATCATACAATTCCGCTGTAAATGACATTTTTGCAATGCGAGGTTGATCCGAGAAATAAGTACATTTCCCTCTCATTTTCTCAATCATCGACAGTTCATGGAATTTCCCATTTTTTATAAAATATCTACCGTAAATGGTAGGAGATTTTTTAGATCCAGGGCCATCATAATAAGCTCTTCTTTTTTGAACTAACTCAATATACTTTTCAATAAATTCATCATTGATTTCTTGATGGAATTGGGCTTGTCTATTTAAAATAGCTCTTGCTTCCTTTATATAATCTTCCGTGCGGAAACGGTTCTCATGGGAACGAACTAATCCTTTTTTCAATCTTTCAAACTGTATTTCACAAACATATTTTGTTTCTAGTTCCTTACTATTTCTTTTTAATTGTTCTTTTGTTGATAATTCTCCACCCGTTTTTTCTTCTTCTAAAGGAGCATCTAGTACGGTACCCCTTCTTTTTACAATGTGATAAAGACCAATTGCTAATTCTTCCAACGATACTTTTTCTTTTAACGCTTTGCATCTAATTTCATATGGATTTCCTGTGCCGATGCAATTTGTCGGTATACCAAACTCTTCAAATAATTTTTTAGCTCGCTCTAATCGATGGTTTCTTCTTCTTTTTAATCTTCTTGCCCCCCGAAATCCACGTCGCTCTTCATTGGCATTTCTCGTTGCTTCCTCAAATAGTCTGACACCCGCATCAATTATCTCCATTTTTTCAGTGTCAATAATCCCCCAACCAACTGATGATACCCCGATATCCAGACCTAGTACTTTACTCATAACTTCCCTTCCTCCACTAATTATTTATACTTATATATTATCCTATAATTTACATCCATTGGAAGGAAATTTACAATTTTATAAATAAAAACACCTCCCAAAGCCAGAGCAGCCTCGAGAGGTTAATTCTAATGTATGTAGAATTTTGAATTTGTTGCTACATGTAACAGGAATTTCATTCTTCGCGGTGAAAGTTTAGCGTTATTCCCCCAACTCTTTTCGTAAGATAAAAGCTAATTCCCCATCCACCGCAGTCCTTTTGGGTAATGGTTTTTCATCATATTCCCCGCGAGTTTTCCCCAACCAATCGAATAACCATCAACGGTGATTAAGTGCCATCCTTTTGGACCGCTAGCTTGTAAAACTTCTCCTTTCAAATAGGAAATGATTTCATCCGAATCCGCGGAAAGATTCGATACGCTTTTTGCTTCATCCTTTCGTAAAGCCAAGGCAAGGGCATGGGAAGGCTCGAAGCGGTTCTTTTTGAACGTTCCTAAATGCAATCCTGGACGGAGCACCTTTAATTTTTCTAATGTTGGTACTTCTTCAGGCAATCCATACAATTGGTCGTTGAAGGCAAGGAAATATCCAAAAGGCATGATATTTAATGTTTCGCCGGCAAAATCCTGGTACGCCTTCATCATTTTCGGGTCCAGTTTTTGTTTCGGATACTTCATGCGAAGCGCCTCGTCCCCGTCCTTCTTTTTTAGCACCGCAATATAATGCCCTTCCCCTTTCACAAGATGAGGCCATATGCGAATCGTTTGTTCAATATTTGAGGCTGCATTTTCCACCCAATCCGCTCTTCCTTGGCTAAAGCCTTCATACACTTCCACTTGTTCAATCTCGAAGTGTGGATACTTTTCAAGAAAGCGGCTGATCGTTCCTTCATTTTCTTCTGGAGAAAAGGTGCACGTAGAATACACAAGACGACCACCTGGTTTTAACATGCTTTGCGCATACTCAAGAATATCGTCTTGTCTATTGGCACAAAGAGTTACATTGTCAGGACTCCAATGCAAGCGAGCCTCTTCATCTTTTCGAAACATTCCTTCTCCAGAACAAGGGGCATCCACTAAGATTCGATCAAAAAAACTTGGGAAACGCGCTGCTAAACGTTCCGGTGTTTCATTGGTCACGATGGCATTTTTGATGCCCATTCGCTCGACGTTTTGCGATAAAATTTTTGCCCGTTGCGGATGGATCTCGTTCGAAACAAGCAGCCCTTCTCCATTCATTTTCGATGCAAGATGTGTAGTTTTCCCGCCCGGTGCTGCACATAAATCGAGAATGTATTCCCCTGGTTTGGGATCTACCAATTCCCCTACCGCCATCGCACTTGGTTCTTGGATATAATATAATCCCGCTTCATGGTATGGGTGTTTTCCTGGACGTTCATTGTTAGGATAAAAATATCCTTCCTTGACCCAAGGGATTTTCTCAGTCGTAAAAGGGTTAATTTGTAAAAATTCATCTATTGAAATCTTTAGTGTGTTAATGCGCAAGCCTTGATTTTTTTCTTCTTCGTAACTTCGAATAAACGCATCATATTCATCTTGTAATAATGTTTGCATTTTGTCTTTAAAGGTTTGTGGTAGATTCAATTTGTTCACCTCAAAAGTTTAGTGCCATTGAATATATTATCATTCATTTTAAATTTTGGGGTGGAGAACATGTTTTTATTTACAGTATTTATGGCTATGTTTACTGATATTGTGACAATATTGCCACGTTTTATAAATATATTGACAGTCCATGTTTTTAACGGATTTGTGGGTATATTAATTATTTTTTTTAATTCTTATTGGAATAAAAAAGCAGGAAACATTTAAGTAGTGAGAATACTCTCACTTTTTTATTTGACAAAGATAATCCGCCTAAATATAGTAGTAATATACATTACTACTAAAGCGGGTGATTTTTATAGAAGATTTATTACATCAATTTGAAGAGATTGGCTTTTCACAAAATGAGGCAAAGGCATATATCACATTATTAAGGGAACCAGCAATCACTGGTTATGAAATCAGCAAAAAAAGTGGCGTACCACGATCAATGGTATACTCAATCATTAGAAAATTAATAGAAAAAGAAGCAATTATAGAACTTCGAACTGAGACGCCAACTTATATACCAGTACCGGTTAAGGAACTGCTTATGAACAGAAAGAAAAAAACAGATGAGACATTTAACATTTTAGAAAAAGAGTTACAAGCTATTGAAAAACCTGTCGAAGTAAATGTGATTAAACATATTGAAGGTAGGACAAAAATCATCAAAGCCATGCAAAAGTTAATGATGGAATCAAATGAGGAAATATGGCTATCTGCTTGGGAACAAGAACTGAAGGAATTAAAGGAAGTTGCAAAAGATCGGTGTGCTAATAGGGTTCAAATTTATTCCATGTTGTTTACAAATGAAAAGACAGATGATTTTGGAAAAACTTTCTATCATCATCTTGATACAGCGTTCATTGAAGAAAGCAGGATGAATAAAAGGTTAACGATTGTTATCCGCGACAATCATGAAGTATTAATTGCAGGATTTGTTGACCATCAAATCCCGCAAGCTATTCAAACTACTGAACCAATGTTAGTACTTTTAGCTAAAGAATATATTCGACACGACATGATGATGAAAGTCGTAAGCGAAAAATTAGGAAATGAAACGATTAATTCTTTATGGAAAGATGATGATTTATTAACTTATATCGTTCTGAATGCAAAAAAAACATACTAACATTAGTAGTACAGACCTAGGCCAAGGTTTGTGCTACTATTTTTTTATAGTAGAAGTGAAGGAAGGTCGAACAGCTCCTGGGACCAAATAGAGTCCGTATTAAAAACAGACCAACTTCACACCCTTATTTGAATCAGTTTAGTATGTTGGGTCCGAAGAGACCGTGTATAAGAAAATGGAATCGATAAGGCAATGTGAAGAACTTCTATGTTTGGCTAAAAAGGAGAGGCAGAAAATATGAAACACGTAGTGGCATTTGATGTCAGTATGGGGAAAAGTACAATGGTCATTTACGACCGTTATCGTCAATGCGAATATGAGGGTGAAATAACCCATAACCGTTACTCTTTCGAGAAATTAAACAAAACCCTTATAACTTTAACACAAAAAGATGGACAGGCACCTGATATTGTCTTTGAAGCAACAGGCGTATATTCAAAACCACTAGAACGATTCTTAGGTGATCAAGGTTATATGTATTATCGAGTTAACCCACTCGAAGCGAATATTCAAATGGCTTCAATGAGGAGACAAAAAACAGATAAAAGCGACGCTCATGAACTTGCGAAAACTCACTTTAGAGTTGAACGTGAACAAACTTATCAAGAAGAGGATTATTATAAACAAATGCGTGCAATGACGAGATATTATGATGAATTAAGTAGTGAAATGACGCATTTATATAGTCGTTTACATGCGATTCTACAATTGAGTTTTCCCGAGTTAGAAAAGCTATTCAGTAAACGTTCTGCTTTATTTTTGAATGTCGTTCAATTATACCCTCATCCGGATCATGTGTTAGTTTGTTCAAAAACAGTGATTCGTAATCGTTTAAAAGCCAACACAAGAAAAAACTTATCATTGGCACGTGCTGAAGAAAAAGGGATCGCTTTAATCGAAGCAAAAAAAGAAGCGTATCCAGCAATTTCAAAAGATGATATTCGCTGTGAACAAGTGCGGGATTATGCCAAACGGATTGCAGACTTGAAGGAGAAAAGAGATCAACTTGTCCAAAAGATGGTTAAATTATCGAAAGATAAACAAGAGTATCAGATTTTAATTTCATTTCCAGGAATCGGAGAAACGACTGCAGTTCGTTTAATTGGAGAACTAGGAGATATTCGACGATTCAAAAACCATAAACAACTGAATGCTTACGTCGGTATTGATATCATGAGATATCAATCTGGGAATACCTTTTATAAAGACAAGATTAATAAAAGAGGAAATAACAAACTTAGAAAGATTCTATTTTACATGATCCAGACCATGATCCAACTACGGAAAAATACACAAAATCATATTGTAGATTATTATGATAAATTAAAAACGCAACCCCAGAGGAAACCTCATAAAGTTGCGTCCATAGCATGCGTGAATAAGTTCTTGAAATCGGCTTATCACCTTATCACACATAATCTGAAATACGATTACGAAAAGGCAACAATGCATCAGTAATCGTAAGTAAGATTATATCACAAAGACCTGGCTAAAAAAATGGAAATCGTGAGGTCTATTTGTCATGCGAAAATTTATTTTGGAAGGAAGGGGTACCCCTTCCTTCCAAAATAAAATCTATGTTAACCAAATTATTTAATAAAAAACACTTGACTAGAGGTAAGAATAGGAGCTGTATACAAATGTATTTGGAAGTTTTTATAGTTGGAATTTTAGCAGCGTTATCACCAGGGCCTGATTTTGTAGTTGTAACGAAAAACAGTTTAGGAATAGGCAGAAAGTTTGGGATTGCTACTGCTTTGGGGATTGCTAGTGCATTGATTGTACATATAACCTACACCGTCTTAGGATTTACTATTATCTTAGAAAAATCCCCCCTCATCTTTAATATCATAAAACTTATTGGTGCGGCTTATTTATTGATGTTAGGTTGGCAAGGAATTCGGTCAAAAGCTCAATCGGAAAATGTAGATAAAATCGATATAAAAAATACACAAACAACTTCCTCTTTTTTGAAGGCTTTTCGTGAGGGATTTTTATGTAATGTGCTGAACCCTAAATCTGCATTGTTCTTTTTAAGTATTTTTTCTCAATTTATAGGAACAAATACTCCAGATTGGGTGCGCTGGATATATGGCGGAGAAATAATTCTGGCTGTAGGTCTTTGGTTTATTCTGTTGGCAACACTAATTTCTAATAATTATTTCAGAAACTTCTATCAACAGTATAGACATTGGTTTGATCGATGTCTTGGTGCTATTTTAATCGTTTTTGCAACTGCAATTGGAATTACTACTTTTACAAGATAGAAGGAGAAATAATAAATGACAACCGAATTATATTTAGAGAATAGTTATTTAAAAGAGTGTGAATCACAAATTGAATCAGTAGATGGTAATTTAGTGATATTAGAACAAACCATTTTTTATCCAGGGGGCGGTGGACAACCTTGTGATAAAGGTTTTATCAAACAAGGAAATACAATATATGAAGTAGTTAAAGTCACAAAAAAAGATGGCAAAATTATCCATGTTCTAGACCGTCCGTTAAAAGAAACAAGTCCAGTTACCTTGCAAATTGATTGGTCATGGCGTTATCAAAACATGCGTTATCATACATTGTTGCATGTGATTTCAGGCTATTTATATCAGCATTACAATGGCTTAGCTACAAGTAGTCAAATTGAAAAGGATCATTCAAGACTCGAGATTACATTTTCAGCTGAGATAATTGATAAAATTCCATTTGAGCAATTAGAACAATCAATTAAGGAGTTATTAAAACAATCTTATACTGTTAGTACTAAAATCATCACTAAAGAGGAAGCTGAACAAAAAGAAGGAATTATTAAAACAACAGTGAGTTTACTTCCTCCTTCTCTTAAAAAAATTCGAATTGTTCAAATTCAAGGAATTGACGAGCAAGCATGCGGCGGAACACATGTCCATAACACATCAGAAATCGGCGACTTTTCTATCATTAAAATTCAAAATAAAGGCGCCACAAAAAGAAGAATCAAACTTCAACTTAATTAAACAACGCTTTCTCTGAATTAAATGTATCTTATAACATTGTAATGAAAAGAAATTAAGCGTATGAAACACTTTTCATTACCAATCTCCATAATTGGATGTACCAATTTTATATTAACAACCCCTATTATTAAATCCTATTATTAAATTAAGAGATTTGTCCAAACTGAGCTATAACGTAAAAAAGGGGCTGTCTAGAAGTCGATAATTTTCTGAACAGCCTTAATTCCTTAAAGTAATATTTTCTTTAAATCCTTTGCTCCTGTGGTGGTCACATCAAAATGTCACCATCCTCGTCGCAAAGGGGGCGTCTCAAAATAACTTTTCAGACACCCCCTTTTCAATCATTAAGGTATTTTCACTGTAAATGATTCAAATTTAACATCTTTTACTGCACTATAATCCTTTTCGATATATTTTCCGTTTTCATCTACCCCTCCACCACTAGATGGAATCACTAAATATGGGGTAATGGTTAATTCCGTTACATTTAAGTCAATTGGATCAAATTGCTTTGTACTTTTATACACGATGGTATCTTTCATTCTTTCCCCTGTCACTCCGCCTGAAAGGTTTGTCAGTTTGTTACCATCTTGGTCTACTACTCGGAAATCGATATAATGCCCTCTCGTTTTATCAAAATCGCTCTCTTTTTCAGAACTCACAAAAGATACACTGACACCTGTTTTACTTATGGACACTTCTGTTACCGTAAGTTGTATGCCATCTACTGTTTGTTTATGTTGAACAGGAATTGTTTTTATGTCTTTTATTTTTTGGATTGGTGTTGAGAAATGCCATTTTTCACCCTTTTCTCCTTGAAGCGTTAGCCCCAGTTCAAATTGGTCAGGCATGTCTTCTGTAATGTTGATCGTTTGAATGGCTGTACGAGTTGTTGATGATACTATTTCTTCTCCATAAGAACCTGTAACTGCTTTAGGCAATTTTCCATTAATCGTAATATCCATGCCAGCACCGAAATAATGTTCACCTAATTCCCTTTCAGACTCAATAATGAGGCCGATTGTAATATTGCTCTGATCATACAGAACTTCATTTAAAGTAACGGATATTCCATTAACCGTTTGTGTTTCGCCAATTTCGTCGATTAACCCTTCTTGGTAGGCATGTTGTAAACCAATAAAGTCGGAATCACCAAAAACAGAACCAATTAACGGTATTTTCGATAAACTCGTTGCAATCGCAGGAGAATATTGAGCTGAAATGAATAATCCAAATGCTGCAGCGACACTGCTTAAAAGATAAGTTATTTTTCTTTTATATAAAGGAGTTTTCACCTTTCCATCTATTTGCTCTTGTGCTTGAGCAATTCCAGTTCGAATCGCCAATCGAACTTCGTCTTGCGGAAACACTTCGAAACGATCATATTGTTCTTTCATTGAACTTATAACTCCTTTCTAATTCATTTTTTAAATGTTTTTTTGCTCTTCGCAAATAGGTTTTGATTGTTCCAACCGGTTTTCCCATCACTTCGGCAATATCCCGAATGGACAGGTCGTGATAGTAAAATAAAATAATCGAAGTTTGATACGATTCATTTAATTTTGATAACGCTTCACCTAAGTGAAAAGAATCAGCTGGTAGCTCCTGTTTGTGATCCATTTTCTTTAATAACTCCATTTCATCGTACGGAATCATTCGATTGCGTTTCTTCAATAATTGGTAGCATTCACGAATGAGAATTCTGAAGAGCCATGTTGAGAAATATTCGGGATTTCGCAAATCTTTAATCGCTAGAAATGCTTTGCAAGCTGTTTCTTGTATGACGTCCAGTGCGTCTTCTTTCCTTCCTACATAGGAAAGCGCTTTGTAATAAAGCATTTGTTCTTCCTTAATTAGCAATTGTTCAAAGGCTGTCGCATCTCCTTTGATTGCTTTTTCTACTAGTTCGATATCATGTTTCACTCTCTTAATCCTCCTTTCATTAATTAGAGCTTCAGGGATAATGGAAAAGTTTCAAAGGATTAAAGTTTTTTATCAACAGTTAAAAAATCCCTATTTCAGAGATCTAATAATTGCCAACTCCTGAAAAATCATCGCCATTCGAAAAAATTACGTCCACTCAAGATTCGATAACCAATAAAAAACCGAGCAATTTCCTACATTGCTCGGCTCACTTTCCTTTACTTTTGCTCTACTACTTTCCCATATAATTCTGGACGGCGGTCGTCATATACCGGAATTCGTGTGCGGACTTCATCCACTTTTGAGAAATCTACGTCAATTACCGCCAACTCCTCATCTTCTGCACCAGTCCATAACACTTCACCCCAAGGTTCAATCACCATTGACTGTCCATTAAAGTTTTCCGGTTTGCGGGAAATTCGATTTACTGCCACAACAAAACATTGATTTTCAATGGCACGGGCTTGCAAAAGTGTTTTCCAATGATCAATTCTTGGTGTCGGCCATTGAGCAGCAACGAACAACACTTTTGCTCCCGCTAATGCATGAGCGCGAAGCCATTCAGGGAAACGGATATCATAGCAAATCACAGCCGCTGCCGGAAGATCCCCCAAATCAAAGCGGTTCATGGAATTCCCCGCTTCCAAATACTTTTCCTCATCCATTAATCTGAATAAATGAACTTTGCCATATTCACTCACCAATTCCCCATCGCGGTTCACCACATACATTGTGTTATAAAATTTGCCATTTTCTTTTGTCGCTACAGAACCACCGATAATATGTATTCCTAGCTCACTGGCAAGGTGTTGAAGAAAAGCTTTTGTGCGGTTGCCATTTTCATCCGCCAACTCCTCCAATTTTTCAAGAGCATATCCTGTATTCCACATTTCAGGTAATACCACAATGTCAGCACCCTTACTTGCCGCTTCCCGAATCAACTGTTCCGCCCGCTCGTAGTTTTCCTCCACTTTCCCAAACCCGACATTCATTTGAATGCAACCAATTTTCATCTTGAATCCCCCTAGACAATTATTCAAGAAAATAATAATATTCCTACATATCTACTTATAATTATAAACTGGAATTTTCTTAAAATACAGGATGACAGATTTTGAGAATTCAATAAGTTGTACATTCACCAACTAAATCAATAAGAAAAGAGGATGCACATGGAATTATCCGATAAACTCCAAAAACTTCCTACTCAATTTTTTGCTTCCCTTGTGCAAAAAGTGAATAAAGCGATTGCTGAAGGACGGGATGTGATCAATCTCGGACAGGGAAATCCAGATCGACCAACGCCTCCTCACATCGTCAAGACGCTTCAAGAAGCAGCAGCCGACCCTGCTACTCATAAATATTCCCTTTTCCGTGGCATCCCAGAATTAAAACAAGCCGTAAGCAGCTTTTACAAAAGGGAATACAACGTAGACATCGATCCAAATGAAGAAGTGGCCATTTTAGGTGGTACAAAAGTCGGATTGGTCGAGCTTCCGTTGTGCGTGTTAAACCCTGGCGACTATATGCTGCTACCGGATCCAGGCTATCCGGACTATTTATCCGGTCCGGTGTTGGCGGATGTTCATTTTGATACAATGCCATTGCTTGAGGAAAATGATTTTCTCCCGGATTATAACACTTTACCTGATGAAGTGAAGAAACGGGCAAAATTGATGTATTTGAACTATCCAAACAATCCAACGGGCGCCACTGCCACTATAGAGTTCTTCAATAAAACGGTGCAATTTGCAAAAGAACACGATATTACCGTTGTTCACGATTTCGCATACGGTGCCCTTGGATTTGACGGGGAGAAACCGGTGAGCTTCCTGCAAGCGGAAGGGGCAAAAGAAGTTGGAGTAGAGTTCTATACATTATCCAAAACTTATAATATGGCCGGCTGGCGTGTCGCTTTTGCGGTGGGTAACCGCGACATCATTGAAGCCATCAACTTGTTGCAAGACCATCTGTTTTGCAGCCTCTTCCCTGCCGTACAGCAGGCAGCCGCTTATGCATTGAACAGCGATCAATCTTGTGTGGAAGAACTGAGAAGCATTTACGAATCCCGTCGCAATGTGCTGGTGGAAGAAGCCCGTCGGATCGGATGGAACGTAAGAGCGCCAAAAGGCTCCTTCTTTGCATGGTTGCCGGTTCCGGAAGGGTTTACGAGCCAAGAATTTTCCGATTACCTATTGGATAAAGCGGATGTGGCAGTCGCAAGCGGCAACGGATTTGGCGAACATGGCGAAGGCTATATTCGGGTGGGGCTGCTTGTGGAAGAAGAGAGGCTCCGAGAAGCCATCCGCCGCATTGAAGCATTAGGGATTTTCCAAAAAGAAATAGCAAAAGTTCAAAAATGATATCACTCCCCTTCCCTTTTTTAAGCGAAGGGGTTAAATTTTTTACCCTCTCTGCCAGTCCTGCATCTCCAAAGATTCCCCCGACTGAATCTTCAATTGACAAAAATTTCAGAAATAAGATTGATTTTCATATGATTTTTCGCTTACGATATATTTACAAAGATTGCCTATTCCACAGCAAAGGGTGATAACATGACTGCCAAATATACAATCGCAGTTAAAGAAGGAATCCTCCATGCAAAGAAACTTGCTCGAAGCAAACAAAACTATCAACTGGATATTCCTCATCTATGGACCGCTTTATTACAGCCCAACAACTTTGCCTATAACTTTTATCAAGAATTTAATATTAATATGAACGAGCTTATTCAACTAGTAAATAAAGAAGTAGATAAAATCCCCTCTTTAGCAGGTACGAATATCGCTTATGGAGAAAAAGAAAGCCAACGACTAAAAAGGCTGTTTAAACAAGCGGAGATTGAAGCGGAACGGCTACGAGATCGCTTTATTTCTGTTGAGCATTTAATGATTGCTTTGTTCGAACAAGATTTTAATCCTATTACAAAATATTTAGCCGAACATCATGTAACGAAAGAATCCATATATGAAAAATTACATCAAACTCGAAACGGACAAATGGTCACATCCGACAATCAGGAGACGCTATACGACGCATTGAACAAATATGCAGTCAATTTGAATCAAAGATATGTAGATGGAAAAGTTGACCGAATCGTTGGAAGGGAAAAGGAAATCAATGATATTATCCGCATTTTAACAAGAAAAAATAAAAATAATGCGATTTTAATAGGCAGCCCTGGGGTTGGAAAAACCGCCATCGTTGAAGGGTTGGTTCAAAAAATTGTGAACAAAGATGTTCCAAATAATTTGCTCGATAAAGTCGTCTATAGTCTAGATATGGGCTCCCTTCTTGCTGGGGCTAAATATCGCGGGGAATTTGAAGAAAAATTAAAAGCCGTATTAAATGAAGTGAAACAATCAAATAATCAAGTCATCCTCTTCATTGATGAAATTCATACGATCGTCGGTGCGGGACGAACAGAAGGCTCCATGGATGCAGGAAATATATTAAAACCGATGCTTGCCCGAGGTGAACTTCGCTGTATTGGAGCAACCACACAAGATGAATATCGGGAATATATCGAAAAAGATAAAGCGTTGGAGCGCCGTTTCCAACGTGTGATCGTCAATGAACCGTCGATTGAAGCAACCATTGAAATTTTGCAAGGCATTAAAGAAGACTATGAATTATATCACGAAACCTTTATCACTGATGAAGCCATCGAAGCTGCCGTTAAACTTTCAAAACGATACATCACCGACCGCTTTTTGCCAGATAAAGCCATTGATTTAATGGATGAAGCAAGTGCAGTAAAGCGGATTTCCCTAAATGAAATCCCCCACTCCATCAAGAAAATCAACGAACAAATTTTGCAATCAAAAATCGCCCTTTATAAGCAAGAATTGGAACCCAACCCGGCATTTGACCGGTATGCCATTGAACAGAAGCTAAAAATTATTGAAAACGAAAAAGAAAAAATGGAAAGACAATGGGCAAAAGAGCTGGAAATACTCCATTTTACGCAGCGGGAAAAAAGAAATTTGGCAAGATTGCATAAGTTATATGAAAAAGCGGTAAAGAATAATGAAGTCGGCCAAATCGTTCAATTGGAAACCTACGATATTCCTGCATCTGAAAAGAGACTAAAAGAGCTCGAACAACAATGGGGTCTATTAAAGGAAAGCAAAACCTTCATCGATAATGTAGTGACCGCTGAAGATATCGAGCGCGTCGTGGAGAGACTAACTGGAATTAAAATTACAGGTGTCATGAAAAATGAACGGGAACGACTATTGAATTTGGAGAACGAAATACACAAATACATCGTGGGACAAGATGAAGCGGTGAAAAAAGTAACTCATGCCGTCTTGCGTTCAAGGGCTGGAATTAAAAACCCAAATAAACCAACCGGCTCCTTCCTTTTCCTTGGACCTACAGGTGTCGGCAAGACGAAACTGGCGAAAGTGCTGGCAAAAGTGTTGTTTGGTACCGAGCTGGATATGGTGCGATTAGACATGTCAGAGTATATGGAAAAACATGCAGTCGCAAAACTCATTGGTCCTCCGCCGGGATACGCTGGCTATGACGAAGGGGGCCACTTGACGGAAGCGGTCCGGCATCGTCTCCATTCCATCATCGTCCTCGATGAAATCGAAAAAGCACATCCGGATGTTTTCAACATTCTATTACAAGTGCTCGATGAAGGAAGACTTACGGACTCCCAAGGTAGGACGGTGGACTTTAAAAATACAATTTTAATTATGACAAGCAATATCGGATCGAAACTACTATTGGATTCGATAGAAAAATATAATGTTATTACATCTGAAGCAAGACAAGCGGTCATTAACGAATTGCGCTCCCATTTCAAGCCGGAATTTTTAAACCGGATTGATGAAACCATCATTTTCAACCCATTGGTGAAAGAACAAATGGTGGCAATTGCCGAAATCATGATGAAAGAACTCAATGAACGATTAAAAGAAAACAAATTAATTCTTCACACGACTTCGGAAGTCATCCAATGGATTGCGGAGAATGGCTACGACCAAATTAATGGCGCACGGCCAATTCAGCGGTTTATCGTCCAACATATTGAAACACCACTGGCTCGGGATATTATCGCCAATCAAATTGAAGAAAATGTCCGTATTACTATTTCCATCAAAAATAATGAACCAGTTTTTCTTTACGAACCGATTTAATTTCAACTTTCAAGTAGGAGAGGAATACCCCTATTCCCTCTCCTTTCCTAAAATTCCATCCCATAAATCTCAAAAATAGTTATTTTCAGCAACGAGATTACAATAATTCTCAAAAAATCTATAGACGGATATTTTAAAATCCGTTAAAATTAATTTACAATCATTTTATTATTCCGAAAATTCTAACTTTTGCAATTCATTCGAAAGAAAAGAAGGTGATTCCTTGAAAACTTATGATGTACTCATTATCGGAGCCGGACCCGGTGGATATGTTGCCGCAGAAGAAGCTGCACAGCTCGGTAATTCAGTCTGCGTGATTGAAAAAAATGCCATTGGTGGCTGCTGTCTCAACGTCGGTTGCATTCCTTCCAAAGCTTACCTGCAATATAGCCACTGGTTGTCCGCTGTTCATGCTCTTAATGCAAACGGTTTATCAGTTACAGTGAATCAAATTGATTTCCCCTCCGTTGTGAAAAGAAAAAACAAGATTATCTCCACCTTGCAATCCGGTATTCACTTGACGTTTAAAAAGAATGGTATCCAATATATTACAGGTGAAGCAAAATACGTAGAAGGAAAAATTTTCGAAGTGAACGGAGAGCGATACTACGGAAAAAATGTGTTACTTGCCATGGGCGGTGCCCCCTTCGTCCCAAACATCCCAGGATTAAGCGATGTAGATTATTTAACGACGAACTCCTTTTTTGACATGGAAACATTGCCTAATCAATTGACCATCATCGGCGGCGGGGTAATCGGTGTTGAATTGGCCTATGCCATGAAAAGATTCGGCGCCGATGTCACGATTATCGAAGCCGCACCGGACATATTGTTGACGGTTGATTCGGAAGCCCGTTCCATTGTGAAAGAAAAGCTTCAGAGGATGGGTATAAAAATCATTACGAAGGCTTCCGTCCAAAAAGTGAAAAAAGGATGCGTCCTTCTTTCCAGTGAAGAAATTCCTTTTGATCAACTGCTGGTGGCAACAGGCAGAAAACAAAACTTGGAAATCCCGTTAGCAATGGGACTTGAATTGGATGAAAGAAAACATTTTGTCAAAGTAAATGAATATTATGAAACAAGCATGAAAAATGTTTATGCCATTGGCGATTTAATTGGCGGTTATACATTGGCACATGCAGCCAGTGCGGAAGGCATAAAAGCTGTTCGTGCCATAAATGGAAAAAAAGAAAGGCCTGTATCTCCATACAGTATTCCTCGCCCGCTTTTCATCGAACCGGAAGTTGCTGAGTTTGGGATGAGCGAAGAAGAAGCAAGACAAAAAGGCTATGACGTAATCGTTGAAAAAATGCCTTTTTCATTTAATGGACGAGCCATTGCTGCCAATGAAACAGAAGGCTTTGTCAAAATCATATCCGAATCCAAATATCGGGAAATATTAGGTGCCGTTATTGTCGGCCCCAACGCAGCAGACTTAATTCACCAAATTCTAGCAGTTTATGAATCCGAAGGTACTGTTGATGAATTGGCAAACACAGTCTTCGCTCACCCTACTGTATCCGAGTTAATCCAAGAAACAGCAAAAAGAATTTATAAAACATCAATAAATTTAAGGAGGAATCAAGAATGACGCAAAAAGCAAAAGGCATGCCTAAATTGTTTGCGAGTGTTGATACGTCGGTAAAAGAATTGGTAGATTTAGAGATTCGTACAGCTACGGATACAGCAGAATTAACGAAAGATAAGGCAAAATCCATGTATAAATCAATGGAGGATATCCGCAATTTTGAAGAAAATGTAAAACGTTTCTTTGCTGCCGGAGAAATTCCAGGGTTTGTACACTTATATGCTGGTGAGGAAGCAATTGCTGTAGGTGTTTGTGCTCACCTATCCGATGAAGATTACATTACAAGTACCCACCGGGGACATGGCCACTGTATCGCGAAAGGCGGCGATTTAAAAGGAATGATGGCTGAAATCTTTGGGAAAGCCACAGGACTTTGCAAAGGTAAAGGCGGTTCCATGCACATTGCCGACATGGATAAAGGAATTTTAGGCGCCAACGGAATGGTTGGAGGCGGTTTCGGACTGGCAACAGGTGCGGCCATGCGCAACAAATATAAGAAAACTGACCGGGTTGCCGTTTGCTTCTTCGGTGATGGTGCAGCTAATGAAGGTGTATTCCATGAATGTTTGAACATGGCATCCATTTGGAAGTTGCCTGTGATTTTTGTATGTGAGAATAACCTTTTCGCAGAATCCACTCCACAATGGTATTCTTCCGCTTCCCGCACAATAGCGGAAAGAGCTGCCGCCTACAATATGCCTGGTGTTCGGGTGAACGGAAAAGATGTTGTCGCCGTATATGAAGTAGCTGGCGAAGCCATTGAACGCGCACGCAGAGGTGAAGGACCAACGTTAATTGAATGTGTCACTTACCGGAACCACGGACACTTTGAAGGTGACGAACAAAGTTACAAAGCGCCTAGTGGAGAAGAAAGAGAATGGGCAGAAGTGGATCCGCTTGAAGTATTCCGTCAATTCGCTATTGAAAACGGCTTGTTGACGGAAGAAGAATTGGATCAATTGAGAGAAAAATCCGTTCGCGATATTGAAGAGGCGATTGAATTCACGAAAGAAAGTCCAGAACCATCACCTGAATCACTCTATCAAGATGTTTTTGCGGACTAATCTAAAAAACTTGGAAAGGAGTTATAGAGAATGGCTAGAGAAATTTTGTTCATGAATGCAATCAATGAAGCGCTTGATCAAGCAATGGCAAAAGATGAAAACATCATTTTATTAGGTGAAGATATTGCAGGCGGAGCGGAAGTCCAACATTTGGAAGAGGCCAACGAAGATGCTTGGGGCGGTGTAATGGGCGTAACCCGCGGCCTTGCGCCAAAATACGGCCGTGAACGAGTCATCGATACGCCACTTTCCGAAATGGGTTATATGGCTGCGGCTGTAGGTATGGCTGTTACTGGTTTGCGTCCTGTAGCTGAGCTGATGTTTAACGACTTTATCGGCTTTTGCTTTGACTCCATCATCGGACAAGGTTCAAAAATGCGCTACATGTTCGGGGGAAAAGCGAAAGTCCCAATGACAGTGCGCACAATGCACGGTGCAGGGGTGAACGCAGCAGCTCAACACTCCGGCTCCTACTACGGTTTATTCGGTTCAATTCCTGGCGTCAAAGTCGTTGTCCCTGCAACACCATATGATGCAAAAGGTCTTCTCCTCTCCGCTATTGAAGATGATAACCTTGTCATCTTTTCGGAAGATAAAACATTGTACGGAATGAAAGGCGAAGTACCGGAAGAATATTACACAATCCCAATTGGCAAAGCTGCCATCAAACGTGAAGGTAAAGACTTGACAATTGTTACCATTGGAAAAATGTTGTACGTCGGCTTAGAAGTTGCAGACATTTTAGAAAAGGACAATATCTCAGTCGAAGTCATTGACTTGCGCACTGTTGCACCATGGGATGAAGAAACAGTACTGGAGTCTGTGAAGAAAACAGGCCGCTTAATTATCATCGATGAATCCAATCCGCACAACAACACGGCAACTGATATAGCTTCAGTTGTAGCAGACAAAGCCTTTGATTATTTAGATGGACCGATCAAATGCGTATGCGCGCCAAACACACCTGTTCCGTTTGCTGCTAATCTTGAAAAATTATATATCCCAGATGCTAATAAAGTATTGACAGTAGCGACAGAAATTATCGATGACTTGAGAGTTAAATAGAGAGGGGTGATTCATTATGGCTACGGAAATATTGATGCCTAAGCTAGGCTTGACGATGACAGAGGGTACAGTGGAACATTGGTTTGTAAATGAAGGGGATGAAGTTCATGCAGGTGATGCAGTGGCGGAAATCAGTTCAGAGAAATTGACCGGTGAAGTCGTTGCACCAGAGTCCGGTACAATCATTAAAATTGTCGCTCAAGCAGGAGATGTCGTACCAAGTAAGGCGCCCATCGCGTATATCGGAAAACCTGGTGAACAGATCGGCTCCCCTTCTCCATCATTAAGTGTAGAAGAACCGAAAAAAGTAGAAACAGTAAAAGCAGTTTCAACCGCAAAAACGGAGATGATAGAAAAAGAAGCTGGAGAACGAATCTTTATTACGCCGGTTGCCCGTAAAATGGCAAATGAACTTGGCATTGATATTCATAACGTAATAGGTACTGGCGGTAATGGACGCATTACTCGATTAGATATATTAAGATATCAAGCTTCCATGGAACAAGCAGCTCCTTCAATAGAAAATGCACCATCCACACAATCAGTTTCCTATGGTGCTGGACTATCCGGAATGCGCAAAACCATTGCTCAACGGATGATGCGCAGTGTTCAGACAACCGCTCAAGTAACAAACCATAGAAAAGTGGATATTACGGAATTAATGAAATTCCGTGAAGAAATAAAAACAAAAGTAAAAGAACCGCTCACAAATGGCGAGTTAAGCATCAATACCCTATTAACAAAAGCGGTAGTTTTAGCCTTAAAAGATACGCCGGATATGAATGCTTGGTATCATAACGGCGAATATATCCGCGTAGATGAAGTGCATATTGGAATGGCAACGGCAATCGAAGAAGGTTTAGTCGTTCCTGTTATTAAAAATGCGCATCTCATGTCCTTATCCCAACTCGGTGCAGCTATTCAAAAAGTAACAACAGAAGCACGACAAGGTTCGCTTGATGGAAGCCTCTATAGCGGGTCAACCTTTACGATTACCAACTTAGGCGGCTATGAAATCGAATACTTCACACCAATCTTGAATACACCGGAAGTAGGTATTTTAGGTGTGGGGGCCATCCAAAAAGAACTGGCACTAGAAGATGGCCAAGTTGTAGAAAAATTAAAATTGCCTCTCAGTTTAACATACGATCATCAAATTATAGATGGTGCACCTGCTTCTGAGTTTTTAAGTAAAATTGCTGATTATTTGCACGACCCTTATCGTTTGCTTTTATAAAAAATAAAAGGAGTGAGTCATTCACTCCCCTGCCTCCTTATATATAAGGGTTCCTAAAGAGATTTACACTCTTCACCCAATTCTTTAACCCTTGGTTTCTCACAAGAGAAATCCAAGGGTTTTAAGTAGATCGTTAAAACAAATGCGCAGATTGCGTTTTCCATTTTGATAGATTCGTTGATAAGTCAATAATTTCACGCATTTCTTTTTCGGCCTCTGCATACAGTTTTGCGTAGTTTGTTGCATGTTGAATTGCATTCCGATATTCTTTTGAAATCTCTTGAATCTTCTCTTCTGCTTCTTCTGTTAGTTTACAATGTTTTACAATATCAACAATCTGATCACCGGCTCTTCCATCTTCAGGGAAGTATTCATGGGGAGCGGTACTATCAAAAATACAAAGCTTTAATTCTGGTAAAATAACCATGTCAATTGATTTTGAATCTAGTCCACACCATACTTTTTGTACATCAAATCCCCGTTTTAGCGCATCTTGAGTTAGTTTTTTTAACATGCTGGATTTGCCTGTTCCCGGTAGCCCTTTAATAAAGTATCTTCTTTCTAAATTTCGCGTAATATTTTGCAAATAATCTCTTGCCCCATTTGGCGTAAGCGTTCCGAATAATCGATGAGTTAACACCCCTTTTTTATTAAGAAGCATGCCATCAAAAATTTGATCAAACAGTTCATCCCGATGTTGTTCAAGCCCCTTCCAATCCATATGAGACTGCGTCTGTTCTTCCCACTCATCATGTATTTCAATGGCGGATTGGAGGGAAGCAAAACATTTATTATGCCATTTATTTATTTCTTCAGAAAGCTCCTTTATTCGTTGACCATGCTTTTTAAGTGATGCCTCATCTAAACATTCATAAAAGGAAATAATTTGATCGCGAGTACCAAGGTGAGTCGGTTCAATAGAAGGAGTGGAACTTTTGAGGAATAACGTATGGATGTCTTTTATGAATACTGCTTGAATTGTATTTTCAAAAAGAGGATCATAGAAAAATTCAATATCATGTCCTTTGTTTACATAATGATAGCCAATTTCTTTCAATAAATTGGATACATTAAAACCAAAAATTCCTTTTAAAAAGTAGACTTTATCGGCTTCCTTGATAATCTCTTGATACAGATTTTTCATTCCTTGCCCGGTCATCGCCTGCCCGAAAAACTTCGTGATGGAACCTTTCAAATGATCATCCTTTCTTATTGGAATGCCAGGCACCTCTAATTAGATTTTGCAAATTCAATCCTTTACACCTAGATTACGCCTAGTTCACGTCCCACTTTTTCGTAGATTGAAAGTGCTTTATCTAACATTGCTTTCGAATGTCCTGCTGTAGGCATATTGCGAATACGCCCTGTTCCCCTAGGCACTGTAGGATACACAATCGCTTTCGCATAAACACCTTCTTCCAGTAGACGCTTGGAAAACCGTTGCGTCAGTTTTTCTTCTCCAATGATGCACGGAGTAATCGGCGTTTCCGAATTTCCAATATCAAATCCAAGCTGTTTTAATCCTTCTTTGAAATAATTTCCATTTTCCCATAATTTCTCTGTTAGTTCATTTGAATCCATTAACATATTTATCGCCGCAATGATAGCCGCTACATCACCTGGAGGCACTGCCGTTGAAAATAGAAACGGACGGGAGCGCACTTTCAGCCAATCGATTAACTTCCTTTTTCCTGCCACATATCCTCCGACAACGCCAATCGCTTTTGATAATGTACCAATTTGGAAATCAATGTCTTTCTCTAACCCAAAATGTTTTACCGTACCTCTTCCTTTTCCAGTAACCCCTGAACCGTGAGCATCATCGACATAAGTGATGAGATCAAATTCCTTTGCGATTTCCACAATATCCGGAAGCTTCGCCAAGTCCCCATCCATTGAAAACACGCCATCTGTAATCACCATGATTTTTTTATAACGTCCGCACTCTACAGCTTCCCTTGCTTTTTTTCGCAAATCATCCATATCAGAATGAGTATATGCGACAATATGTGCTTTTGATAATCGGCACCCATCTATGATGGAAGCGTGATTCAATTGATCCGATAAAATGCAATCATCTTTTCCCATGACAGCTGAAATGGCGGCCATATTGCAATTGAACCCAGATTGATAGCTAATTGCCGCTTCTGTTCCTTTAAATTCTGCTATCTTTGCTTCCAATTGATCATGTAAATCTAGCGTTCCATTAATTGTGCGAACCGCTCCTGCTCCAACTCCATATTGATCGATAGCGCGTTTCGCCACTTCCTTTAATTCTTGATTCGTCGCTAATCCTAAATAATTATTGGAAGATAAATTAATTAACCGCTTACCATTGATTTGGATTTCAGGACCATTTGCCCCTTCCACCACATCAATTTCGTTGTATAACCCTTGGCTTTTCAATTGCTGTAAGTTTTCTTCAAGAAAAGAATCTAAAGCTTTTGCCAATTTCGCACCTCCAGACCAAGTTTCTTGAAACAATATATGATTCAAACTATAGATTCTTTTCTAGTCTTCATTAACTTTTCCGTTTGAAACGTACTTAAAAATAATATGAAGAATTTTATGACTACATCTAGCTCGAACAAAATCTGAGATAAATCAAAATGTAATGCTTTTCTCAAACAAAAAAAACGCATGTGAAAGTCATTTCATTTATACTAGAAATAAAGATTAAAAATAAAGGGATGACGATTATGACAATGATATTTCGAATTGCTACCCTTAATGATTTGCCAATTATTGTGGATATCTATAATTCTACAATTCCAAGTAGAATGGTTACTGCCGATATCGCCCCGGTATCAGTTGAAGATCGACTAAATTGGTTTCATGAACATCAGCCTGAAAAAAGACCTTTATGGGTTGTAGAATATGAAGGAGATATTTGTGGTTGGGTAAGTCTTCAATCGTTCTACGGAAGACCCGCTTATGATGCCACTGCTGAAATTAGTATCTACATTCACGAAAACTATAGAGGGAAAGGACTCGGAAAAAAGATTCTAAGCAAAGCGATTGAGGAAAGTCTTAAGTTAGAAATCGATACACTAATCGCTTTTATCTTCGGACATAATGAACCTAGCATTCGCTTATTTTCAAGTTTGGGTTTTGAAAAGTGGGGGCATTTACCAGAAGTTGCTAATTTAGATGGTGTGAAAAGAGATTTAGTCATTCTTGGGAAAAAGGTAAACTAAATTTACGACATGAATAAAGCACAAAAACCCAAGAAATACCGATAAAATATTTCTTGGGTCTTCAATTGAAAAATTCAACTATTCAATTCTCGCAAACTCTCATGATTACTGATGAATAAGCGGCTTTTCCTCTTTTATCTCTTCTTCCCCGATGCATTTTGTCAATAGTTTTTGGCAGTAAGGTAATGAAAATTGCACGATATAGCCAGAAACAATGGCAATAATGATTGTACCAACGCCAAGTGGACCACCTAACATCCATCCAATCACGGCAACAACTAATTCAATAGAGATGCGAGCTACTTTAATGCTTCCTCCTAATTTTTCTACAATCCACATCATTAAACCATCTCTAGGACCAGAACCTAAATTCGGTGATATGTACATACCCGTACCAAAACTTAGAACAAAAATTCCTACAATAAAATAGATCAGTTGGAAGGCAAATGACTCCGCATCGGGCAAAAGCCAATAGAAGAAATCAATAAATGCACCAATCAACAGCATGTTTAACCATGTGCCGATCTTCGGAAAACTTCTATACATCAACGAAGTAAATGCCAAAATGACGAGTCCCGTAATGATTACCCAAGAACCAATCGATAAGCCGATTGTTTTATACAAGGCAATATGCAACACGTCCCATGCATTAACCCCTATATCCTCTCCTTTAATTACCATCGCAATTCCTAATCCCATGATGATTAAACCGACAATGTAAAATCCCCATCGCCATGAATATTCTCTTCTCATTGAAAATGCGCCTTCTTTCTATCTATTAAATCGTAAATTTCTATGTTCATTATTTTAATGCAAAAAATCATGGTTTCGTAACCGGAACAAAAGTAGCATTTACTACATTCGCTAAATCGTTAGGCGCCAATTGTATTTGCAGTCCAATTTTTCCGCCGCTCACGATGATATAATCGAGTTCTTTTGCCGAATGTTCTATGAAAGTTGGAAACAATTTTTTCATTCCAATTGGTGAACAACCACCTCGTATATAACCAGTTGTAGCAAGTAAATCTTTTAGTGGAAGCATCTCTACTTTCTTTTCCCCCGCCACCCGAGCTGCTGCTTTTAAATCTAACTCTGCCTCAACAGGAATGACAAACACATAAAATTTCTGAGTACCTGCTGTTGTCACAAGCGTTTTGTAAACGTGATTTGCAGGATGACCGATTTTCTGTGCAACGGATACTCCATCAATAGCTCCTGCTGTCTCATAAGTAATCGTCTGATAAGGCACCTTTTGTAAATCTAATAACCGAATTGCGTTCGTTTTTGCGATTTTCTTTTTAGCCAACCCTTCATCACCTTCACTTCCAATGAATGTAATTTATATCATAACAAAAAATTTCAAATTTCTGAAAGTATGATTCTGAAATTCTTAATATAAAAAAGTTGTTCCATCATCGAAACGATCTGCTACGGCTCAAGTCGCTATGATAATCACCAAAATAAAAAATTGGGTTATCATATACTATTTAGTACAGCGACGACAACAGCAGCGGAGCTTCTTGGACTAATCATTTGCCCAAGTACGATGTTTATTAATGGAGCAAGTTTCAGTCTCTTTTTGAGTTTCTTCATATTTAAAGATGCTATAAAAAGAAACTAGGCAGCATCTTATCTGCCTAGTTCTTCTATTTAATCTAATTTTAATTTCTTTAATGCTTCCGCAAGAGCGTTATTAATCGGTTCTTTTTCGTCTTCTTTCTTCAAATATTTTTGCAGAGTGCGCTTATCCACTTTACCATTCGTTTGTTGTTTTCGTTTTTCTTGGAACGTGGACCATTTTTCTCGGAATCCGCATTGACATACAAGAATTTGGCCCTCTCCTTCTCCTCGCAATTCCAGCTTCTTATGGCAATTCGGACAACGAACATTCGTGAAGCGAGAAATGCTTTTTCGATAACCGCATTGTCGATCTTGGCAAACAAGCATTTTCCCTTTTTTTCCGTTCACTTCTAGCATTGGCTTTCCACATTCAGGACAGTTTTTTGTTGAAAGATTGTCATGTTTGTATTTTTTATCGCTCGATTTGATTTCTCCAACAATTTCTTTTGTATACTGCTTCATTTCGTTGATGAACGTTTCTTTTTTCATTTTGCCTTTCGAAATTTGTTCCAACTTCATCTCCCACTCAGCAGTTAGAGCTGGAGATTTTAAATCTTCTGGCACTAAATCTAAGAGTTGACGCCCTTTTGAAGTTATATAAATTTCTTTTCCGTCCCGTTTTTCAATTAAGAAACTATTGAATAATTTTTCAATAATATCCGCGCGGGTCGCTACCGTCCCAAGTCCTCCGGTAGATTTTAAAGTATCTGCAAGCTTTCGATTGCTCGACTCTAAATACTTTGTCGGATTTTCCATTGCTGAAAGCAATGTGGCTTCGGTAAATCTTGCAGGTGGTTTTGTTTGTCCTTGAGTCATTTGAATACTCGTAATCGTTAGTGTATCCCCTTTTTCCATTTGCGGTAAAATTTGCTCATGTACATCCACTTCATCTTCTTCAACAAAATCATTTGCATATACTTTTTTCCATCCAGGTGTTAGTATATTTTTTCCTTTTGCAATAAATGTTTCGTCCCCAATTTTTGCGTTAATTGTAAGCTGTACGTATTCGGTTGGAGGAAGGAGTACTGCCAAAAATCGTTTTACAACTAAATCGTAAATTTTTCGCTCTTTATCGGAAAAAGAAGAAAGATTGACGTTCTGTTCTGTCGGGATAATGGCATGATGATCGCTCACTTTACTGTTATCCACAAAAGATTTATTAACTTTGATTGGCTTTTTTAATATTTCATTGGCAAGTTGTCGATATTCCCCTACACCACATGCTTTAAGCCTCTCAGGAATGGTAGCTACGATATCGGATGAAAGATATCGCGAATCCGTTCTTGGATACGTTAATACTTTATGATACTCATATAGCTTTTGCATAATATTCAACGTTTCTTTTGCGGAAAAGCCGAAAATTTTATTAGCATCCCGCTGCAATTCTGTTAAATCATAGAGGCCAGGAGCGTAAGATTTTTTCGTCTTTTTCTCGATGTTTGTAACGACAGCATGTTTGTTGCTTAATTTTTGGATGATCGATTCGATTTTTTCTTTGTGGAAACTTTGAGTGTTTCCTTTTGCATCTTTCCATGTTAGCTTCACTTTGTCGCTAGTCGCTTGTATTCCATAATAATTTTTCGGTACGAAGTTTTTGATTTCTTCTTCACGAGCAGCAATAATGGCAAGCGTCGGTGTCTGCACCCGTCCGCAGTTAAGTTGGGCGTTGTATTTTGTCGTAAGAGCACGGGTAGCGTTTAATCCGATATACCAGTCTGCTTCTGAACGGGCAACCGCTGAGGCATATAAGTTCTCATATTGCTTACCAGGCTTTAAATTATTAAAACCTTCCTTAATGGCTTTATCTGTCACCGATGAAATCCAAAGACGCTTGATGGGTTTACGAACTTTCGCTTTTTCAATAATCCAGCGAGCAACTAACTCCCCTTCTCGTCCGGCATCGGTTGCAATAATGATTTCCTTTACATCTTTTCGAAGCAGTTGATTTTTTACCACTTGAAATTGTTTCGCGGTTTGCTTAATAACCGAAAGTTTCATTTGTTCTGGCAGCATCGGTAAATCTTCAAGTTTCCATGTTTTATATTTCACATCGTAACTCTCAGGGTCTGCAAGGGTTACTAAATGACCAAGAGCCCAAGTAACAATATATTGATTCCCCTCTAAAAATCCATTTCCGCTTTTTTTGCAATTGAGCACTCGAGCAATATCACGAGCTACTGATGGTTTTTCGGCTAATACTACACTTTTTGCCATAGGTTACATCCTTTCGTCAGTCATAGGATAACTATAGCATATCTCGTCTCTCCATTCATTTTCGAGCCAACTATTGTATTTCCATTTTCACTATGCTTCATGGATAACTGTTACAATACTATTGCCACTTAATATACTTTTCCACTAGTAGATTCAGCTTTCCAATCTTCCAATGCTAAAATTGTGTCTTTCGTTATTTTCTCGTAATGTTTATATAATGAATAAAATTTCCCGCTGTAATTTTTCCTCCATGGTTTCTTTTTCCCACAAAAATGTAGGATAACTGTATGATTCATGACATAATCCATATCTACTTTACCATTACTTTTTAGCTTATAAATGTTATAAAATCTAGCATCATAATTGTACTTTACTTCGTCAATCCCTTTAATTTTCTTGGAATAAAGGGCGTTCATAATATCTTGGTCAGGCATAATAAGCTTAGAATGATATTTTTTTACAAAATTAAATATATCCTTTTCATCAATAACTTCCCGTTGCAATGCTAAGTTCATTAATAAAACGCCAGAGTTATAATACGCTTCCAAATCAAATGGATTGAATCGTATTTTATTAATTTCTACTATTGGCATTGTTCGATGATCTGCTGCTGCATAAAGATACCCTTCCAAATCAAGCTCATACAGTTCTCTGATTGGATTAATCACTAATATATCTGGATCTAAATAAAGTATACGGTCAATTGTTTGCGGCAAAAATTTATGGGCAAGTAATCGATAATACATCGTTTTCGTATAGTGCAAAAGAGTTGGGGCTTCGCTAAACAACTCTTCATCAATTTGAATAGGATGAAATTCATGACCTTCGCTAGCAATAAAAGTTTCTAATGATTCTAGTTGTTGAGCAGATATTGAAGAATGGACAAGATAAATGGAGAAATGCTCTTTTGGATTGTTCATAAACAGTGATTTTAACATTATTTTTAAAGGATAAAGATAATTGGAATCAACCGTGACAAGAATATTCTTCTTCATGGCTTTCATTCCTTTATATGAGTGCTAATAAGAATATCTTAATAAAAAAATCTGCTTATTAACAAATAATAGAAACAAAGCAACGTTCATAAACAATAAAAAACACACCATTTTGAGCTCTAATGCAAAATGGTGTGTTTTGATTGTTTCATTTTCGGATGCACAGTTTCAATATTTATTTTGCTGGAGATAATTCGCTTTCTTTGAGCCATTGATAATTTTTTACAGGATCTCCTTCTTTATCGATATAATCTACCATATAAACTACCGTTTCTTCAACGGTATCAATGACTCCTTCCGCTCCTTTCATCCCCTCTTCTCTGTCAGCTTCAATAATGACTTTAGATCCAACATCTAATTTTTTTTCACCAAGTGGCTGGATTTCTTCCCGAACAAACCATTTTTCGTTTTCTTCCAGTTCTTCATCGTATGTCGATACATAAGAAATGGAATATACTGTTGTTTCATAGGCTCCGACAATGGTTCCTTCTGATCCTTGCATATCATCATCATGAGCTGCATTGATGATGACTTTGTCTCCTATTTTATATTTCGGGTTTTTAGCTTCTTTTAATCCTTCCGGTATTTTTCCCCAAGTAGCATGCGATACATCGGCATGACTCTCTACACCATCCATGTTTGGCCCAACTACTTTATCTCCGTCTGCTTGATTGTTTGTTACGATATTGTCAGCTGAATCGTTATCCGTGTATTGAGCTGGATTTTCTGAATTTTCCATAGAGATGTTTTCATCTTTTTTTCCACATGCAGTTAAAGAAAAAACGCAAAGTGCTGCTGTGAGTATTAGAAGCTGCTTTTTCATTGGAATTCCTCCTGTTAGTGATGAAGTTTCTCTGGCAGACTCCACATTTGTTATATTTACAGCATTTGCATTTCATAGGGATTTATGCGTTGAAGTTAAATAGGAAGTTGCAAGTATTTTATTCAAAGTCGCAAGTATTTCAAATTTTCCCGAAACTTGCGAGGTAACGATAATTTTTGAAAAAGGGGACGCCGGAAAAGTCATTTGAGACGAACGCTTTGAGACGAGGATAATGGGAACTAGTTTCGACTACCACAGGAGCAAAGATTTTTAAAAAATCAAGATTATCAAGAGATAAGGGTGTCTAGGAAATTGTCGACTTTCTAAACACCCCTCATAACGCTATGAATTTAGTTTTACTCGTTGCAATCTTAATGCATTCAATACAACCGATACCGAGCTGAAGGCCATCGCTGCACCGGCAACCCATGGTGCAAGGAATCCTGCAGCCGCAATCGGAATACCTATCGTATTATAGGCAAAGGCCCAGAACAAATTTTGCTTAATGTTTCGCATTGTTTTATGACTCATCAAAATCGCATCCGCAATGCTATTTAAATCACCGCGCATTAACGTAATATCCGCTGCCGCTATTGCTACGTCTGTTCCGGTACCAATCGCCATTCCGATATCTGCTACAGCTAAAGCAGGAGCATCGTTAATGCCATCTCCGACCATTGCGACCTTTTTTCCTTCATTCTGCAATTTTTTAATTTCTTCTGCTTTCTGTTCTGGAAGCACTTCAGCGATTACTTGATTAATGCCAACTTCCTCTCCAATTGCTTTCGCCGTTCGTTCATTATCTCCTGTCAGCATAATCACTTCAATGTCCATTTCTTTTAGTCGTTGAATTGCTCGTTTTGACGTATCTTTCACCGTATCGCTGACAGCAACCAACCCTGTATACTTGCCGTCAATGCTCACTAACATAGCGGTTTTTCCTTTTTGCTCAAACTGTTCCATAAGAGGTAAAACGTCCGCTATCTCCACATGATTGTTTTGCATTAACCTTCTAGTTCCGATGAGCACTTCTTTTCCATCGACGCTTCCTTTAACACCCATGCCAGGAATTGCTTCAAATGCTTGAACTTCTCGAAAGGCAATTCCCTTCTTTTCAATCCCCTTCACAATAGCTTGGGCTAAAGGATGTTCTGATTGCTTTTCAATAGAACCAATTAAGGAAAGAAAAGTTTCTTCATCTTCACCTTCTGCCAAGGAAAAATCCGTTAATTCTGGTTCACCTTTTGTAACAGTCCCTGTTTTATCCACTACGACCGTATCAATATGGTGAGCCTGTTCAAGATACTCTCCACCTTTAAATAAAATCCCGAACTCTGCAGCTCTTCCCGTACCAGCCATAATAGATGTCGGTGTTGCAAGACCTAGTGCACAAGGACAAGCAATGACTAAAACGGAAATCATTGCTTCTAATGCCGGTGTCACTTCCCCCGGTGTAATAATGAAAATCCAAGCTATAAAAGTTATAATCGCAATACCTACTACAATCGGGACAAAAATGCCAGATATTCGATCGGCAAGTCGTTGAATTGGAGCTTTTGATCCTTGAGCAGCTTCTACAATTTTTATAATTTGAGCAAGTGCTGTGTCGCGCCCAACTTTTGTGGCTTTTATTTTCATGAAACCATTTTTATTAATAGTTGAACCGTATACAATGGAACCAACTGTTTTATCTACTGGAATGCTTTCGCCTGTTAACATCGATTCGTCTACAGCCGTTATTCCTTCAATCACTTCGCCGTCTACAGGAATTTTCTCTCCTGGTTTTACGAAAATAATATCACCAACAACTACTTCTGCTAGAGGAATTTCCTTTTCCACACCATCCCTTAAAACAAGGGCAGTTTTTGCTTGTAACCCCATCAGTTTCTTAATCGCTTCTGATGAACGTCCTTTCGCTTTCGCTTCAAATAATTTCCCTAAAAGAATTAATGTAATTAATACTGCGCTTGTTTCAAAATAAAGTTCAGGGTGCATATGAGTACCAAATGTTTTCAGTGTTTGATATAAACTGTAAAAATATGCGGCGGACGTACCGAGCACAACAAGAACGTCCATATTGGCACTGCCGTTCTTTAATGCTTTATATGCACCAACATAAAACTGCCATCCAATGATAAATTGCACTGGGGTAGCAAACGCCAATTGTACCCACGGATTCATTAAAAACTTAGGCATATAGATGAATGAAGTAAACGGAAAATGCCCTACCATTGTCCATAATAATGGTAAAGAAAAGATAGCAGCAATGATGAATTTACTCTTTTGCTTGCGGATTTCTTGAGCGCGATAATCCAGCTCTTCTTGATCATTTTCTTTTACGTGGGCGCCATAACCTAATTTTTCAATCCGCTGAATAATATCTGAAAGGCTGACTTCAGAAGGATGAAATTCGACCGTCGCATTTTCTAAAGCAAGATTGACCGTAGCATTTGAAATGCCAGACATTTTATTAAGCCCTTTTTCAATGCGATTGGCACAAGCCGCACAAGTCATTCCTGTAATGACGAGTTCCTTTTTCTCTTTTGCAACGCCATAACCTAAATCTTCAATTTTCTTTTCCAATTCTTTTACACTAATCTTGTTTGGATCAAAATCAATCGTTGATTTTTCTAATGCCAAGTTGACATGGGCATTCTCAACCCCGGGCATTTTCTTTAATCCTCTTTCAATGCGATTAGCACAAGCTGCACAAGTCATTCCTGTTATTTGCAGCGATGTTTCTTTTACATTAAGGTTTTGTTCTTGATTCATAATGAGGTTCACCTCTTGCGTATACCTTTATAGGGTATATTAAATGGAAGAAGAAAAGTGCTTCATTTGAAAAGCACTTTCCCTAATTACGTTTATTATTCCACATCGTAACCTTGTTCATCGATTGTTTCTTTAATTTGATCGATTGTAACTTTTGATTGATCAAAAGTTACATTTACTTCGCCAGCTGCTAAATTCACTTTTACCTCTTGTACACCATCTAAAGCACCAACGCTTCCTTCAACGGCTTTTACACAGTGATTGCAAGACATTCCTTTTACCTGTAATGTAACGTTTTCCATCACGTTTCCTCCCTCAAATTTATTTGCGCATCAACTTTTGAATCGTTATCACCAATTCATCGATGATTTCCGAATCTCCTTCTGCTAATCGATCGACAACACATCCTTTAATGTGTCCTTCTAATAAGATTTTGGCGACGCTATTTAAAGCCGATTGAGTAGCAGCAATTTGCGTAATCACATCATCACAATATACATCCCGTTCAATCATACCTTTAATGCCACGAATTTGTCCTTCAATTCGATTCAAACGGGTGATTAAATCCTTTTTTACATGTTCTGGATGGTGGCTCTTTCGGTGAGAACAATGCTCTTCATTTAGATTTTCCAGTTTCATCTACCTCCAATCCTTAAACTCATTATACTATACGGTGGTATGGTATGCAATTAATTAGAAGAAAGAAAAAAGATCTAATATGGAATTGTTTTTTCCAACTCGATCTTTTTCCACGACTTTCCCCTATACTGGTTCAATTTATTGAATGCTACCTGTACTTTTCAAATTTGACTTCACAACGACTTCTACATCTGCGTTTTTATATGCTTCTAGCCATTCCTCGTGAGTCATTCGATTTTTAGGCAAAGTATGAGCATAATATTTTAAACCGAAACCGAACGGGTCATATCCTTCCCTTTTCATCTCATGAATAAATTCTGATACTTTTTCCTTCATTTCCTCATCTAACATTTTGCTATATCTTGATAATTCTTTACTGCTTAATGTATTCTTTGATTCTGTGATCATCCCTGCTAATTTCATTTCGATCTTTATGGAAGCTTTATTATTTTCTACATTTACATTGTATTTTGACTTGATGGAGTCAATTCTAGAAACAAAATATTCACCTTCTCTTTTTACAGCAAAGAATATCGTCTTTGCATTCATAGAAAGTGTTTTAAAAAGTAAAGTTTTGTCGGTATCTAATTCGTATGGAGGCCGATTATCTGCCAGTACTATTGATTTATTAATAATAAAATGTGTTTTCGGTTCGTTCATTTCAACAATCGGTAAAATTGGATCAATTCCTTCTTCTTTTAACCTTCTTCGAAAATCAAATAAAAAAGTGGAGATAATGTATGAACTTTCTGCTCCGTTATTGTCAAAATAATTGAAGATGGTTGGTTGTAATGCTGTTTCCCCTGCAGGTAAAAATTTAATAATCTCTTCAGCATTAGGTCTACCCACTGCAAAATAAGAAATCATTTGAATATCAGGTCTTCGTATGAGAAAATCCAATATTTCCTTATAATTATCATTTTGAAGTATTTTCTCCCCAACCACAATTAGCTTCGAGTGGCCAAAATCCAATTCTTTATCTAAATGAGATTCCAATATCGAAATCGTTTCTGCCAACGTCTTACCGTTTTTTGAAAGATATGTGTACTCAGGCGTTGGATTTTGTCTAAACGAACTCGTTGGAACATAAAGCTTTAAGATGATTTTGTATGGTTTTTCAGGATCATCGGTCTCATCAATCCCAATCATCGAAACAAACACCATTTTATCTATATCTTTGAATTCTCCGCAACCTGTGAGGACGACTAGGAATGGAATCGTTATTAGGATGAATAATTTAACTTTCATTCGCTTTTTTATTAGCACCTTTCATCCTCCTAATGATATAGATAAATAAAAAAATCATAGCAAAGAAATTGACAACAGCTATGTTGAAGAAGTATTTGGAGTATTGAAACAACTGATACTCTGTTAATGATACGATTATATAGAGAGAACTAACGGTGAAAAAGACAATCAAAATGATATAACCGATATTTATTCCTTTAAATTTCATTTTTTCTAATTTGAAAATATACTTGAATAACTCGACCGCTACATGCCAGTGAATCAAGATACTTAAAAAAGCCATTGATAAATAAAGAAGTAAAAAAACATATACTAGACGTTCTATTACAAAATATCTCATTCTCATGGAGTCGCTCGTAGCAATCCATGGATAAATAAGCTCACCAACTGTCTCCGAACCATGAAAACCGATTGGTATAAAATAAGTCGTAAAAGTGGTTGCAATGGCGATAAAAACAAGTATAATGATTTGTTTTAAACCAAAGTTTTGTTTTTGGGTAAAGAAACGGTTAAAAATCACGAGATTCACTACGCCAAGAAATAAAAATATACTTGAAGAAACTGCATGTATATTGGGTGCTTGCACAACATGTAACATTGCTTCCCTAATAAAATCCCAATTTAAATTTTTGCTTGTATATGCTTTGATAATAATAAAAATAATGATAGGAAAATTAATTACAAAAACGATTTCGATGGTGTATAACACTCGATCGGTTTTCATAAAACATCCAAATATAATAGATAAAATTAAGGTTAACCCAATAAGCATAATTGGTATATCAGGAGTTAAATACCGTATAAGCAAAAAAGAGTAAGTAATTAATGTGCTTATCCCTGCAATAAACCACATAACTGCCATAAAAAATAATAATGGATAGTAAAACCATTTAGATGTCGTTTGTACCAACAGTTCCGGAAATGTCTTCCCTGGGAAGGCATTAAAAAATTTCGTATAAACAATCACAATTACTAGCCCTAATATGATACCGACAATTAAAGACAATACAGCTCCATCGTTTCGATACCGCAAAAGAATGGTAGGAACAGCTGAAATAATATTTGCAATCATATTAATCATGACTAAATAATAATAAAATCGACTCAAGCCTGTCCCTCCGAATCCTGATTACCTTTTCGGTAGTTATAAAACCTTAAATACGGTTCCCCAAAGCTTGTCAAATTCACTAGATACATAATGAAACATAAAAAACCTAATGTGAGGCCAGCTAATCCAAAAATACTCGCAATCATAATTAAAATTAATCGTACGATGCGTATTGCAAACGCCATTTCATTAACAGGAATGACGAAGGTCGAGATTGCAACTGCCGATACGATAATGACCATGATATTAGAAGCAAGGGCCGCTTCCGTTACAGCTGTTCCTAAAATAAGACCTCCAACCGTTGCTGCCGTTGCACTAATCGCCTTCGGAAGTCGAATACTCGCCTCGAGTAACAGTTCCATAAAAAAAAGCATAAATAATACTTCTACAAAGGAAGTAAATGGAACTCCCATTCTGCTTCCTGCGATGGTCAACATTAATTCTGTTCGAAATACCTCTGGTGAAAAGGACACAGCGCCTATATAAATTCCTGGAAGTAAAATACATACGAATATACCAATATAACGCAGCAATTTTAAATAATATGAAATCGCTAATGTGTGGTAATTATCTTCCATGGTTGTCATAAAATCGAAAAATACGACAGGCGCAATCATTGATTGAGGGCTGCCGTCTACCAACAATATCACTTTCCCACCAGCAAGGTTGTAAACAATTCGGTCTGGACGTTCTGTTAGTAACATTTTAGGAAATAAGGAATACCGTTGATCATTTAATAAAGTATTGAATTGAGGTGCCTCTGTAATGACTTGCATATCAATTTTCTCTAATTTTTCCCTGATACTTTCCAATGCCTTTCGTTTTACTTTTTTATCATCATAAATTAGCGCCATTTTTGGCTTATTTACTTCACCTTTTTCGAAATATTCAATCATTAAAGACGGTTGATGATACGAAGAACGTATCACATTAATATTGGTCATCAAGTTATCACTTAATGCCAATTCAGATCCATGGATGGTTGTTTCAACAGAAGTAGAATTGACATCACTATTTTTTGATAACTTGAAATCAAGGGAATATAAATTGTCTTGAATTTCAATAAGTACATTCCCTTCCATCACAAAATAAAGTGCTTTTTCTTTTGAAGGGACTTCTTGAAATTGAGGTAATGCAAATAAGTAAAGGTTAAATTGTTCTTGTGTCGGCAATTCAAAAAATGGATTAATAATGTATTTTTGATATAATTCTTGGTCAATTAGCGATTTAATAAATAATACTGTAATTTGTTTATGATCTAACTCTAACTTCTTTTGTATCAAATCATTCTTATCTTCAAATTGACTGGCAATCCATGAAAGATTTACTTTTGAAGACATTGGTATAATCTCCAATCTTCTATAGTATGAAGCAGTATATATTTTAGAATATCCAATTCACATACTTGCTAACCGTAAATTTATGAAAACGATTTATGCTCTTTACACACAAAAAGGATAAAAATTAGTGATGAATTGAAAAAATAAAAACACCTGTAAATCTTATTCACAAAGAATTACAGGTGTTTTCAATTAAAGTCTTTCTATTTTCAAATTTAGAAAAATTAATTAGTCGCGATTTATTCAAAATTAGTGTTTATCAATCGGTTCTTTTGTTAGCGATTCGCTCATTTTGCAATATTGAACGAAGACGCGAGCTAATTCACGTAAACGCTCATGAATATCCTGATCGATTATTTGATCATTTTCACCAAAATGGGATGTATGAGTATATACATAGTTTGGAGTGACTAAACAGCGGAAATAATCTAAAATCGGTCTGAATTGATTTTCCACAACTAAATGGTGTTGGAATGTGCCACCGTTAGCCACAATTGCTGCTGGTTTATAGCGCAACGCTTTTGGTGGCAACATATCTAAAGCATTTTTTAATACGCCAGGAATGGACGCTTGGTAAATAGGCGTTGCAAATATATAGCCATCCGCTTCTTCGAATTTTTGAATCATCATTTTCATATCGTCATTTAGCGGACTTCCATCTAAAATTTGATGTTTTAATTTAGAAAAATATAATATTTCCAATTCCAAACTGGAATCAAATTCTTTTATATATTGCTCCACCTGTCTTAAGAGCGCACCCGTCTTTGTACCAAAAACTGTACCATCTACGAGTAGAATTTTCATGTTGTAAATCCTCCATCTATTGTTATCATCCATCTGTTAATTGTAGCAAATGCACAAATCTTTCGATAGGGAACCGTATTAAAAAAGAAAAAGTTCAGTCTTTAGGCTGAAAATATTATTCCATTGTTAGTTTACTGACGGGTATTTTAACGCGCATTCTCATTTTATTATGGAGCATTCATTTAATTTATACTAAACGAAAATTTATTTTTGTTTTTTAATTCATCAACAAAATCAAATTATTTACAAACACTTGCCAGTTTTCGGACTTGCGGTTTCTCTCAAACTATTCGCCAGGTCTGATATGATAACAGAAAGCATTCCCACTGTTCCGCCAAAAACCATAGCTGAACGTCTGTTCATAGTAAACAACCTTTCATTTTCTTCCTTTCCCCATCATAAAATAATCAATATTTCAAAGCTAGAAAGTTGAAAATCTTTTACTTATTTATAATTTCACACATACTTTCAAATATTTAACCATATTTTAAATAATGATTGGGAAAGGATGGGATTGGTATGCAGAATGATTTGAGTAGAAAACCAAAAAAGAAAATTGCTTTTATCGTTGAGTATAGTGCTATTAAAGGCTACTACCCATTTGAAAGAACGAGCATCCTTGCAAAACTATTAAAAACTGAAGAGGACGTTACGGTTTTTCTTAAAAATGTATCAGATGAAGCGTTAGAAATATTTACAGATGCACAACTTTCACCGATACTCTATGACCATATCGACGAACTAGTAAAACACCTGAAAGAATTGCAGCCAGATTTAATTGTACAAGATGGAAAAGATACGTATGTTGAATATGTAGAAACGATTAGACCGCTGTGCAAAACGTTAGTGCATTTCGATGATTTTGGTGAGGGAGCAGAGCTTGCTGATTGTAATATTATGTCTATATTAGAAGAAACGAGAGAAACGACTGCTCAAAATATTCTAGCAGGAAGCTTCGCCTTCGCGGTTACGGATACACTAAAATCAATTGCTGAATCTAGAGTTTCTAACGAATTATCAAACCCGCCACATATCATCGTTGCTTATGAAGATGGAGACGACAACAACTTAACATACCGCACTTTGCGCCACTTAACCCACCTACAAATCCCACTAAAAGTGACAATAGCAATCGATCGAGAATATAAGCATTCAATCAGCGATTTACAAATGATGGCGTTGAGCCGAAGAAATACAAAAATTTTCAAAGATGATAAACCACTCGATAAATTATTGCCAGTTGCAGATATCGTCATTTGTAACGCCAACTATACGCCATATAAAGTGGCTGCCGTCGGTATCCCTTGCATCGTATCAGCACAAAATGAACGGGAATTAAATAATATCTTCCCAAGAGAAAATAACGGTTTTATAAACTTAGGATTGGGCCGCAAAATGAAGCAGTCTAACATTCAAAATGCTGTTATGGAATTATTACTCCATGAAGCAAGACGTGAACGAGCAGTTCGAAAACAAATTCAATTAGAAATCCAAGATAATAATGAAGTATTAAAATCGCTTCTACTAGATTTCGCCTATGAACGGCATAATATTGTATCATTATAACCTAGCTTTTCAATACTATTTTCCTATATATCTAAACTTTTTAGCCGGTTCGATTTTAGAATCGGCTGTCTTTTTATATTAAATATCCATAAATTTTGTTAATTGTTAAAATTTTTGGATAGTCATCTAGAAAATCTTCATAGGTATGTAGTACTATATAAATAAGCAGGTATTAATAAAAGGAGCTGATGGCATTGGAAAAATTTACAGTTCTAATTTGTGACGATTCTCTCCTCATTAGAAAGAAATTAAAAGAAGCCCTCGAAGAATTAAATTTTCAAGCAATCTATGAAGCACAAAATGGCATTTCAGCAGTAGAACAAGTAGAAAAATATAAGCCAAATCTAGTATTTTTAGATATCGTTATGCCTGAAAAAGATGGAATTGAAACACTAAAAGAAATCAAAGAAATCAGTCCTGAGACGAAGGTTATAATGGCCTCTTCCGTTGGTACAAGCAGCAAATTAAAAGAAGCCCTTCAACTTGGTGCATATGATTTTATTCAAAAACCTATTCAATTTGAAACTCTTACGAACATTGTTGAGAAAGCCTTAAAGGAGGGATAATCCATGTTTAGCCAATATTTCGGTCACTACTTATTAAATCGTGGATTGATTACAAATGAACAACTTCAAGATGTGCTAGAGTATCAAGAAGCGGTGCACGTAAAGTTTGGTGTTATTGCTGTCGACAAAGGTTTGATGACTTCTAATCAAGTAAATGAAGTCCATGAAAAACAAAAACAAATGGACAAGCGTTTCGGTGAAATTGCTATTGAACTTGGATATCTAACAGAAGAACAAGTTGAAGAGCTTATTTCCCATCAAAAACAAGGCCATCTATATTTAGCACAAGCGTTAATAGACCGCGGTTATATGACAATGGACGAATTCAGTTCAGCTTTAAATGACTATAAGAAAGAATATAGTCTATCCACCGAAATGTTTGAGGAAATTCAAAGCGGAAATATCGATGCATTAGTGGAAAACATTTTAACTAAAGATCACAAAGAAATTCGTGAACAATACGGAGACTACATTTCCCTTTTTGCGAAAAATATGATTCGCTTCATTGATCGCCAAACATTCCTTAAAATTTCAAACGAAGAAGTTCATCATTCAAAATGGTTCGTAAGTCAAGAAATTACTGGAAGTGCTCCACTATTTACAGCAATTGCAGCTGATGATCAATCGTTGCTGCACATTGCATCGAACTATGCAGAAGAGAATTTAACTGAAATTGACGAACTTGCCAAAGATGCCTTTAGTGAATTCCTAAATTTACATAACGGAATCTATTTAGTCAACATGTCGAACTGGGGCACAGAACTTTCTATGAATCCTCAAAAATTCCAAGAAAATGTCAAGGTCTCAGGCGAATTTGTAACGGTAACAGTGAAAACTCAAAAAGGATCCTTCCAATTAATCCTTTCTACAAATCCCGAAAAAGTGAACATCCATTAATTTGCATCAATGGTCGAATACGGCCATTGTTTTTTTAGATGAATGAAAACTCCAATCCTTTATGATACAATAACCATATTAATGTGACTGAACATGAAAGATGGGAGTTAATTATGTTGACAAAACGAGAAATTGAACAGCAAATTGCTGAAATTAAAATGGATTATATCAATTTGCAAGGCGATATAGAGAAACTTGAAAATACTGGCCATATTGATTCGGTAATGCAAGCAGAAGAACGACTAGCTCGTATGGAAAAGAAATTAGCAGAGCTCAATAAGCTACTCGCGGAAATGTAAATCGCGAGTTTTTCTTTTTTTCAATTCATTTCCCTTTCTAACAGAAATTGTACTTTGCATTATTATAATTAAGAAATCCATTAAATTCTCTTACTCTTCCAGAAAATTTATTTTTACTGTGAAAATCAAAATTTCCCCTTCTGTAATATTCAACTAAAATAATTTCCCTAAAATTGAAACTTTCGCCCAATAAAAACGTAATTATTATTAGAAAAATGGTTATACATTATTTAGTCGTCCACTTTTTTCAAAATTGACTTTGATTTATCTTACTGATAAGATATCTAATGCTGTTTTCTCTTACAATAACAAAATACAACTCTAAACCATTATTGGAGGCGGTATATATGACAGTTACCATCTACACCCAATCTAGTTGTTCTTCTTCACGCAAAGCAATTAAATGGCTAAAAGAACACAATATCCCTTTTACAGAAAAACGGATTACATCTCAACCACTAACATTATCAGAGTTTAAAAACATATTGCGCATGACGGAAGATGGAACAGATGAAATTATTGCAACAAACTCAAACGACTTCAAAAACTTAGATGTTGACATTGATCAACTTTCCATCCAAGAGCTTTATGAATTAATTAAAGAACATCCTCGAATGCTGCGTAGTCCAATTTTAATTGATGAAAAACGCATCCAAGTCGGTTATAACGAAATGGACATCCGTCGATTTATTCCACGCAAAGTTCGTGTATATGAATTAAATGAATTGAGAAAGCATGCTGACGAAATTGTAAGTTAAATTATCTTCCCCTACCCTTGTACTGAAAATGAAAGTGGAGCTGAAAATAATGGATAACCAACGATATGAAACCATTTCCAGCCTATTTGAAGTGGTTTCAACGCTAGAGCGAAAATGGTCTAATGAATGGAATCAAATTAATGATTTAGGTTTTTCAAAAACCCATATTCTTTTGTTAGATTTACTTGCAAAAGAAGGTCCAAAACGCCCTTCTCTCATTGCGGAACGACTAAAAATTACAACAGGCGGAGTAACCGTTTTAACATCGAAACTGTTAAAAAGCGGATATATTCAAAAAACACAAAGTGCAAACGATCGCCGCGTATCTCAAATCGCAATTACTCCTGAAGGAAGAAAAGTATTAGAACAATCCAAAACTCAGGTGATGGCATTAGTTCATTCCATGTTTGGTATGTTATCAAACGAAGAAATCCAAACATTGCATAACATTTTTGAAAAATGTTTAGAAAATTATCCTTATAAATAAAAAGGGGTTGGAAGTATGTACGTTCGTCGAATGATAAGGAAAATGCAAGTTGCCTATAATAGCAGCTTGCATTTACTGTTTCCATAGAAAAAACTTGTGGCCATAGGATGACCACAAGCTACTTTTCATTGTTATACAGGCACAACCACATCTACCAAGTTGTTATCTGACATTAAAATTTCTTTCAGTCTTTGCTTCGCACGGAATAAGCGGGATTTTACAGTGCCGATTGATACTTTCATTAAATTGGATATTTCAGCTAAAGAATATTGCTCAACGTAAAAATACCAAAGCGTCTTTTGATAAATACTATCTAATTGTTTCATTTTTTCCTGCACAATTTTAGTAATGACCACTTTTTCAATTTGTTCTTCTGTGGAAACTTCATTATTTGGAACCAATTCTAGTATTGGAACGTCTAAAGTTTCAGGTTGATTCATTACATACTTACTGCGGCGCACATTTTTCCGATAACGATCTCGAAACGTATTCATCGTAATGGTCGTAAGCCATGCTTTTACATGATCAACTTGTTCCACTTGCTTTTGGTTGCGGACAACTTTTACCCACACCTCTTGCATTAAATCCTCAGCTTCTAAAGGATTGCGCGTTAATTTTAAACATAAATGATATATATAACGATTAAACTCTTCGTAAACATCACAAATTTTACTCATCGTTCAATTCCTCCGTATTTAAGAGCTTTCTGTATACATTTTCCCAAAAATTTGTATTACACTCTATATGATTAGCTTTCAATTACATTACATTCCTGTAAGATTTCTATTATTGATTTCCCCTTTTTATTACCTTTCTCAAAATGTTCTGACATTCGCTTGAAATTTCCAATTCTATGATATACTAATTTTTAGAAAATTTTTTTGAATCGGGGGATTTATATGGACTTGCAACGTTTTCATGAGTATTTTGAAAAAAATCGCGAAAAGCATTTACAGGAGCTGTTTGAATTTTTATCTATTCCTAGTATCAGCGCACTATCCGACCATAAGCAAGATATAGAGCGTGCAGCTCAATGGCTAAAAAATCAGATGGAACAATTGAACCTTGAAAATGTATCCATTGACCAAACAGCTGGGCATCCTGTCGTTTATGGTGAATGGCTTCATGCTGAAGGAAAACCAACAGTATTAATTTACGGACATTATGACGTTCAACCAGTTGATCCATTGCACTTATGGAAAACAGAACCTTTCAAACCTGAAATCATTGAAAATAAATTGTATGCTCGAGGAGCGTCCGATGATAAGGGACAAATATTCATGCACCTAAAAGCAATTGAAGCACTTTTCGCGATTCTCGGTACATTGCCTGTCAATGTAAAATTCATTTATGAAGGTGAAGAAGAAATTGGAAGCGCTAACCTTCCTTCTTATATAGAGGAAAATAAAGATAAATTAGCAGCAGATTTCATTTTAATCTCTGACACAAATATGTATGGTCCAGGTAAACCGGCAATCTGCTATGGATTACGAGGACTTACAGGCCTCCAAATCGATGTGCGTGGAGCGAAAAGCGACCTGCACTCTGGTCTTTACGGTGGTGGAGTGCAAAATGCAATCCATGCGTTAGTAGCAATTCTTGATTCATTCCGAGATCATACAGGTAAAATTTTAGTCGAAGGATTTTATGATGACGTTCGACCACTATCAAATGAGGAACGTAAAGCCTTTGCTGACCTACAATTTAATGAAGAAGCATTAAAAGAGGAACTGGAAGTTAATGAATTGTTTGGCGAGGAAGGCTACTCCTATCTTGAAAGAACTTGGGCTCGCCCTACTTTAGAAATCAATGGAATTTTCGGTGGATTTTCCGGAGAGGGAATTAAAACCGTTTTACCAAATGAAGCAGGAGCAAAAATAACTTGCCGACTTGTTCCAGACCAAGATCCCGACAAAATCATTGCGTTAATACAAAATCATATTGAAAAACATACACCTAAAGGGGTAACCGTCACTGTAACGAAATTTGACAGCGGGGCACCATATCTTACACCTTTTGACCACCCATTAATTCAAACAGCAAGCAAATCGTATGAAAAAGTGTATGAATCCCCTACTGCATTCACTCGCGGCGGAGGATCTATTCCAATTGTTGCAACCTTTGATCAAATCTTAAATATCCCTGTCGTGTTAATGGGATTTGGTTTAAGTACAGAAAACTTCCATGCACCAAATGAACACTTCCACTTAGAAAACTTTGATAAAGGATTGCGTGTTCTCTGCGATTATTTATGTGAAGTTGCCAACCTCTCTTTGTAATTGAGTAGCAAAATTTTCGTTAAAACTTTTTCTCACTAACCTAAATTTTCCATAAAAAACGTTTAAGAATTTTGTACTGTTTAGACCCCTTATGAAAAGTCATGAAATTACTTTTATATTGTCAAATATTGTATACATTTTAGTATCCCTTTGAAGTTTATAATATAAATAGGGAAGAAATACCCAGAAGACCATTGTATTTCCAAGGTATTTCTTCCTTCCTTCAAAGAGAGGGGTAGAAAAATGAACGCTCAATTGTACCATTTAACAAGGTTGGAATCGCTCACAGGAAACCTTTTTATCGATGGCAAGTATACAGAAGCTATTGAGTTGGGTAAAGAACTTTTAGAAACCGCTAAAAAAACCGAAGATATTAAGGCCACGATGAATGCCCATTTGAATCTTGCTTGTTGTTATTATTATTTAGGTGAAATTGAAATCGCTTTCCAACATATTCTTGATTATAAAGTTTTGTGTGATGAATTCGGAGACGATCGGGATAAGTATTACTTATATTATTTGAGTGCTTTGATATATGCTTATGAAGAAAATTTCGAAGAAGCAAAAGAAGCGATGAAGCAATGTATACGGATTGCACAAGAATTAGAAATGTTTTATTCAGTAAGCAGCAGTTTCAACTCCTACAGCAACTACTTATTGCATGAAGGAAACTATGAAAAAGCACTTCACTATGCGTTAAAAGCATTAGCCATTGCAAAAGAACATTGCCCTAGTGAAATATTATTGCAATGTCATATCTATTTAAGTATTGCATCAAGTTATATCGGTTTGAATGAATTATCGAAGGCAGAAAAAATTATCAATCATCTAGAGCTCAACCAGTATATCAACAACCTACCTCATGAAAAAGCGCACTTTCTCCATGTGAAAGCCACATTTCATCGTTCCAAAGGTGAGCATGATATAGCATTGCAATTATTACATAAATCTTTCAACATATATTCTGAATATAATAATCAAATGAAATTAAAGTCTATATTGAAAGTAATTGCAGAAATTTATGAATCCCTTGGCAATTATAAGAAATCTTACGAAGCGATGAAAGAATATTTAACAATTGTTGAAAAACTGTTTTCCACTCGCCTTTCATCTAAAATACGAGAATTGGATGTCAATCAAAGCATTAAAGCGATAGAAAAACGGGCAAATGTGGACAGTTTAACAGGAGTATATAATCGTTATTATATTGAAACAACATGTGACAAGTGGCTCAAAGAAAAAAAAAAAACAGATGAACATATTTGTTGTGTCGTCATCGACATTGACTCGTTTAAAAATATTAATGATACCTTTGGCCATTTAATAGGTGATGAAGTGATTAAAGGGGTCGCACAGGCTTGTTTAAAGGTGGCTAATGAAGATAAAGAAAATATCATCGTCGGTCGTTACGGTGGGGATGAATTTATTGTCCTCTTAAAAGGATATCCTTCACATTCCATTATGGAAAGAGCAAAACAACTTTATAATGAAATTACTTCCTTTCAGATAAACTATTTAACAAATGAAATTAAAGTGACTGTTAGCATCGGAGTAGTATGTACCAATAGCATTCCATATGCTAAAAAGTTCACTCAAATCTTTAAAGTTGCCGATCAAGCTCTCTATATGGCAAAAAGACAAGGAAAAAATCAAATTGTCTACCTCTCAAATGAAAACTGTTAAAATACAAAAAGGCTGGTTCGCCAATGCGTCCAGCCTTTTCCAAACCTTATAAGCTAGTTATAAAAAATATAGGGGAGGTTTTATTGATCAGTCGAACAAATTTTAGGTTCTTATGAGCTTACATGGTACTTTTACTAAAAGAGCAATTTTTTTATACAGCAACTACATTTTTCGCTGTATTGTAATATTACTATAGCACCCCATCATCTCTTTGTACATCAACTCCCGAAATATGTCACATTTTTATCATATTTTTGTTCACAAATTTAATATTTTTATTTTTTCATCATTGCATTTTTTGTTACATATACAGGAATTTCCTTGCAACTAAACTTTATTGACATAGTTATGGCAGAGTTTATATGAATAACTATGTTAATTTATTGATATATGTAAACAAAATCAGACCGAAAGTTAACAATAATGAACTTTCGGTCTCATCATACTTTAACGTAATATCATTCCTACTCCGGCATAAATAATGACTGTGGCAAACACTGCTGTCATGTAAATTAATGAATAACCAAACATTTTATTTGCCCATTTATTCCCGTCCATTTGTCTATATCCTACTAAACTAATCCATAGCCAAATGCCGCCAAGCATTAGTGAAGAAAGCGTTAACCCCCAGCTTAACGGAACAAACAGGAAGCTCGTTAGCATGAGCAAAATTAAGTACACATTCGTTTGGATATATGTGCGTTTAACGCCCTTTACAACTGGAAGCATTGGGATTTTTGCTGCTGCATAATCATCCTTCTTACGGATGGCCAGTGCATAGAAATGCGGCATTTGCCAAATGATCATAATGATAAAGAGCGCCCAACATGCTGGGTGCCAGATCGTAGGTGCAACAGCCGCCCATCCAATTAACGGTGGAACCGCACCAGAAATACTCCCCACTTCAGTGTTCCAAATAGTTCTTCTCTTCGTCCACATCGTATATGGAACAACGTAGAAAAATACACCAAGGAATCCAAGAATTGCAGCTGTTAGTGTTGTTAAGGCTAAAAATCCAAGTCCGATAATCAGTAATAGTATTCCGACAATCAACAACGTGCGAAGATTAATTTCACCAGTAACAGATGGTCTCAATTTTGTACGGGACATCTTCGCATCAATATCATGATCATATATATTGTTGAATATTCCAGCTGCTCCGATGACTGCCGCCGAACCGATAAGAGCAAAAATCATATTCGGTATATTTTCAATAAAACTTAAATGATAAGTATAAAGGGCAAGCATTAAAGCGGCGAACATCGGAATTAAATTCGACTTGATGATTCCTGTTTTCACAGCTTTTTTCCACAATTCTATTTTTTTGTTTTGCATTTTATGTCATATTCCCCTTATCATTTCATAGACAAACTAATATATATCATACCATTTTTTCTTGTGAATCAACAATCGACAGTTTTTTACTATATTCGTCTGGTTTTTATGGCGACCCTACCATTAATAGTATCTATAAATGTTACTAGAAACAACCTTTCTGATTCTTTTAAGTATTAGTATTCCTTTCATCAATATATCGGCAAGATACTTTTAATAATGGTAAAACAACGATAAAAACAAATAAAATTCGAAACATTTGAAAGACCGTCACGATCGATACATCCGCTCCAATGGCACTGGCAAGTAGACTCATTTGATCCAGCCCTCCTGCCGCTGTACTTAATATACTTGTTGACAAGGAATATTTCATCATTTGTGTTAACATCCACCCTTGTACAAAAGTAAAGAGCAACAGGAATATGGCAGTTCCAACACCTAATAATAGAACCCGCTTCCCCAATTTTAGCATGTTAGGCTTTAGCAGCTGTCCTATATAAGCACCAATCATTAACTGTGCCATATTGAGAAAGAGGTTTGGGACTTCTGGCATTTCAATTGAAAACAATTGGAGACCAATCACGAATAATACGGGAGATAAAAAAGAAGAAACCGGAATTTTTATCTTCTTCCCTATCCTTGCAGCTACTATAGATCCGAGAATCAGTAGCAATAATGCCATCATTGAAGAGAAGGATAACATCGCTTCTTTCTTATCAGCTACTGCGTGGGCATGTAATATTAAGGGAATACCAATCACAATAGTGATTACACGAACAACATGAAAGTACGTGACAATGGCAATATCAATACCTTCTTCCTCTTCTGCAAAGGCCACAATTTGAGAAAGTCCTCCGGGAACCGTACATGTCAATGCGGTTTTTAATGAAAGCTCCCCCACTCTCACAAGTCCAAATGCTAATAGAACACTAAATATTATAATCATAATGTTCAATAACAACATGATTCCAATAAGCCAGCCCATGCCGGAAAAAACAGTTAATTGAAAGCTTTGGCCAATGGTAATTCCTACGATGATTAATCCGAAGTTGCGTAATGTTGATGGCCAATAGAGGTGTGTTTTGATAAAAAATTGACTGATTAACACTGTAAAAATCGGACCGAGTAACCAAGGAACGGGTAAATGCAAAATGTTAAAAAGGTATACGCCCAATAAACTGATAACTAATACAATGCCCATCGATTGAATTTTGTGCACATAGAAGTCCCCTTTTTCATTTTCTTTCTATAAATCTAACATAATTTAGCAATGCTTAAAATCTGCTTGCCAATATGGAGGGCTGCAATAATCATAAATATTTGATTATTATTTCTATAGATGAAAAAAACGGGAGCCTGTAAATCTTGCTCCCGTAAACATATTACTCTTCATCCATTTCATCCATCATTTGATCAAAGGCTTCTGACACTTTATCGAATTCTTCATCGGATTCAATCACGTCGAAGTCTCCCTCATCATCCACTTTCAAGAAAAAGACTTCGATATCCTCTTCATTCTCTTCATGTAAATCATCTGTAAAGGCAACTGCGACATAATCTTGTCCATCTACTGTCAGAGTTGCAACAACTTCAACTTCCTCTTCTTGTTCGTCATCCCCGATGGTAAACACTTCGCCAACTTCGATTTTTTCCATTTGAGTTCCTCCATTCTTTGCGAGTTTTACGTACCGCAATAGGTAATATACGGTTCATCTGGATATTCAGGCAATGTACAGTATTCCTCTTGTTCCGCTGAATATGCATAAGGATTCGTGATAATCGATAGCAATTTTTTCATAACGGTGAAGTCTCCTCGCTCCACCGCTGCTTCGATTGCTTCTTCTACCCGGTGGTTTCGAGGAATCACAGAAGGGTTATGTTGCTTCATCATTTGCATAATATCTATAGAATTTTGGCGTTTTAAGCGAGCTTGATAACGTTGGTACCAATCTTGAAATTCTGGAGTTTGGAAAAATGGTTCTTCGAATTTTTGCAAAGTTAACGCTCTAAACGTATTTGTATAATCTTGTTTATATGTTTCCATTAATTGAAGTAAATCTTGTATGAGTGCTTCATCATCCGCTTCTTCATTAAGGAGCCCTAATTTTTTACGCATACCGTCGAGATAATAAAATACGTAAAGGTCTGGGTAAGTTTCTATGGCTTCTTTTGCCAGTCTGACCGCCTTCTCTTTATTTTCATCAAGCAGCGGAATAAGTGCCTCGGCAAACCTTGCTAAGTTCCATCCTCCAATTTTAGGTTGATTTCCATAAGCATAGCGGCCGTAAGTATCTATTGAGCTGAAGACTGTTTCCGGATGATAAAGGTCCATAAAAGCGCATGGCCCGTAATCAATGGTCTCCCCGCTAACGGTCATGTTATCAGTATTCATCACACCATGGACAAAGCCGACGAGTTGCCACTTTGCAATAAGTGCTGCTTGCTTTTCGATGACTTCTTTTAATAATTGTAGATATGGATTCTTTTCTTTTGCAAGATGAGGATAATGTCTGTCAATAGTATAGTCGCAAAGGGCTTGTAAGTCTTCTTTTGAACCGAATTTTCGTGCATATTCAAAAGTTCCAACGCGGATATGGCTTGAGGCAACTCTTGTTAAAATAGCACCTGGAAGCAGTTGTTCTCGAATGACCGTTTCCCCTGTTGTGACAACGGCTAAACTTCTCGTTGTAGGAATCCCAAGGGCATGCATCGCTTCACTAATAATGTACTCTCGAAGCATTGGTCCAAGAGCTGCTCGTCCATCACCGCCGCGGGAATATGGCGTTCTTCCCGAACCTTTTAGCTGTATATCAAAGCGCTGATTCTGAGTATTCACATGCTCTCCCAAAAGAATGGCTCGTCCATCGCCCAACATAGTGAAATAACCGAATTGATGCCCTGCATAAGCTTGAGCGAGCGGTTCCGCTCCTTCCGGTATTTTGTTACCCGCAAATGTAGCAACCCCTTCTTCTGTCTGCAGTGCATCACTATTCAAATTCAATTCTTCAGCAAGAGATTCATTGAAAACAACTAGCTTGGGAGATGCTACTGGTGTAGGGTTTAGTTGTGTATAGAAAATAGGTGGTAATGTTGCATAACTGTTATGGAAATTCCATCCAGGTTTTAATTGCATTTGAATCGTTCCTTTTTTTCTTTTTATTTTTGCAAGTAAGTGGCGGTTTATACTTTCTTCGCATTTAGGATATGTGATGAACAAATTCGTGCGGTATCGAAGGTAGTTTGGCAATTATTCAAATACTTCCGACATGCGACCATTTACTTGCAGTTTTCAATAAAATATTCACATCTCTCATATTAATGCAATTTTGAATCCTTGATTATCCAATCGGCTGCAGTCAATAAATTCGGAAAAGTTACATCGGCTAAAGGTTCCTCTTCTCCAATAAAAACCGTCTTTGTACCTGCATTTTTCCCAGCTAGGATATCTGTATCCATATCCCCCACCATATAAGATTTGGGCAGGTCCACGTTATATTTTTCAGCCAAATCTTCAATCATTTTAGAACCTGGTTTGCGACAGGCACATCCAGCTTTCGGTTTATGTGGACAATAGACAACATCATGTATAATTGCCCCTTGTTTTTTCAATTCATTCACCATATGCTCATGAACCTTTTGAAGCTGGATTTCTCTCATAAATCCAAGCCCAACGCCTCCTTGGTTCGTCACCACGAAAATATAATCAAAATGTTCATTTAGTTTTCGAATAGCTTCCGGTACGCCCGGTAAAAAGTAAAGATCTTTTGGTTTATTTACGAATTTTACTCTCTCTGTAAGCACTTCATTAATAACGCCATCTCGATCTAAAAAGACCGCTGTTTTCATTTTGCCTCCTCCTCTTGTTATTGTTTGCGGAGAGACTTAAATTCATTAAATGAATCTGAGCGATAAAATGAACTGAACTTTATTCAAACACTTGATAATTACTTGCGGTTTACCGCTAAATACTTGCATCATCACAAATTCATACAATGAAGAGCAATTAAATAACGTCACCCTATAATAATAAAAGCATATATAAACATGCTTTAACCAGCAAGCGCTTCCTTCAATTTGACCTCATAATATCTCATGCCTCGGAGTTCGCCTTGATATTCTACTTTCCCTTCGGCAATTAATTGGCGCAAGCGGTACTCAAGCCATTCATAGCTCGTATGCTGCTGCATATGACCAAGCACTTCTCCAATTAATCTAGCAGCTTTAAGGAAATCCTTTTTCCCTTGCGTTTCATGAATCTCCTTCAATTTTTCAATGATGAAATCGTCATCCCGATTACTTTCAGCGCTCAAAATTTGCCCATTTTTATACGTTCGTAAAATCGACTCGGAAGTGAATAATTGTTCCCCTTCTTTTGCTAAAGAATGGCGCATTTCTACCGTCAATTCTTTCATTTCTACAAGTTCGTAACATGCACGTAACTGTTCAATATTTAATTCTCCCGTATGGCGAGGAAAATCTTCTTCTTTTCCTTTGTAAAGTTTGTGATAAGCTTCATACGTATTGATTTTACATACCGCATTTGTTTTTTCTTTCAATAAATAAAGCACTAGACGTAATCCTGTTTGTTCACTTGCATTTGAAGAAGTCCAAATCACCACTCGCTGCTCAGGGTTAATCGATTGAATTTTTTCAAACGCTTCTTTCATTTTAAATTTGTACCACTCTGCATGCTCTGAATCCCACTGATAGTTTTCTTTAAACCATTGATAACGTTGTTCGAAACCTTCTGGGGTATGATAATGTTTCAATGGACCTTCTGCAAAATAATCCGGTAATTCGATAATTTCCTCTGTTTGTTGATCTTTAAAAGCGTGTTTCAAACCACCAGCTGCAGAAGCACCGAATACTATATGGATGGTTTCAGGATTTTTCATGTTCGGTGTTTTTTCTCTTTTAATAAGGGCGTTTTTCAAGGATTGCATAAATTCTGGGAAGTCTTCATCAATATGTTCAGAACGGATCATAATCAAATGTAATAAACTTTTGACTTCCTGCTCGCTGAGATTTGAAATTGCTTTTTTTAATTGATTGATATCCATTTTTTACTCCCCTTTCTGAATTTTTAGAAGGCAATTGAAGCAGCAATAATAATGAAAAGTAACGACCATGCGGAAATTTCATCGAATGCAATTGTTTGTGAAGTCGACGATGAGAAAAAATTTTAAAATAAAGCCCGATATTAGAGAGTGTTCATTTATTTACGATGACAAATGGAAAAAGTTTCAAGATTAAAATTATTCCTTACTAAAACTTAATCCCGCTTCATCTAACGCCTCTTTCATTTTCTGAAGCGCAGTTTTACCAATGCCATGAAGGGACATGATTTCTTTCTCCGTATATTTCGAAAGTTCCTCAACAGTTGTAATCCCCTGGCTTTCAAGTGCTCTTCTTGCCGGGGCGGAAAATCCAGCTAAGAAACCCTCTGTTGGTTTTCGTTCTACTTCACAAGTTGGACAAGTGTTGCAATCACTGCTTTTATAATATCGATGACCCTTCTCACAAACTCTTAATGTTTTTTCCGAACGCTTCATCATCATTCCACCTTCCTACTCGACGTCCAAGTCGGTATCATCCGTTAATGAAGCTCGAATGAGGTAAAGTACAGGAATATGTGTATTCTCCTCAACCAATTCTTGAGGAGGTGATTGACTAGTACGGACACTTATCGAGCTCCCGTCATGTGCTTCAAAAAGTCCCATATACCCTAATACTACATCCTCTGTCAGAGGAACCTTATCACTGACAATCGAACTCCAAGATCCCGCTTCTAATGTTTCACCCGGTTTGGAAATATGGCTACTCGACATAGAATGACCTGTTTCATTGATAATTGCACTACGCAAATAATAGTGTTCCCACTCAAGATTTTCTAGAAAATAAACGAGAATTTCTCCCTCTTCATTTTCAATGATTCCCCCGATGTCTCCAACCTGCTCAACTAAATTTCCGTATTCATAACGTTCCACCCATACCCGCAATAATTTTTCCTTTTCCGCTTTGTATTCATAATGAAAAATCTTTCCCCCAACTGCTGCCATTAACCTGTTACGTTCTTCATCGGATTAATTTTTTTGCTTAATCGTATTACTCTTTGTCACTTGATTGTTACAAGCAGCTAATATTATAGTTGCTAATACTATAATGAACAAACGAAATTTCACTTTATCACCTTCATGTAAACTTTTAGTAATTATAGATTTTTACTGCCTACTATTTCAATCGAAAAAGCAATAAACTACTCCTTGGATGAAATTGTATGGGTTCTGGATTTTTAGGGATTTATTGTAAAATTAATAATAAGGGGGATAAATCAATGTGGAATTGGATTTCTTATATTGGAGGAGTTTTAATGGGTTTATCCGTTCTATTAATTGCTTTCGATATAGGAATCCTAATTCCAACTTTAGTATTTATTTTTGGGTGTTTAGTTGTAATTTTCAGGAATGATATACATAAAGAATTATCCCTCTTAAAGATATACGTATATAAATTGATAAGCAAAATATTTAACAAGTTGATTGTCATGTTTTATATTCGTTGTTATTATAATGTTAAGTTAGTTAGTTGAATAACTAAGATGGGGTGATGAAATGGCAAAACCTAATGGTATCAGTAAAAGTGAACTGATTAAATATGCGAAGGAATGTTTAGTGAATAAAGGGATTGAAAATTTCACCTTAAGAGCAGTGGCTGAGACGGCAGGTGTAACACAAGGCACAATTTACTACCATTTTAGAACGAAGGAACAATTGTTAATTGATATTGTTCAGGACATTTGTGACAACAGCTGGCGGGAAATAGCGGAGAATAAAGAAAATATGATGGAGCAAGCGATTGCATCAGCAAAAAGTCGTTGTTCATATGAATCGTTTTTCCATAAATTATTTATTTCATTGGTTGCTTCCAGTTTTAACAACGATGAGATAAGAAGTAAACTTGGCGAAATCATCCAGTTAGAAAATAAAACTCTGTCCGAGAAATTATCAAACTTGTGGATGGAATCACCAATAAAAGGCGTTTCTTTTGAAACATGGGGGATTTTATTAAATGCTGTAGTGGATGGATTGGCATTGCAAGCATTATTACAAAAAGACTTGCCTATTGATCAAATATACAAAGAACTCGAGCATTTCATTAATGGGCTTAGTCATTTGAAAGGTATGGAGGGGAAATAATGAAAAATTACTTCTTCACAGCTATGTGGGGGTTGGCAGTTTGGTTATTTGCCACATTATTTTTCAGATTTTTCGGTGAATATGTTCTCTTTAGCCCAAGTACGAGTAAGTTTTTGATTAGCACTATCCTATTATTAGTTGGAACTGCAGCTTTATTGTGGGGTGTAACTTATGTTTATCATATCTTTGATAAGACCAATAATGCACCATTAAAGTTTGGATTAATCGGTACTATGATTGGTTTAGTATTAGATACATTTTCGTTATCCTTTCATCATATCGTTTTTCCGAAATTAGATGATTCGCAAGTTATTGCATTTACTGCATGGATGTCTTTTGCGTATGCGTTATATTTATTGATTCCTCTCATGATAAATCATAAGGTAAGTGGAAAAGAAAGAATTCAAGTATAAGGCAAGTGCCGTTCTAGTATTCCATATGAATGGCCGTTTTCAAAATATCTAACTGGAAAAGGGGGTTTTTTCCCCCTTTGCATCCTAATAACCTTCTTCCATCAAATAAATATTTTCCCCTCTAAATAAACAACCGCTTCGCCGGATATTTGAATTTCATCTCCTACATCTTTACACAAAAGTTTTCCTCCACGGGAGGACAATTGCAACGCTGTGAACTCCCCTTTCTTTAAAACTCTTTTCCAATAAGGAACCAATGTGCAATGGGCGGAACCTGTCACCGGATCTTCATCTATTCCAGCCTTTGGTGCAAAAAATCGAGAAACGAAATCAACCTCTTTCCCCTTCGCAGTCACAATTACGCCGAAAGCATCTAATTTCTTTAATTCTTCCACATTGATATTTATATTTCGAATCTCTTCTTCTGTATCAAACACCGCTAAATAGTCCCTAGCTACATACACCTCTTTCGGTCTTTTGCCTAAACCTTTCACAAGAGCTTCTGGAATTTCACAAGGCTGCCCTTCCCGAGATGGAAACGACATCGTTAACAAGGAACCATTCTTTGTCACGGTTAAGATACCGCTTTTTGTATGGAATTTTACTTGTGTCATGGACCGGTTAAGATATTGAAAAACGACAAATGCTGTTGCTAATGTAGCATGTCCACACAAATCGATTTCAGTTTTCGGTGTGAACCAACGTAACTCGTATTCTTCATTTTGTTGATGAACGACAAAAGCTGTTTCTGATAAATTATTTTCCGCCGCAATTTGTTGCATTATTTCATCTGAAAGCCAATTCTCAAGAGGAACGACCGCTGCTGGATTCCCTTTAAATGGTTCACTTGTAAATGCATCTATTTGATAAATAGGTATCGTTGGCATTTTAGACAATCCCCTTTCTTTTATAAAATTTGCCTTACTTGTTATATTTGTTGCATTATTTCATCTGAAAGCCAATTCTCAAGAGGAACGACCGCTGCTGGATTCCCTTTAAATGGTTCACTTGTAAATGCATCTATTTGATAAATAGGTATCGTTGGCATTTTAGACAATCCCCTTTCTTTTATAAAATTTGCCTTACTTGTTATAAGAGATAATAGTCAAAGCAGCGACAATAATAGCCATTCTTCATCCGATATTAGTCAAAGTCTGCAATATAATTGCCAACCGAAAAAAATCTACTCCCCCAAGGAACGATAATAGTCAAAGTCTAGAACTTTATAGTCAAATCTCAATGGATAATAGTCAAACTCCTCAATATATTTGCCATCCGAATAAAATCGGCTCTCGTAAGAAACGATAATAGTCAAAGTCTGGAACTTTATAGTCAAATCCCAAAAGATATTAGTCAAACACTTCAATATATTTGCCAACCGAATAAAATCGGTTCCCCCAAGGAACGATAATAGTCAAATGCTAGAACTTTATAGTCAAATCTCAAAGGATATTAGTCAAACTCCTCAATATATTTGCCAACCAAAAAAATTGGCTTCCGTAAGAAACGATAATAGTCAAATGCTAGAACTTTATAGTCAAATCCTAAAAGATAATAGTCAAACTCCTCAATATATTTACCGTTGAAAATGCACAAGATGAAAACTGAAAAACTCGCACCTTAGCGAAAGGTGCGAGTAAAATTAAATTAAATTAAATTATACGCGTACAGTCCATCCGAATGGATCTTCAATTCTTCCGTATTGGATGCCCGTTAACGTATCATAGAGCATTTGAGATACTTCGCCGATTTTTCCATCATTTATGATGATGCGATGGTCTAAATATTTTAATTCCCCTACTGGTGAAATCACCGCGGCAGTGCCTGTCCCAAATACTTCTTCGAGCGTTCCGTTTTGAGCAGCCTCCACTACTTCATCAATTGAAATGCGTCGTTCTTCTACTGGAATATTTTTAGATTGTAATACTTTAATCATCGAATCACGCGTAATACCAGGTAAGATGCTTCCTGTAAGCGCTGGCGTAATGACTTTACCATCAATTTTGAAGAAGATGTTCATACTCCCTACTTCTTCAATATAGCGTTTTTCAACACCGTCCAACCATAATGTTTGAGAGTAACCTTCTTTTTCAGCGTTAATTTGTCCAATTAAGGAGCTTGCATAGTTACCACCTGTTTTTACTTCACCTGTTCCACCCACTACTGCACGAACATATCGCTCTTCTACCATAATTTTTAATGGATTAATGCCTTCTTTATAATAAGAACCGCTTGGAGACAAGATAATCATAAACAAATAGTTTTTAGCAGGATGTACACCTAAAAACGGCTCAGTTGCAATGATGAATGGACGGATGTATAAAGAAGTTCCTGGTGCATCCGGTACCCAATCCCGGTCAATATCCACTAATTTTTTTAGCGCTTCTAATGCAAGATCTTCATCCACTGGTGGGATGACTAATCGTTCATTGGAATGATTTAATCGTCTAAAGTTTGCATCCGGGCGGAATAACTGAACTTCTCCATCTGGTGTACGATACGCTTTTAAACCTTCAAACACTGTTTGGCCATAATGGAATACCATACTGGATGGCTCTAGACAAATTTTTTGATAAGGTACAATGCGGGGGTCGTGCCATCCTTTCCCTTCTGTATAATCCATTATAAACATGTGATCAGTAAAATAATGTCCAAAGCCAAGTTCGTCCGGAGCTGGCTTTTCTTTCGGTTTGTCTGTTAATTCTACTGTTATTTCTGTCATAGTAAAGCCTCCAATATTTTGTTGAATATTCAGAAAAATTTTTCTGTTATTAAAATAGTATAATACTTTTTTTAACAATTGTTAAAAGAATATTTAGAAAAAACTAACTAAATTTTATATAGAAATGCTATTTGATGAACTATTTTTATAAAATAGTATTTTAACAGAGAATTTCTATTAATATTTCAGTTTCTTTATTCTTATAAAGTAAGACAAAATTATTTTCATATAAAACAAAGATGAAAACGCAAAAAAAATCCTGCGATTAAAGATATCGCAGGACAAATTTTGTACAATCAAACTATATTACTTGATTAAGATGTAATAAAACCTTTACTACGGATATATTCTTCAAATGCTTCTTTTCTCAATGGACGGCTATAAAAATAGCCTTGTCCAAAGATACAACCATCATTGCGAAGCGCTCTCACTTGCTCTTCAATTTCTATCCCTTCCGCAATTACTTTTAACCCAATTGTTTCTGCCAAATTAATAATTGCTCTTACAATGGCCTTACTCTCCTCATTTTTATGAATATCCTTAACGAATGAAGCATCTACCTTTAACGTGTCAATTGGAAGATGCTTAATATAGCTTAATGAGCTATATCCCGTGCCAAAATCATCCACCGAGATATGAATTCCAAGACTGCGAAGGCGTTTCAATATCGGAGTTATGCAATTTAAATCTGCAAAAATACTTTCCGTCACTTCCAACTCAAGCAATTTCGGATTAAATCCGGTCTCCTTCAACACTCGCTCTACCTGTTGAACGAATTTTGGATCTTGCAATTGACGAACCGAAACGTTGACAGATACAATTAACTGCCCGAAACCTTTTTCTTGCCACTCTTTTGCTTGTTTGCAGCTTTCATTTAAAATCCATTCCCCTAATGGAATAATTAAGCCTGTTTCTTCAGCAAGAGAAATAAATTTCCCTGGAGGAATTGTTCCTAAATCTGGATGATTCCATCGAACCAACGCTTCCATACCGACAATCTCATCACTATGAATATTGAATTTTGGTTGATATTCTAAAAAGAATTGATGTTCGTTTAATCCTTTTCGCATAGCATTCTCAATTATGCGTCGCTCTAAGGACATATTCTCCAATTTTTTATTGTAAACAGCATAATTGTTTTTACTGTTTTGTTTTACTTGAGTTAAAGCAGAATCTGCGTTTTTAATAAGCTCTTCCGGTGTTGTGCCATGTTCAGGATATGAAGCCACTCCAATACTGCAAGTCAATACATGGTCCTTTCCGTTTACAACAATGGGTTTTTGAAACTTCTCAATTATGTTATTCACTATGTTAATAGTATCTTGTTCGTCTTTAATATCACGCAACAGTACAATAAACTCATCACCGCCCATTCGAGCCACTAAATCGATCTCTCGAATCGATTCTCGAATGTTTTCAGCAGCTTTCACAATGACTAAATCCCCATTATCATGCCCAAGTTGTTCATTGATTAATTTAAAATTATCTAAGTCAATGAATAAGATAGAAAATTTTTTATTCGTTAATCGAACATCCATAACATACGATCGAAGCTCATTCATAAAAGTTGGACGATTAGGGAAATTTGTTAAACTATCGTGATAGGCTAAGCGATAAAGATTCTGCTCTACTTCTTTACGAACACTTATGTCGCTCATGACAATTAATACTAAATTGTTTAACGGATTTTCATCATCATGAATGATTTTAATCGTCGCTTCCACATCAATGTATCTTCCATCACCATGGAGCAATCGAAACTCCAACTTACGCGAAGATTTCCCTCTGGACATATTCAATAATTTTTGGATTTCCTTTTTTAACAGTTCTGAATCTTCCAAGTGAATTAAATTAAATAAATTTTGTTTTTCTAATGATTTTAAATCATAATGTAGTAGTATTTGGAATGTTAGAGAGACGTAATGAAAAGCACCATCTGCATCAACTAACGCTACAAAGTTGTCGGAATGTTCGGCGATTAACTCATATTTTTTGTAGCTTCGTTCTAGTTCTTCTTCCAATTCTTTTTCTTTCGTAATATCTGTTCGAATGGAGAGATATTTATATGGTTTTCCTTTCTCATTTAAAAAAGGAACAATAGTCGCATGGACCCAATAATAAGAGCCATCTTTCTTTTTATTTTTTATTTCGCCTCTCCATATGTTCCCCTTCCCTATTTCACTCCACATTTGTTTAAAAAATTCTTTTGAATGAAAACCAGAATTGATGACACGGTGAGTCTTCCCTATTAATTCTTCTCGAGAATATTGGGCAATTTCACAAAATAATTCATTGACATATGTAATTCTTCCTTGTGCATCCGTAATAGCGACAATAGAGGATTTATCTAATGCATATTTCAGTTCTTTTAATTCTTTCAATTCTTCAGCCAAACTTTGTATGTCAATTTGCTGTTCAACATTGAACGAAACATTTGTTTTATCATCCATAAATCATTAATGCTCCTTTACAGAAAACGAAAAATATCCAAAAAATACCATTTTCCTATTATCCATACTTAAGCGCTCTTGGAAATAACACTAATTTTTTACTATTTTTATAATATCATATTAACAAAAAGCAATAATTAAGGTTAAAAAGTAATAATTAAAATGAATAATTTTTATAAATTTGTTGAAATTATGTCATAATTTCTCTAATTTTATTTGCAGAGCATATTTTATTGGATTTCCACCTTATAGTAACGTAAAAATTAACAAAAGGTGAATGTTGAATAAATTTATTGAAAGAAGATGAACTAGCTTTTCTGTGCGAGATAAAACGAAAATGCTTAGATATATACTATTGTTTGTGAGGAGAAAAAATTCAATAAATTGATAGGAATTTTCGTTTCTGGGAGAAAACACATCTTGCATATGAGAATGAAATTGACTTGGGGGAAGAATAGCTTGTATTTCATTACAAGAGAGAAAATGGCTTAAAAAAAGCTGAACCGCAAACCGCTAACGGTCTTTACGGACAGCCTTTTAGAAAAGAGAGGTTATGAGGTTAAAGTTGTAGCTATAATTTGTGTAAAGTCGGAAAAATTATTCCTTTGATGAAAGCAACTTCATTAGGCTTTTTATGTCTTCTTGCAAGGATTTCACTTCATCTTCAAGCCGATCAATTTTTTCATGCAATGGTTGTAATTCTCCATCTAACATATTTTTTAGACGTTCTGCTTTTTCATTTTGTTCCATAAACTATTCCTCCAAACAGTTTGCTGAACTTAAAGATGTATTCCGTTTACATCTTTATTGTATAACATCTTTTCTATAAAAATAGGATTTTACGAAAATCGTCATGTGATTGTCATTTTTCGATCAAATAAAAAAACGCTTAAGGAAATTCCTTAAACGCCCGCCCCGAATATCAAACTGTATATGAAGCCGTAAATGACACAAACAATTGTTGCAATAATAATGAAGACACCTAAATAATATAAAATATTGATTAAGATCTGCTCAAATCCATAACCCATGGGATAATAACCCATTTCCTTCCCTCCGTTGCAGAAGATTCGTTCACTTTTGATATATGCAAAAACGGTTGAACTGTTACTTCTAGAGGAATTCTGTATTCATCGAAGAAAACTGTAAACCACCTGTTTGCTTCTTCAAATTGCGGCTCTTCACTCAATCGGATTCAACTTGATTTCTTCATCGATTTTTTCTAATAACTCTTTTGCGTTGTCTGCTGAAATTGGCTCGCCATTAACAAGGGCATAATAATGACCGTCGCAAATTTCACAATAGGAATTACACCCTGTATCTTCCACTATTACATCTTCTCTCTGTTCCAACTCATCGTATACATCTGGATGGCAATAAGCCTTGTTCGATACACAAAATTCAACTCTATGTTTGAAAGGTTCACTTTTTCGACCGAATAATTTTTTGAACATGTGCGCACTCCTTCACTATGTAAACCGTTAATTAATTATATTATACTATGTTCTACTCTTTTCATCGTGAATAAACTTTGACAAACCAACTAAAAGGATGTACACCTTTTCACCTCTTCGATATACTAAAAAACACCTTATAAAGATGGGAGAATAATGATGAACGAAACAGAATATGATCGCTTCCTCCATATTGAAACTTGTGGATCGAATAACGGTATCTATCAATCCATTCATTATAATCGCTATGAACCCACTCCTTATTCTGCCTTAGAAGAATTGCTAAAAAATTATCAAATCAACGAGAACGACTCCATTGTCGATTTTGGCTGTGGATTAGGGAGATTAAGCATTTTCCTCCACTACAAAACAAATGCGTCTGTCTTGGGTATCGACATGAACGAGCAATTCATAAAAGAAGCAATGAAAAACCGAGAACGATATTGCAAGAAGTTTAAAAAAAAGGAAGATAAAATCCAGTTTCTCCGCTGTTTCGCTCAAGATTACCCAATTCAACCGACAGAAAATAAATTTTATTTTTTCAACCCTTTTTCCTTGCAGATATTTATGAAAGTGCTACATCATATCATGCTCTCAATCGAAGAGAAAAAGCGACCTGTGGACGTAATTTTATACTATCCATCAAATGACTACATCGATTATATAAATCATTACACTCCTTTTGAAAAAGTAATGGAAATTCCCATTCCTACATTGCACGAAAAAAATTGGCAAGAACGTTTTATTATTTATCGATTAAAATAGGAGCCATTGTTTTAATGGCTTTTTTTCATTATTTTTTGCCGTTCTTTTAAGATAAATCCCCCAAAAATGACCGTGCATCCGACAATGGAAATAATTAGTGCGAAGGCTGTCCATTTTGAAAAATAAACGCCAAATAGCAATAAAAATATCCCCATCCATATAAATATGTTCATATTTTGATTCTCCCTTTTCTAATAATGTTCTATCAAGTTAATTACACTTTCCCCATTGTATGAGAGAGCCTTACTAGATATGCTTCACATGCTTTGAATATGTTTTTAAAATGTAGGACAACTTAATAAGGATGGGAATAATTTATATTGTTATATTACAATAATAAAAATTGATATAATAATCAGAAATTTGTTAATTAATTAAAAATTATAACTTTTTGATTCTTCAACACTTCAACGCGAAAAAGTGCTATACTTTATTCGATTTTATTTTTAAGTAATAAAAATCACCAATAAATAAATTATTATATCAAAATAGGATGGAATGAGCTATGAAAAATCAATTATTTCGAAAATTATCTTTAAGCGAATTATTGAATCAAAAAGGCACATCACAGTTTAATAAAACAATGAATTCATTTGATTTAATCGCTCTTGGTGTTGGAGCAGTTGTCGGAACAGGGATTTTCATTTTACCAGGTACTGTAGCTGCTGTTCATGCAGGTCCTGCCATCGTTTTCTCATTTATTTTGGCAGCAATTGTATGCGCTTTTTCAGCCTTATGTTATTCGGAATTGTCTTCATCGATTCCAGTAGCTGGTAGTGCCTATACATATTCCTATGTGATCTTTGGCGAGCTAATCGCTTGGATAATCGGATGGAGTCTTTTGCTTGAGTATGGTTTAGCTGTTGCAGCAGTGGCAACTGGTTGGTCTGCTTACTTTCAATCTCTTGTTGAAGGATTTGGCATTCACGTACCGCAAGCATTATCAGGTCCATTCAGTCCAGCAAACGGAACATATATCAATTTACCAGCCATTATAATTATTTTACTTTTAGCTTCCTTCCTATCATTAGGAATGAAAGAGTCTAACCGATTAAATAAAATCATGGTTTTCATTAAACTAGGGATTATTTTACTCTTTATTCTTGTTGGAATGTTTTATGTGAAGCCTGACAACTGGCAACCATTTATGCCATTTGGTTTTGGTGGGATTTTATCAGGAGCAGCACTAGTAATCTTTGCTTATTTAGGTTTTGATGCGGTATCTTCCGCTGCTGAAGAGGTAAAAAATCCACAGCGAAACATGCCAATTGGAATTATCGGAACGCTCGTGATTTGTACAATTTTATATGTAGCCGTTTCCCTTGTGTTAACAGGGATGGTTCCATATACAGAATTGAATGTAGGAAATCCTGTTGCTTATGCGATGGAAATGAAAAATCTTGATTGGGTATTTGGTGTTATTTCGCTCGGAGCAGTCATTAGTATGATGACGGTGATTTTCGTTATGCTTTACGGAGGTACTCGCTTAGTGTACTCCTTTGCTCGTGACGGAATGCTTCCAAAAGTGTTATCAGAAATTCACCCTCGCCGTAAAATCCCGTTAAAAAATACATGGATTTATGCAATATTTGTATCTTTATTCGCTGGTTTTATTCCGATTGATAAGTTGGCAGAACTTGTGAATATCGGTACATTGATTGCTTTTGCTGCTGTATCGATTGGCGTTATCTTTATTAGAAAAATGAAAATTGATGGATTAAAAGAAGGATTTAAAGTACCATTGTTCCCAATTGTGCCAATTCTTTCTTGCCTCCTTTGTATTTTCATGATCGTCCAATTATCTACATTCACAATGTTTACTTGTCTTATCTGGATGATTATTGGTTTATTAGTGTATTTTGTGTATGGAAGGACGCATAGTGTATTGAATAAAAAATAGAATCAAAAAGCTTGTTGCCATGAGTGCAACAAGCTTTTTTTCGCTTGAGCATCATTTTAAAACAATAAGCTTTTTCTTTCCTTCATAATTAATAAAAGTTCTCTATTTGAGTCAACACCTTTGCGACGAAGATATGTTTCCCGCCGGAGTAATGTTCGGTAAAAGAAAAATTATTATCAAAAAGTAAGGGTGTCTGGAAAGTTTTCGCTTTCTAGACACCCTCTTCTTCCCCCACTAATTAGCTTGCAGGGTTCACTTCTAATTCTGCTTTTATTTTAATGTCTTTTCCTACCAATACGCCACCTGTTTCAAGGGCAGCGTTCCATGTAAGCCCGAATTCTTCACGGTTGATTTTTGCTTCCGCTTCGAATCCGTAAACTTCCACGCCCCAAGGGTTTTTCCCTTTACCATTGTACTCCACTTCGAATGTGACTGGTTTTGTTACATCTTTAATTGTTAAATCCCCTGTCACTTCAAATTCGTTATCATCTGTTTTCGTAATCACTTTGGATTGGAACGTAATTGTTGGATATTTTTCCGCATCAAAAAAGTCTGCAGATTTTAAATGATTATCGCGATCTTCTGATTTTGTATTAATGCTCGCAACATCAAAGGTAAATGCAATTGTAGCAGTTGTCAGATCCGTTAAATCTTCCGCTTCAATTTCAGCCGTATAAGAATCAAAATGCCCTCTCACCTTTGACACCATCATATGCTTTACTTCAAAACTAATTTCTGAGTGTGATTTATCAACAACCCACTTCGCCATTTTCATACCTCCCATATTATCCTATTTTGAATTCAAGATATATATGAATATTTATTTCGAATTAATTTATTTTGAATTCGAGATAAATATATCATGCACTTATTTTTTTGTCAATCCTTCCATTTATGAATCTCATGTTTTATTTCATATATTCCCTCTTCTTTACGAAAAAAACATTTAATCTACATTTTGAATCATAGATTGAATTTTCCTTTTTATGAAAAATTTCAATATATTTTTTGTTGACCAATTGTTCCAAAGGTGTTAGTATCTTTTAGTATTGGAACTGAATAGGTGTAGCGATGAATGCTGTGGGTAAAACTACACGCAGGAGCAGCTTCTGGAGAGACCACGTTTTGTGGCGCCGAAGGATTCACAATCTCAGGCAAAAGGACAGAAGAATGATAAACCTTATTATTCTTTTGTGTTTGAGATTGGGAAGCCAATCTCTTTTTTTATTACATCAATTGAGGTGAAACAAATGAGTGAACGTAGAAAAGCAATTGTAAGTGTCATTGGAAAAGATCAAGTTGGCATTATCGCAAAAGTAACGACTGTGATTGCAGATCGAAACATCAACATTTTAGATATCAGCCAAACGATTTTACAAGATTTCTTCACAATGATGATGGTGATTGATGTGACCGATTTACCTAATCTTGAAACTCTACAACAAGAACTTAATGAACTTGGTCAATCAATTGGCGTTGTCATTACTGTACAACTTGAAGAAATTTTCCAAGCAATGCATCGTGTGTGAAAGGACGTGCAAATATGAATTTTGAAATTCAAGAAATGATGGAAACCATCCGAATGGTTCGAACTGAAAACTTGGATATCCGTACAGTTACGATGGGGATTAATCTCAGAGACTGTGCAAATTCCGATTTCGATAAAATGAATCAAAAAATTTATGATAAAATCACTCACTACGCAAAAGATTTAAAGACAACAGCTGAAAAAGTGGAGAAAGAATACGGCATCCCTATTATTAATAAACGTATTGCCGTGACCCCAATTGCAGATCTTCTAGGCAATGCAACAAAAGATCAAGCAGTGGAACTTGCCAAAACATTAGACCGTGCTGCTGTAACCCTCGGTATTGACTTTATCGGTGGATTTTCGGCCCTCGTGCATAAAGGAATTGCGAAGGGAGACCAAGTATTATTTGATGCCCTACCAGAAGCTCTAGCAGTCACGGAGCGAGTTTGTGCATCCGTTTCTGTTGGAACAACAAAAGCCGGCATCAATATGGATGCAGTTCGTCAATTAGGTGAAATCATTAAAGAAACAGCAGAGCTTACAAAAGATAAATCGGGTCTCGGCTGTGCAAAGCTTGTTGTGTTCTGCAACCCTGTAGAAGATAATCCGTTTATGGCAGGAGCTTTCCTCGGATCCGGTGAAGGAGAAGTTGTGTTGAATGTCGGAGTTTCCGGACCAGGAGTTGTGTTGAATGCACTAAAGCGTTATCCAGATGCGGACTTAGGTGAAGTGGCAGATATTATTAAGAAAACCGCATTTAAAATTACCCGCGCTGGTGAATTAATTGGCCGAGAAGTAGCAAAACGCTTAGGGGTCCCATTCGGCATTATGGATTTGTCACTGGCACCAACAAATGCGATGAACGACAGTGTTGCTGAAATCTTAGAAGAAATTGGTTTGGAACGTGTTGGTACACACGGCACAATCGCCGCCCTTGCATTAATGAACGATGCAGTGAAAAAAGGCGGAGCGATGGCTTCTTCCTATGTGGGTGGATTAAGCGGTGCCTTCATCCCAGTTAGTGAAGATAACGGTATGATTCGTGGTATTGAAGAAGGTGCTCTAAGCTTATCAAAGTTAGAAGCGATGACATGCGTATGTTCAGTAGGGCTTGATATGATTGCCATTACGGGAGACGCACCTGCTAGTACCATTTCTGCAATGATTGCAGATGAAGCGGCTATTGGTATGATTAATAAAAAGACAACAGCCGTTCGCGTCATCCCTGTCCCTGGTGCAAAAGAAGGCGAAATGGTGGAATTTGGCGGCCTGCTTGGACGAGCACCTGTGATGGGAGTAAATCCATTTAGCTCTGAAAAAATCATTCGCCGAGGTGGACGCATTCCAGCTCCACTACAAGCGTTGGGGAATTAATTGATATAAGTGATAGAGCGAATGTAGAAAGTGATGAAGAGATCAGCTTTCTCATTCGCCCTTTTACTTGGCTATTATGAAATTAATCGATTGACTATTATGTTTACAGGTTTGGCTATTATCCCTTGATGATTGACTATTATTGTCATGACTTTGGCTATTATCACATGCCCCGAAAGCCATTTTTTGTCGATTGGCCATTATATACGCAAGTTTGACTATTATCTTTTGGAGCTTGACTATTATCAGCTCGATTCTGACTATTATCTCTCTTTTCAAGTGTAGATTTTTTTCGATTGACTATTATGTTCACAAATTTGGCCATTATCTCTTGATGATTGACTATTATTGTCATGACTTTGACTATTATCACATGACCCGATATACTTTTTTGGTTGATTGCCAATTTCACTCTTAGTGGATATCTTGTAATACTAAAGATGAAATGGGCGCGCCAAAATAATAAACTATCCTGCCAAAGTGCTTCCAAGACAGGATAGCATATCCTCCTTTCAGATACATTAACTTCTATCCTCAATGTAAATCCACCAAAAAAGCAAACTTTTCAGAAAGCCAATCCAATACCCACAGCTACTATACAACATTAAAACGTCTTACGACTTACTTCTTTATATAATCCTTCCAAGCTGTGAGTCCCCCATCTAATACAACTACATCATAATCATGTTTGGATAGAATGTTTGCACATTTTGTTGCAGAATTGCCTGTTGTGCAAGTGACAATGATTTCGCCTTTCTCAGGTAAAGCTGATATGTTTTTATCTTGATTATTTTCTAACTCGAAAATCTCTGTTTTATGGATATTAAGTGATTGGATGTTTTCCCCTTCAATATGGAAGGTATTATATTTCTCTTGATCTCGAACATCTAAAATCGTGAGTTGCTCACCTTGCTGCATTCTTTGGAACAATTCTTCTGGTGAAATTTTTTTCAATACCATCTTAAAATCCTCCTATGAAATTATAGTGGTGGTTCCTCTACTCCTAGATTAATCCAATCTTCTTTCGGCGGCCCATAAACGCCAAACGGTTTTAGCCCTGCTTGTCTCATTAGTACTGTTGCTTGTCCACGATGATGAATAATGTGTTTAATAAGCCCCATTAATATTTGGGCATTTGTTTCTTCTCTTCCAAAAGCAATTTGCACTTCTTTCAGTGATTCATCTGTCCATTGTTCTTGAATGACTTTCGCTGCACGAGCGCTCACTTCTTTAAAAGTATCCGCAATTTCCTTCGCCGAATCAGGAACTTTATCTGCATTTTCGACTAATTCCATTCTCAAACCAAAATGCACTAAATATTCCGGAATATTAGTTGTAAAATGCCAAACAATTCTTCCGAGCGTACGCCCTTCCGGATAAACTTTTTGTTTTAGAGACTCATCGGTTAGCCCTTCCAAAACCTTTTGCGTTAAGTTCGCCTCCCAATTCCATTCTCTTATAAAATCTTTAATTGTTACATACATAAAAAATTGCCTCCATTCTTTTGAAAAGATAGATAAGAACATCCGTTCTAATATTGTACCCGTATCCAAATAAAATATCAATTTTTTCCACCATTTGTTTTTGGAATATTGAGACCATAAGACTACATGAAGATATAAAAAACCCTTAAGCAATCATGTTTGCTTAAGGGATAGACAATCCTATTCTTTTTTCTGCTTAATATTTGGAAGCGGTTGGGAGTTGTAAATTCTTGAATATGGTGGAACGGATTGAGTTAACCAAATGTTACCGCCAATGACGGAATCATGTCCGATTTTCGTATCTCCACCTAGAATTGTTGCTCCCGCGTAAATCACTACATTATCCCCAATGTCTGGGTGACGTTTAATTCCTTTAATCGGGTTTCCATTTTCATCTAACGGGAAGCTTTTTGCCCCAATCGTTACACCTTGATAGATTTTAACATTTTTACCAATTGTGCTTGTTTCTCCAATCACCACACCTGTTCCGTGGTCAATGAAGAAGTACTCGCCAATTTTTGCTCCTGGATGAATATCAATACCTGTTAAACTATGAGCATGCTCTGACATAATTCTTGGGATAATTGGAACGCCTGCTTGGTATAATTCGTGAGCTATCCTATGTATCGTAATGGCTGTAATGGATGGATAGCTGAATAAAATTTCTTCTAATGATAAAGCTGCAGGGTCTCCATTGTAAGCCGCTTGAATATCCGTTTGTAGAATTTCACGAATTTCAGGTAATTTGTTGAGTAAATCCACAACGATTTCTTCTGCTCTTACTTCCGGTTGGCTTTCTCCATTATTTTTGAGCACTTTCGAAATGATATCTTTTAAATCTAGTGCAGTTGATCTTAATAGATTCCCAATGTTTGTCTCAATGCGCAATTCGTCTTTAAAGGTGTCGCAAAAACAAGGGTATAACACTTTACGGAAGTTCTTCAAAATTTTAATAATCTTTTCTTGCCCTTCAAAGCCGATAGATTGTTCAATTGGAAAGTGTTGTTTATGAACATCGAGCAATGAATTGGCGATGTTTGGTACACCATTGTTTAACCATTCATCTAATTTCAATGAATCCACCACCCTATTTTTTTTCGAAGGAAAGGAAAGGAACCCCTTTGCTAGTAAATTCTTTTTCCTTAGATTTTATTTATTGCTATCATATAAAACTTGCACTAGGTTTATCAACTATCTTGATTTTTTCATAAAATTTGACAATTAGAAAACTATTGATAGAACTAAAAACTTGCTGGATAAAACACTCCAGCAAGCATTTTTTAACATTATTCAACTTTACTTTCAACTACTACAGCATCAGCCTTGATTGTTTCACCGAAAGCAGGTTTTAATGTTTCTTCATATGCTTTTGTAAAGAATTTTTCTTCATATAAACTTTCAATTTCTTCATTTAACCATTCTAATAATTCTGTATTTCCTTTTTTAACAGCTGGAGCGATATAATCCAATTCACCTAAAGTAGGTAATGCTACTGTAAATCCTGGATTATTATTTGCCCAACTAAATAGTAAAGCGTTATCTTGAGCTAAAGCATCACCGCGTCCATCTTTTAGCGCTTCAAATGCTTCATTAATTTGATCATACTTCACCAATTCTACTTCCGGATAATTTTTCATGAAGAATGTTTCTGCAGTTGTCCCTTTAGGCACAATTAATGTTTTTCCTTTTAATTCTTCCACAGAAGAAATTGGCGATTTTTCAGATGATACAACACCGATTGCTACTTTCATATAAGGATGTGCAAAATCTACTTGCTCAGCTCTTTCTGGTGTAACTGTAAAGTTTGCCAATACGATATCTACTTTATCCGATTTTAATAAGTCAACACGAGCTTGTGGTTCAGTAATCACATATTCGATTTTTGACTCATCACCAAGTAAATCTTTTGCAATGCGTTTAGCTAAAACAATATCATATCCTTGATTTTCGCCTTTTTCATCAACATATCCAAATGGCGGTTTATCGCTGAATACTGCAACACGTAGTACCCCGCGCTCTTTAATTTCATCAATAACGGATTTTGTTTCAGTTTGAGCAGTTTCTTCTTCATTAGCTGATTCGTTGTTATTACTATTGTTGCATGCAGCTAATACTAGTATTAATAATGCAATCAATAAGTACGAATAAATTTTCTTCATCTTTCTTCCTCCTAAAATTGTAATATATTAATAAATTGTTGCGCACGTTGTGTTTGGGGATTTGAGAAAAAGTCTTTAGCTTGTGCTCGTTCATGAATCTTCCCTTTATCCATAAAAATCACTTCATCTGCTACTAATTCAGCAAATTTCATTTCATGAGTAACAATTAACATCGTCATTCCTTGTTTTGCTAATTGTGCAATGACCTCCAACACTTCTCTTACCATTTCTGGATCAAGGGAAGCCGTAACTTCGTCGAATAGCATAATCTTTGGATTAGTACAGAGCGCACGAACAATGGCAATTCGCTGCTTCTGTCCACCTGATAATTGCCGCGGATAATCATTAGCACGATCTAAAAGCCCCACTCGATCTAGTAGTTCTCTCGCCTGTAATTCTACTTCTTCCCGCTTTCTTTTTTGTACTTTAATAGGTGAAAGGAGAATGTTCTCTATTACTGTCATATTCGGAAAGAGGTCATAGCTTTGAAATACCATGCCAATTTTTTGGCGAACTTCCCGCCATTTTGAAGTTTTCGTCAAATCCTCTCCCTCGAAAATAATTTCGCCATCTTGTACTTCTTCGAGGCCATTAATACATCGTAAAAACGTACTCTTTCCGCAGCCAGATGGCCCTAAAATTGCAATGACTTTCCCTTGTTCAACATGTAAATCTATGCCGTCTAATACAACCTTATCGCCATATTTCTTTACGAGACCGTTTATTTGCAATATTGGACGATTTTCAACCAAAGTTACTCCACCTCCTTAAGTTGCCCATTTTTGTTCTAGCTTGCGTGAGATTCGAGACAACGGAAAACAAATACAGAAATATAAGAAAAAGATAATCCCGTATATCCAAAATGAAACAGTAGGGTATTCAGCATTGTAAAACTGAATAATTTGTTGACCTACTTTGATTACTTCTACAACACCAATCATTGTAAGTAGTGCTGTTGTTTTAATAATTCGTGTAATAAGATTAATTGTTGGAGGAATTGAACGCTTTGCCGCTTGTGGAACTAGCACATAACGATACATTTGAACTTTACTTAGCCCAAGTGCAAGGCTCGATTCCACTTGATGTTTTGGCAGAGAAACAATGGCTCCTCGCACAATATCACTCAATTCCGCTGTACCCCATAAACTGAAAACAATCAGTGCAACCACTTCTGCACTTAACTCCACATTAAAGTTCACCGGAACAATATAGTAGATGACAAACAACCATACTAAAATGGGAATAATACGAAATAACTCTAAATAAATTTTGAACAGGAATTGCAAAAACTTATTTTTCGTCGTTCGTATTATGCCGATAATCGTGCCCAAAACAATCGAAATAATGATTGCAATCACCGCAATTTTTAACGTATGGAAAAGCCCTTCAAGCAGCCTAAGGAAATTGATTCCCTCAAATAAAACACTAATGCCCGAATTCAGCATAACGAACTCTCCTCTCAAGCCACATTAAAAATAATGTGAAAGGAAGTAATATAATCAAATAGCCGATGACAAGCATAAACAATGCTTCATTCGTCTTATAATAAATTCCCATTAAGTTTTTCGTTGTATTGGTAAGTTCTAATATGGCAATTCCACTAAATACGGATGTTTCTTTTATTAAGAAAATGCAATTTGCTCCAAAGGCTGGCACGCTATAAGAAAAGGCTTGCGGAAAAATAACGTAACGTACTAGTTGAAAATTGCTTAGTCCCAATGCTTTCCCACTTTCCACTTGTGATTTTGTGACAACTTCCATGCCGGCGCGGAATGCTTCAGCCATATAACTTCCGCCTAGGAAAGTCAAACCGATAATTGCACACATTTCCCCGCTTAACGTTAATCCTATTTTCGGTAACCCAAAATATAAGAAAAATAATTGAATTAACAATGGTGTGTTTCTAGCAATCTCTAAATAAACTTGGACGATGTGATTCAACACTTTGACCTTAAAATATTGGATTACACTGCAAATGAAGCCTGTAATCGTAGCAAAAACAATGCCGATTGCTGCAAGCTTAATCGTTAGCCATAACGCAGTCTTATAAAACGGTAATACTTCAACAATGTATTGCCAGTCCATGATTAATCTCTCCAGTTACTGTCTTGTGGAGATTGTGCATAGAGCGTATCTCCCGGTTGTAAGACTTGTACTCCTTGAATATCTACCGTTTCAGGATATTTAATTCCCGCTCCTGTATTCAGGCATACAACAAGCTCCTCTTCTTGAATCCATCCTTGCTCTCGTAACTTTCTTGCAGCAGCAAATGTAGTAGCGCCTTCTGGACAAATGAAATTGCCCTCAAGAGAAGCTACATGTTTTTGCGCTTCCAATAATTCATCTTCAGAGACTGCGACTGCACAACCATCCGTATTGTAAATAGCTTCAAGTACTAAGAAATCTCCGAGTGCTTTCGGTACATTGATGCCGAATGCACAAGTTGTAGAGTTTTCGAAAAATACGGATTCCTTTTCTCCCTTTTTCCAAGCTTCCACAATTGGCGCACATCTTTCTGCTTGAACAGCAACTAAACGAGGCAATTTCCCTTTCTCAATCCAACCGATTTCTTGCATTTCAAGCATAGCTTTATAAATTCCAATGATTCCTACTCCGCCGCCCGTTGGATATAAAATGACATCTGGTACTTTCCAACCAAGTTGCTCCACAATTTCATAGCCCATTGTTTTCTTTCCTTCAATTCGATATGGCTCTTTTAAAGTAGAAGCATCATAAATTCCTTCATGTTGAATTAAATGTGCAACCACTTTTCCTGCATCGCTGATTAAACCATTTATTAAATGTAAATCACCACCTGCTATATACACTTCTTTTCTAGTAATGAGCGGTGCATCTAAAGGCATGACAATCGTCGCTTTAATACCTGCTTTTGATGCATATAGCGCCCACGCAGCCCCCGCATTTCCATTAGTCGGCATCGCTAGTTGTGTCACACCAAGTTCTTTCGCCTTCGATACACCGACACTCGCTCCTCTTGTTTTAAAAGAACCAGTTGGTATAATCCCTTCATCTTTTATGTAAAGATTTTTTAAACCATATTTCGTCCCTAACGTTGGGAGATGTTCTAAAGGAGTTCCACCTTCACCTAGTGAAATGATATGTTCTTCATTTTTGACTGGAAGAACTTCGTGGTATCGCCATAAACTTTTTGGGCGATTTACAAGCTCTTCTTTCGAAACGTTTTCCTTTACTTTTTTCAAGTTATATCGAACCAGTAGAGGCGATCCGCATTTACATAACTGTTGAACTTTACTTTCGTCATAACGTTCATTACATTTAGGACATTCTAGATGTGAAATATAGCTAAACTTCGTCATGAAAATCTCTCCTCCTGATAAAATGAAAAAAGACTACAAAATCCTCAATAAATAAAAGAATTGAGAATTTTGTAGTCTTTGGTCTGTCCAATCAACTACATCATTTATAATAATCATTTTATTCAAACTATTCCTATTAGTCAACTTTATTTTAAAGGTGATATATTTAAAATCATAATTAGTATCTATTTATCTAATAAAGCTCCCCTTCTTTACAATTGTCTTTGCTAAAAAATCTGCTCCATTGTATGAACTGGAGCAGATTTTATAAAGTTAATAGTTATTGCGAATTGTTTTTAAAGCTTTGGACCATTTAAGCAGTTGGTCGAGCATATCATTTACAGTTTTTGTATGCATTTCTGCTGGTTTGAACTTTGTCATGTTTTCAAAATCAGTGAAAAGAGATAACGCAGGGTGTGTCCGAACATCTGCCACCGCTAATTCTCCCAAAATCCCGCGTAGATGTTCAGCAGCACGTGCTCCTCCAACAGAACCGTAGCTGACAATGCCAGCCGCTTTATTATTCCAAACTTCTCTAGCTAAATCGAGCGCATTCTTTAAAGCCCCTGTAATACTGTGGTTATATTCTTGCACAATAAAAATAAATCCGTCTAAACTTGCTAATTTTTCATTCCATTTAGCTACTCGAGGATCTACTGTATCAGATGTTGTCGTACCAAAAAAAGGCAAGTCGTAATCAGCGATATCAACGATTTCAAATTCCGCTTCTTCACGATTATCAGCTATTTCTTTTACCCATTTGCCAACTTGAGGACTTACTCGACCTTCACGTGTACTTCCTAAAATGATCCCAATTTTTAATTTCTCTGACATTGTAAGTTCCTCCTAATTATTTTTCTAAAAAACTCTTTATGATAACAATGTTGCCAATTTGTCGAAAAGTTATGATGTCGGAAAATGTAATTTTTATGGATAGATTTTGTCTTGATATTCACATCTATATGTCATGCTGTTTGTTCTTTCGTTCTTCCAAAATATCTTTAATCATTTCAATATGGGAAGACGCCCATGCCTTTTCCCTAAAATGAAGAAACAAAGCAAATGTAATACCTGTGATATAACAAACAATGAAAATCATCCAATTTCGCGTTCCTTCTTGAAACAGGATTTTCTGAAGATGCTCGGAAAAAATTAAAAATAAAAAAGGGATGGACGAAACAAAAATCGGAATCATGCCTGACCCATTTTCCTCTTTTACTAATCGATAGTAAATTAATTGCAACACATCGCTTTCAATTGACTCATAAAATTTTCGAACTTCATAAAGATCTTTTAAATATTTTGATTCATGAATGGCATCTTGATTTTCTTTAAGCCGCTTATAAATTTTGTGAGCGTCTCCACGAAAAATGTTCATCACTTCTCACCCCACAGCGTGAAATTTAGTGGGTTCACCATATTGTTTGCACTCCTCCTATTTGGACTACTTTTATTATTCTTCATCCTTTTAAAAATAAACTTTTCACAATTTTTACGAAATATTAGGCGTTTATCTGTTGTATATCAGTTTTATATATAATATAATTGTTATATATCACATAGGAGGGGATGGCCTTGTTGAGCAATAAAGAGCGTAAAAATATGGTTCAGTTTTTGGTGAAGTATTTTGGACTTGAACCAATTCAGCTTGTAAACATTTCTGATCGCATGTTAGAAGCTACGTATGATTTTGCGTATTCTCGATTTGAAATGGAAACGGATATTTAATGGCATGAACAAAGGGGTAAACATATAAGAGTCGTTTCTCATGGGAAGAAACGACTCATTTTATTTCATCCAAACATATCACTCTTCAATCTTTTCAAATTGTAATGTAAACAATTCAATTTGTCTGCCCCATTCAACAGCCATGTTGATTCCCGTCTCTTCATTTACATTTGTACATTCCCCACAAACATCTGTAATCATTAAGATCCCCTGATTATTTAATAAACCGATTTCAGTGGAAGAACCGGATGGTGTTTCTATACGATAGCCGATTTGTTTTGGAATTGGTTTCTTCCCGATGTATTCGATTTGAAGTATGGATGATTCCTGTTTTTTCTCCATTACCACTTCATAGACAACTCGCCAATTTTTCGTTTCACCTACAAAAGTCCATTCTTTCGTATTTTGGCATGCTGTAAGCACAATGAGAACAATGAAGACAAAAATTGCTCTTTTTATCACTTTGTCACCTCTTCATTCGTATTCCTATGAAATCATTTTGGATCTATGCATTAAAGAGAAAAATTTTGAAGGAATAGTTTCATTGAATTGACGCACGCTAAATTCAAGATTTTTGGGAGGTGATAAGGATGGCGAAGAAAAATAAGACGAGTTTTAAGAAAGATAAAAAGGAGAATAAAAGATCTAATCAACGGGAAGAATATTCAAAAGAGTTTAATCAAGTAATCCACAACAATCCTCCTGCTGAAGTAAGAAAACCCCGAAATACTTAATTTCAATGGGTACTAGCCCATAAAAAGAGCGAATGTAGAGAACGATTCGCTCTTTTTTGTAAAGGATGGATATTGATAATTGAAAAATTTAACATTCTCTTTAGAGAATTTTGCTAAAAAACAAAGCTCCAATTTTAAAATTCCTATTCGCTTCCTTCTATTCCTCTATTCATCGAAACTTTAGAGATTTTCCGCAAAATTTCTAACCCCTTAGCCAATTCATCAAAAGATGCATATGCGTATGAAAGTCGTATATGATGCAAGTCGTTTGCAGCATAAATATATCCGGGATTAATCAAAACCTTTTCATTCAACAGTTTTAAAAAGAAAGCTTTATTGACAATCGGCTGATGGAACCTAAGCCAAATATAAAAGCCCCCTGCTGACTTATTCCATGAGGCAATATCTTTAAACTCTTCTTCCAATATCTTTTCTACAAAGGCAACCCTCTCTTTTAGTTGATGTCGGAGCCATGAAACATGATTTTCATATAATTCCGTTGATAACCAGTGAGCCACAATTTCTTGTGAGAAGGAGCTAGACCCATAATCTGTTTGCATTTTAATATCGGCTAATCTCTGGATTACTTGCGTTGGCCCTACTACCCAACCAATGCGTAATCCTGGACTTAACGTTTTCGAAACGCTCCCGATGTATAGCACTTGTCCTGAAGAATCGAAGGATTTAATCGGCGGTGTCGGAGAATCAAATAATAATTCATGGTACACATCATCTTCCACAATCGGAATTTGCAAAGCATTGCACACTTCATACAACTGTTTCTTTTCTTCCACTGAAAAATTTATTCCTGTTGGATTATGCAATGAGGGAATGCAATAAAAAATAGACTGCCTTTTCTTTTTTAAAGATTGTAGGGTTTCTTGTAAATGCTGATTTCGCTGAACCGAGATCATTTGCATCCCCGCAGATTGAAATGGATGCACTGAAGTTAAATAAGATGGATCTTCATGAAATACGATTGAGCCTTCCTCTAACAAGCCAAGAGCAATTAATTGCAATGCTTGAAGTGCCCCTGAAACAATTAAGATATTTTCAGGAAAAGTATAAATCCCCCGCTTTTGTAAATATTCGCACAAAATCTTTCGCAATCGTTCATTCCCTAGAGGTGATGAATAGCCGATTACTTTCGCATCAAGAGAAATTGATTGAAGAGACTGCTTCAACTCTTTTGTCGGAAGTAATTCCGGTGACAACTCCCCTGTTCCAAGGCGAATGACGTCATCGTATTGCTCGTATTCATTAATCAATTGAATGGTATGAATGTTTGGTTTATGAATACTCGATTCAATATGTTGTTTCCAATTCGGTTGGGATTTGTTTAACAGGGCATTCCAAGAATGATTCGCCACATAGACTCCAGAACCCACTTTCGATTCCAATAAGCCATCCGCTTTTAATTCTTCTATCGCCTGTTGCACCGTGCTACGATTTACTTTCAATTGGCTCGCAAGTTTTCGTTGGGGTGGAATTTTTGTGCCAACCGTCCAATCTCCTCTTTCAATGCGAGACCGCATCCAATTGACAATTTGTTCTTGTAGGGTTAAATGGGAATTCCGTTCTGGTTTCCAGTCCAAAAAAATCACCTCTTTAAAATTGGATGGTGCAAAATCCATCCAATTGGTCGTTTTCTTTTAGTTATAACAAAGTATGATTGATTTAGAAAGCGGGGTGAAGAAATGGAACCACTATTACACGGAATCATTTTAGCATTTGGATTGATTTTACCTTTAGGGGTTCAAAATGTATTTGTTTTTACACAAGGTGCTATGCAGCCGAATCTTTTCCGCGCCTTTCCTGCGACAATTACTGCAGCGATGTGCGATACATTGTTAATTTTACTTGCTGTTTTTGGATTATCCGCAATTGTGTTGCAATTTGAATGGTTGCGAATAGGGCTTTTAATGGTGGGAGTCGTATTTTTGTTATATATGGGGTATGCCATTTGGAAAAGCAAACCAGCAATCACTGAAACAAACAACGCGTTGCCAGCCAAAAAGCAAATTATCTTTGCGATTTCCGTTTCCGTCTTGAATCCTCATGCTATTTTAGACATTATAGGTGTGATTGGAACGAGCGCGCTGAAATATGAAGATATCGAACAATTATTATTTACCTTAGCCTGCATCAGCGTATCTTGGATTTGGTTTGTTGGCCTAACCATAGCAGGGGGAGTCTTGAAAAAGTTAGATCGCTCCGGAAGGATTTTAATGATTTTTAACAAATGTTCAGCCATTTTTATTTGGGGCACTGCTATTTATTTAATGACTGATGTATTTGGCCAGCTCTAGTCTTTTCCAATGAAATGCTTAAGAATAGGTTTTCCTTTTTAATTAAATAAAGAGCCATTGCATTTACTTCTGACAAGCTTGTACAAAAAACAAATTATACCAATTAGCTATTTAAACTTTTCAATGTTATGAACATTATCCCACTTTACTTACAAACCTTTTTCATAATCCAAACTCGAAAATGCTATACCTTTCTCTCATTTTTGATGGATGCTCTTATAATAGAGAAAATTTTCTATATAATGGTTCACGTGACAAAAAATTTGAAAGGTTGTGAAAAAGTGGGTAAATTTCATTGGTTCGTTGTCACGCTCTTGGCAATGCTATTAGCAGCCTGTGGTGGAAATGAAGAATCAAAAAACCTTGAAGAAAATGCAGATGTAGAAGTAGACATAAACGAAGAAAAAAATGAAAAAGTAAACGGAGCAACTACATCTTTTGATGAAGTAAATAAACTCATTCAAGAAGCAACAGAAGGAAATATAGAAGTTGTATACACAAACGAGAGCGCAAATTATTCCCATGATATGAAAGGTTTTATTGTCGACGTTCCTGCCTATCAAATTGTGAAAGTCACTGATATGAATCGAGATTTTCTTATTCAATTTGATGACCAACAAGAAGGTTATATCATCATTGCTAAAACAATCATAAACAATACAACAGAGAAAGATATGTACTACAACCTCAATTTTAATATTCGTTTAACACACGAAACAGATTACATCCCATTTGACCTTACATTTTTAAGAAAAGAACTTTTCCCTCGCCCACAAAACGAACAAACACGTGCTTGGGCTCCAGGTGAAATAGCGGAAGGCTATGTCACATTCACTTTAACAAATGAACAATTTGAAGCTATATCTTCTGTAAAACCGAAGTTTGTCATTGAAGGTGGCGTATCTGAAAATGAGTCATTCAAAGAAAGCTTCCTTGATGATGCTGTGTTTGACTTCGTATATAGTGAAGAATATGCAAAAGAAGTTGGAAACGCACCACAATTTTACCCAGATCGTTTAACAACGGCAAACTGGGCTGATAAAGTAATGATTTTTGAAAAATCAAATATCAATGAAACAAAACAAATTGACAATGTAATCATTACGTTAGATGGTGTTCAATATACAGAAGTCATTCCAACCGCTGGCAATGAAGAACGTTTCCGTAACTTTGGCGATAGCGGTGTCGTGGCAATTACGGTGAGACTTTTGATCGATAACCAATCCAGTGAAAAAGTTAATATTGATCAAATTGGTTCAAAATTAAGAATCGATGATAACCGCGGTACAGCTATTGCTAGCGGCATGGTGGAACCTTCTGATGAAAGAGAAGTGCAACCAGGAGAACAAGGCGTTAAACATCATGTATTTCTTTTTAGAAAAGATGAATTTGAAATTTTCAAGAGATTTGATTTAGAATTTGGTCCATTCACAAATGATGAAGGAAAAGATCAATTTAAAGGAAAGACAGTTACTTTTACATTACCAAGATAAACAAAAAAACACCACGTATCGATGCGTGGTGTTTTTTTAAAGAGGTTATACACCTGTAGAGACATCGAAAGGTACAAACTCACCATTTATATATGCTTCTAAATATTCTTTGTTACCTTAAACACATGTTTTCTTTCTGTATTTTGCTCTTCTTGTTCATCAAGCTTTACAATTAGTGTAGTCCCGTTCAATTCTAAATCTGCTTCTACATTTGCAGTAGATGAATAAACAATATAAAAAACATTCCCTTTCGTATTCAATATTTGGAGCTTAGCGTATTCATCTATTCTCTCTTGCACTTTTTTCGGAACAACCTCTAATTCACTTATGCTGAATTGAGATGTCTGACACGCTGCTAAAAACATCAGCATAAAAATAAATACATATTTCTTCATCTATTTCTCTCCCCCTATTTCATTGATTCTACAAAAATTTTCCATCACCTCTTAGATGACTTAAATGCTTAGAAAAACGCAATAACTTCGTCAGATTTGTACTTGAACTCTCTATTCATAGTGCTAAAATCTATAAATAAACTACACATAGTTGGGGGTCTTTTTTCAATGAAGCTAAATGAAAAAGAATTAGAAATACTTGGAGTGTTAGAGAAAGACGCTCGAATCGAAACAGCAGACCTTGCAAAAATGGTGGGCTTAAGTATAGAAGAAACAGAATCCATTCTAAAAAAACTTGAGAGTGATCAAGTCATTGTTAAATATTTAACAATGATTGACTGGACAAAAATCGATGAACATCAAGGCGTTCGAGCAATGATTGATGTGAAAGTAACCCCTAAACAAGGCGTTGGCTTCGATGAGATTGCTGAAAAAATTTATCGTTATGATGAAGTACAATCTGTTTATTTAATGTCCGGTACTTATGACTTATCCGTTATTGTTGAAGGCAACACTTTAAATGAAGTGGCAAATTTTGTATCACAAAAATTGTCTACATTGGAATCTGTCGTATCAACAACAACTCATTTCATCTTGAAAAAATACAAACATGATGGAATTATTTTAGAACAAGAGAAAAAAGATAAAAGAATTGTGGTGTCATAAATGAAGGCAACAAAAAGTACATATATTTCCAGAACAGTTAGAGAATTAAAACCCTCAGGTATTCGTCGTTTTTTTGATTTAGCTGCAGGAATGGAAGGCGTCATCTCCCTCGGTGTTGGTGAACCTGATTTCGTCACTCCTTGGCATGTTCGAGAAGCGGCGATCCGTTCCATTGAAGAAGGATATACTTCCTATACACCCAATGCGGGTCTTCTAGAACTACGCGAAGAAATCACAAATTATGTAAAAAACCGTTATCATGTGGAGTATTCCCCTTCCGAAGTCATTGTCACAGTGGGGGCAAGTTCAGCAATCGATACAGCGATGCGCACGATTATCGATCCAGGCGATGAAGTTATTGTTGTAGAACCCTGCTTCGTATCATACAGCCCTACCGTCACTCTTGCAGGCGGCATCCCAGTCCCAGTGCAGGCGTTAAAAGAAAATGACTTTAAAATTTTACCAAGCCAAATTGAAGCAGCAATCACTCACAAAACGAAAGCGATGATTATTTGCTTCCCTAACAATCCTACAGGTACGCTATTAAATAGAACTGAATTAGAAGCTCTAGCTGAGATTGCCAAAAAATATGATCTACTCGTAATCTCTGATGAAATTTATGCCGAACTTACATATGATGATTCCTTTACAAGTATGGCCACTCTCCCTGGTATGAGGGAAAGAACCATTTTAGTGAATGGATTCTCAAAAGCCTTTGCCATGACAGGTTGGCGACTAGGTTATGTATGTGCACCGGAAGAAATTGCAAGTGCGATGTTGAAAGTTCATCAATATGCATTGATGTGTGCATCAACAAATTCACAATATGCCGGTTTGGAAGCGTTGCGCAATGGACAAGGCGAAGTGGAGAAAATGGTGAAAAGTTATCGTCTCCGCCGTAATTTCATTGTGAATTCCTTTAATGAAATGGGGCTTACTTGCCACATGCCAGGAGGTGCTTTCTATGCCTTCCCTTCCATTGAATTAACTGGACTCAGTTCTCAAGAATTTGCAGAACGATTATTGTTAGAACAAAGCGTTGCCGTTGTACCAGGTGATGTCTTTGGCGAAAGCGGCGAAGGCCATATCCGCTGCTCTTACGCAACATCAATGGAAGAATTAAAAGAAGCAATTAAACGAATTAAACACTTTATTGATTCGTTGTAATATTAGACTTGATTTGTACAGGCTGTTAAGGTTGCTTAGCAGTCTGTTTTTTTATTGAACATGATAACTTTGGCGAAATACTTGCAACTTTATTTTACATTCATTTCTTCCCTTCCTTCTCCCTCCAAAAAAACAGGACATTTGCAACTTTCTCTTTTTTCATTTCCTTGCTACACTCCTTTATAACAAAATCTATTTTTTGAAATTTTTTACTGAGGTGATTCATTTGAAATACAAGTTATTTAGTAACTTATTGTTGTTTTCAATCATCCTTCTCGCCGCTTGTTCTACCACCAATGACGACGTTCCTGCAACGATAGAAGCCAAACCTGACACCGGATATGGTAAAACCTTTCAAGAACTCAGAATTGGCAACCTATTAAACTTTGATTTCAAATTAAATAATGCGGATCAAACGTGGGTAACGATTTGGGTGGAAAGTTATCAGGATGGAAAACAAAAAGAACAATCGGCCGCTCAATTGGCTTATGGATTAAGCCCTAACAAAACAGAGCAGGGTCCTTTAGGAATCGGTATGTTTGAAACCGTCGATGGATCATATCTATTTATTTATTCCAACAACATCTCATTGAAGCCAACAAAAATTGATATCCCCAATTCCGAAAACATCATTAGCGAATGGAAATATGCTTTAAATGAAGAAACATTAGAATTAAATCAGTCCTATCTATTAGGAGTATATCGAGCATCAGAAAATGAAATGGCAGTTTACGATTTACAAGATGAAAAAGAAGTCGAACAAATGATTCAAGACTCTAAGTATGTCCTACTAGTGAAAATGAAAATTGAAGAAAATGAAGGTTAAAATTGAGAAGGAGTTGAAAATTTTGGATAATATTGTATCAGAAGTTTTATTTTCCATCTATGTCATCATCATGATTATTACTTCTATTGTTTATTTACGCCAATTAGAAAAAGCACGAAAACACCGAGCGTTGACTGCTTTTGAACGGACGATGTATATCCTAATTCAAGTTGGCTATTTGTTATTTGCGGCTAGCCTGCTTATTTTTGTATTTACTTAGACGTGAAAAAGCCTGATCTAAAAGTCCAAAACTTTTGGATCAGGACCGACTCCTTATGATGAATATTTCTCTCCTTATAGTAATCACATCTAGCATACCGCCTTGTCAAGCGGAAGTATCAGTCAAAAAGTGTGCGTTTACGGAGCAACAAGTTCCCCTTCAACTAGCCATTTGTAGTTTTTTACTTCTTCTCCTGTTGTTGTTGTAAAGTCCACCATGTAGACAGGTCCTTCTTCTGCCGTTTCAATCGTTGCCGATGCACCTCTCATGCCTGGTATATGTTCTGTATTAATTACCAATTCCCTACCAGGTTCCATTGGATCTCCACTTGCTCCTTCTAACTCCTCATGAATCACCCATTTATAATGTTTTACTTCCTCACCGCCATCTGTTGGTCTAAAAGATACAGAGTAAGCCGTTGTATCATAAGCTCCGACAACTACTCCTTCTGCTCCTTCCATGCCATCCATATGGTTTGCATAAATTTTTACTTTACTGCCAACTGGGAAGGCTGGATTGTCTGCCACTTTTAAGTCTAACGGTACTTTTCCAGAACGATCTTCAATGGCATCTGCTTGTTTCGTTTCTACTTGTTCTTCAGAAGTTTGTTGATTTTCCACTTTATTCTTGTCTATTTGTTCAGATGTATCCCCACATGCTACAACAGTGAATAAAAAAGATAGTAAAAATAATGTAAAAGTCCAATTTTTTTTCATGAAAACCCTCCCCTGCTTTTTATTATTAGGTTTGTCAATTTTAATCTTTATATACATAAATCTGCCTGATTGAACCCTAATTCAAACGCTTTTGAAACCAATTGGAAAAAGAATCGTAATTATGAATAAAAAGGGGAGGATGGATATGGAAACAAAAAAATGTTTTAAATGCGGAGGAACGGAATTTGCAGAAGGCACAGACTACATGCCAATTAAACCAAGCCTCATGTCGATGAGTGGTGCAAATAAAATTTACACATTTTGTTTACATTGTGGAGAAGTAGATTCCATACGAATCGAAAACACAACGATTTTCAAAAAGAAATAGGGGCTTTCCCCCCCTCGCTTTCTTAAGCTTTTAACAAACTTTCTCCTACAGTAGTCGAAACAAGTTTGCACAATCCTCGTCGCAAAGGGGCCATCTCAATATGACTTTTCAGACGGCCCCATGATAACTACTTATTGCACTCTTGCTATAACCGTTTTAAAAATGCCAAATCCCTTTAATTGAAGAACGAGCTTTTCTTTCATAGCAATAGGAGTTTGTACATAAACAGACAAGTCATCTATGGTAAACTCTCGATAGTTTTGCACATTCTTCGGTTTTCTTGGCAACACAACGAGCTCTTGGATATCTGGAGCACAACACCCTTTCACTTCTAACAATTGCACCGTTAATTGATTCCCCTTTGAACGAATCCAGTCTTTTACACCCTCATGGATTTCTACGTGCATGTTCCTCCCCCGTTTCGGTCAAATTTTTTCTTTATCATATATGATGCAAAAGATGAAGAAAATACTTTTGTTTAGGAACAGCACTTTACATTGAGAATCACACATAAACCGCAAGTCGCACGAAAACGACTTCCCTCCACTTACTCGATTCAAGTGCAATTGAAATTCATGAATTCAGGGAAACCTATCATGTCGCTTTTTTATTAACGATTTCTTTTCCAAATAAAAAACTGATAAGAAAAATTCCTATCAGTTTTCCAAATGTTCTTGATGGTCCTGTTTGTTTTCATTTTCGTAGGCTATTAATGCGACACCAAGTTTATGCTCCAGCGCCTTAATTTCTGCCAACTGTTCTTCCGATAAGTGTGCGTATTGCCAATCCTCCATATTTTTCACCTCACAAAGAGTATGGTCAAAAAAAGAAAAAAATACGCTTCTTCCTTTTTATTTTGACCTTATACCGGGCACATCATCTTATACTCATACCATTTCTTCTACTCTTTATAGAATACAAATCCTTTTCGATATTTTTTTGCTTCATATAAAGCTTGATCAGAATTGGATATAAGCGTCTTTACATCAATGCCGTCTTGAGGGAAGATGGCAATACCGATGCTCGAAGTGACGACTATCGATTGATCCTCTATTTGATAAGGAACTTGAAAGGCTTTTTGTAACCTCGTTGCAATTTCAACAAGGGTTTGTTTTCCACGGATATTTTTAATTAAAATCAGAAATTCGTCGCCACCAATGCGGCAAAGGACATCTCCTTCACGCACATTCTTTTTCAACCGATCGGCAAATTTTATTAATAATTGGTCCCCTACTTCATGGCCGAGAGTATCATTCACCTTTTTGAAATCATCCATATCGATAAACATAACACCGAACATGCCATTATTTCTTCTTGCTTCTTCTACGACTTTTTTCATTTCTTTTGTAAAATAACGCCGGTTCGTCAGTCCTGTTAACGGATCGTGGTACGCAAAATATTTTAACTGTTCCTCATAGTGTTTCTTCTCGGTTACGTCTCTCACTACAAGCTGATTCACATATTGCCCTTCAAAAAACACACGCATCATTGTAATTTCCGCCCACAAAACTTCCCCATCGACCCGCTTCATTTTCTCGAGTACTGTTGTTTGAATTCCTTCTATTAATAACTTTCTAATCGAAAACTGTTGCTCCGTATGAATCAATTGCCATACAGACATACCTAATACGTCTTTTTTGGAACGAGCGCCAATCAGGTCCATGCCAGTTTGATTGATGTAGATGACAGCATCATCTTTTATCATAAAAACCGCATATGGAAAAAACTCCAATAAATTGCGGTAACTTTCTTGATTCGATTCGAGTTTCCGTCGAATTTCCATTTGCTCTGTAAAATCTTTATACGTACCAACCGCAAGGACATTGCCTTCATTTACTGCACCATAGGAAGCTAAAATATCTAATACTTTTCCATCTTTTCGTTTTCTTTTCGTCATATAATAGGGAACATTTTTTCCGCTTTTTAAAGTATTCAATAGTTGTTGAAATTCTTCTTGGTCTTGCTCCTGAAAAACAAGTAAATGATTAGGAACTTGCCAATCTTCCTCCGCACACCCAAGAATCTTTGCGAAAGCAGGGTTTGCCATTAACACTTTCCCATCATAATCAACAGTAAATAAGGCATCATTGGAGTTATTCCATACGAGTTCCAATACATCAGGATCTACAGATTGTTTAAAATCCATTCCATTCTCTCCTTTGAAGGATAAAAAAAGGGTCTCAACATGAGACGCTCACTTCTGTTATTGTCAGAAAACCAAGATGAAACTATACATTTTCATATTGTATTACTTCGGCCTTTCGATTAAAAATATATTGCCTATCGTAGCATATTTCGGACCTGCTAATCGGCTGATAGGATTGAGTTCTCTTGTTTTAATATATGAATGGTCATAGATTTTTTCATCTAAATGCACGAGCACAATTTCACCTATAAATAAATCGCAGCTCGGCCCTTCACCATTGATGCCCCCTAAAGGAATCCCTTTTACCAGTTTACATTCCAATCGCACTTTCGCTTCTTCTACTCCCGGAACACTTACCATTTCACTTTCTACTGGAGTTAATTTTGCATATTCCAGTTCACTTTTATCACTTGGTAAGTTTGCCGATGCCAAATTAAATTTTTCTATATTTTCATGATCCGCAACATGCACAACAAATTCCTGCGTATTGTAAATATTTCGAGCAGTGTCTTTCATTTTTCCATCTTTTCGTTGTACAGAAATCGAAAGCATCGGTGGGTTGGCTGAAACGATATTAAAATAGCTAAAAGGTGCTCCATTGACAACGCCTTCAGTGGACATCGTCGTAACAAAGGCAATCGGTCGAGGAATAATCATACCAGTAAGTAAAGTATAATTCTCTCTTTCACTTATTTCTTTTGGATTAATGGAAAGCATGCATAAGTCACCTTTTCTAAAAGATTGTCCGGCCCACTACAGCCTTCTTGATTTATTTTATTACATGATAATTAAATATTTTCCTCAATATAACTTTCGAATGGGGAAAATATTATTTTTTCAGAAATGTCGCGGGACTGACGATGGAAAGAGTTTGTTGAGGATTGGTTTAAGATCCATCCCCTTAATTAATAAGAGTCTTGGGGACTTAAATTGGGCACTTGTGCAAACAATGAATACGAGGGCTTCTTCAATAAAGGTTACATTCAAAATAAAGAATTGAGGTTAAATGAGGATTTATGGGAATGGACTTATGCAAAAGTCGTTTAAAGGAGAGAAAGGCACTTTGTCATGGAAATTGTGAGGAAAATGGCAACGTTTGTAATCACTAAGCAGACAACAATTTTCAACGTTCCATTTCCCCCACTACTAACACTTTAGAAATACACGACCGTCCAGACGACGGATGTTATAAAGTAGGTAATCGCAAAGGGAGTTAGTTTCGGGACAAACTTTACAAACACCACAAACAGCACTGCACCAATACACAATAATAAAACCCACGGATGAACATTCAGCACATTGACCGTAAACATGTGCACAAATGTCGCAACAAATGCAGCACTAAATGCTTTTAATAATAAGATGAGTTCTTCTTTTTGATGCGTTGACAAAACAATCCCTCCCCTCTTACCCCCAATGTATTATTTTCCACAGGAAATAGAACTCTGTTTACAGGAATTCCAATCATTAGTAATTTTTTTCGTGCGTACCTTCTAGAAGCTGTGTGGAGTATTGAGAAGATAATTGAATACGGATGAAGTAAACGGTCGGTATAACGCTTTTTCCAAAAAGAATTGATTTGATATTTTAACCACCCTTGAATGCTACACTCTTTTTGCAACAGGAGAAATGGAATGTAAAGTTGGTGGGATGATACACTTTGATGATGGGGAAGAACGACCTATATCGCTAGCGTTAGAATAGCCAAAACAATTTTCTTCACGTGAAATAGTGGATTTAATTCATTAGATGATGTGGAACAAGGAGGCATCATGACATTACCCATAAACAGCTATCGATGCTAAATATACTAGTCCAAATGGGGAATGGCGAACCTGTTCAATGGCAAAATAGCGTAAAAGAATTACAGGATATGTACGGAACATTGTTTCAAAAGTAAATAAAAATAAGGCAATCAACAAAACGTTGGTTGCCTAAATACCCATAGCAAACAAATTACGAAAGTAGTTCCCGCAACTCTATTGTCATGGCTTCGACAAGTTCAGGTCTTCCATGGAACTGAGCAGGTGTATTTTGAAACAATTCAATAAACCAGTGATCGTCTTTTCTCACCGCTACAACTGTATGATGAGCATTGACGGAAGTTTCAATATCCGATTCTCCAGGCGGGACCATCCCAGCAATCGCACGTAAAAAGGCAATATCGCTTCCTAAAAAACGTATATCCTTCACCTTCGTTACATAAGGAGCCGTTGGATGACTTTCAAAAATAGGCGCTAAATGCGAGAGGATTTCTTCCTGTCCAATCGCCATACTTCCATCAAATCCAATCTGCACCCCTTCTTCTCCAAACAAAGCAGCCATGCCTTCTGCGTCCCGTCGATTCCATGCATCAATCCATTGTTCATATAGTTTTTGGATTTCTAGTTTACTAGACATTTCTTTCCCTCCCCTAAAGCAGCAAACACTACTCAGTGTACGCATTTCCCATACTTTGATATAACAGCACTTCTACCACGTACAAAATACTGCTATGGTTTGATAATACTCGAAAATCAATAATTTTTCGATAAAAATCGAGGATTTCAATCTAAACTTTAGTATGGAAAGAGGGGTTTCTATTTAGACATAACATATAGATAACCAACCTTTAGCACAATTAACTAATTAATCAAAAAGAGGTACTCAAAAGTAGAGCTTTTGAATACCTCTTTTATAATTACTTAGATGAAACTGTCACATGTTCCTTTATTCCAAATACTTTTCGCAGCCTTTTATCTAAGTACTAAGTAGCTAAATCTCAGCTACTAGCTCTTTAAATATTTCAAAAAGATTGTCTTCCAAGTCCTTCTTTGGTATCTCTCTTATTATTTCTCCATCTCGCTCATGAAACAAGGAATTGCTTTTCCAATGGAAAATGTGTTCACCTGATCTAAATGACGAAATTTTTGTATTTTGCGTTATCACTTTTGTTCCCAATTCAATTTCTACATGGCCTACTATTTCTTTTAACATTTTCAAAAACTGTCGTTGAACATTATTTTCCATTAGCAGTTCTGGTAATAAGTAAGCTCCATTATAAAGATGTTCTTCAACTAATAGAGGCTCTATTAATGAATATCCCCCCGATTGAATATCATTCAATGGTGATGGCCAACCCTCAACTTGAAAAACGATATACTTACCTTCGCGGGTAATGTTCTTAATAAAACTTTCATGATGAATACCCTTTGAAGTACTTAAAGCAATTTTCTTGGCTTTGTGCCAATGTTTTGGCAATTCATTTTCTCTTATTCGAACCATTAAATCGTTAGAATTTAATGCGGGAACAATTAATACATAATCCGAATCATTCCTATATAAAAACTCTTTAGTTCCGATAGGTAAAATGCCTTCTGCTTGTAATTCCTCTGCTGTCTTGTTCAATAAATTATCGATAATTGTTTCAACTAAGTCCGTAGCTTTTGGTAAAAAAGGAAGTCCTCCGATATTAACTTTTTCAATACTTTTATAAAGATGGTGTTCTTTGTAACGAACTTGGTCATTCCATGGAAATAATACATAAGCTCCAAACGCTTCTCGTTCATAGCGACCTTCACTTTCAGCTACTATCGCATCTCGATATCTATGCATGGTGTTTATATCATCTTCCATTGGCCCTGGTCCATTTATCCCTTCTTCACTTCCAAAATTGATTCGATATTTCGCATCAAAAATATATAGATAGTCATAGTCCCTACCGAGTTTTTCAATGATAAGCATTGTGTCTGGAATTTGAGTAACAGTTGCGTTTTTTCCAGTTGAATACTGATATTGTAATTTAATAAATTCCCCAGTCTTTTTATTTTTAAATACCCACTTTGCTTCCTTTTTCTAAATTTACTACTAATCCATTATTAGTAACTTTAATAATATCATGAGAAACTACTTCGCATTTCTCACGCAAAATTTTACCTAGTCTTAAGAATGTCCAATATTCATAAAGTATTGCAATATCTTTTACTGACATCTTATATATTTCACCGCTCAAAACTATACCTTTCGATAGGGTTGAATAGATTTGATAGATTTCTCTATATCCAGTTGCCATCTGCAATACAACACTCATAACAGAACGGTCTAATTGCCCGATCCTTCTCCAAAATGGCTTTTTTAATTTGTTAGAGAGTTTTTTTCTCAATGAATTTAATATATTTAATACTTCTTGATCTGGTTCTAAATGATATTTTTCTTTTGCTTTTTGGATTGTTATATGCAGTTGATCAATTCTTTGATATAGTCGTTCTAATGTCCATTTAACGTATCGATTTTCATGTGTATCAAATGTGTGATTTTTTTTAATAAGTAATCCTTTTTGCGGCATCATTTGCTTACCATTCAAAGCAATTCCTTTCCCAACCTCAATAAAAAGATCTGCATGTTTTCTTAAATACGTTCTCCCAGTAGCATCTTGTTTACGTAAACGATCTCCACGTGCGATTTCATAGACAGTATTTAACTGCATATGTGGTTTTTGTTCAACAAAGTCCACAGCTTTAATGTAGGATTCAAAATGCTTCCTAATCAATCGATAAAATTCTGCACCGGTTGGCTCAGTATTTACTTGCTTTGTAGCACCAGTTAAGAAGGTTCTTTTTAAAAAGTCATAAGCAAGGTTATATACTTCTTCACTTACTTCATCTAGTAATGCACGATAATCTTTTTTATAATCTAACTTTGCTGGATATACCTCAATAACAACCGATAAAAGTGAGTTTCCTTGATTATCATGAATTTCAAAATTACTAAAACCCACTTCATTTAGAAAATGAAGAGTACCACTGAGTATATTTGTATTTAGAATTGGGCGAATCGCTTTTCTAAAACTTTCATATTCATGATAGAACTGAATTTTCAAATCTTTTTTTAATGGTTTTACTTGAATCTCGTATCTTCCATTTTCAAAAAATACAGGTAGGAAGGGTTGTTTATAATTTTCAACTAATTTCCTTTGAGTTACATCAAATATCTCTACATAGGCATCTCTAGATGTACTAAAAAACATGGATTCATTTTCTTCAATAAAAGATTTATAGTTCTCTTGTTCATATCTATTTAAATCAACATCTCCTGATATAACTAAATATAAATCTTCTGTCTTTATTTTTATTAGAGGTTCATTTTTAAGCAATCCAGAAGGAAGTGAAACCATTGTTATCTAACCTCTTTTTCATTTCCACAATTTTTGCTTTACATTTAGGAAATTGTTCTAGCTCTTCTTCTAGATTTACAAGAACAGGTCGAATCACATTTTCTGTCCCACTAATTCGGGGAAGAATTTTTTGCATAATACAAAAATCCATCGCTTCGTTTTCCGTCAATAACATTCCTGCTTCTGCATTATGTATCATATAGAAGCAAATTTCATCACGTACTCGGTAACCTACTTGAGCATAAATGGGCTCTAAGTATTCATTAATTTTATTAATTTTGCTTGAAACTTCTTTTATAAGTGACTCATGGTCTTTAAAAACATCTTTTAAGAAAATATAACGTGATTGAAGCACCTCATTAGAAACCCGAATCAGTTCCACTTCTTGTTCGATATTTTCAAAAGTATTAAAATTCATTATATCGATTTCATTAAATTCAATGGTATTTGCTCGGTCCAACACTTTTTTACTGAATGTATGAGTCGTTTCATCCATATTCACAGTTCCTATCACATAAAGGTTTCCTGGCAATGTCAACGTTTTTTCTAGTCCATTTTCATCTTCATAAGTAATTAAAGGAGTTGAAGTATAGTTCCCATCCTCATCCATTTTCCGGCTCTCCATCACACTCAACACATCACTAAAGTAATACTCGACCCGAGCTAAGTTCATTTCATCTAGAAGAACAAAATGCGGCAAATCAGGATTTTGAAGAGCATTTTCCACCATCTTGGTAAATGGCCCCTTAATAAAATCGCCTTTTATATCTTTGTAGCCCAATAAATCCGAACTATCACTCCAGTCTGGCCGAACGGGAATTAATTTGAATTGACCATTTTCCTCTGTTGCACCAATTGATTCAGCAAAAAGCTGGACAATTTTTGTTTTACCTGTACCCGATATTCCTGAGATTATAACGAAAGGTTTAGTTTTTAATGATAAAAACAGGTTAACAATATTTGCAGAACTATAATAGAATCCTCGATTTTTAATAAAATTATATATATGCTCTATGACTTCCTTTTTAGATATATTCTCTACAATATTAGTTGTAACTTGATTTGTATCCTCATTAATAACTGGGCCTTTGTCTTTTCTATAAGCAATGTATTTTTCGTATAGGTCCAGCATTTCATATAGATCCTTAATAAGTACCTCATTAGATGGAATATTATCTTTTGAATATTCGATATAAACAGCCACCGAATCTTCATATTGTTTTGCTAAATTACCTTTACCAAGCTTAATTTTAGGTTCATATTTAAAACGAGTATTAAGAGGCAATATACTTCTAATCTCATTATTTATTTCTTCCATTTCAGATTTAGAAGTCTCTGTTACTCCTTGAGCCAAAGTCAAATATACCTTTTTCATATCTTCGCTAAAAAGATAAACAAGATAAAATCCTCTTTGGGTAGAAGTTGTAATTTCTGTATTCATAATTGCTATCCATGGTACAGCAGCCCAATTCCCGACTCCTGCCGAACCTATTACTTTATACTTTTTATTTATAAATGAAAGTTTTGGATCTACGTCAAGTTTTTGGACACAAAAAGATTAAGTTTTTTTGCACAACAACCATTCATGGATTGTTCCACGTCCCAAGTAGATTGTCAAAGTGAAGAGATCCTTTGACAATCTACTTGGGACGTGGAGAAATAAACCCATGGCTGTTGTGCCAAAAAATGTGAAGGGGGAAGTGTTCTGTACCCCATGTTTTACACTGCTATTCGGCATATTTTTTCGTATTCATCCGGTGTCAAATAACCAATGCTTCCATGAATTCGTTTGCGATTATACCAACCTTCGATGAATTGAAATAACGCAATTCTCGCTGTCTCAAAGCTTTCGTATTTGGTTAGATACACTTCTTCTTTTTTCAATATGGCATGAAAAGATTCAATACAAGCGTTATCATATGGACATCCTTTTCGACTAAATGACGGAACTATTTCATGTTTTTTTAGTAGTTTTTGAAAGGCTTCACTTGTATATTGTGTGCCTAAATCTGTATGCACGATAAGACCAGGATCGGGCTTTTGATCTTGAATCGCATTCTGAAGTGCTTCCAGCACAATTTCTGTTGTCATGGTACGAGAGAATTTATATCCGAGCACTTTTTTTGTATGTAAATCAAGAACGGACGCTAGATAACACCAACCATCACGAAGCGTATGGACATATGTAATATCAGCTACCCATTTTTCGTTGATTGTTGTTGTAGTGAAATCTTGATTTAATACATTTTCTCGTTCTTCTACGGGCTTTTGTGTTGGTGTTGGGCGGAATTTTTTTACAATACATGATTGGATGCCTGCTTGTTTCATCAAACGTTGAACTCGATTGATACTGCCTGTATAGCCTTCTTTTTTTAGTATTTCAAAGATTTTAGGGGCCCCATAACGACCCTTACTTTCTTTATGGATTGCTCGAATTCGTTCAAGCAGTTGTTCGTTGGCGACATGATAGCTATTCGGCTTCTTGTGAAACGATTGATAATACGTACTTTTAGGCATCTTTAAAACACGACACATCATTTGGATTGGATGATGTTCGCTTTCTTTTGTAATCAAGTCAATCAGTTCTTGCTCATCTATTTTCTCGCGAATATGGTCATAGCCTTTTTTAAGATTTCGATCTCCTGTTTTAATCGAAGATTTTCCTTTTGAATGGCTTCTATATCAGCCAAAGTTAATTCCTGTTCACATTCAATTGGAGAGAGTTGCTTAATCCATTTATAAATCGTTACTTCTGAAACACCATATTCGCTAGAGAGTTGACTGACTGGAGTGCCTGAGCGATAAAGCTCAACTACTGTTTGTTTAAATTCTTGATTATAGCGCTTTTGACTCATGATTCGGACACAACCTTTCGTTAGTTTAATATTAATGACTTAACCAAGTTGTGTCCATAAATCTATACTACATCTATTTTTTATATTCATTAGTAATTTTGTGCTTTATAAAATTAACCAAAGGATTTGCTTTAAACGGTTTTGTTCTTTCTATTAAATAATCATCCATTATTTTGATAATATCATCTCTTAGAGGTAATTCTTTTTCTACCATATAATTTCTTAACCCCCATATCCCACTCCCTTTACCTTCTACGGTATAGAATAGGTCGTTACTATCTCCGGGTTTTCCTTTAAATACTCCATCTTTAGCATCACTTGAATGTTCATAAATATTTCTTCTCACTTGAGCTTTCCAATCAATATATTTTTCTAAATTTATTTTTCTACGTTTAATTATTTGATCATAAATTTCATTTAATGTACCCTTCCCCCCCAATACTTTCAATGATTCAATAATTTCATTTACCCATATACTTTTTGTTTTCATTTGAAACACCTTTTTTCAAAAAACTAAAATTACTTAAATTGATATGTCTTGATAATGTTAGATAAAAATTCCAATTTATCTTTATTATAACTAGTAATTAGAGTTTTTTTACATATTTCTACTAGATAATTCAAATGATCAGAAAGAAAATATTCACTATTTCTAGAGATTCGGATCCTATCATTTTGTCAGAATATTGTTATTTTAATGGATAAATTATATTTGGAACATTATTACTTTAATTAAATCAAATGTGATTAATTTAGTAATTCTTTAACAAATACCCTATGACTCCCTACCATGTTGTCGGGGAGGTTGTTTGGGTGGAAGAAACGGACTTCGAGGGTTTCGGAGGGTTGGCATTGCAGGGTTCCTTCGAATTCATTCGTATAAAATACCGCTGTAACGCTATAAAACTCATCGCCGTTTGGGGTTTTGGTGTAAAATTCCTTCCCTGAGAAAACGTGAAGGAGTTTTAAGTTTCGGATTTCCAAACCGATTTCTTCTCGCACTTCCCGCTCCGCCACTTCTTCAAAGCTTTCCCCCAGCTCCATCAAGCCGCCTGGAAGTCCCCATCTACCTTCTGGCCGTTTTTGCAACAGCACTTCTCCTTTTTCGTTGCAGATGATCACTACCGATCCCGGTAAAATTAACGGTTTTGTCCCAACATACTGTCTTAAAAATTTATAGTATTCCATCACATGTCTCCTGTTCGATTATTTCCATTCCTATTTTTTTCTTGCATTTACGCTTATACCAACATGCCTTTTCTCTTATTGTGACCCTATTATCCCGTTTTGTGAAGTGATTGAGTTGCAATAAAAAAAGAGACGCTTTCGCATCTCTTTTATTGATTTACAAGTAATCGAATTTGGTTTTCTACTGTCGTGCATAATTGAGGACCAAATGGCGTTCTTATCACAAACCCTAATTTTTCGTGTTTTAAAAAGTCATGTAATAAAAACGCACCGACAGAAGCCAGTTCAACCTGTACGTCGACTCTTCGCTCCAACGTTTTTAAAAACTTCCCTACTTCTACTAGCAATTCCCTATCTATTACATCCATATAAATGCATACGTCAATATCGCTTCTTTCTGTCGTCACCGAAATATCTGTGGCGAGCTCGAATCCGACGCTCCCAGTCGGCCCCCATCGCAAGTTGAATTGTTCAAAAGCCTGTTTTATTTTTTTCAAAGTGGGAAGATGTATTTCATTGGTATATCCTTCAATTCGATCCACTAATTCAATAGGTGTCATCACTTCTACAATACGGCTTTTATGAATAAACGTTCCGAAGCGCTGTTCTCTTGTATTACCGCGTAAACCGATTGGAACCATATCGTCCATAATGGGCATTCTTCTGACTACCCCATAGTTTTTCGCTGCAGGTGCATTAAACACCCAATCTGGAATTGGAGTCGTTTTTTCGAGAACAGCAATGCTTTCAAATTTCACAATATCATGTACCTTTATTTCCATTGTGCCTCAATCATCTCTCTTACTTTAATAGAAGCTGCTCTGCCGCCGTTTTTAGCAATTTCAGATGTTAATCGGCAAGATAAATCTCGATCATTGTGCTTTTGAATGTCGTGATATGCGTCGATAATAGCATCCATTAACACCTTTTTGTCATCATCATTTGGATTTTTCCCATTTACCCCATCCAGCAATTGATAGAGTGCTCCAAGCTTTTGGAATGATTGGATATCATAAGCCATCGCCGGAACTTCCTTCGCTGCTTCATCCAGTTCTTCAATGGAACGCATCGTGATGATTGCCGCTGATTTTTTCGACATCACATGGACGTTGACGCCATCATCATTTAAAGCAATTAAGCGATTCCCTTGCATGCCGTGGGATAAGAACGCCCCGGAAATCGCATTTCCAACAATCGCCGTCACAATTGGATGCCCCGCAAGTCTCGCTGTTGCATAAGCATCGATTGCCGCGGAACAAGCCAAATAAAGGCCGAGCAATTCTTCATGATAACCAAAGGCTTGGCTTGGTACATCGACAATTGGAATAATTAGTCGTTTTTCGGCCGCATCGCAGTCCTCATCAATCGCCTGCTGCACATATTTTGCGATGGTCCATCCTTCCAATAAACCAACTTCCCCTTTACGAGCACGGTAATAAATGTTTTCTGGATTTGGCACAACCGCAATGACTCGCGCTTTGATGCCATTTATCGTTGTATCTGCTACTAATACCGATGGAACTTCACTAATGGATGGTTTGCCATTCGTCAATAAGTTGAACCACTTTCTTCCTGTGCTTTCTACAACTTCTGTTGGAACTGGCAATTCTGTATCTTGAATTTCTGTGTCTGTCGCTAACAATTCCCTTGCGACTTCTGGCAATATTCTTTCTTCTAATGTACAAGATTTATATAAGGATAAATAATGATCAATTTGTTTTGTTCTATTTTTGAATTCAATTTCTCCGTTCCAAACGCTCAAAATCGCTTCTTTAAAGTTTTGTACATCATCTTCTACTAAAATATCAATCAATCCAGCTTCTTTACGAGCTGCTCCACCAATCATTTTCCATATTAATGGATTGTTTCTGGAATCCAGTTCTCGAATTCCCGCTTCTTGCTGGATGACTTCCGGTCCATTCATTCCTAAACGGCCTTCCCGCGTCATAATCAATGCACTGCATAATCCTGCTGTTAAGGACATGCCACCAAAAGATCCGATTTTTCCTGGAATGATGCCAACAACAGGCACATACTCGCGCAATTCCACGATGGCCGCACTAATTTCCGCAATAGAGAGCAAGCCGTAATTTGCTTCTTGCAAACGCACTCCACCTGTATCGTAAATGATAATAGGATATATTCTATTGCCCTTCTTGCATTCTTTTAAGATTTTTTCCAATGTACCTGCGAATTTGGCTCCCGACACTTCTCCAATTCCGCCGCCTTGGAATTTTCCTTCAATGGAAATCACGACGGCATCATTGCCATTCAGTTTTCCTTTTACAATAATCATGCCATCATCAAATTGTGGTACGATGTTTTGTTTTTCCAAGTGCGGAGACCCAAATCGATCAAAAGGGCCTAATATTTCATAAGCGCTTCCTTGGTCCAGTAGCTGGAATGCTCTTTCCCGCGCTAAACTTTCTACTAAACTATTCGTCATAACCTTTACCATTTCCACTCACCTCCACTGCTTGTGCCAAACGAAGGGAAACGATTCCCGGTGTTGCCCCGAAATCGTTAATCGTAATGCGGGCTGAAACATCATTTAGGCTGACAAAACGCTCGATGACTTTTTTCCACGTATCTTGGAAGCCCGTAATCCCAGTACGAATTTCAAATACTGCTTGATTATCATCAGTCGGTTCCACAAGCACTTCTAAATCACCTGAACCGACAACGCCAACATGGGCTCGATTTGTAATTTTCTTTGTCGCTGGAAATGAATATGTGAACTTCTCCACTCTACCTCTCCCCTTTTTTAAGTGGTTGTGACAACTTCCATTTGATGTGCATATTGCGTTTGACAAATTTTATAGATATAAATGGTAGCGGCTAGTAAGTCAGCGCTCCCTCCTGGCGATAAGTGCCGCTTCACAAATTGCTCATTCATATCTTCCAGTTCTTCTAAATTCCCATTATTCAGAACTTTCTTTGCGTACCGTTTGGCAAATGTTAAACCTTCCATTCCGCCACGGTGCAATAGGCACGTATCATCTAAATTTGCCATTAGCGCTAGTAACGCTCTGAACTTTGCAATTTCATAATTATAACGTTGTAACGATGACTTAAATTCCGGCAAACTGTAATGGCGAATGTGGGGAAAAGCCAGTTGTGCCTCTGCCTTCGCACCCAAAACTCCATATTTTTGAATCGCCTTCATGCCATTAGTTCGTTGAAAGGGAATAAAACGATCTTCGTATCGCGCAATTTCTCCCGCAGTAAAACAAAGGGTTTCTTCATCGCACGCTCCGCAATGGATGGCTGCTGCGGCTGTAATTAATCCAAGCGACCAAATGGCTCCTTTATGGGTGTTGACGCCCTTTGTCACTTGAAACATCCTCATTTCGCCTTGTCTACCAATCTCACCGATTCTTTCCCGCAAATATTGAGAAGGCTTTTCACCATATGACTCAAAGGCCATTTGATAGAAGGTTTCTCGTAAACTTTGCGCTGACTCAATCATCATGTGATACGTTAAATCATCATGTGAACCTTGGTCATTTCGGTCCACAAGCCCAGGTTTAGGAGTTAGCGAGACTTCCTCAATGAGTGAGGCAACTGCTAATTCTGCTAATGTGGATGATAATTGGTATGCATCGATCACTTGTCTCCCCCTCTCCTTACCAACTGCGGAATCTAGCTGGTGGGTTGTACAATCCTCCTGACCATTGCACGAGTTCATCAATATTTTTAGCGGCAAGCAATGAACGTTTGGCATCAGAACGGCGAATTCCTAAGTCTTCAGGCATTGCAATAAGCCCTTTCTCTCGCAATTTTTCAGTTGATTTCGGATTATGCTCCATACCAATCGGTGTTACCCCTGCAATCGCCGCAATCATTTCTCGTCTTTCAGCCATACTATCTGATTTGTAAAGGTAAGCAATTCCTTCCTCCGTCACAATATGTGTTACGTCTTCTCCATAAATCATCACTGGCGCCACTCGTAGCTTTGCCTGATCTTTAACATGAATAGCATCAAGAGATTCAACAAATACTGGCTTGTTTGCTTCTTGGAATGTTTCAGCCACTTGCACGACTAACTTTTTGCCTCTTGCCAGCGGATCATCAGAAGTTTTGAGATTATACCAAGCATCTGTTGCGTGTCTTCGTCCACCAGGGTTATGCCCCATATTCGGTGCTCCACCATAGCCGGCCACTCGCCCTCTCGTTACAGTGGATGAATTTCCTAAAGCATCCATTTGCAAAGTGGAGCCAATAAATAAATCCACTGCATATTGGCCAGCTAGTTGGGCTAAAGTTCGGTTTGAGCGAAGACTGCCATCTTTTCCAGTGAAGAAAATATCTCTTCTTGCTTCAATATATTTTTCCATTCCTAACTCGCCGCCGAAACAATAGACGCTCTCTACCCATCCAGACTCAATCGCTGGAATTAATGTCGGGTGCGGATTTAGAACCCAGTTCGTACAAATCTTTCCTTTTAACCCTAATGATTCACCGTACGTTGGCAACAGCAATTCTACAGCGGCTGTATTAAAACCGATGCCATGGTTTAACGATTTAACCCCATGTTTTTCGTAAATGCCGCGAATAATCATCATCGCTTGTAAAATTTGAATATCTGTGATGTGTCTTGGATCTCTCGTAAATAACGGTTCCAACTCATAAGGCTCATCTGCCACTACAACAAAATCCACCCATGAACTTGGAATATCAACTCGAGGCAACTCATCGACTATTTCGTTTACTTGCACAATGACAATGCCGTCATGGAACGCAGTAGCTTCTACTAATGTGGGCGTTTCTTCTGTATTTGGGCCAGTATAAAGATTCCCGTATGGATCTGCCTTATCTGCCGCAACGAGAGCCACTTGCGGAATTAAGTCTACAAACAATCGCCCATAAAGCTCGATATACGTATGCAAGTCGCCTAATTCAATTTTTCCATCTTCTATCATTTGAGCGATGCGAAGGCTTTGTGGACCCGCATAGGAAAAATCTATTTTTCTAGCAATTCCATATTCAAATAAATCTAAATGTTCTGGTCTTGAAATGCTGGAAATAATCATGTGCAAATCGTGAACTTTTTTCGGATCTACTTGCACTAAAGATTTCGATAAAAACGAAGCTTGTTTTTGGTTATTTCCTTCCAGTACAACTCGATCGCCAGGTTTTATTAACCGCTCCAATACTTCCACAATACGCTTGGTCGGAATAATCACTCCGTCAACCAGACCTTGGACGCTTTCGATGGTTTTCTTTTTCGCTTCGACTCTTGTAGTCCAAGATTTCCTTTCCATTTCCACCTTTGAAATCACCATTATGAACACCCCTTTATTGATTTGACATGACGTATAAACAATCGTCTATTCCATTCATTGTGACAGACATCGTTTGAACGAGAGGAAATGCTTGTTGGGCTAACTTCGATAAAACATTTCCTGGTGGCATTTCAATCATACATTTTGCTCCCATCTCATATAGCAAGTTGACAGCATCATGCCATCGAACCGGATAACAAATGCTTTTTGCTAAGTCTTCTTTTACCGCATCAGCCGTCGTTAATAATCTTGAATTGATATTGCTAGAAATCGGAATTTTCGGATTTTTTAGCTCACAATTATCCAGTTCCTTTTTTAGCTCTTCACTTACCTGTTGAAACAACGGACAGTGTGAAGGAGTCGATACATTTAGCAGATGTGCTGATGTGGCACCATTGGCTTTCACATATTCGATGACTCGTTCTAAACCCTTGATAGAACCAGACAGGGTGATTTGGGTTGGCGCATTTCGGTTAGAGACATATACCGGTTCTTTTTCATCGAATAGCTCGTTAACGATTTCGGATAGTTTATATTCATCTAATCCTAATACAACAGCCATTCCGTATCCCAAATCATAGGCTTTTTCCATGAGTTCGCCTCTTTTTGTGACTAACTTTAATGCTGTTTCAAATGAAATAACACCGGAAGCTACAGCAGCTCCAAATGCGCCAACAGAATGGCCCGCAACAAAATCAGGGATTAACCCATTTTTTTCAAACACTTTCAATGCACTGACAGAAGCAATTAATAAACATTGTTGCACCGCCTTAGTTGATGAGAGAGCTTCTTTTGTATGCAATGAATCAATTGAAATATTTAATATTTCTTCGCTTTCTTTTAAGATTTCTTTTACGGCTGGATCTTCAGGTAAATCATAGAGCATTCCTTCGTATTGAGAACCTTGCCCTGGAAAGAGAAAAGCACTTTTCAATATAAGCCTCCTCTCTAGAATAAAATTTTACTAACATTTGTAATTACATCTTCCGTATGTTTGCGAAGCAGTGAAATAAATTCTTCTACTCTATTTTCTTTCAAAAATTCATACATTTTTCGATGCTCATTTTTCGAGTTTTCTACTGCTTCCGTTAATGAAAAGTGAATGCTTTGAATTCGAATAAGAGGAAGGCTGATTTTACTATACACTTCTTCTAATACGGAACTTTCGCTAAATTTGATGAGCGTATAGTGATATGCGTAGTTAAGATATACGTATTGCAGTCGGTTGCAACAGTCATCCATTTCATCCAAAATAAGCTTCAATTCTTTTAATAAATCTTGTTTTTTATGTGGATCTCGAATTTTTTTCGCTGATAATAGCTCGATATTATTTCGAATATCTAATAAATCTTGTATTTCAGATAGTGTATACCCTTTGACAAAAGCACCTTTTCTTGGAATTCTTTCAATTAATCCTTCTGTTGTGAGCAAATAAATCGCTTCTCTAACTGGAGAGCGGCTGATGTTAAACAATTCGGCATAAGTGCTTTCAACAATTTTATCCCCCGGTTTTAGTTCCCCTTTTAATATTTGCTCGATGATTTTTTCTGCAACCATTCTTGATAATGCGTTATCTGATGGATAATTAATAAAAAATTCCATGTTCATCACTTCTCTATTCTATATTCTATATTCTGTATTTTTTCTCTTTTTAGAATATACAGTCGACTGTGTACATAAATCATAATATAGGAAATGCATATTTTCAATCGAAAATTCAATTTTTTTCTATTTATTTCAATTTTGTTCTTGATTTATTTCATTCTGTGAAATATGATATCTTACAAATATACAGTCGACTGAATATTCTTTCAATTTGTGAAAAGGGGTGTTAAATGTTGGTCATCTACGGGGTTGCAATTTTAGCTGGGTGTTTTTTGGTTGGTTCAATTGTCGGTGAATTCATTGGGGCTTTGATGGGAGTAGATTCAAATGTTGGTGGCGTAGGAATTGCCATGCTGCTTTTAATCATTATTGTTGATAAGTTGATAAAAGCAGGGAAAATTTCTAAACCTTCTTTAGATGGTTTAAGTTTTTGGAATCAGATGTATATTCCTGTTGTCATTGCTATGGCAGCCAGTCAAAACGTATTGGGAGCGTTAACAGGCGGTCCATTAGCCATTCTTGCTGGAATCGGCGTTGTTGTAATTAGTTGGGCATGTGTTCCCCTGCTCAGCGGAAAAAAACATTCTGAATCAACATTTCATGAAGCCATCGTGAGGGGGGAAACGGATGCTTGATTTAATCAAAAATGTTTTCGTAAATAATGGATTGATTACTGCATTTGTTGTAGTCGGATTAACGATGTGGTTAGCTTATTTCATATCTGATAAATTCACAAAAGGTAGGATTCATGGCTCTGCTATTGCCATTGTGATTGGTTTAGTATTAGCTTACTTTGGTGGAGTAGCAACTGGTGGCACGAAAGGAATAGCAGATGTGAGTTTTTTAGCAGGAATGGGCTTTTTAGGCGGCAGTATGTTAAGAGACTTCGCCATCGTCGCTACTTCTTTTGGTGCAAACTTTGATGAAATTAAAAAAGCCGGTTTTAAAGGTGTCATCTCCCTATTTATCGGCGTCGTGTTGTCCTTTATTGTAGGGGTAATCTTCGCATTTGTATTCGGCTACCGAGATGCGGTGAGCATTACAACCATTGGTGCTGGAACCGTTACGTATATTGTTGGTCCGGTGACAGGTGCCGCATTAAATGCAAGTTCAGAAGTGATTGCCATCAGTATTGCAGCAGGTTTAGTAAAAGCCGTATTAGTGATGGTTGGTACTCCATTTATTGCTAGATTCATAGGCTTAAATAATCCAACGTCTGCCATGGTTTATGGCGGATTAATGGGGACAACTTCCGGCGTAACGGGTGGTTTAGCAGCGACTGATCCAAAATTAGTACCATATGGCGCTGTAACTGCCACATTCTATACAGGTTTAGGCTGTTTGTTGTGTCCTACCATTCTATTCTTAATTACCGATATTTTCTTATAATCTATTTGTAGACAAAAAGTCGATTTGAATCTGTAAGCGGATTCAAATCGACTTTTTCTTATACATTTCTCTTCTGATAAGGCAAACATTCTAAATTTTTTTTGCTACTAAGGAAAGATATTTTTACCAGCCTACCAACTTTCAGAAAACCGATTATATGTTATTTGGATAGAGCGATTTGAATTTGAGCTAAATGATGTTCTGCATGCCAATGGAGTTTTGTAAGTTCTGATGCTACCGTCGTTTTACCGTTGATTTGATGGTTATATGTTCGATATAATTGTTCTTCCGTTAAAGTTTGTCCTAAAGAAACGATCCGCTCGTTGATGCCTTCTATCATTTTCACAGAACTTTCAACTGGAAGATTTGTATCCGGTAACACTGCCCATAAGTTTTCATCAAATACAGATACTTTCGCATTGTCATCTGTTAGCGCTAACTTTAATCGAATATACATGTTCACTTGGGCATCTGCAATATGATGAACCAGCTGGCGAACAGTCCACGCACCTTCACGATATGTTTTATTCAACCCCTCATCATTCAATACGCCTACCGTTTCTCTCAAGCGAACCGGAAATGTTTCGATGTCCTTTAACCATTTCTGAACTTGTTCCAAAGTCACTTTTTCGGGAACTTTCAATTCTCCAATCGGGTAACGTACATCCATTTTCTACACGCTCCTTATTAGGTTATTAAAAAAGGGTTACGTGTTGGAGAACGTAACCCTTTTTATATTACATTATTTTACTTCTGCTCCTTCAAAAAGCATAGTACCTTTTTCTTTTAAGTTTGTATGGAAGGAGAAGGCTTTTTCAAGGATGTGTGGTGTTTGTCCACCCACTTTTGCTTTTGCTTCTTCAAAGTATGCACGTAATTGTGATCTGTACATAGGATGTGCAATTTCGATAATTTTTTCTGCTCTCTTCACTGGTGGAAGTCCGCGAAGATCTGCATATCCTTGTTCAGTAATAATTACGTCTACATCGTGCTCTGTATGGTCAACATGCGATACGAATGGTACGATTGCTGAAATTGCTCCACCTTTTGCTAATGAAGGCGTTACGAAGATAGTAATGCGAGCATTACGTGCAAAGTCACCAGATCCACCAATACCGTTCATGATATTAGTACCGCTTACGTGTGTTGAGTTTACGTTACCGTAAATGTCAACTTCTAAAGCTGTGTTAAATGAAATAACTCCTAATCGGCGAATAACTTCTGGGTTATTTGAAATTTCTTGAGGTCTGAACATGATTTTGCCTTTGTATTTTTCCAAGTCTTCCGCTAATGAATCAACGCGTTTCTTAGAAAGCGAGAACGCAGTACCAGATGCGAATTTAACAATCCCTGCATCAATTAAGTCAAAGATTCCATCTTGTAATACTTCAGAGTGAACTACTACATCTCTGAATTGAGCATCTTTCATATTTTTAAGAACTGCGTTAGCAACAGAACCTACTCCAGATTGTAGTGGAGCTAAAGAAATTGGTAATCTTCCCTCTTCTACTTCTTTATTTAAGAAGTCGATTAAGTGGTCTGCAATTGCTTGTGTTTCTTCATTTGGTTCAAATAAAGGAGAAGGAATATCAGGTTGTTCAGATAAAATAACACCTTTTACTTTTGCAGGATCAACTTTGATTCCAATTTCACCAATGCGGTCAGAAACGTTGTAAATTGGGATTTCTCGACGTTCACCTTGTTCTTTTTGTACATAAATATCGTGAAGACCTTCATATGCTCTAGGTGCAGTTAAGTTTACTTCGATGATAACGTTTTCAGCTTTCTCAACAAAAATTGGGGAGTTTCCTACAGAACCAGTTGGGATAATTAAGCCATCTTCAGTGATTGCTGCCGCTTCAATAATCGCATAATCAATTTTTCCTAAAGTACTTTTTCTTACTTCTTCAGCCGTATGAGACAAATGTTGATCGATATAGTACATTTCGCCACTATTGATTTTTTTACGCATTACCGCATTTCCTTGATAAGGAACACGTAAATTAATGATTCCTGCTTCAGCCATAGCTTGGTCAGCAGCTGGTCCAAGTGAAGCACCAGTATAAACATTCACTTTAAAGTTTTCCTTTTTGCCACGTTCTGAAAGCGCTCTTGGGAACTCTTTTGGCTCACCGAAAAGTGTGAAACCACTCATACCAAGGTTCATTCCATCTTCAATCCAAGAAGCCGCTTCCTCAGCAGAAACAATTTTGTCTAAGAAAGCTTTGTGTCGAATAACTTGGCTTAAATCCTTTTCCATTAACATGTCACCTCGTATTAATGATAATTTAGTATTAAATATATGAAAAATTTTTAAATAAAGCACAATTTTTCCAATACGAAGCCTAAAAAAAGTGTATATTTTTTCACTTACCTTTAAATTTTATTGTAAATATGAACCATATATTCGTCTAATAAAAGATTTCTATGATTATAATAGAAAAAAACTATCATTATATAGAAATAATTGCTTTTTCAAACTTTTCTTAAAGGATTGATAACTTTATAAAAATAGGTATAATATTGATTAATCGGGGCATTAGCACAGTTGGGAGTGCGCTACGCTGGCAGCGTAGAGGTCACCGGTTCGAGCCCGGTATGCTCCATTTTAAAAGAACCGCTAATCATTCCGCGGTTCTTTTTATTTTATATTAAAAAACAATTTTTTAACTGTTCGATGCAATTTTTTCTTCTTATTGCAAATTAACATATTCCTTTTTATATTTATAGATGATAGAATTATATATTTCCATATTCAATTGTTCTTTATGACAATATTCTCATTCCACATTCCCTCAAACATGCAAAAAAGCCGGTATTGCCGGCTTCCATGCTAGTTTAAAATAGAAAAATTCTTCGTATGCATAAATATTCATATTATTAACCATTAAGATATGGAAGAATCACCCCTAAATGGTTCATTTTCCTTGTAATAAACGCAACTTTTCATTTAATTTTTTATACACTACTTGTAATTCCCTTTCCGTGCTTGCTTCCACCGCTTCATCTAATAAAAACCATTTGATATCGCTGTTTTCATCTGGTTTAATATGCAATAATTCGTGTTCATTTGCTTCCAGTAAGAAAGTAGCATTGAGATGCAAATGAGTCGCCACATGTTTACCTTTTTTTTCATGGGCTGCTACCCCTAAAATTTCGATTGAAAATATATCTTTCAATACAGGGGTTACTTGTTTTAAACCCGTTTCTTCCTTCGCCTCTTTAATAGCTACTCCTAATAAGTCGGCATCTCCATCGGCATGCCCCCCTACCCATGACCATGATTGATAAATATTATGGTAGACCATTAACACTTTTGTACGGTCTTTATTCACAAGCCAAGCAGATGCAGTAAAATGGGCAAATTCATTGCCACGTGTCAATAAGTTATCAAAAGTATCCATATAACGTAAGATAAGTTCTTGATCCTTTGCCTCTTGTGCGTTATATGGCGTATAGTTTTTTATTTGTTGTCGTAAATCCATGATTGCTACCTCGATTCTTCTTTATTTTCATTAATGGTTTGATTAGTGCAACATGTTAACAAAATAGGCGTCTTTTTCATATCAAGACGCCATGATTTTATCTAGATTTTAATACTCTGTTTCGAAAATAGAATATTGGCCTTTTCCCTTTTCTTTTGCTGTATATAAAGCCACATCCGCTTTTTTATAAAGCAAATACTTATTATCCCCATCGTCAGGATAAAAAGAAATGCCAATACTTGCAGAAACCCCAAGATTATCAATGTCTGTATTTTGTTTAACAAGTTGATTAATTTCCGTAATGATTTTCTGTGCCAATTCTTTCGCTTCTTCGGTCGTTGTTGAATTCAGAACAACAATAAATTCATCTCCACCATAACGATAAGCCTCCCCATTTTTCGGGATGAGGGTGCGAATAATTTGAGCCACCTTTTTTAACAGCACATCTCCTGATTGATGTCCTAACACATCATTAACTTCCTTAAAATGATCTAAATCAATCATGAAAAAGGCTGTTTTCTTCCCTTTTTTTGTTTTGATTGCCGTTATAAATTCATCAAATGCAGAGCGGTTCGCAAGTCCCGTTAAGCGGTCATGGTAAGCTAAATACATTGGTCTTGCAATCACAAAAGATAGTACTAGTACGAAGCTAAAAATAATGATTAATTGAATGACAAACATTTTTTTTATTTGATGCAGATTGGCATTCCATAGTTTTTCATCATAGATGATTTCAATTACTTTGTTTTGAGCAAAGTCTCGATCAAATTCTGATTCATAAAACATGTAACGGAAAGTAGCAGGTGTACCATTCCAATAATAATCTATTTCTGTCGGTTGTTTCGATGATAACGTTCTGTCAAAGGCTTCCTTTTCTTTTTCCGTTAAGCGCCTTTCATTTGCAGATTTGCCAAGCGTTAATCCTCCAATGTTTAAAATATGAATGTCATAAATAAATGGATATAATCCTTTTAATTCTTGGATGTGATTAAAAAAGTTAAACGCCTTGAAAATATTATTTTCATTTAAAGAGTAGCTCAATTCAATCATATACTTTTTATCTGGTGTCGCCATGTAACTATACTTCTTTAATTCCCCTGTTTGTTGCTCTATATCTAACGCATCATGATAAAACTCTCCAGTCGCTCTTCTTTCATTTAATAGGGTGGTTAGTTTTTTACAACATTTTGTAAAATCTAGACCAATATCTTGTTCAAAACTACTATGAGTAATCACATTTTCTGTGTTGATTATGTATATATGCATCCCTAATGCTTGATTCAAGCCTTGGAAATCCCATTCATCAAAGTTTGGATTTTCATTATACTTCTCTATTAACATCTTCGTATATTCTTTCATTTTTTCAGCGCTGTTATCATCTAGTAGTAGAATCGCCTTTTCATAGGATTTTAAAGAATCTTTGATTGTGTCTTCTATCCTTTTAAATACGAATTCATTTTCCGTCTCCGTTTGTTTCTTCAACTGAAAAAAAGAAACGATTGCTAGAAAAGTGCAACTCATAATCGCTAATATTACGATACTTACTATTAATTTGACCCTTAAATTATATTTCATCTAACCACCTATATTTCATAGTTGAAAAGTATTTTCATGACACAAAGATAGAAGGCAAAATGGTGACACCCTAAAGAATGCCCCATATTGCCTATCATAACAACTTGTATTAAAGAAATATCCCACCAATTATAAGTCCCATCATCACAACAAAAGCAGGATGAATTTTTAATTTTTCAAGAGCAATGTATGCACCTACGATGAGTATAATCGTATAAATTATTCCAATTGTATCATAAGACGTTCTCAAAAAATCAAAGGTCAATTCTGCAAGCAATACAACAACTGCCGGTAAAACGAAACTAGACAATCTTTTGACTTTCGGGGATTGCCGATAACGATATAAAATGTTAAGTAAAATCAACATGGCAACTAATGAAGGCCCTACTGTTGCAAACAATGCTACAATCGCCCCCAAAACGCCCCCGACCTCATAGCCAATGTATCCTGCCATTTTAATCGCAATCGGTCCAGGCAATGAATTTCCTAACGCCAATACTTCGCTGAACTCTGATGTATTCATCCAACCATACTTATCAACAACTTCATATTCAATTAACGGAATGGAAGCAGGCCCCCCTCCATATCCTAAAATCCCTGGGTAGAAGAAGGCCAGAAATAATTGTATATAAATCATTCTATTCTCTCCTCTTTTTTGATTGGGAGAAGTAATGCAATCAAAAGCAATCCTGCAATGATGATGCCTGGATGAAGCTTCAGAATCAGCATTCCAACGATTGAAACGCACAAAATAATGCCTCCGACTTTCCACCCAAGAGACTTATGAGATTTTTTAAGAAAATCCCAAGTGAGTACTCCAAGCATTACGGCTACAATTGGAATAACTCCATTCGACATTCCTTTTACAAAATCAAAATCTTTAAATTGTTTGAGTGTGGCAAGGAAAAGAATCATTAATATAACCGATGGGAGAATAGCAGCGATTAAAGCATTGATTAAACCTAGCCATCCACCTACTCGATAGCCAATATATCCAGCCATTTTTGTAATAATGGGGCCAGGTAAAGTATTACCTATTGCTAACACATCCGCAAATTCTTCATCGGTCATCATTTGAAAGGTATCCACTACTTCTTTTTGAACAAGAGGGATAGTTGATGGCCCTCCACCAAATCCCAACATACCAGAACGGAAAAAGGCAATAAATATATCTCTCTGCCTTGCCATACTTTATCCCCCTTTATCGTAATGTAGGTAAAATTCTTATAGAATAGTATTTATATTATTTTTATATACTTTATATCTTTCTCTATATATTTTTACAAAATTTTCACATTTTGTGAATCAATTGTTATATTACGAACGAGAGGAATTGGAAAATTTTTTAATATCCAATGGCTATACCATCACCACGAGGATCTGCTCCTCCATACTTCACTCCCTTTTCATCGATATATATCGCTCCTGCGTGTCCCATCAAATCCGAAAACTCTTCTACCACTTCCACCTCATGCCCAAATCGTTCCAACTCCTTTTGCACATTTTTTGGAATACGGCTTTCCACTTTTAATGTATTAGTGGTTGCTCCCCAAGTCCTGCCATATAAAAATCGCGGAGCTTCGATAGCTTCCTGTACATTCATACCGTAATCGATAATGCGTGTTGCAAGGAGCGTTTGCGTTTGTGGCTGACCTTCTCCCCCCATAGTTCCGTAAATCAAGACGGGGCGATTATCCTTCATCAGCATGGCAGAATTGAGCGTATGGAAGGAGCGTTTTCTCGGTTGCAAGGAATTCACGTGTTTGTCATCTAAAGAGAAGAAGCTGCCTCGATTTTGCAATAATACCCCTGTTCCTTTTGGAATAAAAGCGGAACCAAATTCATGATAAATGCTTTGAATGCAGGAAACAGCATTTCCTTTTTCATCCACCACCGCAAACCAAACCGTATCCCCCTTTGGATCCATGGCAGGTAATGCCGTCGCATGGCAACTTTCTTTTATCTTTTCAGCAAAGCCAACTCCTCGCTCTTTACTGAGCAATTCGTTCAGCGGAATATGGTTGTATGTTGGATCAGTTAAATACTTGTCACGATCTCGGAAGGCATGTTTGATGGCTTCTGCTAATAGGTGATAATACTGTGCAGAGCCTTCTTCAATCTCCGCTAAATTCAATTGATTTAAAATATTCAATATGGATAAAGACGCCAATCCTTGTGTATTTGGAGGAAGATTATAAGCCACAAAGTTACGATAAGGCACTGAAATGGGCTCCACTAAATCGCTCGTATGTTTTTGGAAATCCTCTTTTGTCAAAATGCCTCCGTGTTTCTGCAAGTCTTCCACCATACGTTCCGTCAATTCACTATCATAAAAATAGTCCGCGCCGTTTTGTGCAATGAGTTCCAATGTGTGTGCCAAATCTTCTTGAATGAAGATATCTCCCACTTTGTAAGGCTTACCATCCTTTAGAAAGATGCGAGAAAACTCTTCAAAACGATTTAATGCACGAAACGTTTGATCTTTTTCATCCAAATTTACTTTCGTCCATGTGTGTTGGCTTGGAGTCACAGGAAAGCCTTCCTTTGCATAGGCAATCGCTTGTTCAAGGAGCTTATGCCATGGCATGGTACTTCCCATTTCATCTTGTCCGTATTGATATGCTACATTCCATCCCCGAACTGCACCGGGTACCGTAATAGCCGCAAGTGGACCGCGCGCAGGAATTGTTTCGTATCCTTTGGAGCGATAAAATTCAATGCTTGCCCTTTCGCCGGAACGACCACTTCCATTAATCGCTGTGATTACCCCGTTGTTTGCGTTATAAATGAGCCAAAAGTTATCTCCACCAATGCCATTCATGTGAGGATAAACAACGGCAATGGTTGAAGCCATTGCAATAGCAGCTTCAATTGCATTCCCTCCCTCTTTTAACACAGAAAGGCCTGCCTGTGATGCTAAGTAGTGTGGCGACGTCACCATCCCTTTCATTGCCATTGTCGTTGCTCTATATTGAACCATTCTCCTTCCCCCCTGTATAATCCATCAATCAATCTACATAATCTTCATTTTATTCTGTAAATTGAAAATGTAAAGAGTTTACAGTTTTTTATTTTTGATTTCTTCAAAAGGAAGGAGATTTGCCAAAACTGTTTAAACCTTTAGTTAATTTATCGACAAACTGCAAGGATTTTTTGAAATTCATGAGTAATATATTAATAATGTCGAATTGCAATTCTAGTAAAGTTATTTAGTTACTAAGCGGGAGGTGTTAAATTTTGAAAAAAGTCCGTATGTTAATGATTTTGCTTATTTGTATTCTTCCCTTGACAGCATGTATACAAGAAATTCTTTTATTTACTGGGGAAAGCGATTATTGGAGTGTACGTTATGAAGTGAATAAAAGTGAAGTTTGCGGAAAATCAAGTGGAGCTATTAAATATATAGGCAATGAGCCAGTTCCCGAAAGTATAAAGTTCTCCATTGATAATTTAGAAGGAGATGTTTCACTAGAACCTGAAGGAGTATTCAGTTTACCTTTTGGATGTTCTAATGTGAGTAAAGAATCGGAAATTGAAGCTATAATAGAATGGAATGGCAAAACAGAAACCATTGCACTAGAGTTAAATTGATGAATAGATACAGGTATAATCTCAACTTATCAACAACGAGGGGACTTCTCCTCGTTTTTCTCAATATTAAAGGGTCATTTAATGCCTTATTTACAATAGCAAAAGTAAGCGGCTTTTTCTTCACGAAGGCGAAATGAAGTCGAGATTTTCGAATAATAAACTTTCGTCCAACACCTACTTCCCCTCGTCAGATAATAAAGGAATAGCCACTTAACGGGGATAACGATTTGTCGCTACGAAAAAGTTCCTTCCCTCCAAAAAAGTTTTTATTCCAATAGAAGATCATATTTAGTTGTCTCTCAGATAGAATTCAACCCCTTCTGTTTCATGTATCAAATCTTCGACATTCAAGGAAATTCCCCTCCCAAAATAAGACATTTCTCGGGAAATAATGCAACATTTCATCTTTTCTAACGATTAATTATCTTCCGTTTTCTACATTTATATCTACAAAAAGATAGACCAGTCGAAACTAAAATTCGACTGGTCCATGCAATCTATTCCTTCATTCATAACCACACGCAATTAAATATTTTAATAGATTCGCTTCAACTTTCAAAGTAATTATCACAAATTCATAAAAATTTATTCGAATTAACACGTTCTATTTAAAACAAGGGGGACGGACGAAAGTAGTTTCGCCGGTTTCTTCATAGGGATGTGCTTCAACTTTCACATTCGAAAGAGATTCAATTGAGTTTCTTACATCATGCACTTTATGCAATTATCACCAAAACGCAACATATGCAACCTTCAATTTTTAGGGATTCATTTGATAGAACCATCAAGTGTCCACTTTGAATTCGTACAATGTCGTTCACTTTATTACAACATTATTTTAAAGGTATGTGTGTACGTAACTTTATTTCAACTCTTTAATTGCTTTAGAAACGACTTTCACAACTGTTTCAATATCTTCATCTGAAATATTTAATGGTGGTGCGATTGTTAAAACGTTATTATAGCCTGCCACTGTTACGCCGTTCTTATTAATAATGACTCCGTTCTCTTTACTTTTCGCAATGACTTCATTCACTAGTTTCACATCAAGCGGCTCTTTTGTAGCTTGATCTTTCACAAGTTCAATTCCAATCAGCAATCCTTTTCCTCGCACATTGCCAACATACGGTGCATTTTTCAACTCATCTTGGAATGCTTTCAACATTTCAGCACCTTTTACCGCTGAACGTTCGAATAGATTTTCTTCTAGCATAATATCAATATTTTTAATCGCTACTGCACATGCTGCTGGATTTCCGCCGAACGTATTCACATGACGGAAGAAATCATATTCTCCACTATCTTTAAAGGCTTCATAAATTTCCCGTTTCACCGCAGTTGCTGATAAAGGTAGATAAGCACTCGTAATACCTTTTGCCATCGTAATGATATCTGGTTTAACGCCGTAGTTCATAAAGCCAAATGGTTTTCCAGTGCGGCCGAACCCGCAAATCACTTCATCAACAATCATTAATGCTCCGTGCTTTTTACATACCGCTTCGATTCCTTTTAAATAGTTTTCTGGAGGAATGAGGATGCCGCCCCCTGTAATAATTGGCTCTAAAATCATTGCCGCAATTGTTTCGCTGAACTCCCAAGTCATGACTTTGTCGACTTCTTTTACACTTGGAATTTCAAGTGGGTCTGTATAATGATCTTCATTGTTGCGATAAGAATCAGGCGGTGTTACATGAATGAATCCTGGTGCTAAAGGCTCGTAACGGTATTTTCGTTCTGCTTGGCCAGTTGCTGCCAGTGAGCCCATAGAGTTTCCATGATAGGCACGGTAGCGGGAGATGATTTTCCAGCGGGATGACTCGCCTTTTTGATGGTGATATTGTCTTGCGATTTTAAAGGCTGTTTCATTTGCCTCAGAACCACTATTGGAGAAGAAAATGACATAGTCATCGCCTAACAGCTCATTAATTTTTTCTGCTAACTCAATAGCTGGTGCATGGGAAAAGGATAGTGGCGTGTATGCATTTTTTATCATTTGATCATATGCTGCTTTCGCTAACTCTTCCCGACCATATCCAACATTCACACACCAAAGCCCTGCCATCGCATCGATATACTCTTTTCCGTCCACATCTACAACTCTTGCGCCCGTTGATTTTTCAATGACAAAGGTTGCATTAGGGTTGTATGGTTTCATGGAGTGCCACACATATTTCCCATCTTTTTCCAACAACTCTTTCCCAGCATTTGTACTTAACATTTCATCACGCTCCTATTCATTACTTTCATCATTCCGCTTACAAAAGAAACCCTTTTCAAAAATCAATAGAATGCTAGCTAGAAAGGCACTTGTTGTATGTATATTATGAATGGGAAGTAGGTGTTTTTCATTGAACAAAACGTTAAATAAAATTCAAAATATTGTACAAAACGTAAAAATAACTCCCCTCCGCTCTTGTCGTAAAAGGCTTTTCAAAAAATGTAAAAAGCCGACCAAAAAATGTAAAACTTTTTGGTCAGGCTCAAATCTTATCAATAAATATCTTTTTTAATCTCTCCCACCAATGGTCACACTCGTCGCAATATATCTGCGACGAAAGCAGAGCGAGCCATAAAAGAGACCCATCAAAATGACTTTTCATGCGCTCCCTTTCTTCATCGGCACTAAAAACTTTCTTGCAAGCAGCATAAATTCTAATGCAAGCCTTTTTTCACCATTCATAAAATCTTCCCCTAGTAAACTTTCTATCTTTCGAATGCGGTGATACAACGTTTGCCGTACTATATATAACCTTCTTGCGGTTTCCTGTTTCGAACCATTCGTTTGCAAATACACTTCTAACGTTTCAAGCAATTGGCCATTGTTCTTTTCATCAAACTCAATTAACGGTTGCAAATAATCTTCTACCATTTGCTCTAAATCTACATGTTTTTGCAAATTATAAATCAATCGGAATAAATGCAAATCATCATAAAATTGAGCAGGTGTCCCTACTTTTCTTTTAATATATAACGTATCCAACGCCGTCTGAAAGCTATCATGCATGCAATGTAGATCATTGGTGATTTTTCCTACAGCAAATTGGAAAGAAGATGGATGAATTTTCGCTAACACTTCAGAATTTCCCAGTTTGCTCAGGGCTTCTTTCATTCGATCTTTCATTGAAACTTCTCTTTTATTTAACAAGATAAAAATAATATACTTTTTCTTTTCTATAATTAATGTTAAAAATCCGTACTGTTCGAAAATAGACCGCCCTAACAATTTGTAGTAAGTAATATCAAGTTTCTGCTGTGAGAAAGATTCATTAAATTGGGTGATAAATACCGCTCCGCCTTGTAAAGAAAGGCTTGGCCATTGCGAAAATAGGTAGTGATGAATTTCATCCTTTGAATGCTTCCCTTCAATCCATCCCTCTATCCAGTGAGCGTCTTCCATTCCCTTTTTCTCTTCCACATATAATTTTCGAATAAAAAGTTGGCCAAGGGCAGTCGCTGTTCTGTCCAAAATGAGTGTTTCAAATTCAGTTATAGAAGCTTTCTCTTCTACTAACATCACTTCTGCATATTTATGTTCAAATAGATGGATAGGTTGCACGAGTAGTTTTTGAACATATGATTCTTCTTCTAGCTTTTGTAACAAACAAGCTTTTTGTTTTTTTGAAGTGTTTGGATATAAAATGGGTTCTTGTCCATCGATTTTCAAGACAAGTGGTTTTTCTAAATATTTATAAGTAATTTTTAAGATTTCTTCCGGTTGCTGTGCGTACAATGTTTCTTTATTCAACATTTCGGAATAGCTCTCTAGCTTTGAAACCATCGCATATTGCCTATTAATAATGAGGGAATGCAGTTCTTGAGTAATTTCTATAAAGGCCACTTCTTCTTTAAAAACAATGATAGGAAAGGCATGCTTATCTGCAAGTTGAACCACTTCATAAGGCACTTGTTGAATATATTGCCCATATTCAATACAAAGAGCCGCGCAATTGGATTCAATTAGCCCTTTTACAAAATGTAAAAATTTATCTACATCATTTTGGATGCCCAGTCCAGTTGTTAATACAAGCTCATTGCCTTTTACAAAGTTTTCAACATTGACAATTTCTATAATATGTACCCACTTTATGACATTGTGTAAACCTAATCTTCCTGCGATCACTTCCGCCTTTTGAAAATGTTTGTTGTGCAAAATATCTTGAACTTGCATGGAGTAATGATTCAATCGCTATCCCTCCTTATTTATTTATATTGTTAATACATTGTCTGATAGAACAAAACTAACAAATTTTCAGTATAATAGAGAAATAATATAACTTTTTGTAGTTACGATATGTATAATCATACTTGAAAGTATTTAACAAAGTGTCTATATTTTTCTGAATTTTATAAATGTTAAATTTATTATACCTATACACTAATCCCTTTCTAGGTGTATAGGTATTTTTTGTATAAGGGGTGAATGTATGTTTTTTGCAGATTATGTATTTTATGATGGAGAAGTAATCACAGTAGATCGGTTTGATTCAGTCGTTGATTGTGTTTGTGTAAAAGGAAGAAAAATTCTTGCAACAGGTGAATACAATTCTCTCCAACACTTGATAGGTCCAAATACAAAACGGATTCGTTTAAATGGAAGATCTCTTCTTCCAGGGTTTAATGATGCCCATTTACATCTTGTTTTATATGGAGTAAATCAACTAGCCATCAATTGCAAAGAATCTGGAATGGACTCCTTAGAAGCCATTCTTCATGCCTTATCAGAAAAGGCGAAAAGCACTCCCCCCGGAAGATGGATTCGAGCATGGGGATTTAATGAAAGAAAAGTAACAGAACAGCGCTACCCTACACTGGAGGAATTAGATGCCATCTCAACAGAACACCCTATTATCATTACTAGAACATGTGGCCACATTTCCGTTGTCAATAGCAAAGCATTGAAACTTGCAAATATTGATCAACACACACCTAATCCTCAAGGAGGTATCATTGAAAAAGATCAAAACGGCCATTTTACTGGTCGACTTATTGAAGCAGCAAATATGGAAATGAATCAAGTTGCCAGCTATACGGAAGAAGAGTTGTTAAAAGCGATTGAAATTGCCAATCGGGATTTTTTAGCAGCTGGCATAACAAGTGTTGGTGAAGCTGGAGCGTTTAATGCGGATAGTTTTCGAGCACTCCAAATTGCGAGTCAACAAGGCTTGTTGCAATTACGAATATATGCATTATTAGGTTCATTAGTTGATTCAAAAGACTTTCTAAAGAAAATCATAGCCTCTGGAACGCTCACTGGGACAGGCAATGAATGGTTCAAATTAGGACCCGTTAAATTATTTTTGGATGGTAGCAGCACTGGCCCAACCATTGCAACGCGTGAAGGATATACAAGTGATCCAGCAAATCATGGCATTCTCTATTACTCTGAAGAAGAGATTTATAACATTTTAGGACATGCTCATAAACTGGGGTATCAAATTACCGTACATGCTCAAGGAGATAAGGCAATTGAAATGTATTTGAATGTTGTTGAGCGAGCATTGAAAGAACACCCGCGAAAAGATCATCGCCATCGTATTGAACATGCTGGCATTTCGACTCCAGATTTGCAAAAGCGAATAAAGGAACTAGGCTTGATTCCTGTTCCAAATCCGCCATTCCATTATGAGTTTGGTGAATCGTATATCCACAATTACGGAGAGCGAGTTCGTTACATGTACCCCGCTCGAGATTTCATTGATCAAGGCATTCTGGCAGCAGCTGGTTCAGACTCCCCTGTTACAGACTACAATCCTTTAATTGGAATTCATACAGCAGTGAATCGTAAAACGAGCGAAGGGACGCCGATTGGAGAAAATCAATCCATCAACGTTTTAGAAGCAATCAGAATGTATACTTACAACGGTGCTTATGCCTCCTTTGAAGAGCACATAAAAGGTAGCATCGAACCAGGAAAACTTGCTGATCTCGTTGTGCTAAATGATAGCATTTTGAATATTCATCCTCATCACATTAAAGATTTACAAGTGGATTTAACAATGATTGATGGAAACATTCTTTATCAGAGAAAGGATTCAAAGGAGGTAGGATTCTATGAAGTACATTAAATTGTTGCTGATTATTCCTTTTATTGGGATGATTGTCTGTCTCCCAATGGTGAATCGCATTGAACCTTATGTATTTGGCTTGCCTTTTTTATTATTTTGGATTGTGTTTTGGATGATTCTTTCATCAGTCATCATGGCCATTATTTATCGATTTGATCCAGATAATAAGGAAGGTGAAGCTGAATGAATACTTCATTAATCATTATTTTTGCCTTTGCCCTATTCGCTTTGTATTTAGGGATTCGTTCATCTCGCGGGAAAGATATTAATTTAGATGAATTTGCTGTCGGTAATAAAGGTTTCGGAACGCTATTTGTGTTCTTGTTAATTGCTGGGGAAGTTTATACAACATTTACGTTCTTAGGAGGTAGTGGTTGGGCATATTCTAATGGTGCAGCAGCCTTTTATGTCCCTGCTTATATTTGCTTGGCGTACGTGTTATCCTATTGGCTCATTCCAAAAGTTTGGCGATATTCAAAAGATCATCACATTATTTCTCAGCCAAGCTATTTTGCATCCTTTTATAAAAGTACAGCTTTAGGGATTATCGTTGCGATTCTCGGAACAGCCGCTCTCGTTCCTTATATTATGATTCAATTAAAAGGTTTAGGGATTATTGTATCAGAGGCATCTTATGGCGCAATCTCCCCTGCTATCGCAAGTACAATTGGAGCGGTTATTGTAACAACGTACGTCATTATTTCAGGTATGCACGGTTCTGCTTGGACAGCCGTTGTGAAAGATATAATGATTCTAGCCGTGATTATCTTCTTAGGGCTATATATCCCTTATCATTACTTCGGTGGAATCCGACCATTGTTTGAAGCTGTACAAGCTACACAGCCAGAAAAATTAACACTTGCAGATTCCGGTTTTAGTATTTCTTGGTTTATTTCAACTGTATTATTAAACGCACTCGGCTTTTATTTGCTTCCAAACTCGTTCTCTGTCGCGTTAACGGCTAACAGTGAAAAAGCATTACGGAAGAATGCGATTACATTGCCACTCTATACATTGTTATTATTGTTCGCCTTTTTCATCGGCTTTGCGGCAATTGTGCAAATACCTGGATTGCAAGGTTCTGAAGGAGATTTGTCGTTATTGCGTTTATCCATTCAAACTTTTGACCCTTGGGTAATTGGAGTCGTTGGTGCAGCTGGATTATTAACAGCGTTAGTCCCTGCTTCCGTTATGTTAAATTCCGCTTCCATTGGTCTTACAACAGGAATTTACCGTGTCATTAATCCAAATGCTAGCGAACGAAAGCAATTGCTCCTATCCAAAATACTTATCGTTGTTATCGTCATCATCGCCCTTTACTTCGCTGTAAATGGTAGTGATGCTCTAGCGATGTTAAACATTTTATCGTATGCGATTATTACGCAATTAGCACCTGGACTGTTGTTTAGCTTCTCAAAGAAACCATTGTTGAATAAGTACGGGGTTATTGCAGGGATCTTAGCTGCGGTTGCAGTGATTTTCTACATGAGTTTAACAGGAGCTAAGATTGCAACCTTCTTCCCTAACGTTCCAACATTTATTAACGACATTAGTACAGGCATGCTTGCTCTAATCCTGAACTTCATTGTTGCCATTTGCGTGAGTTTGCTAACGAAAAGTTTGGTGAAGGAAAAAGAGGAAGAAGCGGTATTGCAACAAAGCCCTGCACAACTAGAGGAAACATCTATCACAAAATAATATGATTGGAGGAATGGAATATGAAAGTTTGTAATGCAAATCGACTTCGTGAAACGATTGAAGCTTTTGCAGAGATTGGGAAAACGAAAAATAATGGTGTAACGCGCCTATCCCTCTCTAAAGAAGATATTGAAGCACGAAAATATTTTATTAAATGCTGTGAAGAGTTAGGAATGTCCATAAAAATTGATGACATGGCCAACATTTATGCCACACTGCCAGGTAAAAAGGATCTTCCTCCTATCCTTATGGGTTCGCATCTAGATTCTGTTGAAAAAGGCGGTCGTTTCGATGGAGTTTTAGGAGTGGTGACACCGTTAGAAGTCGTTCGCACTTTGAAAGATTTAAACATAGAACTAGAATTTCCAATTACACTTGTGAACTTCACGAATGAAGAGGGCGCCCGCTTTGACCCAGCGATGATGAGTTCTGGCGTACTGACAGGGAAATTTGATAAAGAAAAAATGCTAAAATCCACAGATAAAAACGGCATCACTTTTGGAGAAGCTCTCGAAAATAGCGGATTTAAAGGTGATGAGCAAAACCGTTTGAAAGAAGGAACAGCCTTTATCGAACTTCATATTGAACAAGGTCCTGTCCTTGAGTCCGAACAGAAAGAAATTGGAGTGGTTGAAGGCGTCGTTGGAATGGTGTGCTACGAAATTACAGTGAAAGGTGAATCCAACCATGCCGGTACTTTCCCAATGAAACATCGAAAGGATGCCCTCTTCTTAGCGGCTGATTTAATTACGCATTTAAAACAAGAACTCGGAAAACTTGATGAAGAACTCGTGTATACAATGGGGCGAGTCAATGTGCATCCAAACATTCATACAGTGGTGCCAAATCTAGTGAAATTTACGCTGGAATCTCGCCATAAAGATCCGAACGTCATTAAACAAGTGGAAACAATCATTCACTCACTCCCTACCGAGTCGAATGGATGTACCGTTAGCTTTGAGAAGCTTTGGGGCCGTGATACAGTTCCATTTGATGAAACGATTGTAAATACAATTGAATCCGTAAGCAAATCATTAGGATATTCTACTAGAAGAATGTACAGCGGGGCTGGCCACGATGCGCAGTTTATTGCAAGCATTGTTCCAACAGCGATGATTTTTGTACCGAGTGTAGGTGGACGCAGCCACTGTGAAGAAGAGTTAACTTACTACGAAGATTGTTATAAAGGTGCCAACGTATTGTTGCAAACTTTACTTTCCCTTCACGATCACTATTTATCAAAATATTCATCAGCTTCGAAAAATCAATAAAGATACCATTAGCATTCTCCATTGGGGAATGCTATTTTTCTATCAGTCTTCCAGTAATTTCATTTCATAATTGGAGATGAGTTATGAGAAAAGCTGCGGTTTTAACATTATTCTTTATATTTTTTATCGCTTCTTCTGTTCATGCTTTAAATTGGGCATACCCTTTTGTTGTTTGGGATGGAAAAATTTACGAAGTAATGCTTGAGGAAAAAGTGGAGGAATGGGATATTGGAAAATTTATAGGAAAAGTAAAAGTTGAAGCGGATGATATGACAGGTGAATATTATGGAGATGCTTCAAACTTTTTTAAAAAGGGAACGAAATATTTTGAAATAAAAGGCATTCCCACTTCAACAGCCATTGCAGTAGAACATGACGGACATTGGGTAAAGGCCGTTTATATGGAGAAAGCCCCTTTTCATCCCATGAACATTTTGACGAATAAGCTGTTTATCGCATTGATTGTCATTGGGATGATTGGGGCTGGTGTCTATTATATGAAAAAGAGAAAATGAAGAGAGCAAAGGGTTTCTGATTTGCTCTTTTTCTTTTTAAAGCATCGTCTAAGTAGCTGAGAATTGCCAAATCCAGCAACTTTACCGCCAATGAAAAATTCCATAAAGAAAACAATCAATCAAGAATTGGCCATCTAGAAAAACCCCAACTTTCTAGATGGCTCTCTTTCTACTGTCTTTTGTTAGCTGCAAATTTATTAAACCGGCGGAATTTTAGTAGCATGTAATACCGAATATTTTCGTTCTTATTTCTTCGCGATTTTTAGCAACGGCGGCACCACCACTGCTGTAGCTACTGCTGCCAGCGTGGCTTCGGCAATGCCATTGGTGAAAAACACCGTTAACACGGCAGCTATAACGCCAAGCACGCTATCCACTTTCATTGCTTGCGCATAAGCGTCATGGAACACTAAAGCAATAGACCCCATAATCAAAAACGTATGTAAAACCGTAGTCAATAGTCCCGTTAAAAATAAAGACACTTTCAGATTGGATTTCATCTTTGCCAAAACTTTTTGAAGGAACTTATAAAGAAAATATGGAAGAATACCGACTATCACCCTTGGCACAATGGCAATAAATAGCGCCCATAAACTGCCTTGGCTTGTCCCTAACACAGGGATTGCTGGTGAAAAAGCGAAAGATAATAAGGTTGGTGCAATTGTATTCGTAATAACACTTGAAATTCCAAAGGCAAGTCCGAGAAAAGCCCCAATTCTTGGTCCTAAAATAATAGAAGCAATAATGATTGGAATATGAATAATTGTAGCTTTAATCACACCTAAATGAATAAATCCAATGGGTGTAAGCGCAAATAATAAAATGATTGCTAAAAATACGGTTGTTAGCGTAAAATCTCTTATTTTCATAACTAATCCCCTTTTTATAACGATCTAGTATGAAACGGTTACTCTAAGATTTTCCCATGAATGCTCGAAATTGTCATTCATAAAATATTTCACTATTGTATTCATTTTTTATGAATCTGCATTGAACAATGGATTTTCTACCTATCTACTCTATATTAAGATAATTTATCGATATTAATGGACGCGGCATTCTTTAAAACTAGGCCGCATTGTTCTCTGCAATGAAAACCTACATCATCTCATAAAAAAAGCCGCCTAGAAAGGAAATACCCTCTCTAGACAGCCTCATAAGGGGGATTTTTATATTTTTACTTAGGAAAGCAAAGAACCTATTACCCCAAATGAAGAATTATTTTGTATTGTCATTGCTAGGGAATGCAAATGTAACTTTTGATTCTGTATCCACATCAAGCCATTTTTCAGAAATTGTTTTTCTCTTCGTGTAGAAGTTCGCTTGATCTGGACCGAACATTACACCTGTACCGAAATTTGAACGTTTCCAACCAGCGAAGTTGTGATATCCTACTGGAATTGGGATTGGCACGTTGACACCAACCATTCCTACTTCGATTTCGTCTTGGAACTTGCGAGCAGCTGCACCATTGTTCGTAAAGATTGTTACACCATTACCAAGTTCATGGGAATTAATGATATCAATTGCTTCTTGTAAAGAATCTGCTCTCACCACAATTCGTACAGGGCCGAATACCTCATATTTAAAGATTTCCATATCTGGCGTCACTTCATCTAGTAAAGTTGGACCTAAATAGAAACCATTTAAAGTTTTCAAGATTTCAGGATTTCTGCCATCTGTTACAAGTTTTGCTCCTTCTTTTAGGCTTCGCTCAAGATAGCCAAGAATCGTTTCTTTTGATTCTTTCGAAATAACCGGACCGAAGTCTACATTATCGTCTGTATATGGACCTACTTTTAATTTCTCGATTTTTTCTTTTAAGATGGCAACGAGTTTATCTGCCGTTTCTTTCCCTACCGGAATTACTCCTGATAATGCCATACAACGCTGGGAAGCTGCACCATAAGCCGCTCCAATAAATGCATTTGCCGCCTTTTCTAAATCCGCATCTGGCATGACAATCATAAAGTTTTTACCGCCACCAAGCGCCGCTACCCGCTTATTATATTTCGTTCCAGTGTGATAAATATACTCTGCAATTGGTGTTGAACCTACAAAGTGAATCGCTTGTACTGTATCGTTTTCTAGCAATTCATTTACCGCCTCTTTATCTCCATTAATAACCGTCCATACACCATCTGGTAATCCTGCTTCTTTCCAAAGGTTTGAAATATATAGCGCAGAAATCGGCACTTTTTCTGATGGTTTTAAAATAACGGCATTTCCTACGGCAACCGCCATACTTGTTTGAGCAAGCGGCACCATAACTGGGAAGTTAAACGGTGAAATAGCTGCCACAACTCCAAGAGGATCTTTGCGGGAGAATGCATTAATATCGCCACCTACATTTACGGAATACTCCCCTTTTACCATGTGTGGAGCATTAATCGCTAAATCTACTGATTCTAAACCGCGCTGAATTTCTCCACGAGCGTCTTCTTTCGTCTTACCGCTTTCCTCACAAATAATTTCGATTAATTCTTCTTGGTTTTCTGCAATCAGTTGGCGGAATCTTTGCACAATCTCAGATCTTTTTCCGCCAGACATCGCCTTCCATTTTGGAAAAGCATTTTTCGCCACTTCAATCGCATGTCGAACTTCTTCTCGAGTCGCAAGTGGTACGCGTGCAATAACTTCTCCTGTGCACGGATTGTACACATTCGAAAAACGACCACTTGTTCCAGGCACTAACGAACCATTTATAAAATGTTGTAACTCACGAATTTTTTGTTCAACTGCCATATTATACACCCCTTGTATTGTTTAATTTAAATATTCTCTTCCTCCAAATATGTCCAGCTGTTGTCCTGTTATCCATAACTGTAATGGAAACGGAATGAAAATGTAATGGACAGATAGTAAACAACAAAATGAATTTATTTAACAGAATGTATAAGTTCATTGATTGATATAGTCATGACTCCACTCTTGCGTAAGACCATAGATGTAGAGAAAAATACACCTGCCGCTCATTAAAAGCTTATTATGTTCCTACTATAATCATTCTTGTGTTAATAATCATCCATCCATTAAGCAACTCGGAGGTTTAATAATATGAAAAAAATCGGCCCAAAAGGCATGAAGTGGTTAAAAATCATCCATGTGTTTCTAGTAGTAGTCTTTTTCGGAGGCATTTTAAGTTCGATTGTATTAAATTTACATATTGATTTCACAAAATATGATGAATCCTATCTCGGCTATAAAAATATGATTATCCTTAGCGATTATATCGTTCGATTGGGTGCTGTAGGGACTTTATTAATCGGATTTGTTTACGGTTTTTTCACCAATTGGGGATTTTTTAAGCATCGATGGGTTGGCGTTAAATTTGTTCTATATATCCTCCAAACAATCGTCGGTATTTTTATTGTTGACGAATTAATGGTGAGAAATATGGAAATGTTGGAAGCGCAAAGAGAAATGGCAATCAGCAATCCAACTTTCGTTCAAAACCATAAGGTCATGCAATCTGCAGTGTTCTTCCAAATCACCGTAACCATTTTCATCTTCGTTATTTCGTACTTAAAACCTTGGCGGAAGAAAAAAGTTCAAGCGAAACAAAGTTAATACTACAAAAAAGCGTGGCCGTTGAAACCACGCTTTTTTATTTTATACTGTGGAAACATCCATATCATTACAATGGATGTAGCATTAAAATAAAAGTAACCCCCTCACTTGTTCTTTCGTAACGACTGCACCAAAGTACATCAAACCTCTCAAAGAAAGCTTGAAATTCACATTCCCATTTCGACTTATATCCAATTACGGTTTCATCCTGTAAACCTTGATAAACACAACTACCAAAGGACATCTGGATTTATTTATATCTGCCGCCGACCGCTGTCATAGCACCAATCATTAAACGATAAAGTAGTGTAAGAGAATTCCTGATTCCTACGAGGTGATGAGTTTGAGCAACTATAAAAAAGCAGCTCTTCAAAAATTGATGGATTTGAAAATTGATGTTGCCTTCCAAAAGGTGATTGGCTGGGAACAGCATCATAACGTGACGCTCACTTTTTTAAATGAGATCCTGAACCGAGAGCCGAGACAAAAGATTCAACGCATCACCGTTCCATCCAATTACTTTTATGAAGAAAATATACTAGCACCCGTCCATTTTATCGGTATTACAAAAGACAGCAAAAAACTGCATATATTAATTAACTTTTTTAATCGTTTCGATATTGTAAAACGCTCTCTTTATTACGCAACGAAAGCCTATGCAGAACAAAGTGAAAACGACTTGCAACCTGTTATTTTCATCAACCTTTTAAGCTATGAATTATTCAATCAAACCGAAAACTTTCATGCGGTTTATCTTTTGCAAGAGCAACATACTGGCACTCCCCTCCCCGATGTATTCGAATTGCATTTCATCGAATATCCAAAAATAATACGGGATTTTGAAGCGAAAAAAATCGATCCTTGGAACGACGCAAAGGCAAGATGGCTTTTACTGCTCGCAATCGTTGACCATCGCAATGGAAATGTATATAACGACATTTATAAAGAGTTAGATCTAATCTCTTTAAGGGATGACCACATTCGAGCAGCGTTGAATCGTTGGAAAGAGTTAAGCCAGTCAAAAGATGAAATGGAAGTCTATGAGGAACGCTTGAAGCAAACACTTGAAGAGGAGGTGGAAGTGCGGGAAGCAAAACGTCGTGAAGATGAAGCCTTTGAAAAAGGAGCAAAAAAGCTGCAAATGGAAATTGCAAAAAAAATGCTTGCTGAACAAATGGATATCCAATCCATTTCAAAAATCACTGGGCTATCTCTGAAGGAGATTCAAGAATTAAGGTAGTTATATTCTTCAAAGCATGCGTGTTGTTCTGTTGAAATAAACTATTGTCGATGATGGGGTTATTTATTTGGACTGATGTGTTCTAAAGGCGTTCTTTTTTGCAACGCTTTTTATTTTTGCTTTCGTTCGCTAATCTGCCCTCTACAATTCACCAAATATCTATAGAAACGTAGAAACCATACTATTTTATCCCCCTCTGTTCATATTTCTCAATGTCTACTAGTTGACTAATACGAATATGTAATGATAGTCTATCTCTTGATTTTAATTTATCGAATATTAATAATCTTCTAAATTTATATCCTGTTATCGCTTAATGATGAATCAATCTCTATGGGGAGGGATTTAAAATGAACAAATGGCTTTTTAGCATGTTAGTCATCTTAACAACCTTTTTAATGGGTTCATCTTTTGCTATCGGTAAGATTGGCCTTTCATATACAACACCGCTTTTATTAGTCGGCATACGTTTTTCTTTAGCAGGAGTGATTATGGCCATCGCTGTTCGATTATTAAGAATCCCTCATCCTAAAGCCTTTTTCCAATGGATCAAAATCGCTGTCATCGGTTCCTTTCAAACAGCTGGCGTTATGTCATGTATCTTTCTCAGCTTAAGGACAATTTCAGCGGGGCAATCTTCCATATTAACATTTATGAACCCACTTTTAGTCGTTATCTTTGGAACGATTTTTATGAAATTATCGTATAACCTACGCCAATGGACAGGTGTGATATTAGGTTTTATTGGAGTATTCATAACCCTTGGGGCGAAGTTAAGTTTTGAAATCGGGTCGATCCTCGCATTTCTATCTGCAGTTTCATGGGCAATTGGCACATTGCTCATAAAAAAATGGGGAAATGAATTTAATACATGGGTATTGACGGCCTACCAAATGTTATTTGGCGGCATCATATTGTTAATTGGAAGTCTGATTTTAGAAAATCCCTACTTCCGAATAACCGGCACATCCATTTCTATCGTATTGTGGCTCGCCATTATGGCATCCATCGTCCAATTTGCAGGCTGGTTTTATTTGCTTCAAAAAGGCGATCCCGGCAAAACAAGCGCCTTTTTGTTCTTGGCACCATTTTTCGGGGTTCTTTCTGGATGGTTAATATTAGATGAAACGATTAATTGGTATGTGACCATCGGAGGTCTTTGCATATTTACTGGAATCTTCTTAGTAAACTGGACTAGCAGCAGGAAGATGGAGGCTGGCTCCTTGGAAACTTCATTAAATAAATAAAAATATTTCTTTTTCATGCCAAATAAAATCAATGGGCATAGCAATTTCATTTACTTTCTGCTATGCCCCTCTAACATTCTGCTAATCAGCCAGTGAAAGTAATCAAAATATCCTTGTACGGAGACCCACCATTTTATCCTAAGCTACAATAACTGATAAACCCCTATTTCATTTCTTCCACTTTAAACCTTAACACTGTTTTTAATTTTTCCGGTGCCGTTTTTCTCGGATCTGAAATATAGATTTCTTTATGGGTTTTTTCTGCCCGCTTTAAGTTATTTTCTGCACAATACTGTTCCATCCGTTCGAAAGTTTCCCATTCATCATCGAAACTGCCGATATGCATCGCTTGTACACATAACCCTTCCGAAATCGTTTCAAATTGAACTTGGTTGACATCCAAATCCGGCTTTTTCTTCTTCACCGTATCCCGTGCATATTGAAACAATTCTTCCGTTACAAAATCCGGTTGCCGAATCATTAATTTATACACGAGATGATTTTTATCCAAATAATCTTTCGTTCTCCCCTCTTCATCCAAATCCCAATGCCCTTCCAATGGAAACACGGTATATTCATAATACCCTTCCGGCGTAATCCCCTTTTTCGGCATCATTCGAATCGCATAGGATAAAGCATAAAGAATTTCGATATGCTCTTGAAATGGTTTCTCGTTCGGATTTCCCTTGCCATCAATCGTAAAAAATTTCATCGATGGCACATGAATAGTGGTTGGTTGTGTACCGGGCAAGTAAAGTTCTTTTAAATGTTTTCTCCATTCAAATTTACTCATTTATTATCACTCTTTTCTTACAAAACATTTTATCTTCTGTTAATATCAATATTATTGCATAGCATTACCGGAAACGGATTAAAATCATTCACTGAAGAAACACTTTCACTCAAATTATTGACACAATCAGGAAATTCTTTGCATTTTAGCTACAATGGATATAAGTATCTTAGACAATGCCTAGTTATGAGTACAATACTAAAAGCGACAATCGCTAAAGAAAGGGATTAAGGATGACAAATATTCTCCTCATCTTAGTTTTACAGTTGATTTATGTTCCATTGCTTACATTGCGCACAATCTTTTTAGTCAAAAACTTAACGTTCCTAGCAGCAATGATTGGAACGTTAGAAATGCTCATTTACGTCTTTGGGCTTTCCCTCGTATTCAGCGGGGATCAAAGTTTTCTTGCAATGATTGTATATGCAGTCGGCTTTGGATTAGGTATCTTTTTAGGAACGAAAATTGAAAATAAATTAGCGATTGGTTACGTGTATGTAACCATCAATACTCAAACGAAAAACCATGAATTAATTAATACACTCCGCTCCAACGGTTTTGCTGTTACAACCTACGTTGGTGAAGGACGAGACAGCGAACGTTACAAATATGAGATTTTAGCAAAACGAAATCGTGAGAAAGAGCTCTTTGAACTCGTTAACTCCATCGAGCCAAAAGCATTCATTATTTCCTATGAACCGAAATCCTTTAAAGGCGGTTTCCTTGTTGATCGAATGAAAAAACATAAAAATCATTCATAACAAATTCATTTTGAGACAGCGAAGATTGCGGAATCTTGTCTCGACAACCGCAGAAGCAAAGAGTAAAAGATTATTGGACAAGTGGGGGTGTCTGGAAAGTTATACGACTTTCTAGACACCCCTATAATATGCTTTTATCCTACATATCGGCGTAATATGCGATCCACCGATGGACCATATGATTCCCCAAATATATTTAAATGTACTAATAAATAATAGAGTTGATACAATTCTTTGCGCTCTTCATATTCTGGTGAAAGCGGGAATACCGATTGATATGCCTCGTAAAATCGTCGAGAAAAACCACCGAATAATTCCGTAAAAGCAAGTTCCATTTCATGATCTCCGAATAGGATTGCAGGGTCAATTAAATACGGAACCCCTTCCGGACCCGTCATCCAATTACCTCCCCACAAATCCCCATGCAATAAGCAAGACTTTGGTGTTCTCGGAATCCACTCATCTAATCTCTCCATCAGTTTTACAAGCCTTTTTTCGCGTGTCTGTCCCATTGTACCTGAAGCTTTTCCCCGCTTCCATTGGCCAACTAAACGCACGTCCCGATAATATTCTACCCAATCATCCATCAATCGATTTTGTTGCGGCAACTTTCCAATATAACTTTCCCCTTCTAAACCATATCCTTTTGCATCGGCAAGGTGAAGTGCTGCTAGACGTTCTCCTAATAGCGCATCCGTTTCATAAGTCTTTTTCCCTTCAATCCACTCTAGCCAAAGCATGGGAATGCCTTCTATTTCTAAGCAACTTAATACATTTGGTACATTGATTGTACCGGTCCCCTGAATCATTTTCAGCCCGCGCTCTTCAAATTGGAAAAAGCCGATATTCATTTGTTGATTCAGCTTTACAAAATATTCATGTTGATTTGTTAGCACATAATATGCTTTATTAATATCGCCGCCGGATACTGGATGAATTTCTTGAATTTTTTCGTGGGGTGAAATCGTTTGTAATCCTTTTTTTATCATCGTAATCAATTTGACCACCCTTATCATTGTTCTATCGATTAATACTATCCTCAAATAAAAATAATAAATCAAAATTACTATGGTTTCTTTTCTAATGTTCTTTTTTAAGATACAAACAATATAGTCAAGTCTTTCATCCATATAAAATTATCTTTTCCGAAATAATAATCATAGTTCTTTTTCACTACTTTTTTGGATCGTTTATATTTTCCTTCATTATTATTCCAATATAGATAAACTCTCTAATCTCGTTGATTTTCAACTGATTATCAATAACGTTAATGAGGTTAAATAGAACGATTATGAGTTTTCTTATGAATATCTTTTTATATTTGTTATCATTATTTTGATAGTATATTTATCCCATAAAAATTGCAAAATTATGAAATTATAAAATTCCGAAAAATAGATATTTTGATAGATACTCTAGGAAATTTACTTTTTCCTTTAGAGAGGAAGATTCATATTATCCAATATAGTTTAGGGCTGATTGGGACTCTATACACGATTATTGCCCTTCATTACACGTTAAACATTAGTTTTTCATTAAAAAATGTATTTTATATCATGCTTTTGATTGTGCTTCCCTCCCTCATCTCATATTATTTTTTTCCTGTTTGGGTTGGGATTTTTATATCATTCATTACGATTTGTGTTGTATTTTTCTATATTACGAGAACAACTAAAGCTCTCTATCATGTGTTATTACTAATTATTGGACAAATGATTTCATACTCTCTAACGAAAATTTTCATGTTGCCAATTGAGTTAAACGCTTTCGCTTGGCTAGAGCATGTTTTTATGATTCTATTAAATGTAATCTTTGTATATATTTTCTTCAAGCGATTAAATAAAGGAATTGAATTTACTAATTTCACTATGAATATGCAATTATTTATTTTTTTTATTTTATGTTCCTCATTCATGGTGTTTCTGATAAACATTTTTTTTAGCACATTAATGGTAGATAGTTTTTGGATATATGTTTATTTTTTTACACAATTTCTGTATCTCGTTATTCTATTGACAGTGCTGTATTTGTTGCAACGTCAATTCCACAAAAATCAGCATTTAAAGATGGAAATGGTGAAACAGAATCAGTTGTCAAATTATATTGTTGCGCTTGAAACAATTAATGAAGATATGAAGCATTTTCGCCATGATTATGCTAATATCCTCTTTACACTGCAAACATTTATCGAAACAGAAGACATACAAGGATTAAAACATTATTTCCAATCTCGAATCTTAAAAGTAGAACAGCAAACACTCCTAACCAACAAAGCATTTTGCCAAATTAAAAACTTAAAACTCATGGAGTTAAAGGGGTTAATCGCTTCAAAACTGCTCATTGCTGAACAATTAGGGATAAATGTTCATCTAGAAATTCCGGAAGAGGTCCATACAGCTCCCGCTGATATGATTGACTTATCACGAATCATTGGAATCTTAATTGATAACGCAATTGAAGCAAGTGAAAAAGCATCTACTAAACAAATTCAAATTGGATTCATTCAAACTCCTTCATCAATGTTAATTGTCATAAAAAATACTTTTGATGAAATGCCGGATATGAATCTATTATTTAAAGGATATTATTCTACAAAAGGGGAAGGACGCGGAATCGGACTTGTCAATGTAAGAAAACTATTGCATAAATACCCGAATGCAACTATGAATACTCGCATCGAAAATGGATGGTTTATCCAAGAATTAGAATTTCGCTAGACGGAGGTGCCGAGTGTGAATATTGTAATTTGTGAAGATAACTATGAACATCGACAATTTATTCAATCTCAAATTTTAAAATATTCAACTTTTCATGAACCTAGTATAGAAATTGTATTATCTACAGGGCATGCCGAGGATGTGTTAAGTTTTATTGAAGAGCAACGAGGGGATTGTTATTTTCTCGACATTGAGCTAAATAATGAAAAGATGAGGGGTTTGGAGTTAGCTGCTGCAATACGCAAAAAAGATCCATTGACCAACATTATTTTTATTACACAACACGCAGATCAACTTCAACTTACTTTTTCGTATAAAATCGCTGCATTGGACTTTATCGTAAAAGATAGCCCCACTCTACTATCAAAACAAATTATCGATGCTTTAAAAGTGGCCTTCGAGCGTTATAAACAACTGGGTGAATCGAAGGAAGAACCCATTTTCCAAATTAAAATAGGAGAAAAAATTAAAAATATTTTATTGGACGATATTTACTATTTTGAAACATCCCATATCATTCATAAAATCATGCTCTATGAAAAAAATGGCTGTTATGAGTATTATGGGAAACTAAAAGAAATTGAGAAAATTGATGACCGCTTTTTCCGATGCCACAAAAGTTACGTCATCAATTTACAGCATGTAAAAGAAATAAATAAAAAAGATCGCATTGTCATTATGACAAATGGCGGTATATGCCAAGTTTCTCATCGCAATTTGCGTCTTATGCAAAGACGGTTAGATGAATTTTTATGCAATTGTTTAGAAAAACAGAAAATCGAAGCTTGACCCACTTAACCTTAAGTCGTCAGGTTGATTAAAAAATCAGCGCCTCCGAATTGTTTTGCTTGCATTAACCAAATCGGAGGCGCATTTTTTTCGTATTTTAATCATTGCATCTATTCTTCTTTATGCTCTTCTTCGTTCTCACCAAAAATTGTCACAATCTCGTCAGATTTTTTACGATCTTTTCCTTTTGGCAGTTCATCAAAATAACCAAATTGCACCATGCCTACAATTCGTTCTCCAGGCTTTACTCCTAGTGCTTTACGAAAATCTGGTTTATCTAAAAATTCCGGAGTTTTCCAACAAGATCCAATGCCGTAATCCCATGCTAGAAGCATCATATTTTGAATGAGTGCACATGCTGCTGCAAAGTCTTCTAATCGTTCCTTTTGGCGAGGGTCTTCTGGAACAATCACAAACACATAACCACCTGGTGTTGTGAATTTTTGCATGCGTTTTTCTACTTCTTCCTCCGAAAGCGTTCTCCAATCCGGAATCGTTGTATTGCGCAGTAAATCATGAAGTTGGAACAGTTCTTTACCACATGCCACGACAAGTCGCCAAGGTTCACGGTTTTGATGATTTGGCGCCCAAACGGCATCATCTATAATTTGCAATAAATCCGCTCGATCTACAGGCTGTCCGTTGAATTTTTTAATCGATCGTCTTCCGATAATGGCTTCTCTTACCGTTAACGCTTGTTCATTCATTCGTTCATTACTCTCCTTAAAAATATAGGTTGAACTTTATTACGTTTATCACCAAACAACCTTATCACAAAACTTGTTGAATTTAAATATCCATTATTAGAGCCTCTATTCTTTATTATATAACACACTTCCTATTCGGTCGAAAACGTTAATAGAATATATCATCTATTTTAAAGAAATAATATTGTATATTTGGCGTATAGGCATATGAATTGGAATAATCATAGTGTCGGTCCGCACTAGGTCCTGTATGGGCATGAACGTAAGGAACACCATCAATCACGCTTGTCACAATAGTGCTATGATCGATGACTCCATTCCCTTGAAAGTCATAAAAAATTACATCTCCAGGTTCTAATTCGGAAGGAGTATAAACACGCTTAGCCGTTAACCCTGCTTTAGAACTCTCCAAATACCATCTTAAACTATGAGCAACCGCCCAACTATAACTCCATGTTTCATTTGGATAATAGTATTCTCTCGCTCCAACTTTCCAGCCATCCGTAATCCACCAACCCTTGTTTCGATTCGGATAACCTGACATCGGAGCTCCTCCTGCACGCAGCGCTTGTGATACAAAATTTGTACAATCCACTGTAAAAATAGGATAATTTGGATTAAACGAATCCCACCAAGTTCTTGCATAATCGACAGCTGCTTGCCGATTGTAATAAATTGCTATTTGCTTACCTCCTTTTTTCCATCATCTTATGAATAAATCGCTGTTTTCTGAACTTCCTACATATTGTTCTAATCAAGAAAAAATTGTAAAATTCTGATACAATATTATTTATGAATATCTATGTATCCACATTATTTTCATGGTAAATTTTTGAAATTTCATCATATATTTATTAGGGAATTCTTTTGAATTATGGATTGAGAGGATGTTGACATTGGTGCAGCATGCTGAAAGAGAAATTTTTGAGTGGACTAGTTTATGCGATAAAAAGGGAAATTTAAATCCTGCTGCTATTGGTTATGCTAGAAAACCAATTATCGAATGTAATTTATCTGGACATTTTATGCGAAAGAAGAAATGGAATTATTGGTGTTGTTACGGAGAAGATGTATTATTTTCTGTTACGATCTGTCATTTTGATTACGCTGTTTCTTGCTTTATTTACTTTCTAGAATATGAAACTCAACGTTTCTTTGAAAAAACCGTTACTATTCCATTAGGCGTTGTAAAAAAATTAAAAATGCCAACTCGTGTACTTGAACCAATTCGATTTACAAACAGCGAAATCAATGTCAATATCTCTTATTTTCAAAATCAAACATTGCTAGCGGTCAGTTGCGATAACTTTGATAACGAGCCCCTAAATGTTAATTTGAAGATATTGCATCCTGTTGGCGACGAATCGTTGAATGTCGTCGTGCCATGGAACCGCCACACTTTTCAATTTACCGCCAAGCATCACATACTGCCTACGAAAGGATTTATCAAACTTGGAAATAAGCGATATGAATTTTATGAGGAAGAGAGCTTTAGCGTATTGGACTTCGGAAGGGGTGTATGGCCACGGGAAGTGATATGGAATTGGGCAAATGCTTCCCAGCGTCTACGCAATAAGCGAGTGGGGTTAAATTTTGGAGGCAAGTGGACGGACGGTACTGGCATGACGGAAAACGCCGTATTCGTGGATGGAAAAATGACAAAAATCCACGAAGACGTCATTTTTGAATATGATCGCTCTAACTTCAAAAAACCTTGGTACATTACGACAAAGTTTACCGACTCCATTATGCTCACATTCCATCCATTTTTTGAAAGAGTAGCAAAAACGGATTTAAAGCTTGTGCAATCGGAAGTACATCAGCTAGTTGGCTATTATAACGGCAAAGTTAAATTGGAAGATGGAAGCACTCTCATTATTCAACAAATGTTAGGCTGTATTGAGGAACATGTTGCTAAATGGTAACTCCTGTTAGTAGAAAAAGCTCTGTAATTACAGAGCTTTTTTGCGTAGTTACAGGACATTTATCATAAATGATGAATAGTTTCTTTTGAATAATTAATTCATAATTCTTATAAACATGAATGGTATTTACTTCGAGATTGTTAAGCTCTTCTTCCGTTAAAGGAATAGGAAAACTTTTCGTTTACCCCCATTCCCTCTTTAATGCTCTCTTACAATTTCACCAATTTTCCCCTACTAGTAACTTTTTTCGGTTGAAACAATTCCCCCAACGCAGCTCCACCTAAAATTAACGCTGCGCCAATCATTTGGTGGAAGCTTAACTGCTCAGCTAAAAACAAAGCTGAAAAAACTAATGCTGAAAGTGGATCTAAATAACCGAGAATTGACACGGATTGAACGGGCAAATGACCGATGGAAGAAAAGTAGAAATAACAACCAATTCCCGTGTTAACAATACCTAATATAAGGATTGGCAGCCAATTTCCTTCAACTACATTTACAACTAATCCTTGTTTAAACATCATAAAAATAGCAACCGTTATAAAGCTAACGACTAATTGGCAAGTAGCGTTTTCCAAACCTTTTATCGTTACAGCCTTTTTATTAAAAATCACTATCATTGCATACATGATGGCTGAAAGCAGCCCGAAAATCAGCCCCCTAGAGATTTCACCTTGCAAAAAAGCTTCCTTGTTTACAAAAAGCATCCCTAAAATCACAGCTATAAATCCAAGCATTTTCGCCATCGTCATTTTTTCTTTAAAAAGTAGTGGCGATAGAATCATGACCATAATTGGACCGCAATAGTAAGCAAGGGTCGCAATGCTTACACCTATTTGTTTATATGCTTCAAATAAAAACAACCAACTTGCCCCCATCGCCACACCGGAAATCACTAAATACAAAAAGTGCAATTTATTTTTCCAAAACTGTACTTTCTGTTTCGTCAGCACAAAAATCAATATAAGCAATAAACTTCCGATGAGCGTTCGCAAATAAACGATTTCAACACTGCTCAATAAAATGTAACTTGCGACAATTCCATTCGACCCAAAGAGCAGCAAAGCAAAAATATATTTAATGTATGAGGCCGATTTCATGTTTTTCCCCCTATTTTAATCAACAAAAAGAGTTTTATATGTAATTATAAATAAAAGTCATATAACTAGAAACAGTTACTTTTTTAATCTTGAAAATAGAAAAAACCTCTTTGAATCTCGTTCGTTCAAAGAGGTTTGCTTTATTATTTATTTAGCACTTCGTACAGTTCTTCAGGACAATCCGTAATGATTCCTGCCACTCCTAAATGCAGTAACATTTTCGCTTGTTCTTTATCATTGATTGTATATACCCTAATAGGTATCCCAACTTTCAAAGCCTCCAATACAGGACGTCGCCTCACTGCCCTGTATGCTACATGTAGCGCATTTGCTGGAAATAAAGTTCGGTACCACTTCATGTTTAAAATGCTATAAGAAAACAACGGAGCAGTTTCGACATCTGGTGCTAGCTCTCCCATTCGCTTAACAGCTTCGTGATCGAAGGAAGAAATAATGACCCGATCTCTTAATTGAAATTGGTCTACTTCTTGTAAGACAAGTTCTTCCAGCCCTGGATAGACAAATTTATCTGATTTCAATTCAATATTTATCTTATGATGAGTATCTTTGAGTAAATCAAGCACTTCCGCTAATGTAGGGATTTTTTCGCCCTGAAATTTTGGATGAAACCAAGATCCAAAATCAAACTTACGTAATTCTTTCAACGTCATATCTTTGACATAACCTTTTCCATTGGACGTTCGATTAATTTTTTCATCGTGAATGACAACAATCTTCCTGTCCTTTGTAAGATGAACATCCAACTCGACACCGGTAATATTTAGCTTTGCCGCCGCTTTAAAAGCTGCGAGTGTATTCTCAGGATACTTTGATGAATAGCCTCTATGGGCAAAAATGTGCATGAAGTAACTCCCTTCACATAGATGTGATTCACTCTGTTCATGTAGGCTGTCTTGCACTCTTCGTTCAACTATTCCACAAAAATTCGATTCAACTCTTTCTCCAATAAATAGCGTATGCGGCCTCTTTCAATTGGAACCAGCCCCATTAAAATATGTAAAGCAATTCCGTCAATTAACGCATGCAACAAAACAATCTCTTCTTCCAAAAGGATATCCTCTTTTAATAAACCCGCTTTTTGCAAGCGGTGTAAAATCTCCACAATAACTTCATGCACTGATTCTTTTTGTAACTCCTTTTTGCGAATTTTATAGGAGATATACTCTAGCCATACTTGCATTTCTATTTTCTTTTCTTCAGGAGGAATCAACTCCATTAATATATTGAGCACTTGGTCTTTAGGAGGAAGATGGCTTTGGATGTGCTCCATTATTCGTTCTGTTACTTGTTCTTGAACGAGCTGCATCGCAAACTCCAACAGTTCTTCTTGCGTTTGAAAATAATGACGAACAGCTCCTAATGAAAGATTCGCCTCCTTTGCAATAGAACGAACTGAAGCACCTCCTAACCCCTCCCGTGCAATTACATTCCAAGTTGCTTTCGCGATGATTTTTCTTCTTTCTTCATGGTCAACAATTTTTGGCATGATTTTATTATAACATTTTTTAATACAGTTGTATTAAACAATAAAACGTAGTAATATTTTAATACAGATGTATTAAAAAAATGTGAGGTGAGCTATTGAATGCTTTTTTGGATCATTGCCGCTGAAATTGCTTTCTGGATTGTGATTATTGCAGGGCTTTTCACACGATATATATGGAAACGAAATAGACTCAGCATCTTCTTTTTCTTACTTACACCCGTTATAGATTTTGCTTTGCTAGTACTTACTGCAATCGATTTGAAAAACGGAGCCACAGCAAGCTTTGCCCATGGTCTTGCTGCTATTTACATTGGAGTTTCTATTGCTTACGGAAAATCTATGATTGCCTGGGCGGACAGCAAATTCCAAAGTTGGATATTAAAGAAGTCTTCTCAGAAACAAATCTTGTATGGCAAGGCTAAAGCTATTTATGAAATGAAAATGTGGGGCCGCCATCTTATAGCATTTATCATTGGAGGAAGCCTCCTTGGACTTATGATATGGTATATTGGGGAAGAAATTGATCCACTTATGCGCGTTTTAAATTTGTGGACTATTGTATTGGTTATAGACTTCATCATCTGTCTATCATACGTGATCTTTCCAAAAAAAGAGAAGAAATGAGGATAATTTTTGCGTACTTTGTTAGACAAGGTGCGTATTTTTATTGATTGTTACTAGATAATACTAGAGATTTCAAATACTGGTGATATATCCGCTGGGGAGCTTTGTATAGTTTGAGTTGCATTTGTCGTAATGTTGACTGCACACGAACCATATTCTCCACCACCATCTGGGGCGCCAGGACCGCCATTCGGACCAATCGTGAAGGTAATTGTCGCAGTTGTTGTACGCATAACCGCATCAGTAATCGTTAATTGTACCTTATATGTTCCTTCCGCAGTTGGTGTTACTTTCGTTAAGGCACTTGGACTGATGTAACTTCCATCATAGCGATTCATGTGCGGTTTTTCTGCATTGTCAATCGCTTTATTCGTTATGAGTCGCCCTTCAACCTTTTGTCCAACAATTGAAGGTCCTTCTACAACCTCTAACGTGTAATCTACAAAATTTCGGACTTCTCCAAATCGATTATCTGCGACATACTCAAATCCGGAAAAATCCATGAAGATCGGTTTATTCGGTGCGGAATAATCGTTTGTATTACGTAAAGTAAAAGTCGTAATATCAGGGTAATCTGTCCGATAAATGTGCAAACATGTTTCGTTTAATTCACAACTGTTTGATACATCAGCCCCTGAATAATCCGCTAAATCTCGAATATAATAATACTCTCCTAATACTTTCTTTGTGTAAGTTTCGATTGTATGTTTAGGAGTTTGATTTAATACATAAGTCGGATTTCCATTATACATTTGCTCAATATCCGACTCATCAAAGAATGACACTTGTTGCACGTTGAAGGTTTGAGTCGGTTCGCTAGGATGTACTTGTCCGTAAGGCTTCGCATAATTAATATCTACAGGGCTTAAAATATACATGAAAGGCATTTTATACGCCGTAATCAATTCTTCTCTATATCGTCCTTCAGTCATAAATTCTTCGTTTACTCCCGGAGCCAATTGTCCACCATCATCAACGTGACCATGATAAATGGTTGGATAACGTAATGGTCCAAACCATGAAATTTTGCCATCAGGGGTGTTCCCCATCATTTTATTTTGACGACCCGCATATCCATTTGTTAGACCATTTGTAAACAACCAAGTTTCTTGACTATAATCAAACATTGGTATACTTTCATCATCTTCTCTCATTTGATACTGAGTACAGATTGAGTCATATTGAGCAATGGGTTTTGCGACCGGAAGCGTAATGTTTTGTTCTTTACTCGACTGATCCACTCGATAAGCCCCGTCATAAGCTCTCATAAAAAATTGAAGTGTTCAAGCATTTTCACGTAATTTCAGTGTCGCAGAACTACTGAATTTACCGCCACTTGAATTTACTTCTTCTTTTTCGTAAATCAGGAAAGGATTTGATTCTCCTTCCAACCATCCATAAATCTCGATATTGTATAACTTATTCGATTTTGGCATATATTCTTCAATTTCAAACTGAATCGTAATGGTTGATTCAGTTTTGTAGCAACCATTAATAGATGGTTGTTCTACAATTTCAAACTTTGTGACTTGCGGTGAAGAAGTATTCAATATATAGAGCGTATTACCGGATGTTGAATATTCATAACCTGCTACATCCAGCAAATCGGAAAATTTAAATTGGCCAAAGCCTTGTTTTGGAGCTGGAGGTTGAAACCAATAATATATGTAATGATCCTCCAGCTCTCTGTAGACCTTATTCGGATTTTCAGTAAGTACATCAACCCATTCATCCGCCGCAAGTTCTCCACTTACCATCAATCTAGTCAAAGAGCCATCTGACGAACGATAACGTCTCACTTGCCCTAATGTTTTCCCTGTATCTTGATTTACAACGGTCGTCAATCCATCATAGTGCCAATATGTTTTTCCATCTAAAGATGGAGTAATGGTAAGCACTATATCTTCATCAACCGTTGAATCGGGAGGGATAATCATCGCTGCATTCGCAATAATAGTCGGTAATGTTGGTAAATAAGGTAAAAATGTTGATAAGAAAATGATACTTATCATGAATAAAGTTTTGATTTTATGATTTCGGCCCTTTTTCAACCATACTCACCTCCTTTCCAAAGGGCAGTAGTTTAATATAATGGATTTGCAAAATCATACTTTTCACATCGAATACCGTTAAATTGTAGACACTGATATTGTGGTTTTCTCACATGAAGGATAAATTCCTCTCTTGCAGCATTTACTCCAATTTGTATTTCATATCCATCAATATAAATTAATTCAATATTACTGAATCCTACGTTATTTACATTTCTTCTCGCTTCTTCTGCTTTCTCCGAAATCATCGGACTTAAAATCTGTACAAATTTTTCTGGATAAGCAATTCTTAACCATGCTTGAGCTAGTTGTTCCGCATCTTTTTCTCGATAGTCGAAATTAATTTTCCCCATGTCCTCTCCATCACCGATGAAAAATAACATTACATTCATTAATCTTGGTGATGGATTTTTATATCCTTCTCGTGTCACTTGAAGTTGTGAAGTATATGCAAGCCCACCCATCGGCTGAATTTTAAGGCCCAAAGGACGTAATTCATTCAAACCTTCTTCATAGATTTTTAAACTAATTGGGTGATTTTTGAATGAGTTTACATTAAATGGTTTTCTTTCTAGGAAAACATCTTCATTTTCTTTATAGATAGTGATTAATTGTTTTGCGATTTCATCAGAAGTATTTAACATAATAAGATCTGAATCGTCTTCAATTTTTTTATCTTCCTCAGTCGGCAGTCCAATATTATTCATGGCTCTATACATGAATACCGCATAATGCATACGAGATAACGGTTCTGCTGAGCGGAACGTGCCATCTTCGAATCCTGTTGTGATTCCAGCTTTGTAAATCGCTTCAATATACGGAGCATACTGATGTAATTTTGGAATATCTTTAAATGTTTGTTCCGTTACCTTTTCTGGAATATCCAAATTGAAAGCAATGGCTAACGCTTTCGCCATTTCTCCGCGCGTCATATTTTGAGTTGGATTAAAGAATCTTCTACTATCCACTTCAAAAATACCCGCCATTTGAAGTTCTTTAATTTGGTCATGGTAAACATGTGTTGGTGGAATATCACGATATTGTTGATATGGTACAGTTGGTTTTAGGTCTGTTGCGCGGCTAACTAAGACCGCTGCATGTTGACGGCTAATCATTTGATTCGGCTTGAATGTGCCATCTTCATAGCCTGTAATAATGCCTTTGTTTACCATCTCGTTAATAATTTCAAAATACGTATGTGTTGTCGGTACGTCTTTGAATGTTTTTACCGCCGCAACCGTATAAACCGGTGTGCGTAATTCTTGTTGTAATGTTTCAGCATTTACTTCATTCACCATTGGATTGAAAACAGTTGGTACTGTTAAAGCCAATGCTAATGTGGATGCTGCGATAAATGACTTTTTCTTACATAGTTTCATATACATGACTCCCTCCCTAGAAACTTCTTTCTATACCTTTATTTTACCTTATATGCCGATAGTCGCAAATTTCGCTCGGTTGTTACGCTTTTAAACATGCTTCGTCAAAGGGAGTTGTGGAATAAACTTCTGAAAAGTAATTTCTTCGTCGCTACTAATAAATTCTTTGTCATTTATTCCGTATATCATAACGCCGTTTTCTTTTTGATGAATGGATACAACTCTGTATTTCATTCCTTTTTTGAGCTTGCGTAGGATGATGCCATTTCTTGAACATGTCCGAACATGATCGCCTAATACTTCAAGTTCTCCGAGACTAATAATGAATTGCTTCCTATCTATATCTTTAATGTATAAACCACCTTCAATTTCGCCGATATTACCTTCAACATGGTATAAATACTTCGTGGTTCCTTTATCTAAGTATTCTTTGCTTTCAATTAATCTATCACCCTCTTTTCGATATAAAGGAGTGACTAATGTACAAGTGATACTTCCAATCGGTTGTGAATGAGTTTCTTCCTTTAATAAGGACACCATAAAGCAACACCCCTTCTAATTATTTAGACAATCCATTTCGCTATATCCATTTTTGGCAGCATCCCTTTTAGATGAATAGATTTCATCTGCTTGATAAGGGAATTCGCATGACTCATACCAAAATCGCTTATATCCATCAACTTCTCCTGCTAAAATACGGTCTTTAAAATTCAAGCGAGAACCAACAAAGGCATACTTATGATAAAACACTGTATCCAGTTGGGAAGGATAGCCTTGGAAAAAGGCAAGTATCGAAATATCATCGACGGTGTTATACCAATCTTCTTTTGGTATGAGCGGCATAACAAACTTATAAGTCACGTCTAGTCGTAACTTTGAAAACCTCTTCCCAAATATTTACCTATCCCCAATAAAAAATTCCATCAGCAAAAATCAAATTATTGCTGATGGAATGACTTCATTCTCTAACTCTCAATAACCTCATACTATTTAAGGTAACTAATAATGTTGCGCCCATATCTGAGAAAATGGCAATCCAGAGAGTTAACCATCCTGGAACGACAAGTAGCAACGCAAGAAGTTTTACCCCTAAAGCAAAGGCGATGTTTGTTTTAATAACGGCTAATGCTTTGCGACTTAATTTGATCGTAAAGGGTAGTTTGTTTAAGTCATCGGACATAAACGCAACATCAGCAGTTTCAAGGGCTGTATCTGTTCCTGCACCACCCATAGCAATGCCAACTGTGGCGGCCGCTAAAGCGGGAGCATCGTTTACACCATCCCCTACCATCGCTACTTTACCATATTGTTTTCGCAACGTTTTCACAAACTCTAACTTGTCTTCAGGCATTAAATCCGCTTTTACTTCTAAAATTCCTGCTTCACTCCCTATGGCTTTTGCGGTTGCTTCATTATCGCCTGTCAATAACACCGTTTTTTCAATGCCGAACTCATGCAATTTTTCCAACATTTCTTTGCTAGATTCGCGAAGTTCATCTCTAACGGCAAAGATTGCGAGAATTTTTTCTTTTGTCCCTAAATACATCACCGTTTTGCCCTCGTTCTGGAGTATCGCCGTTTCCTTCTGGATAACTTCCGTCAAGCCACTTTGGAAAATCTCTAAAAATAAATTTGGACTTCCAATATAATACGACTCTCCTTCAATGGTCGCTTGAATTCCCTTGCCTGTGATGGATTTGAGTTGCTCCACCACCAATTCAGAATGATTCACTCCTGCCTCTTCCGCCTTTCTCACAATGGCCGATGCCAGCGGATGATTGGAGCTTTTTTCTAATGTATAAGCGATCTCCAGTACTTCTTTTTCATTTGACGCATCATCCATTACCTTCACATCTGTCACCACAGGTAATCCTTTCGTCAACGTACCAGTTTTATCAAAGGCGACAGCTTTCAATGAACCCATTTCTTCAAGATAAATACCGCCTTTGATGAGCACGCCCTTTTTCGCAGCAGAACCAATAGCCGAAACTATCGAAATTGGCGTTGAAATTACAAGAGCGCACGGACAACCAACAACTAATACTGCTAACCCCTGATAAATCCACTCTAGCCAAACTCCACCGAAAAATAATGGTGGAACAATCGCTACATGCAAAGCAATGATCATAATAATAGGCGTATAGTATTTTGCAAATCGGTCGATGAAGGCTTGTGCAGGAGCCCTTTCTGCTTGCGCTTCTTCAACTAATTCAATGATTTTCGATAAGGTTGTATCTTCTACATATTTTGTAATTCGAATTTCCAATATTCCTTCTTCATTGAGCGTCCCAGCGTAGACTTCATCTTTCTCCTTTTTCTCAACAGGAATCGATTCACCGGTAATTGCTGCTTCGTTTACAGTTGATGTCCCCTTCACCACAACGCCATCCATTGCAATCTTCTGGCCAGGTTTTACAATCATCATATCCCCAATCTTTATCTCTTCAACTGGAAGGATTAATTCTTCACCGCCTCGTCGAATCAATGCTTCATTCGGAGCAAGTTCCATTAACGAACGAATGGATTTTCTCGCTTGATCCATTGAATATCGCTCTAAAGCTTCACTAATGGCAAACAAAATGACGACGATGGCACCTTCCGCCCATTCACCGATAATAGCCGCACCAATAATTGCAACTGTCATGAGCGTTCGCATATCAAAGTCGAGATGGATTAAATTATTTAACCCTACTTTAAACAGCGAATATCCTCCTATGATGATAGAAGAAATAAAGAGCAACACAGTAATGAGATTATCTTCCCCATTTACAAAGGTTGAAATATACCCGAGAACAATCAGTAACCCAGAGAATAATAACGTTTGATATTTTTCATAAAAGGGAACTGTCGATTCTTGCTGATTCTCTTTTTTTGTCGAGGATTTTCGAATCACTTTATCCGGATATACTTTTAAATTTTCAAAGGCTCCTGCTCGTTCCAATTCTTCTACTGTCGCATGCCCAAATACGGTGATTTTAGATGCGCCAAAATTGACTTTTGCATCCTCCACTCCCGGCAATGCCTTCACATTCCGTTCAAATTTCCCCGCACAATTTGCGCATGAAAAGCCTTCTACACGATAAATTTGTTTCTCAACTTCTTTCAACTTTCGTCACCTCTTGTTGGTGCTTGAAAGCAATCTCTATGAGCTGCTTCACGCAATCATCATCGAGAGAATAATAAACAAGTTTTCCCTCTTTCCTATATTTTGCTAGCCCCAAATTGCGTAACAGCCTTAAATGATGGGAAGCAGTTGCAGTTGAAGCATTGATAATATTAGCTACATCACACACGCATAACTCTTCTTCCACGGCTAATGCATATGCAATTTTTATGCGTGTTTCATCAGCAAGGGCTTTAAAAATCTTGGCCACTTCCAGCGTTTTTTGTTGAGCAAGTTGCTCCTGAACTCTCTTTACTTTTACCTCATCGATACAGGTAACTTCACAAACATCGTGTTCTTTTGGCATATCGTTCCCCACTATCATTCAAATACTTATTTGAATATTAGTATATGATGTAAAAGGTTAATATTCAAATATTTATTTGAATGTAATAAATAAAAAAATCCGTACATCTAGTAGAAGATGCACGGTTTGAATCGTATTTCCTGACAACACTTGCTTAATTCCATACAGCGACCATAGGTGAAATCATGATTAGTAATGCAAAACCTGCAATAAAAATAGGCTTTGTAGATGCTCGTTCATACTTTATAAATGAAGCAATCGAATAAACGAGGGAAAACACAAAAACAAACGGCCAAACAAACCAGGTCCAATAAAATAATATAGCTATGCCATTTAAGACTTCTATCAACATTTCTCCATCCCCCATTCAAACAAAGCTAAATGCACAAAACAATTAGTTAAATTTTACTATAAAATAAAGCTGTTCCTAAATAGTAGAACAGCTTTATTTTCTCGGAGGTACTCGAACATACCCTCTCTTCTTCACTCTTTTCAAGGCAGCTTCCGTAAATGCTTTAAATAGTCCTCGTTCTCTCTTTGGTGCACTAGGCTTTGGTAATCCAGGGATTCTCACAATAAACAACTCCTTTTGTATATCTTATTTAGAGATGAACAAAAGTATTCTTCACAAGAAAACTTGTTTTAAACGTGAAATCCCTATAATTTATTAAACAAAACGACTACTCAACTTCCCCTTCCCAAGCACTCATGCCACCAATCATATTTGTAGCATTAAACCCATTATTTTCTAAAATCGTTGTTGCTAGGGCACTGCGACCACCTGCTAAACAAACGACAATATACGGTTTATCTTTTGATAATTCATTCATGCGAATAGGAAGTAACCCTAAAGGAATATTGATTGCTCCCTGAATATGCCCTCCGTGGTATTCCTCTATTTCACGAACATCCAGTATATTTAGACGCTCTCCACCTTCTAAACGTTGTTGCACTTCTTTCGCACTAATTTCTTTCATGCATAAATCCTCCTTTTAATTTTTCCAAGCATTCATGCCTCCACGAACATTTGTGACACGTTCATAACCTAGCTTTTTTAATTGTTTGCAAGCTTGGCTACTTCTCATCCCGCTTTGACAAATGACAATGATTTCTTTATCTTTTGGAAGCTTTGTAAAATCTGAACCTAATGGCAAGTTTTGAAATTGTCGAATATGATTGGCTTTATATTCTGCAGGAGTTCGTACATCAATCAATACTTTGTCCTTGTCATTTAACATATTCTTCAATTCGTTTGTTGAAATAGTATTCACATTTACCGGCTTTAAGCGCCATGCAATGAACACAGTGATGACTGCTAACACTATCCATTCCATATTTTCACCCCCTATACCCTTATAGGTATAATTTTTATGCTAAATAAATAGCTGTTTATACAGCTATCTTTTATCGGCTCTTTACGATTAAATTAATGGCTTCTTGTACTAATTCATCTACATCTTCTGATTTACTATTATTCATACATTCAATTAAATTTTCGCTTACAATAACGCCAATTGTTCGATCGACTGCAGAACGCACAGCGCTAAGTTGAGTTACAACATCTTTACAATCTTTTCCTTCTTCCATCATGCGCAGTATTCCGCGTATTTGCCCCTCAATACGTTTAATGCGATTTTTTGTTTTCGCATCATATTTTTTCAATTATGTATCCCTTCTTTCTTGACGCTTATTCTAATTTCAGTTTATACCCTCATAGGTATAAAGTCAACTATAATAAAAGCGATTCAAGGAACGAATCGCTTTATTTCATCTACGAATCATGATTAATAATCCAGACATTATAATGGAAAACTGAACGGATTGCAGCGGTTCACGGTCATAAATAAAAAAGTAAGCAATAGCAAATAAAAGTATTAAGTATACGAAAGCTTGTCTTAATTTCATAAGCAACCCCTTCATCTGTCTTACTACTATCCTATTAAGGAAGGGGTAAGCTTATGATACGGATTTTAATTTAACCGCCTGGAATTGCTAAAGGAAAGCTTACATACTCATGATATTTCGGCGTTCGATCTAAATGTGTTTCGTAAAGAACAATTTCCGTTACATTGAAAGAAAAGGTTTTTCCATCTTTCTCTCGAATTTGTAATAACGTTCCTTCTTCAAAAGCATCCTCACTCTTCCATTTTCTCGCTAACGTGATATGCGGACGGAAAGGTTTTTTATCCAATTGAAAACCCGTTTTTTCACATTCCCTATATACCTTTTTTTGGATGGAATCGAGCTGTTCTGATGATTCCACATCTGCCCAAAAAATTCTGGGAGCCTTTTTCGGACCGAAAATCCCTAAGGAATTCAACGTCAAGGTGAAAGAAGATTCTTTTTCTAAGATTGGTTTTACCTTTTCCACGACTTCATTTAGCATCGATTTTTCAGCAAACCCTAAAAAAGCTAAGGTGATGTGGTAATCTTCCGGATGGACCCACCGGGCAAAAGGGAAATCTCCTTTTCTCGCTTGAATCCATTCATATAAGAAATCTTTTGCTTCTTTCGGTAATTTTACTGCAAAAAAATAATGATGCTTTGCCAATAAAATCCCCCGTTCCTAATTAACAATTCATTATAGTATTTACCCCTCTAATAATTTTAAACCAATCACCGCTAATAGAATGGTAAAAATACACACGATTCTTTTCCAATTACGTGATTCTTTGTAAAAGAGCATACCAACTAGGGTACCACCGACAACACCTATTCCTGTCCAAACTGCATAAGCTGTTCCCATTGGAATTGTTTGCATCGCAAATTGCAATAGAAACAAACTTCCAACAAAACTTGCACTAAATATCACAATCGGTCTCCAACTGCTACGAGCTGCATATTGATTCATCGCCGCAACAACTAACGTTTCCAATAATCCAGCTATAATTAACGCTCCCCATGCCATTCCTTATTCACATCCTTTTTCTCTTCATCAGTCACAAGTTTCAATCCAATCACACCTGCTAAAATGAGCAATATGAATAAAATTTTTAAAAGATGAAAAGGCTCGCCAAAAAATACAATTTCACTGATGACAGCCCCTATACTCCCTAATCCAACAAATACCGAATATACTGTACCTGCAGGCAAATATTGAGATGCATTGATTAATAAATAATTGCTTAAGATGATGGCGATGATCGTTCCTAACCATTCAAGGAAAGTACCTGCATGAGCAAGACCAATAACCCAAAGCACTTCAAATAAAGCTGCGATATAGACTTTCATCCACTGTTTGTTCATATTCACTCCTCCAACAAAAAAAGCCTAAAGAGATAGATTTATCTCCCAGGCTTTTATCCTTCCGTGTACGCAAATGCGTCGTTTTCTCTCGGACCAGACCTACAAATAGCGGAACCCTAGAAAACTGTTTTCTTGTTTAATTTGATAATTATTGTGCCATATTGGCAAGAAAGTTGCAAATTCGAACTGTTTATTTGAAATTGTAATCTGTTACGATTTTTTCTCTGCTCGTTGTCACATCTGTAAAGTATTCATATAAACAAATCCCTAAAAATGAACCGGAAACGTTATAAACATTTTTAAAGCCTAAGTGTTGTAAGATTTTTACTGCATTGTAGCTCCGTTGTCCTGAGCGGCAATGGATATAAACCGGTTTATCACGAGGAATTTCATCTACCCGCTCGCGCAATTCGCTCAACGGAATGTTAATAGCATTTACTAAATGGCCACTTTCAAATTCATGGTTTTCCCGAACATCAATAAATGTTGCTCCTTGTTCAACTAAGTTTCGCACTTTGGAAACGTGAACTTGCTTATAATCTGCATGTAAAATATTTAATCCGACAAGAGCAGCGATATTCACAACATCCCTAGCGGTGCTATACATTGGAGAATAGGTTAATTCGAGCTCTTTTAAATCTTCAAGGGTACCCCCCATCGTAATTAAAGCGGCAATCACATCAATTCGTTTATCTGCATTTCCTTTTCCAATGGCTTGAGCACCAAGGATTCTACCTGTGGGTACTTCAAAAATGAGTTTAAAATGAAGCGGATTGCTGTTTGGCATGAGTCCCACTTTATCCGGTGCAATCACATAAACACTATCATATCTGATGTTAGCCTCTTTTGCTGCTCTTTCATTTAATCCCGTCACGGCACAATTTAAGTCGAAAATTTTGACGCTTGATGAACCAATAACTCCTTTATTATTTGTTTTTTGACCATATATATGGTCTGCTGCCGCTCTTGCCTGTCGCACAGCTGGTCCTGCTAAAGCAAGTCTTGTTGGTTTGTGCGTTAAGCGGTGGTACACTTCGATGGCATCTCCTACCGCATAAATGGATGGATCAGACGTTTGATAGTTGGCATTGACTTTAATGCCGCCCAACTCGCCAATTTCAAGTCCTGCTTCTTTCGCAAGAGTGATTTCAGGCTTTACCCCAATTGCCAGCACAACCGCTTGGGCTTCCACTTGTTTTCCTGAATTAAGTTCAATTGCATTTTCTGTTATTTTCTTCAGCCCATCTCCCACAATTAATTGAATACCATGGTCAAGCATTTCTTTATGCAGAATCTGCACCATATCTTCATCAAACGGTGCCATAATTTGCGGGGAGTACTCAACCAATGTGACTACTTTTCCAGCTTCTCTCAAGTTTTCTGCCACTTCTACTCCGATGAATCCACCGCCAATGACAGCAATTCTTTCTACATTCGACTGATTCACATATTGATGTAATCGATCAATATCGGCTACATTTCTTACAGTAAATACATGAGGCAGGTTCACCCCTTCAAAAGGAGGCACAACAGGATTTGCCCCCGGTGAAAGAATGAGAACATCATAGCTTTCCTTATACACTTCATTTGTTTCTAAATTTTTTATTTCTACTGTCTTTTCTTCCCGATGAATTCGAATTACTTCTTGATTTACACGGGCTTCAATATTGTATTTCGTTTTAAAGCTCTCAGGCGTCATCAACACTAATTTTTCTTTTGACTCAACAACTCTCCCTAAATAATACGGCAATGAACAATTGGAAAAGGACACGTGCGGCCCCTTCTCAAACATAATAATTTCTGCTTTCTCATCCAAACGGCGCACTCTCACAGCAGCTGTTGCACCACCAGCTACGCCTCCCACTACCAATACTTTCTTCATATCAAGCACTCCTTTATACCCTGAATGGTATTTTGTTTCATCCCCAAAACCTCTGTGCATCAACAGTAATTTTTCAAAGAAGAACTAATTTAATTACAATATATACCCCCATAGGTATTTTGTCAACGAAGCTTTTCTTAAAGAATGAATGTAAGACGCAGCATTATTAACATAAACAGAATTCCTTAAAGGAGCGGCAAAATGTAAAAAGAGGAAAAGGATGAGTGCTATTAGTGGACCTCGTATTAGAAGCACAAAAGGAAGCTTTAGAAACATATATATACGGAAATCAATAAAGCGTTAATTAACGGACTTTGTGCTTTATTGGAAATCCGCTTTTTTTCACTGGTATTGTCAATGAAACCCATTTTACTTTCTGAATGGGAAGAGGATGTATACATGATAAATGCACCTGTATATCGGGTAACAGTGGAAGCCCTATCATGAATGAAGATGGAAATGTAATTGGAATTATCTACGCAGCAGTAAGACATGAGAGTTGGCTGTTTGTCCCGATCGAATACTTACAAGAAAGAATAGACAATTGGCTCCCTCCTCACTGGGCTACTCTTCATGTTGTTGAAGGGCGAACTTCTTGAAATGCCAATTAAAGAGCACGCATTCCCTTCTTATCTTCTAAATTTTGACAGCCTTGCTGATAATTTTATTAATTAATATTCGACAATTTAATTCACATACATTTTGTACTAATGATTACTCGAAATAATACGACACATTATTTTATTAATATATAAAAATTAATTGATTTTTACATATCTTTTCATTTTAGATGTTTTCTTGAAATAACATTTAAATTTCGACATCCCCTTATCTCAATAAAGATATATCGTTAACTTAGTTGACATCAATATTCATTTCATTTTGGTTATTGTTAATGTTACCTTCTATTTTATTTAAATATCACGATTGTAAGATTATTATTTTTGTATTGAAACATACCCATTCTATCGTTTTCGACAGCACTATTCCTTTTTGTAAACATTAGTTCACAAAAAATCAGTTGATAGTATGCCTAATTCGTTTTTTTATCACGATTTTGACTTTATCTATTACACAATAAGAAATTATGCGCAAATTTTCACAAGAAACGTCAAACTTGCCACCTCTTTTGACAACCTTGTTTACAATAAATTTAAATCGAATTCTCAATATACCTATTTCTACTAATTTAAATATCTACTGACGCTCAGTAATTCGACAACCAAAAATTGTATATTCTTATATCGACAAAATCCACATTAGTTCAGCAGCCAATGTCCCTTGTGTTACAACTCATTTTCTCTTAGTTTTGTAAATTTCTTGTAATTAATATCAGCTCCCAGTAAATTAATAAGTAATAAGGGGGCATGATTTTTGTGGAGAAATATGTGCGATTAGGAAAATCAGATTTTTATGTGAACCCTATTGGATTAGGAGCGAATGCAGTCGGTGGACACAATATTCACCCTCATCTAAGTGAAACAGAAGGAAAAGAGCTTGTTCGTGTTGCCATCAAAAACGGAATCAACTTCATTGATACTGCATATTTGTATGGATTAGGGCGTTCAGAAGAACTCATTGGAGAAGTCTTAAAAGAAATGGGCAACCGAGATGAACTGATCATTGCAACAAAAGTCGGAGCTAAAATAGTTGATGGCCAAAGAGTAATGGACAACTCACCTTTATTTTTAAAAGAAGAAGTGGAAAAAAGTTTGCAACGCTTAAAAACAGACTATATTGATTTACTTTACATTCATTTTCCCGATGAGCAAACACCAAAGGATGAAGCGATTGGAGCATTGAAAGAATTGAAGGATGAAGGAAAAATTCGAGCAATCGGTGTTTCTAACTTCTCATTAGAACAATTACAGGAAGCAAATAAAGATGGCTATGTGGATGTGGTTCAAGAACACTATAACTTAATTTATAGAGATGCTGAAAAAGAGATGTTTCCATACACACTAAAAAACCAGATTGCTTTTATCCCATATTTTCCTTTGGCTTCTGGTTTGCTTACAGGAAAATATACAAAGGATACCGAAATACCTGAATATCGTCAAAAATCTCAGTTCTTCCAAAAAGAAACGTATGAGAAAATCGTAGAAAAAGTGGAACGATTACGCACAATCGCCCAATCGAAGGATGTAGAGGTTGCAAATGTTGTTCTTGCTTGGTATTTGACACGAGAAGCCGTAACTGCCATCATTCCAGGAGCAAAATGTGCTGCGCAAGTATTGAACAATTTAAAAACAGCCAAAGTATCATTAAGTAAAGAAGAAATTGAAGAAATTGATGAATTATTTAAATAATATGAGGATATGCACGCCAACAAAGAGCGGATAAGTTAATTTTCTAACTCACTCTTTGTTGGCTATTATTTTGTTAGATTTGACTATTATCCTTAGTAGCTTGACTATTATTGGTTAAATTTTGACTATTATCGTATTCTCCAAGAGGCGATTTTAGATGATTGACTAATAAGTTGAAGAGTGTGACTATTATCTTCTGTAGTTTGGCTATAACTGACTCGATTTTGACTATTATCATAAATTTCAAGAGCAATTTTTGTTTGATTGACTATTATGTTCACAAATTTGACTATTATGCTTTATAGAATGACTATTATTGTCATGGATTTGGCTATTATTCCCCCACGAGAATAACGAGCATTTCACATCATTCACATTCAGTATTTCCTCAAACTAAAGAACAATCCATCTAATTCAAGCGACACCAAATAAATTTCAGCATTTCTTTATTGCAATAAAAAATACTACTTTCCTACATCTCCTATTCACTTCTATTTAATCATCTTTTTATCCAACAAACAGTTATAATTTTTGTAAATTAACTTAACAGTATTGTTTTACTAAAATAAAATATCGCCTCCAAAAGGAAGCGATTCGTTCGAATGGGCAAGATTTTAACATAAACCTTCATTTATCCTACTAAAATATATATCCTAGTAACAACCCAGCTGATAATAAAAAGCAGAAAATTGTGTTCGTCATGGCTGTTGATTTCATGGCAATAGGCATAAACTGCATTTCGCTTTCGCCCTTTTGGAAGCCTCGAATAGCGTCTATAGGTTTTTTTACGCTTAACAGCACTACTAGCGCCCAAGGACTGATGCTTCCCGTCACCACTAATCCGACAATCCAAAAATAGGAGATAATAAAACCGATTGCTAGTAATCTCACTGCATTGGTTCTACCGATTAATATGGCAAGCGTCTTTCTTCCGCCTCTTTTATCTTCCTCAATATCTCGAATATTGTTAGCCATGTTGATTCCGCCTACTAATATCCCTGATGGAATGGAGAGGAGTACTGAAAGCAGCGTGACATCACCTGTTTGAATAAAATAGGCAATTAACACGAAAGCAGTTCCCATTAAAGCTCCTGCAAATAACTCACCAAAAGGGGTATAGGCAATCGGCAGCGGACCACCAGTATATAAATAACCTACCGCCATTCCAAACAATCCGATGACTACTAACCACCAACTAGAATTCGAGCAAATATAAACACCAACAATCCCAGCAAAAACATATAAAAGAATCGCTACCGCCAATACATTTTTTGGCTTCAAGCCGTGGCGAACGATTCCTCCGCCAATGCCAACCGATTCTTCCGTATCCAGCCCTCGCTTGAAATCGTAATATTCATTAAATAAATTTGTCGCAATTTGAAGTGCCAAACACGCAATCATCATCGTCAGAAATAGCAACCAATCGATCTTTGTATCATACAGTGCCATTACCGTCCCTAAAATGACCGGCGCAAAAGTTGCCGTTAACGTATGTGGACGAGTCATCTGCCACATAAGCTTTAATGATGAAATTTCGTGATTCTTTTCCATAACTGGTTTCATCCTCTTTCTATCATTCATGAAAACAATTATAACAAATTCCAATGATTCACAGGTACTTATGAAATGACATGAAAAGAAGCCCACAATTTTGTTGTGGACTTATATTCATTAGGCAATCAAGATTCCCCATACGCATAAAAATCTATTTGAATTGTCTTCTGGAATCCAGCCTTTTGATAAACTGATAAAGCTTGTTCATTTTCCATCTCTACTTCAAGGAAAATTTGTTTTGCTCCGCTTCGATAAGCAAAGTCTTTCACCCAGTTCAATAAAGCTGTCGCAATCCCTTTTCGTTGATGGAGGGGATGTACTGCTAAGGAAGTAATCCACTGGTTCATTTCTTCCTTTGAAGTAGTTACAGTTCCGACAACTTCTCCATCCTTTTCTGCAACCCAAATCACTCTTCCTGGAACTTTTGTATTCAATTCAATGAGTTCGATTGTTTCTTCCCTGAGGTCGCCAAATGTTTCTCTAAATATTTCAACAAGGGGTTCCAAATCCGTAGATTCGTTATACGGTCTTATATATATAGAATCATTCATTTCAACCATTTCCGCTTCCGCTTCAAAAGTCGCTTCCGAAAAGCTATATGTATATCCGTATTTTTCAATGATTTTTCTTCCGTATAGGTCATTTTCTAGGACAACTACTAATTCTCCAACAGCGTGTCGATCTTTAAAAGCTTTTGATAATAAACTAAGTAATGCATCATCTATGCCTGTTTGTCTGTACATAGGATCAACTAGCATGGTCCATTCATATGTATCCAAACCAATTCGATCTACCGCCGTAATAAGACCAACTAACTCATTTGTTTCTTCATCGTAAGCAAGGATGCAAAATCCCCTGCTATATGTTTTATTTAATAAAGGTAGATTTAAAGCATAGGAATAAGGGCATTGGTCCACTTCTGTTGCAAATCGAGATAAATTTTGAATTTCTTGATATGTTTCTTCATCTATAGGTAACGATGTGGTCATAAAGGCAATGTTCATCTTTAATACTCCGATCTATTTCTTTTACTTTTAACATTTTAGACAAAGCATTCGCCCACTGCAACAAGCTGCATCACATTCCCATAAATTACGTCATTCGCTCTTTTTCACCTTTTCTCTCAAGTTTCATCGCTTCATCCATTCTTCGTTAATAAAACGTCAAATATTTCTAAAAGTAACCGTTTGAAAAGTCATGTTGAGACAGCCGAGTGCAGTTGTATCCGTTAAAGTTTCGGGCTTTTTTCAACTCCCCTTGAGATATATAGCTTGGACGAATTTCACCCATTTTTATCATAAGGAAATACCCTAAAAAGGTATTGTTTGCCAATTCAATAATGTGTAAAATGTATATATATAATATATACATTTTTTTTTCGAGAGAGGTTTTTGCATGCAAGTTATAATTTCGAACCAATCTAAAGAACCGATTTATAGGCAAATTTATGCTCAAATAAAGAAACAAATTTTAACGAATGAACTAAAACCTGGCGAGTCCCTGCCTTCCATGCGTCAATTAGCGAAGGATTTAAATATAAGTGTCATTACAACAAAGCGAGCATATGAAGAACTTGAAAATGATGGCTTTATTTACTCAATAGTTGGAAAAGGATCGTTTGTATGTGAACAAAATAATGAAATGATTCTGGAAAGGAAAATGAAAGTCATTGAAGAACAACTTTTGTCTGCAATTCAAAATAGTAAAGAAGTAGGGATAGAATTAGAAGAATTAAAAGAACTTCTTACATTGTTATATAAGGAGGATACATGATGGAAAATGTAATTGAATTACAGCATGTATATAAGGCTTTTAAAGGATTTGAATTGAAAGACTTATCTATCTCAGTTAAGAAAGGCTTTGTTACAGGGTTTATTGGTGGTAATGGGGCAGGAAAATCCACAACCATCAAGCTGATAATGAATTTGTTAAAACCGGATAGTGGAACAATTTCTATTTTTGGTATGGATTATAAAAAAAATGAAAAAGAAATAAAACAACGAATCGGCTTTGTGTTCGATAGTAACATTTTTTATGAAAATATTACATTGGCTGAAATGAAGAAAATTATTAAACCTGCCTATCGTAAATGGGATGATACCTTATTTAATCAATATGTAGATATGTTTGAACTGCCTTTAAAGAAAAATTTAAAAACCTTTTCAAAAGGGATGAAGATGAAAGCCTCATTAACCATCGCATTATCCCACCATGCTGAGTTAATTATCATGGATGAACCTACATCGGGATTAGATCCAATCATTCGCAGTGAATTATTAAATATCCTACACAACCTTATGCAGAATGGAGAAAGAACAATCCTTTTTTCAACGCACATTACGACAGATTTAGATCGAATAGCAGATTATATAACCTTTATTCATAATGGGCAACATATCTTTACAAAAGAGTATTATAAAATCGAAGAGGAATTCGCAATAGTAAAAGGAGGAACGAATCTATTAGATCGTGATACAGAACAAGAATTTATCGGAATTCATAAAACTAATCACGGATTCCGAGCATTGACAGCGAATAAACAACGTACAAAAAATATTTTTGGTGATACGGTCATTATAGAGAAACCGACACTTGAGGATATTATGCTATATACAAAGAAAGGGGAAGAGATAGATGCTAAATCTTATTCGTAAAGATATGATATTACAGAAGAAAACATTGCCATTCATGTTGTTATTTTTGTTTATCTATTTATTTGTAAATGTTTCTACTTCTTGGGTGGCTATCGTTTTTTGTATTGTAATCATCATGAATGCTTTTCAAACGGATGAAACATCGTCAGCCAATCTGCTTTTAAATTCTTTACCATATACACGAAAGGAAATTGTCAGTTCAAAGTATATTGGTGCGCTAATTTTTATTTTTCTTACTCTGCTGACTATTTTTATAGGAAATTGGATGATTCATAGAGAAATCATGCAATGGGAAGTATTATTGTTCATTACGAGCATTGTAATGGGTTTAATTTCATTTGCTTTCCCATTTTCTTATCTATTTAACAGTAAATATTTATTGATTGGATTTGGTGGTGTGTTTGTTATTTATATGGTTACCCTAAGTTTTATACCTAATTTGAATGATAGAGTAAGAGAGGTAGTCCAAACGGTACTATCTTTGGATAATTCCCTGTTTTATCTTGCCATAATATTATCGGCTGCACTTCTTTATGTTCTTTCGTGGATACTCTCGATTCGAATATATAGTAGAAAAGTTTTTTAAAGACGATTGTTAAAAGGATTTTTAAAATTTGACGTAACATCTAAAAAGTCCTGAAAATAAAATTATGGAAATGTTTGAAATCAGGTTACATCCTTATATAAGGATATTGTTAGTTATGTTTTATTAACCTAAATGTTATTTAATACAGAGAGGGATATTGATAGGCTGATAATCAAAAATCGGTTCCGTTTTTTAAAAATATTGAGTATCTGCTATTGGAGTATTTTTATTGTCATAGATATTTTGTATTATATCTGAAACAACAAGGTGGATACCAAATTATAGAAAGATTGATGGAATTTTGGGGGATTTTAGTTTGGTACGTAATATTTAGTAATTTACCCAGTTCATATCTTGGATATATTTCCTTATCCATATCGTTCACCTCTTTCTATTTTTCTAAATAAGCTTTGTCAATTGTTGAAACTCTGTTATCATAAGCCTCACGAATAGTATTAATAGCCACTTTCATATTTTCAATTGCCGTTTTTTCATCAACATAGGCTAGAGCAGAGTTGATGTCAATAATCCCCTTTCATATTAATTTACTATCCTTAGATTCTAAGAGTGAGGTAGGATTTGTATATAGCTTTAAGTAATCTATCTTAACCAAATTACGATTGATTTGGGAGAAATATTTTAATTGAGTAAAAGTTCATATATAGCATGTTTAGGGTGTGATTTTAAATTGTAATTAACCCAAAACTGGTTATACAAATTCTGACAAGCATGGTGGAAACTGATTTCACACACCGCAGAATCAAAAATTGATAAAAGATTATGATAATGATGTGAGGGTGTTTAGAAAGTTACACCTTTCTAAACACCCCCTCCTTTTGATTGTTTTAACATATTTGCATAAATTCCATCTTTTTCGATTAATTCTTGCTGAGACCCCGATTCTGCAATTCTTCCGTCTTTCATCACAAACACGATATCTGCATGACGAACGGTATTTAATCGATGGGCGATGACAAAGCTAGTTCGTCCTTTCATTAACTCCTCTAATGCCTCTTGAATTTTCTTTTCCGTTACAGTATCGATGCTACTTGTCGCTTCATCCAATAACAAAATTGCAGGATTCGCTAAAAATGCTCTTGCAATCGATAACAATTGTTTTTGACCTTGCGAAATTTCACTACCATCCGCTTTTAACACCGTGTCATAGCCTTTTGGCAACTTCATAATGAAATCATGAGCATTGGCTTTTTTTGCTGCATCCACCACTTCTTCATCGGTTGCATCAAGCCTTCCATAACGGATATTTTCTCGAACAGACGCTTCGAATAAAAAGGGATCTTGCAACACAAAAGCCATTTGTCGTCGCAACGTTTGCCGCTTATAATCGCGAATATTCTTTCCATCAATGAGAATTTCACCGCTATTTGCGTCGTAAAAGCGGGCAATCAATAACATCGTTGTCGTCTTCCCGGCTCCAGTAGGCCCAACAAGCGCCACCGTTTGACCTGGTTGAACACGGAAATTCAAATTATGCAATGTATCAGATTTGTTTTTTGACTCGTATTTAAAAGACACATTTCGAAACTCTACTTCACCTCGAATTAGGTAATCATCAGGTAGGTTTCCTCGGTCCTCTTCCATCTCCTCATCCATAATTGAAAAAACTCGCTCTGCCCCTGCAATTGCTGATAATACGGTATTGATTTGGTTCGCTAAATCATTTAATGGTCGGGTAAATTGCCGAGCGTATTCTGTAAAAATCACAATAGTTCCGATTGTTACCCACCCGTAATACGCAAAAATTCCTCCGATTCCGGCGATAATAGCAAAACTCATATTGTTTAGAAAATTAAAGACTTTTGGAATATAACCTGAATATACAAGCGCCCAAAATCCAACGTTCTTTAGACGTTTACTTTTCATATAAAAATCCTGTTTCACGTGGTCCTCTTGAGAAAAAGCCTTCACAATACTTTGACCAGAAATCGTTTCTTCAATCATCCCGTTTAAATCTCCAAGAGCTTCTTGCTGCGCTTTAAACAACTTGCTCGTTCTTTTCGTAATCCATCTCATTGCTATAAACATAAGCGGGATGACGATCATTGTAATGAGTGTTAAAGACGGGCTTAAATAGAGCATCACGATGATTGTGCCGGCAAGGGTTAAAAGGCTCGAAAACACTTGAATAAAAGACGTATTTAGCGTAGCACTCACCGTTTCAATATCATTTGTCAAACGGCTCATAATTTCTCCATGCTGCCTTTTATCAAAATAAGAGATTGGGAGCTTTAACAAATGTTTAAAAGCACCAGTCCTCATTCTGTATACCGTTGTTTGTGCAATGCCTACCATCCAATAGTTTTGCATAAACAATGTCACTGCATAAACAATGTACACACCAATTAGCACACCAATCATCGGAACCATACGTTGAAATTCTTTCGGAATAACAAAATGGTCAATGATATATCCCATCAAAAAAGGTCCTAATAACCCGGCAATCGAACTGATGATGACCATGATGAAAACTGCAATCAACAACCCTCTTTGTTCATCCACTAATTTCCAAATACGAAGGAGCGTTCTTTTCCAATCGCTTGCTCTAGGACCTTTGTGTTTTTTCTCCGCGTTGCGTAAATCTTCTTTCGTCAAAATCGGTTCGTACCCAAAAGGTTTTTTGAACATTTCCATCATTCATCACCTACCTGTTCCTCTTGGGTGCTGGCGATTTGTTGATAAAGCTTGCTACTTTTCATCAATTCGTCATGTGTACCGATAGCAACAATCTTTCCTTCATCTAACAATACAATGCGATCTGCCCCTTTTGCTGTATGGATTTTTTGAGTCACAACGAGCATCGTCGCCTCTGTATCTTTTAAGGCATCCCATAAAGCAGCTTCCGTCTTTACATCGAGAGCGCTTGTACTATCATCTAGTATTAAAATTTGAGGCTTTCGAATAATCGCCCTTGCAATCGATAATCTCTGTTTCTGGCCACCGGATAAATTGACGCCCTTTTGGCCAACCCTTGTTTTATACTGTTCAGGAAAATTGAGTATCGTATCGTGGATTTGTGCCTTTGTCGTAGCAGCCACAACTTCACGATGTTCTGCCATTCTTTTCCCCCACTTTACATTGTTTTCAATCGAACCTGTAAATAACAATGCCTTTTGGGGAACATAACCAATCATGTTACGTAAATCCTTCAATGACCAATCGGAAATATTTCTTCCGTTAACTACAATTTCTCCTTTACTGGGTTCATAAAAACGGGGAATTAAACTAAGTAACGTGGTTTTGCCAGAGCCAGTCGTCCCCATTATCGCCAATTTTTCTCCTTGCTTTACTTCGAAAGAAATATCTTGAAGGACTAATTTTTTTGTATTTGGATACTTAAAGGAAACGCCTTTAAAACGAACCGTTCCGAATTCCTCTTTCGGTGTTTCCGTCCCGCTTTTTTCTTCTTCCAGCCCCTCTTCCATGACTAATATTTCCGCCATTCGTTCACTGGAAGCTTTAGCTCGAGTAAACCCGTTTAAAATAAAGGCAAACATTCCGAAGTATCCTGTAATACGTAAAGCGTAGTTGACAACTGCCACTAATTCCCCCACTTGCGCCTCGTTCATGCTTACTTCACGTGCACCATACCAAATAGCAAGCAGTAAACTCACATTCAGCACAAAACTCATGATGGGCATCATTAACTCCATCATTCGGAGAGCTTTCATCGTATCCAGTTTTAAATCTTCGGCTATCCGGTTAAATTTTTCCGTTTCGTAGGCATTTCGCATATAAGCTTTCACTAAATAAATCGCTTGTAAACTTTCTTGAAGCGCACGATTCACTCGATCCATTCGACGTTGTACTTGTCCAAATAAAAGACTCCCGTTTTTTACAATTATATATAAAAAAATAGTGAGAATCGGTGTACCAATCATTAATATCATCGCCATCTTGGCATTAACGAAAAACACCATTACAAGGCTCAGTACAACCGCTAAAGGAGCACGAATCATAATGCGCAGACTCATAAATAAAATGCTTTGTACTTGTTGAACATCGTTGGTGAGCCTTGTAATCAAACTGGATGTTGGATATTTCAAAAAAGTTGTCATGGAGAATGATTGAATTTTTCTAAATAAAGCATTTCGTAAATCCAAAGCAAAACTTTGTGCCGCATGTGCAGCGAAATATGTATTTACAATTCCGCATAAAAAGGCTAAAGATGCAATTCCTATCAACATGCATCCCCATAAGAAAATCACATGAAAATCCTTTAAGACAATACCTTCATCAATAATTTTGGCGATGATGATCGGTTGTGCCAATTCAGCTACAAGTTCTAACAACATTAATCCTAAGGCAATTAGCGCAAACCATTTATATGGCTTTAAATAACTCAAAACAACTTTCACAAACCCACCCCAATCTATAAAACAACGCCAAATTCATTTTTAAATCAAAGTGCATTGCTCCCAAACATTTGGGAACATTTATCTCGCTAAATCGTACCATTTATTCAGCGCTAATTTTTATTGTATTTTTCCGCTTTTTCACTCGCTACTGAAATCCACGTTACGCATGCTAACATAAGAAGTATTCCAATTGCTTGCCATAGACCAAATCTTGTTGAAAATACAATCATCGAAATAACCATTGTAGTGAGCGGCTCCATTGTGGATAATATACTCGTTAATACCGGGCTAATATAATTCATGCTGCTTAAAAACATAACAAAAGCTGCGGTACTAAAGAAAATGATACTAAACATAGAAATCAATAATTTAATATCGAAGAGCAACCCCCATTCATCGCTTTGCCAAATAAACGATCCCATTCCTAACACGACTCCACCAATCAACATTCCCCAACCAACTACAAGTAAAACCCCCCACTCTGCCATTAAACGTGCAGGATATAACGTATAAATAGCGAAAGTAATTCCTAGTACAAGACCCCAAAAAAGCGCTTCACGACTAACCAATAACTGATCAATTTTCGCGTTTGTTAGTAATAAAAATAACCCAAGCAGCGTACCAAGGACACCTAATATTTGGTATTTAGGGGGCCATGTTCGAACTTTAATAGATGTATAAGCAAGAATAAAAAGTGGCCCTAGAAACTGCAATAGTGTTGCAAAAACCGCATTGCTACTTTGAATGGTCATTGTGAAAGAAAATTGTAGCCCAAGCATACCGGCTACGCTATATATAACAAGTTGGCGACTCCAATATATTGTTTTCCAAACAGCCATAACTGAATTATTGGTAAATTGTAAAAATGATAAAATCGCTACTCCAGCAACAAGCAATCGAACAGTAAGAAAAAAATTCACCGTCATACCTGAATCTTTTAAAATCCACTCTGTTAGTGGCCCTGTTGCCCCCCACAGCATTGCTCCTATGATGATTAATATAATTCCTTTTAAATGTTGCATAGCATGAACTTCCTTTTTATAATATAGAATTATTATTGTAACAATTTACTATTTTTATAGGCCCATTTTAGTATCATTGTTTAATGTCAAAAAATTGATAGTCCTACAATAGTGACTATTGACTTCAAAATAATTTATAATAAATATGGTATAAAATTACGGTATGCAAGGAGACGGAATTAGGATGAACCTTAATATAACGCAAAGCTATGATGAAAACTTGCTACTGAAAGCTCCCTTCCCATCTTTTGCATTAAATGTAAATGCAGATACAATCACTTGGAACACCATATGTGAACAATATTTTGGTTACACAAAACAGGACTTTCAGAGTGTTGATTCATTAAAAGAACAATTATTTTCTACTTTATCTGAAAATACTTGGCAGCGCATACTGAATGCTCAAGAATACATTCGATTAAATCATATACAACTGATTCATAAAAATGAAACGCTTATCAAAGCAGACGTAATCGTTTTCCCATGCACGATTAACAACAATCGTTGCATTGTTTTTTATTGCTTACCAGAACACCAATTTTCTCAGTTAGGAGAATCTGACCAAGAACTATCTGATTTAAAGAGTGGGCTTCTCTCATCCTTTATGATGGTTACGTTAGATCATGAAGGATTTATTGTTAGCTGTAATCCTTTATTCTTAAAAACAAGTAAATGGACGCCAAAACGAGTGTTAAGAAAAACCTTTTGGCAACTATTCCCTGATACAGAAGAAAGCCATGAAATAGCTGATACTATATGGAATACTATATCTCAAGGGAAAATTTGGCAAGGCGATGTACAAAAAATGAAAAAAACCGGTGAAACTTATTGGGTACATTTAACTGCCATTCCCACTTATTCTCATAGTGAACAAAAATATCGCTACATATTAATAGAGCAAGATATTACAAATGAAAAAGAATTGCAACATAAACTCGAAAAAATTGCTTACGTTGATGCAGAAACTGGTTTAATGAATGTCCATCGCTTAGAAAACGTTGTAAAAGAAATGATTGCAGAGCAACAACAATTTTACTTCGTTTATTTGAGTATCGATAAATTCTACACGTTGAAGGAACTTCATCATGTTGAGCTGGACAACAACTTTATTTTAGAGTTCACGAAACGCTTAAAAATTTACTTCCAGGATAGTTTACTCGCTCGCATAAACGAAAGTGATTTTGTTGTGATTACTCCCCTTGGCGAATGGTTTATCCAAGGATTTTTATCCTATTTAAAACAAAATCCAATTTACCTTGGCAATCGTGCAATGCCGATTACAATCAGCGGTGGAATTACTCGTTCTCCGCAAGATCAATCGAACTTTACTCAATTAATGAACGCTTCTCTTGCAACGATTGCTAATGTTCGCGAAGCTGGTGGAGATAATATATTATCTCTTTCTGAAGCTGCCCATAAAAAATTAAATCGGAAATCCATCATTGAAAAACGTTTGTTAATGGCGCTCGATCAGCATAATTTAAAGGTATTGTATCAGCCGCAAGTAGATTTAAAAACAGGACAAATTTATGCGGTCGAAGCTCTTGTGAGATGGGATGACGAAGAAATTGGCGTAGTTAGTCCCGACGAATTAATCCCAATTGCTGAAGAAACTGGTTTAATTAACGATATCGGTTCTTTTGTGATTGAAGAAGCATGTCAACAAGCAGCTAAATGGAAAAAACAAGGCCTCGAATTAAAAGTAGGGATTAACTTATCTGTTCGAGAATTTAGGGATAAAAACATGGCAAAATTCATATTAGATACATTGACGAAAACAGGTTGTCCTGCTCATCTCATACAAATCGAAATTACAGAAAAGTTTGCATTAGAAGCTGAAGCGGAAACATCCATCATTCAACAAATGCGTAAATTAGAAGAGGAAGGCATTACCTTTGTATTGGACGACTTTGGAACAGGTTATGCTTCATTCCGATACATGCAACTTTTACCGATTAATACATTAAAAATCGACCAAACTTTTGTTCATTCACTTACGCAATCCGAAAAAACGCAACGCTTAATTAAGGGCATTGTTCATTTCGGAAAATCCATGAACTTGACAGTGTTAGCTGAAGGTGTAGAAACAAATGAACAAAAAGAACTGTTAGAACAATATGAATGCGATGCTATACAAGGATTTTTAATCAGTAAACCTGTTACAGCAGACAATATACCTCAGCTTTTATCTTCTTAAATAAAAAAGGCTACTCCTTAGTGTTTTGAGTAGCCTTTTTAAATAATGCATTTATTGTCGTCTTTTATTTCGACTAAAAGATTGCATAGAAGTCAGACTATTCCTCATAAATTGAACGAACAATTGAAATATAACTTCAGAAAAAACAATCCCCATAGCAATTGCCCCTGAAATTAAAAACGCACGAATTCCGGTTTCCAATCCTAAAGTATAATTTTGCTCCACAAAATAACGCAATGTATTATATGCAAGCCCACCAGGTACTAAAGGAATAATCCCTGAGACAATAAAAACAATCATCGGAGATTTTAATCTTCTTGCAAATCCTTGTGCACAGATTGCGACAACGAAAGCCCCTAAAAAAGAAGCGAATACTTCTGTTAATTGTAATTGCAAGGCACTATAAAAAATCATCCATCCAACAGCCCCGACTAATCCGCAATAAGGAATCGCTTTAATCGGAGCGTTAAAAATCACACAAAGACTCGCTGTTGCAAGGAAACTAAAAATCAACTGAATTACATATTCCATATCCATTACTCCTTAATAAAATGCCACAACCACTGCAACACCCGAACCGATAGCAAAAGCCGTTAAAAACGCTTCTGTCCCTTTCGCAATGCCAGCGGTTAAATGACCCGCCATCATATCTCGAACAGCATTTGTAATTAATACCCCAGGAACGAGTGGCATTACGCCACTAATGATAATTTTATCGATTTCATTTCCATAACCGAGTTTAACAGTAGAAAATGCCACGAGCGCAATGACAAAAGAAGCGAAGAATTCAGAGAAAAATTTCACTTTCGTTAAATGTTGAATGGCCAATAATGCAAGGTAACCTGTGCCCCCTGCTATAAAAGCTGCTGGCATATCAAACCAAGTCCCTTTAAATAAAATTAAAAAGCAAGCACTTGATACGGCAGCCATTAAAATTTGCAACCAAATTGGCAAAAAATAATTTGTTTTTTGTATCATTCTTAGCTCGTCATACGCTTCATCTAATGTTATTATTTTAAGTGTAAGCTTCCTAGAAACATTATTTACTTTCGCAATTTTATGCAAGTCTGTAATACGGCTTGAAATGGATATAATTTTTGTTTTTTGTTGTTTACCAAGGGAAAGAATAATCCCCGTAGGTGTTACATAACTTTGGGCGTCTAAATTTTGGGAGCGAGCCATTCTGAGCATCGTATCCTCTACTCGATAAGTCTCAGCACCGCTTTCCATCATAATTTGTCCCGCTAACAATAAGCAATCTAACGCCAATTCATCATTCTTTTCATTTACCATTGCTTTATTCTCCCTTTCTTCTTTGCATCATACCGAACGGAAAGGCAAATCTCAAGTACATATCTTTTTCAACTTAAATAAAACCACCTTTTGATAACTATAGAGAGGAGAGCCATAGATGAGACAGCGGAAGTCAAAACGCCGCGCATGGATTGACTTAATATTGATTGGTTCCATCATTGCGTTAACTACGATTATTGTTATTACAATTTCCATAACGGGACAGTTTAAATTCCAAAAACCAACCGTTTCTGCTACAACAAAATATCCGGAGATTCCCTCTCTAATTGATGAAACAGATTCAAAATTTCCGGAAATCCGAATCGTTTCCGAATCGTCAATGAATAGCTTAATACCATATTCGATAGATTACCCAAAAACACCTTTTGATCTGGTGAATGAACAGATTACTAAATACATAAAAGATTCGAAGCGAGATTATATCACTTCACTAAACGAGAAAAATCATGTAAATAAAGTAAAAACGATTGGTGACTTAGACATCTCCACAGAAATTCACCTATTTAACAATCAGTTTTACTCAATCGTATTAAAGAAACGGCTATCGCTGAACCGAGTTTCTTATAAAGAAACCTATAAAACCATTGTATTTAATAAAGAAACCGGAGAGTTAATCGATTCTAGTACATTATTAAACAAAGATATCGGGCATTTAGGTTTGTTAGCTGAATTCATTCAAGCTGAACTAAAGGAATATTATGGTAAAGAAATAATCGATGAAAAACTAGTGCAAACAACAGTACCTAATTGGAATAATTTCAATCGCTTTGCCATAACGAGCGAATCGGTTATATTTTACTTTAACCAAGGAGAACTTGCTGAAGAACATGCAGGTCCTGCAACGATTAATATCCCAATCTATTACTTGAATCCTATTTTAGCATCCGCATTCCAAAGCGAAGTGAAAAGCAATGTAACTATTGTGACTCCTAAAACAGACCGCAAAAAAGTAGCTTTAACTTTTGATGACGGACCACATCCACAAGTGACGATGCAAATCTTAAACACCCTTGAAAAGTACGGTGCAAAGGCAACGTTTTTCATGCTTGGAAAACAAGTGGAAAACCATAAAGATATCGTACATGAAGTGTTAAATCGCGGTCATGAAATTGGTAACCATACATATAACCATCCAGTATTAACGAAACAAAGCACCTCTCAAGTTTCTTGGCAAGTCGATTATACAAGTCAAGTGATATATGATGTGATTGGAGAATATCCTACTCTATTTAGACCTCCTTATGGTGCTACTAATTCATACGTTGAAAGTTTAATTGATGTACCTGTTATTTTATGGACAATTGATACTTACGACTGGAAATACCGCGATTCAAATAAATTATTGCCAATCATAAAAGCAAACTTGCACGATGGAGCAATCATATTAATGCACGATATTCATCAGTCAACAGCAGACGGGCTTGAAAGCGTATTAGCATATTTGCAACAAGAAGGCTATGAATGTGTGACGGTAAGCGAAATATTAAACATTCATTGAATATGAAAAATCCCCTTAGCAATGATGAAGCTTGGGGATTTTTTGTATTTATGTAGAAACAACTTGGTAGATTGTGTCCATGTGTGATGTACTATCTACTTGTGCAGATGCATCTCCCACACATGTAGATAGAACTGCACTGGTGCGGATGTTTACCTCCCTCGTGTGGATAGGACTCGCACTGGTACGGATTTATGGATTTATACTTCGCTTGTGTGGATATCCCTCTACTTGTGTGGATACTTTCCCCTCTCGTGCAGATTGTCTATTCTATCATGTGGATATTTCCTCTGCTTGTTCTGATCACTTATCTACTCAAGTTGATTTACTTGTAATATTCCCTTCTTAATAAAAAATCTGCTCTTCAACCAGAGCAGATTTTTTGAACTTATTTGATTTTCATTTGTCCAATTGATTCAAAAGTTTTCAAATCATAGCTTTTAATTTCTTTCGGTGATATTGTATACAAGGCATCATCAATATACACTAAACGAGATATGCTTGATTCCCAATCTTCATACAATTCATTGGCTTTCGCAGGTGTAATTAAGTTTCCTTTTAACTGAATCCCCTTCTCTGTTGTAATTTCATACACTAACGCACCCAATCCTTTATATTTCACATCCTCATTCTTTCCTTCTTCATACAATATCACTGGGAATCCATAATAATTTAAAGCTTCATTTCTAAAAAGTGCTTTGTGATTATATTGCACTTCCGAATAAGTTCCGCGTCCTCCAATAATAACCATATCTTGTTCTTTTGGATTCGCGAAATCAGATACATCAAATAAAGAAATTTTCATTCCCTTTGTTACAGTAAACGGTTCCTTCGACCATGAATCCATCCGTTGTTCTGTATCATAGCCGATTCCGACTAAATGGTTTTCATCAAGCGGATGTAAATAGTTGCTGAAGCCCGGAATTTTTAATTCACCTAATACTTTTGGATTGCTCGGTTCTGCCGTATCAATTACAAAGAGTGGATCTGTCTCTTTAAATGTCACAATATACGCCTTATCGCCCATAAAACGAACGGAATAAATGCGTTCGCCTTTCGCTAACCCTGTAACTTCTCCTACTTTCTTCAAGTTCTCATCTAAAATGAATAGATGGTTTTTGGAATTCGCTTGACTACCCCAAGCAACTCCTTCCGTTGTTGCAATGCGGAAATATCCGTTATGTTCATCCATAGAGAATTGATTTAATACATTCCCTTTCACTGTACCTGTCCCAGTAAATTCAATATTTGTTCCATCAATTGCAAATTTATAAATGTTCGTTTTTGGCTCACCTGATTGTATAGGAGCTATTGACTTTTCTGCTTCAGAATCAGAAGTCGTCACTCTTAAATCGATTGGCAAAGGCACTGCCATTCCATAATCAAAAGCTGTTAAATATAATGCATTTTTAGACATGTATAGAGTAGAACTACTACCTAAATATCCTTTAGTATTTACTTCTTTAGATGTTAAATTGTTCAAATCAATCGCTGAAATTATAGTATAAGATGGTTCTGTAGAGCTTGGAATAATCGAGATTTTCTCAATTTCCAAAGGATTGGATTCATCATCTTCAACAATGTATGGTCTTAGCTCGACCTCTGCATCTTTCATTATCCAATAATTTGGTGTATAGTTTGAAACAATGTAAAGTACACCGCTATATTTACGAACACCATTCATGTAACCTTCTTGACCAAATTCCTTTACCAGTTTTGGCTTGGAAGCGTCACTGACATCATAAATCGCTGCTTTTGTAAACGTTTTTCCGCCATAATACTCTTTATGGCTATTTCGTGGATCTTCTACAAACTCATCCAATAAGATGATTAAATAATTTCCTTCTTTCATTAACTGATGAGGATAGCCGTTGCCTTTTAGTTGAATCGTTGCAACCTGTTTTAAGTTTTTCGGATTTTGTGCATCAACAATTTTAATTTGCTGTTCTACAGTTGCATAAATATATTTGCCATCAGTAATAACGACATCGCCCTCATCAATTCCTTCGACTTGATTATTCGTTGTCGAATGGTTTCCTCCACTTGAAGCAGTATCTGCTTCAGTTGATTGTTTCATCTCAACACGCTCTTCTTCAAAAAATTTCCATTTAACTCCGTTTTGATTATGCTTATTAAGCAATGCTTGGAAATATTCCTCTAATTCTTTAACGGACTTTATGGATTCCAACTTTTCAATCACTTCAAATTCAATTTTTTGATTCTTTAAATTTACCGAAGATTTTCGGAAGGATTTATCTTCAATATGAAGAATGTATTTGCCTATTTTTAAATTTTCAACCGTTAATGTGCGTTGGTTTTTGCTTAATGTAACCGTTGCGTCCACTTTGTTTCCATCTTCATCAGTAACGTACACTTTGCCGCGTTGAATTGCCTGTTCATCTAATGCATGGGAAAGATGAACATCATAAGGCTGCCCATAAAAAACGACGGAAGCTGCATTTACTTCAACCTTTTTTCCGAGCAATATGAAGCTCAGAAACACCCCAAAAACGAGTAGAATGAATCCACTTGCCAAGATCTTGGTTTTATTATTCATCCCATTTCACTCCTTTTTCTTCCTTTTATCAATTAGACTGCCAAAATTCTATATAGTTACATCATTTAAAATGAATTTCCGATTTTGACACTTTTATTTTTATGCTATTAAAGAAGAAAAAGAAAAAACGTGAAGCATTATACTTCACGTTCTAGTGGACATCCAAGTCTTGTTAAAAAAGCAAAAGAACGAATGGGAAAACTCGTTCTTTTCTCCATTCGCTCTTTATACAGAACATTCAGACAAATAATTTTAGAACACGTTTTTACCATTTTACAATCGATGAACGATGAGACGTTTCTTTAATTATAACGCCGCGTTTATTCATTTTTTCAATAAACTCTTTACCTGGTACAATCGTTTCTGGTGGGAACACACCACGTTGTGAAATTGTTCCTTCACCAATCATAATCGCTACGGAAGCAATCGTACCAGCTGTTGCCTGTGCCATTGCCGTCACTTCTGAATTTTCGTCGCGTTTTAAAATCGTTTCATATTCGTATGTGACTTGCTCACCAGATTTTTCACCAACGATAATTGCTCGTAGCACTACCGCATCTTGTTTTTTACCTAAGTACAATTTTTTCTTTAGCGCTTCTCGAACAACGCTGCGTACTTTCACTTCGACACCATCTACATTGACAATATTATCTCGATCGAAGAATCCTAATTCTCTCAATAACTGGAACTTTTCAGCATGCCCTTTATAGCGAACTGTTTTATACTCAAGAGTTTTCACATTCGGGAATGTTTTATATAATGTTGAAGTTCCTCCAGAAGTATAGAATGCCTCTAATGTTCCAAATTGATCGAAGTAAATAGGTTCTACTCCTGAGAGTGACTCCACTTTCACCAATTGTCCATCACGGATAATCTTGGCTGGCTCCGTATAGTGGTCGATGACACCTTCAAGGGAGAAGACACGAGTATAGTTTAATGGAGGTTCAGGTTTTACTGGAATTCCCCCAACATATAGTTGAATGGACTCTACCCTATCCAATTTCGATGCCCCGTATCCAACTAAAATATTAATCATTCCCGGTGCTAAACCTAAATCTGGAATAATCGTTACATTTTTTTCTTTTGCTTGTTCATCTAATTTCAGTACATTTTCTGTTACTTCCCCTATATGTCCCCCTAAATCAACAGAATGTACGCCAACATCAATTGCAGCATTTGCTACACGTTCATTAAACTCATAGAACAATGCGTTAACACACACGTCTCCTTTTGAAATAATATCACGCAATTGTTGTTCGTCTTCTGCATTACAATACACTGCTTCGATTTTTTGTAAATTTGCTTCATTGATAAAATCATTTACCATTTCAATATCTAAATCTGCTAAATAAACTTTTTCTACTTTGTCGCTTGCACTTAAATCTCGCGCAACTTCTCTCCCCATAAGTCCTGCACCTAACACTACTACTTTCATTCCAAACATCCCCTTTTCTTTTTATTTATCTGTATCAATTTGTGCACGCTGAAGCTTGCCACTATAGTCTACATAGATACTTTTCCATTCTGTAAATACGTCTAAAGCGGCTTGACCGGAATCTCGATGGCCATTCCCCGTTCCTTTTGTTCCCCCAAATGGTAAATGAATTTCAGCTCCTATTGTACCTGCATTCACATACACAATCCCCGTATCTAAATCTCGTTGCGCTTTAAAAATTCGATTTACATCTTGAGAGTAAATGGAACTGGATAAACCAAACTTCACACTATTATTGACTTCAATAGCCTCATCCAAGCTATTTACCTCAATAATGCTTAATACCGGTCCAAAAATTTCTTCTTGAGCAATGGTCATATCAGGTTTCACATCTGTAAATATGGTTGGTTCAAAGAAAAATCCTTGGTTATATGGTGGTGTTGTAATAATTTCTCCACCAGTTAATAATCTTGCGCCTTCATTTTTGCCGATTTGCACATAATGATAAATTTTTTCTAAAGCTGCCCGATTTATAACTGGTCCGACTTTCACATCCGGATCAAGACCATTGCCAATCGTTAAATTACTAAGTGCTGCGACTAACCTTTCTTCTAATTCATTTTTCACATTTTTGTGAACAATGACTCGGCTGCAAGCGGTACATCTTTGTCCTGTTGTACCGAAGGCGCTCCATAGAATTCCTTCCACAGCTAAATTTAAATCTGCATCATCCATTACGATAATGGCATTTTTACCACCCATCTCAAGGGAGACTTTCTTCAAATGTCGGCCACCTAATTCTGCGACTTTGCGTCCTGTTTCGTTTGAACCTGTAAAAGAAATCACTTTTACATCTGGATGTTCTATAAGTGCCGTACCAACCGTAGAACCTGACCCAAATACAATATTCACAACTCCTTCAGGCAGGCCAACTTCTTCAAAAATTTTTCCTAATTCATACGCCATGAGAGGGGTTTCGGTAGAAGGTTTCCAAACAACTGTATTACCAGCAACAATCGCAGGAAATGACTTCCACGTAGCAATGGCAATGGGGAAATTCCAAGGTGTTATAATGCCAACAACGCCGACGGGACTTCTTACACTCATTGCAAATTTATTTGGTAATTCGGAGGGAGTCGTCTCACCAAATAATCGTCTGCCTTCACCCGCCATATAAAAAGCCATATCAATGCCCTCTTGCACTTCGCCACGGGCTTCTTCAATCACTTTCCCCATTTCTTTTGTGAGGATTTGAGCTAGATACTCTTTCTTTTCCTTTAATTTATAACCAATTTCATATAAATATTCAGCTCGTTTAGGAGCTGGAATGAGAGCCCATTCTTTTTGAGCTTGTTTTGCTGAACGAACAGCTTCTTCCACTTCATTCTTCGTTGAAAGAGGGACTTTCGCTAATTCCTCACCTGTTGCTGGGTTAATGACTGCAACTTTTTCTAAATCTTGTTCAATCCAACGGCCATTTATATAGTTTTTTAAGTCCATAACACCCTCCTTATATTTTTAATTACTTATTGTACTATTATTCAACATTTTCTCGATAATCCCTTTTTTTTCTCAACAATTCATAAAATGTCTTGAACTAGTTGAAACTTTATCCAAAGGGAAACGTATGAAAATATCGTATATATTAAGTAAATGCTAAAGGAGGCAAGGACATGAATAATCATGAAATTGATTACAAATTATATGGCGATGATATGCAATACGTTGAAGTGGAACTAGATCCGAATGAAACAGTTATTGCTGAAGCCGGGAACTTAATGATGATGGATGATGGCATAAAAATGGAAACAATTTTCGGTGATGGATCTTCTAAAAGCGGTGGAGGATTCATGGGGAAATTAATGGGAGCTGGGAAAAGGCTTCTAACGGGTGAAAGTTTATTTATGACGACCTTCACAAACGTTGGCATGGGGAAAAAAAAGGTATATTTTGCAGCTCCTTATCCAGGTAAAATCATCCCAATGGATTTAAGTAAATTAAATGGTAAAGTAATTTGTCAAAAGGATGCTTTTTTAGCTGCGGCAAAAGGGGTTTCCGTCGGCATCGAATTTCAACGGAAAATCTCTGCTGGGTTCTTCGGTGGAGAAGGATTCATCATGCAAAAACTTGAAGGGGATGGCATGGCGTTTATTCATGCAGGCGGTGCCATTCATCAAAAAGAATTACAGCCAGGTGAAGTTCTTCGAATCGATACAGGCTGCTTTGTCGCAATGACTTCAGAAGTGGATTATAGCATTGAAGCTGTTGGTGGCATTAAAACCGCTCTGTTCGGTGGGGAAGGTATCTTCTTCGCAACTTTACGAGGCCCTGGTACTGTTTGGATTCAATCATTACCATTCTCGAGACTTGCAAGCCGCGTATTCGCAGCAGCTCCTGTTTCCCAAGGCGGAGGAGGAAAAGATAAAGGTGAAGGCGGTATCGGCGGTTTATTTAACTTATTTAATGATTAAAAGATGCAATTTCCAATATTTTTAATGTTGGTTGTGTGGATATTGCTCACTCTTGTGTGGATGACTCCACTACTCGTGTGAATGGTTACTCAACTCGTGTGGATATGACTTACACTTGTGCGGATGATATTTCTACTTGTGTAGATGGTTACTCATCTCGTGTGAATAATGCTCACTCTTGTGTGGATTGCTCCCCTACTTGTGTGGATACATCTTCATCTTGTGCGGATCGTTCTTTACTTGTGTGGATAGGAGCTAATCTTGTGTGGATGACTCCCCTACTCGTGTGGATACACTCGTATCTTGTACGGATGATATCTCTACTCGTGTGGATATGACCTAATAATAAAAGGGCCTCTCCTTATTTAAGGAAAGTGCCCTATATTCGAATAAAGAAAAAGCCCAGCCTTATCTTTTCTCCTATTTCTTTGAGTCCCACAAAATACCCTTAAATGCAAAAAGGCCCCCCTTAATCAAGGAAAACTCTAGATAGCTGAAAGTCGTTTTTTCAATTAACAGGTTTTTACCAGATATCATCTTCTACATATTTTGAAATGTATTATCGTAGAGCAGATTAATAGAAGAGATTGCGGCAAACAATGAAAACTGTACACAGTATTCTTTCGCTTTCTATACCAAATGTGGGATGCCTAGATGTTTTGATGATGCTTTGGCTTTGTTTTCTTAAATCCTAAATAAATTCTTATTATCAACGCTAATCCAAAAATAGAAGTAAAGAAAATTAAAAATATTTCCTTTAAGTAAATTGATAAAACTAAAAGTGTAACTATAAAAAAGAGACTGAATAGACGCCAAATGTTATCTGACTTATCACTTATTTTTACAAAATCAACAAAAATGAAATGAATTATTTCGTATATAAAAAAGCTGATTAATCCCCAGTAAAGCAAACTGTTATTTTCCGGTAATCCGGTTTGATAAACAACAATAAGGAAGACAATAAAAGTAAAATACTTAACGTATTTCATTTGTAAACCAACTCCTTATATGATTCTTAAGAAAGGAGACGTGCATATGAAGGAACTCACAAAAATAGCTAGTGTTAATGTTGAATCAAATAAAGACCAAGATTATATATAAAACGACATTGTTTTTTATAAATCAAAAGTAGATTCTAAAATGATTGAAATAGTTTCAAAATAAAACTACAAATAAAAAATGTTGGTTACTATTACGAAGCCAAACGAATGAAAGATATATTTAAAATCTAAAATTTAACATCCATAAAACATTATTTCATTATTTTAATAAATATGTAAATACTAAACATTTATTCGTTCCTCAACTTAGGTGGATATGACATAACCTTATGCAGATGGCAACCCTACTCGTGTAGATTTATCCTAATCTTGTGCGGATAGTTCCCCTACCCGTGTAGATATTGCTCTCACTTGCGCAGTTGGTTTCCCTATTTCTGTGGATATAAACTAATCTTGTGTGGATATGTCGATACACGACAAAAATGTACATCCTCCCTTTATTTATAAATGTAATGAAAAAAATCCTTTCCCGTTTTGAGAAAGGATTTTTTTCATTACATTACGAATAATACCGCAATCAATACCGCTGCCAACACTAAACGGTAAATAGCAAAAGGTACTAATCGAATACGAGAAATTAATTTTAAGAAAAATTTAATAGCAATTAACGCAAAGATAAATGCACTAATAAATCCGACAGCATAAAACCAAAAATGATCAGGATTAATTTGATCCCAGTTTTTTACTAAAGATAATCCACTAGCTCCTGCCATAATTGGAACAGCCATAATAAACGTAAAGTCCGATGCCGTTTTATGGTCAAGCCCCATCATCACCCCACCGGCAATCGTCGCACCAGAGCGGGAAAAGCCTGGCCATAAAGAAAGACATTGAATTAATCCAATTTTAAATGCTTTACCATAAGATAATTTGTCTAATGAAGTAACTGCTGGTCGTTTTGGTCCAAATTTATCAGCAATAATCATCCAGAAAGCACCTAAAACTAACCCGACAATGACCGTTTCGGTTGTGAATAAATGTTCGTCGATAAAATCTTCAAACAATACGCCAAACACGCCAGCTGGAATAATTCCCACAATTACGTGCATTAAATTAAAACGTTTCGAATATTCTTGTCCATCGATTTTGTATAAACCAACAAGACTTAACATACGTTTCCACATGACGACAACGACCGCCAAAATGGAACCAAGCTGAACAACAATTTTAAATGTATTTGCGGACCCCTGTCCTAAAAATTCCGTCGTCTTTAACCATAGGTCATCCACAATAATCATATGACCTGTAGATGAGACAGGAGCAAATTCCGTCATCCCTTCTACAAACCCGAGGATGAGTGCTTTTAATAATTCAATGAATTCCATAAGACGTAATTCCCCTTACTCTCTTTTCACTCAATTTACAATACACGATACTTTCTAAAATGTCCATCACTTAAAAAACGTAATAATTCCATTTTGGTTTCCATCTTTAATAACCCTTACTACATTATTTATTCTTCCGCTAAAGTATTCCAACTGAATTGACGAACGAAATAATCGAGTAGGAGGGAGCGATTAACTCCCGTCCTCTCACACCACCGTACGTACGGTTCCGTATACGGCGGTTCAATTAAGATCATTGACGCAAGTTTTCATAACGAGCTTCAAGACTTTTCAGCCCTTGGTTTCTCCAATAGGAGTTACCAAGGGTTCTGTGTAATATTGGACTATTTGAAATACGCCAATAACTCTTCCGAGTATTTCCCCATTCATACGCTTGCCATTGTGGTACGCCAAGTTGAATAAGGTTGCGTATCTTTGTTTTCGGTTTCTTCCAGTTCTTCCATAGACACATTCGAAGTCTTCTACGAATCCATTTATCTAATTCAAGGAATATAGATTTGGTGTCTGCTAACGCAAAATATCCACACCATCCCATTAGATATTGATTCAGTTTCTGAATGCGGTATTCCATCGGGTAGGGCATCTTGCGTGATGTGATTTCACGAACTTTATTCTTCATTCGTTTAAGGCTTTCTTTTGCGATACGAACCTTTGGCTCTTTATGATAGGTAAAGCTAAATCCTAGAAACTTACGTTTCCATGGACGGTCGACCGCTGATTTCTTTTCATTTACTTTCAGTCGTAGTTTTCCTTCAATGAATCGTTGAATGCTTGCCATTGTGCGAAGTCCTGCTCGTTTACTTTTCACGTAAATGTTACAGTCATCCGCATATCGAACGAATTTGTGTCCTCTTCTTTCCAATTCTTTATCTAGTTCATCTAGTACAATGTTAGATAGTAGCGGACTTAATGGTCCTCCTTGTGGAGTTCCTTCTAATGTGCTTGACACCACACCATTAATCATGACTCCCGATTGTAAATACTTACGAATCAATTTCAGTAATGGTTTATCTTGGATTCTCTTCGCGAGTGTACCCATTAATCTGTCATGGTTGACCTTATCAAAGAATTTCTCCAAGTCCATATCTACAACCCATCGATGTCCATCTCTTATATATTCTTTCGCTTTCCTCACCGCATCATGGGCACTTCGGTTTGGTCTAAATCCGTAGCTGTTTTCAGAGAATGTAGGGTCATACACTTTTGAAAGTACTTGGGCGATTGCTTGTTGAATCAAACGGTCTGTTACGGTAGGGATTCCTAGTAAACGAACACCGCCGTCAGGTTTCGGGATTTCGACTCTGCGGACTGGCATTGGTTCATAAGTTCCCTTGAGAATTGCCTCCTTAATAGATAGCCAGTTTTCGACTATGTGCTGTCGTAGGTTTTGTACGGGCATCATATCTACTCCGTGGCTTCCTTTATTCTGTTCTACACGTTTTAGTGCTTGAAGCATGTTCTCCCGTGACAGGATTTGATTCAAAAGCATCGTTATTCTCCTTCCGTGAATAGCTGTTCTCTTTATGCCAGTGGTCACTCCACCCTCCAAGAGGTCCCCCACGGGATTCACCGCTTCCTTCCTCAAGTGAGGTACTACGTTTTCTGTTTTCATCATGACTCACTGAATGCCAAGGGCTATTCTCTCTTAATTGTTCGGTCCTTCTTAGTTGTTCTAGACCAACTAATACTATGACCTCTGCTGACTTCTGACGGTTCAGCTACTTATCACTAAGTAGGTTATGAAGAGTACTTCACATATCCGCCAGACCTCCCCGGGTAAGTACATGCACTTTCACACCATCTATCCGCCTCATTTACTCGATATGACCTTCGACAGAAAGAGCTTTGTTTTGTTTTGCAAACTCACTCAATCATACCTAGCCTTATATGAGGTTCGTGTTCCTCGGACCGGTGTTTTGCCTCCAGCTTCCTTCAGATTCCGCGTCACCACGGACACCCTTGCTCTTGGCTAACCTCTACTTCTGTCTTCGGGGTTCGGGACTTACACCCTATAGTTCATGTACATGCCGGGCGCACAAATCAAAACCACCCGTGTGAACGGGTGGTTTGTTCTGCGGCTAGAAGCCTTTATTACTGGCCAACCCCTAAAGGGGCATCGAATGGTTCGCCAACTGCACTACTTTTCCAGCTGACCCTTAAAGGGTCTCTTTTATTTTTTCCTAGGTTTTCGCTTTATCTCTTCACCTGTAAATGGATCGATGAATTCTTCCATACTGAGTTGATCTGCAATGATATCATCTTGTATTTGATTTCGAATATATTCTTCAATTACCTTTTTATTTCTACCTACCGTATCCACATAAAATCCTCTACACCAAAATTTTCTGTTTCCATATCGATACTTTAAATGGGCATGTCGATCGAATATCATCAAACTACTTTTTCCTTTTAAATATCCCACGAATGATGAAACACTTAATTTTGGTGGGATACTGACCAACATATGTATGTGGTCTTTGCATGCGGTAGCTTCAATTATTTCTACGCCTTTTCTTTCACATAGTTGTCTTAATATTTGTCCAATATCTTTCTTTATCTTTCCATAAATTATCTGTCTTCTATATTTTGGTGCAAATACAATGTGATACTTACAATTCCACTTGGTATGTGCTAAACTATTTGTGTCAGAAGACATAATAGGTCCCTCCTTGGTACTAAAATTTGGTTGGCGAACCGAAATTTATTTTAGCATCAAGTGGGATCTTTTTTAATACCTCGCTGTAAGCTATACGGAACCCCCTGCCTAGCAGGGGGTTTTCTTTTTTACACAAGAAAAAGGTTGCGAATTTCATATCGCAACCTCTCCATCATTCCGCAGTCACCGTCACAACAACTTTAAATAAATCACCATCGACGCTAATTCTCAATTTTCCATTATGCATATCCACAATCGATTGAGCGATGGCAAGTCCTAGGCCTGAACCTTCCGTATGCCGCGACTCATCAGCTCGTTTAAAACGTTCTGTTAATTCCTCTACGTTATCACCTAATTCATAATTTGCGATATTTTTCACAGCTAATTCAGCAACTGAATCTACCTTTTTCAATGTAATATATACCCTAGTACCTTCTAATGAATATTTCAATGCATTTACAATTAAATTATCAATCACTCGCCACCATTTTTGTCCGTCTACATAGGCATAAAGGGGCTCATTTGGTAACATAACGCGAAGATCTAAATTCGCTTTTTCAAAAGCTTCTTTATGTTCGCCAATCGCCTGCTGCAATAACTGTGTTAAATCAATTCGTTCCTTTTTTAATTCCACGTTCCCGCTAGACATTTTTGACACTTCAAACAAATCTTCAATAAGCGTTTTTAAACGGTGGGATTTATTCTCTAATATTTCGATATATCTTTTCCGCTCATCCTCTGTAATATTGGGATTTTTTAATAAATCTGTATAAGTAATAATTGATGTGAGTGGTGTTCTCAAATCATGGCTCACATTTGTAATTAATTCCGTTTTTAATCGTTCACTTTTCGCCTGTTCGCTTAAAGATTTCCGAACCCCTTCTTGCAACTCGTTTAAATTCTGTGCATGTTGTGCAAGAGGTGATTTCCCTTTTACCTGTACTTCTCTCGTCAAACGTCCTTCTGCCATATCTTTCGTTTGCTTCATAATTCGATTCAAATACCCTGCATTTCGTAAAAAGAGAATCAAGGCTGGTAATGCAATGAAGATAAACAGTATTGCATAAACTAATAGAAAAATTGGCTCTATGAAAACAATCGCAAGCCCGAATCCTGCCAAAAATGCAACCGTTAAAATTGCCAAAGCTTGTATTCCGATTGACCGAGATAAAAATAAATCTTGGATGCCGTCAGATAAACGATAAGCTAATGATCTTTTCCACTCATATTTAATATTTTCTTCATTGTTCACGGATTCCCAAGTCCATAGTGCTCCCAAAATACTAATGCTTGTAAAAATATAAATTAATACTATGTCGATTGCTAAATGAATGCCGATTTGAATCCATTCATGATTCATGTAATAATAATTGAATCGGATGAAATTACCTGTAATGTCAAATATTAAAGACGTAATCAGTATTGCAAATAACGTTGCTGCAATACGTAAGTCAATCGGCATTTTTAAAAAGTATTCTTTTAAGCGGTTTTCAAATAAAAAGTCTCTAAAGGACGGCTTCGCTACCGTCATCAACCCAACAATCGCCAATAAAGAAGTAGCCCAAATGCTATAAAGTATTATTTTTACAGTCATAAACACTTGATAATCTTCTTTAAATTGAGTATTCTGCATCATCGATTTTGGAATGATGATAGTACCTTCATAACGAGATACTTTTCCTTCAATCGTCATCTCTGGTTTCATAATTGTGTAGTCATATTCATTTGGGGAAATCGTTCTTGAACTGTTTACGACTAAATACGAATTTTTATCTCCAAAATTCTCTTTAAACACCGCTTCCGCATTCACATCGCCAGATTGAAAGGTTTCTCCCGTTTCAATATTTCGTAAACTGTAAGCAAAGTAATTATACTCATCTAAAAACGCCTTTTTATTTTCATTCTCTAAAACAGCGTACCGGTGAATAATTGCCTCTTTTTGCTTTCGAATTTTTTCTTCTACGTGACTATCATCCTGAAAGTTTTTCTTAATATCTTCAATTTTTTGATCCCGTTCTTGTAGAAGCAATTCTTTCAATTCCGGATCGTCAGCAGCTTGTTCAATTCGTTCTTGATATTGATATTTAATATTTTCCACTTGATCGGTTAGCGACCCATAATAATTTCGGTGATATTCAATTTCCTCTTTTGTTACAGTAATTTGCTTTTTTGCCTCTTCCACATCAAACGGTTCTAATACATATCGCCCTATTTCACTTTTAAAATTTTCTAAATTTCCTTTAAAGGAATTCGAATCAAAGTAAGATTTTCCGATATATTGTGAGCCATAAGTAATTAATAAGAAAACTGAAAAAAGAGTCCAAGATATAAGAAAAAGAGAGAGGAGTATTTTACTTTTTTCTTTCATATCATTTCCTCCTCAAAAGATCTTGACAAAGAACGTGATAATGTTGTTCCATTCTTTTGTTAAAAAACGAATCGTAAAGCTAATAATCAATATAATGCCGATAATCGATGCAATGAGACTTGCTCCCATCAAACCGGCTTCTAACTTATTTTTCAATTTTGTAACCAATGCCCCACACAACCTTTAAATATCTCGGATTTTTTGGATCTGCCTCAATTTTTTCCCGTATTTTTCGAATGTGTACAGCAACGACATTTTCTGCATTGTACGCCTCTTCGTTCCAAACCCGTTCATATATTTCTTGTATCGAAAAGACGCGACCAGCATTCGTGAGCAATAGCTCGGTAATTTTATATTCAATCGGGGTGAGCTTGACAATTTCTCCATTGAGTCGAACTTCTTTTGCTTCACGATCGATTGATAAACCATTTACTTCGATTTTCGAATTGGTTGTTCCATTGTACGTACCAAGTTGGGTATATCGTCTTAATTGGGATTTTACTCTAGCTATCAGCTCTAACGGATGAAAAGGTTTTGTAATGTAGTCATCTGCACCAATTGAAAGTCCGTGTATTTTATCTGTATCTTCCGCTTTCGCACTGAGCATAATAATTGGGATATTTCGTTCCTCCCGAATCCTAAACGTTGCTTGAATGCCATCTAAATTCGGCATCATGATATCAAGGATAATCAGATGCACTTCATTTTTGGAAAGAATTTCGAGAGCCTCTTTTCCGTCTTTTGCCTTCAACACATTGTATCCTTCGTTTTTTAAATAAATTTCGATGCCGTCACGAATGTCCTGATCATCGTCTGTTACAAGTACAGTAAGTTGCATTCGCATCTCCTCATCTCTTTTTCTTATAGTTTTATCATAAAGTATGTTTCTTACAAAATTGCTAGGGAAAATCTTAAGAATTTCTGAAGAACAACAAAAAGAAAAGAAAAACTACTCAAGGTTCCCCTTAAGTAGTCTCTTTAGATACAACATCATTTTGCTGTTGTAAATTTACTTCTTTCGTCTGTTTAACCGATTTTCTACTACCAAGAGTCAGCACCAATATGCCTCCAAGCAGTAACATTACGCCAATCCAACTAGTAGGGCTTAAATATTCTCCAACTAGAAACACGCCGAGTAACGCTGCCGTTAAAGGCTCCGCTAACGATAACGTCACCGCAGAAGAAGAACTGATTTTCTCAAGACCCGCTAAATACAATATGTAAGCTAAACTCGTGGCAAAGAGCCCCATAAAGAGCATAGGCCAAAGATTTTGCGTATTTAACACCCACGAAACACCATTTTGAGAAAAAGGCAGTAAAAATATAGCGGATAACGTAAAGGTTATCGCAACACTTGGTAACGTCTCTTCCCTTTCAGTTAATTGCTTGCTGCTATTCGTGTAAAGAGCAAACATCGAACCAGCACATAGGGCAAGTAAGATTCCTAGAGGATGAATCGTCGTTTCTCCACGATTAACAAATAACAAGATGCAACCGATAATCGCCAGCAACGTGGCAATTCCCCAAACTCGACTTGGGCGACGTTTAAAAATCAACCATTCAATAATTCCTGCAAACACCGGCGAACTTCCAATCGTAACGACCGTCCCAACAGCAACTCCTGTGTAACGAACAGACGTAAAAAATAAACTTTGGAATAAAGCAATTGTCAGTGCAGCTAAAATCGTCCATTTCCAAGACCATTTTTTTAAGTTGATTTTTCGCATCCCGAGGACTGCAATGAGTAATACCCCTCCTCCAATCGCTGATCGTACTCCAGCAACAGCAATCGGTGAAATGCCTTCCTGTAAAAAAGTTTGGGTTGTCCCAACGGTTCCCCAAAACATCGCTGCAAGCAATACAAAGATATATGGCAATATGTTCATTGCATATCCTCCCACTCAAAATACAATTTACTGTAATGCTATCATAATTTTTAATTGGCAACATCGGAATTTTGATTTAAAAAACTCTCCGATTCCCATAATAATATTGTAAAATAAACTTACCATTAGTCAGAAATTTTCTTTAAGGGAAATCATAAATGAAAGGCGGGTCATGTTGTGTACAAAACAGTGAGCGAGACGGCAAAAGATATTTCAATGCCTGAAGAAATGGTCCTGCGTTACATTTATGAAGGGCGTATTAAAGCAGTTCATGATGGAGAACAATTTCTCATCAATAGCGCTCAATTTGAAACATACCACGAACAATTAAAGCAAATAAAGGAAGAGATTGAACTTTGGCGGAACACGCCGATACCAGAAGATATTGACGTCAAAGATGAAGATTAACAAGGGTTGTCAATGCAGCATATTAAAAAATGATCATCCAACCCCACATGGATGATCATTTTTTCTCCAATTATATTTCCTTTCAATGGCTTCATCCCCCTACCATAAAATTAAGACATCATTTCAGATAGCACAATTCTCAATGCTTAAAATAAAATATAAATGTTGATTCTTACGATGAAGTTCATCATATGAATGTTTGAATATAATCTTTAAGATTTATAGAAAATAAAATGCCTCTTAAACCGAAAGTTTTTCAGAAGCATTTCCAGAAGCAACTATTTTATATTGTTACCACAAAACCAGCACGTTTTCCGATAATTTCAGCGTAATCTTCTACCATCACACTTGCAGTTGGATACATTCCAGCACCTGGGCCAACAAGAGTCAGCGTTCCGATATAGTTTGTTTCCATCGTAACCGCATTAAATACATCGTCAATTGGATAAAGTGGGTGTTCTTTATCAACTAGCATTGGTCCAACTTGGGCAAAAATTGTACCGTCTGCTAACTTTTCCACTTCTGCGACGTGACGATACCTTAGTCCTTTTTCAGTTGCCTCTTTCACTTGTTCCGGCGTAATGTCATCGATTCCTATTACTTTTACATCATTCCAGTTCGGCTGCTCACCAAAAGCTAGGGCAGATAAAACCATGAGCTTTTTAAAAGCATCTTGACCCGAAATATCCATAAATGGATCCGCCTCTGCATATCCAAGTGCTTGTGCTTCTTTCAACGCTTCTTCGAAAGACCATCCTTCCGCACGCATTTTTGTTAAAATGTAATTGGAAGTACCGTTTAAAATGCCCTGTATTTTTGAAACATCATTCACAAGCAAAATATTTTTCATAGTTTTAATCACAGGTACTCCGCCTGCCACTGTTGCTTCAAATCCAACAAAAACGCCATTTTGTTTCGCAAGCTCCTGCAATTCAAGTCCGTATTTTGCAAACATGACTTTATTCGCTGTTATAACATGACATTTATTCATAACCGCTTTTTTCAAATATGTGTATGCGGGTTCTTCTCCTACAATGGCTTCAAAAACAACTTGCAACCCTTTAACAGATAAGCAATCATCAATACTATCCGTCAATAGATGTCGCGTTCCTGGAACTCGCTCCTTTGTAGTGTCACGCACTAAAATTTTTGCCACTTCTAGTTCGACACCTAATTTATTACGTAAATCTTCTCGCTTTTCATTCAATATATGATAAATGCCTTGACCTACTGTGCCAAATCCTAAGATGGCCGCCTTGATTGTTGCCATTTCCTTTTCGCCTCCATCTTTCTTTCCATGAAATTACATTGTTGAATAGTGAGTGCAGCGAATTCGTACTACACAAACACTTTCTTCAGCGGATGAAAATAATAAAAAATTCAATATTTTTTGAAACATACAGAAATTTTAACGTATATTTCAAAGGAACTCAAGGGAATTCTACCCAAGAAGGACAATTGTTTTCTTCAGAAGGGCAGATAAATGCATAACTGATTCATTTTTCGTTAAAATAAAAAAGCCAGTACTATATTATTGTACTGACCAGTCATTCATCTTATCATGATGCATGCACTAATAATGCAGTTTGATAGTTACGTAAAATCTTTCTCATCAATCGTTCTTCTTCCGCTGAAAAGGCAGGAACAGCAAAAGGTCTTCTTATCAATTGGAAATCCCCATATGTTAAAAACCATTCTTTTGCAGGTTCTAAAATTGGTTGTTCACCCAATTCTTTATATGCATCGTATACTTCTTTTACTATATACCCGTGTGTTAAAAGCGTATAGGTTTGCTCTTTATACGGGCTGTATCCAAAAACACTTTCCCACTGTTTTTTTACTATTTCAAGCAAATGTTGCAATGATTTTGCATTTACAAAAGTATTCATGTCATTTAATTCGTATATGATATAAGCCGCAAAATTTTGGGCACTATAAATCTTTTTCATAGGATTCAACTCCTTTTAAAGGGGAAAGCCATTAAAGGCTTTCCTTAAACATTTAGGGGGGATTATTGAAAATACCAAATACAATAGCATTCAATCAACTCTTATATACACTATAAATGATTAAACGATAAAATTCAAGTAACCTAATTATTTTACTAGGAATTAATTTTATATATCGAAAATGGGGTGTCTAGAATTGAGAACGATTGGTTCTACCAAAATGACAGATCAGCCTATTTATTAATGTGAATTGTATTCGAATGGGAATACAACTCACATCGTATTAAATTATTTTTGCTACAAATGAGTAGCCTTTCGATTAAGCGCCTTTGAGGAAAATTTGAATTATCTACTGCAAATGAGCAGCCTTACTCAATCAATCATTTTAAGAAACTTTGGATAATTGGATCAGCTGCGAATGAGCAGCACTTTCCTATTAAATTTTCACTGCAAATGAGCATTTTATCTTTTGGACCATAGAGGATTTTAATGTTGCACATGAGCAACCTCTTCTCTTAACGACTATTATGGGGAGCATTTAATGCTTTATTTTTTAACAGCGGCAAATGAGCAGCTATTATTAGCGATTCAATAGCGGTTCTTAGAGGGCTTGAACGAATGATTAAGCCTTATTTACACTAAATTCTGCCTCAGCTTTTGCTAAAGCTTGATCTAAATCTGCAATAATGTCATCTACATTTTCTAAGCCGATGGATAAGCGAATGAGTTCTTCCCCTACTCCAGCAATTTTTAATTCCTCAGCAGATAATTGTTGGTGAGTTGTTGATGCAGGATGAATAATGAGCGATCTTGCATCTCCAACATTCGCTACGTGAGAGAATAATTTCACGTTGTCAATTACCACTCGACCTGCTTCACGACCACCTTTAATTCCGAATGTTACCATTGATCCGTAACCGTTTTTTAAATATTTCTTCGCAAGGTGGTGAGATGGGAAGTTTTCATCCCCTGGATAATTCACATATTCTACGTATGGGTGGTTTTTCAAGAATTCCACAATTCTTTCTGCGTTTTCACCATGTCTTACATAACGAAGATGAAGGGTTTCTAAACCTTGTAAGAAGCTAAACGCTGCATCTGGCCCTAAAGTTGGACCAAAGTCACGTAATAATTGTACACGTAATTTTGTTGCAAAAGCAGCTTCGGCTGTATCAATACCATAACGAATTCCGTGATATGTGTGATCGGGCTCAGTGAATCCTGGGAATCGACCTTGTGTCCAGTCAAATTTACCCCCATCTACAACAATTCCTCCGATTGTTGTACCGTGTCCCCCAATCCATTTTGTCGCAGAGTGTATTACGACGTCTGCTCCAAATTCAATTGGGTTGCATCCATATGGAGATGGGAACGTATTGTCGATAATTAATGGTATGCCATTTTCGTGAGCAATTTTTGCCACCGCTTCAATATCTAAAATATTTAAACTAGGGTTTCCTACCGTTTCAGCATAAATCGCTTTTGTTTTGTCCGTAATCGCTTTGCGGAAGTTTTCTGGATCTCTTTCATCTACAAATTTTGTAGTAATTCCCCAGCGCGGCAATGTGTTTGCAAATAAGTTGTATGTTCCACCATATAAGGAACCAGCTGAAACAATTTCATCTCCTGCATTAGCGATGTTTAAAATGGAGAATGCAATCGCCGCCTGACCGGAAGATAAAGCAACAGCTGCAGTACCACCTTCTAGTAAAGCAACACGCTTTTCAAATACATCTACAGTTGGATTCATAATGCGAGAATAAATATTACCAACTTCTTCAAGAGCGAATAATTTGCGCGCATGTTCTGTGTCTTTGAATGCATATGCTGTTGTGCGATAAATAGGAACAGCAATAGCACCTGTAGTAGGGTCAGGTTGTTGGCCACCGTGAAGTAATAACGTTTCTGGCTTGAATTCGGACATCGTTTTCTCCTCCTAAATAAATAATTGATGGATTTCTTGAGGAGGCATTGAAGTAAAACAAAAACCCTCTTCTTATATAAGAAGAGGGTGTTGTATGCACGTACATTTCCTCCTCTTATCTTTCAGATCAATATGATCTGTAGGATTTAGCACCTTTGCAATTTTCTTGCCGGTTGCCGGGCATCATAGGGCCTAGTCCCTCCGCCTCTCTTGATAAGAGTATTGATTTGATTTCCATCGTTGGATTAACTATAAAACATAGTATGCCACTCTGTCAACTAATTTTTTAAAAAATTTGAAACTATTTTTTATTTTATTGAGTATAATATATTAAAATGCACTTTTCTATAAAGGAGTCCAATAGAATGATAACTGCAGTGATTACATTTCTTATTGTCGGCTATTTTATTGGATGTATTCATGGGTCAAATGCAGCACAATTACTTTCCGGTGTGAATTTAAAAGAAGCTGGACTCGGCAATGCAGGAGCTTCCAACGCTACTCTTACGCTGGGCTGGAAATACGGCATACTTGTTGGATTCATTGATATCGGAAAAGGAGTTTTTGCGATTATCTTAACAAGATATTTTTTAGATCACTATACACTATTTGAAACTGAACAAATCTCAATATTGCTCTATTTGACAGGTGCCGCAGTAATTCTAGGTCATAATTTTCCCATTCATATGCATTTCAGAGGCGGTAAAGGAACTGCTTCCCTCATCGGAATTTTCCTTGCAATCAATTGGAAATTTGGTCTACTTTCTATGATAGCTCTTGTCATAGTTTCCTTATTATCCAACTATTTAATTATCGGTGTATTCTTTTTGTATATCGTTTTTGCTATAAACTCTTTGCTGTTTGAACCAACTATTTGGCCATTTATCATCGTAATATTGCTGTTATTGGTTGCAACGATTTTACATTTAGAAAACATTAAACGCATTAAACTCGGGACAGAACCAACCATCAACGCAGCTTTTAAAAGAGAGAAAGATGAAACCGCATAAAAAAAATCTCCCGTAAAGGTAATACACCTAACAACTACGGGAGGTTCTTTTTATTTCATTCATCGATATGAGAATTATCACGATATATTTCTTTTCCCTTAAAATAAGTTAACACGACTTTCGCTTCACTTATCTCACTAGGAGGTATTTTAAAGATATTTTTATCTAATATGATAAAGTCTGCTTGTTTCCCCACACGAATCTTCCCAATCCATTCTTCTTTTCCTATTTGTCTTGCCGCATAGATGGTGTAACTACGAAGCATTTGTTTCAACGTAGCACTTTCTTTTGGCCATAATGGTTTAAGATTTTTTTCTTCTTTTGCATGAAGTCTAGTCATTCCCGTTTCAATTCCGTATAGTGGATTCAACTCGCCAAAAGGATAATTACTCGAAGATGCAACTGGTAATCCCCGCTCAAAATAGCTTTTCATTCGATGCAAATCTTTTAATTCTTCCACCTTTTCTTTAACTCCCATTGTGTGATAAAAGAGAGATGGCTGAACAGATGGAATCAGACCAAACTTTCGAAATTGGGTTAAATTTTCCCTCGTCATAAAAGGGATATTGGAAATAGTATGCTTGAAATTCTGTTTTCCATTATGCTCTCGAACATATTCAAACACCTTTACAATTTCATCTAATTCCCCATCTGCTTGCACATGTATTCGAAAACCTTCCCGATCTAACAATTCCAACAGTTGATAAAACTTGTCCCTATTCCATGAACCATCTTTTGATAAAACTTCTGCACCATACAATTTCACCGTTTGGTAACTATAATTCTCTCCCTGATACTTATCTCTCCATTCCTTTAACGAATCAATTTGTTCTAATCCTTTAAAAGGATCTACGTATAACCCTAACTCATAGGAAAGCGTCAGCTTACCTTGTTGATCAAGTTCATCAATAGCTTTTAATAAATTTTCCGAATGGTATCGGAACGGAATAAATACTGCCGTAATTCCATATGTTGCCGCTTCTTTTTGAAATTCCAACAATGCTATCTTATATTGTTCTACTGTAAAATCCGGTTGAGGCAAAGATTGGATAACTACTTTAATGAACTGTCCTTGAACTACTCCCAACTCGCCTTTTTCTAAAAGGTCAATTTGTCCTTGTTCCTGTTTTTCTGTTTCTACATCCAATCCTGAAATTTCGATTGCTTTTGAGTTAACCCAAAGCTCGTCTCGATGATTTGAAAAAGCTACAAACGGGATATCTGAAACAAGTTGATCAATTAATTCTCTCGGAGTTTGTCCACTCTTTTGACTCGCTTCTTCCGTCACATTTTGATTCCATCCAACAGCACGAAGCTGCCTTAATTGTGGATTTTGTGAACGATACGTTAAAATCGCTCTTTTATATTGTTCAAAATTTGAGTAAGGGGTTAAGTCCAATAAATACAGTTTCTCGGCTTTTAAATATGCATAATTATGACCGTCAACAAATCCTGGCAATAACAGCTGATTATCTAAATGCATTACTTTCGTTTTTGGACCTTTATAGGCTTGTACGCCCTCCCGATCTCCTACATAAACAAACTTTCCATTTTTCACCGCAATGGCTTCTGCTTTCTCGTTTACTTTGTCGACAGTAAATACTTCAACATTTTCAATTACTAAATCCGCTTGAACAATTTCTTCTTCTGCAACAATTGGTTTGAAATGGAAAGCTACCAAAAATAACACGAGAAGTACGATGAAAATACGTCTTTTCATGTATACCACCTCGCTTCTTTAGGAACGTTATTTCAATATAGGATATTCATTTTTCAATAATGAATACATTTTATGTATTGATACAAGTTCAATAATTGTTCAATTACTGTAAAGTTTTAACCATATATTAACTGGTAAAATAAAGGAATGAATAATCGATCTATTTCTTACTATCATTAAGTGCCCCACAAAACACGTCGGCTTACGGTACAGGTGCTTTTTCTTTAAAATTGGGAATACCTTAATGAATGAGCTTATCTTCTAGTACTCTTTTTCAACAACGTACTGTAAATCGATTGGGGCTTCTATAATTCAAATTTTTGTCATCTAGAAGAAAGTGTACTAATATAGCCTTAAAGGATGAAATTCACGCTATTATTGATGAATACATAAGGGGTGTAAAACATGAGTGTAAAAGAGTTATTACGCAGCCATACTTCTGTTCGTAAATATACAGGAGAAGAAATTCCAAGAGAGACGGTTATTGACTTAATTCAAACTGCTCAAATGGCTGCATCTTCTCATTTTGTACAGGCTTACAGCGTAATTTGGGTAACAGATGAAGAAAAGAAGCAAAAGCTTGCGAAACTATCAAACAATGAATTTCAATTTCAAACAGCAGGCGCCGCTTTTCTATTCTGCGTAGATTTTAAACGTTTAGAAGCGGCTGGAAAAAAACATGGTGTTGATATCACTGTGGACACAGCGGAAAATGTATTAGTTGGAGTGGCCGATGTATCAATTTTTGCTCAAAACTTTGTCATCGCCGCAGAAGCAGAAGGTTATGGAATTTGTTATATCGGAGGAGCACGAAACAATCCGAAAGAAATCAGCGAATTATTTAACTTGCCTGATTACGTCTTCCCTCTCTTTGCGATGACGATTGGTAAACCAACGAAAGTTAATGAAACGAAACCGAGATTACCAGTAGAAGCTGTGTTACACGAAAATGAATATAATGTTGAAAAATATGATGAACTGTTAGATGAATACGATGCAATCATGGAAAAATATTATGCTTCTAGAAGCTCGAATCAAAAATTGGCAAACTGGACGAAACAAATGGCAGATTTCTTAATCGAACAACGACGTCCTCATATTAAAGAATTTTTAGCTTCTAAAGGTTTTACTTGGAAATAATCTATTGAATAGTAGAGCTATCCAAACAATTTAACGGTATAATTAATAAGTTATAAAAATTCTTTCCATAAAGGATTAAGGTAATTACAAAGGAAAGATGAACATGAAACAAGATAAACAAGTCACTTTATCCCTTGAACAACAGCATTTCAAACATGTTAAAAGTTACTATCGTACATTAGCAGAAATTAACTTATGCTTAGGGAATATTCATCGTAATATCGAACGAAGAATCCAGAAGCAAAAATATCGCTATGCAACGGAATATGTAAATCAATATATTTCCTACACAAACGTCTGGAATATCAAATTCGTATATAATTTAGAGAATCCAGAAGTGGCACTACTGCAGTTTTTTCATTTAGACTACATTTTTGAGCATGAACCAAAAAATCGTTTTAAATCAGAACGCCTTCAGCTCGAAGAACAAAGAAAGCTCTTTTCAACAGTGAACCCATTTAAAGAAGAACAAATACAATTAAGAAAACAACAAATGCTCCATTTTATAAAGGAGCGTTCAAAAAAATCAACTAAAAGCGAAAAACTTGAACAAAAATAAAAAATCCCGAAGCATATGCCTCGGGATTTTTATTATTGGCCAATATTGACTACACCTTCAATTTTCAACTCTTTCACCGGTAAAAACATTTCTCCAGTTTCAAAATATCGAATGACCACTTCATCCCCTTCTTGCAAGTAAATGGCAAGCGGTTCATTTTGAGAACTAACAATAAAGTTTTGGCCATTATGCAGTAAGAAGGACACAATTGTGTAATCCCCTACCCGCTCTTTATAGACGCGGAGAACATTCCCTTTAATCGTTTTTTGTTCTGCATCACTTGATCCTTCCACCGTACTTGCTCCTCTTGTTAAAGCAGTTTTGTATTGTCTTAGTGCTTCACTTGGTGTTGACCCATAAACGGATATTTCCGGATTCGCTGCAGATACAATAAAGTAATTTTGTAAGAAGCCGTTTGAATCAAGCACAGGAGCTAGCCAACTCGCTTCACCGTAGAAGTTATAAAGAATAGGCATTACTCCTTGCCACTCTTTTTCAATAAACTTCTTCTCTATAATAGCTAATGCCCCTTGAGAATCCATGTATGATTCTTCTAAATTCCCTGTATAATACACCGCTTCACCTGTTCGCGCGTGAGTCAATGAATAACCGAGCATCGAATCAACGCCTTCTTTCGGACTTGTAAAATCAGTAAAATAATACATTTCTCCATCTTGATTAAAGACTGGACTCACATTCGCTTCTGTTCCTTCATCAGAAGGCAATTTCACATCTTTTTTTCCAAAGAGACTATTCCAAAATCCATGCACATATTTTCCGAAATAACTATTTTGAAGGCTCACTGCTTCAGGCGATACAGCACCATCAATAAATTTCGGCACTTCTTCTAAAGGAATTTTTTTCGTCTCTCCTGAATAAGCATCAACCATGACGATCCCTTTTACATCAAATCCATTTCGGGCAGAAATGAATTCACCATAGGAACGGATATAATAAGGTGTACCATCATCATCCACCTCAAGCTGAGGCTCACCGTAGAAAATAAGTGTTGGATATTGTAAACGTATATGGCGCTCTAAATTTTTATTGAAAAAGGCAGACGGTACATAGACCATTTCTTTCGCAACAAATACTGGATTATCATTGGAATCCGTTGCACTCATTTTAAAATAGCCGGGCGTTGTATCCCCATTTAACCATTTGAAAAATCCTGAAAACTCAACGGGAGCAATATAAACAAATTCACCGTTTACTTTTTGAATTTGCAAGTTCCCAAGCTCATAGTAACTTGTATTAGGCACCTGTCCGAATGCTTTTTTCATTTTATTTTCCGCAAAATGCGGCGGTACGCTGGCAGGTGTTTTTGTTTCATCAAAAGGTTCAATTTCGACTTTTTGCTCCATTTTTGCAGACTCATACTTTTCATCCGCATTAAAAATGGGTGCTGTAAGCATATATATTAATCCAATTAAACTAGCTAAAAACAGAATCCCTTTGATATTTCGTTCTGCTCCACCAGATGCCAATATACCCATTAACAATATAACAGGTAATGCATAAATGAAAATTGTCCAATGCACATCAATTTTCGTCAAATATACGAATAGAAAATAAATAATCCAACTACCGATGAATACAAATAATAATGATTGCAAGAATTGTTTAAATGATAATGTAGCTTCTTTCGGCAATCTTCTAGTAATTGGAACGATAAGAATCGTTGTAATAATAGAAAATATTAGAGTCGTGATGAGTAATTGTGTCATCCTATTCACCATCCTTCTTCTATTCTACGGTGGGTAGCTATAAATAGTTTCAATAATTTCAATAGTAATTTTTGACACAGCATTTTTCTCATCATAAAAAAGGAAAAATGATACAATAGTGGCAGTATTAATAAGGAGGCAGCGTCATGAAAGAAAAGGTTATTGAACGATTGATTCGATACGCTAAAATCGACACACAATCTGATCCGGAAAGCTCTACAACCCCTTCTACGAAAAAACAATGGGACTTATTAAATGTACTAAAAGATGAACTAGCCGAAATTGGACTTACAGACATCACATTGGACGAGAATGGCTACTTATTTGCCACATTACCATCCAATACAGACAAGCCTGTACCAACTATTGGTTTTTTAGCTCATGTTGATACATCACCAGATTTTTCTGGAACAAATGTCCAACCGAAACGAATTGACAATTATGACGGCGGAGATATTCAATTAAACGATGAATGCACTCTATCCCCTAACCAATTCCCAAATTTAAAAAATTATGTTGGACAAACATTGATTACAACAGATGGCACGACGTTACTCGGAGCAGATGATAAAGCTGGAATAGCAGAGATTATGACGGCAATGGAATATTTAGTAAATCACCCTGAAATTAAACACGGAAAAATTCGAGTTGCCTTTACTCCTGATGAAGAAATTGGTCGTGGGCCACATAAATTTGATGTCAAAGCTTTCGGTGCGGATTTTGCTTACACGATGGATGGCGGCCCACTAGGAGAATTACAGTACGAAAGCTTTAATGCAGCAGCTGCAAAAGTAACAACTCGCGGAATCAGCGTACATCCTGGTACTGCAAAAGGAAAAATGGTCAATGCTATCACGATGGCGATAAAATTCCATAATTTCATGCCTCAAGAAGCAGTTCCTGAAAAAACAGAAGGCTATGAAGGATTTATTCACTTGATGAATTTTAATGGAACTATTGAGGAAGCAACTCTTTCTTATATTATTCGCGACCACGACCGCAACAAATTTGAAGCGAAAAAAGAATACTTCCGAATGGTTGAACAGCGAATAAAAGAAGAATACGGTGACAATGCCATCACTGTCGAATTAGAAGACCAGTATTACAACATGAAAGAAAAAATCGAGCCTGTAAAAGAAATCGTAGACATTGCAAAACGAGCAATGGAAAATTTAAATATTCAACCAATCGTCGAACCGATCCGCGGAGGAACTGACGGCTCTCAGTTGTCCTATATGGGTCTGCCTACTCCAAATATTTTTGCTGGCGGAGAATACATGCACGGTAAATACGAATTTGTATCTGCCGAAACTATGGAACTCGCTGCAAAAGTCATCATCGAAATCGTCAAACTCTTTGAAGAAGAAACAAAATAAAACTTACGAAGCATTTTGCTTCGTAAGTTTTTTATTTTCATGTTTGAATATTCTGTTAATATATTTGTAGTATAGAATTTTTCGATATTTTCTCTAAGAAAGTAGGTATTAATAAAATGAAAGAAATCACTCTTGGCATATTTGCAGCCTTATTTTTTGCGGTTACTTTTATTTTAAATCGGTCCATGGAGTTAAGTGGAGGAAGTTGGCTGTGGAGTTCTTCACTAAGATTTTTCTTTATGCTTCCCTTCCTTATTGCCATTGTTTCTTACCGAACTGGTTTTGAAAATTTACGTAGAGAAATGAGAGAAAATACTTCAAAATGGTTGCTCTGGAGTTTCGTGGGCTTTGTTCTTTTTTACGCACCACTCACCTTTGCAGCAGCTTATGGACCTGGTTGGCTTGTGTCGGGAACGTGGCAGTTTACGATTGTTGCCGGTGTAATTCTTGCACCGTTATTTGTAACCGTCGTAGATAACAAAATCATACGTCAAAAAATACCGCTCACTTCCTTATTCATTTCATGCATTATTCTAGTCGGTATTATGCTTATTCAAATACCACAAGGAAAAGAGGTAACTTTCAATCACTTACTGCTTGGAATGATTCCGGTAGTCATCGCTGCCTTTAGTTATCCGCTTGGTAATCGAAAAATGATGGAGTTATGCGGCAGTCGAATCGATACGTTTGAACGTGTGCTTGGTATGACCATTGCATCGCTGCCAGCTTGGTTTATTTTAGCTGTTATTGCGATTTGTACAGTGGGGCTCCCTTCCATGAACCAAGTCATACAATCCTTAATTGTCGCTGTTAGTTCCGGTGTAATCGCCACGACGTTGTTCTTTATTGCCACAGACCGTGTGCGAAATCATCAAGGAAAACTTGCTGCAGTTGAAGCCACTCAATCGATGGAAGTCGTATTTGTCATTATCGGAGAAATGATAATACTTGGAGTTCCTCTACCAGATCCAATTGCACTTTTCGGTCTTGCGGTTATTATCGTAGGCATGCTACTTCATAGCTATCACACAGCGATTATAGGAAAAAAATCAGACCTATCAGAAAAAGCCAAACTTCTCCAATGACGTTTGGCTTTCCCCTTCTATATCATCTCCAAACAAAATCAGCAAAAACATGTTATGTTAAACACAGTGAAATAACATAGAGGTGATACGATGCCCGTTTTAACATATGAACAACTTACTTTCCTAAATTCCTATAGTATTGTTACAGAAGAGCCGAAAAATCCTTTATTTACATTGGAAAATATACATAAAGAATTTTTTCTAAAAGATTTTCTGAAGCTCATGATGGAAATTACTCAAGCAAGTACAGAGGCTGCAGCTATATCCCATTTCAGCTGTCGCTATGGATTATTCGTTGCTACCCAATTTTATTTTCTCACTGCTTATGATGAAATTTGGGACGGAAAATTAGAAGATGTTCGTTACTTCCATGTACATGAATATGGTATGGATACGCTCGGAACATACATTACTCCTACAGACTTCCGCTATGTAGAAGAAAATGAAAGGGAATATGTCATTTCAAAAATCCTGTATCAAGCCCATCAAATTATTGTACAACTTCGCCAAACAACAACCATCTCTCCTCTTACTCTTTGGGAGAACATCTTCGGGTATATGTTGTGGAATTATAATGTATTGCTACAAAATCCTCTGCTGGCAGACCGAGCTTTTGAAGATATCGAAATACTTGAGGATACAAAAGTATGGCAACGTTTTTCAAATAAATCTTGGTTTTATGAATATACAAAAGGAAAAAATCCGATGGAACTCGTCAATTCGCCAGTGCGAAAAAGTTGCTGCTTTACAAAGGATATTCCTGGATTAAACGCTTGCACTTATTGTCCAATAAAATAATGTTAAGAGATTTCCTGCTTATCAAAGGTAGTTACTTTGATAGAGTAAATAGGAAATCTTTTTCTTTTTTATAACATTTTCTTCTCAATTAATCAAAAATTTATTAGAGCTAGTAGATGCAAGACTTTCAAAATTTTGATAAAATTAAAAAGCACTCTTAGGAGAAAGGATTGGAACCTATACATATGCATGAAGAAAGTCATGAACCTACCTTATTGAATAGAATTGTAAGTATTGCCTTTATTGTTATCGGTGCATTTATTGCTGCCTATGGTCTTGAAGCTGTATTAATTCCAAACAGCGTATCTGATGGTGGAATTACCGGAATATCCATTATTCTCTCGACGCTTACCCCACTTCCGTTAGGTCTTTTCTTAGCAATTTTAAACATCCCATTTATTTATTTAGGTTATAAATTAATCGGAAAAACATTTGCGATTAATTCCGTTATTGGTATCGGTACATTATCATTTGCTACTTCGATTATGCATCATATCCCAACTATTATTAATCAGGATTCTTTATTAGTCACGATTTCAGGTGGTATATTACTCGGGATTGGTATGGGTCTAGCATTACGTAACGGCGGTGCCTTAGACGGTACGGATATGCTTGCTGTATTAATTAGTAGAAAAGTACCTTTTTCAACTGGTGAAATCATTTTAGTTATCAATGTATTTATTTTCATTTTCGTCGGTTTTGTATTTGGCGTTGAAGGAGCTCTTTCTTCAGCAATCGCCTATTATATCGCTTCAAAAGTTATTAGCATCATCGAAAATGGTCTTGAAGATGCGAAATCCGTTACAATTATAAGCAAAAATTCCCGAGAAATCGGAGAAGCGATTATCAATCGATTAGGTCGTAGCGTTACTTATTTAAATGGGATTGGTGGATATGCCAACGAGCCAGTTGAAATTGTTTATTGCGTCATCAACCGAATGGAAGAAAGTAAATTAAGAACCATCGTCAGACAGAAAGATCCAAATGCATTTATTACTTTCAATGATATTGCAGAAGTTCGTGGCGGCAATTTCAAGAAAAAAAATATCCATTAATCTACACCAAAAAAATAGATTCCAAAGAAAAAACAACAAGTTTCAACACTTTGTTGTTTTTTCCTTTTTATAAATACTCACCCATATATTGTTCTCATCTCTTTCACCGCTTCAGTTGAATACTTTGTAATAAATTCCCCATGCCCTAAATCCTTCAAAACCTTTTCTTTTATGTTAGGTATAACTTGTTTTAAGTATTTAATGGATTTTGCAGGGATGATTTCATTACTGCCGTACCAATAATACATTTCTGTTGAGTTCCGAAGGGATTGTTGTAATGAAAATTTGAATAACTCTAGAAAGCAATTTTCAATACTTTTGAGAGAAATTTGAGGATATAAAGCCTTCTTTAAGCTTTCAACATCCACATCGTAATAACTTAATAACGAGCGCATTTTAGGATGTAATTGATTATTTCGTAAGTCTAAAAGGATTTTTGATAAAATCATCGCTGCCGTTTTCGAATAAATCCCTAAAGGAAGATAGTAGGCTGCATCTAAAATTACTTTTGATATTTGTATTTTTTGATTCGCTAACAACTTTAATAAAATGGTTCCACCCATCGAAAAACCGTATGCCCCATGTACATAATCCGTATATCGACTTAATATATAATTTTCAATTTGTTCTGTTTCTTGATCAATACATTCAAAATGAGATGACGAATCTCCATTATGTCCATCCAGAGAAGGAATAATTAAATAATAATGCTTTGATAATTCATCAATGAGTGGATGAAAACTTTCCCAAGTAACGGCCATTCCGTGGATTAATAGTAACTTCGGGTTTCGGAGATTCCCAAACTCGTGAAATTCCATATCCATCTTCCTTTTTTCACTTAGTTTGGATATCCTTTTCACCCTTATACTAGAAATGATGAAAATTAAAAAGGCTTGGTCTATTCCAAGCCCTCGTTTGAAACTTTCTTATATTCAATAAACCAATCATCGTCTTGTTTTTTGTATGCAACTCCAACATATCCATTATGTAATAGGTTCTGTTGACCTTCAATATCTCCCATTGAAATAAACACCGATTCATCTCTCAATTGCAAGTGTTTGTGCAAATATTTCACGAAAATGTATCGCAATTTCCGGCCGTACTTTTCCTTCAATGCAGCAATATGCATTCCTTGATGAAATTTATCTTTTATGCTTGGGATATTATAAGGCATGACTGTCGCTAGCACATAATCGAATTTCGATGTATCAATTTGGTTCATGATAATCGTTGCCATCTTTTTTTGTAATCCATATCCACGGAAATCAGGATGCACATTTGAAATTTCTTGATATAATATTCTTTTCAAATCTGCTTCATCCGTCAATCCAATATCTCTTCCCAGACTCTGATCATCTACAATTGGGATTAAGAGCGCACGAAAAGCAATGAGACGATCATGATTAAAAATTCCAATCATCAATCCATTGCCCTTTAGAATAAATAAAAATTCCTCCGCAGAAAGAGGCTCTAACGTTTCTTGATTTGGCAGTGCTTTAACAACTTCTTGTTGGAGATCTAAAATCCGTTGTAAATCCTCTACCGTTAATCTTCTGACATAATAGGGAATATCCCCTAAAACACCTTGTTCTAACACTTCAGACATGTCTTCCACCTTTATTCAATAATGCAAGAATCTGTTGTTAATTGAGATAAAACCTCTTCATCAATTTTTACACCTAAACCTGCTTTTTCATTCAACTCAATAAATGGAATTTTATAACTTTCCTTTAAATCCCCAATATCCGTTTTAAATTTAAGTGGCCCCGTTAATTCCACACTCGTAATAATTTTTTTCGAAAAGGCTACATGAAAACCAGCAGCCGATCCAATGGATGACTCCACCATCGAACCAATTTGACATTCAATTCCGGCCATTTCCGCCATTGTCGCTAGTTTCACCGCAGGATAAATTCCTCCGCATTTCATTAGCTTAATGTTCACTTTATCTGCAGCTTTTTTTGCAATAATTTCCCTCATATCACGAACATTGCAAAGGCCTTCATCAATCATAAGAGGTATGTTGGATTTTGATTTAATTTCAACCATTGCCTCAATATCATCTGCAACCACTGGCTGTTCAATCCAATCGATGCCCATGGATTCCAAATATCGCAATGCTTTTAAAGTATTTGCGCTATTCACCCATCCTTGGTTTACATCAATGCGAATGGCAATTTGTTCTCCAACCCGTTGTCTTACAGCTTTAATTCTTTCTACATCACTTTCTACATCTCTGCCAACTTTCATCTTAAAAGATCGATAGCCTTCTTTTACTTTCTCTTCTGCCTCATCTGCCATTTTATCAGGCTCATCAATGCTTAATACGTGAGTAATTGGAAATTTTTTATGAAATCTTCCTCCAATGAGTTGATAGATAGGTACTCCAAGTTTTCTTCCCACAACGTCAAAACATGCAATATCGATTGCCGCCTTTGCACTCGGTGCGCCTTTTAATATGCGATTCATTTTGTCATGAATTTTTTCAAAATGAAAAGGCGTTTCATTAATCATCGCAGGTGCTAACGAATGTTTTAACACATGAAACGTGGATTCAAACGTCTCACCTGTTACGTGTTCATCCGGTACACTTTCTCCCCATCCAACGAATCCCTCATCCGTTGTAAGTTTTACGATAATCGATGGCATCGTTGGATACGTACCGTAACTAACAATAAAGGGTTTTATCAGTGGGAATTCCACTGCAAAAATTTCTATGCTCTTAATATTCATCAAAGTCAACTTCCTTCTAACAACATTTATTTATATTGTGTTGCATTAAACAAAGTTTTAGCCAACACTTTTGCTCCGATAATTAACGCATCTTTATTGAAAGTCATGTGCGGATGATGAAGGCCTGGCTGTAAATCTGCACCGATACCAATCATTGTCGCTTTCAACTCCGGTTTCGACACAGTGTAAAAATGAAAATCGTCACTACCTGGCGTGTGCACCGGCTCTGCTAAGAAGCCCTCTCCAACAGTATCCATAATCGCTTTTTCCGCAATTTTCTTCGCTTCTTCGGATACTTCAGCACCAGGCGTTTTATCATACCAATCCCAAACAATTTCTGTATCAAACATTTTGCTAATATTTCGAAGTCCGTTTTCTACATGTAATTGCAATGCATCTAACACTCTATTTTTTTGAGCTCGAATATCGATAGAGAAGGTAGCGTTCCCTGGAATGATATTAACGCTTCCACCATCAGCCACCACTTTCGTTAACTTCACACTATGCACTTCAAAAGGGTTTAAATAAATATTTTTCAACATTTGTTGAATCGCTACAATGATATCGATAGCATTTTTCCCTTGATATGGCCTTGCACCGTGTGCATCCACACCTCTGATCTCACCTTGTAAAAATAGTGCGGCACCATGGTGAATCGCAGGAGATACTTTACCAAAAGGCAACTCATCGATAGGTCTTAAATGAATACCAAATAGATAGGATACATCATCGATTATTCCCCTCTTCACCATTTCAATCGCTCCACCGCCTACTTCTTCAGCTGGTTGGAAAATAAACCGCACTCGCTTCTTTAAAGGAAGGTCTTTAATTCTTAGCAATGCACCTAATACCATTGATATATTCGCATCATGTCCACAAGAATGATTGGCTTTCATGACACCATCTACTTCTTGCCAAAGGGCGTCAATATCAGCTCTTACTGCGATTACTTCATCCCCTTGACCAATTTCAGCAACAAGTCCAGTCATATCGTTAAACCGTTTATATGGTACCTTTAATTCATCCAAAATTGATGCGATTTTATTAGTAGTTTGATACTCTTTCCAACTGACTTCTGGACAGTTATGAAAAAGCTCAAACCAACTAAAGACGACTTCTTCATATGTTTTCACTTGACCCATATTTTCGCACCTCTATTTTATTGCTTACTCTATTATACATAATGTAGTAATATTTATTAATTGCTTTTGCCTACACAAAAACAATTACTTCCATCATAAAATAATCATTAGAGTTTTTCGTGCGAAAATTATTCCATGTATCCCATGAATTCGGTTCAATCTATCATTTTCTATTAATAGATTAGATTTTTTACAAAAAAATATCCGTCTCTTATCGAGACGGATTAAAATCATTAGTTGATCGATGCATCTAATTTAGTGTTATTACCTTTATTTTTTGTGAATAGTTGAATCGCAAACATGATGCCGAATACGATTAATCCAATTAAATCTGACATAGATTCTGGATAAATCATCGCAAGACCCGCTAAAATCACAATGATTCGTTCTATCCAATTAATCTTACGATACCAATATCCAATTACTCCTGCACCAATTGCTATCATACCCATCATAGCTGTGAATACAACCCAAATAACCTCTAAAAATGTTACATCAATCATTAATAATGCTGGAGAGAAAACAATCATATACGGAATAATAAAGGCTGCAATAGCTAGTTTTGCCGAATTCACACCCGTTTTAATTGGGTCTCCACCCGATATACCCGATGCCGCAAATGCTGCTAGAGCAACCGGAGGCGTAATATCCGCAATAATACCGAAGTAGAATACGAAGAAGTGTGCAGATAACATCACAACAAGAGGTACTGCAGCTTGTGGAACGTCTGGTGCAAGTAATGCTACAATCGCTGGTGCCGCAATCGTTGAAGTAATAACGTAGTTGGCTGTTGTAGGGGCACCCATACCTAAAATTAATGAAGCAATCATAACAAAGAACAATGTTAATAAAATGCTTCCACCAGCTAGTTTTACTAAGCTGTTTGCTAAACTTAAACCAAGACCCGTTTTTACAACGACTCCTACAATAATACCCGCACAAGCAGTTGCCGCAACTACGGCTAATGCTGTTCTAGCTCCATCAACAAGCGCTTCAATAATATCTTTCACACCAAATTCAACTTCTTTGTTAATAAACCCAATAATAATACAAGATAGAATACCGTATAACGCTGCATGAATTACAGGAATTCCAGTCATCATTAATACGATAATTAATAGAATCGGAATTAATAAATATAGTTTTTTGAAAATTTCTTTTCGATTAGGAATTTCTTCATCCGTCAACCCACGAAGCCCCATTTTTTTCGCCTCAAAGTGAGTCATAATCCAAATTCCTGAGAAGTATAAAATGGCTGGAATAATGGCCGCTTTCGCAATTTCCCAGTAAGTGATACCGCGTCCAATAAATTCAACCATTAAGAATGCTGCTGCCCCCATAATCGGCGGCATTAATTGACCACCTGTTGAGGCTGCTGCCTCTACCGCACCTGCAAATTCCTTTTTATATCCCAATTTTTTCATCAATGGTATTGTATATGAACCTGATGTTACAACATTGGCAACGGAACTTCCTGAAATTGTTCCTTGTAATGCAGAGGAGAAGACAGCTACTTTTGCAGGTCCACCAATCAATTTCCCTGCAATTGTAATAGCTAAATCGTTGAAGTAAGATCCAACTCCTGTTTTTACTAAAAAAGCACCAAATAATAGAAAGGCAAAAATATAAGTGGCAGATACACTAATAGGAGTACCTAAAATACCGTCTGTTGAGAAATACATTAAGTTTACGATTTGTTCAAGCGATTGACCACGGTGAGCCAAGAAGTCTGGCATGTAAGGGCCAAAGAACGCATATACCAAGAATAGTGACGCTATAATTGTAATCGGTAAACCAACCGCTCTTCTCGCAGCCTCTAGCACTAATAGAATAACTATCGTACCAACGATAAAATCCATTTGGTCGATTTTCCCTAAGCTTGTTACAAGTCGTTGATAGTTAAGCGTCCAATACATCCCTGAAATTGCTGCAATGATCGCTAATAAATAGTCGTAAAATGGAATTTTCGTTTTAGATGCCTTTTTTCGTGCAGGGAATAAAAGAAAAATAACTGTTAACCCGAATCCTAAGTGAATGCTACGTTGTATATAAGCTGTAAATTGACCAAATATAGCCGTATACAATTGGAATAATGAAAAGGCAAGTAGTAGACCAAACACAATCCATTTCATTACTCCACCTAAACGTCGAACATTAGATTCGGTGTCATACTTCTCTAAAATTTCTTGTTGCTGTTCTTCTGTTAGAACTTCTAGTTGTTTATCAGTAGCCATGAGCTATTCGCACTCCTTTCATCTTGTCATAAAGAGAGATTTTTTTCACTTCAACGATATAGGAACTTCCCCGCTGAAGAAATTTTTTTAAATCATATTCCTTATCCTCGTAATAAAAAAATAAATCCCTATTGACATCTCCGACATAAAGGACAAAGTTTTCTATAAAATTATTTGAATAAAGTTTATACTTCCCATCTTCATATATTAATGTTTGCCCTTCTTCTGCAGAAGCTGGCATACCAATTGCCACATCTTCATACTCCATCAGTATCATTTTGATTTTATTGTCTATTATTTCATATGTTTCTAGTACATCCGTAAGGTGAATGGAATGGGTAAAACGAATTTGAAATAATGTATCTTTACCTACATCTATGTAATACATTTGCGGTTCATTCGTTTTTGTTTCCGTGAAGGAAATAACAGAAAAAAAAGGAAGGAAAAAAAGAACTGCGAAAATTGCGATGATGACGATTATGATAATTGCAAATTTTTTCATATTATCTCTCCATATACAAAGGGCCTGAAGAAGCACTAGCCTTCAAGCCCTTCACTTTGCAACGATCAATAATTATTCGTCAAAGTATTTTTGAGCACCTGGGTGCACTTCAATTCCAATACCATTTAGAGCAGTTTCTTTCTTAATGAATGCACCTTTAGCATGTCCAATTTTATCAGTATTGCCATAGATTGCTTTTGCAATTCCGTACGCTACATTTTCTGGTAAATCTTTCTTCACAGCAAGCATTGCAAGTACAGATACAGTAGGAACATCTTCAGCTAAACCATAATTTCCTGCTGGGATTACATCTTCTGTGTAATATGGATATTTTTCAATTAATGCTTTTGCTTTTTCAGAATCTACTGGAACAACCACTACGTCAGCTTGTGCACTTAAAGCTTCTACAGCAGCTGTTGGATATCCAGCAGTAATGAACGCTGCATCAATTTGGCCTGTTTGTAAACCATCAGTTGATTCACCAAAGTCTAAGTTTTGCGCTTGGATGTCTTTCATTGTTAAACCATGAATTTCTAATAATTGTTCAGCGTTTGCGTAAGTACCAGAACCTGGAGCACCGACAGAAACTTTTTTACCTTTTAAATCTTCAAAAGATTTAATACCTGATTTCGCTGTTGTTACTAGGTGAACAGTTTCAGGATATAGAGCACCGATAGCTACTAAATCTTCCATTGGCTCGCCTTCAAACATTAATAGACCATTTTTAGCATAATATGCAATATCTGTTTGTACGAAAGCGATTTCAGCATCGCCTGCTTTTAAAGCATTTACGTTTGCAGCAGATGCTTGTGAAACTTCAGCAGTTGTTTTAATACCCGTTTCATTTGAGATTAATTCAGCAAATGTACCACCTAAAGCATAGTAAGTACCTTGTGTACCACCAGTTACCATGCTTAAGAATTTAATATCAGATGTTGTTTCTTTGTTATCCCCTTCAGATGAACCTTCATTTGTGTTAGAAGTGTCTTCTTTGCCACCACATGCAGCTAGCAACATGAGTAACATGATGCTAATTACTGTTAGAAATAGAAACTTTTTGTTTTTCAAATCAATTCCCTCCTCTTTGTAGTGCATAATAGGTGTTTTAACACAGTACAATTGTAACTATTGCAAATTACTTATGTCAAATATTTTTATAGAATAATAGCGCATTAAGTAGATAATAATTTTATTATAATAGAATTTTTTATATCAAAAAATAGGGTTTTACATTACAAAAGTGTTATATTACAAAGCTTTTTTCAAATTTTCTAATATCTGATTTATTATATTTAACAAAATAAATATAATAATAAAAAAATTTAGGATGTCGCTTAAAAATGAGCAAACATCCTGATTTTTTGGTTAATTTGACTCTACTACACCACAAGCAATTCGCGAACCAGAATTTCCGGATGGATCCGTTTTATAATCGTCAGGAGCTTCATGTAAAATAACAGAGCTTCCGTCTTCATCAAATAAGGAATTTTCCTTTCCTTTTTCTAAGGTAATATTTTTTGCAATAAATTCTATATCAACAGAGCCATTTTCATCTGGTGATATGTTCGGTAAATCTCCTGCATGGAAGCCCTTCGGATTGTCAAAACCATGTTCTTTTCCTTTAGGATTGAAATGCGCTCCTGCAGATTCAAAAGTCGGTTTTTCACACTTTCCTACTTCATGAATGTGGAAACCATGCTCTCCTTCCGGTACATTTTCCAATTTTACATGGATTCTCACACCTTCTGATGATTCGGTCAATTCAACAACCCCCATTTCATTACCCTCTGTATCAATCATGGTTGCTGTTGCAGCTAAAGCTTCTCTTGCATTCGTGGGGATTGTTTCGTTATTCTCTTCATTCGCAGCTCCAAAAAAACTGCAACCGCCTAAAAGTAATATGCTAAGTGGTAAACTGTTTAATAAGATGTTTTTCATGCTCATCCCTCCCTCGAAAAAAGTTTCGACAAAGGAGTGGATAAATATTCAAAAAAGATGGGAATGGCGAAAAACTTTCCGATATTAATGGAAAGGAGGGATTTCCGTGGATATCAATTCAATTATATCTAGTCAACTAGCCTCACTCCAACATACTCTACAATTAAGCATTCTAGACAAATCCTTAAATTTAGGATCATCCGGTGTCATTGAGATGTTGGAAAAATCAAATCAAGAACAGCATCAAATAAACCATCCGTATAAAGGAAATGTTATTGACGTGTCAATATAATGGAAAAGCAGGCGCCTGATAAGTCATTTAAGGCGACAATTTTCTATTAACGATGACACTTTCATCTCAAATAAATTGCGGCGAAGAGGCGTGTTTGATGTGACTATTTAGGAGCAAATAAAATTATTTATCATAAGTATTTGAGCCTGACCAAAAAGTTTGCACTTTGGTCAGGCCCTTCGTATTTTATTTACAAACTCCTTGGAATCTTTAAAAAAACAAAAAGTAGCATTTCGAACCATTTATCATATGAATAATATTACAACCTTTCTAACAACATAAGATTCACCATAGCATTGGTTTATCAACCATCAACCACAACATAATCAGCAATAATATGATATATTTCCATGTTGCTTTTCGTAATTTCTTGATAAATTCTTCTTTCTTATAACGACTCGTCCCAAAGGTTTTTAATGTGGGCTTGAAAGCACTTGCTAGGAAAACAATGGATATTAACATAATGGCAACCGTTAAAACAATCCACGAATCAGTCCATTTCCATCCGCTAACAATAATAAGGATCGCACCAGAAAGTACAAGAACATGACCGGCATGCTTGACAACGGTAATAGCTAGTCGAAAAGACTGTACAAATCCTATCATTTCTATCTCATCCGCAGCTTCCATTTTCTTTGTTAAAGGAATCAATGTAACTAACGGACCTATTGAAACGACTGCACTTAAAATATGAATGAATAAAAAAATAGTATGCATCATTTCTTTCACATCCAATCTATAATACCTACTTCTACTATAACATGTATTTCAAATACTTAATTTATAAATTCAATGACAAATCATTTTAGCATTTTATTAAACTATTTTACTTTTATGTTAAATGTTTAATTATCGCCTCTCATTGGATAAACTTTGATGTATGATTAACACACAGGATTTTCATAATCATGGTTGTTAGGAGTGTTTACAATCGGTATCCATAAATTTTTTACTAGTTTAAATGATCTAGAACGTATTTTTCGAGCTCCAGGGCGCTTTAAATTTGAAGAACATAATGTTGCTGCCCATTCTTGGAAAGTAGCTCAATACGCATTGTTTTTCGGAACGCTTGAAGAAATGAATGGGGCAAAAGTCAATTGGAAATCCCTTTACGAAAAAACAATCAACCACGACTTTGCAGAAGTATTTATTGGTGACATTAAAACACCGGTAAAACATGCAAGCGAAGAGTTAAAACAAATGCTTGCTCACGTGGAAGAAAAAATGATGGAAAAATTCATCAAAGAAGAGATTCCACCTGAATTTCAAGAAGTTTTCTTCGAGCGAATGAAAGAGGGAAAAGATGGTACGTTAGAAGGCAGACTTCTTGAATTTGCGGATAAGCTTGATCAATTTTATGAATCATTCGCTGAACTGAAGCGAGGTAATACGGATAAAGAATTTATTATTATGTATCAACAAGCATTAACAAATCTTCTTCAAATGCCTTTAAAAGTAAGTGTCAATTATTTCCGAAATGAAATTTTAAAGGATGTCATGAAAGAAGATACGCAAATTAATATCGCCGATTTAACAAATGAAATATTGAACAAAATAAAGCCTCAAGAGTAAGGATTCTGCTATAGTGAGGCTTTTATTTTGTATCCAATTCTATCTCTAATATCCGTTACTTTTTTATATTAAATATTTGACTTTTTTATTAAAAGATACTTACTTGCACGAGGCTACATATTCAATTACTATTACATTAAAGCTGCGTTGTACGTTGAATATTAAGTTTTAACCTTTGAACTGAAAAAGGGAGTTTTAGATCGAAGGTGGAATGGCGAGCGTCACACTACGGTGAATGACGATATACAGGAAATCTTCTGCGAACACCCACTTGGTGGAGTCGTGGTTTTAAAACTTTCTATAATATTACGGCAAGGCGGCTTGCACTACAAATGCTGTAATGACGGTATTTGTAGCAATTGGTTCCCTCTAAAGGGAACCTTTTTTATTTCTAAAAACAACTCATGGGGGTAAATTGGGGGTAAAATTGACGATAATTGTTGTTTAATATTATGACATAAAGTAATTAACAACAAATTACATCCTAACTTCCACAATACACCAGGAACAATTTACTTTTGCCCCGATCCGCATAAAAGTTAGATATTGATACGACATTAAACATTTTTTCGATACGTTCTATAGCTTTTTCGATTTCGTCTTTGGTTCCGTGCAGACGGATTTTCCTGTTACTTCATCCTTCCAAACTTACATTCGTTTCGGTTCATAATTTTTAAAATGATGCACAATCAGGTCGTGCCATCTTTTCTCTTTAGAAAAATCCCCATTATCTGATTTATCAGTTAGGCAGCACTTATCTGGATAAAGTGAAATTAAATACCCTTCATCGATAATTTGCATAGTTGCATTGGAAACAATTTGCACATATTCAAAAAGTTTTGGCCATTTCATTTGTTTTTCCATATCAGTAAATTCTGTTACCTTCATTGGTTCTAAATCGATGTATTTTACATTTCTTGACGCATGGCCAGATGAAAAAGCCGTATCAAATTCTCCTGATAAAGTACCGACTACTTTACCTAGAGTACCTTTTGATAGACTTCCGCCTTCTGCTTTATCACCATTAAATCTAACCAAAGAAGCCGAACTAATTTGTAAAAACCATGGTTTATTTTTTTCTGATTCTTGCATTTCCGTTTTTAACAATTCATCAAAAGACAATTGCTCCACTTTTATCCTCCTTTACCAATACAACCACTCAGGACCACGCATATTTTTACCGTTAACAAACTCCACTTCTCCACCTAAATACTTGCTTGCAAGATCCTCGTAATATTTGTCCAGTAGATTACGCAATGTGTTGTTAAAGTATCCAGTAATCGAATATACCTTTTTACGTTTAACCGCTCTAAACGTATATTTTAATGCTTCTATTGCAATCTCAATTGACGGTTTATTAATCTGCTTAGCAGTTTGAGCCAAGAAGATACCGTAGCACTTTGAAGCTAGCTTATTGTCTTTAACAAAATAGCTTACAAATTGCTTTAATCTTTGGTATGGTGTTTGCTCTTTAGTTGTCAACAAGTTATCCACATCAGTTAACGACTGCGCAGCATACGTATCTTTAGAATTATTTAATAGATTAAAAGAGTTTAATGGTTGGTTTTCGGATTTTTGCTCTGAAACGTTGTCATCGTTAGCTTTATCAGCATTTTCACGGACTGACATTTCCGGACTGACATTTAATTCGAAAGGTAAAATTACATAAATATTCGCGCCTTGGCCACCATTTTGGGAACGAATAGTATTTTCTTTTCGGATGATTCCAAGCTTTTCTAATTTCTTAATGGCACGATAAACTGTTCTTTCGCTTATCTCCAAACTATCTGCAATTGTTTGTACTTTCAAATGGCACGCACCAGGATGTTGTAAAGCATGTGCAGCGATTTTGAAAACGATGGCACGTTCTGATTTTGTTAGATTGTAGTAATGTGCTTGGATATGTTTTTCTACGTGCTGATCCATTTCTTCGACCGAATTAAACGTTGTGTATTCTTTTAAATATTCAAATGCCATCGTTCTCACCTCGCTTTCACATGAAATTAAAATTTAAAATTTAAAGTTCTAAATCCAATTCAACGAATGAAGCAATAACTGTTTCATTTTCCTCATTCACTTTTTCGTAAAAACCAAGACGATTTTCTTTGTATCCTTCTTTCTCCAACTCATTTAATAGTGTTGGAAGGTCTTTTCTTACTTTGTCATAAGCACCAAGACATTCATCACCAATATGCAATACCGCTCCCCAGACTTTCATTTTCATAATGATTTCCTCCTTTTTTGATTTACTTAATCGAAATGAGCTTTCAAAAAAATTTCTTTTAAGTAAATTTTCTTTTAAGTAAATCATAATTTCTTTTAAGTAAATTGTCAACAAATATTTCTTTTAAGTAAAATATGTATTATTATTTAATTAGAAATTTATTCATTATTTACTTTTTCCACAGTGTTTTTTAGAAAGTAGGTGACGTATGGTTAAATTAGTTTCAAATTTAGGAAATTTATTAAAACAAAGAGGATGGGACCAAAAAAGACTTGTGGAAGAAACGGGTCTAAATCCTCGTACAATCAGTGAATTGGTAAATAATAAAACTATACGAATTAATAAAAATGCATTAGAGAAAATTGCAGAAGCTTTGGATATAAAAGATATCAATTTGATTATCCAGTTTGAAGATGACAATAATGAAGAAAAATAAAAAGCCAAGTAGAACGAATCTACTCGGCTTATTTTTTTGTATTTTTTATGTTTATCGACCATTTTTCCATTATAATCATAAAAAAGGAGATGATGACAATGGAGAAATGGAAAAATCGAAGATGGGTTGTAATTGCTTGGTATTTTTTATTTTTATTTTCTATCCTCTTCTTTTTAGTTGTACCTAGTACTTTCACTTTTATTTTTCTCTTAATCATTGCAATATTAACGATATCGGCACATAAGTCTTATAAAAAAGCAAATCAAAAATCAAAATATAAATATGCAACTGCAAATACTAAAACTTTCATTAATGTTAATCAAAAAAATAAAGAACAGACTGATTTAGAAAAGCGTATTCAAGCTGAAATTATAGCTAATCCAAATATTACAGAAGAAGAATTAAAAGAGAAAATTGTCAAAGAGGAAAAAGAAAAAATAGCATCTGAAATTCTTAAAAATATAAAAATCGAAATTAATTATGGTAAATCTACTCCAAAAGAAAGTCAATCAAAAATTGACTATTTATCTTACTCAAAAATAAGAAAATTGACTCCTGACTTTATTGTTCTTGATTTTGAAACCACTGGTCTTTCCCCGGATGATAGCAAAATTATTCAAATCGGAGCAGTACGCTACCGCAATTTTGAAAAAGTTGAAGAATTTTTAACTTATGTTGATCCATTAATTGAAATACCAAAACATATTACTCAAATAAATGGTATAACAAATGATATGGTAAAAGGAGCTCCAACAATTGACATTGTCATTCATGATTTAATAAATTTCTTAAAAGATGATGTCATTGTAGCACACAACGCTCCATTTGATATGAAATTCTTATTAACAAACATGATGCTTAATGGGGTGGAATATAAAAAATACAAAGTAATAGATACACTTTCGTTAGCACGAAAATATATTGATTGTACAAAAAATCATAAACTTGAAACTTTGAAAAGTTTTTTAAGATTAAATCATCTCTCTTCTCATGATGCATTACATGATTGTTATGTAACTGCTGAATTATATAAATATTGTTATGAAAAAAGTTTAATAAAAAGTAACCCCACTCATGTATAAAGAGTGGGGTTTTTTATAAAAATATTCAAAACCTATTTACTTTTTTGAATAGATTTGATATAATAAAATCAGAAAGGAGGTGAACAAGTGGAGGATTTAAGAAATATAGTTCTCATCATCGCCGGTGTAATCGCTAGTATCAAAGGCACGATTGATATTATCGATAGATTCAAAAAAGGCGATGACAAGAACTAACACAAACCGAAGGGGCTTCGGCTCCTTCACCCTAATTATAACATCCTCCATGAAATTTATGAAAAAGAAAAGAATTTCTTCTTTAGATTGGCTAATGTTTATAGTTGTTGCAATGTTTTTAGTGGATTTGGATTTCCAAAATATGCGTGCTACTGAATGGGTAACATTTATTGCATGTATGTTGTGGCTAGTATTATTTATATTACGTCAAATACTTACGAAGGAACGTGATGAACATGCAAAGAAATAAAGAATATCACTTTCAATCAACTGAAGAACTACTCGCATTTTTAAATAAAGAATTATTATCAGCTGCTGAAGCTATCGAAATATTAGGTATCTCCAAAGCAAGAATTGGGCAACTAGTCAAAGATGGAAAATTACCAGTAGCCAAACAACAGCCGAAAATGTTTTTAAAAAGTGTAATTATGGAGAAAAAAGAGGAACTAGAAGAATTAAGAAAAAAATATCGGCCTTATGATGAATAAAAAAGGGGGCATTGTCCCCTCTATAAAAAACACCGCCTCCACACGGAAGGCGGTTTTAATGATACTCAATAAATAATTCAGCTAAGTTAATTATAATCATTTTGCTGTCCGATTTAAATAAACAATCGCATAGCTCACCAATTCGGAATCGGTATAATTTTTGATTTTTTCTTCAGTATGGTATTGAGCGTTGAATACTCCTTGCTTGCACGCTTTTCGGATAAGCTCCCTTGCTTCATTACGAGCTGTGTCTGTTAACACGATTTTTTCCCCCTTTTTCTCTTCCGCAGTTGAAGTTTTGGAATGTAAATTCAAAGATTTCCCCACATATTCTGCTAAACACTTAGCAATCGCTTGGCAGATTTTTTCGAAATCTCTCTTGTAGATTGCTACGTCAACAGTGCTATTCACAAAGCAGACTTCGATTAAAATTGACGGTTTATTCGTATTTCGAAGAAAAGCCAATTCTTTTCTCTCTTTCGCCCCGCGATTAATTAAACCACTCACATCCGATATTGCTTTACTCACTTTTGCTGCAAGTTCTTTTTGGTCATAATAAAGCACTTCAACCCCAAGCCCCTTATCTGTTCTGGTCGCTGAGTTAAAGTGCACTGATACATCAAGTTTTCGGTTTGTTTTATTATGCTGTGTCACTAAATAATTCAGATTTTGCTGTTGATTTTTGCTAGTGTTATCCTCAACATGATTCACTGTGATTCCACTGCTTCTTAATATTTCTATTACTCTTTTTACAACCTTTCGAGCTTCTGTAACTTCGTCGATTAAATCTCGTGCACCAGTGCCAACCGCCCAATGTCCGGGACTGATTGTAATCATTTTATTTCAACCCTTTCTTCTTTAATTCAGCTTCTTGTACTCGTGCTTTTTTCGTTACTACATAAGTGTTTTTCCATACACCATAAAGTACTAAAATAAAAGGCACTGCTGCCATTAACACATTCACAAAAGCGTCAATCGTAGCATCGTTAAACCAAGACAATTCAATTCCTAATGCTTGCAAAAATAAAAGGATTGCAGATAGCAACCCTCCGAATAAAGCTATATATTGTTTTAATTTGTCTGCTGACATTTTTATCATTCCTCCTAATTCGTTTTTAGCACTAATCCTAATAAAGCTAAAATTATTGCACCAATAATTGTCGTGGATGCCCAGTAAATAATTTTGTCTATTTTATCAATTCGATGGTGAGCGCTCTTTGAACTTTCATAAGCCTTTGTTGCGAGATCCTCGGCATTTTCTGCCGTCATTCGAATCCCTTTCACATCATCGACTTTCGCTTCTATTCTTCCAAGACGTTCATAAACGTCTCTTACTAATTCCTCACCCATAACTACACCTCGCAAAACAAAAATAACACCGCTTGGCACGGTACATTGTGATGCAATAAAAAAGCACCCTCTAATGAGAGTGCTGGATTAATTAACTATTTTTCCCTTTATCAATCGTGAAGTAAGCTACTGTTCCAGTGACAGCACTGCTTAGTATAGGTCCGATAATTACCCATACATCCTTTGCTGAATTTGGATCTTTAAATATCGATATTCCGCCAATTATTATTAACAAAGCACATACAATACCAACAAACCAAAGTATACCTATTCTGGTTTTTACTTCCCCGTGTGCTTTAATTTGTGTTGGTGTCATTGGTTTTTGAGTATCTAAATACATTTTTAGTAATTGATTGTATTCCGGCGTGTTAGTTGATGACTGATTATAATTGTTAGTAGTGGTAGTAGAGCTACTAGTTGTATTATTAGTCATTTAATCAACTCCGTAATACCAAGTTCTTTGAATCTTGGACTTATAAATTCAAGCAACTGATTTACATTAAAATAATCTAACTCACTACCATCCGGTACATTATTTATATCCCTCATCAAAATAATACCTTTTTCTTGACTGCCGTTGATATCGAAAACACCAACATTTATTTCAATAATGTCATTTAAAGTTCTTTCTTTCCAATCAGTTCTCTTATTGTATCGTATACTGAGTTCTTCCAGATCACCCAAATTTTTAATGAAGTAATTGCTTTGAACAATCTTTACAGCATTAGCTTCTTTTTTAAAGTACTTTCCGACCAAACCAAATCGTATAACTTTATTGCTAGATGTTACTACCTTTGTAAACTCGCGAACTTTCATTATAAAATCAAGAAGTATGTCATCGCTATCTTTGTTTATGCTTAGGCAATTTACAATAAAATCTATTCTTGTCTTAGAAATGTTACAAACATAAACCCCATTCGAACTTTCCATTATAACATTCGGTATATCGGGAGGGGCATTCGGTGGAATTGGAAGCACCGTCGGCATTTTATCAAAAATATTACCAAGAAAACTTTCTAATTTGTGACCTAACCTATCAGGTCTGTCTTCTACTTTTTCAAAGAATAGCGCAAATTGTAATTGCAACAGTTTTAGTTTTTCCATATACAAAATCCTCCAAAAATACATACTAATACCTATCATACATTGTTTAAGATACTTTGAAAATTGCTTTTAAAAAAAAGTAGATAGATATTACTAGTATTGGAGGAATAAAAGTCCCCAGTAGATATTTTTTAATCAAAAAATCACCTTACTTTTTTTATACATGTTATTTTTTGGAGGATTAAAAAATGCACCATTAAGGTGCATTGAATAAAATTATGATATTCAGTTATACTCTTCACTACGTCACACTTTGAGACAATTTTGACATAAAAATAAACGCCACATTACTGTGCGTTTTCTTCATCTAATATTTGATTTACTACTTCTCTTAAATTAAACAAATTCGGAACTTGATTACGAGTATATTTGCCTTCTCTTACGTTTCTAGCCCATATTCTCGCAAGTGCTGATTCTTTACTATAAAGCATTAATTATACCCTCCTTGAAGAATTGCTAGTGTTGTTGTTAATTCTAAAATTGCTTGTTCTTGTTCTGCAATTTTATTTCTTAAAATTTCAATATCGCTTTTTGGTATATCTTCAAAAATTGGTTCTTTTGTTTCTACATTTACAGCTACAACGATTTTTCCTGGCGGAACCTCTATTTCTAAATACGGTATTCCAACAGGAACTCGATATGAGCCTGTGATTTGTTGAATAATAGAACCTTCACTATCGTAAATAACTAGAGTTTTCATATAATAACTACCCCCACGCTTCCCAAGTATAAGATAAGTTTGTTATTAATACTGGTAATCTAAATCCAGTTGAATTGACGTAACAATCTATACCATTAGCTCCACTCTTTCGTAATGATAGAGCAGGTCTATTATTAAAGCTTGGGAAATAAAATACAAGGCAATAGTTAGTATTAAGCAAAGTTGAATATAGTGTATATCTGTCCAATGATTTTATTAATAACATTTTTGGAGCAAAAGTTAATCCATTAACTTCAACAATAGGATACCAGTTATCCTCTGATGAGTAGTACCCATTAAAATAGTATTGTTGACTGCTAGAAGTTACCGTACCAGTTGCATACTTTACTCCACCCATACTTTCAGGAGTAGCTGCTCCTGCCACCCCGAAAATTGATTTTCCACTAACGATATTAGCGGAAATTAAGTTACTATCTCCTTTTACATACCCGCTACCGTTGTGATAACCTGCAGGGATTGCTTGATTGCTAGTTGTTGGAGTTATAATTTTAGTTCCTTGATTTGTCATTGTACCGGATTTACCCGCTATTGAGTAACCCGATAACACCTTTGAAGCATCAAACTCAACCTTTTTCACAACACCTTGCCCGTTATGGTAGCCTTGAGGGATTATGATATCTGATTGTCCAGGATTAATCGTCACCGCACCATTATTTTTCATGGTACCAATTAAATCCCCTGCATCTGATACTGCTGTTTTCCCTTCCAACAAGTCTGCTTCGGTTGCTGTTCCACCCCCTCCCTCACCCTGTAAGATAAAATTTCCATCGCTGTACCTTAATGAATAAATAACGCCAGCGTTTAATATTTTTACCTCTCCTCCGTTAGCTTTTTTGATTGGGATAGCACCTAAACCATTCACGTTAATATAAGTCGGTTCAGGTAGGCTGTCTGCGTTGATTTTAACGACTAAACCCATACCTTCTTTGTATTCGTTTGGTGCAGGGTTTAATGTTACTGAATATACATTGCCGTTATTAGTCGTTTCTGCATATCCAGGGTGTGCTACATAGTCAGCTGTGTGTCTATCGATTTGATTTTGTAGATTTGCCGCAATATTCGTATCTAGTAAATCTTTAATAGATTCGAGCCATGCTTCAAAATCACTTTGTTCTAAGTTCATCCATTGGTCAAATTCTGCTCGCTTGGCATCCGACCATGTTTCAAAATCATTTTCATAATGTTCTTTTTGTTGAGATATCCATGATTGGTATTGGTTAAATAATGTTGTCGTATCTACTTGGTCAACAGTACCGTGTACGATACCACATAGCTCATTGTTTAGTCTTAAATCAGTTATGTTCGCTTGAGTTATTTGAGTGGCACCGTTATTAATGAATACGTCTGCCAATGCTAATTCGTATGCATCTGCATCACGTTGTAGTGCTGGTGGAGCCGGATTGCTTGAAAATGTGCCTTTTTTTATGGCTATCTCAATTTGTCGAGATTGATGGTTTAATCGCATTACCACACGGTCAATTCGCTTTAATACACCATCTGCTATGTCGTGTTGCAACACATAATCACTGTCATTATTAATGTAGTAACCGTTAATCCAGCCTTTTCCTGGTTTTACTATGGTTGTCATATTGATACCTTCAATAACTTGTAATCCCGTGGCTGGATTAGGAAATACGCCGTTTGCAATGAAACTAGCAAAGTATTCTGCGAAAAATGCAGCGTTGTGTCTCCTATCTCCATTGACCGAGTTGAAAAAACCGCTTCTTATGGTCATCGTTTCGCTCCTCTCTTTATTTTTTGTAAAAAGTTTGGAATAGCAGTACCAAACTCTAATTCCAATGAATAGCCGCTTTTATTCCATATTTCTGTTGCTTTAACCACTCTCGAATGTGTAACAATTCCTAACTCATCATTTCGATTCGTGATTTTATCGCCAATAAAAAAATCAACACCGTACACATTTTGTGAGTCGACATTGATTTTACTTTCAAAACTTCTTACCCTTGGATATTCAGATAAATTTGTAAAAGCTGTATATGTCAAAACGTTAGTGTATTCTTCATCCGTCAATGTTATTTCATTTCCATTTTCATCTGTATAAGTCTTACTTAAACTTGTACCATCCACAAACAATTCTCGACGATTAAAACCGCTGTTCGAATTGTTTACTGTTAGTGTTTTTTCAGCACCTTCGATAATTGCTGTATTTTTAAAGTCCGCTTTTTCATCTGTATATGACTGTTTGTCTACGTTGTCAAATGACTTCGCAAAAATCACTTGTGGAAGAATTGTCTGTTCGGCACTTCTATCTTCACCCTGAAAAACGCTAAATACATATTTCTTTAATTCATGATTTAATAGTATTTCAAATGAAACTTCATATTTTTTGCATATTTCCCATAAAGCTTGATCTAAAGGATAATTAACAAATGTTTCATCTGCATTTATGTTAATGCCGGTATCTACACCCAACACTAAATTTGGGATAATCCTATTTGGATTTGAAGGAGTAATGCAATTATATTTAACAAATTGCTGCATTACATATTCAATATTTCCTTTGAACCGCATTTGACCGTCCACAATACGCCAATTTGTCATCACCGATAAGGAACGAGCTTCAACGTGAATTGATGTTTTTGTTTCATCTGTATATTCAGCTAATTCTACATAATAACCACGATGGATATCGTTTGATTTTACAATGATTCGATCTTCATCAGCTAATAATAAACCAGCAATTTTTTCGTTACCTTCCACATCAATGATTAGTGGACTATGGTCATAGTATTGAGTTATGCATTGAATTTGTTCATAAATATCAATAACACCAAGCTTATTGAAGTGAAGGTCGTACACATATAATTCAATTTCCTTTTGCATACGTTATACCCCCACAAATTTGTTAGTGAAATTCATTGATACTTCTAAGTTGTCCAATCCGCTCTCTGCATCATAACGGAATAAATTATCTCCTGGCTCTAACTGCAACCATGTGGAATATAAATCGAACGCATTGAAAATATTTGTTCGTATATTGTTCCGAATAAGTGTTACCGACTTTTTACCACGATTTGTATTGACTTCAATTACATCTCCACCTTGCATTTCAAAATTAATTTGCATTTCGTCGTAAGTGTTAATATTTATTAACTTTGGTTTACTTACACTAGCAATCGCTTTAAAACGAACAATCATACCTGTGTCACTATCGCCACTGTTATAGACATTAGCAATCAATGAAGGTGAACGATAACCCATTTCAATACCGCCTTCTACAATTTCAAGTGGAAATTCGAATGCACCAATCCATAAAGCAATATCAACACTCTGTCCATTCGCTTCATAAATGTTCGGATCATTACAACTAAATAGTGCAATAACTTTTTGCCAACTTTTGTTACAATTTTCGAAACCTTCCGGCATGTCAGGAACGGCTTCTAAGTTCAGATTGATGTAGTATGACGAACCGCCTTTTGTACTGAATTCCATTTTCATAGGATTATACTTTGGATTAAGTACTCGAATAATTTCTTTTCGCTTTTGTTCTGTCCAATTATCATCTCGACCTTTTTTATCTATATAAAAAGACATATCAACATCACGATTATTTAAGATTGTGCGTTGATATGTCGAACCGTCATTATTACTGCCACTATAACTTACATTTGCTTTTAACCCAGATAAATTAATGCCACTTAACAGCTTAAAGTAGCGACCAAACTCGATAAACTCGCCGTTTGCATTTGTAATTTTTACTTTGTTTTTATCAGTTATCAAGTCGCCACCTCCTTAGTTGTATTTAAGCGCTAAACGTCTTAAAGTTCTTTCGATAGCAATATCATTATTCGATACTCCATAATTGTTGATAACTGGAGCAAATGTACGACTGTTATTCACAGAATTATTAACATACGATACATTCCCTTGCGCTAAGCGATTAGCGTTATAATTTAACATTTCTTGAGCGTTAATAACTGAATCTGCAAGCTTTGCAGACATAGAATATACTTTTTCAATCATTTTTTCCATACCGATAACGAGACCTTCACCAATATTCACACCGTAACTCATTGTGACACGAGATGGACTGTGAATATCCAATGCCTTCATAATTGTTTCTTTTATGCCTTCCGCAATTTCTTTCACTTTTCTCCAAACCGCCTCAGCCATCGATCCAATACCATCAATTAGTCCTTGGATAATGTCCTTACCAATCTGGAATAAATCGATGTTTTCAAAAAACCTTTGTGCTTCATTCCATAAATCCTCAATAGTAGTTTTTACTAATTGCATCTTTTCGGTTACTGCATTTTTAAGTTCAGCGAATTTATTTGTAACCGTAGTGACAATATTCGCTACAGTATCTCTTACAAAAGTTTTTATGTTATTCCAAATCGTACTAATCGAATTTTTTACTGTAGTAAATACTGTTGAAGTTGTATTTTTGATATTATCCCAAGTAGTCGTGATATATCCTGAAATAGCTTCCAAAACTCCTGAAAAAATATTTTGAATTGCTTCCCAAATACTTAAAAGAGCATTCTTGATGTTTTCCCAGATCTGTTCTGTATGTTTTTTAGCATCTTCCCAATTCCCAGTTAATAAATCTATGATAATTAATAAAGCACCCAAGAACACATTTTTAATTAATTCCCAAACGCCTTCAAAGTATTGTTTAATACCTTCCCAAACTAGCCTGATGCCTTCACCCATCGAATTCCAATATATTTCCATAGTTTGTTTAATGATTTCTACGACTGTATTAAAAATATTTTTGATACCTTCCCAAACTGTGGAGAAGAATGTACTGATTCCGTTCCATACAACTTCTGTTATTGTTTTAACTTCTTCCCATTTAGTTATTAGGTAATCTGATATAGCGCTAAAAACGATTGTGGCAGCTTCCTTAATACCTTCCCATATACCTTTTAAAAACGCCGATACTTCGTCCCAATTTTGATACAGAGCTACGCCGATTGCAATAAGTCCAGCAATGGCGGCCACTACAATTCCAATCGGCCCGCTCAATGCTGATATAACTGCTCCAAATACCGGGGCCGCGGCGCCACCACTTGTAAACAGTTGTATCAGTGCTCCGAGCGCCGATACGATTTGTCCGAAAATAACAAGTGCCGGACCTATTGCAACAACTAGTGCGCCAAAAATAAGTATCATTTGTTGGACAAATGGACTTAATTCCGCAAACCAATTAGAAACTGATTCAAGCGCACCTGCTATTTTTGGCAGCCATTGTTCAGCTAAATCAAGCAAAGTGTTACCGAGCGGTTCTAATGAAGAAGCAGCAGTTCGAGTGAATGATTCCCAACGTTGTCCAAATGTTTGTTCGACCGCGTCACTGGCTTTTTGTGTTGCTCCCTCAAAGCCTTCCATTGCTTCTTTGCTACCAAGCATGGCGTACATGGCTTTGGATTCGAGATCTTCCCACTTTGTACCAAACAAACCAACGCCTATTTGGTTGGCTAAAACTTGGTCATCCATGCTTTTGAGTTCTCCGACTACTGCATAAGCAACATCGGCCACTGTCGCTTTTCCATCAAGAAAATCTTTCCATACTTTTTGTGTTTGGGAACTCAATTCTGCAAATGCATCGCTAGTCGTTTTGGAGCCGTCTTTCACTCGAATTTGGAATTCTTTCATAACGTCATTCATGTAATCGAGATTATAAACACCGGACTTAACACCACGTTCCAAAACACCAAACATTTCTTCCGCGCTAAATCCCATTTGGCTCCAAAGTGGAACATATTCTGATAAGTTATCAAACAATTCGTTCGAAAAGTTTAATCCACGCTGTGCGCCGGCAGTCATCAAGTCAAACGCTTCATCTGCAGAAAGTCCGAAACCTTCCATCAGATTGTTTGCTGCGCGAGTCACTTCATTTACGTCTGAATCAAACGTTTTAGCCAATAACAATGCATTTTGTGTTACTTTTTCGACTTCGCCATCGTCCAAATTGTGCATATTCTGCTTCACTCGAACAAGCGCATTTGTAACTTCATCGAGTGATTCACCGAATCCAGCCTTCCACACGTTTTTAGCTTTTTCTTCGAGTTTTGCAGCTTCTTCTGCCGTTAATCCTAAAGCCGCTTGTATTTGTCCTGCAGCATTATCAAATTGAGTTGCCGCCATCGCTGCCCCTGCTCCTGCTGCAGCCAACGGAGCAGAGATTTTTGTTGACATTTCCGTTCCAATCGATGACATTTTGTCGCCGACTTCTTTTGATTTTATAGCGACTTCATCAAGTTTTTGTTTAACTTTATCTAATGCACTTGTATCAGCTTGGGAATCGATTTTGACTTTTATATCTTCTGCTTGTTGCCGAAAAGCCTTTAATTTACCTTCCGTTATTTCGATTTCGCGCTGGAATTGACGATATGTTTGTGCATCGATTTCTCCGGATTGAAACTGACGATCTACTTCCGCTTGTGCTTGTTTGAGTGCATTTAATTTTGTTTCTGTATTCTTGATTGCATCCTGGAGTACATCAAATTTTTGTTTGAGCAGTGTTGTATTTTCCGGGTCAAACTTCAAAGCGCGATTAATTTGATTTAGTTCTTTACTGGTATTCCGAGATGCTTTGTCTACTTCTTTAAGTGCCTTCTCAAGTGGAGCAGCGTCCCCGGAAAGTTCTATTGTAATCCCTTTAATTTTCCCGTTCACCATACTTTCACCTGCCTTTTAACCAAAATAAAAGCCCTCCACAATCAACTGTGGAAGGCTATACATAACTTGGCGCTTCATCAGCATATTGAATAACTTTATTTTGTTTAGCTGCTTCTGGATTTTTATACTCCGCATATTCATCAATGTAATTGAAAACCATATCGACAGTCATATTTTCTAAATCTTCTTTAGTTAATTCGCATATTTTGCACATTGCATAATAACGGGCTGTTGTCAGCGTTTTGCCGCTTTTTGTACTTTCGTCGTCAACTTTCCCTTTGGGAACAGTTTTTCAAATAATTCTTTTACTTCTTCTAAGCAGTGCAAAATAGGCATGGATTCAAAGGACGCAAACCATTCATCTGGCGGCAGAATATCTTTGTCTGCCGCTTTGGCACATGTCCATAAAAAATTATTGAATAAAGTAAGATTAATGTTTTTTGTTTTGTGCATTTTTTCAATTTGCATAAATAAATCTTCGTTAAATTGCGCATGGTACATGTTCGGGATATTTCCGTGTACTTTTAAACGAATTTCACGACCTTCAATAATAACAACCTTTTCCATTTATTTTCCCTCCACAGTTAAAAATGAAAAAGAACGGCATTACGCCGCTCCTTTAATTTGTAGTTGGTGGTTCTTTCACTTCATCAAACCATGTGGATGTTACTTCACTATTTGTTGATTTTGATTCAACAAAATAACGCCATACGCCATCAGAAGCACGTGGCATGAATTTACCGCTAATCGTTGGCGTTTGGAAGTTAGTTGAGCCTTGTTTTGTTTGATTTTCTTCTGATGGCAGTGTAAATTTTCCCTTGTATAGCCAAACAAATTTACTGCCGCGACCTCCCGAAAATGGAAGTTCATATCCAAACGCTACATATGGTGCTGAATCAGTAGCTTTATCAACAATACCACCGTTAGCATCTAATGTTTTACCGAAAATATAAGCATAATCTTCGTTATCTAATTCATTTACGCCAAATTCAACATCAACACCAGAAAGTGCTTCTTCTACTTCTTGCAATTGGTCGTCTCCGTAAAGTTCAGCTTGTTCAAAGTTTGGGGTAACGTTAACTGTCATCGCTGGTTTCAATTTACGTGGAGTATCATACGTTGTTCCGTTCTCATCATCTGACAAAACTTTTGCTACATAAATGTTTTTTAAACCGACTTTTGCCATTCTTATTTCCTCCTTAGATTAATTGAATTGAAAAAACACACTGAAAAACTCCCTCGGATTCAATAAAAATCTCATTGTAATCCCAAATGAGTTCGTTATCTTTCAAAAACTGTTTAATTTTATTTTCAGCAGTTAAATTTTTCGTTTCGGTATATAATTCAATGTCCACATTTATCGCTTCATCCACAACGGTATTATCACCAGTCAATGTTTCAGAATCAATGACACGATAACAAATAAACGGCGGTGTTTGTGCACTTGAAAAGTGCGAGTAAGCGACTGGATAACCTAGTGATTTTAAACCTTGTGCTAATTCTGCGAGTGAATGAATCATCCTTTCACCGCCTTTTCAACCGCTTCAACAAATTCTTTAATCAGTTGTTCTTCAACAGGTGTAATATGGATTTTAGCTGGGACACGCCCACCACCGACTTTGGCATGACCTTTTTCAAGCAGATGGGTTAACTGATATTTTTTATTTTTGATGATATAACCGCCTTTTGTTTTAACTCGGCCCCAACCTCTTGCATATTCTCCGCTTTTCTTAGGACTTCTCTCTTTCAGCAGTTTTACACCTTTTTGTGATAATTCGTCAGCAGACATTTCCACTTTTTCTACCACTTCACCTGTGTATTGCTTAACTGTTTTCGTGATTTCTTTTGCTAAATCATTAATATCGATGGCCATTTAACCACCAACCTTTAAAGTACAATACAATTCAATATCTCCATCATGAGTGAAAGTGCGATAAATTGTGTATTGCTTATCGTGATACACCACTTTTTCTTCGCCATCGTACTCATCGTGATCAATAACAAGAACCATTTCCGGTTTCAACCCATTTACAAATGCCGCGCTAAATTCACGCTGCCCAATGCTAATCGGCGCACAAAACACTTGTCGCTCTTCTTCTACCTCGATTTCTTGTTCCAACTCGTCTTTTGCAATAGTCTTTGAAATGAGATAGCAAACATCGTCTTTGGATATGCTATCTTTTTTATTCACTCTCGGTTTCAGGCTTGGCATTTGTTTCACCAACTTTCTGGATTACACGATTATGAATTTTAAATTGTAAATTCCGTGGAAGTCCAACATCTTCCTGGCGCTTGCGGTACATCCACAAAGAATAATCTACGACAAGCTGTATGTCTTCTGCGGTTTCTTTGGATAAATCCACGCCTATTTTAGTTAATTCGATAGAAGAAGAATTTAATAGATTTAAAAAAAGGACATCGCGTAAATTGTGAGTGATACCCAAATCCAATTTAAAAAGTGATAAGCATGTCTGTAAAAATTGTTCAGACATTACTTATCACCTTCTTCGACTTCCACAATCAATGACTTCCCTGCTTTGTTGTTACTAGAAAGTAATTCTTCAATGCGTTCTTTTTTTGGACGCTTTCCTTTTCGTGGATATGTGTCGCCGACATTATAAATGTAATTGCTATCCTGCAAATCTTTAAATTTGCGAATCACTTTATATTTCACTCGCAATCACTCCTTATGCACCAGGAGCATCTTCATATGTTACATAATAACCAGCATTTTCATCTGCCTTTTGCGCATCAAAACGAACGAATCCGGCAAGTAATTGACCATAAATGTTATTATCTACCCATTTCACAGATACTTGCTTACGGTCAAAGAATTTGCAGAAAGCTTTTGCGTCACCAATAAACGCTTTTAAATCACCTGCTGCATCACCAATAATTTCATCATCTAACACAACAATTTCCTTGCCTTTCAAACGTTTGCCAGATGCAACAGTCACATCATCTTGCAATAAATAACGGCCATTATTGTCTTTCATCAAATCAAGTACGTTAAATAAAGATTGAGATACATAAAGTTTTACTTGGTATGCTGTTTTAAATCCAGTATTTAGCAATGTAATTAATTCATCAAGAGAAGAAACTGTTTTCGGCTTCGCTGTTTTCAATACAGCGGCAATAGCAGCGTTACGAGTATTTAACTCTTGATCGCGAATTTCTTCATCAATTAAACCAACAATATCATAATCCGCATCATCGATAACTTCTTGTGATACTGGAATGTAACCGCGGTAAGTATTGATAGAATATGGAATCTCTGAAATAGTTGGTTTTGCTAATTCTGGGTTAGCTTCTAATTCTGCAACTGTACTCATTTTAGAACCAGATTTTGAAATGACCGGATATTTACCACTTGCGCTGTTAACAGGCACACGTTTCACATATTGCAACAAGTCAACTACATCTTCGGGAGCCTTTTCTGGTGTCAATAATTCTTCCGGCACCAAAGCGCCGCCGTCCACTAATTTAAAACCTTCTACTGCACGTACTTCCGCGCCTTTTGTGCGAATGTAAGCGTTAATCGCTGAACGTAATTCTTTTAATTGTTCTTTATCCATATTTCCTTTACCTCCATTTTCTTTTGAACGATTCGTCGGAACTTTCGCGTTTGAACGTTCCAATTCGTTTTCAAGTTGTTGAATTTCTTCTTCAAGTTGTGATTTTTCATTTTCTTTTGCTTCGATAGCACTTTCGTTTTCATTGACTTCATTTTCTAAAGTAGCCAATTCTTCTTCTGTTTGTGCTTCATTAACTGCAGCTTCTAATTCGTTGCGTTTATTTAATAAAGTTTGAAGTTCACCTTCCACAGCTTTTAATGCGCTGCGTTTTAAATTCAATTTCGCACCAATTAAAATTGGATTAGGCATTTTTCTTCATCCTTTCTAAAATTTGTTTTTTTCTCTCTTCTAATTTTTCTTTTTTGATTCTCTCTGCATCTTTTTGCCGTGCAGAAATATCCGTTTGCGGATAAGCAGGAAAAGCAGTAATTGACACTTCCAACAATTCTGCTTCTAAAATGCGCCATTTGATGGAGCCATCTTCTTTGTTAATGGTTTCTTCCCGGACCGGATAGAAACCGAATGAACAGCCGCGCACTTTTCCGGTCTGTACTTTACGGAATGCAGATTTTGCAAATGGATCTTCTAAATCAAGAACCACTCGGCCCCATAAACCTTTTTCATCCGATTTCAGTTCGAGTGTTTTACTACCTGTCGAAGCAAGTACTACCCGGCTGTCATGGTTGTCCAAGCAAAATATGTCTTTTGTTCTTAAACTATTTTCAAAAGCTCCAGGAGCAATTTCTTCAAAAGCGCCTGGCCATAATTCAGTTTCAGAGTTATAAACCGCAAAATACCCCTCAATAATTCCCTCATTTTCATTTTCTGTTGAACGCGTTTGAAGCGCAGAAGTGAATTGAATGTGCCGTTTATTCACCCTTCTCACCACCTTTCAATATTTTCAGTGCCAACGCCATCCTTTCTTCATCTGATAATAATTTGCTCTGATTTCCAATTTTGTCCGCTGGAATATAGTTTTCTAATATGATTAGTTCATTCATTTCCTCATCTGGATCTAAACCAACCCAATCACGCCATTCATTACGCCGCATGGCTGTTCGGTCCACTAATTCTTTTCCGGCATTCACAAGTTCTGATAAATCATAAGCATACAAGCTTCGAGGATTTAAGCGAAAGTACCAATTCGGGCTGAATAATATGTCCCTTGTTAATGTTTGCGCAATTCGCTGACCAATTGACATGATGCGAGTGTTTACAAAGTTGTTATATTCATCTTTATCAAATTCACCAACACCCAAGAAAAAAGCAGGCACTCCTAAAAGTCCTGCTAATGATTTTTTATCAATTTCCATGCCCTCGATGATAGCAATATCTTTTAAAGAAAGAGGTCTAACTTGCTCCACTTTTACTAAATCAGCAGGAATTACCCACGGTTTCCCACCTTCAGTATCATCAATATATTTGTTAAGTATTTCTTCTCGGCCCTCTTTACTCGATAATTCTTCAGTTAATGCATCGACTGCAATGATAATTGATGGCATATATTTACCAGACATAAAATTGCTCTTTGTTTTATTCGCTTGTGCAAGATTTCTTACTAAGTCCTTCAATGCTACTCGATAACCAATACCTCGATACGGATATAACGGATGTGGATTCAACACAAAATGAATTACTTCATCTGGCGAATAAGTAACTCCGCTGTAATCAATCGTGTAATCAATCAAATTGCTCCCATCGTTATAACTGACCAAAGGCATTTGTAAAGGAACCAGATTATCAATTAATCCAGTTTCCTTATCCACCGAAATATGAACAATCGAATTCCCGTCGCCATCCAATAATAAATCCCGAACGATTTTATAAAGCCATGTTTTGCGTGTCATATTCTTGCATGGCTCTATATCAACTTTTCGGGATAGTTCGTTTACTATTCGCTTGTCGCCTTTTTCGGTTTTTTCAACCAAATGAATAGTCATATTCGAAACTAAATCAGCAATTTTATCTACTGCCGTTAGTACATCTGGATGTTCAGACAATTTTACATAACCGACTGCATCGGCGCTACCTAATGCAATAGGAATTGCTATTGAAGATCGTTGTCGTTTTCTTCTATTCCAAAAAGCCAAGTTTCCACCACCTTTCTTAATTGTTTAACCATTCTGATGCACCTTGTTTCCGCGTCATATCTTCTAACATTTGAACCGAAGCAAAAACAGATGCATCAAATAAGTCAATACGCATTACCCCGTCATCGCCATCTATTTTCTCATACATAACCATGTCATCTGTTTTTTCAACGGCGTGTACATTTTGAACGCAATATTCGTATGCTTCTGAATGCAAATAATAAAATTTCCCATCTTTTGCTTTTTTCTCAATTCGTCTAAATCCTTCGCTTTTCTTATAGTAATATTGCGGTTGGTCCACAATTTTAAATCCAGCTTTTTTCATTCCTAAGAAAAATTCGCGACCAAATCTCCTGTCAAAACCAACAATTTTGATTTTAAAACCAATTTTTCGCATATTAATGAACCAATTAATAATGTCTGTATGGTTCGTTGTCGGTGTATTCGTCATTGTCAGCCAACCATCATCTTTCCAACCAAAAAGTGGTATATTATCCTCTTCTGCTTTTTGGTGTGCTGCAACAATTGGGAAGAATGCATGTGTTATTGCAATATCAATATCTCGATATGTTCCGTACAATGCGGCCGCAGTTAAATCGTGCATCCTTGATAAATCGGCCCCTCCATACCACTTGATTGGAAGTTTAACTAATTCCTCGATTGTCCAGTTGTATTTTCTGTCGCTTGAACGGAATTCATCGATATTGAAATATGCTTTTAAAGCAGAAGTATAGATGTTCAAAGATTTTGCTAAAAATGATTTTCTTTGTTGTGGATCGTTTTGGGCCTGCAAAGCATCATTCATTAATTCATGTGCAGATACAGAAATATTGTAATTTGGATTCGCTTTTTCATGTTCGATTGGATTCGTATAATCCACTTCTCCGGTTTCTGGGTCCTCATCTGCTTTGGCGATAAACACAAAATACTGTTCATCTTTAACCGTGCCGTCCAGGATTTTTTGACAGTACTTCATGCGGTTGTAGCAGAAGCTGTTGGGATTATCCCCAGCAGTTGTGATTCCAATGCACATGCTGTTTCGATAAGCCTTACCAGATTCTTTGATTGTGTTATAGTGACTGGCAGATTTATACAAATGCAGTTCGTCGAGAATTTGGATAAGCGTGTTCAAAGAGTCCATCCGGTCACTGTTTCCAGCTATGGTTTCAATCCGAATATATCCATCTCCTAGTTCTCCGCTGATGGAATGTTCCTGGTTGTTGTCGAGTATGCGGAAATTTTTCTCTTCGCCCATATGTCGAAGATTAAAAAGTAAAAAATTAAAAGATTGCAACGCTTGCTTAAGTTTCTCGCCAACGATTACGATTTCCGCGCCCGATTTTCTTTCCAACAATCCAATCCCCCACGCCAAAGCACTCATAAAAGGTGTTTTCCCGTTTTTTCTGGCAAGCATAATAAAAGCTTCTTTAAACCTTCTTAGTTTCGTTCCTTTATGAAAGAACCCTAGCAAGTTGTAAACTACAAACTTTTGCCACGGCTGTAATAAAAAAGGCGTACCTCTTAACGGCCGCCCTTCCATATCTTCGCCTTTCTGATGAACAAATGTCTTTTCAATAATTTGAATAACAAATTCGGCATCTGTTGGATTGAAATCATAAGCTGGATTCTCTAAATCTTTTAAGAATCGCTCGCACATTTGTACGGTTTCTTTACAAGCGACTTTCCTGCCTTCCACAATGTTTTTAGCATACTCCATTACTATGTCATAATTTTTAAACTTCTTAGCCTTTTTCAAGACTACTCAACACACTTGCAAGTGCTGATTTTTGATTTGATTCAACCGTCACCGTTTCCCGCGCTTTCGGGTTTAAGCAAAGACGGTCGGAGTATGCCAAAATATCTTTTCTTAAACTTTCCAGGGTTGCAACAATCGGCGCTTTTTTTGGTCCTCCTTTAGCCGAGTGAACTTGAACCTCATATTCACCTTCTTCAAATTTTTTGTTCAGCACCATAAATTGATGAACTAGCCCTGCATATATGTCAATCATGCGTCCGTACTGCTTTTTATAAACTCCCAACTCTTTCATGTCTGCTATTGTTCGCCGTTTAATTGTTTCCTTCGTTGGAATTTTTGACACCGTCTTCACCTCCCAAAAAAATTTTTCTGAAAGTCGCTCTATTGGAAAAAGTTCCCCCCGCCGGTCCCTGTTGGTCATTCCACAGTTGAAGAAGGGTGGGGGGTTACTTTCTCTCGCCAAAACTCACCAAGCTTGGTTAGCTTATCTGTTTCTCGGTCATGCATCTTCCCGTGGCATTCGGCACATAAAGAAATAAGATTCCATGATGCTAACCGCAAGTCTGGTCTTTCTTTTAACGGATGGCAATGATGTACTGTTGTTGCAGTTCGATTCTTACCGTACCGCTTGCAGTTCAAACATTCATAGCCATCTCGTCGTAAAATCTTTGCTCGTTTACGTTTCCAGGATTGTGTTTTGTAGAATTCCATTTTATTCACTACTTTCATATTATGTTGATGAATATAAATGTTCTGATTACATAAATTAATACTGAAAGGTAGGTGATTAATGTGAAGATAAAGATATCGATATCAATCGATATTTCGGTATTGAAACTTCTCTGCCTACTGTTTATTTAATTAAATAACCAATACTAAAATCTAAGTTTTAAGAAAGGAGAAAGGCAATCCTAACAAGGTTGCCGGTCGGGATGAATAGTAAATAATACATAATTCAATCAAATGAATTTACATACTTCTCCAAGCTCCCCTCACCCGTTTGTACGTTGGTTTACGTACACCCATCAATTCTTCGATATCCCAACTTGTTAATTGTTCATGATGTTTTTTCTTACGCTTGCGATTTGAATCATTGTTATAACCTAACTTCCGTTTGATTTCTGCTGGTACCATTTGTTCAATTCTCATACGCCTCACCTTCTTTCATAAAATAAAAAGCCACAATCAATAACGATTGTGACTTTACCGCGAAGCCTTTTGTTTTGAAGTAACACTTAAACAATACCGATATCTAGTAGTTTGCTATTTTACCACACTATCATTTTACAATTTTCATATTGTGCTGAAAATGAACTCTTTTTGCACTCTTTAAAAACGTAACCCGTCAATACCAAAAAACAGTACTGTCAAGTCTTCGAAAGCTTTATTTCGATTTTTATAAATCATCCGTTCTGACAGAAATTGAACTTCACTTAACTCTTTGATAGTCATTTTCTCTTTTGCAATATACAAGTAGTATATTGTTTCATACTTGCGAATCTCGTTAGATTGCTCACAAATGATTTTATATATTTCTAATGTCTTATTGATAAACTTAATCATTGCTAATGTTCTGTTTTTAGAACGTTTAATTGCATTGATAGCAAATTCATCGGATTCTAAATACGATAATTCTAGTTTTTCATCCAGTTCAACTATATCAAGCTTAATTTCTGCAACATGATTTGCTAGAGAACGATAATTTCTGAGAAGTAATTTCACATTATGTAATCGACGATCATAAAGTTTTCGCTCTCTTGTTTCTTGTTCTGCTATATATTTTTCAATCGCAACAGCCGCTGCTGTTCTTGAAATGATTTCTAGTTGTTCTTTGTTCAGTTTAGCCATAATCATTATGCACCTTCTTTACTTTGTTGTTCTAAGTACACATCTTCTAGCCACATGTACAACATGGCTAATTGTCGAATGACTAATTGATTATTTTGATATTTGTTTGCAAGTTCACCAATTGAATGCGATACCCAGTTCCAGAACAAATAACTTTCCATGCCGTGTTGCATTGCCATATAATTTACATGCAAAATCCAATCTGCAATTTCAGCATAAAATTTTTTATAATCCATCAAATCGCCTCGATTCGAATATAGATCCCTGGAACATCTGCCCAAAACTTTTCAACAATCTCTGAAGCTACTAACGCATCGTCTTTCCAATAGCCACAATCAGTCATGCAATCTTTTAATAATTTTTGAAGATTATCGGTATCTGGTTTTGTGTATTTATATTCACCGTTTTTATGTTTTCCTGTTACGGGAAAGCACCATTTTGTCATCAAACGAATTGGACCGGTATATTTTTTCTCTGGTACATGTTGACCAAGATGTGCCATTAATTTTGCTCGAGCAGATTTTAATTCTGCAGGTTCATAAAATATAGGCTTACCATTTCGAAAGGTAGTTTTTTTCTGTTGGTGAGTTGTTGTTGGTGGAACAATCGGGATAAAAAATTCAACTGTCATTTTACCACTTCCATTTTCTTACTTTCATTATTTTTAGGGACAAAATCTTTTAGTCAAGGTAAGGGGAAGGAAGGTTGTGGGCGCAGTCTTAACGCCCACACCTTCTTTTCCCCCTTGACCTTAAGGTCAGGGACAACACCCTATATTACGTAGTAATATAGGTTTGTCTGTCCTAAGGACAAAGTCGAAAATTTCCCGAATTTGTCCCTCTGGTAGGGACAGGGACAAAATTCGAGTTTGTCCGTTTAAGGGACAGGGACAACTTTGATATTGTCCCTTAAAGGGACAAGGACAAATCTCGAAAATGTCCTTGTTATCCTTCGTTATGGACAAAGGACAAAATTCGAGTTTGTCCTTTGTCCATTTGATGTCACTTTCGAGTAACTTCACCTTCAATGACTGCAAATCCGCCATGTTCATTAATACGTCTTCTTACAGTTTTTTCTGAAATCCCCATGTATTCTGCTAGCGCTTTTACAGTTACTTTTTCATCAATACTGCATGCTTCATAAGCTATTTCTAACGATTGTTTCTGTTCTTCTTTACGCTCTTTAGCACTTTTCTTTTTAGTAAAATTCTTTTTCCAAGTAGGTGAATTTCCTTCTGGTTCAACATCATTTAAAATTCCGCTTTCATCGACTGTGTGTACAGGATACTGGAACCATATATTAAACGGTTTGAATTTCGGGAACTCGCGTAACGTTCCTTCAATTCGCCATGCCGTGCGTAAGTGAATAACATTCACAGCTTTGGATATTTCGTTTTTGGCTTGCTGCAACTGTTCTTGATTTAACACTCGTTTAGCATGCTCTTCCATCTGGTAAGCACTCAATTGATCATCTAATCCGACATGTTGGTCATAATAATCAAAGTTCACACGTTTGATAATATCATCGTAAATCTTACAAATCGCTGCATTTTCTTGTTGCTTAATTAAATCATCTGTTAACTCTAATTCGATTAAATCGAGCAAAGCATCTGGGTCACGTGCAAATACACCAGAACCACTAGCACGGTCCATTGATTTTTTATTACCTTGCGTTCCTTTTGAATGGTGATGACAATAAATCACGCTACAACCTAATTCCGTCGCTACTTTATCAAATTGATTCGTGAAGTGTGCCATTTGGTCTGCGCTATTCTCGTCACCTGTTAAAACTTTATAAATCGGGTCAATAATAACGGCTATATAGCCTTTTTTCTGCGCCCTACGGATTAATTTTGGTGCTAATTTGTCCATTGGAACCGACTTACCACGTAAGTTCCAAATATCGATATTTCGAATGTTCTTTGGTTGCAGCCCTAATGCCTTGTATGCATCTTTAAATCGATGTAACGCACTAGGTCTATCTAGTTCTAGGTTGACGTATAATACATGTCCTTGTGCACATTGCCAACCTAACCATTTAATGCCTTCTGCTATAGCAATTGATAATTCAATTAATGCAAATGATTTACCAGCCTTTGATGGACCGGCAATTAGCATTTTATGCCCTTGTCTTAGTACCCCTTCAATTAATGGTGGAGCAAGATCCGGTGGATTATAAAAAAAATCTTCCAGGTTCTCCATATCTGGTAAATCGTCGTTTAAATCCTCAATCCATTCGTACCATTCATTCCAATCTGCCTTTCCAATGTTTGTATCAACAATGAATTGCTTTTTACCATTTCGTGTGACACCAGGAAGGCGACTTAATCGTGATGGATTTCGATTCTGGTTATCAACTTTTAATCCGTTCTTTTTACAAACGTTATACAGATAATCAACACGTTTTCGATATTCGTCATAATTCGGTGCGTCGATTTTCACGATAGCATGAAGACTTTTCTTACCGCTATGGACTAACACGGCTATTGGTAATTCTAGTTCGCGTATAATGGCATTTTGCTTTTCAATATCTGTGTTATCTGATTCGACTAATGCATATCGATAATCGGTTACGTTATCATTTTTAACGCCTTTCCCATCTAATGGATTGAAACGGATCCATGCTCCTGCTAGCTCGTTATAATCACCTAAAACACTTCCAATGTCGCCATTACATTTATTTAAAGCTTCAATTAATTGTCCAGCAGTTCTGTCATAGTTCCCAGCTGTCGGTTTATAGATTTTTTCTCCTGTTTTTTCATCTGTGATTTCATAAGTTGATGTAACATATCCAACATACTCCGTTGATTGGAAAAGCGTTTCTAAATATCTTGTAATCTCTCTTACTGGATTCCAATTGATAGGTTCATGAATTTCTTTTCCTTCAATCCAGTTTTTATCGATTATTTTATAATCATCATCTGCATTAATCTCATCATTCCAATCCAATTCACGGCTTTCGATTTGTGATTTTGGCTGCCACCCGCCATAATCCTTGGCCATTTGAGTAATTGTAGCTCCTGTAATTCCAGTTCCTTCGAATGTTGTCCACTTTTTAAAGCATTCGCCAGGCTTATATCGTGCTGTATCGCTAGCACTCCAAGAATCCCAATCGCTTGCTGTATAGCCTTCGTATTTCAAAGCCATACCGACGTTTAGCCATTCCTGATAAGTTAATACTGCTGGATCAATGTATTGTAGTAATTCACGTAAGTCTAATTTATTTTCCAAGGTCACACACCTACTTTCCAACCCACTTCGACGTTAATAATTTGATGCTTGTCGTTCGTAATTCACTTTATTTTTCTTATAATAAGCTTCTTCCAATTGGTTTTCCGTGAATTTAAGCGAACACATCAAACCTTTAAATATGCTGATAGCTTCAAAGTAATAACGTATCTTATCATTGAATATTGCCATGCAAGTGACTGTATAAGTTAAAATAATGAACTGTAATGTTAAATCTTCATAAATTCGGGCTTTTTGTTTTTCAACATCTTCTGGTTTTATATTTAAATCGTTCCCAATCGATAATATAAAGTGAAAACTATCTGCAGCTTCTTCAAGTGCATTTTCCATATTCGCTTCTTTATTACTCCAGTGTTTAAAGCAACGTGTTTCATTCGCGCATTCTTGAATTTCGCATAGTAATGCTTCAATTTTGTTGTGGAATAAATCTTGTCCTTGTAAATTCTTTTCAGTAATGATGTGGTCATCTAATTTTCGTTGAGCTTCGAACAATTTTGGATAATTCATTCAGATTCCTCCGTTCTTTCGTCCAGTACTTCATTTCGCAATATGTTTCAAATACGTCATAATTTCTTCGAAGTGTGACATTAACATTCCCAAGATACGTTCAGCACACTATTATTTTTCATTCGTTCGATTATATTGTTCACTAATTCTTCAAGAGCGTAATATTGCTCGTCAGTAATATCCCATTTAGCAAAATCCTCATAAGAATGCCCATATTGTGTTTTAGTAATCTTCAGTGTTTTAATACCGCTTTTCGTATAAATTTCTAAAACAGATTCATCGAAAGATACTTTTTTAACTTTTACATTCATTATTCTCCACCCTTTCATTACAAAATGTTTCTAATAAGACTCAAGGGAGATTACTCTCCCTCTTCATATGCCTCGCGTGCAATGTAGAAATTGCCCCATTGATCACGTTCAGGAAGCCCGTTATCATTAAATTCTAGTGTTGCTGGTTCAACTAATAGTTTCTGGTTACATTCATGGCAATAAACGAATTTAGTATCTTTCGGAATATATCGTTTCCCTTCATTACCGCAATCACACCAATATTTAGTTCGATAATGTAATTTGTCGTCTCGATTTATAACGCCCGTTTTCCAATGTTCAGGTATTTGCTGTTTTGATTCGAGAATCTCGCTAATTGGTACATTTAATGTCCAATCCCCATTCACTTTAGGAAGAATCTTCGGTGGATTTTGTACTGTTTGCGCTTTCGGTGTAGTTTTTGGTTCTGATTCCGTATTTTTTTCTTCATTTTTCGTTACTACAGGAGTTATTTTTTTTGCTACTGGCTCTCTTTTTGTATCGAACCCTAATACATTGAAGAATCCATCAATCACTTTATTCACTTGTTCTGCTTGAACGTTCTCAGCAATTAATTGACCATTTTGTATATCCACATTGATTTTCATTTTAACAACTCCCCTTTGTTTTAATTTTCTGGTATATATTCAGCTGGTACTATTCCTTGTGGAATTCGCCATCCATTAGCAGCAATTCGATCAATCATTTTTTTAGCTGCTTCAAATGACCATGTACCAACGTGCTGGAATCCTCGACTTTCTAAAAATCGAATTTGTTTCGGTGTTGTTAATCCTTGTTCGCGTCGTTTTTCTAATCTGTCTAGTAGTTTTGCAGCCTTTCCTGCATTCTCAATTTCATCTGGAAATATACCTAGTTTTTCAAGAGTTTTAATCTGTTTTTCGCTTGGTGGACCCATTTCCCAACCAAATGCCGGCACATAATTTGCCAAATCTTCGGCTTGGATACTCATTTCAAATTGCAACGGATCTACTAATTTCCGTTTCCGTTTACGCATTTCGGCTAATTGTTTGGCTAATGCTTCTTCACGTTCTGCGATAACATCTTCCTGGGCTTTCTGTTCAACTTCTTCTAAATCAAGTGGAACTGCAGCTTCTTCAATTTGTTTTGTCATAGCTTTAGCTACTTCGTCACTTTGTGCGATTAAATGTGCTGGGCGACATAATTCATGTCGCTCTGTATGCCAAAGAAAATCTAATAACAGTAATTCCGTTTTCCCAGGATGTAGCCGAGTACCACGCCCAACCATCTGTGAATATAACGCTCGTACTTTTGTCGGTCTTAAGACAACGACGCAATCGACTGACGGGCAGTCCCAACCTTCCGTTAAGAGCATTGAGTTGCAAAGCACGTTGTATTTGTCATTCTCAAAATCTTTTAAAATTTGTTCACGGTCTTTTGATTCTCCATTGACCTCTGCAGCATGAAATCCTTTTCGATTTAAGATTTCTGTGAATTTCTGGCTTGTTTTCACAAGTGGTAAAAATACTACGATTTTTCTTTCTTTAGCTACTTTCCACATTTCATCCGCAATTTGTTCCAGGTACGGATCTAATGCGGTACTAATTTCACTCGCTTTAAAATCTCCTGCTTGTTGAGAAACTTTTGAAATATCCAATTCCAGTGGAATGGTTAATGCTTTGATTGGTGATAAATAACCTTCTTTGATAGCTCTTGGTAACGTATATTCATAAGCTAGTGATTGATAAAATTGACCAAGATTTTTCATATCGCCACGGTCAGGAGTAGCTGTAACTCCTAACACGTTAGCATTTTCAAAATGATTTAAAATTCTTAGATAACTATCAGCGATTGTATGATGTGCTTCATCAACGATAATGGTGTCAAAGAAATTTTTATCAAATTGTTTCAATCGTTTTTCTCGCATTAATGTCTGGACACTTCCAACGACTACTCGATACCAACTACCCAGCGAAGTGTGTTCAGCTTTTTCCATTGCTGTTTTTAGCCCAGTCGCTTTTTCTAACTTATCGGAAGCTTGTTCCAATAATTCTGAACGGTGAGCGAGTATTAGTACTCGCTCGCCCATTCTTACACGATCTTCAGTTACTTTCGAGAAAACTACCGTTTTACCACAACCAGTAGGAAGGACTAATAATGTTCGTTTATTCCCGTTTTTCCACTCTCTTTGAATTGCTTCTCTTGCTTCTTGTTGATATGGTCTTAATTTCATTCAATCACCCCTAGAATTGCCCTGGTGTGAATCCACCTGAGTTAGTTGGAAATGGTGTTGTAGGGAATGGCTGTTGAGGTTGCTGTACTGGTTGTTGATAAGTTTGTTGTGGCGGTGCTTGATAAGTTTGTTGTTGTGGTGCAGCACCAAACACTTCTTCGTAAGGATAAAATTTTTCGACTTTGTTATTTTGATATTTTTTGCCGTCTTTTTCGTATTCATCAATTTTTAATTTTAATCTTCCTTTTGAACCTGGTACTGTTCCCCAGTTCATACGTAATGGTTCACCTTTTTTCTTTTGACCAATAGCCATAAAGAATTGAGACAATTGCCATTCTGTTTTTGTGTGTAAAAATAGATTATGAAACACCTTTACATCGCCGTACTCTTGTGAATGAACTGTTAGTTCTAGCTTAGCTTGATTACAAGGCGGCATTTTCGCCGAACCTTGAAATCTAGCACGTTCAAATTTAGTTACCGTAAAATCGTAATCTCCTTCTGGTAGCAGGATAAAACCACCATCATCTTTTTCAATTGTGTCATCCCAACCTAATTCTCTTTCGATGTTTTGATTCACTTTCATCACTCCTGGATAATATTATTAAAATGGTAAACTGTTCTTCATTTCTTGGATTTGACTTAATACTTGTGGCCATGCAGCTACTAATACACCATCGATGAATCCTGGGTCATAATTCGAAATTGGTGTACCAACTGGGTAATAACCTTTAGCACTAACCACCATTTGAATATCTTCTTCAGTTACACCGTTTTGTAGCATTAAATCTCTTAATGCTGGTGGAATGGATGGATCTAATTGAATTGTTGTATTTTGTGCAACTGGTTCGTTTTGAATAGGTTGTACCGGTTCTTGTTGAATTGGTGGTTGTACTGGTTCTTGTATTGGTTGCTGTGCTTGTTCAGGTGGCATCGTTGACCTAGTATTTACTTGTGTTGGATCTTGCATTGATTGTTGAGGTACTTGTGGCATAGGTTGTCCATAGTTTTGTTGTTGTATTGGTTGTTGTATTTGTGTTGTACCTGCAAATATATGAGCTATATATGAGTAATCTAAAGGAATCTCATCAGGTAAACCTTGTCGGTTTTTTGCGTCCCATGCTGGATTATGCGTCGTGTAAATTACCCTTGCTCCACCTTGACCTTTGAATTTTTTACCTTTTTCATCTGCTGCAATACTAAAAGTTTTATAGTTTAGGAATAACACCATGTCGGCCCATTCTTTTACTAATGCAGCTGTTTTTGCAGTTGTCTTATTTCCTAACTTCAGTTCCCATCTATCATAAGCACCCATTTCGTCTGGTTGCTCAAATTTCACGATTTTTGCATGAGCTGTTAAAACAACATGTATACCAATTTCGATTAAATCCGATAACTTGTTTAGGAATTTCCCAAATTCCTCTTCTAATTGAATAAAACCTTCACCATAACCAAAATTAGTAATACTTTTTTTATTTGCTCGATTTGTGATAAATTCAATTGCTAATCGTTCTGCCCAGTCAACTGTATCAATGACAAGCGTTTTATAATTTTGTGTTTTTACCCAATCAATTTGTTGATACAATTCCATCCAACTCGAAGGACGTTTTAAACGATTAACATCTAATTCTGTCGTAGATCCTTCCGTATCAATAAAAATTGGATTAGGAAGTTGAGCAGCTAAAGAAGATTTTCCTATTCCCTCTGGACCATAAAATACTGCTTTTTTCGCTTTATTCATTTTCCCAGTAATCACTTCAAACATTAGAATTCACCTGGCTTCCATTGTTTTTGCGGAGCTACTTCTTGTTGTGGTGCTTCTTGTATTAACGATTGACCAACGACGTAGCCATCTTCAATGATGATGCTACATTCATCACCAGTACTCACTCGAGTGGCAATAGCTTGTAAGTTTTCACGTTCTAACCATTCGCCAAATTCTTTTAGTGTTGCTAGATCCATTTGCTCTAATTTGTCGATTAAAACAAAACCACAATCTGGTTTCAATTTACGTACAATCGCTGTTGCTACTTTTAATTGTTCAGCGCCCGACATGTTATCCCATTTTTGACCGTTGTAGACAAGCTCACCATCTTGCACAGATAGTCCAGAAAGTGGTAAGTTTGCATTTTGCAGTAAGTCTGTTTTCTGCTTACGTACTTCTTCAATTTGTTTCGTAAGCTCATCATATTGAGCTTGATAATTTCGCGCATCTTCTTCTGCTTTTTCTTTGTCTAAGTTAGCACGTACTTTCCGATTGATTTCTTCAATTTCTTGAATATTGCGTTCAAGTTCTTCTGTTGATTCATCATGTAAATCAATTGCGGATTTTTTAGCTATTTCTACATCGTTTGCTAGTTGTCCAAGTTTCATCTCTGCTTCTGTTAATAATTGTTTTAAACGTTCAACTTCTTGTGCTTGCAATTGATATTGTCGTTCTAAATATGATAGTTGTTCACGTTTCCGTTGATTTTCACCATTACGTGCTAAAATCGCTTGTTGTTGCTGAATTAAATCTGAAATTGATATTGGCTCTTTTGGGACATTTGGATATTCAGGCATTTCTTTCGCGAATTTCATTTTTTGGTCTGCAATTTGACCAATCGCATGACGTTGGTTATAAATTTCTTTTTCTTTTTTTTCAAGTTCATATAATTTATCACCAACTCCGATTATTTGAAGTAAAATATTCGCTTTTTCTTTACTTGTGGAATTCATAAACTTTGGTAAATTAATAGCCAATTCTTCTACAAAGCTATTTAGTAATTGTTGGCCAGCTTTTTGACCGTTTGGATCAATGACTTTTAAATCTGAATTTTTTCCTTTTCGTTCAACAATTAAGCCGTTTGATAATTGAACTTTTAAGTACGGATTAGACATACTACCTTCACGATTTGGTTGGGAAGGACGATAAGAATTACCGCCCAACGCCCACGCGATTGCATCTAGTACACTTGTCTTTCCTTGTCCGTTATTACCGCCAACAATTGTTAATCCAGTTGGAGATGGCTCTATTTTGACAGCTTTGACACGTTTGACATTTTCAATTTCGAGTTTATTAATCTTAATTGCCATTTCAGTTAACTCCTTTCAGTTTGAAGATTAATGACTTTTTTACGATTTAATTCTTGTTCGATTACATCGACTGGTTCACCAACATCGGTTCTTTGGACCATGTTGTCATCAAAGTATGTTTGTCCTGGTACTTTAGATTTCAGTTCTTTTGCTTCCACAATTCCGCTTGTTATATCTCGTCCAGTAAGCACCGTTGTAGAAACCGATGTAACATCAGCTAATTTTGTAGTAAAATCACTAGTCACAGTTACTGTTTGACGATTTTCGTCTGGTGTAAATGTGAGTTTAATTGTGATTGTACGTTTAGCTGTTGCGTTGGTGTTTTTATCATGGATGTTGTCGAATACTTTCTTAAGCTCATAATCTAACTTTTCTTGAATAGCACCATTAGACAATTCAGAAAGTGGTAAATCAATTTGTTTACTCATCAGCATCATCCTCCTGAATGTTTAACCCTTTACGTGTAAGTTGATGGATCGTGTTGTAAGTTGGGTTAAATGTAGTTAAACCTTTTGTGATTTTATGAATTTCTTTCAGCGCATCGAGCATGTCCACAAGACGTTGTTTAGGTATGGTTACAGTTTCTTTTTCCAATGGATCAACCTCCTGTGCTATACTTAATTTGATCAACTTTCTTTATGGCCTTTTATCAGTTGCCGCTGATAAAGGGCTTTTTTAATTCCATTCACCACGCATATACTGCTTAACAAATTGCTCAAATGTAATGTCGTGACGTTCTTGGATATTGTGGTAAACAAAGTAAGTTCCTAGCTTGTCCAGTAGTTCGTCATTCATTTATTTCACCACCTAACAAGTGAGGATGTTCATAGATGTTGCCGATGATTTCTACATAGTGTATATTTTCAGATAATATCCACCCTACATCTAAATCGAAAACTGGTACTAAAATTAACTCCATCTTTTTCGTCCGTTTCACAACGTAATTTCCGTCAATATCAATTCCAATCCCGCTTTTATCACGTTGAAAAGCATGACCTTTAATCTGAACAATATGTCTTTCATAAATCATCTGACCATGCTTGTCCTTTAATCCTGTTGGCCACAAAAGTTCAACTTCATCGAATGTTCTCCAAGCACTGTCCGTATTAATCATTCGCTTTTGGAAGTCGATGTTATGAACCGGGATGATTTGCTTTAAAGTTTTATCCCATGCTTTTGGTGGCATCATTTACTTCTCAACTCCATTTCTAACAGTCTGTATAAAGTGTTAGCACCTTCTTCACTTAAAACAATCCCATCTTTCGAATAAAACGGCTTGTCCATTACCATGCCGGTTACCATGCAAGTGTTATTTGGCTCATATTTCCGTAAGATGATTTTGTCACCATCAACAAAAATTTCTAACGGATCTTTTTCTTCAATCCCCATTGTGCGACGCAACTCTTTTGGAATTACCACACGGCCTAACTCATCAACTTTACGAACGATACCTGTAGATTTCATCTCATTTCACCTCCTTACAAAATCCCGAAATGTTGAAGCATTTTATATGCGCCAAACAAAATTGCACCAACAATTCCGATAGTAAGTAATGTATTAAAAATAAACACTAGCCAAAAAGCGACACCAATACGTTTGAATGACTTGTTGAAGTCTTTATCGAAATCTTTCATTCTCTCACCTCCTTAAAATTAACGACCAAACTTATAAAAATTCAAAGCTCTAGCTTGTACCAACCGAGTGTACTTTTCATCAGCAGTTAGACGTTTCCATTCACCTGCTTTAATGATCATGTTTCTCACACTTTTCACCTTCCATCAACCATTTTTCAATCGTTTCCCGATGAAAAACGATTCTCCCACGAATTTTTTTATATGGAATCTCATTCGACCGCACCATCGTATAAATAGTTGTTGTTCCTACTCCAAACAACTGTGCCAATTCATTAACAGAGTAAGTAAGTTTTTCCATATTACATCACCTCGCTTTCATTTATTTCCGTTGCCACCGGATATTTCGGCTATCAGGACCAACTCGACGTAGCCACCGTCGTTTAAGCTACATCAGATTTACTTTTAGAAAATAAATAATCTAATAACAAATGAGGGAAAAATTTCATCTTAATTTTGAATGCTTCATCTATATCAAATACAGATTTGCCGTTCATCTTGTCTGAAACTGTCCCTTCACGAACTCCTAACAAGTTAGCTATGTCCACTTGTCTAACACCGTACCTAGCCATTTCAGCTTTTAAGTTTGGATATTGACAACACATAATATTCGCCTCCTTTTTTTATTAATAGAGATGTTACGACGTGTCGTAACTTGTAACGTAAGTATATTACGACATGTCGTAATGAGTCAACAATAAATTATAAAAAAATTACTATACATCGTAACTTTATTATTGCAATTAATAGGCTATAGTGTTATTATTTAATCATAAATTACGATTTATCGTAATTTTATATCAGAAAATGGGGGTGAGAGAGATGGAAAGAGGAGAAAAGTTGGAATTTTATATGAATAAAAAAGGACTTACTCCGAGGTCTTTATCAAGAGAATCTGGAGTAGCATATACTACAATTCGTTCTATGCTGGAGAATAATTTAAAAAATTCTTCCATAGATAACGTGATAAAGTTATGTAGTGCTTTGGAAATTAAAGTTGAAGATTTACTAGAAGATGAAAATTTTTCAAAACAGGTTAATTATGTATCAATTCCAAGTAGGGATTATCATTACTTCCCAATTGGTGTTTCAGCAGGTTTACCAATAAATGTTGAACCAATAGGAACAGCAGAAACAATTACAATACCAGATGAACTGCTCGGGAAATGGGCTGGAAATAAAGATATTTATTTCACTCGTGTAAATGGCGAGTCAATGAACAAGGTTATTCCACATGGATCTTTAATTGCAGTTAAACAAATTGAAGTGGAAAATCTTAAAAACGGAGATATAGTTGTATATTCAAACGGTCATGATTATGCTGTTAAGAGGTTTTATCAAACAGAAGATAAATTCATTTTTCGTCCAGAATCGTACGACCCAGTGTTTACAGACTACATTATAGAGAAAGTTGATAGTGAAGAATTAAGATTACACGGAAAAGTTATAGCTTACATTGTTAATTTAGATTAATTCCAAAACGTTTTGAAATTAATAAAAAAGACTAGGCTCATTCGCTTAGTCTTTTCTTATATAAACAATAAACAAGAAAGGAGTAATATTCGTGGCAACGATTGAAAAGCGTGGAGAAAATTCATATCGTTTCACCGTATATTTACCAAGAGATGCAAATGGTAAGTATCCTAAAAAATATAAAACCATTAAAGTTGAAGGTAAATATACACCTAAACAATTGAAAGAATATTTAGAAGGAGAATATTTAAAATTTAAAAATGAAGTTCTTTCAGGAAATTACGTTGAAATTAAAAAGATGAAGTTTACAGACTTTGTCCAAGAATGGAAGAAAAAATATGCAGAAAAAGAGTTATCAGGAACAACAGTAAGAAATCATAGGTTCGTACTGGAACGTCACATTCTACCTGTTATAGGCCATATGTATATAAGTGATATTAATACAATGATGTTACTTGATTTATTAGATAATTTAAAAAGACATGATAGAAAAGATGGTAAATTATCGACTTATCGTGTAATAGATGTATATCGAACACTTAGAAGTATTTTTAAGTGGGCAAAAGAGTGGAAGGTTATTACAGACGATCCAACCGAAGGTATTAAAAAGCCTAAATTAAAAGATGATGAAAAACATAATCCACAAGTTTATGATGAATATGAAGTATACGATATCCTTCAATTATTACAAAATGAACCAATTCATTGGAGAGCTTTCATGACGCTTGCCATCACAGCTGGAACACGACGTGGGGAAAATTTAGGTTTAGAATGGTCAGATATAGATTTTGAAAATAATACAATCTCAATTAACAAATCCATAGTTATCGAAGATAGCGGACCTGTTGTTAAAAGTCCAAAAACAAAAAAGTCGAAACGAATAATATCATTGCCCCCATCAGTAATGGAAGAGTTAAAAGAGTATCGAAAATATTGGATTGAAACCAAATTAAAACGTGGAGAAAAATGGATAGAACATGAACGTCAATGGCTATTTCATAAATTTGATGGTACATTCATGTATCCTACTTCCCCTTCATCTTGGTGGAGAAAATTCACAGCTAATAATGGAATAAGACATATAAGACTTCATGATTTACGACATACGTCAGCTTCTTTATTAATCGCGCAAGGCATTCATGAAAAAATTATATCAGAAAGACTTGGTCATTCTACTATAAAAACAACAATGGACATTTACGGTCATGTTATTAGAGCAGCTGATCAAGCTGCAGCAAATACTTTTGAAAATTTATTTCAGCCCAAATCCCAAACAAAATAAGTTTAGGGTATTGGGGGTAAATTGGGGGTAAAATTCGTGATAACAAACATAAAATAACGTAAATATAGTGATTAACGTTAAGAAGAAACGTTGATTTCGTGCACATTCCCCTCTATACTACCACATTGGTGGAGTCGTGGTTTTAAAACTTTCTATAATATTACGGCAAGGCGGCTTGCACTACAAACATTACCTTAACAATGTTTGTAAAAGAGCTCTCCGATCAGGAGGGCTTTTTAATTTATTGAAAAAAATAAGCGGAGAACCTTCCCCGCTTTCTTCTATAATAATATATTTTGATACCACTTCTACTTCGCTCATAGTTAACAGGTGTCCGTGTTTTTCCCAATGACAAGCAACTTTCAGCACTTTTATGCTCCCACATATCGATGATAAATTCTTTTAGCCTTTTCTTCTTCTCTCGTTCCATGAATTAATGCCCGGCCATCTTGAAAGAGAACGATTTGAACATCTTCTGCTTGGAACGAAATTAAGTAAGGATTCGCTTTTAAATTTTGAACAAGCGGTTGGAGTCTTTTTGAGATATGATCCAATGAAATTTGTTGTTTTTGGTGCGGTCTGATTTGCACCGTATTTCTGCCACACAACACTGCTGTTTTCAAACCTGTTTCTAATGTTAAGTAAGGATGTGTGGGATTATTCCCACATGAAGGACAATCCTCTCTTTTTAAAGAAGAAACGTCAATAATTGAATGCTCCCTTTTCCAAACATCAAAGGAAACCAGTTGTTTAGACACCTCTCCACTCACTAAGTATTTCAGGCTTTCCGCTGTTTGATAAGATGCAACGATTTGCACCGCTGGACTAATGACTCCAACGGTATCACAAGTCATACCATCGGATGGAATCACTTGAAGCAAACAATTATAACACGGTGTTTGTTTTGGCACGATCGAAACGCTCATACCATAACTTCTTACAACCGCACCGTGAATCCATGGTATGCCGTGTTTCATGGCAACATCATTGATGAAAAATCTCGTTTCAAAATTATCTGTTCCATCAATGATGAGGTCCACATCTTTTACCATCTCTTCTAATTCAATTGAAAAATCCCCAACAATCCCTTCAATTTGAATGGTTGAATTGATTGTTTGTAGATGTTTTTGTGCAGCAACAGCTTTCGGAATTTTATTTTTTGCATCTTCTTCCGTATAAAGTTGTTGACGACCGAGATTCGTCAAGTCGACGTAATCCCGGTCAATGATAGTGATTTTACCGATGCCAGCTCGAGCTAACATCTCAGCATTCGCGCAACCTAGTGCCCCTGCACCAACAATGAGTACATGGCCTTTCAGTAATTTTTTCTGTCCCTCCTCACCAATCGGAGAAAACAAAATTTGTCGCGAATATCGCTCCATTATGAAAGAATCCCTTCTGTTGGACTGGAGGCAACAGCATAGCGCTTTTTCGGAATTCTTCCTGCTTCATATCCAAGTCTTCCAGCTTCAATAGCGAGTTTCATTGCTTTTGCCATTTTAACTGGATCTTTTGCACCTGACACCGCTGAATTTAATAAAATGCCATCTGCACCTAACTCCATTGCAATCGCACAATCTGCTGGGGAACCAATTCCTGCATCGACAATGACAGGAATATTTGCCTGTTCAATGATTAATGAAAGATTTAATGGATTGATAATACCCTGTCCAGAACCAATAGGAGAAGCTCCTGGCATGATAGCATGAACTCCCAATTCCTCCAGCTTCTTCGCTAACACTACATCATCAGAAGTGTAAGGAAGGACAATAAATCCTTCTTCTAATAACATTTCTGATGCTCTTAATGTTTCAATAGGATCAGGGAGAAGAGTTTTATCATCCCCAATGACTTCGACTTTCACCATGTCACATAACCCTGAAGCTTTTGCGAGTTTCGCAATTCTCACTGCTTCTTCCGCTGTTTTGGCTCCTGCCGTATTCGGTAAAAGCGTGTATTTGGAAAGATCCAACATTTCTAAAAAGTTCGGTTGGGATGGTTCATAAATATTCATTCTTCTGACCGCAAAAGTTAAAATCTCTGCTCCAGATGCTTCTACCGCTTCCTTTTGAATCTCAAAATTCGGAAATTTCCCTGTACCTAACAACAATCTTGATTGAAAAACTTTATCTGCAATTTTTAACATGTTTATCCCCCTCCAACAAAATGAACAATTTCAATTTTGTCGCCATCATTCACTAGCTGCTTGCTGTACTGTTCTTTCAATACAATTTCGCCATTCTGTTCAACCACGACTATGCGATCTTGTAATTTATAAAACTTCAACAAATCTTCAACACTTTGAATACTACTTTGCACTTCTGTTTTTCGGCCATTAATGTAAAGATGCAACTTCATCCCCCTTTTTGAACAATATTTTTTAAATGGATTGCGGCTTCCTTTGGTTGACTCGATGAGAAAATGGTAGACATCACCGCAATGCCATGCACTTTTTTCTCCAGCACTTGTTCAACGTTGTCTGGCGTAATTCCACCAATCGCTATCACGGGAATCTGCAATTGTTCAACGATTTTACCTAGGGCATTCGTTCCTCTACCTGCCAATCCTTTTTTGCTGTCCGTTTCAAATACATGACCGAAAAGACAATAATCTGCCCTCGCTTCTTCAGCAGTTTTTGCTTCCTCAACGGAATGCACACTAACCCCAACTCTCATATATGGGTACGCCGTTTTTACTTTTGCTGCCGGAAGACTGTTTGCTGGAAGATGTACGTTCCGTATACCCGTAAGTAGGGCTATATCAAGCCTGTCGTTAATAACAAGCCTTTCTTTCTCCACCCCTGCATAAATAAGTTCTTCTACTAGCGCAACGATTTCTGCGGGCACTTTACTTTTCTCGCGTATATGAATGTAATCAACAACATCGGCAATGGATGTAATAATCTCTTTCAGCTCTTTAATTGATTTTTTTCCATCAGTTATGGCATGCAGTTCCAATACATTGACTTCCTTTCATGCATTGACTTTTTCATCAGTCGGCCACATTTGCCTGTTGTATGCCATGTCCCAAAACATGTATTCAAATCGTGTTGTATTTAAGAAGATTTCTTCTAGTCGTAAAAGTTCAGATTCCGGTTTTCCTTCTGCCAATTGATTAAGCAAATCGAGATTCCATTGCGCTGATTGGCCAAACTCTTCGGAACTGTACATTTTTACCCAGTCTCCATATAATCCGTGTTCTTTAGCACCCTCGATTTCAGCAAGTTCACATCCAATTTCCCAGTAGCTCCATGCACAAGCTAAATGAGCAGCTGCAAGTTCAGCGATAGAACCATTTTGTGCAACAGCTAACATATAGTGCGTATATGCAAGCGTTACCGGAGACGGTTTTGCCTCTTCCAGCTCTTTTTCCGTTATGCCAAAACGACTCGCATATTTTCTGTGCAACGCCATTTCTCCATTCATTGTGTAATAAAGCAGGTTGGCAAACACCGTCATCACTTCAAGATTTGGCGCTTTCACCGCACCTAAAGCAAACAATTTGGAATAATCGATTAAGTATAAATAGTCTTGAATCATATAAAAACGGAATTTGTCAGGGTCCAATGTGCCTGCACCTAACTCTTTCACAAACGGATGTTCATGGTTTTTTCTCCAAGTTGACCAATACTTTTCAAAGAGTCGGTCAGTAAATTTCATCATTTCTCCCTCCCTTTCAATTCACCATTAAAAAAAGCCACTTCAAATTGAAGTGGCTTAAAACTCGAAATGAATGCAAAAAGATATAAAAATAGATAATACGAGTCCCAACAACCACTTCCCTTCGCTAGCATTACCTAGTGCAGGTTCAAAGGGTTGAGGCAATGCCTCTCTCAGCTAAAATGAATTAGCACCCCTAGTGATTTATAATGCTTTATTAAATTACAATCATTGTTACATGAACTCATAAAATTTTCAATAAGTTAAAATGAATATAAATTTTGGTATTTTATTCCAACTATATATAACTTTCTACTTCCCAGTGTCTCATTGAAAAGCATAATCTTTTTTAGCAGACTGGATATTCTTCAAATACTTTTAGCTAAAAATGTTTGCGGCTTCTACCATAAAATAAAGTTGCTCTAGCGATTTTTCGCTAAAGCAACTCTTGTTATTTTTGTCCCTTCTTTGTTTGTTTTTCCCATTGCAAAAGGTGTGGATATGGGTCAAATGCCCATTCTGTACGGCCATTAAATTTATACATTCCGTAATGTAAATGTGGAGGGAATTTTCCACTCGTTCCTTCTTTACCATATCCAGAACTTCCTACGGCGCCAAGAATTGTTCCCGGTTCTACAATATCTCCAACTTTCAAATCTTTATTGAAATATGCTAAATGTGCGTAATAATGATACGTATTATGATTATCCCGAATGCCAACTCGCCAACCGCCAAATTGATTCCATCCCATCACTTCTACAACACCATAAGAAGTTGACAGAACAGGCGTGCCATAGCCTGCAAAAATATCCGTTCCTTCATGTATACGTCTTCCGCCCCATCCCCTGCTAGCACCCCAAGTTCCTTTATAGCTGTAATTATAGCCTCGAACTGGGAGGGGAAAAATATGCTTGTCTAACTCAATAGAATTGAAATGTTTATAAAGTATTTGAATGGTTATAATTTGATTGATAATTTTTTCATCTTTGTAATACTCCCATAAGGCAGTTTTAAAATCCTCTTCTGACGGGCCAAATTCGCTTAAATACGTTGCCATTGTATAAAGAATATCTTGGTCATGATTTCGATCTGCCTTGCCATCTCCGTTTCCATCAAGACCTTTCCCCCCAAAATATCCAATTGAAAAAGGTGAAGTATCTTCCTCATTTGGATTCAATTCTCCAACCCAAAATTCAGGAGAAAACTGAATCGCGATGATACTCTCACGCTTCGGAATATCCTTCCGTACTTCTTGGATATTTCTTTCATATTGATCGACCGCCGCCAAACGATACCATGGGACAAATGGCGTTTCGTAGCTTTTGTACAAATTCATTCTTTCCTGATAAACATTTTCCTTCGTTTCTTTTGCATTTACGTAAGTCGGAAATATATAAAAGCATACAATCGCCAAACATAAGGGGAGAAATATTTTTCGAACCAAAACGAATCCTCCTTTCTTCATTAGAATATCCCGAATTTTTTAAACCATGAGTGATTTTCCTATGACAATAAAGTCCATTATTTTACATACCAATTTCCTTTATGTAGGAGAGTTTTATGCAAATAAAAAAGTGCTTAACAACACATGTTAAGCACGAAAGAATCAAGCATGTATCAACTTTGTAACTATTAATTTTCTAGCATTTGGAGTTGTAAGTATTATTTCTTCATCACTATTTGAAAATTTTACAACTGTACCATCTAAGTTTTCGTAAATTTTTTCTATTTTTAATCCCTTTTCTAAATACTTTTCAATAATTTCTTTTTCTTTAAGAAACTCCTTATATTCTTCAGACATCAAATCACCTCATTCTATGTTTTTCGATGGGATGACTTGCTCGGTTGCCTCCACCTCTAGCTCTCCAAAGATCACTTCTACATCCGTCTCTGTACCATCAATCATCCAGTCCCTACCAGCTGTAATTCCTAAATATTTGGAATCATCTGGATCTACTATTTCAGCTTGAGGATATTTTTTAAACCACCAATATTTTGCAAGAATATAATAAATAACCGCACCTGCTACCAATCCTACAATTGAAGAATAGGTCGGTAATAAATTGGCAATAATTCCCCCAATAATCCATGCAAGCATTCCTGCCCAGTTAATTCCGTTAGCATAACGATATTGACCATCTACTTCATATAAATCTTTAACATTCACTCTTCTTTTACGAAGGATATAATAATCTGCAAACAATACACCAACAATCGATGTTAAAATACCGCCAATGATAAGCAATACCTGAGTAAGAATATCAAACAGATTCCATGGTTGGGCTAATATACCGATGATGCCGGCAATGATTACTCCAACCCAGAAAGGCACTTTTGGTCCACCAATATTTGAAAATATCGTTGCTGCCGGAATAACATTTGCTGACGTATTCGTTGACCATTGGGCGAGAATAATCATCAGTAGCAAGATAACTAAGATGAATCCACTTGCTGCTTCTTGTAAAGCCACAATTGGATCACCCGTACCAACCGCGGCATAACAAACTGCACCTATCATAATCATTAATGTGTTAAAAATCGGCATCACAATGATGGAACCTACTAATTGCGTTTTATTGCGCTTAAACCAATTTCGCTCATTTTTTGGAGCTTTAAAGAATCTGGATAATGAAGGCATATCTGCTGCGAGCGTTGCCCAGAATCCCATATTGGCCATTACAATAACCATGAAGGCAGTAAAAGCAGCAACACCTGTTGCAGGTGATTCAACCCAAGTCCAAATATCTTTTCCTTGCACGCTTGCTTTATCTGCTAAGGAAATATACATCCAAATGGAAATGAGTATGATGATTGGTGCAGCAAAATCCGCAAATCGTTCAATGGATTTAATTCCTAAAGACACATTGATTAATTGGAATGTAGCAAATAGAATAAAGCAAATAAACCATTGATCAAATCCAAATAATATGTTTAAAATCCCGTTTATTGCCGAAGCACCAAAGTATGTGTTAATTCCAAACCAACATGAAGCGGTAATCCCACGAACTGCTGAAGGGATATGAGTACCAATTGTTCCAAATGGAGCCCGCATATAAACGGGGAAAGAAAGCCCATGTTCAACGCCAATATCCCCAATAATCGTCATTAAAATTCCGATCGCAACAGAACCAATAATCGTTGCGAGAATGACCATTGGAAGCGGCAAATTAACAATCCCTGCCGCTCCAATGGCAAATGCCGCAAGTACAATGGCCATACCTACCCAAATAACAGCGAATCCGAACGGACTAATGTTCCTCTTTGCATGCGTTATCGGAAGCAAATCAGGAGACTTTAAGTAATTACTCTTTTTATGCAAAATTTCCTCTCCCTGTTTTCAGAATGAATTATTCACTAGATACATTGGCCATAGAGTATTTTGCAATTGCCGCTTGACGCTCGTTCCAAGTCATCTTCGGTAATCGGTCTTTCACTTCAACCATTTCAATTGCGCCATCCACCGGACAAACAATCGAACATAAATTACATCCTACACAATCTTCTTCTCGTACTTTTAAAATCGGATTACCATTCTCATCATTCAATCTTTCAATACATTGATGAGAAGTGTCTTCACAAGCGATGTAACACTTGTTACAGTTAATGCACACATCGTTGTTAATTTTTGCAACTACTTTATAGTTAAGATCCAAATCTCCCCAATTGGAATATTTCGGAACTGCTTTTCCGACAATATCCATCACAGAAGAAATTCCTTTTTCATCGAGATAGTTATTAAGACCATCAATCATATCTTCTACGATACTAAATCCATGATGCATCGCCGCTGTACATACTTGAACACCTGTAGCCCCCATCAGCATAAACTCCACTGCATCACGCCAATTGGAAATGCCTCCAATTCCAGAAATCGGAACATTGATATAAGGACTTCTTGCACATTCTGCCACCATATTGAGCGCTATTGGTTTGACAGCTGGACCACAATATCCTCCATGCGTTCCTTTTCCTGCAACATGAGGTATCGTGTTCCATGTATCTAAATCAACACCCATTAAACTATTAATTGTGTTGATCATACTAATTGCATCTGCACCGCCTCTAGTCGCAGCTTCTGCTGTTGCTGTAATATCTGTAATGTTTGGCGTCAGCTTTACAATAACAGGTGTTTTTGCAACTTCTTTAACCCAATAAGTTTGTTTTTCAACAAGCTCTGGAACTTGACCAGAGGCGCTTCCCATTCCTCGCTCTGCCATACCGTGTGGACATCCGAAATTCAACTCTAGCCCGTCTACGCCCACATCTTCAACCCGTTTCACAATCTCATGCCATTTCTCTCGTTTTGGTTCCATCATTAAGGATGCAATAACAGCATGATTAGGAAACTTCTTTTTCGTTTCATAGATTTCTTTCAAATTCACTTCGATAGGCCGATCTGTAATGAGCTCAATATTATTAAATCCTGCCACTCTTTGACCGTTATATGATAATGCAGAGAATCGTGAAGAGACATTTAAAATAGGCTCACCAAGGGTTTTCCATACCGCTCCACCCCAACCTGCTTCAAAAGCTCTTTGAACTTGATAGCCAGAGTTTGTCGGTGGTGCTGAAGCAAGCCAAAATGGATTGGGTGATTTAATTCCCGCTAAATTTATGCTTAAATCCGCCATGTTTCAATCCCCCCTATTTAGGCTTTTTCCTTTTGTAATTCAAACGATTCGTGTATAGCTTTTGCTACTTCTTTCCCTTGTTGTGCAGCCGTTACAACCATTGCCTCTCCTTGACCTTTCCCAAAGATAACATCTCCACATGCATAGACATTCTTCACAGACGTTTCTAAACACTCATTGACTTGAACAACTCCGCCTGAATGTTTCACACCAAAGGCTTCTAATAAATCTATGTGACGCGTTTGCCCAATGGCTTTAATTACTGCATCTACATTTAATACAAAATTAGAACCTTCTACTGGTACCGGCTTTTGTCTACCGTCTTCACCCGGTTCGCCAAGTTCCATTTTGATGCACTCAATGCCTACGACTTTATTGTCTTTTCCAATAATCTTCACAGGCGTTGTTAACCATCTAAATTCAACGCCGTCCATTTTTGCAAAATCATATTCAAACTCATAAGCTGTCATTTCATTTTTAGTTCTTCTATATAAAATTTGAACGTTTTCTGCACCTAAACGAATTGCGCATGTTGCAGCATCAATCGCTGTATTTCCTGCCCCAATGACAACAACTTTTTTCCCTCTGAAAGATTCTGTAATAGATCCTAATTTTGTATTTTTTACAAATTGAATTGCATCATAAACGCCTTCTAATTCTTCCCCTTCAATTCCTAAATTCGGAACATCACCCATTCCGATTGCCAACACAACTCGATCATAATTGTTTTTTATTTCATCAACGGAAACATCTACACCAACACGAGTATTCGTTTTTATTTCAACACCTAATTGCTCAACTTGTTGTACTTCCCATTCCACAACATCTTTCGGTAAGCGGAAAGGAACAATTCCGAAATAATTTAACCCCCCTGCTTCCTTTTCCGCTTCGAAAATCGTTACTTCGTAGCCTAAACGAGCTAAATCTCTTGCTGCAGATAACCCTGCCGGACCGCTTCCGATAATGGCTACCGTTTTGCCGTTAGATAGTTTTGCTTCAAATAAAGGTTTTTCTTGTTCTCTTGCCCAATCTGTTGCATATCGCTGCAAGTTGCCTATTTGTATCGGTTTTGAAACAGAACCTAAAACGCAAGCGCCTTCACATAACTCCTCAGTTGGGCAAACTCTTGCACAGCTGGCTCCAATAGGATTTGCCTCAAGTATCAATTTTGCTGACCCTTTTAAATTACCGGATGCAATTTTCTTAATAAAATTAGGAATTGGAATCGCCGTTGGACAAGCTTTAATACAAGGTGCATCATAACAATACAAACAACGATTCGCTTCTTCGATAGCTTCGCTTGGTGTCATTCCTTTATAAATTTCTTCAAAATTTTCAGTCAAATTAGATGAAATGCGACCCCCCAAAAGGCTTGTCATACATCCCCCTCCTAAACTATCAATTGATGATTTGAGTTTCTTTTTTTGGTTCCTTAGCTAAGCTGCGATGAATATATTTACCGCCTCCGATTTTACCTACGAATTCTTTGTCTTTAATAATGAACTCTCCGCGCAACAACACACTTACCGGTTCACCAGTCACTTCCATTCCTTCGAACGGATTATAATCGACATTCATGTGATGTGTTTCAGCGGAAATAGTCCGTTTTACAGTCGGGTCAAAGATGACAATATCTGCATCGCTGCCAACCGCAATTGTTCCTTTTTGCGGATATAAATTAAAGATTTTTGCCGCGCTCGTTGCAATCATGTCAACAAAGTCTGTAATGGAAATGCGCCCTTTTGCAACACCTTCTGAGAATAATACACTGAAGCGGTCTTCAATAAATGGTCCGCCATTTGGAATTTTAGAGAAATCATTTAACCCTAAACGCTTCTTACCGTTGTAGTTAAATGAGCACATGTCCGAACCAATCGTTTGTAATTGTTTTGCCTTTAATGCGTTCCACAATGGCTCCTGATGAGATTTCGGTCTTAAAGGAGGCGACCAGACATATTTTGCTCCTTCGAATCCTGGTTTCTCTAGGGCTGTTTGGTCTAGCACCAAATATGGTGGACAAGTCTCTCCGTAAACTTCGTATCCTTTTTCTCGGGCTCTAATAATTTCTTCAACTGCTTCTTTACATGTCACGTGAACAACATAAAGCTTTGCTCCCGCAATATGAGCGAGTTCAATTGCTCGCTTCGTCGCTTCTCCTTCCACTTCTGGCGGTCTCGTCAAAGCGTGATAAATTGGTGCTGTATGGCCTTTTCTTCGTGCTTCTTCCACCAGTTCATCGATTACGGAACCGTTTTCACAGTGAACCATCACAACAGCATCAGTTTCTTTTCCTATCTTGAAAGCTTTAAACAATGTTCGATCAGATGCTTGGAATTCTTTCGCATAAGCCATAAATACCTTAATGGATGAAATTCCTTCTTTTTCTAATAAAATAGGCAATTCTTTTTCCGTTTCTTCATTTAAGTCATGAATCATTAAGTGGAACCCATAATCAACAACTGCTTTTCCTTCCGCCTTTTTGTGCCATTTCTCCACAGCATTTGCTAGCTTCGATTCCCCCGCAGTTAATGCAAAGTCGATTATTGTTGTTGTTCCACCAAAGGCTGCAGCAATTGTCCCTGTTTCCCAATCATCATCAGTCACAGTATTATTGAAAGGCATATCTAGATGCGTATGCGGATCGATTCCCCCTGGAAACACGTACTTTCCACTTGCGTCGATGATTTCAGCATCCGGATCAACAATGTTTCCACCGATTTGAACAATTTTCTCTCCTTCAATTAAAATGTCACCTTGGAAAAAATCTGAGGCAGTTGCAATCCAGCCGCCTTTAATGATTTTTTTTGACATATAAGCACCTTTCCTCCTTTAATTAGTTTGCTTTTCTTGCACTTTTAGTGAAAATTTTGTTTGAAGATTCAGCACTGTTTCCAGCAATACATCTGCACCTTTTGCACAATCTTCGTAAGGGGTTTCTTCTTCTTCGCAATGACTTTTTCCATTGATGCTTGGCACAAATATCATCGCTGTAGGAATGTAGCTTGCAATAAATTGTGCATCGTGGCCTGCACCGCTATATAGCCTTTTTGATGAATAACCAAAGCTTTTACAAGCCTCTTCGATTTGATTGCAAATTGTTTCGTCAAAAACGACTGTATCACGATTCCAAAGCCTTTCAATTTCCACTTTGCATCCTGCTTCTTCTTCTGGTAAGGAATGGATTACTTCTTCTACTTGTTTAATTTTTGCTGGATCTTTATGACGTGACTCTAACGTGAAGACAACTTTGTTAGGAATGACTGTGTGAATATTTGGAGAGACATTCATTCGACCGATTGTATAAACTAATTCTTCATCGATTTGACCTAGTTTTTCTATGAGGAGTGATATATATTTGTTAGCTAAAAATAAAGGATCTTTACGCATTTTCATCGGTGTTGTGCCGGCATGGTTTGATTCACCTGTAATGCGAATTTCATAGCAAACCATTCCCACTACACCTTCAACAATACCTATTTCAACATTTTCCGCTTCTAGTACAGGACCTTGTTCAATGTGCAATTCAATAAAAGCACTGGCTTCTTTTAGCCGATTTTCTTCGCTTCCTTGATAATTGCTTTCTTTCAATGCTTGTTCAAACGTGATGCCACTTACGTCTGTTGATTTTAACACTCGTTCTTTATCGAATTTTCCAGAAAGTACCCCGGAACTCATCATTGACGGTTCAAAACGAGCACCTTCTTCATTGGTAAAATTCACAATCGTTAACGGAATCTCTAATTCTAGTCCATTTTCTTTGATTGTTCTTACCGCCTCTAGCGCAGTTAATACGCCAAGCACTCCATCAAACCGACCGCCTCGCACGACGGAATCAAGATGCGACCCCATCACGATTGGTGGTAAATTCCTTTTTCCCGGCAAAGTCGCATAAATATTGGCCATATCATCTGTTTTTATTTCCATCCCTAGTTGTTCACAACATTGAACGAAATAGTCCCTTGCTTGAAGATCTTCTTTTGATAAGGCGAGCCTTGTAACACCGCCGTTACTTGTAGCACCGAATTGACTAAACTGAATGATGGATTCTTTCAGCCTCGCCTCATTGCACTTATACATTAACTCCCCCCCTTTATACCAACTAAACTGTGACTTATTACGATAATTTTATTAGAAACTTAATCCTCAATTAATGGTCATTCTGACGAAAATTATTGTGCAGTTGCACAGTTCTATTTGATAATTTTTTTTCATATAAGCCAATAGGGGATTTACGCGTATCAATTTATTTTGGGGGGATTCTATGGTAAAAATTTCGGAGCTATTATCTGATCCAAATTTCCAACATCTGCAGTTAATTGGTGGACAGGCTGGAATCCATAAAAGTTTTTCTGGAATTAATGTAATCGAATCGGCTGACTTAGTTCCATTTTGTCGACCAAATGAATTAATTGTAACGACTGGTATTCAAATGAATAATGATGAAAGGCAACTGGAAAGATTAATTAAGTCCTCACATGCAAAAAAAATAGCAGGTTTTATTATCAATATCGGACCCTACATTCCTCGTGTCCCCAATGCAATCATTCAATTTGCGAATGAAAAGCAATTACCTCTTTTCCAGTTTGAATGGAAATATCGAATCGCGGATTTATTAAAAATGACTTTTGAGTTTATTTCGAAAAAACAAAATATGCACTATCAACAAAACAATGAAAAAAGAATTTTGCAGCAATTACTGTTTGATATCGATTCCCCTCTCGAAGAATTAAAAGAATTATTGAAGCAACGTGGTATTTCAAAAGAAGAATCTTTTTGCGTGATTACTTGTTTATTGGATCAACCAAATAATAAATATTTTCAATACCGAAAATTGATTGATTATGAGTTTCAACAATATTTCAAACACTTCTTTTGTTTGGAACATAATAATCAATTGATATATGTCATCTTTTCCTATGATGAACACGCTAAGAAAATTCCAATAGAATCCATCTTTCAAAACATTTATAAAAAGGAATACGAAGAACTGGGGACAAGACAATTAACCATTGGTATGGGAAATAAATATCACTCAATCCAACAAGTGAAAAAAAGTTATAACGAATCGCTCACTGTGATCCATTTAACCCAATTGCAACAAAAATCTTCTTTTTTTAAATATAAAGATATCGGTGCATATCGTATTCTTTTGGCATTATACGACGATCCTGTCATCAAATCCTTTCATCAAGAAATGCTAGGCCCCCTATATGTATACGACCAAATGAATGGATCGGACTATGTGCAATTTTTGAAAATTTTTTTAGAAGAAAACGGAAGTGTAAATCGGATTAGCAAAAAACTTTTCCTTCATCGAAATACCGTCAATTATAAAATTCGAAAACTCGAATCTTTGTTAGATGTTGATTTAAACGATAATTTTACAAAAACCAATTTAAGCATCGCTCTGATGATAGAAGATGTATTAAATAAAACATAGTGGTTTAGTTTGTTTTGGTTTAAATAATATGGTATGATACCTTTTAACTTACAATACATTCACTTGGAGGAGAAACAATGCAATCACTACAATCCATTGAACAGTTTCATGAACTAAAAAACGACGAACGTGTAATCTTTGTGTTTTCAGCAGATTGGTGCAAAGACTGCATATTCATTAAACCATTCCTTCCGGCAATCGAAGAAAAATATGCTCAATATACGTTTGTATTAGTAGATCGTGACGACTTTCTAGATTTGTGCGGCGAACTTGATGTTTTTGGAATTCCAAGTTTTATCGCTTACAACAATGGAAAAGAGATTGGACGTTTCGTTAGCCGCGACCGCAAAACACAAGAAGAAATTGAAAACTTTATTGATAGCTTAAACATTTAACATAATATTAAATAGCTTGGATAATCTTCTCATTGTGCCCTTTAAGGTAATATAAAAACTTTTTTAACATAAAGGACCCCGCATTAGATAGGGGTCTTTTATTCTATTTTCCAACTTGTGAACTAAGGAATAAATTAAACATATGCTTCTATTCGAGTTAATTACTGTTGCGAATAAGGTACCGAAAGAATCAGATGCGACTCCAATAGCCTAATATTCACTAACGAATATGCAAAACTCTCATAAATTTTTCCACCAACAATCTTCCAATTAGGCAAACCCACTAATTTACATTTCGCCATGTGTTTTTACAGCATAGTTAGACATCATTACCATCAATCAGCTTCAAATTTGACTTTAATGGTCTGTCATCATACGTTCTATCTGTCCCACTATTAGAAACATAAGATGATGCTGATGAATAGGATAGATATGAAAGTATGACAAAGGAAGTGAAAAATTGCCTAAAACGAAAGTAAACCCGAAAGATCCTGCTTCAATACCAAAGTTTGTAACGCCTTTACAAAAACCCCCTGTAGTGAAACCGAAACCCAACCCTAACTATCCAACCAATTCATATTTTGAAATTACGATGAAAGAAGCGTTTCATCGATTTCACCGAGACTTTCCATTAACAAAAGTGTGGGGATATGATGGAATTTATCCGGGGCCAACAATTGAGGCAAGAAAAGACAAAAAAATTTATGTGAAATATTTAAACAAACTTCCAAAAAAGCATTTCTTACCTATTGATCGCACATTGCACAGTGTAGGTGACTCACCAGAAGTTCGTTCAGTTGTTCATGTACACGGTGCTAATGTATTTTGGGAAAGCGATGGTCATCCAGAAGCTTGGTATACACAAAACTATGAATATACGGGACCAAAATTTAAACGAAAGGTTCATGAATACACAAATCATCAGCCAGCAGCGACCCTTTGGTATCATGATCACACAATGGCGATGACAAGATTAAATGTTTATGCAGGTCTGACAGGTTTTTATATCATCCGAGATGCATTAGAAGATCGATTAAATTTGCCAAAAGGAGATTATGAATATCCTCTTCTCCTCCAAGATAAGTCATTTAACGAAGATGGATCATTATTTTATCCAGATCGTCCACCGGAAGATGCACCATTCCCAATTCCAGCACCATTTATTCCTACCATTGTTCCATTTTTCAACGGAGATGTGATGGTTGTTAACGGAAAAGCTTGGCCGTATTTAGAGGTAGAACCAAGAAAATATCGATTCCGCATTTTAAATGGTGCGAACAGCTCTACTTACAATATCCAACTTGAAAATGGGGAACCATTTTATCTCATTGGTACGGATGGCGGTTTTTTAACTGCACCTGTTAAAGTTACTTCTATACAGCTTATGCCAGCGGAACGAGTAGATGTAATCGTTGACTTCTCCTCGTTCAAAGGGCAAAAAATCAAATTAATTAATACTTTATTTGATGAAGATGAGCCCAAAAGGGACATTATGGAGTTTCGTGTAACTCGCCCGTTAAAAGGAAAAGATACAAGTGAGATTCCAACTAAACTTGCTGAATCAATGGATTTACATGAACACCACGCTCATGTCATTCGTAAGCTACCTTTATCTGTCGGAGAAGATCAATACGGTAGAATTATGATGATGCTAGATAATAAAATGTATCACGATCCATGCTCAGAAAAACCTTCTTTAGATAGTGTTGAAATTTGGGAATTTATCAATGCCACACCAATTGCCCATCCTATGCATATTCATTTAGTACAATTCAAAATTCTTGATCGAAGACCGTTTGATCTTGAATTATACCAAAATTCCAACGGGGAAATTCTTGAGTTTATAGGTGATCCAGAACCGCCTCTCGACTACGAAAGAGGATGGAAAGATACGGTGAGCGCTCCTAGCGGAATGGTCACAAGAGTCATCATGCATTGGAAAGAACATACGGGGAACTATATTTGGCATTGTCACTTGCTCGAACATGAAGATCACGATATGATGCGCCCTATCAGAGTCATTGATGACGCCCATCCTGTCGTACAACATGATTAAAGATAATTATTTTACAAATATCGCCAATTTCCTATCACTTGAAATAGTTCAATAAATTTCACTATTATCCCGCCTTTTAACAGGCGTTTTTTTTTTTGCAATATGTATATATCCATTTTTTATCCATTCGACTTTTTACATTTTTCCCCTTTAATACTTACTCAATGCTTCTATTTCTTCTACACCTCGAGACCTATAAAGAAATAAACCCCCGGTTTGTTGTTGGCCATCCCCTTTTTATCTAATATGTTGATATAAACAAAAATATTTAGGAGGTTTTCTGTGAAGAAAATACTTTTAGCCATCGTCGTTATGTTATTGCTTTTTAGTTTAATTAGTATTGGTCACTTTTCATTCTTTTCAAAAGATTATAGAGCGGAAGTTACAAATGAAATTGATACAATCGAGTTAGATCTTGCAGGAGCAAATGCAACAATACTTACTAAAAATCAAGATTATGTTGAAGCGAAATTAAAAGGTAAAGGCAAAGTATCCCTTTCTAAAAAAGACGATACGATTGAAATAGAATATGATCGCAGATGGTATGAATTTTTCAATTTCGGGGATCGAACAGAGCTTATTATTACAATCCCTGAAAACTATAATCGTGATTTAGAATTTGATGTTCGTTCTGGAAACATTAACTTTGAATTATCAAAAGACATGGAACTCCATGAATTCAAAATGGATGTAAGATCAGGAAACATTCGCATCGATTCGTTACAAGCAAATAAAGCTGAATTGGATGTTAATTCTGGAAATGTGAATATTAAACATGTGACAGGCCAATTGGAGATTGATGTTTCATCCGGAAATATTTCCATTCAAGTAGATGATTTAATAGGTGATATAGATGCAGAAGTAAGTTCTGGCCATATTGCACTCGATTTACCAGATGATAGTGACTTTACATTATCTGGCGAAATTTCAAGCGGAAACATTCATAATCGTTTTCCTTTAAATAATGAAGTGAGAGAAAAAAATCGTTTACGAGGCACTCATGGAACTGGACAATACAATATCGATTTAGAAGTATCTAGCGGTAGCATTGAAATTAAATAAAATAAAAACCAAGGTGAAATAAATCTCTAAGAGATCTTGGCTGATCACCTTGGTTTTTTTAATTACCTACCACAACATTTTTTATATTTTTTCCCGCTTCCGCAATGGCATGGATCGTTGCGGCCAATTTTAGCACCAACTACTACTTTCGTTTGTTTTGGTTTTGAAAGATCTGTTAATTCCTTTGGAGTATACCCACGATTGTCCCAAAGTCTTGTAGTATTTGCAATGGAAAAAATCACCCTTGTTATTTCGTTAACCTGATTGACATTTTCAAACACAAATTGATTTAAAAATTCCCTCATGATGATATTAAATTTATAATTCATCACCTTGATTTTCCATACAAAATCATCCACTAACTCTTGAATCAATCTACTTTCTAGCCCTTCAACTCTTTCTAGTATTTTAATAAGTTCTCGATGATACTTCGTTTCTTCATAATAGAACTCATCTTTATAACGCAGTAATTCTTCTTTTTCAGGAATGTAAAATGGCTTCCCAACCACAAGTTGTTCCAATTTTTCCGTAATATTGTTCTCTTCAAGAGTTTTATGAATAAAACGATCTAATTTTACAACGACATTAGCTTCTTCAAGTAGTTTTTTATATTTTGAATCCGTTGTAATTGCTTGTAATTCTTTACTCGTAATTTTTGGCTTGTTTTGCAAATTGTAAATGTGTATTACTTTATAATTTGGAACAATTCCATATAAGTTCGTACAACTTACAATATAGTCATATATTAATTCTTTATTCGCTACTTTTTCTGGATCGATAACTTCAGAACCCCTATATTTGTCAGATATAATTAAATAATTTTCATGATGAATATGTTCCCATTCTGTCTTTTTGAATTTTACATGTTTTAAAAGAGAATTAATATGGTCTATATTTAACGGTTTATATCCGACCGATTCAGCCCATTCTCGAGTTGAAGTATATTGTGGATGAGTTGGGTCATGAATAATTTCTAAAAAATTCATATATCCAACTGGTCCCCCAACATCTTCTGGCGGTGCCATACCTCCGCCGTCTAGCAAAGTCGGATAGCCAAAATAATAATCATCTACGGTATCTTCTAACGTTATGGTGATTTCCCAATTATCCCCGAAATCATATTGATAAAGAATTTTACCGTTCTTCTCAATATATTGATCAATTTTAATGCGGCTAGGTTGCTTTACCTTTTTTCCGTTCAATTCTTTCTGTTCAATTAATTCTTCATTATTTGTAATCATAACATCTTCCAAAGGGAAGCAAAAATGATGATAGGGTTCCATATAGCTTTTAAAATTTGTTACGTACTGTATCGTTTCGTGCAGTCGATTAAAGGTTGCTCCAACCGGTATAATCACCTTTCGCCAAACTTCTGGTTTAATTCCTTCGAATGTCAATTTTAAAATATAAGCTCTCATTGTTTCACCTTACTTTCTAAATAAATTAGTGCTGACTCGCTTAAACCCTTTATAATTATATATAAATAACTTCACAAAAATAGAAGTTATCATTTTTTATATGAAACTAAAAGTAAAATATGAATAAAAAAAGTAGCCAATACTAGCTACTATAATTTAACCAGCGCTTTTCTACAATTATGAAAGCTTCTTCCAAATAATTTTTTAATTCATGGAATCGATCGATCTCTGGTGACTCATGGAAATCTTGCTTTATAATGCTTAAAAACTTTAACAACTTATGCTCTTCTGTTTTTGAATTATTATAGTTATGAATTAAATCTTCTAATAAATGCAGTGGAATTTTATTTAAAAAGTGATGACTCCAAAGCCATTTATACGAAAGAATTTTTAACGATTCATCATTGCCTAAAATGGAAGTCAAAACGAAAGCAATTCCATAAATTTTTTGGCATTTTAATATGTTATTTAATAATTGCTCGTCTTTGAATTCGCTTTTTTCAATCGAATTATAAGCATGATCTAAATAATGATAGAACACCTCATAAGTCGCTAGATTTTTTGCCTCTCCTCGACCTTCAAAATACGCTGCCGAATTAAAGTAACGATAAAGCGCATTCATTAACTTCGCATTTCCATAACTAATCTTTTCCTGTATTTTACCTACGACTTCATCTGAACTAATTTCAATCATCGGTACCCCTGTTTCTTTGCGATGATCAGTTTTTAACTCGATAAATAATAACACTTCATTTAAATATGGCAGGACGAAATGTTGAGCAATTTCTTTATATTCTCTTGATTTTTCTCTACGTTTTGTTTGTATATATATAAAAGCTTGTGAAAGGATGAACAAAATAAGTATGGAAAATCCCATTTCCACCATAGGCAACTCAAGCCCTCCCCCCTTTTATATGTTGTTATAAAAATTTCCTTTTTCGTAATAAAATGGACACAACTTTATAGTATATATATTCATTTAGAAAAAAATTATTCTATGTTTGGGATATTTACTCTAGAATTGAGAATCACATTAATAAGATGTTACTAGTTTATTGTTGTGGTAATCATGCAAATTTAAACGAGGATAAAACGAGAAATAGTGGAAGAAACATAAGCAGTAGAGGAGAAACAGTTTTTTCAAGTTAACATTTCAGTTTCGACAACAAGCATATTACTTCTTCCTAAAATCTAAAAACACCTTCGATTATACCTACGATAATCGAAGGTGTTTCATTAATTAACCTTCTTTAATAACGTCCCTTTTATTTCTTCAATCTGTTGCAAATGACGCTCTTCATGATAGCCAATTAATGATACCCACTGTCGTATTGATAATAGCCCGTACCTTCTATGAATAAAAGATTTTTGCTCTAAATCTTCTTCACTAACACCTTCAATACTTTGCAACAATGCTTCTCTAGATTTTTCTAATTTTTGTATAAGCTCTTCTAATGTTTGAAATTTCTCTGAAGGTGTTAAATCATCTGGCGCTACTCGTTTCACCGTACGATCTAATATATGGTAAAGGGGTTTTTCTTCAGTTGGATTGTATTCATCTTTTGATAGCGTTTCCAATATTCCATCTACCGTATTCATTTCCATTAAATATAAATGCTCTAACACTTGAGCGATTGACCATTTCCCTTCTTCAGGTACTGCATTTAATTGTTCATTAGACAAGGAACGAACACTTTGCAAAAGCTTTTCACGGGTTTTCTGTATTTTTTCCACTCTTGCTACCCTCCTTCATTCTTTCTAATTATTATTCTTTCAAAATAAAAAAAAGAACTACTTATTCTTTTTATAATGAACGGAGTAGAACTATTTTTAGAGTTAACGGCCTATGTTTAAAAGTGACGCGGAAAATCGCTCACTTCAAACATAGGCATATCCATTGAAATTCAATATTGTATATCATTAAATTAATAGCATTGGAAGAATGCAATACGTTGACGATTTAATACATCGTAAACCCAACCTCGATTTCCTCTCCAACGGAAACCAATAATTGAGTTACCGAAAGCAAACATCGGATAGAACCAGAAGCTATTACCATTCGTTAACCAAATAAAAGTATTGCGGAACAAACATCTCCCAATTCCTCGTCCTCCACTGCGACGACCAAATTCAGCTGTTCCTTGGAATGAGCTAAGTTGAGGTGTGAAACTTGGAGGCGGAGCTGCAGGTGGAGTCATTTGTCCTCCAGGTGGTCTTCCTGGTGTACCTGGGAATCCCCCTGGTGCACCCGGGAATCCTCCTGGTGTACCTGGGAATCCTCCCGGTGCGCCTGGGAATCCACCTGGTGTACCTGGGAATCCTCCTGGTGTACCTGGGAATCCTCCTGGTGTACCTGGGAATCCTCCTGGTGTACCTGGGAATCCTCCTGGTGTACCTGGGAATCCTCCCGGTGCGCCTTGGCCTCCCCCTGGTGCACCAGGGAATCCTCCTGGCATACCTGGGAACCTTGATGGCTGGCCTTGAAACCCTCTACGCGTTACATCATCATCAAAATCAAATTGATTATTATTATCATTGTCGTTAAAAAAAGGATACACGCTTTTTCCCCCTTTTCTTCAAGCTAATTTCAATGTATGTAGCTATTTCAACGCTACATAGGCATATATTCATCTTCATTGAAAGAGGAGAAAAAGATGTGTTTGTATCCTAAAAACACCTTTTGTTGAATATTAACAACCAAAGTATACCAAGTTGTTTTATATGTTTTATTGGTATAATAACAAAAAAATCATTTTTATTAAAGTATTACTTAGCTACTTTTCACATTTATTTTATTTTTCTGTTTCGAATTAACTTAAATGTTTCTATTTCATCACTTCTCATTCTGAATAAAAACCGCACAGGACACTTAACATGCACTGTGCGGCAAAATGGACACTAAAAGACTCGTACTAAATTATTAGAAATTAATCTTCAATGACCCCTTCGAAGTTAATTAAATCTTCAAACTTAATAATCTTTGTCGCATCTGGTATACCAATCACAAAGTTTGGTTTTTCATTTACATTCGATTTACCCATTTTATAGTTTATTTTTAATCCGAATGTTTCGCCTTCCATTGTAAAGTCTATATCAAAATTTAACACATCATAGCCAATATATTTTTCTGGATGTACAGCAATATATTCTTTCAATTCATTTAATGTCACATAATTATTAATTTCACCAACAAAATCTTTAATATCTAATTCTGCAGCTTCCAGCGATTGTTTTAACATCTCGATATCTTCGGAAGTAACACCAAGTGCTTTGGCGTATTCTGGGTTTTCCAATAATGCAACGAATTCAGGTAAAATTTTATTAAATAGTTTTTGAATGAAAGGCGTTAATTCATCATTCGTCATTTCAAATTTAATTACTTTGTCTACTTCAATACCTTCTGGTACTTGAATTGCATCTTTAGATACTTCTTCATAATACTCCCCACCGAAGTGATCAAAGAAGAGATCGAACAATTCTTCATTAAATTTTTGCTGTAATTCTATATCCAATACAGGAGCAGGCTGTCCAGTTACTTCTGAAAGCTCAGCAAAATCCATTTCAATAAATTTACCTTTAAACTCTTCTGGAGTTGGGGCAAATGGCAGTTCAGGAATTTGAATCCACATTTTATCAGCAGTCATCACAACTGGCAGTTTAATATCACCAATTGGGAACGGTCCGTTTAGTTTAAATGTCATATCCATTTCAAGTTGTAATGGGTCTTTTTGATAAACCCCTTTGAAATCGACATGAATATCTTTAAACATATCAAAGATTGCAGTTGCTTCTTCAGTTGCTCCCTCAATTGTAGGGAATTCAAAACCGTAATTCATTGTTCCTTCAAATTCATAAGAATTCAATTCAAATTCTTTTTGATAAATTTCTTTTAGTTCTTGTACAATTGGATCATTTGCATATTGTTTATCCAATACTCTTGATAAGAATACTGCAAAGTGAGCACGTGTCGTAGGTTGATTTGGATTGAAGGCATTTTGTTCATTACCCGTTGTAATTTCATTTGCATACAGAGCATCAATTGCTTCATATGCATAGAAATCTTTCGCTACATCTTTAAAAGATGTTGTTCCATTACCTTTTAATTTGAAGGCATTTGTTAAAATAATCGCCATCTGTGCACGAGTAACATCATCATTCGGTCTGAATTCACCATTAGACCCTTTCATAATATCAGCGTTTGTTACAGCAGCAATAGCGTCATATGCATAATAATCTTTTGAAACATCCTTATATACAATCTTTGGATCTTTGCTTGTATCAAGTTTTAATACTCTTGATAATATAACTGCAGCTTGAGCACGTGTTATAGTTTGATTTGGCTTGAACGAATTGTCTTCATACCCTTTAATAACCCCTTTGCTTACTAAGCGGTTGATTTCGTATGAAGCCCAATGTTTACCACTTACATCTGTAAAGCCAGCTGCACCTGCACTCCCAAACGGGACCGCTAACAATAAAACAATTGCTAGTAAAATAGAAAAGAATCTTGTTTTCTTCATTTTTCTCCTCCTCCGACACATAATAGTTAGCCACATTTACAATAATTGTAACATATCCCTTTACTGGAAACTCTTATACTTTGTTACCAATTTATGTGACCCGTTTATAGATACGAAGATTCTATCAAAATGGTTTCAAAATTTTTTAAGTTTTTTTTAATTCTACCTAATGGGTGATAAATAATATGTTGACTCCTGTCGTCGAATCGTTTTTTATGAAACTTCTTTATTGATAATTCGTACATATTCAAAAATGGCTTTTTGAAAAGGAGGAAGTTTAGCATGATCGATAAATTTTTCAAGTCCATCATGGGGGGAAAACGTCATTCTTCTTCCAACTATAGAAGATTCACAAAAAGGCATAACTTTTACGGACATCATTATTACAAACGTGGACATAAAAGCAGTGGTATTTTTCGTTCCGGTAGCTTCTTCAGTTCAAGAAGTTTCTTCAGCAGTTAAACGATGATTCGGTATTTTCTTGAAAACAAGTACCACCGCCTATTTGAAACATATATAAATGAAAATACAAACTATTCTTTTTCAAAGGTACTTGGTATTGGTGCTTATGGTATTGTTTATTTACTAACAGACAAGCAGACCGGAAAAAAATATGTCCTGAAACGTCTAAAAACGAAATATCGACATTCTAAGAAATTACGTCAAAGATTTCAAAAGGAAATCCAAATTCTTAAAGAATTAAATTTTCCCTTTGTCCCTTCCGTCATTGTTGAAAATGAAGTTGAAAATATCCCTTTTTTCGTGATGGATTATATGGAAGGCCGCACTTTTGAGCAAACAATCTTTGAAGAAGGTCATGTTTATTCTTTACCTGAATCCCTTCATATTTTAAAAATACTTCTAGAAATGGTCGTCCAAATTCATCATAAAGGTATTGTGCACCGCGACTTAAGAATCCCTAACGTATTAGTCCATCAAGGAAAGCTCTCTATTATTGATTTTGGATTAGCTACTTATTTAAACCCGAAGCAAAAGATTGAGGAAGTTAAAAATCCAAAAAAGGCTGCAAATCATTGTAGTGATCTTTATTTTCTCGGTCATTTTCTACTCTTTTTACTTTACTCATCCTATACTCCTACAGAAAGTAAAGAGAGAAGTTGGCAAGAAGAATTACAATTACCTGAAGAAGTAAAAAACTATATTGAACGTTTACTATTAATCCGGCCACCTTTCTCAAGCACAGAGGAAGCATTACATTGCATCCCTAAAGTCTAACCATATAATAATAGCCAATTTTGACAAGTATTTATTTCAACAGTAGACTATTATTTTTTTAAGAGAAATCAAAAAAAATCAAGTCGCTTCATTGAAGAAGCGACTTATTAATCGTTGACTATATTCAAAACCATTTTAACTTATTTGCAGAAAATATATTAGAAACTTGCTCCATTAATTGCAACATGTTGACTCACCGCTTCAAATTCTCGTCCATTCCAATTTAAAACGTTCTCAACGTATCCTAAACCATCTGCATGATATCTCCCGGCGATTTTTTCCATCGTTAATAATGAATACTTCCCATCTCCCGTTAGATCAATTGGATATATCCCACTAGCAGGATCTACCCAACCTTGAATAGGTTCCTTTAGCTTTCCATTGGAATCATATATTTCATTTAAATACTCTTTTCCTTTATAACGAATATTTAATAGATAACGTATGTTAGGATTCCTGCTCGTTACCATTACTTCTGCATTGTCTTTATAGTTTACTTCATACTGCCGTTCTTCATTAAACTTAATAGAATCAAAAATTTTCCCTAACTTGCCATGTAAAAACGAAAATACATAAGCAAAGACTATCGCTCCGCTTCCACCGGATTGAACAGTTACTAGAATATCATTTACCTGATCACCAGTTAAATCTCCCGTCCAAATCGTTGGATTATATCCTGCTACATCTCTTAAATGATATACGGATATTTCATGGGTGAAACCATTTTGAACAACTAGACTCATATTGCTTAAATAAGGACTATCGTCGAGTTTTGAGGCTATCAGAAAAATTCCATCAAGCACTCCATCACCGGTAACGTCACTCAATTGATAAGCTACTACAGAGGGGCCTTTTGATTGGTCAAAGGGGGGCATTAAGCTAGGCAAGATGTCAAACTGATGTGGTTGCCAATATGGATACATGTTGTTCCTCCTAACGAGTAAAATACCGTTACCCCATTGTATATGTGAATCATGACTGATTGGTTCTTTCATAAATAAAAAAACCTGAGAATTGCCTCAGGTTAAGCTCCCTTTTCTTTTTAGCCACATCCAACAAGTGATGATTATTACGACAAACCCAAAATATCCCATAATGGAATACACAGTTTTCACAATGGTAGTAAACCCGATAAAGCTTGCAAAAAATGCAATGAGGGCAGAAACAATGAGAAAATATTTATACGTTTTGGACTTTGGTGATACAAATCGAATGACAAAAGAATAAAGTACACCGACTGCTGTACTATAAATCATTATAATTAAAGTAATAGCCATCAGCACACCAATAATGGGATGTATATGTAAGGCAATTACTAATGTAGGCATCGGCTTCCCAAAAATCACATCCATTTTTGCCATTAGCGCCACATAAACTAATAGGATCAACATGCCCATTAATAATCCACCAATAATTCCACCCATTCCTGCCTCTCTTCTACTGTTCACAGTACTCCCCATTACCGCAAGCATTGGCAACCCTACCGCTAAATTATACGAAACATATAAAAGTGCTGCTAATAGCCAATGCCCTGTTGATAATTGATTCGCCATTTCTATATGTTCATTGAAACTACCATCCATCGTTAAAATTGAAGCTATCACTAGTATGAAAATCACGATGATTAAATAGGGGATTGCTAGGGCAAGTACACTTATAATTTTTTCTACATTGAGCATCAGTGTGAAAATTGTGAATATCATCATAAAGAAACTACCAATAAAACCATTTATTCCAAATAGCACTTCAAAAGCACTCGCTGCCCCTGCAAACATAGCAACCGTAATACAAAAAGAAAACACCGTTATGAGACAATCGATGATCGAGCCGAATGTTGAACCTGCAATATAAAGTACGACTTCTTTATGGGATGTTGTTTTCAAAGAATATCCTAATGTTGCTATATTCATTCCTAAAAAAGAAAATAGTACACTAGCAGCGATAACCCCAAACAGTCCATACCAGCCATGGGAAATAAAAAATTGTAATATCTCTTGTCCAGATGCAAAGCCTCCCCCGATCATTAACCCGACAAATGCTCCCCCAATTTTTAAACTATTCCTCACCATTTCCCCCATTTCTCTAATTCAATAATCGTTTGGAATGCTCTTATTCAATTGTAAACTTTCGAGGAAACTGTATATTTTTCAATTATCTTTCTATTAGGCTCGTACCCTATTCCTACAGTTTGTGGCACTTGAATGGTTCCATCTTTCACAACAACTTCGGGATTTATGATATCTTCCTCAAAATAATGGCTTGACCCTGCAGTATCTCCAGGTAAAACGAAATTTGATAGTGATGTTAAAGCGATATTATGCGCTCGGCCAATTCCTGCCTCGAGCATTCCACCACACCAAACCGGTATGCCCTTTGATTGGCAATAATCATGAATTTTGATTGCTTCAGACAAACCTCCAACTCGTCCAATTTTGATATTTATAACACCACAACTACCCAATTCAATCGCCTTTCGCGCATCTTCAAGAGATATAATACTTTCATCTAAACAAATAGGGGTCTTCAAATGCTTTTGAAGTGTCGCATGATCCACAATATCGTCATAAGCTAACGGTTGTTCAATCATCATCAAATTATACTCATCCAACTGTTTTAATAAGTCGATATCTCTTAAAGTATATGCTGAATTCGCATCTGCCATCATTGGAACATTTGGGAATGCTTCCCTCAGCTTTTTGATGACTTCCACATCCCATCCAGGCTTTATTTTGACTTTAATTCTTTTATATCCTTCTGCAATGTACTTCCCGACCACTTCAATCTGCTTTTCGATTGTCGATTGAATACCGAGACTCACTCCTACATCTATTTTTTCTTTATTTCCTCCAAGGACTTTTGCTAAAGGTTGATTAGACTGTTGTGCGTAAAGATCCCAAATTGCCCCTTCAATCGATGCAATGGCCATTTTGTTTTTCCGTATACCTGCAAACATTTTACTTACATCATCTGGATGATGAATGTTCTTCTGTAAAATCATTGGAATCAAAAAATCTTCTAGCATATGCCAACAAGTTTTTACGGTTTCTTCACTATACCACGGCGCTTCGAAAGCAACGCATTCACCAAATCCAACAATTCCTTCATCCGTGTGAACTTCCAACAATAAAAAAGATTTATCATGTAACGTGCCAAAGCTTGTTGTAAATGGATTTTTCATTGGCATTTTTACATGACGAACAATGACTTTATGAATTCTCATCAATAATTCTCCCTTTTTATACATATGTATTTCGTTTATACAAAATCATTTTCATTGAAAAGTATTTTCTCATCAAATGATCTCTGAATTAGTAATAATTAATTCTTTATTACTTGAAAAACCGAAAATAGTTGTAGTTTTTCTTAAGAGTGAAGTAAAGAAAACAGTTTAGTTCAATAATAGACTTTTATCTCTAATTTTTCTCGTTATGATTGTTTATTATTATCAAAATGTTGGCTAATTGTCCCTTCATATAAACTATTAAATGAATATGATGAAAACAAAAGGAGGTGAGAAATTTAATTATTGTAACGGGAATTACGTTATCCTAGGGATATATATGAACGGAAACAATTATTCCTTTCAATTTGATGTAACAAACTTTTAATTGGCATAAATCGAGGATACCCATTTCCTGTATTGTGATAATGAACAAATACAGCCTTCTACATTAAATCAATTTGAACTCCCTATATAACGATGTAAAAATAAGAGCCTGTATTTGTTTCATTGAAAAGGATCTGTAAAGTTAAGTCCACGGTGAATAGATCCCTTCACAACAGGAATGGTTTGGGCGCATATTGTATCCTTGACTTCTAACTTCTTAGGTTGGCATGAGGGTGGAGTTTATAGTTTGATCATTGTTACCTCCATTTATTTAGTTGGGAACGTCTCTCCGAATTTGCATTCCCAGTAACCATTGTACACCCCTTATTCGACGGCGAGTGGTGAGTGAGCACACATTTCTTCCACAAATCCCATTATCATTCATGGATGGCAAGTAGCCATCCTTTTTTTGTTATGTCTTTTCCCCTTTTACTATTTTATGTAAGTATTCTGAAACATTTGTGTTTCCTTGACTCAGTCTTTCGTAAAGGTTTAAATAGGAATAGACCTTTTTGCACTTTCAATTTCTGTAAATGTACCGTTACAATATCACTACTGCTATTTAAAAATAATTTTATAGATAAAAAATTCAAAGGGGATATTTATGCAATCAAAATCTCAAAAAGTTGCCTTAGCTCTATTACTTGGAAATATTTTTATTACCTTTGTTGGTATTAGCCTAGTTATCCCTGTCTTGCCTTCATTAATGAATGAATTATCCTTAAGCGGCACCGTAGTAGGAAACATGGTAGCTGCTTTTGCATTAGCTCAACTAATCGCTTCTCCCATTACAGGAAAATGGACGGATCAATACGGCCGGAAAATAATGATTATCATCGGTCTTTTTTTATTTAGTTTTTCAGAGTTGTTATTTGGTATTGCTAAGAGCCTTGAGATTCTTTTCCTATCAAGAATTTTAGGTGGAATTAGTGGCGCATGCATCATGCCTGCGATTACTGCATATATTGCGGATATCACATCTGAAAGCGAACGTCCGAAAGCCCTTGGATTTATGTCTGCCGCGATTAATACCGGATTTATTGTAGGGCCTGGTATAGGCGGATTTTTAGCGGAATTTGGAATTCGTGTGCCATTCTTTGCTGCCAGTGTTTTGGGAGCATTAGTAGCCATTGCCTCCATTTTTATTTTGAAGGAGCCTGAACGTAGAGAGCATCCGAAAGTGTTCAAAGATGAAAAAATTGGTTGGAAACGAATTTTTATTCCAATGTATCTTATTTCGTTTATTATTATTTTCCTATCGACATTCAGTTTAGCTTCCTTCGAGTCATTATTTAGCCTATTTATTGATCATAAATTTGGATTTACACCAAAAGATATCGCCATAATCGTTACAGGCGGTGGTATTGTTGGAGCAGTTGTGCAAATTTTATTATTTGATGCATTAACAAAGCGGTTCGGAGAAATTAACGTTGTTCGAATTAGTTTAATTATGTCAGGCCTATTAGTGTTCGTTATGACAATTGTAAATTCTTACTGGACAATCATGTTAACTTGTTGGATTGTCTTTGTTGGCTTTGATTTAATTCGTCCAGGAATTACATCCTATCTTTCAAAAATTGCAGGAAATGAACAAGGTTTTGTAGGGGGCATGAATTCCATGTTTACAAGCATCGGAAATATCTTTGGCCCTATCATTGGTGGTATCTTATTTGATATGAATTATAATTATCCATACTACTTTGCAACAATCATATTAATTTTAAGTATTATCATTGCAATGTTTTGGAAAAACCAACTGAATTCTTATCATTAATCAAAATGGTTATCCAGTTTAACACAGTTTCTGGATAACCTTCTATTTTTATCCTTCATAAGTCTTTGGAAAAAAGTTTCAATTGAACTCTAATGCCTAATAAAAAGAGCAAATTATTATAATATTATTGATAATTTAAATTCTTTCGATTAAAAAATCACATCTATCATATATAATGAATTTATAAGCAATTTTGCTAAAAAACACAATTTTTTTATGCTTCAGTACATTAAGGGGGATTTTTCAATGGTTAAAACAACAAAAGAAATTATAGAAATTACAGAAAAGCTTGGTGCTCATAACTACCACCCACTACCAATTGTGATTAGTGAAGCAGAAGGAGTATGGGTAAAAGATCCAGAAGGTAAAGAATATATGGATATGCTATCTGCTTATTCTGCTCTAAACCAAGGTCACCGACATCCAAAAATCATTCAAGCATTAAAGAATCAAGCAGATCGAGTAACTTTAACTTCTCGTGCATTCCATAACGACCAACTTGGTCCATGGTATGAAAAAGTATGTAAAATCACCGGAAAAAACATGGTTTTACCAATGAATACTGGTGCAGAAGCTGTGGAATCAGCGATTAAAGTTGCTCGCCGTTGGGCTTATGATGTGAAAGGCGTTGAAGAAAATAAAGCTGAAATCATCGGTTGCAATGGAAACTTCCATGGCCGCACTATGATTCCTGTCTCTCTTTCATCTGAGAAAGAATATCAACGCGGTTTTGGACCGTTAATTCCAGGAATTAAATTAATTCCATACGGTGATATTGAGGCATTAAAAAACGCTATTACACCAAACACTGCAGCTTTTATTTTTGAACCTATTCAAGGAGAAGCAGGGATCATTGTACCTCCTGAAGGATTCTTAAAAGAAGCAGCAAAACTTTGTAAAGAACATAATGTATTGTTTATTGCGGACGAAATACAAACTGGACTTGGCCGTACAGGAAAAATGTTCGCTTGCGAGTGGGAGAATATTGAGCCGGATGTTTATATTCTTGGAAAAGCACTCGGCGGAGGCGTAATGCCAATTTCTGCTGTGGTGGCAAACGATGATATTTTAGGGGTATTAAATCCTGGTTCTCATGGTTCTACTTTTGGTGGTAACCCACTAGCTTGTGCTGTTTCAATCGCTTCCCTTGAAGTCATCGAAGAAGAAAAATTAGTGGAACGTTCACTTGAGCTAGGACAATACTTTAAAGAAGAACTTTTAAAAATTTCATCACCTATTATTAAGGAAGTGCGAGGAAGAGGTTTATTCATAGGGGTTGAACTTCATGAACCTGCTCGCAAATATTGCGAACAATTAAAGGAAAAAGGTCTATTATGTAAAGAAACTCATGAATATGTAATTCGCTTTGCCCCACCATTAATCATTACGAAAGAACAAATTGATTGGGCACTTGAACGAATTAAAGAAGTTCTTGAGAATGCAGAAAGTGCAAATTAAGAGAATATATAATATTCACTAACATGCACTAAATGCAATTCATTTATGGCTGTTTAGAAAGTTAAAATTTCTAAACAGCCTTATTTATTGATTTTTTTATTCTCATTACATTATGATATTCAATTAATATATAGCAAAACTATTCCTTATATTAAGAGAGGGATTAGAATGATTCAATCGCTTTATGTGTCAGGATACAGACCCCATGAATTAGGTATATTTAACGAAAAACATCCTGGCATCCAAATCATAAAAAAAGCCATTGAGAATGAATTGAGAAGTTTGATTGAGGATGGATTAGAATGGGTCATCGTCAGTGGACAACTCGGTGTTGAAATATGGACTGCAGAAGTTGTCATTGAACTAAAAAATGAATTTCCTCAATTGAAATATTCCGTTATTACACCTTTTTTAGATATCGAGAAAAATTGGAATGAACAAAGACAACAACAATACGCTTACATTATTAGTCAAGCAGATTTTGTGACAAGTATAACAAAAAGACCATATGAAGCACCTTGGCAATTTGTTGAAAAAGATAAATTTATTATTCAAAATACCGATGCCCTATTACTTGTCTATGATGAAGAACATGAAGGATCTCCAAAATATTTAAAGCGACTGGTTGAGAAATACATGGAACGCAATCCATATGAGCTATTTGTGATTACGTCTTACGATTTGCAAATCATTGCAGAAGAATTAGAAAGAGCTGAATGGTGATTTTTTCAAATTATGATGAATTTCCTGTTGACAATTTAATTGATAATGATTATCATTATCGTAAATAGAAATTTCCGAGCTGAACCCCCCAAAATATATCTCGGGAACAATATTTTCCATTTTATTTTCTCCAAATTATGTCTATATCCCCCTATATATAGACATTTCTAGGCTGCAACTATTATGTTGCAGCCAAAATTCTATAATCAATACTATTTTTTATTTGAAATACATATACTAATACGAAGGAGTTGTACAAAATGGAATATCGTATAGAAAAAGATACGTTAGGTGAAGTACGTGTACCTGCTGATAAAATTTGGGGCGCCCAAACACAACGTAGTAAAGAAAACTTCCAAATTGGCGATGAAAAAATGCCAATAGAAGTCATTCGAGCATTTGCAATACTAAAAAAATCTGCAGCGATCGCCAATAAAAAATTAAATAAATTATCACCAGCAAAAGCAGATGCCATAATTTCAGCAGCAGATGAAATTCTAGAAGGTAAATGGGATGACCAATTCCCACTAGTTGTTTGGCAAACAGGTAGCGGTACTCAATCTAACATGAACGTGAATGAAGTTATTGCTTACCGTGCAAATCAATTATTAATAGAACAAGGATCATCGGAGAAAGTTCATCCAAATGATGATGTCAACATGAGTCAAAGTTCGAACGATACATTCCCAACAGCATTACATATCGCTGCTGTTGAAATGGTAGAAGACTATTTGTTGCCTCGATTACAACTTTTGAAAAATACATTAAAAGAAAAATCAGAAGCTTTCAAAGATATCATTAAAATCGGTCGTACCCACTTACAAGATGCAACACCTTTAACACTTGGACAAGAAATTAGCGGCTGGTATTATATGCTAGAACGCTCAGAACAAATGATTAAACATAATACCGAGTATTTAAAGAGCTTAGCCATCGGAGGTACTGCAGTTGGTACTGGCATCAATGCTCATCCAAAATTCGGAGACATGGTGGCAGAAGAAATTAGTAATATTACCGGCAAACAATTTGTTTCATCTGAAAATAAATTCCATGCATTAACAAGCCACGATGAAATTGTTGCTGCACATGGTGCTTTAAAAGCCTTAGCTGTAGACTTAATGAAAATTGCGAACGATGTTAGATGGCTTGCTAGTGGTCCTCGTAGCGGTATTGGTGAAATTATTATTCCAGCAAATGAGCCAGGAAGTTCGATTATGCCTGGTAAAGTAAATCCTACTCAATCTGAAGCTATGACGATGGTTGTTACTCAGGTAATCGGTAACGATGCAACAATTGCTTTTGCTGCTAGTCAAGGAAACTTTGAATTGAACGTATTTAAACCTGTCATTATTTATAACTTCCTTCAATCAGCCCGACTTTTAGCTGATGCAATGAAATCCTTCAACGACAAATGTGCTATAGGCATTGAACCGAACCATGAAGTACTTGAGCGCAACTTAGAAAATTCTTTAATGCTTGTTACTGCATTAAATCCTTACATCGGTTATGAAAATGCAGCAAAAATAGCGAAAAAAGCTCATGCGGAAGGCACTACTTTAAAAGAAGCTGCACTTTCTCTTGGCTTACTAACAGAAGAACAATTCGATGAATATGTAGATCCGAAAAAGATGATTTATCCAAATGCTTAAATTTCTAAATTTGTGTTTTCATCCCTTAACATACCCCTAATCGAGTAGGAGGGAGCGATTAACTCCCGTCCTCTCACACCACCGTACGTACGGTTCCGTATACGGCGGTTCAATTAAGATAATTGACGCAAGTTTTCATAACGAGCTTCAAGACTTTCCAACCCTTGGTTTCTCCAATAGGAGTTACCAAGGGTTCTGTGTAATATTGGACTATTTGAAATACGCCAATAACTCTTCCGAGTATTTCCCCATTCATACGCTTGCCATTGTGGTACGCCAAGCTGAATAAGGTTGCGTATCTTTGTTTTCGGTTTCTTCCAGTTCTTCCATAGACACATTCGAAGTCTTCTACGAATCCATTTATCTAATTCAAGGAATATAGATTTGGTGTCTGCTAACGCAAAATATCCACTCCATCCCACTAGATATTGATTCAGTTTCTGAATGCGGTATTCCATCGGGTAGGGCATCTTGCGTGATGTGATTTCACGAACTTTATTCTTCATTCGTTTAAGGCTTTCTTTTGCGATACGAACCTTTGGCTCTTTATGATAGGTAAAGCTAAATCCTAGAAACTTACGTTTCCATGGACGGTCGACCGCTGATTTCTTTTCATTTACTTTCAGTCGTAGTTTTCCTTCAATGAATCGTTGAATGCTTGCCATTGTGCGAAGTCCTGCTCGTTTACTTTTCACGTAAATGTTACAGTCATCCGCATATCGAACGAATTTGTGTCCTCTTCTTTCCAATTCTTTATCTAGTTCATCTAGTACAATGTTAGATAGTAGCGGACTTAATGGTCCTCCTTGTGGAGTTCCTTCTAATGTGCTTGACACCACACCATTAATCATGACTCCCGATTGTAAATACTTACGAATCAATTTCAGTAATGGTTTATCTTGGATTCTCTTCGCGAGTGTACCCATTAATCTGTCATGGTTGACCTTATCAAAGAATTTCTCCAAGTCCATATCTACAACCCATCGATGTCCATCTCTTATATATTCTTTCGCTTTCCTCACCGCATCATGGGCACTTCGGTTTGGTCTAAATCCGTAGCTGTTTTCAGAGAATGTAGGGTCATACACTTTTGAAAGTACTTGGGCGATTGCTTGTTGAATCAAACGGTCTGTTACGGTAGGGATTCCTAGTAAACGAACACCGCCGTCAGGTTTCGGGATTTCGACTCTGCGGACTGGCATTGGTTCATAAGTTCCCTTGAGAATTGCCTCCTTAATAGATAGCCAGTTTTCGACTATGTGCTGTCGTAGGTTTTGTACGGGCATCATATCTACTCCGTGGCTTCCTTTATTCTGTTCTACACGTTTTAGTGCTTGAAGCATGTTCTCCCGTGACAGGATTTGATTCAAAAGCATCGTTATTCTCCTTCCGTGAATAGCTGTTCTCTTTATGCCAGTGGTCACTCCACCCTCCAAGAGGTCCCCCACGGGATTCACCGCTTCCTTCCTCAAGTGAGGTACTACGTTTTCTGTTTTCATCATGACTCACTGAATGCCAAGGGCTATTCTCTCTTAATTGTTCGGTCCTTCTTAGTTGTTCTAGACCAACTAATACTATGACCTCTGCTGACTTCTGACGGTTCAGCTACTTATCACTAAGTAGGTTATGAAGCGTACTTCACCTATCCGCCAGACCTCCCCGGGTAAGTACATGCACTTTCACACCATCTATCCGCCTCATCTACTCGATATGACCTTCGACAGAAAGAGCTTTGTTTTGTTTTGCAAACTCACTCAATCATACCTAGCCTTATATGAGGTTCGTGTTCCTCGGACCGGTGTTTTGCCTCCAGCTTCCTTCAGATTCCGCGTCACCACGGACACCCTTGCTCTTGGCTAACCTCTACTTCTGTCTTCGGGGTTCGGGACTTACACCCTATAGTTCATGTACATGCCGGGCGCACAAAAAGAAATAACCGACGAGCAATTGGCTCGTCGGTTATTTCTTTTATATTACTCTTCTGCTGTTGTTGCATACATGGAATCTACTTTTTTTGGACCAATCATATTAAATATGATGTTTAACATAATCGCTGATAATGAACCGCAAACAATTCCATTAGACGTTAAAATGGATAGACTACCTGGCAATACTTCAAAAATATTTGGTACAAATGCAACACCTGCACCAAGGGCTACAGAAATTGCGACAATCATCGTGTTTTCTGGTGATTTCAAAATTTCAGGTGCAAGCATTGTAATACCTTGCGTCAATACCATTCCAAACATTGCAAGCATAGCTCCACCTAGTACAGCTGTTGGAATAATTGTTGTTAGTGCTGCGATTTTTGGTAAAAAGCCTAAAGCAACGAGCATTACCCCAGTAATAATGATGACTTTTCGATCTTTTACCCCTGTCATTTTAATTAATCCAACATTTTGTGAAAACGTTGTATATGGAAATGCATTAAAGATTCCACCAATGATTGAAGCCAATCCTTCTGATCGATAGCCGCGTGCCAAATCACTTGCTGAAATTGACTTTTTCTCAATATCACCTAATGCAAAATAGACACCACTCGATTCTACTAACGAAACCATCGCAACAAGCGTCATTGTAAGGATTGAAGCCAAGTCGAAGGTTGGCGTTCCAAAATAAAATGGTTGTACCATATGGAACCATCCTGCTTCTAATACAGGCGAAAAATCAACTTTCCCCATAAAAATACCTATAATTGTTCCGAACACTAAGCCTAATAATATGGAGATGGAACGAATAAAGCCTGTTGTAAATCTATAAATCAATAAGATCATTATGAGAGTAACTAACGCTAATGTGAGGTTGGAAGCCGAAGCAAAATCTGGTGCTCCCTGTCCTCCGCCCATGTTATTCATGGCAACTGGAACTAATGAAATTGCGATAATTGTAACAACAGAACCTGTCACAACAGGAGGGAAAAATTTTACTAACTTTCCGAATACTCCTGATATGAGAATAATAATAAATCCAGAAGCAATAATAGCTCCATAAATCGCACCGATACCTTTACTCTGGCCAATTGAAATAATCGGAAATACCGCAGTAAATGTACATCCTAATACGACAGGCAAACCAATTCCGAAAGCTTTCCCCCTCATTACCTGTAACAAGGTAGCGACGCCACACATCATAATATCAATTGCCACTAAATACGTTAGCTGCTGCTCATCAAACCCTAATGAACTCCCAATAATTAACGGTACTAAAATAGCTCCAGCATACATCGCTAATAAATGCTGTATACCTAGGGTAATTGCTTTTCCATTCGTCATGAAATCATGTTCCTCCTCGAAATAATTAAACAATCAATTATTCAGCAAACTCGATTGTGTTATTTTTTAAAGATTTGATAATGGCTAAAGACTCTACACGAATACCTTGTTCTCGCAACACTTTCCCACCATTTTGGAATCCTTTTTCAATCACAATGCCAACTCCAACGATCTTACACCCTGCTTGTTTAGCTATATCCAATAATCCTTTTACCGCCTCACCATTTGCTAAAAAATCATCGATGATTAACACATTATCGTCTGGGGATAAAAAGTCTTTTGAAACGGATATTTCGTTTGTTTCTTGTTTTGTAAATGAGTAAACTTGCGAAGTATATAAATTTCCAGATAAAGTTAATGATTTTTTCTTGCGTGCAAATACTACCTCTGCACCAATAGTCAAACCTAACATCGTCGCAGGTGCGATACCGGAAGATTCAATTGTTAAAATTTTTGTAATCACTTCATCCTTAAATCGATTCGCAAATTCTTCGCCAATTTCTCTCATTAAAAGCGGATCAATTTGATGATTCAAAAAAGAATCCACTTTTAGCACAGTGTCCGAAAGCACTTTCCCTTCTTGAGCTATTTTTTCTTTTAACAGATCCATTAAAAATTCGCCCTTTCATCATTCCTTTAATAAAAAAACTCGAAAGACCTTTCCTATGAGGAATAAGCCTTTCGAGTATATCGAAAGCACATAGACTTGTGCATATGTACTAACATCCGACAAATCTAGACAATCCCCTCATAGTCGACTTATTTACGGTAAGTCGGTAGAAACTTGCGAGCCATATTCCCGCGATTATATGAGTGTGGTATTTATTTTTGAATGTTTATTATTATAAACACGTCATATGTCGAATGCAAGATATTTCTTTAAAAAAACACATGTATTATTCGGAAATCGGTGAAATTTCAACTAATGAGCAGATGAATTGTTCGCATTTTCTGTTTTTTCTAAACTATCACAAAAAACTATTTCAATAGGCGGCCAATTACTTCTTTTACAGTTCCAAACGCTGCTCCTTCTTTGCCAAAGTAAGACATATTACGGCATGCAATAACTTTGACATTCTCACCGTTTTCGAGGGGATATTCTGCAATAACTCCTAATTTTTCAAGTTCTTGTACAGTACCTGTCTCAAACGTTTCTACTTTATGAATCAAACGTTCTTGATAAATTTCTCGAAATTCATCAAACGCTTTAGAACCTTGAATGATGATAATTTCTGGTGAAAATTCATTCAGCACTTTTTCAAACAACTGTTTTCCCGAGAGATATAGTAAATGATTTTCTTTTTTCATTTGCTTAAACTGTTTATAATCCTTTGCAAGAAGACAATTTACATTCGTCAAAACAACGTTTTCATTAAATTCTTTTTTCATCCATTGTGCAAAATTCAAGCTACCTTTATATTCCCGAGAAGCTGCAATGATTTCAAGTCCGTTTAATTGTTCAAACAATTCTCCATCAACGAGTGAATCAGCATACATTTTTATATCATTTAAATCAAAATAAGCTAGTGATTCCGGATATAAACCGACTAAAAATACTCTCGATTTATAAGGGTTCCCATCCACTTGAAATGGCCGATATTGAATATCGTCAGAATGCCCATCCACAATCCATTCGTATATTTTTCTGAAAAAACCCACGGAGACCGTCATTTTACTCATCCTTTACCAGTCTTTTGATCTTTTTCACTTGATTAGACAGAAAAACCCTTAAAACTTTCCATTTTTCCCATTATAACAACAGATTTAGCCTCTTATATATCCTTTTGTTGTTGGCTTACTTTTTCTCTACATCTAAATTACATTCCTCAAGCGGAATCAATTTTGTTTTGTGTTTAATCTTATACCCTAACCAAAAGATGATAAACAAAGGAATTCCGATGTACGAAACCGCAATTCCATACCAATCGATTGTTCCGATAAAAGCCGTATAATTTTGCCCAATGATGACGATTAAACATAAAGTTAATGCAAACAGTGACCCAAATGGATATAAAGGTGATTTGTAAGGTAAATCATTTAAGTCTCTTCCTTGTTTAATATATGCTTTTCGGAATCGATAATGGCTAATGGCAATACCAACCCAAGCAATAAAACCTGATAACCCAGATGCATTTAATAGCCACATATAAACTATTCCATCCCCAAAGAAGGAAGATAGAAAGGCTAAACAACCTACTGCAAGAGTTGCAAGTAAGGCATAAATTGGTACACCTCGACGATTTAGTTTGGCAAAAATCTTCGGAGCTTTTCCGTCTACAGCCAATTGCCATAACATACGTGAAGAAGCATATAAACCTGAATTCCCAGCTGAAAGCATAGCAGTTAAAATGATGGCATTCATCACAGAAGCAGCAAAGGCAATCCCTAATTTATCGAATACTAAAGTAAATGGTGATACCGCTACATCTTCTGATAATAGTCGTGGGTCTGTATAAGGAATTAATAATCCAATTGCAAGAATGGCTAATATATAGAATAGTAATATACGCCAAAATACCGAACGTACAGCTTTCGGTATATTTTTCCCAGGATCTTCAGTCTCTCCAGCTGTAATTCCTAACAATTCTGTTCCTTGGAAAGAAAATCCCGCAGCTAAAAAGATTCCGAATATCGCTAGAAAACCACCATTAAACGGAGCCTCATCTATAAAGAAATTTGTTAAACCGACTGGCTCTCCACCAATAATGCCAAAAATCATTAAGAAGGAAGTAATAATAAAGATGATCACTGTGGCTACTTTAATCATGGCAAACCAATATTCACTTTCGCCATACATATTGACTGATAATATGTTAAAAGTTAATACGACTACAATGAAAAGGATTGTCCACAAAGCTGATGAACTATTAGGGAACCAGAATTTCATAATTAAATTTACAGCTGAAATTTCTGCAGCAATTGTAATTGCCCAGTTGTACCAGTAGTTCCACCCCATTGCAAATCCAAAGGCAGGATCCACAAATTTTGTTGCATATGTACTAAATGAACCTGAAGAAGGCATGTAGGCAGCCATTTCCCCTAAACTTGTCATTAAAAAATAAACCATGAACCCGATTAAGGCATACGCTACTAAAGCTCCCCCTGGCCCTGCTTGGGCAACGGATGCTCCACTGGCTAGAAACAACCCTGTTCCAATGGTTCCTCCTAAACTAATCATTGTAATATGCCTACTTTTCAATCCTCGTCTCAGTTGTCTATCATTTTCAATCTCTTTTCCCATGATATATCTCCTTTTAACTCCATTTCCTCTATTCTTACATTATTTCCTTTTGAAAAAAATTTTTTAGTTATTATTGAAAAAGCATTCTCCTACCAAAATTTACAATTGAAAGGTATTATTATTCTTGTATCCGTTCAAGAAGGCACTTTATTAATATAACACTATTTTGGTTATTTTGAATTATTGGAGGTCTTTTTTATGAAGATAGAACAAGAAAGTTCTGTTAATAAACTCCATTTTACTTTTGCAACCTTTATTTTTTTCATAGCCATCATCTTTTTTGCTACGACCGTAAGAACTCCGATAACGGGAGTTGGGTCTATCATCTCCTATATTCGAGAGGATTTACGCATTTCCAATACTTTAGCAGGATTTTTAACGACGATTCCGCTTCTTGCTTTTGCTATTGTTTCTCCCTTCGCACCAAAGATTTCACGTAAATTAAGCATGGAATATACCTTGTTCTACTCATTGATTCTTTTAACAATCGGAATTATTTTGAGATCAGCCGGAAATATCCCCTTACTTATTATCGGTACGATATTAATAGGTGTTGCTATTTCTTTTGCAAATGTATTGTTCCCGAGTTTTTTTAAAGCAAAATATCCATATCATGTCGGATTGTTAATGGGAATATATACTGTATCGATGAACATCTCAGCCGCAGCATCTCTCGCTTTTAGCCAACCTATTGCGGAACATGCTGGGTGGCAAGGTGCTCTTGGATGTACTGTTATTTTCGGTTTGCTTACAATGATTGCTTGGATTCCCATTCTGCGCAGTGAGCACGTTGAACAAGGCAAAACAGAAAAAGAGGCCAAATTGGGGAACAGAATTTGGAAATCCCCTCTCGCATGGGCAATTGCAATTGCGATGGGAATGCAGTCTTTATTGTTTTACTGCTCCACTGCTTGGATACCAGAAATCTTAGTATCACAAGGTTTCAGTTTAGATAAAGCTGGTTTAATGGCATCTGTTTTTCAGCTCTCACAAATGCCCATGACATTTTTTGTTCCAATACTAGCTGAAAAATTATCATCTCAGCAGCCAATTGTCTATTTCTTTACTCTATGCTATCTCATCGGTTTTAGTGGTCTATTATTCCAATGGACAGATGCCATACTCATCTGGATGATGCTTTTAGGACTTGCGGCAGGTGCTTCCTTTGGGCTTGTTTTAATGCTTTTTACATTGCGTACCAGAAACGCTTATGAAGCATCTGAAATTTCTGGATTTGCTCAGTCTTTTGGTTATTTAATTGCTGCAGTTGGCCCCGTTTTGTTCGGATTCATTCAAGAAATAACAGGTAGCTGGACAGTGCCGAATATTCTGTTTATTGCAACTTCTATAATTTTATTTATATTTTCCTTCATCAGTTCAAAAAAACGTTATATTTAACAAACACAAACATACGTACCCTTTTTTATGATACTATATAGGTTGAGAATTGCAGTAAGGGGTTAAGACTGTTGGCAAAGAGAACTAAAAAGAAAAATCGATTTACTCGTGTATTGTTTAGGCTTCTGCTTATATTCGTAGGTTGCATCGGGTGGTACTTTACAAGAACTTGGAAAGGTACACTGATTTCATTAGGAATTTTTTTATTCACTGCTTTCCTTATAAAATTATGGTGGAAAACAAGAGGCTTTTTTCGCCTTCGAAAAGCCGGTATTAAGCAAATAGATGAAATGACAGGCGAAGAATTTGAAGAGTTTTTAGGCATGCTTTTTAAAAAACGTGGCTTTAAGGTAACGTATACAAAGACCTCTGGTGATTATGGCGCTGACCTCATTTTACAGGACCGAGAAAATACGATTGCCGTTCAGGCAAAAAGATATTCCGGAAGTGTAGGTGTAAAAGCAGTCCAAGAAGTAATCGGTGCTTTAAAAATGTACGATGCAACAGAAGCTTGGGTTATTACAAACAGTTATTATACAAAACAAGCACAAAAATTAGCAGAATCAAACGATGTATATTTAATCGATCGCGATGAATTGATTGAAATCATTTTAGATTCAAAATAAAGAGAGTGCATCATCTTCTTGATGACGCACTCCTTTTCTTATAATGGAAATATAAAAGGAATAACAAACATCATCACAATAAGCATAATCAATTGTAACGGTATTCCGATTTTTAAAAAATCCGTAAATGTATAGCCTCCCACAGTTAACACTAATGAATTCGTTGGTGAAGCAATTGGTGTCGCAAAAGCCATTCCACTTGCAGCGGCAACTGCAATCATAAATGTATATGGGTTTGCATCCATCGTCAAAGCGGCATTCATTGCAATTGGAGCAAACAAAACAGCAGTAGCAGTATTACTAATAAATTGTCCGAATACAATGGTCAGTAGATAAACCCCTACTAATACACCAAAAGAGCCAAAACCACCTAATACATGTATAATGCCATCTGCTAACAGCGTCATTCCACCGGTTTTTTCTAACGCTGTCGCCATCGGTAACATTGCCGCTACTAATACGATACTCTCAAAATTCATTTGATCATAAGCATCATCTACATTCCGTAAACAACCAGTAATAATCATTAACACTGCTCCAATTAATACACAAATTACCGCATCGAACACTTCAAAAACCATTAATGCAACCATAAAGAGTAAAATGGCAGCTGCTATTTTGGCTTTTCCTGTTGCTGCAATGTGTCCAGCCATTTCTTTTGGTTGTCCAACTACTACTACATCTTGCGTTTCCTTGGATAAAAATTCAATCGCATCCCAAGTTCCTTGAACTAAAATTGCATCACCAAAACGAAGCCTTTGAGAAGCAATGTTCTCTGTGAAATATTCTCCTTTTCGATTAATTCCAATTATATTTACATCGTATTTTTCCCTAAATCCAATTTCACCAACTTTTTTTCCAATCAGTCTTGAATGAGGAGTTAATAATACTTCCCCTACACCAATATCTTTTGAAACTAATTCATTCGATTCCTCTCGATCAAATTCACGAACTACCAAACCACAATCTTTTACAAAGTGATATACATCTTCTTGCTCCCCTTGAACATATAATACATCTCGAGCATGGATAATAGATCTAGGCCCTGCTACCATTTGATGAGGATAGGAAAATACTTTTGGTCCTTCTGTATGTTTCAGTATTTTCATCACATATACATTGAATGTCGAAGGCAATTTCAATTCAGCAAGGCTCTTCCCTACAATTTTTGAATTCATTGGAACGTAAACTTTAAATAATTTATCGTTTAGATGATACTCTTCTACAATCTTCTCCGGAGACAACTGATAAGCGTTATTTGAACTAATTCCTTTGTTTTTATTTGGTAGCAGCTTATTTCGCACGAATACTAAATAAAGGATCACCACTACCGCTGCAATCATCCCAATTGGTGTAATGGCGAAAAAACCCAACTTGTCAAATCCATAATCCACAAGAGTCTGGCTAACAATCAAGTTTGGAGGTGATGCAATGAGCGTCATTAGGCCGGACATGCTGGCCATATAAGATAGTGGCAATAAATACTTAGATGGACTTACTTGAATACTTAATGCAATACTTACTACAATCGGCATCATTAATGCCACCGTACCTGTATTACTCATAAAAGCACCGACAACCGCAACAATGAGAAGAAGTAATACAAACAATTTTAATTCACTATTTCCAGACCACTTCAATAACAATCTTCCTGCCATACCACTTAATCCAGTTCGCATTAATCCTGTTCCGATTATAAATAACCCCGCAATCATGATGACAACTGAATTAGAAAACCCTTCCAACGCCTCTTGTGGTGTAAGGATTCCCAAAGTGACAAACGCAAGTAGCGCCATGATAGCAATTAAATCTCCCCGAAAACGATTTAATATAAACAGGAATATTGTTACTACTAAAAGGGTAAAGGTAATTATCAATTGCATAAGAATACTCCTTAATCACATACCGTACATTTTTATATTGAATCAACCACACAATAGTTCATTGTACTGCAATAAATATCTTTTTTCACTGGAATACAATAATTTTTCATTTAGATTTATTCATTATCAATTATTTTGTCATGTATAGAATCAATACAACCATTTTTAGCTTCATTTTTTCTCTTTCACTTTTTTACTATGTTTTATTACATTCAAGTAATTGAAGGAATTCAATTCAGATTAGAATATTTACCTCTTTATAAATTATTTCTAAAAATAATTATTCTAATTTAGTAGAAATTTTTATTTAGATTTGTTATAGTTAATACATAAGCGAAGAACAATTTAGGAGGTACAATGATATGACTAATATTAACGATAAACGCCAACTCTTTACAAAAGCAAATGGTGCACCCGTTGTGAACAACCACGATTCTATGACAGCAGGCAAACGTGGACCTGTCTTATTACAAGATGTTTGGTTAATTGAAAAACTTGCGAACTTCAACCGTGAAGTAATTCCAGAACGCCGTATGCACGCAAAAGGTTCAGGGGCACATGGTACATTTACAGTAACGCATGACATTACAAAATACACGAAAGCAAAAATGTTCTCTCAAGTTGGGAAAAAAACCCCATTATTCATTCGCTTCTCTACAGTTGCTGGTGAACGTGGTGCAGCTGATGCAGAGCGCGATATCCGCGGTTTCGCAATCAAATTCTATACTGAAGAAGGAAACTGGGACTTAGTTGGTAATAACACACCTGTATTCTTCTTCCGCGATCCATTGCACTTCATCGATTTAAACCACGTAGTAAAACGCGATCCTCGTACAAATATGCACAATGCTAATAGCAATTGGGATTTCTGGACACTTCTTCCTGAATCATTACACCAAGTGACAATTACAATGTCCGACCGCGGAATCCCTGCAAGCTACCGCAACATGCATGGATTCGGTTCTCATACTTACAGCTTTATTAATGAAGATAACGAACGTGTTTGGGTTAAATTCCACTTCATAACACAACAAGGGATTAAAAACTTAACAGATCAAGAAGCAGCTGAATTAATCGGTAAAGACCGTGAATCTCATCAACGCGACCTTTACAATGCAATTGAAAATGGTGACTATCCAAAATGGAAAATGTACATCCAAGTAATGACTGAAGAACAAGCAAAAGAAATGCCTTACAATCCATTCGACTTAACAAAAGTATGGTACAAAAAAGATTTCCCTCTCATTCCAGTTGGTGAAATCGAATTAAATCGAAATCCAGATAACTACTTTGCAGATGTAGAACAAGCTGCATTCTCACCATCAAACATCGTACCTGGTATCGGTTATTCACCAGACCGCATGTTACAAGCTCGTATTTTTGCATACGCGGATGCACAACGTTACCGTTTAGGAGTAAACCATTATTTACTTCCTATTAACGCTCCAAAATGTCCATTCCGCACATTCCACCGCGATGGTGCAATGCGCTTTGATGGCAACTTAGGAAGCACGCTGAGCTACGAACCAAACAGCTACGGCGAATGGCAACATCATCCTGAATTGAAAGAGCCACCTTTAGCTCTTGAGGGAGATGCGGATATTTATGATTTCCGCGAAGATGACAATAACTATTTCGAACAACCTGGAAAACTGTTCCGCATCATGACTGCAGAAGAACAACAACGACTCTTTGAAAATACGGCTCGCGCTATGGAAGGAGTAGAAGAACATATTAAACGCCGCCATATTTTACACTGCTACTTAGCAGACCCTGCCTATGGTGAAGGCGTTGCAAAAGCACTTGGTTTATCATTAGATGGAATGGATTTAACAAATCCATATAAAGATTCTGTCAAAAAATAATTAATTATACTGTTCAAATAACCTATTTCAAATCGCTTACAAATGAATCTATCAATCTACTAATCATTGATAAAAAATCCTACCTTACCATCATCGGCAAGGTAGGATTTATTTTTGTCATCACTATCCTGAAATCCTGAAATTGATTTAACACTTTGGGGTAGTTAAGACCTTTTATTAAGCTTTCTTTTTATCCAAAAAGAATGTTGGATAGATATATCACGATTGTTACCGTAAAGCAACTTACAATCGTAGAGAATAAAACCGTTTGTGCGGCAGTATTGGATTCCACATCATATTCTAAAGCTAGACTTGAGCTGTTGCGGGATGTAGGAAATGCGCTTGCAATAAATAGAGATTTTGCAACGACCCCATCGATTCCAAGTAGATAAATGATTAGTAGTGCAATTGCTGGGCCTAGTATTAGTCGCGTAAAGCAGCTTGTAATAATCGTTTTGTTAATAATTGTACGTATTTCAATCTGGGATAATTGAGCCCCTAACGTAATTAAAGCAACTGCAATAAATCCTTCTGCAACATGATCCAATGGAATGCGAAAAGTTTGGGGAATTTCAAAATCTGCGATATTTAAAATAATCCCAATGATTAATGCATGAACAATCGGCATTTTCAAAAAGCCCTTTAAAATTTCCAACCCTGATTTTGTCGCAGAAATTAAATTGTACAAGCCGTAAGTATACGTGGTCATATTTTGGAAAATAACGAGAATTACTTGAATGGCAACCCCAATCGGTTGAGTAGCAAAAACCATTTGTGCAACAGGTATACCATAGTTCCCAGAGTTGATGAGCACAACACTATTTTTGAAGACAGCCGATTCTAAACGATTAAGACCTAATAGTTTGGCTATGTAATGGCTAATCAGCATTTGACTTCCAATAAACAAAACAATAAATATTGCTACTTGTGCAAGTACCGACATGTCAATTGTCGTTTCGTATATATTGACAAAGACTGCAGCTGGCATAAAACAGTATGTAACGAGCTGAGACAATGCTTTTAAGTTAAATTGAAATTTCTTTTGTAACAATGCACCTACTACAAGCAATACAAGAATTGGTGCAACAATTTGGAAAAAAATCATTGATAAGTAGTACATTTTGCGACCTCGCTTAGTTTAGATAGGTAGCTTCATTCAATATTACATTATACTAAATGTATCATATTCTTCGAGTTGCTAGTCTTACTAAGAGATCGATTCTTCACCAATTGGTTTTCAGTGATGCCCGCAATCTGATGGATATTTCAATATGAATAGCAAACAAAACTAGCTAAAAGGTAAATCTTTTTTGCATTTTTTTTATTTCTAATCTTTGGTATATTCATCTTAAGTGATTTAGGAGGAGAGGCAGCATGCTCAAATTTGACGAACTGCTCTTTCAGAAAACGAAAGGTCAGATAGGCAAGCCTTTTGAAGAAATAATTGAACAATTCAGTAGTTATAAAGTAGACGAAAAAATATTTGGCAACGTAATTCCTCTTGAACAAATTCTTTTCAATAAAACAGAAGCAACAAACGTTATTTATAGTACCGTTAAAAACAGCTGGGGAAAAATGGACTTATTTACACAAGAAATGTTTCGTTTATCGAATATAGAACTGCAAAACGTTGAAAAGAAACTCGACGCATTTTTCTCATCTCCAACTAGCAAAAAATTAATATTCGAGCATGCACTCATGAAAAATGTTTTTAACTTTTCACATTTTATTGAATTAGTTTTTGGGAAAAAGTCGAATTATTCAAAATCAATTACTAAATTGAATGAAATTCATTTATATAAAATAGGGAGAAAATATTTCATATATATACTATATAATCAGAAACCTGACTTTTGGCGTTATTTGTATGCCAAAAAAATTTATTCAATTTTCTTACAAACACCATTACATACGATTCAAAATCCCCTTGATTTAATGAATCAATTTAAGCAATTAATTCAATCTTTTCAAACGAAAAATCAAGTGGTCACAACAATGAATAAATTCATTCAAAATATTGATTATAAAAATCCACGTTCCTATTTGTTAAAAGAGTTTCATTTATTAAATATCTCCCTTCATTTTATGGGCGGAAAGCGACACTATAAAAAAATTAATAAATTGATATCGGATGTAATTAGAACGTGGAAATCTGGAGAATGGGCACTGACCGAGAAAGAACAAACTTTACTATCGTATATTTTAGCAATTGATGGAGCAAAGCATTTTGATACGGAAAAAACCATTGCTCATGGAAAATATTTAATCATGAATGATCGTTTAATTAATCATTCCATCGAATTATTAATAGAATATGGAGAAATATTACCTAACTTAAAACCGGAGCCACAATCGTTAGTAAAACGATACGATAAAAATTACCTAGAACAAGTATTTTTTATTGTCATTGATGCTCTTGTAAAAAACGAACAATATTTCGATGTGCTACAATTGATGAAAGAGTATGAAATCGCTTCATGTACAAGCATCTATGATTTTTTAAATGCAAAAGTCTTCGATAAAGATTTATTGCTTAAAATTGAAGCAACTGTGCAACGGGATATTGCTTACATCGTTGATCATTCGCCTCAGCACGTATTACAATCTATCGAAAAATGGCTAAAACAATATAAAGAGATTGAAAGTCCTTTCTATCCTATTGCTAAAATGACATCCCAACATGTTTGCAATTTGTTGAAAGCTCTTTTCGCCACAGAACAATTTGAACTGTTTGAACAATTAATCAACATCTATATAAAATACTTAATACTACAAGAAGATTTTGAGGATTTGCGTAATTTCGTTTCCGGTTTTGTACAAAAATAAACGTCCCAAAAGTAATAGCCATTACCTTTGGGACGATTTTTATTGCAGCACGCCCTTTTGATGGAATGTTTCAATCTCCTCATCCGAATAACCAAGCGATTTTAAAATTTCTACTGTATGTTCACCGACTTTTGCACCAACAAATTTATAGGTTGGTTCGACACCGTCAAATTTTATTGCAGTTCCAATCTGCTTTTGTGTTGTACCGTCTTCTTTTGGAACATCGACAATCATATTTCGAGCTTGAATTTGCGGGTGATTGCAAGCCTCTTCAAAGGTTAGAACTGGTTCAACACAACCGTGAAAATCTTCATTGAACACTTCCAACCACTCATCAAAAGTTTTCGTTAAGAAAGCATCTTTTACTGCCTCTTTAAATCTCTTTTGTGTATAAGTAGAGTCATTAAACGTGCTTTGAATTAATTCAGGAATATCTAATGCTTCACACAATAACTTGCGGAAGTGCGGCTCTAAGCTACCTACTGAAAAATAACGGCCATCCTTTGTTTCATAATAATCATAAAACGTTCCACCGTTTAATATTTCTTCTTCAGCCTTTGGTAACTCACCGCTTCCTAAAAAGGCTGTTCCATATAATGCATTCATTGTGAAGACAGCATCTGTCATGGATATATCAATGTATTTTCCTTCTCCCGTTTTTTCACGATGTAGTGCACATGCAAGCACACCTATCGCTGCATGTAATGTTCCCCCAGCTATATCTGCAATTTGTATCCCCATCGAAACAGGTTTTTTCCCTTTGTGTCGTGAATAATCAAGTATACCTGCAATCGATAAATAATTATTATCATGACCTGGACGATTGCGATATGGTCCTGTTTGGCCATAACCCGTGACAGAACAATAAATCAGCTTTGGATTTACTTGTTTTAATGACTCATAATCTAAGCCTAAACGTTCCATTACACCAGGCCGAAATCCTTCAATGACAATGTCATATTCTTGGATTAATTTTTTTACGATTTCCACTGCTTCTTGTGTTTTTAAATTTAGTTTGAGTGATTTTTTGGAGCGATTTAAATGCTGATGAATGTACGACTCTTTATTATCATCATATGGCGGCATAATGCGCATTAAATCCACTCTACGTGTGGACTCAACGTGAATGACGTCTGCCCCAAAATCTGCAAACATCATCGTCGTAAAAACCCCAGGAAGCATTGATGAAAAATCGAGAATTTTTAAATCTTTTAATATAGTCACTTTTCCCATCCCCTCTATGAACAAGCCAACTATTCATATAATTTTTGAAGAAACAAACTGCTATCATTACGAGCTTTATAACAGTTATATCTCAATAATTATAGTAATATTTTAAAATAATCTGAAAATTTTGTGAACCTCTTATTCAATATATGATAATTCATTCATAGATATTATTAAATCTATGAAAACGGAATGGAAATAGTAAAATCCATTAATAGTAATTATTAGATTCCTCTTGAATGATAGGGAATTTGATTCTATAAAAAAATGTATTTTTATAAAATATTTTCCTAGTATGCTAGTTTGTTCGTCAACATAACCATCTATATTAAGCGAACTCCTATTTATACATAAAAGACCCCGTCATCTCTATGAATGATAGGGTCTTTTTCTCTTATGATATACTATTCACCTTGTTGTGCTAATCGCTCTTTACAGAAATCTAATAGGTACTGCTCTTCGTCTTCCTCTAATGCTAATTCAATATATTTTTCATCTTGCTTATCCATAATAAAATAATTGATAATAAATGGCCCTTCCCCATTATCGCCTACAAGAAGGCGGATTTGTGTTCCTGCACTAGAATATAGTTCGTCTTCCTCATCCACTTCTATGTCCAACAAAAATTCGTAGCGTCTTCCCTCAATTATACCAGTCGGATCAATTAATTCTTCCATTGTAAAATCAATGATATTCATATACATTTTCTCCTTTAAATTATTCCTAAAAATTCTAATTACAATCATAATCAAAAATGGATAATGGTCAAATATCTTCTCATATTCATAAAACAATTTACAACAAAAAACCGCCTCAATTTGAGACGGTTATATTTTGAGCATAACAGCTTATTTCGTCTTTAACTCTACAACGACAATCTCAGGCAAATTAAAAATTCGATAAGGTACTCCACTATTGCCTAATCCTCTATTCACATTCATCGTCGTCCCATTCTCTTCATAAAATCCCGCAGTGTATACAGGGAAAAACCCTTGTCCAGGCGCTACTAAGCCTCCAACAAAAGGAATTCTAATTTGACCTCCATGGGCATGTCCTGTAAATATCAAGTCTAATTCATTTTTTACATAAATATCAAACTTTTCCGGACGATGGGCAAGTAGCATTGTAAACATATCTTTCGGAACAGTTGATAATGCAGTATTTAACATAGTTTGCGTATCAGTCCCATTGAGAGGATCTTCAATGCCCGCTATAGCAATTCTTTCTCCTCCCCGTTCAACCCATGTCGCAGCGTTCGGTAAAATATGTACTCCTATTTCCTCAAGGGCATTATAAATTTCCGTTACTTGATTAATTGCTACTTCATGATTACCAATTACATAGTACACATCCGCGATTTTTACAAATTCACGGACAGCTAATAAACTCTGTTGTAAATTATAACGATTGCTGTCAATAAGATCTCCCGTAATAAAAATGACATCTGGATTTGTTTCCCGTACTTTTTCAACTAATTTTTCTTGATTTTCACCAAATAAAGCATCATGCAAGTCAGATACTTGAGTAATTCGAAAACCGTTAAATGAATCAGGAATTTCATCAGATTCATATATTTGTTCCGTTATGACAATCCAATGATTATTTACGTACAAAAACAAATATAAACCGACAATTAACAATATCAGTGTTAGTAACTTTTTCAAAACCATTCGCTCAATTCTATTCTTAGTTTTCCAAATGTCCATTCATTATAATATTGCTATACAATTAGACAATCAAGTATGAACTTACTCTGATTGTTTAGTTGGTAAAGGTTCTTTCTCTCCAAATAATACTGGCTTTAATTCGTCTTCACCTGAACCCTCAGCTAGTGGCACCCCAGAGCGATAGGCTGCTCGTATCACAAGATGAGTGGATACGGGGGAAGTGATAAATACAAATAGAATTCCTAACAACAATCGAACACTTATATATCCATCTTGAACCCAAATGTAAAAGAATGAACCCACTAAACACGATAGAACAGCTAGTGTAGCGCTTTTTGCTACAGCGTGAGCACGAGTATATACATCAGGAAAACGAAGCATTCCAAATGCGCTAATCACACTAATGATTGAGCCAATAAAAATAATGATAACACTGAACCACTCAATGATCTGACTTACGATCAATAATGACACCTCTCTCTATATATTTAGAAAAAGCAATTGTCCCAATAAATGCTAAAATCCCTAATATTAATATCGCTTCTAAAAAGGCTGTCGTTTTTAATAAGATTGAAAGTATGGCCATTGATGAAATCAAATTAACACCAATTGTATCAAGAGCAATTGCTCGGTCGGGCATTGTTGGGCCTTTAATAATTCGAATTAAATGCAGTGTAATAGCAACCATAAACAGGGCTAGAGAAATTAGCAATATCATATCGATCATTAACGGGACACCTCCAATATTACGGTCTCAAATCTTCCTAATGAACGAATTAAGTCTTCCTTCTGTCCAATATCCATCGCATGAATATACAATTCATCACCAGATTCTGATATCTCCATTACTACGGAACCAGGAGTTAATGTTAACAACAACGAAAGAGCCGTTACTTCCCAATCATTTTTCAATATTGTCTTGTACTTAAATATACCCGGTGTAATTTTTAAATTGGGGGTTAAAACTTGCTTCATTACAACAAAACCTGAAACAATAAGTTCTCTAAAGAAAATCACCACAAGTTTCATAATTTTCATTGCTCGAACTAAATAAAATTGTGTGCCAAAAAATCGATGCATTACATAAAGAATTCCTATCCCAACGATAAAACCGGTATTAAAAGTCGAAAGTGTCGGTGTAGGCTCGTCTTTGAACAATAGCCAAAGAAGCGCTATAAACAAATTTAAAATAAATTGGGCAAAAAACACCTTCCCACCCCCTAACTTTCACTTAAAATAGCATCAATATAGATAGATGGATTAACAAGGATATTTGTCGCATCTTGTACATAAACTAATAGCTGTTCTGCACCTAGACCAATTGCAATCATGCAAAGGGCTAAAGCAATAAAGGAAGCCATTGAAGCAATCGGAAGCGGTTTTTTATCTTCATTTGTTATAATCGTTTCTCCAAAGAACGAACTTAAGAAGATTTTTAATAATGAAAATAACACGACAAGACTTGATGCAAATCCAAGAAATAATAATACATAGGATCCAGCTTCAATCGACCCTTTACCAATCAACACTTTCCCTACAAACCCGCTAAGCGGTGGGATTCCTACTAAAGCTAACATCGTTAAAAAATAAATCCAGCCAAATAATGGATAATTTCGAATGAGTCCACTCATATGATCTATTAACTTTTCACCCGTTAAGTAAACCATCATCCCTACCAATAAAAACAATAACGCTTTTGCTACCATGTCATGTATTAAGTAATATACAGAACCTGCAATTGCTGATTCCGTGCCAACTGCTAAACCAATTAAAATGAAACCTACAGCAATTACAATATTGTAGGCTGCAATTGTTAATACATTTCGTGAAGCAAGCGCACCCATACATCCTAAAATAATAGTTGCTCCTGCAAAAATTCCGATAATTGTATGAGTCACTTCTGGTTGATGCGGAAACATTAATGTAAAAGTTCGAATCAATGCATACACGCCAACTTTTGTTAGCAGCGCTGCAAATAATGCTTGTACAGCAGTAGGCGGCACAACATAAGAACCTGGCAACCAGAAAAATAGCACTAAACCAGCCTTTAAACTGAAAACAATAAACAATACAAGCGCCACAGTTGTTAGCATTGGATCTTGGCCGGCTTCAGCAACTCGCTCGGCTATATGCGCCATATTCAGCGTTTTCACTGTACTGTATAAATAAGCGAGAGCAATTAGGAAAATAGAAGATCCAATAACGTTTATTAATACATATTTTAATGACTCTCGAAGTTGTACCTTTTCCCCTCCCAATGCCACCAGCACGTACGACGCCATTAACATGACTTCAAAACAAACGAATAGATTAAAGATATCCCCTGTTAAGAAGGATCCATTTACTCCGCCAACTAACAATAAAACAAACGAATAGATGAACATATTTTCATGCCGTTCGCCTATCGTTGAAAAAGCGTAAAGTAAACAGAACACCGTGACAATGCTTGAGGTTAATACCATTAACACTGAAAAAGTATCGGCGACAAACAAAATTCCAAAAGGTGGTTTCCAGCCACTAAAGTCCAATTTTATAATTCCTTCTCTTTGTACAAGCTCTAACAAAAAGAATGATATGATACTAACTGCAATCATCGTGGCAATCGTGATCATTCTTTGTACTACTATATAATTTCTCAAAAATACCAAAATAACTGCAGTAAATATTGGAATAATCAGTGGCAATACTATGATGTTATTCATCTGACATTCCTCTCAATTCGTTAAAATCATCTGAGCCATTCGTTTTATATGTTCGATAAGCTAAAACAAGTAAAAATGCAGTCGTAGCAAAGCTAATAACAATGGCAGTTAAAATCAACGCTTGAGGCAATGCATCAGTAAATGGACCATCTCCATGTCCAAGCAGTGGCACGTTGCCTGTTTTTAATCCCCCTGACGTCATAATGAGCAAATTAACTGCATGGGATAGCACCGCAGTGCCGATAATGATACGAATCATATTTCGAGAGAGGATTAAATAGGTTGCCACAGAAACGAGAATTCCAATAAGTATAATCATTACTTGCTCCATTCACTACTCATCCTCACTTATACTTAAAATCATCGTAACGAGCGTACCAATTACGGTTAATGCAACCCCAGCCTCAAACAACGTTACGGTTGTTAAGTGTTTATCACCTATAAACGGAAATTGAAAATGCCCGTCTGTTTGAGATAAAAAAGGTACGTCTAAATAAATTGCTCCAAGACCTGTTCCCGTTGCAATCAACACACCAAGAGCAGCTACTTTCTTAAAATCAAAGGGCATTTTTTTTTGGATAGTGTCGATATCATACGTTACATAGAGCAAAATGATCCCGGAAGCGAGAACAAGCCCCCCTATAAACCCTCCTCCCGGTGCATTATGACCCGAGAAAAAAAGATATACACCAAGAGTGAGGATGATGAAAATTACTACTTTTACAACCGTCCGCAATATCACATCATTAATTCTCATTCGTTCCCCCTCCTTTTGCTTTTAGCTTGATGAGGGTGTATACGCCTAAACCTGCGATAAATAATACAACCACTTCGAGCATCGTATCGAATGCACGGAAGTCTCCTAAAATTGTGTTTACAATATTTTTCCCACCAGCTAACTCATACGAATCGTTAAAGAAATAAGAAATGGTGATAAATTTTTCATAATTGAGAGCAGCAAAACCTACTAAAGTTACCGTTGCCCCTACAGCTAACGATATGAAAATATTTCTCATTTTTATCCATTTCGGTTGAATCTCTTTTCTTATTTCTGGCAAATGTCTAAAACAAATTAAATAGAGTACCGTTGAAACGGATTCAACGACAAGCTGTGTTAAGGCTAAATCAGGAGCTCGGAAAACAATAAAGAAAAAGGCAACTGAATATCCTAATACACTACTAAGAAATACGGTTGTTATACGAGATTTCGCAAACAATATACCAACGGACGAGGCAATCATAATCAACACTAAAATGATTTCAAATACTTCTAATGACTCCCTATCGACAGGGCTCCAAGAAAATATATCAGTTTGGAGGAAATATCCACCGACAATCATTAAAAACGCTAGAAAAATGTAGACAAAATAATCTGTCAAATTACCTGTCATGTATCGACCGGTAACGCGATTCGAAAAAGATTCACTAAATGAAATGCCATTATTAAATAGTGAATTTAATGATAAATTTTGAGGAAGTGCTCGATAAATTGGCTTCCAACGTTTCAATAATCTGTAAAGTAAAATTCCGACAACGATTACAAAAATCGTCATCCATAGTTCAGGACTAAATATTCCATGCCAAGCATGTATATGCGGCGTTAATTCTTGCGTTGTTGGAAAAGTAGGATAAATACTTGCCATCGCAGGTCTTAAAATATAATGGCCTAGTAGATTTGGGAAAAAGAAAATTCCAACCACAAAAACGATGAGCGTATAAGGAGATATTAACATTCCAATCGGTGCTTCATGAGGATGTTTTGCTAATAGATGCAGCTGAACTTTACCAAAGAATGTTTTACCCACAATGATTAAACAGTAAACAAAAGTAAAGACGCTCGCAATCCATGCAACAATTGGAATTAGAAAACCTATACTATCTAAAGAAAAAATATTTAATTCTTGTATATGAAGGGTTGCAGCAAAGAACATTTCCTTACTTAAAAATCCGTTAAACGGAGGAAGCCCTGCCATTGAAAAACTACCGATAAGTGCGATTGTGAAGGTTAACGGCATAAACGACATAAGTCCACCGAGCCTACGAATGTCGCGCGTCCCTAATTCGTGGTCGATAATTCCGACCATCATAAACAGTGCACCTTTAAAAGTGGAATGGTTTATTAAATGGAAGATGGCTGCAAATGCCGCTTGTGTATAAATAATCGTTTCCGAAGAATTACCTAAGTAGACTGCCACAGAACCCATACCTAATAAACTCATGATAAGCCCGAGCTGACTTACTGTCGAAAAGGCGAGCAACGCTTTTAAGTCCACCTGTTTTACAGCATTGAAGGAACCCCAAAACAACGTAAACAACCCAACGCCTGTTACTAACCAGAACCATAACGCCTCACCACCAAAAACAGGTGTGAGTCTTGCCACTAAATAAATTCCTGCTTTTACCATTGTCGCAGAATGCAAATAAGCACTCACAGGTGTTGGAGCTTCCATCGCATCCGGCAACCAAATATAAAATGGAAATTGTGCAGACTTTGTAAATGCACCTAATAAAATCAATACAAGTGCTGGTACAAACAATGCGTGTTCTTGTATCGCTTCCACATTTCCAATAATCTCACGGATGCTTAATGTTTTTGACATCTCATAGAGCATCAAAAAACCTGCTAGCATAGAAATACCGCCGGCAACCGTAATGATCATTGATTTTCTTGCCCCAGCTCGTGAAGCTTTTCGGTGATGCCAATATGCAATTAGTAAAAACGATGAAACACTTGTTAGCTCCCAAAATCCATATAAAACCATTAAATTATCAGAAAGAACAACCCCTAACATTGCCCCCATAAACAGTAACAGGTAACAATAAAAATGGTATAGCTGTTCGCTTCTGGATAAATAAAAAATCGAGTACAAAATAACTAAACTTCCTACTCCGGTAATGAGTAAACTAAAAATTAAGCTGAGTCCATCTAAATAAGTAGTGAAATGAATACCTAACGAGGGGATCCACTCATGAGTGAAAGCAACAACTTCACCGTCAGATATACGAGGGATGTATGTAGTTAAAAAAAGGAATAATATAAAAGAGACACTCAATACGAGCCATCCTATATATTTTTTGCTAATAAACCTGTATAATACAGGAGTCAATGCAGCAAAAATAAACGGAGTAAGGATGATGGCAACATCAACTGTCACAAGTTCTCTCCTCCCATTACTATATTTACTTGACGAAAACAAATCTACGTAGCATAATAATGTGTCAATAACAATATATACTATTGAATTAAAATGCTTATAACTTAGAAAAATTTAATCCTAGCTACAATTTTAAGTATATAATAAAGCAATTTGTATTTCATTGATTTTGACTGAAAAATAAAGAAGTCTGTTATGATATTAATTTAAGAGGTGCTAATATAAAATGATGAATGGTGTCAAAAAGCAAGCGGATGAAAGTATTTTAGTTTGCGTTTATTATGGATTAAACGGTGAGCGACTCATTCGTAGAGGTCATAAGCTTGCTAGTTTGCTTAATTGTCCATTATATATATTAACGGTTGATTCAAAACCTCTAGACAATTTTGATGCTGAAAAATCCGGTTATATTGAACGTTGGACCGAGTTAGCAAATGAACTAGGGGTTGAAGAATTTATCATTCGGGACAACGAAAAAAGACCGATTCAAAAAGTAATAGCTGAAGTAGCTAGAGAATATAATATTTCCCAAATTATTGTTGGTCAAAGCGCTCAAAGTCGATGGGAAGAGATCACAAAAGGTTCCTTTCTCAATGTATTATTAAAAGAAATTCCTTTTGCAGACTTCCATATCGTTGCAGTAAGCCGACCTACTGAAGATGAGGGCATCGACATGTATGAAAAAGGTGTCCGCGCTTTCATCGTGTCGGAGGGTGAACAATATAAAATTGTATTTACTTGCCCAAAATCCCGCTTTATAGAAGGAATCTTCTTTAAAGAAATTGGCACAGACTTTGATAATGGGATTTTCCGTTTTTCTTACAACAATAAAATGCATGAGTTGAAAATTGAAGAAGACTTCGTATTAAATCCTGAAAAAATTCCAGATGAATATAAACATTACTTAGTGTAAATTTCTCCATTAAAACAGAAGCGTAATAGCGCTTCTGTTATTTTTTTGCATAATCTTGCTTATTCAGCTCATTCTAAATTGAGAAATGAAAGGAGTGGATTCACAATGGAAAATTTTTGGGAAGTTAATTTTTGGCAAATTGTTATCCGAAGTATTGTTGCCTTTAATGTCATCTTAGTGTTAGCAAGAATTATTGGAAAAAAACAATTAAGTCAACTAACTTTCTTCCATTACATCACTGGTATTACTATCGGATCAATTGCTGGTGAAATTACAACGCAAATTGACACTCCTTTTTTTGACGGTATCGTTGCCCTATTATGCTGGACTGCTCTTACTCTCATTATGAGTTTTATTGCAATGAAATCAACTAAAATTCGTGTTCTTGTTGATGATCGTCCTACAATTTTAATTCAAAATGGCGTCATCAATCAAAATGGTTTAAAAAGAGCAAGACTTCACACCGATGAATTAGCAATGTTATTACGTGAAGAAGGCGTTTTTTCATTTGATGAGGTCCATTATGCAGTGTTTGAAACCAATGGTGAATTGAGTGTATTAAAAAAACCTGCTAGAAGTCCCGCTACGAAACAAGACGTCAAAGCGGATTGTTCAATTCCCCCTTACTTCCCAACCGAAGTCATTTCCGATGGGAAGATTGTGAAGAAAAATCTCTCAGAATTAAACTTAACTGAAGAATGGCTGCTAAATAAGCTAAAAAAGAAGAACATCAAAAATATAAAAGATGTTTTTTTCGCACAAGTTTTAGAAAACGGTTCTTTATATGTTTCACTTTATAATGATAAGAAAGGTTTGTCCAAAAAAGCCAATTAAGGACAAACCTTTTATTTATAAACTGTCTAAATGGAGCTATGTATGATTATTGTACTTTCATCAAATCGAGGGGAGTAATGATACCTATTAACTTCTGATGTGGTTTACCATGTTCCGTAATGAGCAAAGCGTCATATCGCTTCCCCCTCTCAACACCTTCTTTAAAAAGCTCTTTGGCATGATATATAGTCAAATATCGACTAATAAACTTATAGTTTACTCGCTTTTTTTCGTAATGCAATATATCTTTCATAGTTGGCATTTCGTAAACTAAGATTTTATGATTTGCTACATCCGCTAACCAGTTGGTAATACCTACTGTAGTAACGAGACCTTGGAATTCCTTCCCTTCATATATCGGGAATTGAGTATATTTTCGTTGTTGAACGATGTCTAATGCTTCTTTTAATGAATCTGTCGTCTGAAAAGTAACTACTTTTTTTCGAAAAACTTGGCCTACTAAACTTGGCCGATCTAATAGTTGATCTATGTACTCGATGCGTTCAACAACTTGTATATGAGGCTCAGCAATGACAAACTCCTCAGATACTCGATGATGCACAATTACATTTCGCAAATCTGCAAAAGTACGTAAATCATCTTCATATTTTTTTACTAACGGACTTTTCTTTTTTGCCAATTCAATTAGGCGATAAAAGGGCAAGTGCTCTCTTGCCTTTACGATTTTTCGCAAAGTGAATGTAATTCGATTAAACGCTAACAGGAAACGATCGGAATTTTTCAATTTTGATACACCACTTCCCTAGTAGATTACTAGTTTCTATTATATTCTAAAATTTTAATTAATTAGAAATCCATTAATATTTTAGCACCCTTATTTTCCGAAAATATCAAAATTTGCTATACTTTTATCATAGAAAAAGCAATCTTTTATAACAATCATTAAAGAATGCTTTATGATTGAAATTTGTATCGATTATAAAGGAATTTTAAACGATAAAAAATTGTTAAGTAGGTTAAGACATCATGAAAATGAATTTTATTTACCCTTTACTTATCATTATTGGAGCTAGTAGTTACGGAATACTTTCAACCATTATTAAAGTAGCAATGGGTTATGGATTTACACCCGATGAAGCTGTCACAAGCCAATATCTGATTGGATTTTGTTTAGCGTTGTTATTATTTGTCTTTACTAAAAGAAAAGTTCCTAAGCTTAAAAAAGAGGAATTCATTACCTTAATATTTGCTGGAATTTTTACAGGTACAACCGGCATTGTTTACGGTAAGTCTTTAAATTACTTACCGGCATCTCTCGCCGTTGTATTGCTCTTCCAATTCACATGGATTGGCATCCTGATAGACTGTATCTTGCGAAAAAGATGGCCGAACCGCCCGGAAATCATTTCCCTAGTCATTCTTTTTATCGGAACGCTGCTTGCCGCTGGAGTGTTTGATGCCGATTTATCAAACATTCACTGGCTAGGTTGGTTTTTTGGTTTTTGTTCAGCTATTAGCTTTGCGATTTTCTTACAAATCAATTCAAAAACAATACAAGGTATTACAACAACCGAAAGAACACTATTTACATCCTTTTTCGCCCTTATCTTGATTAGCATCTTCTTGTCACCAGAAATAGTATGGAACGGTATATTAATAAGAGAGGGGCTTTGGAAATTTGGCTTAATACTCGGTTTCTTTGGAACGATTTTGCCGATTTTCCTACTTGCAACTGCTGTGCCAAAAGTCGGCGGAGGTCTTGCTTCCATCTTAAGCGCCATGGAATTACCAGTTGCTGTCATCGCTTCTGTCATTGTATTGCATGAACCTATTACTCAGTTACAAATTATCGGCATTATTCTTATTTTAACGGGAATCGCGCTGCCAACCGTCATCTCTCAAAGGCAGTCAATGAAATATATTGAAGAGAAGTCAGAAGCCAGTTAATTATTTAGAAGCCAATACCTCTCTTCAAATTACCTTTTTAGCAATAATACTGGGGGCGATTATTGTGATGTTCCATGAGTATAAAAGCCGCATCCATGAATACGAAGGCACTCAATTTCCTTCAAATAGTTATCGAAAAATCGTGCTTCAACCTGCCTATGAAGAAGCAAAAAAACATTTCCTAAAATCAATGGTGCAAATACATATTGCCCATTTAAAAATGCTGGAAGAACAACAACTTGTATCAAAAGATGATGTAAAAAAAATCGGTTTTGCCATTAGTCAACTCGACTTGGAATATTATGAAAAGCAAGATTACAAACCTCAATTTGAAGATTTGTTTTTCCGAATTGAAAATAAACTGATGGAGATTGCTGGAGATGTAGCGGGAAATTTGCATATTGGAAGAAGTCGAAACGATATGGGGATTGCCATTTATCGTATGACAATACGAGAAAAACTTCTTGCCCTTATGGAAGAATTAGTAACTTTGCGAACTTCACTCATCGCCTTTGCATTAGAACACGTAGATACCATCATGATCGGCTATACTCATACACAACAAGCCCAACCAACAACTTTCGCTCACTACTTAAAGGCTGTTATTGACCAACTTACAAGAGATTTTAAACGCATGCAACATGCTTATGCAACGGTAAATCGAAGCAGCATGGGAGCCGCCGCATTAACGACAACAGGTTTCAACATTAATCGCCAACGAATGCAAGAACTGCTCGCTTTTGATGATTTAGTGGAAAATGCATGGGATGCTGTGGCCGGAGCTGATTATATTGCTGAAACAGCTAGTGTTGTGCAACTTGCCGCATTAAATCTTGGACGTACCGCACAAGACTTCTTACAATGGGCAACACAAGAATTTAATGCAATCAGTCTTGCCAGTCCATATGTTCAAGTCAGCTCCATTATGCCACAAAAGCGAAATCCCGTTTCAATAGAACACACCCGTTCACTACTCTCATCGGTTGTAGGGGATGCTTCCACAGTCTTACAAATGATTCATAACACTCCATTCGGGGATATTGTTGATACGGAAGATGATATGCAGCCTTACATTTGGCGTGCAATGGAGAAGCTGCGTGGAATCTATAAACTATTTGGCAGTTTAGTAGTGACAATGGATGTCAACAAAGAAAAATTATTAGAGCGAGCTGAAAGAAGTTTTGCCAACGTTACCCAACTAGCTGATACCCTCGTCATTACTGAAAACATTTCCTTCCGACAATCACATGCAATCGTTTCAAACTGTGTTCGTGCTTTGCTAAAAAATAATAAAGATTCCATTGAAGATTTAACATGGGAGCTAGTCAACGAAAAATGCATTGAACTGACTGATAAGCCATTAAACATTTCTAAAGAAGAATTCTATCAATCTTTAAAACCTACACATTTCGTCAATATTCGAAAATTACCAGGTGGCCCTGCTCCCATGACAATGAGAAAATCGCTCTTAAAAGCAAAAAGGGAAACCCCTTTACTGAATAGATGGATTCAGATTAAAAAGGATGCAATTTTACAAAGTGAAAAACGTTTACAACAATATTTAGATGAATGGAGCAAACAGGAAACATGAATCAGTATATTTTAGCCATTGATGGTGGAGCGACAAAAACCACTTTGTCATTGAGAGATGCTAGTGGAAAGGTATATTTCGAAAAAACATCAACAAGTACAAATTACCAAGCCATTGGCGCAGAAAAGGTAGAAAAAGTATTAACTAATCTATTAAATGAGGCTTATAAAGCTACAGGCATACTGGACATTGCAGTTGCTACCTTTGCCATTGCAGGTGTTGATACACAAAACGGGCTTGCAATAGTTCAACAAATTATCCATCGAAGTTGTGGAAACTCACCCTTCTCTATTCGTCGTACAATTGTTGAAAATGATGTACAGTCCACATTAATAGGATTAACTGGCGGAAAAGCAGGTGCCCTCCTCATTTCAGGTACTGGTTCTGCTGCTTATGCTACAGATGGTCAAGGAAGGATTGAACGCTCTGGTGGATGGGGACATCGGGTTGGAGATGAAGGAAGCGGTTATTGGATTGGAAGAGAGATTTTAAATACGATTTTTCGCTCTGAAGATGGCCGTCTTGAGAAACCTACCGTCCTCACTGACCTAGTTTACGACATGTTACAAATAGACAATATTGAACAACTTAATGATTGGATCTATCAACCAGATTATACAAATGCTCAAGTCGCTAACATTTCGAAAATCCTAACGAAAGCTATTTCCCTTGGAGACGAGCAAGCCATTCAAATCGCTTGCAACGCGGCGAAAGAATTATCGATCATGACAAACGCGGTATTACGGAAAATTGAACCGATTGGTGAAGATTTTATCGTTTACTTAAACGGTGGCATATTGAAACATAATCCGATCATCTTAAATGTCTTTAAAGATTATGTGAAAAAAATATATCCATATATTTCTTTCCATTTATGCACTCAAAATCCGATAGACTATATTGCCAACAGGGCACTTAGTTCATTAAAATAATAGTGGTTTTTCAATTTCGATCAAGTCGGTCGGTACGTTATGACTGGGGCTAACTGGAAGCCCCTTTTTTGTTTCGGTAAATCATCAAAAATTTCGTATCTCCATTTTTTTCAACCCTTCGTCCGTTGCGAATATTAAATAACCATCTTCAACCAATAAGTCACTAACCTTTTCCCGATAGATAATGGATTCATCTGAACCATCAGTGCGTATTCTTGCAAGGTATGCACCCTTTGAATAGTTGCTGAAAAAAATCCATTCACCTAACCCCACGATATATTGTGCTCTACTCTTTGTTAATCGTTTATTTTCCCCGGTCGATAAATTTAATCGATATAAACGATGATCATCCGCAATATTGCTGTAGTAAATATAACCATCCTTTTCATAAGCATGGTCAATTTTCGACATCACAGTGTATTTTTTACTTATCGCCTTAGGATAATCCGCTTCATTCCAACGATGATCAAGTTTCATTGTCGCATCATCAAGGAGAAAATATTGATATCTCACTGCATTACCACGATCAGGTACTGGATCATTCCATGTAGTATCAAGATGATACCATTCCCCATCTACTTTCACTAAGTTCCATGCATGAGGACCTGTATGCACTTCTCCAACTACATATAACGTTTCAATCCCTAAATCTCTTAGCATTTTTAATGCAAGAAGCGCGTATCCTTGGCAAACTCCTTTATTTTCTTTTAACACTGCACATGCACTATGAGGACTTAACGATGTGTCCGTACTATAAACTGTATTTTTTACTATATAATCATTAACAAATTTGACCTTTTCAAAGTCCGACATGGAGTTTACATCGACGCTTGCTAAAATGGCTGCTATTCGTTCATCCACATATTGCTCATGCACAGCATTTGTTAAATATTGTTGCTGCACTTTAATTTTCGCTTTATATTTTCCATATTCATATTCAATTTTTCGATCACTCAAATGCCCTAAAATATAATGATCTCGATTAGAAGCTTCTTCTACTGCTTGTTGAATGATATGTTCAATATCGCTTGTGCTTCCAACATAATGTATTTCAAAGTTTGTTTCCCAATGACTAAAATGATAAAAAAATGCATCTGCTAACTCTTCAACAGATTGCACTTTTTCCGGTAAGTGAACGGTAGCTTGTAAAGCGGATATGGTTGAAGCTGTTTCGTAAATTGTTTCCTTCGCCGTTTTTCCTATCTCTGAAATATTTATGTTCTCCATGGTTGTTATAGCAGAATTGATATCAAGCCAGTTAACTATTTCATCCCAAATTTGTTTGGACAAATCATATGCTGGTTTAATCATGACAAGGAGAATAACAAGAATTATCAATCGCTTTAACAATTACCTTCACCACCTAACACAATAAATTTCTAAGTTCCTTCTCTTTCCTACAAGTATTGCCATTTATAAAAAAAGAAGTACTACCAAAAATGAAAAAGTTGGTAGCCCCTTTGGTAGTACTATAAAAATGTACGATTTTTCGAACAAAAAGTTTCATTCCTGATTTTTTTTATGATACTTTGTGAAGTTTGCAATAATTTGCTGTATGATTTTTTGAGAATTAGTGATCTCATCATAGTGAATAATCGAATTCTTCCTTATTTTAACTCGTCCAATAGGAATTTCGTAAATTGGGATTTTTCTTTTGATTGCTTCCACCAGCATATTAATATCATAATCATAAGAATCCCCGTGTACCTTCAATAACCACGATAATTCTTTTGTCGGAATGGAACGCAATCCTGTTTGAGTATCTAATATTCGCCGATGGAATAATAATTTAAACAATAGTGAGGCTGCTCGGTGACCAATCGCGTTGGATAAAGGCAAGTCTTTTGAACGAAAGTTACGAACACCTAATATAATACCATTAGAAAATACTCTTAAATTTTGTAATATGAGCTTTACATCATCTAATGTATGTTGGCCATGAGCACCTACCGTTAATACGAAATTTGTCTTAGGAAAATATTTTAACACGTAACCAAACCCGGTTTTTAATGCTCTCCCTTTCCCTTTATTATCCTCATGCTTTAATACAATACAATGATCAATCATCGATAGTTCTTGAAAAATATATTGATATTTTGGATCGCTGCCGTCATTCACAATGATCACTTTGTAAATATTTAATTCTAATAAAGCCTTTGTATAGTTAATAAGTGTTGGTAGTGGGTTTAGTGCTGGTATAATAACAATTGGTCGTTCCACAGCTTATTCTCCTTAAAAAGTTTATTAGAACCTATTAATCTATAGTATACTACTTTTATTTATATTTAAGAGATTGATATTAAAATGGCTGTAACATTTCTTTATATGATAAATATGGCCGCCTCAAAAGAGACGGCTTTTTCTATGAATCCTTTTGCATTGTATTGCATCAGTATATGAAAACTAATTTCGTACTGCTTGTTCTATTTCTTCTTTGAATGCTTTAATTGCTTTTTCAATATTGGCCGTATGACCGAGCTCTTGAAGCACTTCACCGATTGCTTGGATTGCCTTTTCTAACATTTCAGGAGTTGTATTCCCCATATGACCGATGCGGAATGCCTTCCCTGCTAAATGAGCTAATGCACCAGCAACGATAACTCCACGAGAAGCTAAACCACTACGAAATGCGACATCATCTACTCCCTCAGGATATAAAATGCAACTCAATGTCGGAGCAGCAACTTCTTCATTTGCTAACGGTCTCATACCGTAGGAACGCATCGCCGCTCGAACCCCTCGTCCATAGGCAATATGGCGGTTTTCTCTCTTTTTCATCCCCTCATTTAAAACGATTTTTAACGACTCATTATAGGCATAAATCAAGTTAACAGGAGGAGTCGCAAAATATTTTGAAGGGTCTCTCATAATTGGTAACCAATTTTTTATGTCGCAATAGTAAGCTTGAACTTGTCCTAAATGCTCCCGAGCCGCTAGAGCGGTTTTATTAAACGCAACAATAGCAAGCCCTGGTGGCATACCAATAGCTTTTTGTGAACCAGTAAGGACGACATCCAGTTTATAGTCTGGATGGCCATAAGTTTTACTCATATTTTCATCGATTGCAGCACTAGCCACAACACCATCAACAATGACAAGGGCACCTGTTTTTTTGATAATTGGCACCAATGTCTCTAAATCTGAAACAACACCTGTAGATGTATCTGCATGTGTAATCGTCACGGCTTTATATTGTTTACGTTTCAACGTTTCTTCCACTATTGATGGATCAATTTGTTTTCCCCATTCTGATTGTAAAACATCTACATGTATATCGTATGCCTGCGCTAATGGAATAAAACGGTCGCCAAAATATCCGTGACTTAAAACAAGTAGATTTTCCCCTTTTCCAACCGTGTTGACGATAGCCATTTCCATTGCTAAAGTTCCAGTACCAGCAATGACAAATACTTCTCCATCCGTTTGAAACAGCTCTTTTGTTTGCTGTAACGCATTTTTATAAACTTCTACAAAGCGTGGATCTGTATGCCCCCTTGTTTCTAACGCTAAAGCATCGTAAATTTCATCCACTACCGGAGTTGGTCCAGGAATCAATAGTAGATCTCTATTTCTCATTTTCTTTCCCCCTTTGAAAACTTATTAAACAAACGAATTCTTTGAACAATAACTTTTTTCTTCTCGTTTATCAATATTAAAAAAAGACCTTACTCGCTCTGCTCTCGAGACAAGTAAGGCATAACCATCCCCAATTTACTTAATATTTAATCCCTTAACATAAACCCCTTTAGCAATAAATCGATCAATATAGGAGGCAACCTATATTAATTTAACGATCCCCTTTGTAAGTAAGCGATTTAATAGGTTCAAATAACTTGTTCATTATGTCAAAAATTGAACAAACTTAAAACACAAGTAAGCTACATCAAAACGACCAAAAGTTTACAATCCTTCAACAACTTTGTTCAAAGTTTATCAAGCTCAGACTAAAAACTTTCAACTTCATTCGTCATTTCGCCAATACCTTTACTGTTTGTATTGTTGCCTGTTCTATATAAATATCCCCCGTTTTAGACTAAGAAAGAAATTTTATTATACGAATTGTTCAGCTTCTGTTGAACCTGCCATTGCAGTTGTAGAAGAAGTACCTCCAGAAATAACCATTGATACTTCATCGAAGTAACCTGTACCAACTTCACGTTGGTGTCTTGTAGCTGTATAACCTTTTTTCTCTAGATCAAACTCAGCTTGTTGTAGTTTAGAATAAGCTGCCATACCATTGTCTTTGTAATCAACAGCCAATTCAAACATTGATTTGTTAAGTGAGTGGAATCCTGCTAATGTTACGAATTGGAATTTATAACCCATTCTTGCAATTTCACGCTGGAATTCTGCAATCTCTTTATCTGTGAGATTTGCTTTCCAGTTGAAAGATGGTGAACAGTTGTATGCTAACATTTTGCCAGGGAATTTTTCATGAATTGCTTCCGCAAATTCCCTAGCTTCTTCTAATGAAGGTTTTGATGTTTCGCACCAAATTAAATCAGCATATGGCGCATAAGCTAAACCGCGAGCAATTGCTTGTTTAATTCCTGCTCTTGTTTTAAAGAAACCTTCAGGAGTACGTTCACCTGTAATAAATTCTTTATCTCGTGGGTCAATATCGCTCGTTACCATGTCTGCTGCATCAGCGTCAGTTCTAGCAATTAAGATTGTGTCTACACCCATAACATCCGCAGCTAAACGAGCAGCAATTAAGTTACGAATCGCATTTTGTGTTGGAAGTAATACTTTACCACCTAAGTGACCGCATTTTTTCTCAGAAGCAAGTTGGTCTTCTAGGTGAACTCCAGCAGCACCCGCTTCGATCATGGCTTTTACTAATTCAAACACGTTAAGTGGTCCACCGAATCCTGCTTCAGCATCTGCTACGATTGGTGCAAACCAATCAAAACCATCATCGCGACCTTCAGCATGTTCTATTTGATCAGCACGTTGTAAGGCTTGATTAATACGTTTTACGACAGCTGGAACTGAGTTAGCTGGATATAATGATTGGTCTGGATACATATGTCCTGCTAAGTTAGCATCAGCCGCTACTTGCCATCCTGATAGATAAATAGCTTTTAAACCTGCTTTTACTTGTTGTACTGCCTGATTACCTGTCAATGCACCTAACGCATTAATAAAATCTTCTTCATGTAAAGATTTCCAAAGTCGAGCAGCACCACGTTTTGCCCATGTATGCTCTACGACTACAGACCCCTGTAATTTCACTACTTCTTCAGCAGTATATGGTCGTTCAATTCCTTTCCAACGTGGATTTTCAGCCCAATCTTTTTTTAATGCCTCAACTCTTTCATTTCTTTCCTGTTGCGTCAACATTTCATTCACACCTTCCCCTTTATTTCAATACACTCTGTTAGAAAAGTAATTTACATTCTGTTTCATAACAGGTATATTAATGTTAAACCTAATATATAACAGATAATAAAAAAATGTATTATTTTGTGACGAAATACTAAAAATTCAGGATAAAACAATTATTTCCAAAGATAATTTAGCATGATTCTGAATTTTTAATAAGGGGGAAGTAATGTAGAGATGTTATGTGTGGATATTTCAAATGAGGGATTAGAACAATTAAAAATTATATTAGAAGATTGGATTCCTAAAAATGCATCCATTGCTGTAGCTTCCGAAGATTCTTATATTTATTATTCACCAAGTATCGAACATTTACATCTTACTATCGAGGACAAAATCCACCCAGAAAGCGTTGCATCTCATGTATTACAAACTCGAATGAAAACTGGAATTGTTTTGGATTCAACAATATTTAAAAAACCCTATTTCGTAATAGGCTACCCTATTTACTTAAGTCAAAAAAATGCCGCACTCATTATTATTTTCCCTTCTTCCTATACTCCAGAAAAAAAGGAACCTTATAAATTTTTAACTGGTAAGCAGGAAGATCTGTGGACACCCGTACCTGTAGAGGAAATTTCTCATATCGAAAGCTTGCAAAAACGAACTTGGTTTTATGCAAATGATGAACAGTTTAAAACAAATTATACGTTAAAAGAGCTTCAAACAAAGTTACCGGAGTTTTTTGTTCGAGTACATCGTTCATATATATTAAACATTTATTTTATTAAAAATATCACGAAGGATATTACGACAAACTTTATCATTCAATTAAAAAATGGCACCGAATTACCTGTTAGTCAATCATATATTAATGATTTAAGAAGATTACTTGAATTTTAATGATTTAAATGATTGTAATATCATTAATCATGTTCCAAAAACACTCTTCTAATAATAATGTCGCAATAAGGAAACTACACATTCCTTGTTTCGACTTTTTATTTCTTTTATAAACTTTATAAAATTGTTGCATATCGCTTCTCTATCGCGCCGATCGGACTTTCAGTCCTTGGTAGTAAGGGGCTTCAATTTTTGCAAAAAAAAGCACCACTATTGTGGTGCCTTCTGCGAAGCGCTCGTCTATCTCTCACAAGGGGACCCCTTAACTACCATCGGCGCTAACTCCGAAGCACGTTGACCAGCGATTTTCTGTGTCAGCTTCGGCAGTCCGGTGCTCACGTACTTAGTACGCTCCGCTCCGGGCTGCCTCGCTTCCTTGAACTTCTTGGTCCCCGTGCTTCTCGTCTCCTTCAAATATTTATTTTACTTTTGTTTAGCATGTGGTTTCTGTATCGCGCCGATCGGACTTTCAGTCCTTGTTAGTAAGGGGCTTCAATTTTTGCAAAAAAAAAAAGCACCACTATTGTGGTGCCTTTTGCGAAGCGACGTCCTACTCTCACAAGGGGAAGCCCCTTACTACCATCGGCGCTGAAGAGCTTAACTTCCGTGTTCGGTATGGGAACGGGTGTGACCTCTTCGCCATCGTCACTTCACTATATGAGAGGTTGTTCTCTCAAAACTGGATAACGACATTGAAATGATTGGTTAAGTCCTCGATCGATTAGTATCCGTCAGCTCCACACGTCACCGTGCTTCCACCTCGGACCTATCTACCTCATCGTCTTTGAGGGATCTTACTTGCTTATGCAATGGGAAATCTCATCTTGAGGGGGGCTTCATGCTTAGATGCTTTCAGCACTTATCCCGTCCACACATAGCTACCCAGCGGTGCCTTTGGCAAGACAACTGGTACACCAGCGGTGTGTCCATCCCGGTCCTCTCGTACTAAGGACAGCTCCTCTCAAATTTCCTACGCCCACGACGGATAGGGACCGAACTGTCTCACGACGTTCTGAACCCAGCTCGCGTACCGCTTTAATGGGCGAACAGCCCAACCCTTGGGACCGACTACAGCCCCAGGATGCGATGAGCCGACATCGAGGTGCCAAACCTCCCCGTCGATGTGGACTCTTGGGGGAGATAAGCCTGTTATCCCCGGGGTAGCTTTTATCCGTTGAGCGATGGCCCTTCCATGCGGAACCACCGGATCACTAAGCCCGTCTTTCGACCCTGCTCGACTTGTAGGTCTCGCAGTCAAGCTCCCTTATGCCTTTACACTCTGCGAATGATTTCCAACCATTCTGAGGGAACCTTTGGGCGCCTCCGTTACCTTTTAGGAGGCGACCGCCCCAGTCAAACTGTCCACCTGACACTGTCTCCCAAGCCGATCAGGCTTGCGGGTTAGAATTTCAGTACAACCAGGGTAGTATCCCAAGGGCGCCTCCAGGGAAGCTGGCGCTCCCCCTTCTACGGCTCCTACCTATCCTGTACAAGTTGCACCGAAATTCAATATCAGGTTACAGTAAAGCTCCACGGGGTCTTTCCGTCCTGTCGCGGGTAACCTGCATCTTCACAGGTACTATAATTTCACCGAGTCTCTCGTTGAGACAGTGCCCAGATCGTTACGCCTTTCGTGCGGGTCGGAACTTACCCGACAAGGAATTTCGCTACCTTAGGACCGTTATAGTTACGGCCGCCGTTTACTGGGGCTTCAATTCGGAGCTTCGCTTGCGCTAACTCCTCCTCTTAACCTTCCAGCACCGGGCAGGCGTCAGCCCCTATACTTCACCTTACGGTTTTGCAGAGACCTGTGTTTTTGCTAAACAGTCGCCTGGGCCTATTCACTGCGGCTCATCAGGGCTTGCACCCCAATGAGCACCCCTTCTCCCGAAGTTACGGGGTCATTTTGCCGAGTTCCTTAACGAGAGTTCTCTCGCTCACCTTAGGATTCTCTCCTCGACTACCTGTGTCGGTTTGCGGTACGGGCACCTCCCGCCTCGCTAGAGGCTTTTCTTGGCAGTGTGAAATCAGGAACTTCGCGCGTAACGCGCTCCCCATCACAGCTCAGCGTATTAGGAAGCGGATTTGCCTACTTCCACGCCTTGCTGCTTGGACACGCTCGACCAACGGCGTGCATTCCCTATCCTCCTGCGTCCCCCCATCACTCAAACGGCGGGGAGGTGGTACAGGAATATCAACCTGTTGTCCATCGTCTACGCCTTTCGGCCTCGACTTAGGTCCCGACTAACCCTGAGCGGACGAGCCTTCCTCAGGAAACCTTAGTCATTCGGTGGATGGGATTCTCACCCATCTTTCGCTACTCATACCGGCATTCTCACTTCTAAGCGCTCCACCAGTCCTTCCGGTCTGACTTCGACGCACTTAGAACGCTCTCCTACCACTCGTGCAACGCACGAATCCACAGCTTCGGTGAATCGTTTAGCCCCGTTACATTTTCGGCGCAGCGTCACTCGACCAGTGAGCTATTACGCACTCTTTAAATGATGGCTGCTTCTAAGCCAACATCCTGGTTGTCTAAGCAACGCCACATCCTTTTCCACTTAACGATTACTTTGGGACCTTAGCTGGTGGTCTGGGCTGTTTCCCTTTTGACCACGGATCTTATCACTCGTAGTCTGACTCCCGTGTATAAATAGCTGGCATTCGGAGTTTGTCTGAATTCGGTAACCCGAGGTGGGCCCCTAGTCCAAACAGTGCTCTACCTCCAGTATTCTTCACACGAGGCTAGCCCTAAAGCTATTTCGGAGAGAACCAGCTATCTCCAAGTTCGATTGGAATTTCTCCGCTACCCACACCTCATCCCCGCACTTTTCAACGTGCGTGGGTTCGGGCCTCCAGTGAGTGTTACCTCACCTTCACCCTGGACATGGGTAGATCACCTGGTTTCGGGTCTACGACCACGTACTCAAAACGCCCTATTCAGACTCGCTTTCGCTGCGGCTCCGCATCTTCTGCTTAACCTTGCACGTAATCGTAACTCGCCGGTTCATTCTACAAAAGGCACGCCATCACCCGTTAACGGGCTCTGACTACTTGTAGGCACACGGTTTCAGGTTCTCTTTCACTCCCCTCCCGGGGTGCTTTTCACCTTTCCCTCACGGTACTGGTTCACTATCGGTCACTAGGGAGTATTTAGCCTTGGGAGATGGTCCTCCCGGATTCCGACGGAATTTCACGTGTTCCGCCGTACTCAGGATCCACTCAGGAGAGGATGGATTTTCGACTACAGGGCTTTTACCTTCTCTGGCCGTCCTTTCCAGAACGGTTCGTCTAACCCATCCTTTTGTAACTCCGTATAGAGTGTCCTACAACCCCAAGAGGCAAGCCTCTTGGTTTGGGCTGTTCCCGTTTCGCTCGCCGCTACTCAGGGAATCGATTTTTCTTTCTTCTCCTCCAGGTACTTAGATGTTTCAGTTCCCTGGGTGTGCCTTCTTAACGCTATGGATTCACGTTAAGATACTGTTCCATTACGAACAGTGGGTTCCCCCATTCGGAAATCTCCGGATCAAAGCTTACTTACAGCTCCCCGAAGCATATCGGTGTTAGTCCCGTCCTTCATCGGCTCCTAGTGCCAAGGCATCCACCGTGCGCCCTTAATAACTTAACCAAAATTAAGAACTTTACAGTAAATATCTTGCTTTCAATGTCGTTTATCCAGTTTTCAAAGAACAACACTATAACTTTGAAGGTCATAAACCTTCAAAACTGAACACAAAACGCTAATGCTTCCGTAAATATCCTTAGAAAGGAGGTGATCCAGCCGCACCTTCCGATACGGCTACCTTGTTACGACTTCACCCCAATCATCTGTCCCACCTTCGGCGGCTGGCTCCCGAAAGGGTTACCTCACCGACTTCGGGTGTTACAGACTCTCGTGGTGTGACGGGCGGTGTGTACAAGGCCCGGGAACGTATTCACCGCGGCATGCTGATCCGCGATTACTAGCGATTCCGGCTTCATGCAGGCGAGTTGCAGCCTGCAATCCGAACTGAGAACGGTTTTTTCGGATTGGCTCCGTCTCGCGACTTCGCGACCGTTTGTACCGTCCATTGTAGCACGTGTGTAGCCCAGGTCATAAGGGGCATGATGATTTGACGTCATCCCCACCTTCCTCCGTATTTGTACGGCAGTCTCCTTAGAGTGCCCAACTGAATGATGGCAACTAAGGACAAGGGTTGCGCTCGTTGCGGGACTTAACCCAACATCTCACGACACGAGCTGACGACAACCATGCACCACCTGTCACCGCTGTCCCCGAAGGGAAGGCTATGTCTCCATAGCGGTCAGCGGGATGTCAAGACCTGGTAAGGTTCTTCGCGTTGCTTCGAATTAAACCACATGCTCCACCGCTTGTGCGGGCCCCCGTCAATTCCTTTGAGTTTCAGTCTTGCGACCGTACTCCCCAGGCGGAGTGCTTAATGCGTTAGCTGCAGCACTAAGGGGTGGAAACCCCCTAACACTTAGCACTCATCGTTTACGGCGTGGACTACCAGGGTATCTAATCCTGTTTGCTCCCCACGCTTTCGCGCCTCAGCGTCAGTTACAGGCCAGGAAGCCGCCTTCGCCACTGGTGTTCCTCCATATCTCTACGCATTTCACCGCTACACATGGAATTCCGCTTCCCTCTCCTGCACTCAAGTCTCCCAGTTTCCAATGACCCTCCCCGGTTAAGCCGGGGGCTTTCACATCAGACTTAAGAGACCGCCTGCGCGCGCTTTACGCCCAATAATTCCGGACAACGCTTGCCACCTACGTATTACCGCGGCTGCTGGCACGTAGTTAGCCGTGGCTTTCTAGTAAGGTACCGTCAAGGTGCAGCCAGTTACTACTGCACTTGTTCTTCCCTTACAACAGAGCTTTACGATCCGAAGACCTTCTTCGCTCACGCGGCGTTGCTCCATCAGGCTTTCGCCCATTGTGGAAGATTCCCTACTGCTGCCTCCCGTAGGAGTCTGGGCCGTGTCTCAGTCCCAGTGTGGCCGATCACCCTCTCAGGTCGGCTACGCATCGTCGCCTTGGTAGGCCGTTACCCCACCAACAAGCTAATGCGCCGCGGGCCCATCCTATAGTGATAGCAGAACCATCTTTCAACATCAAAGCATGCACTTTGATGTGTTATCCGGTATTAGCACGCGTTTCCGCGAGTTATCCCAGTCTATAGGGCAGGTTACCCACGTGTTACTCACCCGTCCGCCGCTAACCTCATGAAAGCTAGGCTTTCAATTGGTTCGCTCGACTTGCATGTATTAGGCACGCCGCCAGCGTTCGTCCTGAGCCAGGATCAAACTCTCCATAAAAGAAAATTTGATTTGCTCAAAAATTTAATGTCCGAATCTAGTTTGTTAACGAGGGTTAACAACTAGATAATTTATTGCATTAACGTTTTGTTGTTCAGTTTTCAAGGTTCATGGTGGAGCATAGCGGGATCGAACCGCTGACCTCCTGCGTGCAAGGCAGGCGCTCTCCCAGCTGAGCTAATGCCCCAATATAATGAATGGTCGGGAAGACAGGATTCGAACCTGCGACCCCTTGGTCCCAAACCAAGTGCTCTACCAAGCTGAGCTACTTCCCGAATTTATGGCGCGCCAGGCAGGAGTCGAACCCACAACCTTCTGATCCGTAGTCAGACGCTCTATCCAATTGAGCTACTGGCGCTAACTTCTATTTTACATGGTGCCGAGGACCGGAGTCGAACCGGTACGGTAGTCACCTACCGCAGGATTTTAAGTCCTGTGCGTCTGCCAATTCCGCCACCCCGGCATTATTGGAGCGGAAGACGGGGTTCGAACCCGCGACCCCCACCTTGGCAAGGTGGTGTTCTACCACTGAACTACTTCCGCAATTATATATATTTTAAATGATGCGGGTGGAGGGAGTCGAACCCCCACGCCGTGAGGCGCTAGATCCTAAGTCTAGTGCGTCTGCCAATTCCGCCACACCCGCAAAAAATGGTGAGCCATGAAGGACTTGAACCTTCGACCCTCTGATTAAAAGTCAGATGCTCTACCACTGAGCTAATGGCTCGAATAATGGTGCCGGCGAAAGGAATCGAACCCTCAACCTACTGATTACAAGTCAGTTGCTCTGCCAATTGAGCTACACCGGCATGATATGGTGGAGGATGACGGGATCGAACCGCCGACCCCCTGCTTGTAAGGCAGGTGCTCTCCCAGCTGAGCTAATCCTCCATATATTAGCCTAGCAACGTCCTACTCTCACAAGGGGAAGCCCCTTACTACCATCGGCGCTAAAGAGCTTAACTTCCGTGTTCGGTATGGGAACGGGTGTATCCTCTTTGCCATCGTCACTAGACTATTTGTTTTGAGACAAGAACTATTATATCACTTAATCAAAGAATTGCAAGTGTTTTTTTTAAATAATTTTTGTTCTCTCAAAACTGGATAACGACATTGAAATGATTGGTTAAGTCCTCGATCGATTAGTATCCGTCAGCTCCACACGTCACCGTGCTTCCACCTCGGACCTATCTACCTCATCGTCTTTGAGGGATCTTACTTGCTTATGCAATGGGAAATCTCATCTTGAGGGGGGCTTCATGCTTAGATGCTTTCAGCACTTATCCCGTCCACACATAGCTACCCAGCGGTGCCTTTGGCAAGACAACTGGTACACCAGCGGTGTGTCCATCCCGGTCCTCTCGTACTAAGGACAGCTCCTCTCAAATTTCCTACGCCCACGACGGATAGGGACCGAACTGTCTCACGACGTTCTGAACCCAGCTCGCGTACCGCTTTAATGGGCGAACAGCCCAACCCTTGGGACCGACTACAGCCCCAGGATGCGATGAGCCGACATCGAGGTGCCAAACCTCCCCGTCGATGTGGACTCTTGGGGGAGATAAGCCTGTTATCCCCGGGGTAGCTTTTATCCGTTGAGCGATGGCCCTTCCATGCGGAACCACCGGATCACTAAGCCCGTCTTTCGACCCTGCTCGACTTGTAGGTCTCGCAGTCAAGCTCCCTTATGCCTTTACACTCTGCGAATGATTTCCAACCATTCTGAGGGAACCTTTGGGCGCCTCCGTTACCTTTTAGGAGGCGACCGCCCCAGTCAAACTGTCCACCTGACACTGTCTCCCAAGCCGATCAGGCTTGCGGGTTAGAATTTCAGTACAACCAGGGTAGTATCCCAAGGGCGCCTCCAGGGAAGCTGGCGCTCCCCCTTCTACGGCTCCTACCTATCCTGTACAAGTTGCACCGAAATTCAATATCAGGTTACAGTAAAGCTCCACGGGGTCTTTCCGTCCTGTCGCGGGTAACCTGCATCTTCACAGGTACTATAATTTCACCGAGTCTCTCGTTGAGACAGTGCCCAGATCGTTACGCCTTTCGTGCGGGTCGGAACTTACCCGACAAGGAATTTCGCTACCTTAGGACCGTTATAGTTACGGCCGCCGTTTACTGGGGCTTCAATTCGGAGCTTCGCTTGCGCTAACTCCTCCTCTTAACCTTCCAGCACCGGGCAGGCGTCAGCCCCTATACTTCACCTTACGGTTTTGCAGAGACCTGTGTTTTTGCTAAACAGTCGCCTGGGCCTATTCACTGCGGCTCATCAGGGCTTGCACCCCAATGAGCACCCCTTCTCCCGAAGTTACGGGGTCATTTTGCCGAGTTCCTTAACGAGAGTTCTCTCGCTCACCTTAGGATTCTCTCCTCGACTACCTGTGTCGGTTTGCGGTACGGGCACCTCCCGCCTCGCTAGAGGCTTTTCTTGGCAGTGTGAAATCAGGAACTTCGCGCGTAACGCGCTCCCCATCACAGCTCAGCGTATTAGGAAGCGGATTTGCCTACTTCCACGCCTTGCTGCTTGGACACGCTCGACCAACGGCGTGCATTCCCTATCCTCCTGCGTCCCCCCATCACTCAAACGGCGGGGAGGTGGTACAGGAATATCAACCTGTTGTCCATCGTCTACGCCTTTCGGCCTCGACTTAGGTCCCGACTAACCCTGAGCGGACGAGCCTTCCTCAGGAAACCTTAGTCATTCGGTGGATGGGATTCTCACCCATCTTTCGCTACTCATACCGGCATTCTCACTTCTAAGCGCTCCACCAGTCCTTCCGGTCTGACTTCGACGCACTTAGAACGCTCTCCTACCACTCGTGCAACGCACGAATCCACAGCTTCGGTGAATCGTTTAGCCCCGTTACATTTTCGGCGCAGCGTCACTCGACCAGTGAGCTATTACGCACTCTTTAAATGATGGCTGCTTCTAAGCCAACATCCTGGTTGTCTAAGCAACGCCACATCCTTTTCCACTTAACGATTACTTTGGGACCTTAGCTGGTGGTCTGGGCTGTTTCCCTTTTGACCACGGATCTTATCACTCGTAGTCTGACTCCCGTGTATAAATAGCTGGCATTCGGAGTTTGTCTGAATTCGGTAACCCGAGGTGGGCCCCTAGTCCAAACAGTGCTCTACCTCCAGTATTCTTCACACGAGGCTAGCCCTAAAGCTATTTCGGAGAGAACCAGCTATCTCCAAGTTCGATTGGAATTTCTCCGCTACCCACACCTCATCCCCGCACTTTTCAACGTGCGTGGGTTCGGGCCTCCAGTGAGTGTTACCTCACCTTCACCCTGGACATGGGTAGATCACCTGGTTTCGGGTCTACGACCACGTACTCAAAACGCCCTATTCAGACTCGCTTTCGCTGCGGCTCCGCATTTTCTGCTTAACCTTGCACGTAATCGTAACTCGCCGGTTCATTCTACAAAAGGCACGCCATCACCCGTTAACGGGCTCTGACTACTTGTAGGCACACGGTTTCAGGTTCTCTTTCACTCCCCTCCCGGGGTGCTTTTCACCTTTCCCTCACGGTACTGGTTCACTATCGGTCACTAGGGAGTATTTAGCCTTGGGAGATGGTCCTCCCGGATTCCGACGGAATTTCACGTGTTCCGCCGTACTCAGGATCCACTCAGGAGAGGATGGATTTTCGACTACAGGGCTTTTACCTTCTCTGGCCGTCCTTTCCAGAACGGTTCGTCTAACCCATCCTTTTGTAACTCCGTATAGAGTGTCCTACAACCCCAAGAGGCAAGCCTCTTGGTTTGGGCTGTTCCCGTTTCGCTCGCCGCTACTCAGGGAATCGATTTTTCTTTCTTCTCCTCCAGGTACTTAGATGTTTCAGTTCCCTGGGTGTGCCTTCTTAACGCTATGGATTCACGTTAAGATACTGTTCCATTACGAACAGTGGGTTCCCCCATTCGGAAATCTCCGGATCAAAGCTTACTTACAGCTCCCCGAAGCATATCGGTGTTAGTCCCGTCCTTCATCGGCTCCTAGTGCCAAGGCATCCACCGTGCGCCCTTAATAACTTAACCAAAATTAAGAACTTTACAGTAAATATCTTGCTTTCAATGTCGTTTATCCAGTTTTCAAAGAACAACACTATAACTTTGAAGGTCATAAACCTTCAAAACTGAACACAAAACGCTAATGCTTCCGTATATGTCCTTAGAAAGGAGGTGATCCAGCCGCACCTTCCGATACGGCTACCTTGTTACGACTTCACCCCAATCATCTGTCCCACCTTCGGCGGCTGGCTCCCGAAAGGGTTACCTCACCGACTTCGGGTGTTACAGACTCTCGTGGTGTGACGGGCGGTGTGTACAAGGCCCGGGAACGTATTCACCGCGGCATGCTGATCCGCGATTACTAGCGATTCCGGCTTCATGCAGGCGAGTTGCAGCCTGCAATCCGAACTGAGAACGGTTTTTTCGGATTGGCTCCGTCTCGCGACTTCGCGACCGTTTGTACCGTCCATTGTAGCACGTGTGTAGCCCAGGTCATAAGGGGCATGATGATTTGACGTCATCCCCACCTTCCTCCGTATTTGTACGGCAGTCTCCTTAGAGTGCCCAACTGAATGATGGCAACTAAGGACAAGGGTTGCGCTCGTTGCGGGACTTAACCCAACATCTCACGACACGAGCTGACGACAACCATGCACCACCTGTCACCGCTGTCCCCGAAGGGAAGGCTATGTCTCCATAGCGGTCAGCGGGATGTCAAGACCTGGTAAGGTTCTTCGCGTTGCTTCGAATTAAACCACATGCTCCACCGCTTGTGCGGGCCCCCGTCAATTCCTTTGAGTTTCAGTCTTGCGACCGTACTCCCCAGGCGGAGTGCTTAATGCGTTAGCTGCAGCACTAAGGGGTGGAAACCCCCTAACACTTAGCACTCATCGTTTACGGCGTGGACTACCAGGGTATCTAATCCTGTTTGCTCCCCACGCTTTCGCGCCTCAGCGTCAGTTACAGGCCAGGAAGCCGCCTTCGCCACTGGTGTTCCTCCATATCTCTACGCATTTCACCGCTACACATGGAATTCCGCTTCCCTCTCCTGCACTCAAGTCTCCCAGTTTCCAATGACCCTCCCCGGTTAAGCCGGGGGCTTTCACATCAGACTTAAGAGACCGCCTGCGCGCGCTTTACGCCCAATAATTCCGGACAACGCTTGCCACCTACGTATTACCGCGGCTGCTGGCACGTAGTTAGCCGTGGCTTTCTAGTAAGGTACCGTCAAGGTGCAGCCAGTTACTACTGCACTTGTTCTTCCCTTACAACAGAGCTTTACGATCCGAAGACCTTCTTCGCTCACGCGGCGTTGCTCCATCAGGCTTTCGCCCATTGTGGAAGATTCCCTACTGCTGCCTCCCGTAGGAGTCTGGGCCGTGTCTCAGTCCCAGTGTGGCCGATCACCCTCTCAGGTCGGCTACGCATCGTCGCCTTGGTAGGCCGTTACCCCACCAACAAGCTAATGCGCCGCGGGCCCATCCTATAGTGATAGCAGAACCATCTTTCAACATCAAAGCATGCACTTTGATGTATTATCCGGTATTAGCACGCGTTTCCGCGAGTTATCCCAGTCTATAGGGCAGGTTACCCACGTGTTACTCACCCGTCCGCCGCTAACCTCATGAAAGCTAGGCTTTCAATTGGTTCGCTCGACTTGCATGTATTAGGCACGCCGCCAGCGTTCGTCCTGAGCCAGGATCAAACTCTCCATAAAAGAAAATTTGATTTGCTCAAAATTTAATGTCCGAATCTAGTTTGTCAACGAGGGTTAACAACTAGATAATTTATTGCATTAACGTTTTGTTGTTCAGTTTTCAAGGTTCATTCTTCTTTTTTGAAACAACTCTTTAATTATATCGTTTACCAACTCGTTTGTCAACAACTTTTTTGGATTTTTTCATTTTTTATCACTTTCGTTAAGATCTTTATTAGAATTACTTTCTCTTAGCGACAGCTTTTATATATTATCACCTTACCTAATCAAATGTCAACATATTTTTCAACATTTTTTATCTAGCGTTATAAATTATTTTACATTTAATTTTTTTATTGTTTGAAAACAATATCCCCTTATATCATTGAACTAAAAATGATATAAGGTCTCTAAATAAAATCAAATAATGTAAAACTCCCACACTATTCTGATGTAAGAAAAGAATTAGACTAATGAATCAACAATAACCACAGATTTAGGAATACAAAAAATTACGTTGAATGAAAGCGATTAAGGATTTCATCTTTCATGTCTATAAAAAGTTGGCTGTCTAGAGATTTTCTAGACAGCCATAGATTGAACTAATGATTTTCTATAACCAGCTAATTAATCTCTTGGACGCATTGTTGGGAATAATAATACGTCACGAATGGATTGAGAATTGGTTAGTAACATAACTAATCGGTCAATACCGATACCTAATCCACCTGTAGGAGGCATTCCATATTCTAAAGCCTCGATGAAATCTTCATCCATATCATGTGCTTCGTCATTTCCTGCTTCTTTTTCAGCTAGTTGCGCTTCAAAACGTTCGCGTTGATCGATTGGATCGTTCAATTCTGTAAACGCATTTGCATGTTCACGACGAACGATAAATAATTCAAAACGGTCTGTGAAGCGTTCATCTTCTGGATTTTTCTTTGCTAATGGCGAAATTTCAACAGGATGTCCGTAAACGAATGTTGGTTGTACTAATGTTTCCTCTACTTTTTGCTCGAAGAACTCGTTAATGATGTGTCCCACTTCATGCATTTCTTGAATTTCCACACCATGTTCTTTCGCTAAACTTCTCGCTTCTTCTAATGTCATAGGTTGCCAGAAGTCTACCCCGGTTACTTCCTTAATTGCATCAACCATATGCACTCGTTTCCATCCTGGTGAAAGGTCTATTTCTTCTTCACCGTATTGGATTTTCGTTGTACCAAGCACCTCTTGTGCTACATGAGAAATTAAATTTTCCGTCAATTCCATAATATCTCGGTAATCTAAATATGCACCGTATAGCTCTAATAATGTAAATTCTGGATTGTGACGTGTTGAAATACCTTCATTTCGGAACACTCGTCCTATTTCATATACTTTTTCGAGTCCGCCAACAATTAAACGTTTTAAATGCAATTCTAATGCAATACGTAAATATAGATCCATATCTAATGCGTTATGATGCGTAATGAATGGTCGAGCAGCTGCCCCTCCAGCAACAGTGTGTAAAATTGGCGTCTCTACTTCCAAATAACCTTGTCCATCTAAATAGTTTCGAATAGAACGAATAATTTTTGAACGAGTAATAAACGTCTCTTTGCTATCAGCATTCGTCATCAAGTCTAAGTAGCGTTGACGATAACGTTGTTCAACATCTTGCAATCCATGGAATTTTTCAGGCATTGGGCGCAGTGATTTCGTTAGGAAAGTAAATTCGTTTGCTTTTACGGAAAGCTCCCCTGCATTTGTTCTGAAAACAACTCCGCGGATGCCCACGATATCTCCTAAATCTGCATGTTTAAATAAATCGTATGCTTCATCGCCTACTCGGTCTTGACGAACATAAATTTGAATCTGGCCAGCCAAATCTTGAATGTGGGCAAAACCAGCTTTCCCTTTCCCACGTTTTGTCATAATACGACCTGCGATGACTACTTCATCATTTTTTTCTTCTAGCTCTTCTTTCGTAAATACATCAAATTGTTTGAAAACATCTGAAGACAAGTGTGTGCGCTCGAAACGTTGGCCAAATGGATCGATACCTTTTTCACGAATATCACTTAACTTTTGGCGTCTCACCAAAAGTTGATCATTTAATTCTTCAATGTTTGACACGTCTTTCACTCCTCATAATTTTAAAACGTTCTGTTCATAGTCCACAATGTATCTATTGTACACAATTTCTATCTTCTCTTCATCATTTTTGAAAGATTTTTTTAGTTCCCTTATATTTTTGATTAGGGTAATTTTTCTACTTTTGTATATAATGTTCTTATATTCAGATAAAAGATTCAACTTTTTGAGAGAGGTGTTTCCATGTATCGTAAAATAGACGATTTTATAAAAGATTGGCAACACAATAGTGCGGGTACTATAGCAATTATGGAATCCATTACGGAAGATAAAAAGTATGTTGCTATTGTTGAAGGTCATAATTCTCTTGAATTTTTAAGCTGGCACTTAACAAATGCCCCTTTATTCTTTTGCGGATTAATAGGGCAATCACTAAATGTCCAAATCAATCCATCTACACCGCCAACTACAATGAAAGAAATCATTGACGAATATAAAAAAGTAAACGAAGAAGTTGTAAATGCGGTTAAGAAACTAGATGATAGTTCATTAGAAAAAGAAGTGGATATGATTGGACAACCTACTGCGATTGGAGCAGTACTACGCATGCTTATTGATCATCAAACTCATCACAGAGCACAGATGCAAGTATTATTAAGACAAGCTGGCCTACCTGTACCGGGTGTCATGGGACCAACAAAGGAACAATCAAACGCATAATCTTACCAATTCAGGATAAGCCGCCTCAGTTGTTGAGACGGCTTTTTATATTGCTTAATTAAGCGCTTCACAATAATCGTAACCATTAGTTTTCACACAACATGCATCTCTCGTTCTTGTTGCTCTCTACTTTGTTCAACCACGTTATTTAAAATTGCACGCAATTCTTCGGCTGTTTCAACTTGATTAATCGCATTACGGATAATGCCATTGCCACGAATCCCTTTTAAATACCAAGCTGCATGTTTACGCATTTCACGTACGGCAACAAATTCACCTTTTAATTTTATCAAACGATCAAAGTGTAATAAACAAACGTCTATTTTTTCCTGAACAGATGGCTCTGGTTTTAACTCACCTGTTTCGAGGTACTGTACGGTTTGATAGATCATCCATGGATTTCCTAACGCAGCTCGACCAATCATCACCGCGTCTACACCCGTCTCATCCAACATTCGTTTTGCATCTTGTGGAGTTTCTACATCGCCATTACCGATTACAGGAATGTTTACATTTTCCTTCACTTGGCGAATGATTTCCCAATTCGCTTTCCCTTCGTACATTTGAACCCTTGTACGACCATGAACGGCTACAGCACTGCCGCCAGCTCTTTCAATCGCTTGGGCATTTTCAACAGCAAAAATGTGTTCATCATCCCAACCAATCCGCATTTTTACCGTCACCGGTTTCTCCACCGCATCAACAACTGCCGCTACCATTTCATACACTTTATCCGGATTCAGTAACCACTTCGCTCCTGCTTCACATTTAATAATTTTATTTACAGGGCATCCCATATTGATGTCAATAATATCCGCGTTCGTATGTTGATCTACAAACTTGGCCGCTTCAACGAGGGTTTCTTTTTCACCCCCAAAGATTTGCAAGGCGATTGGTTTTTCCCTTTCATCTATATAAAGCATGTCTAACGTTTTTTTATTGCGTAAAATAAGTCCTTTATCACTGATCATTTCAGCATAAACAAGACCCGCACCGAATTCTTTAACCGTTAGCCGGAAAGCAACGTTACTCACTCCTGCCATTGGAGCTAGTACTACACGGTTTGCCATCACGATATCTCCTATTTGGAACGGCTTTTTCTCTTCCATGGCCTATACCTCCTTTCCATAAAAGTGTTTTTATATCCGTCACTACTTCATAGTGTCGAGTGTCGTAATACGTATTGTTACAAAGAAAAATAATCCTTCCACTTTTTAATGCCCTCTTTTTCAAGGTTGATATTCTTTAATGCTGCCTCCGCTTGAATCAACTTTTCCGAGTATGGCTTAGATGCAATATCTAACAGCGGAACCAATACGAAAGCTCTTTCAAACATTCGAGGATGTGGAATGATTAAATTCTCTGACTCAATATTGTCGTTATTAAATAATAAAATGTCAAGGTCAATAATTCTTGGCCCCCAGCGGATATTGCGAACCCGACCGAGATCATTTTCAATTAATTGACAGGTCTGTAACAATTCAATAGGTGAAAGTATTGTTTGTGCATAAATCGCAATGTTTAAAAAAGAGGGCTGATCAACATACCCCACTGGAGCCGTTTCGTAAATTGGGGATATTTTTTTTATCCATATCCCCTCCTTACTTTGAAGCAAATCAATGGCAGATTTTAAATTGTTTTCCCGATCTCCCAAGTTTGTACCTAAAGATAAATAAACATCATTCACCATAATGACCCCTTACTATTTCAACAGCTACTTCTTTATAATGGCCTGGAATAGGTGGATCTGGTTTAATTAGTTCCACTTTGCATCCAAACACTTGTCCTTCATATTTTTGTAAGATTGATGAAGCAATGGTTTCTGCAGCTGCTTCAATTAATTGGAAGGGCTCTCCTTCCATGATTGATTTGCATAATTCATACACTTCTACATAATTCACTGTATATTGCAGGTCGTCTGTTTCCCCTGCCTTTTTCGTATTGACCGCAAGAGATACTGTAACTCGAAAACGCTGCCCTAACATTGTTTCTTCAGGTAATACACCGTGATATCCATAAAATTGCATATCTCGCAAATGTATATAGTCCATAATAGACCTCCTATCGAAATTAGTGTCTCTCAGGAAGTTCATTTTTCACTTCAAATTTCCCCATCAATGCATCAATCATTTTCACGGTTCTTGCTATTTCTTTTACATCATGCACTCGAACAATATGACAACCTTTCATGACACCATATGCACATGTCGCCGCAGTACCTTCTACTCTTTCATGTAATGGAACATCTAAAATAGTGCCAATCATTCGTTTTCTCGAAGTCCCCAACAAAACGGGGTATCCCAATTCTGCAAGTTCATCTAATCGTTGCATCGTTTCAATACTTTGCTGCAAGTTTTTCACAAACCCTATTCCCGGATCAAGTATGATATGCTCGTCTGGAACACCAGCTGCTTTCACAATATCAATACTTTCTTTTAAATCATTTAAAAAATCTTCGAAGTAATTTTTGTAATTCGTGTTCTCTCGATTATGCATTAGAATGATAGGTGCATTATATTCAAAAGCCACTTTGGCCATTTCCGGATCTGCCTTCGCGCCCCAAATATCATTAATGATATGGGCACCAGCTTCCAATGCCGCACGAGCAACCGCTGATTTGTAAGTATCAATTGATATAATGGCAGGTACTTCTTCTCTCAAAGCTTTAATCACTGGCACGACACGAGCAATCTCTTCTTCATCAGGAATACGAGTATAACCAGGTCGTGTCGATTCTCCACCCACATCAATAATCTTCGCACCTTCCTGAACCATCTGTTTCGCATGTGCAATTGCGGCATCGATTGAATTATACTTTCCCCCGTCAGAAAAAGAATCGGGTGTTACATTTAAAATCCCCATCACAAAAGTTTCTTTTGTATAATCGAGCTCTATATTATTAATTGTTAACGGTTTACTGTATTTCGATAACATCTTCGTACACTCCTTTATCAATAAGAGGACTACTCATTCGCCTTCATTACATTCTAAACAAGTATATCATTTTCAAAGTCAAAGCACTCAATACTTTTAAATCTAAAATTCGGTGTAATCATATAACATGTTTTTCGTCAAACAAAATCGGCATCATCCAAAAGGATAATGCCGTTTCTTATTAGTCTTCGAAATTGTATAAAGCTGTTGATAAATAGCGTTCACCATTAGATGGAACAATAGCTAATACGTTAGAACCTTTGCCTAAACGTTTTGCAGTTTGAATTGCAGCGTGAATAGCAGCACCTGATGAAATACCGCATAAAATACCTTCTTCACGACCTACTTTACGAGCTGTTTCGAATGCTGTTTCGTTATCAACTTGGAATACAGAATCGTAAATTTCTGTATTTAACACTTTTGGTACGAAACCTGCTCCAATACCCTGAATTTTATGGGAACCTGGATTTCCGCCAGATAAAACCGGAGAGTCTTTCGGTTCAACTGCAATAATTTCAATGTTTGGATATTTTTCTTTTAATACAGCACCTGCACCTGTGATTGTACCACCTGTACCTACCCCAGCAACAAATGCGTCTAATTGCACACCTTCAAATGCTTCCACTATTTCCGGACCTGTTGTTAAGCGGTGGATTTCTGCATTTGCAGGGTTTTCAAATTGTTGTGGCATGAAATAACCATTTTCTTCTGCAAGTGCTGTTGCTTTAGCAATTGCACCTTTCATTCCTTCAGGACCAGGTGTTAATACTAATTCAGCACCATATGCACGAAGTAATTTACGGCGTTCAATACTCATAGTTTCAGGCATTACTAAAATAGCGCGATAACCTTTTGCTGCTGCAATCATCGCAAGTCCAATTCCAGTGTTTCCTGAAGTTGGTTCAATAATTGTGCCACCTGGTTTTAGTCGTCCATTTCTTTCTGCCGCTTCAATCATCGCTAAAGCAATACGATCTTTAACAGAGCTTCCTGGATTAAAATATTCTAATTTTACCCAAACAGTTCCTTCATCTTCAGTTGTAGCATGGTTTAACTTCACGATTGGTGTGCGACCAACTAATTCTGTAATAGAATTATATAATTTACTCATCACGGTTCCCCTTTCATAATACCGACTATTTTTATAGGTTTTTCTTGTTTTAATATTAACCCTACTAATCGTTTGTTGTCAATGAAAATGAGAGTGATAATTTGTAAAATTTTTAATCATTATTCACCATAGAACCATGTCACATCAAATTCTTTCCAAAACATTTCCGGGGTAATGGATGATGACAGTTGCTCCATCGCTAACCCCCTTTTAATATGATCTTTTACCTCTCCATAAGGGAAAGATCTTCCTTCCATTTTTTCATGTAATTGAACAATTCCATATCGGCCGTCTCTTAATAAAACAGGCTTGCTAATTTCATTTTTATTTAGTTTTTGAAGCGCTTTCAGTATAGCTGGATCTACATTGGATTGATTCGTAATATAGCCAATATCTCCCCCGAGACTTGCCGAAACTTGTTCAACAGAACGTTCCCGAGCTAATACCGAAAAATCAGAACCTTCATTCAGTTCTTTTAAAACACTTTCTGCTTCATCTTTCGTATTCACAACAATTAATTTTGCTCGGTACGTCGTTGGAATATTATATAACGATTCATTTTCTTCATAATAAGATTCAAGCTCTTTTTCATCAATAATAATATCTTTTGTTAATACTTTCTCTAAAATCAGCTGGGACTTAATTTGCTCTTTAAGTTCCTTCTCTCCTAATTGTTGCAACGTTGAATCCATTTCGCTGGAAGAAACCATAAGGGATAGCTCTAAATCAATTTCATCCTCAGTCACGTCAATGCTATATTCTTTCGCAGCCTTTTCCATTACTTTTTGATTCACCATGCGCTGCAATGTATCTTTTCCATAATAACGTTCCATTTCAGCCATCCATTGCAGGCGAGTAATATTTTCACCATCAACGCTAGCGACGATAGTTTCATCGTCGCCAGCTTCTTCATCTCCACCTAATGCAAATAACCAAAGAACAAACCAAAAAATATTCCCAACAAATAAAATCGCAAGTAATGTGAGTACAGGTTTTGTTTTTAATCGGCGTTTTGATAGTGGCGTATGTTGAGTCGTAGGTTGGTTAATTTTTTGCCTCGATCTCACGGATAAAACCTTCTAGCTCCTCTTGGCTATAATGATATTTTTCTAAACAGAAGTGGCACTCCGCTTCTGCTCCTCCATCTTCATCAATCATTTCTTGAATTTCTTGTACACCTAGTGACTTAATAGCCACTCCAAAACGCTCTTTTGAACATCCACAGTTAAATTGAACAGGCATAGTTTCTAACACTTTTACATTTCCTTCTCCTAATACTGCATCTAATATTTGTTCAGGGGTATAACCTTTTTCAATCATTTTCGAAATCGGTTCAACGGATTTTAAGTGGTTTTCAATTGTTTCAATTGTTTCATCATCGCATCCTGGTAATAATTGAATAATAAATCCTCCAGCTGCAAGCACGGAATTATCCGTGTTCACCAGTACACCTAATCCTACTGATGAAGGAACTTGTTCTGATACTGCATAATAATAAGTGAAGTCTTCAGCAATTTCTCCTGAAACGATTGGGGTTTGACCTGTAAACATTTCTCTCAAACCTAAGTCTTTTACAATCGTAATGTTTCCATTCGTTCCAACTGCACGACGTACATCTAGTTTTCCAACTTCATTTAACGGGAAATGAGTTTGTGGGTTCGTGACATATCCCCTTACTTCTCCTTTTCCGTTTGCATCTATCAATATAATACCGATTGGACCCCCACCTTCGATTTTAATTGTAATCTTATCATCGGCATTCATCATTGATCCCATCATAGCTCCAGCAGTCAATGCGCGACCTAGGGCAGCAGTAGCGGTAGGCCATGTATTATGTCTTTTTTGTGCTTCCCCAACAGTATTCGTTGAACGCACCGCATATGCACGAACTTTTCCATCAAATCCTAAAGCTTTTACTAAATAATCTTCCATAACAAATTTCCTCTCTTTAATGATTTCTTTTATAAATGATATATAAACCTTTTAAAGTTAAAAACTTGTCTACTACATCAATAAGTTTTGTCTCATTTGAAAAAAATTCTGCAAGACCTCCAGTTGCAATAACTAAAGGTTCAATCTTACTTTGCTCTTTCATACGGCTTACAATTCCCTCAACCATGCCAATAAAGCCATAAAAAACTCCCGATTGAATGGAGGTGATTGTATTTTTTCCGATAATGTCAAACGGCTTTGTAATTTCTACTCGTGGCAATTTGGATGCCTTTGTAAATAGTGCATCCAAAGAAATCCTTACGCCAGGAGTTATGGCCCCTCCCATATAATGCCCTTTCTCATTTATGTAACTAAAAGTAATAGCCGTCCCAAAGTCTACTACAATAAGCGGCCTTGTGCCATATTCATGTACGGCAGCAACTGCATTGACAATTCGGTCTGTACCCACTTCCCGCGGATTATCACAAGCGATGTTTAATCCTGTTTTGATGCCAGGCCCTACGACAAGGGGTTTAATGTGAAAATAATTTCGGCACATTTCTTCTAATACATACATAATAGGAGGAACAACGGAAGAAATAATAATGCCACGAATATCGCTAAAGGCGATTCCAGCATAGTTAAAAAAGGCATATAAATGCATTGCATATTCATCGGAAGTTTTATTTTTCTCCGTCTCCATTTTCAAATGATGAATCAATTGCTCATCTTGATAAACTCCTACAGAAATTTTTGAGTTTCCTACGTCAATGACTAATATCACTAAAACCACTTCCATTTTCGTTTGATGAAATCATACCATATTGCATGTAGTTACCTCAAAAAGATTAACCTGTAACGAAAAAAGTAGCGTCAGAAAATTTCTGACACTACTTTTATCAAGTATTCATTATTCCTTTTTGCCTTCATTCAAACTATCCGTAGAATTTTCTTTAGGTAAATCATCTGTTGTCGGAGCTTTTTCTTCACCAGCTGCCTCTTGATGAATTTGAGCAGAGCCAGATTTTTCTACAGTAACTTCTTTAGGCTCTTCACTCTCTTTGTTCTCGTCGTCAGCTTGCTTCGGCTCTACTGTTGTGATTTTGATTGTCTCAGCTTCTTCTTCTTCTGTTTTTTCTGGAAGGCATCCGTAATCACGTAAGTGTTCGATTTGCTCAGCATTTAATGTTTCATGCTCCAATAAAGCTTGAGCGATTAAATCTAGCAAATCACGCTTCTCTGTCAATATGCGTTTCGCTCGTTCATATTGCTCATTCACAATTTTTTGCATTTCTTTATCGATTTCAAAAGCGATGGCTTCTGAGTAATTTTGGTCTGTATTAAAATCTCGACCTAAAAATACATTTCCACCTTGTGATGATCCAAATTGAAGTTGGCCAAGCTTTTCGCTCATACCAAACTCTGTAACCATTCGGCGAGCAATATTCGTTACTTTTTGGAAGTCGTTATGAGCACCAGTGGATACTTCTCCTAATACAATTTCCTCTGCCGCGCGACCACCAAGCAAACCAGTAATGCGATCAAGCAATTCTTCTTTCGTTTGGAAGAAACGTTCTTCTTTCGGAAGCATGATAGCATAACCGCCCGCTTGGCCTCGCGGAACAATGGTTACTTTATGAACTTTTTCAGCAGAATCAAGCGTTAAACCGATGACAACGTGACCTGCTTCGTGATATGCAACGAGTTTTTTCTCTTTTGGTGTATAAGTACGGCTCGTTTTCGCTGGACCGGCAATCACTCGGTCACTTGCTTCATCGATATCATCCATATAAATTTTTCGTTTCCCTTTACGTGTAGCAACTAAGGCTGCTTCATTTAATAAGTTTTCTAAATCTGCACCAGCAAAACCTGGAGTTCTTTGGGCAACAGCTTTTAAATCTACTTCTTCCGCCAATCGTTTATTGCGCGCATGAACTTTCAGAATCGCTTCTCGACCTTTTACATCTGGGTATCCAACAGTAATTTGTCGGTCAAAGCGACCAGGACGTAATAAAGCTTTATCTAAAATATCTGGTCGGTTTGTAGCAGCGATAATGATAATTCCTTCATTTACACCAAAACCGTCCATTTCAACTAGCAATTGATTCAATGTTTGTTCACGCTCATCGTGACCTCCGCCAAGACCCGCACCACGTTGTCGTCCAACCGCATCAATCTCATCAATAAAGATAATACATGGCGCGTTTTTCTTCGCATTTTCAAATAAGTCACGAACGCGGGACGCACCGACACCGACAAACATTTCTACGAAGTCGGAACCGGAAATAGAGAAGAAAGGAACACCAGCTTCTCCAGCAACAGCCCTAGCAAGCAATGTTTTACCAGTACCTGGAGGACCTACTAATAAAATACCTTTCGGAATACGTGCCCCCATTTCTGTAAACTTGCGATGGTCTTTTAAGAATTCCACTACTTCTACCAATTCGGCCTTCTCTTCATCTGCCCCTGCAACGTCATCAAAGCGAACTTTTTTCTTTTCAGAATCATAAAGTTTCGCTTTACTTTTACCGAAGTTCATCACTTTATTGCCTCCGCCTTGAGTTTGACTCAAGAGGAAGAAGAATAAAATGATAATGATAATGAATGGAATGATTCCCGTGAAGAATTGAACCCATGCGCTCGATTCAGGGGCTGGTATAAAACTTATTTTCGAATTTTTAATTGCATTGTCTATCTTCTCCATCAGCGCCGGGTTGTTTTGAGGAAGGTTTACAGTGAAAGTTTGTTCTTCATTTCCTGTTAACTCACCTTCACCAACTAGAACACCCGCATCTGGCTGAATATTTAACGATTTTATTTTCCCTGTCTCTAAAGCATTAATAAACTCATCATACGTTAATTCCTTTGAAGGCGTTGCACCTCCATTAAAGGTACCGAAAATACCTATCACCACAAGAAAAATTAACAAATAAAGTATGGTGTATCGAAATATTCGATTCATCCCCAGCCTCCTCACAACTTAACACAAAAACTATAAGTAAAATCTTAACATACCATTATTTCATCATACAATGAAAAGCACTGATAATGTAGCCTTTTTACATTTTTGTCGTTATTTATACAAAAATACTTACATTAAAAGGAATAAACTTCACTTTTTAATATACCAATATATGGTAGGTTTCGGTATTTTTCTGCATAGTCTAAACCATAACCTACGACAAATCCATCTGGAACTTCAAAACCAACAATATCAGCTTTTAAGTCCACTTTACGGCCAGACGGTTTATCTAATAATGTAACAATTTTAATGGAATTTGCTTTTCGATATTTAAATAAGTCTACTAAATAACTTAGTGTTAAGCCGCTATCTATGATATCTTCGATGATAATGACATCCCGACCTTCTACACTCGTATTTAAATCTTTTAATATTTTTACCTCTCCTGAAGAAACGGTTGCATTTCCATAGCTTGAAACATCCATAAAGTCTATTTCAATATATGATTCAAAACGTTTTATTAAATCTGCCATAAAAGGTACTGCACCTTTTAATACGCCGATTGCTAATGGAAACTTATCTTTATATTCTTCCGTTAACTGGGCGCCAATTTCTGCGATTCTTTCTTGAATTTGTTCTTCAGTAATTAGTATTTTTTCGATATCCTTTTCGATCATAATGTAATGTTCCTCCTAAACAGCGTTGAAAAATTATTTGTTAAATAATTATTTAATTGATGGCAAAATTCTCTTTACATGAATTATAGCCATTTTTAAAAAATATTTTATAAAATTTACCTTATTTGTTGTAAGGAACTTTTTCAACTATCATTACCATATTATCATCAATTCTTTTTGTTCTTGAAAATTGATGATTAGCCCGAACACCTAATACCGATAAAATTTCTTCATTTGAATCTACAAGTATTGGCCAATCGTCTCTTTCAATTAAAGGGATTTTTTCATCAATAAAAAGGCGGGATAATCGTTTCGGCGCTTGCATTCCGTTTAACTGAATTCGATCACCTACTTTTCGCTTCCGAACCTTAAGAGGAAAAGCAATTGCGTTGGAATTGAAATAATATGCGGCTATATCATTTTGTTGGCAGCCCGTTTCATCAGAGAGTTTTCCTATGTATAAACGAAAACCATTTAAAACGTTCCATTCCCCAATTTTGATTTGTTGAATATAGTCTTCTTCATTATTGGATGTTTGATATTTAAAGAATGCAATGTCGCCATAACTTCTATTTGCAATAATTTGGTTTGGTAAATGAATTGTTGCGTTCCCTTCTTGGGACTTACATAATTCCAAAATCTTACTATAAATAGCGTAACTTTGGTTGTCTGAAGGTTGATAAAGATAGTTTAATAGTATTAAAATGATTCTTCTTTGTAAAGCAAGTGGCTCTTTTTGAAATGGACGAATATGTAGTACAAAACGATCATCCATTTTTTCTACAACTGAGGAAAAGCGTTTTTTTGCGAGTTCAAGTAAAAATTCGTCATCTTGTTGCAAATTTTCCGCTAATTGAACCGCATGAATTGCCACCTGTTTATTTTCGTTTTTTAACAATGGAATAATATGATGTCGGAATCGATTTCGAGTATAATCATCTTTCATATTGCTCGCGTCTTCTCGGAAGGAGCCGCCTTTTTCCTGTAAATAATTTGTTATTTCTTCTTTTGTAACCACTAAAAAAGGACGGATTATAGCGCCAACCGAAAACGCTCGTTTTGCGGAAATGCCTTTGAACCCATTGACGTTTCCGGATCTTGCAAGAGACATCAGCATAGTTTCCAACTGATCATCCGCATGATGAGCTGTCACTAGCTTATTGATGTTGTATTGTTTCATGATGTTTGCAAAAAATGCATACCGCTCTCTGCGACAAATCGCTTGAGAATTCCCTCCCTCTTTTTCCAACAAATCTGGAATGGGGATGCTTGTGCTAAAAATCGGAATCCCATGTTCTCTGCAAAACTGTTCCACAAATAGCCGATCTTCATACGAAACTTTCCCTCTCAACATATGGTCCACATGAGCAACATATAAATCAACTTTACATTGTTCTTGTAATTGAATAAAAAAATGAAGCAATGCCATAGAATCAACGCCACCAGAACAAGCGATGAGAAGACGGTCTCCCGCTTCAACTAATTGTTGTTCTGCTATAAAATTTTGCACTTTTTTCTCAAAAGTTACCATCTTCTCACCTCATTTCCTCTAATTAACTAACCGGTCTAAAAACAGCCCATTTTGGCACCACATGTGAAACATTAAAAATAATTACCGTGCAGTCATCTTCCACTTCATACTGGCTTTGATAACTGTCCATCACATCATATAGAAGCGCTTCAATCGGCATTCCAACCCTGATTTTTGACTTTAATAATTTAACAAAATTACGTTCCTGTTCGTCCCAATCATATTTACTAGAGAACAAACCATCGGAAACCATTACGACATAATCATCAGCTAGCAAATTGACTTTTTCCGTTTCAATGGAGAATACAGGCATGAACCCTACAGGTGCTGATGATCCTTCCACTTTCATTAGCTGCTCTCCGCGCAAAATATAAGTAGACATGCTACCTGCTTTCCAAGACCATAATTCACCCTTTTGTAAATCAACTAATGCAAAATCTATCGTCGCATACATATCAACTTCACGGTTTAGACTAAGGACATAATGCAATGTATGCATAGCAGTCTCTGGATTCATATTATAGCTTAAACATTCCCTCATTAACCTTACCAATCTTCTACTTTCCCGCTTTGCTTCTCGACTTTGACCCATGCCATCCGACAACATTATGGCTACTAATCCCGGATGAATGTGGAAAATGGCATGAGAATCCCCTGACACAACATTAGAGTTTTTCGCTCTACTATATATATCATACTGAATTTTATAGCGAACTGCAGAGCGAAATCTCACTTGAAAATGAGCAAATGGTGCCTTATGATTCGATATTCGATCCACTTGGAACGGTTCAGCAAAGACTTCATATAGAACTGGTAAAATGATTCGTTCACATAATAAATATAAATCGTCTCGAGTATGGTTGTTAATAAAGGAACAAACAATCACACGTTCCCCCAACGTATTATTTAAAACATCAATTTGAAAACAATCAATGTTTGCGCGTTTAAATTCATGGCTTAATTCTTCCTCAATCGTCTTAAATGAAAGCGTCTCGTTTTTCATATCTTCCATCAATTTATTCAAATGATTACTCAAGTCCCTCAATTGCAAAGCAATCATCTTTTTCCCATGATAGAATTGCCCATTCATTTTATCGTTATACAGCTGATAATCAAGTTCTTCCAACAATTTTGACGATTTTACGCATTTTGTTCGAATTTGTTCTTCCGCAAGCATTTGTTCTTTTTCACTTAATCCCGATTTCGCTAGGAACCATCTTCGAATATTTTCATCCATTCCAATATTTTTTTCTCCCCAGCATCTATCATATCGAAAACAACTCATACAAGTGGCACAAGGCTCAATCTTTCGAATTTCACTCACATTCTCAGTTGACGTAAAGCGCTCAAAAACTAATTCTTTCATAAACAAAACAAAACGTTGAAACGTCTCTAACTTTTCCGTTGTATGTTCCGTTAGCCATTCCTGCCTTTTAAGCAATACTTCATCTCGTTTTGGACGAATGATATTTTCCAAAAAGTTTAGCATTTTTTCTGGCAATAATAAAAAGACTACACCCGCTATCAAGACCGATACAAAATAAACGCTATCTAGTGGCAACGTTGAATCATAAAAAAAGAAAAAGATGCTGGGTATTAAACTACCTATTACAGCGCCTACTCTTCCAATCCCTTTACACAACCCGCTCGATACGCCCGTTAAAGCATAAACAGCAATCATTCCCGTGAAAGAAAGCTCTGATATTCCTACTAATGCTCCAATAATAGTTGAAACGCTTGAGGCAACCGTTATTCCACCAGTAATGGCAGCAATGCAAATCGATAAATGCAGAACAAATGTAAAAAGTGAAAAATACGATATCGTTAATGAATGCATCCCAGTTAAAACGACCGCTAAAATTACTAACCCCGCTCCTACCCGCTCATAACTCCAGGAAGCAGACCAAAAACGATAAGGTTCAACGAAAAATAGCTTCACAAAGATTGTCATGAAAAAAGCTAATATCATTTCATAATAAACATACAACTGTACTATGAAAGGAGGGATGCCCATATGCAAAATGCTTTGCCATAACAATTGTCCAAAAAAGATGGCAAGGGCCACAGCAATAGCCATAGGGGGCTTCCAATATCGGAACCGAATCAATAATTCGTAAAAACCAAGTTGCAGTAACAAAATCAAACCTTGCCCTAAACTCAAACTCAATGCACCAATTAACCCGCCGATGAACACTGCCCATTTCTCATTTTCATATCTATTTCGCACGATCGCCCATAATGGTAATAAAAAAGGAACAGCCGCTTCAAACATTACCGCTCTTGATAGAAAAAATGCTAACAACATGAAGAATAAATGAAGAATTAGGCTTACCTTTTTAATAGTAAAACGACTGAAATGCTCTTGCCATGACGACTTTTCATTCAGCATTTGGATATTTGACATATTCCATCCCCCTCATCTATATCATTTGTTTCGGTCTATTATATAAAAGAAGGGATGTAAAATTTGTCTAGTACTGTTCTAGTTTAAAAAAATTGTTCGACGAATTACTTAATAACATAACAAATTGTTAATTTAGGCTAGTTTTTGTCGTTTTTTTTCTTAACATTTGATAACTATAAGGAATTTATTTTGGAATTTTATGCTGATAAAATGAAGAAATTTGGGGTTAATTGGAATTCTAAAGGTTCTTGGAGGAAATAAACTCTTACTCAAATAAGATTGAAAACTACAATTAAGTATTTTTATAAACTAATCCAATTCCATATAATTTTCACAAACTAACTTTCTATAATAAATTTGTTTCGCAACTACAAGTAAAACACTACCAATTAAATAAAAAAAAGTCGACTATTGACGGAATATAGTCGACCCATTTTAACGAATAACCGATTTTGTTATCTGTATTTTGACATTTTCATTGTAAAAAAGATTATTTAAAAATTACTCAATTAAAACAGACAGCAAACTACCCTCTTCTTGCGCCACGTCCACCTCGTTTTGACTCAGTTGCACGTCTTAATGAAGCAAGACGCTCATCACTATCTCTTAAGAATTTCGCCATTTTCTGTTCAAAACTTTCTTTTGATTGGCGTTCGTTTCGTTCATTTGAACGGTTATCACGACGTGGTCTTTGAGGACGTTCAGGTCTTTCAGATTGAGCTTTAGCCTTTCTTATCGATAGGCCAATTTTTCCATCCTCTTCAACATTTAACACTTTCACTTCAACGATATCTCCAACTTTTAGATGATCGTTAATGTCTTTCACGTAGTTATCAGCTACTTCACTAATATGGACAAGGCCCGTCTTACCATCTGGCAGCTCAATAAATGCTCCAAAATTTGTAATTCCTGTGACCTTCCCCTGTAATTTGCTGCCTACTTCAATTGACATAAAAAAAATGCTCCTCCTTAAAATTTAAACGGCTAATAAAATATCGCCAGTAATCATAATTATATAAAATGAGCAAAAAATTTGCTAATGCTCTCTTTTATTATAGCCAACAAAAAAAGAGTGTCAACAAGACAACTCTTTTTCAGCCTGTATTTTTTATTCTCTTCATTTGTTCAACAGTAATTTCTTATTTTTAAATAACGATTTTAATACAGCCTAGAAAAATGTCATTTCTTATTCTTTTTATCTTCTTCATTTTCTTTTTCTTCTTTAGGGATGGTGAAAATGATTTCTCCTTCCTCCGATAAGAAGTATTCTTTACGGGCTAATTTTGCAATATATTCATCATCTTCAAGTTTTTTTATTTGCAACTGTAATAATTCTTGTTCTTTTTTTATTTCTTGAAGTTCTGATAATACCTTTTCTTTTTCAGCTTCTTTTTGCGCTAATCTTTCATTTTGGTTAAAGATCATACTGATTAAACTAATTATGACGACGGATGCGATGACAAAGAATAGAGACAGCCTTCTTCTTAATCGGATTTTTTGCTTCGTCAACTTTTCCATTTGACGATTTGCAGAACGGACATAGTCATTATCTATTTTACGAATATTCATATTCCCATGTCTGTTATTATAATGCTTGGCCACATCCGTCACCTCCTAAATAGTCATTGTATTGTCATTATACTTAGTATTTAACGTTTTTTAAAGATTGCTCTTTTTAAGTTTATAAATTTTCTGTGAAATGGTCTTTTCGCAACCACAAATAGTTTGCAAAAAGGGTTAAATAGTACAATTAAAATTCGAATTACTAGTCTAATAATCCCTTTTATTGTTTTCAGAGTAATTTTTACAATTGCTACTATTGGATTAATAAAAATAATAATAAATACCCTGCCGAGAAACCGGAAAAATGGCTGAAAAAATGATTCATAAAGAAAAATACCTAAAATTTGTGATAATGGGTCTACTAAACGCCACTCTCCACCCTTTATTAAAAAGATAATATAAAAGCTTGCAACACCTAGCAGTGCCCAGACGAAAACCTCAACGATTAATGAAAACTTTCGTAATAATGACTTTGGTGAAAAGGCGCTGATGTAAATTCTTGTTGCATCAATAACCGCGCCAATCATAACGCCACTTATCGTCATTATTACGATACTGAAAAACTGTTCGTTAACTGTCATCCAAATAATTTATGGAGGAAGCCTTTAGTTAACCCATTTTCATCATCATCATATTGAAGGGCTTTTACATTTCCTTCTAGTGTTAATAATCCTTTGTCCACATCTAAATGAACAATGCGCAATTCCTCTCCACGAATAAGCAAATGTCCTTGTGATGTTCTTACGTAAAATTCCTCCTGGTCGAATCTTTCAATTTCCTTTACTGATGTCATGTCCATTCTTTTTCTATTTCTCACTGTCACAAGATGATCTCCAGAAGTAATAGTGTAATTGCTTTCCTGATGTATTTGTGTCATTTATCGTTCCTCCTTTAATGGTTTGTTCTGTTCACTTTATGCGGGAAATAAAAAAAGCATGACAACAAAATAGATGTCATGCTATAAAAAAATATTTTTTCTTCTCTTTTTTTTATTCTTCATCATCGATAAATTCTGGTTCGATTTTTTCTAACTTTTCTTCCTTGATTATGGTAAACATTTTACTTGCATCTTCTTTTCGAACATTCTCTTTAATTTCTTCTATGCGAACAGTGACGATTTTTTGTCCAAAGCGGATCATTAGCTCGTCACCTGCACTTACGTTGGAAGAGGCTTTTGCAACTTTTCCGTTAATTGTAATTCGCCCTTGTTCGGCAACTTCTTTTGCCAAGGTGCGGCGTTTAATTAATCGAGATACTTTTAAAAATTTATCTAATCGCATAACTTACTCCTTTTCTAAATGTTTTGCTTCATTCCAAAATTCATCTAGTTGTTCTAACGTAAAATCTTGAAAATTTTTTCCGCTCTTTCTCACTTGTTCTTCAACAAATCGAAATCTTCTAGCAAATTTTTCATTGGCGTGAACCATTGCTTCTTCAGGGGATATATTATAAAAACGAGCAATATTGACAAGGGTGAACAGAACATCTCCAAATTCGTCCATTATCGATTCATTGTTACCTTTCTCCAGTTCTTCACGGAATTCCTTCCATTCCTCATCGAATTTCGATAAAGCACCACTTGCATCTGGCCAATCAAAGCCTACTGTAGCGGCTTTCTTCTGGTAATTATAAGAAGTTTGCAATGATGAATTTGGTCGATACTCCCCTTTTAATAAAGATTCTTTTTGTTCACCTTTCTCTTGCTTTTTAATTTCTTCCCAATTCAATACAACTTCATCTGCATCTTTCACTGAAAGATCGCCGAATACGTGCGGATGACGACGAATCATTTTTTCAGAAATGCTTTCCAACACTTCTTCTAAATTAAAATAGCCTTCATCTTCTCCAATTTGAGCATGCAAGAAAACTTGCAATAAAATATCCCCAAGTTCTTCTACCATGCCAAAATCATCTTTTTCATCAACCGCTGCTAGGAATTCATGAGTCTCCTCAATTAAATATTTTTTTAAACTTTCATGAGTTTGTTTTCGGTCCCATGGACAGCCATTCGGTCCGCGCAATGTAGCAATAATGTTTCTAAAAGTAGTCCAGTCTTTTAAAGCGTCTAGATGACTTTTTACTGGCGGAACATAAATAGTCGTTAAATTATTCAATTCCATCGCTTGATCCAATTCATAAAGCGGAATCGTTTTAATCAGTTCATTACTAGATCCTGCACCAGTAACAACGGTAATTGGATAATCATCCCGATATTTTTCCATTAGTGTTAATTTCACTTCGGATGCGCTAAATTGGTCATACACTTGAGCTATCAGTACATGGGAACGCATGTTAACGTCATGAATGGAGAAGTTTGTCCCATCTAGCAACTGAAACCCTTCAATAGGATCGATTTTTAGGGCAGCAAATATCGGATCTAAAAAACTTTGTCCTCCTTCAATTGCTAATTGAACTTTTCCTTCTCTTTCAGCTTCAATTAACAATTGTACTGTTTGCTCAGCCACTAAAGGATGGCCAGGTACTGCGTATACAATAGGTTCTGACTGCGCAGCTTCTAATAAATGTTCAACAATCTCTTGATAAACCGGTAGAAACGTATCATGTTTTTCATACACTTGATCAAAACTTTCAAATTGGATTCCTTCGTCTTGCAACACACGCAACACAGGGTGTTCCATTGTACGAACAAAAACTTTTTTTGCTTCTTTTAATTTTTTATAAATACCAATTGGTAATTGTTCATAATCCGATACACCGAGCCCCATGATTGTTATATGCATTTTTCCACCTACTTTCTTTTATTTAACAAAAGCTGATAAACAGCCATTCTCCGGCCAAAAGGGATTAAAAACCACTCTTTTTCGGAAAGCATACGAGATTTTGCTACAAACGTCAAAAATACAAAAGCTCCTGTAGCAATTAAGATTGTTCCGAAACATACTGCTTCTACTCTACTGTTAGCAAATATACCACTCTTCATTTGGAGGAACCCATCTAATAAGAAAACAGAAAAAGTCATTACGGTGCTTGCGCCGATTAATTTTATGTAATAGTTAAGAGGAGCCAATTGAATGAACGTTAATTTTTTTAAATAAAGGATAAGTAAAGTTGCAGCGATAAATAGCACTGCGCTGCTCGTAACTGCAGAACCTAAAACGTTCATGAAAGGTACAAGAGCCATATTGCCGATTAATTTAAAACAAATAGCACCTGCTAAAATGAAAAATGGCACTTTTAATTTCCCCATGCCCTGTAAGATGGCTGTGAAAGTCAAAATAATCGATAACGGTATAATTTGTAGTACATAAACGGTTAATACGTTTTGAAGCGAATTCGTTTCAAATAACATTTCGTTCACATAAGGCATCACAATTATTAATCCTAATGAAGAAGCTACTCCAAAAAGTAGGGCTGTTCGATATGTTAACTGAATAAAAGGTTTTGCTCCTCTTCCTGTATTTTTTTTGGACTGAACAGCTACTAGCGGAACAATAGCAATTGATAAAGAAGAGGCGATCAAGATGCCCAATTGCACAAGTGGTTGGCCACGATCATAAATCCCTTTCGTTTCTTTTGCAAGTTGCGAGTCAATTCCATTTTCAATCATTAACGAATAAACAGTAAACGAATCAATTAATTGAAAACTTAAGAGCAATAAACTGCTCATACTTATACTTAAACTTAATAAAGTCGCTTCTTTCACAATCGGCCATTTCTTTACTGCACTCTTCGTTTTTTGGAAAGGAAAGGAAGGAAATGTTTTCTTGGCATAATATAACAACAATAGAACCCCTGCTACTTCCCCTATGACGGTTCCTAACACTGCCATATTGCCCGCTAAGTAAAGAGACCCAGAAGTAAACATCACAAAAATGGCACCAGCTAAAATAGTCGTAACTCGAATGAGTTGCTCAAATACTTGGGCATTGGCTACTGGGGCCATCTCGCCTTGGGATTGAAAAGTTCCCTTCAGTATTGCAAGTAGCGGCATAAACAATGTAACAAAGGAACCTGTTCTTAGAAGTGGAGATAACTGTTCATCTCCCATCAATATTGCTAATAAATCGGCTCCTAAAAATAGGAACGAAAAAAAGAATAACGATAATGCTACTAAATATAAAAATACCGTTTGGGAAATAATGTACTTTTTCCATTCAGCATTAGGAGATAATTCCGCATCGGCCAACATTTTAGAAATCGCTACAGCGAATCCCCCTGAAGTCCATACAACGAAAAATGATATAAAAGGATATACTTGTTGATAAATATAAAAACCCGCATCTCCCACTAAATTTTGAAAGGGCACTCGATAAAAGGCGCTCAATATTTTTACGATAATCGCTGATATAGTTAGTAATAAAGCGCCTTTCATATATCCTTTCATTCCAAATGAATTTGACATACCTTATCCTCTTTCCTTATCTACATAATAGAAAGTATACCAAAGAGTCGTTTAAATAAAAAAATCTACTTTCTTCCCACTTGTACATAACTTCTACCAAAATATTATTTGGTAATCGAATCTCCTAACTGGGCCAATCAATGTATTTCTTAAAACCATATATTGAAGCAGTAAACATATGCTATTCACGGTACAATTCCCTATGTTGCATGTTGTGTTACTTTCCTAAACAATGAAAAAACGCCTCTTATAGAAAGAGACGTTTTCCTTCTGATTTAGTTTTCCATTTGCTTTGCTAAGAAGTGTGCCGCTGTTTCCGCTGCTTTTTGTTCCACTTCGCTTAGGAAATGAACTTTAGATAGCAAATATACCGCCCCAATTGTATCACCATTTGCAACGATTGGAGCTACACAATAAGATTTCACTTGCTCAAATTGTCCTGGTACTAATTCAATTGTTGTTTCATTCTTTTCCATCACAACAGAGCGCTGTTTCATAAAATCCTCTGCAAAAGTTGAAAGTCGACGATTTGTGTAATCCTTCTTAGATAATCCTGCAACAGCGATCATTTCATCTCGATCGCTTATTAATGCTGGAGTTCCAATTGTTTCATACAAGGATTCTACGTATTCTTTTGCAAACTCGCCTAAGTCATTTATCGGTGAATATTTTTTTAGAATAACTTCACCTTCTCTATCCGTATAAATTTCCAAAGGGTCTCCTTCACGAATGCGCATTGTTCTGCGAATTTCTTTTGGTATTACAACACGACCTAAATCATCGATACGACGTACTATTCCTGTTGCTTTCATCTATGCTGCCTCGCTTTCTGAATCGTATTATTTCACAGATAGTATGTTTACTCTTTAGGCAAAGTATGCAAAAAATACATTGAGAGGATTTTGTTTTTATTTCGTCGAAAATTTGTAAAATTAATATGTCCAAAAAATTTTAAAAATATAACAATAATTGAAAACATTAAACAACAATGAAGGAATAAAAAGACCCAAAATATAATATTTGGGTCATTTCTTACAGTCTTATTTTGCCTCTTGTTCCACTACATTATTCTTCCTTGCCTTATAAACAATTTCAACGACTTGTTCCAATACATCAAGCGGTTCATATTTTCCACATTTTTTTTCATCAATTGTTAGAGTCAATATCGGTCCATCCATACTAAATCCAACTGCTCGATCAAATTTCATTGTTTCCGTTACTACAACAGAGCCATCCACATTTTTTGTGCCTTCTTCTGAAAACACAATTGAAATGACTTTTTGTTTTTCTTTGATTGACACAATACCTGAATGTGTAGCCCACGCCTTAATTCGAGCTATGCGCAACAGCTTCTCTGTTTCAGGAGGCATATCCCCAAATCGGTCGTGTAATTCTTCCAGAATTTCATGGTAATCTTCCGGATTTTCCATCGCTTTAATCCGTTTATACATTTGAATTTTCTGATACCCATCAGGAATATACCGATCAGGTATATACGCGTCAACATGAAGAATCACTTCGACTTCTTCTTTCTCTTCACGCTTCACTCCTTTTTGTTCAGCAATCGCTTCTTCTAATAATTGAGTATATAAGTCAAATCCTACGGTATCGATAAAACCATGCTGCTGTGCACCTAGTAAATTCCCTGCACCACGAATGGAAAGGTCGCGCATTGCAATTTTAAAACCGGATCCTAATTCCGTAAATTCTTTAATGGCTTGAAGTCGTTGTTCTGCAACTTCGTTTAGCACTTTATCACGTTGATACATGAAATATGCATATGCTACTCGGTTTGATCTTCCTACACGGCCACGCAATTGATAAAGCTGAGAAAGCCCCATCTTATCAGCATCTTGGACAATGAGCGTATTTACGTTTGGCATATCAACGCCCGTTTCAATAATCGTAGTAGTCACAAGCACATCAAATTCGCCATTTAAGAAGCTAAGAATCACTGACTCCAGTTGGGCCTCAGTCATTTTTCCATGCGCATAACCAATTCGAGCTTCCGGCACGAGCATTTGAATTTCTTCTACTTTTTTCGTCATATCCTCTACACGATTATATAAATAGAAAGTCTGACCTCCTCGTGCCATCTCCCTTTCAATGGCTTCTCGCACTAACGCACCATTATATTCCATCACATACGTTTGAACTGGGAAACGATTTTGCGGAGGTGTTTCAATAACAGAGAGATCTCTTACACCAACCATTGACATATGGAGGGTTCTTGGAATCGGAGTCGCTGTTAATGTCAACACATCCACGTTCGTCTTTAACTGTTTAATTTTTTCCTTATGGGTAACGCCAAATCGTTGTTCCTCATCGACTATCAATAATCCTAAATCTTTAAACGTTACATCTTTAGAAAGAAGCCGATGAGTACCGATGACGATATCCACCGTTCCATCTTTTAGTCCTTTAATAGTTTCCAATTGTTCCTTTCGAGTGCGGAATCGGCTTAATAAGCCCACTTTAATTGCATAATCCTGAAATCTTGTGCTAAAGGTTTCATAATGTTGTTGTGCTAATATGGTCGTTGGCACAAGAAACGCCACTTGCTTACCGTCCATAATCGCTTTAAAAGCTGCACGAATTGCCACTTCCGTTTTACCGTATCCCACATCACCGCAAACGAGCCGGTCCATTGGTCGTTCCCGTTCCATATCCCGCTTTACTTCAAGAATTGTACGAAGCTGATCCTCAGTCTCTTCATAAGGGAAAGCACTTTCAAATTCACGTTGTTCATCTGTATCAGGCGAAAAAGCAAACCCCTTTTCTGATTCCCGTTTTGCGTATAGTTTAATTAATTCTTCTGCTATATCTTTAACAGCAGATGAAACTTTTGCTTTCGCTTTTTTCCATTCTGTACCGCCCAGTTTATGAAGTTTTGGTTCCTTCCCTTCTGAAGAAACATACTTTTGAATTAAATCAATTTGATCAACTGGTACATATAATTTATCATCACCGCGGTAACGAATATGAAGATAATCTTTATGTGTTCCGTTCACTTCAAGAGTTTGAATACCAATATATTTTCCGATTCCGTGATGAACATGAACAACATAGTCGCCCGGTTTTATCTCTGTATAGCTTTTAATCCGTTCAGCATTGGTCATCTTTTGAGAACGAGTTTTTTTCCGTTTAGCTTGCTGTTTAAATAATTCATCATCTGTCACTACTGCTAAACGTTGCAATGGCAATTCAAATCCTGAACTAAGCTGTCCATCAATTAAGAAAATTCCTTCTCCCTTTGGATGTCCAATGGTGACATCAATCTTGTAATCTTCTAAAATATTTTTGATTTTTTCTAATCGACGTTCTCCATCAGCGACAAATAGCACAGTAAATTTTTCTCGATTCCAGCGTTCAATTTCACTTTGTAAGAGCGGTATTTGTCCGTGAAATTGTTGCATTGGTTTGCAGGAAAAATTCGTCGTTTGGTCAAACCGAATACCGGTAAAGTTGCGAGTAAACAATGTAAGATATATTTTTTGCAGATCCAACATAGAGAAAATTTCTTTAAAGGAGTAAGAAGGTTGAACATCATGAACCATTTTTCCTTCTTCTATTAATGATATGAACCACTCTTCTTCTTCCCGCTCCCATGCTCCTGTCACTTCTTGAATTCGACCAAGCTCATCGAATAAGATAATGCCATCTTTTGAAAAATAATCTCCTAAAAATGCTGGTTGTTCATATAATAATGATCCATATTTCGTCACATGATTAGGTAAATTCCCTTGTTTCAACATTTCAATATCGTACTTGATATTTTCATATAATGCTTCTTGAACTTCCTGTTTTTTGACCTTTTTTATACTTCTTGAAAGAGCTTTTTCTAAACGCTCTGCCAATTGAATGCGCTGGTCTAACGTCAACAGCAACTCAATGGCCGGCAAAATACGACACGACTCTAGCTTTTTAACGGAACGTTGATCGTCTGCAGAAAATTCACGGATGGAATCTACTTCGGTATCAAAAAGTTCAATACGAAATGGTGACTCTGCATAGGGTGGATAGATATCTAGTATTCCTCCACGCAATGCAAACTCACCTGGTGTTGTTACCATTTGGCTTCGTGTATATCCCATTTCTACTAATTTCGAAAGCCATTGGTCTATATCTATTTCTTGACCGACATGTACTTCTAAAAGGTTATGTTTCCATTGTTCCACTGGCGTCATATATTTACGCATACCTGCAATAGGAATAACGTAAATCGCTACTTCTTCTCTTATTAAGTGATCCAATGTAGAAATCCGTCCTGCTCTTAATTCAGGAGATGCTATCGTCATGTCTGCTGCAATAAATTCATCTGCAGGATAATAATGAACATATCCTTCTCCTACAAGGGATGTTAAATCGTCTACTAACTTTTGCGCTTGCAATAAATTAGGAGATAAAATATAAACTGGTCGTTTTAATTCATTAAAAAGCGCATTAATAAAAACTGCACGTGCACTTCCAGTTAACCCTGTAATTAATTGAGATTTAAACGTTTGTTCTTTCAATTGGTTGATTAGCATGTTTATATGTTTATCTTGAGAGAATAATTGAGTTATAACTCCCATTGTAGAAACCTCCTTCCAACTAAGGCACTCGTTATGTAGCCATTCTATAAATCAACCGAAACATTACGTTTATTTCGTTTACTGCAAATTTACAATATATTGGAAAAAGCCTTGGACAATTTTCGTCCAAAGCGTTATTTTTATTGAATCCATTTTTTTAAAGCATAATAATCAGGAAATTGTCGTAACGATTCCTCACAATGTTCACAAATACAGTGTACTGTCGTTACTCCAAGTTCATCTTTTTCGATAAATTCTTCTATTTCGCCAACTTCGAATAAATGAAGCTTGCGTATTGTTTCTTCTTCATTAAAAGGTAATGTACCCAATTCGGTATCGCAATATCTACAACGGTAACGAACAGTCATACTGGATCCTCCTTAACGAGCTTCGGTATATATTCCAAGTATAGACTGTTCGATTATCAATTATGCACTGTAATTTATTTAAACAATTTTTGCTTAATTAAATTCATTCATTACATCAATGAATTTTTTAGACAATGATGCCTCACAGGCTTGGACCACTTTTTCAATTGCTTGTTCAATAACAGGCTCTTCTTCCTTAGAAAACTTTGAAAGGACATAATCAGGGACTTTCATGCCAGCCGGCGGTCTGCTAATACCGACACGAATGCGTTTAAATTCCTGCGTTCCAATATGCTGAATAAGCGATTTAATGCCGTTATGCCCTCCAGCACTTCCTTTTTGCCGAAGCCGAAGTTTACCTGTCTCCAAGTCTAAATCGTCGTAAATAACAATTATATCTTCAACATCTATATCAAAGTAATCCATGATTGGTCGAACACATTCACCAGATAAGTTCATGTACGTTAGCGGTTTCAACAACATTACTTTTCCTTCAGGTCGATGGACAACTGTATACATACCTTTAAACTTTGATTCACTTAATGTCACATTCCATTTTTCTGCTAACGCATCTATACACATAAATCCAATATTATGTCGAGTACGATCATAATTTTTGCCTGGATTACCTAAGCCTATTATTAGTTTCATGAAACCATTCCTTTTTATCCTAATTCGCTGCGCTTATTTTATCACATAATATAAAAAAAAGTGTTAAATAAAGACACTAAGTATGTAAACTTTCTATCATTCCTCTTACATTGTTTATGCTAATACCCATGCTATCATCAAATCTAAAGCCTATCTGAACACAATAAGAAAAGGGTTGTCCAAGTCAGATACTTAGACAACCCAATGGTTTATGCTTGAGATTCAGGAGCTTCTGTAGCCTTCATATCTTGATTATCATTATCTCCTTGTCCTGCATCGCGAGCAGTTGCTGGAGAAGTGACTGTAAATACTGTTACGTCATCACCTTCAATAATATTGAAATTGAGCCTTTCTCTAAGATCACTTACAAAAAGTGTATCTCCAATCCCTAATTCCGATACATCCACTTCGATTTTCTCTGGAAGTTCAGCGGGCTTCACTTTTATTTTTAATGTACTTAGAATTTGGGTTAGTACTCCGCCTTCTTTTACACCAATCGCTTCTCCAACTGCATGGATTGGTACATCAACTTCAACTTCCTCATCCATGTTTACTGACAAAAAATCAACATGGAGTACTTGTCCTTTTAACGGGCATCTTTGCACTTCATTAATGAGTGCTTTTAGTTTTTTCCCTTCTACCTCAATATCGAAAATACTTGTACTTCCTCTTTTTTGAACTTCTTTTGCTACCTCTTTATAATCGATTGCAATTGGCGTATTTTCAATATTATAGCCATAAATGACAGCAGGTAATTTTCCTCCTTTTCTAAGTTGGGTAAGCTCTGAACGTACACCAGTCTTACGTACTGACGCTTGTAATACTGTGCTCACGATTTCAACCCCTCCATTAGAAAATTATGGACTACCTAATTTCTATTATAGTCCATTTTCTGAAAGTTTCCATAAATCTCACATCGCAATAAAGTATGTGTTCTTTTTCATTCTGTCCAAATTGCTAAAATTTTAAAAAAAAAATGTAGACAAAATCTTATCTGATTTTGTCTACATTTTATTTCAAGCATTAATCAAATAATGTACTTACAGATTTGTTTTCATAGATGCGGGAAATTGCTTCCGCCATTAATGGTGCAACAGATAATTGAGTAATTTTTGAAATCATTTTTTCCTCTGGTAATTTAATTGTATTTGTAACAACTAATTCTTTAATAACAGAGTTTTGAATTCGTTCGATTGCTGGACCTGATAACACAGGATGTGAACAGCAAGCATATACTTCTTTTGCTCCGTTTTCTAGCAATGCATTCGCACCAATTGTAATCGTTCCAGCAGTATCAATAATATCATCAATTAAAATACAAATTTTTCCTTCAACGTTACCAACGATGTTCATTACTTCTGCCACATTTGGTTTTGGTCTACGTTTATCAATAATGGCAATCGGCGCTTTTAAGCGTTCAGCCATTTTTCGAGCTCTTGTCACTCCACCGTGGTCTGGAGAAACGACTACAACTTCATCTTCAGCAAAGTTTTTAGATTTAAAGTAATCGGATAATAGCGGAACGGCCATTAAATGGTCAATTAAAATATCAAAGAACCCTTGGATTTGAGGAGCGTGTAGATCCAACACAATTACACGTGTTGCACCAGCAGTTTCCAATAAATTCGCTACTAGTTTTGCAGTGATTGGTTCACGAGCTTTTGCTTTACGATCTTGTCGAGCATAACCATAATAAGGAATCACTACATTGACTGTGCGTGCAGATGCTCGTTTTACTGCATCGATCATAATTAAAAGTTCCATTAAATGTTCATTTACTGGATGAGAAGTTGATTGAACGATAAACACGTCACAACCGCGAATACTTTCTTCAATATTAATTTGAACTTCTCCATCACTAAAGTGTTTTACAGAACATTTCCCTAACTCAACACCCATTAGCTCAGCAATTTCTTGTGCTAGCGGATAATTTGAATTAAGCGAAAATATTTTTAATTTAGAATCAGCGTATGAATACGGCATGATGGCCTCCTAATTTATTTTAATTTTTTTGCGTAATCTATTTTATTTTCTTGTCGAGCACGTGCAATTGCTAATGAATCTTTCGGAACTTCTTTTGTAATTGTAGATCCAGCAGCAATGAATGATCCTGTTCTCAATGTCACAGGCGCTACTAAATTAGCATTGCATCCTACGAAGACATTATCCTCGATAATTGTTTTATGTTTATTTTTTCCATCATAGTTAACGGTAATGGAACCGCAACCTATATTAACATTTTTCCCAACTTCAGCGTCACCTATATAACTTAGATGCGATACTTTAGATTCATCTCCAATTTTGCTTTTCTTCACTTCCACAAAGTTACCAATCTTCACATGATTGCCTAACTCTGCTTCAGGTCTTAAATGAGCAAATGGTCCAACAGAAGTATCTTCCCCTATTACACTTTGTTGCACTACTGAATGTTTAACAACAGTACGATTACCAATTGTGCTATCATTAATTTGGCTATTCGGTCCGATTACACAATCTTCTCCAATCACTGTTTTCCCTTCAATTACAACACCAGGATAGATGATTGTATCTCGACCAATTTCAGCATCAATACTAATATGTGTCATGGAAGGGTTAATAATTGTTACTCCATTCGCCATATGTTTTTTATTGATGCGTTCACGCATAATTTCTTCAGCTTGAGATAAGGCAATTCGATCATTTACGCCAAGCGTTTCATTGAAATCTTCACAAACGTAAGCGGTAACAATTTCGCCTTTCTGTTTTAAAATTTCAATGACATCTGGCAAATAATATTCTCCTTGTGCATTATTATTATTCACTAATTTTAATGCTTCAAATAACGCCTTGTTATCAAAACAGTAAGTTCCAGTGTTGATTTCTTTTTCCAAACGTTGTTCTGGTGTCGCATCTTTGTGTTCTACAATTTGAGCCACTTGACCTTGATCATCACGAATTACTCGACCATATCCTGTAGGATCATCTGCAATTGCAGTAAGAATTGTTGCTTTTGCATTTTGAGCAACGTGATGTTCAAATAACGCCTTCATTGTTTCCGGGCGAATCAAAGGTGTATCTCCACAAACAACTAAGGTTACGCCCTCTAAATCACCTAATATTGATTCAGCCTGCATTACGGCATGGGCTGTTCCAAGTTGCTCTGACTGAAGTACGTATTCAGATTTTTCGCCAAGTTGTTCTTTTACTTTATCTGCACCATGACCTACAATTGTTACAATACGATTAACATCTAAAGTTAATATATTGTCAACAACATGTTCGACCATTGGCTTACCACATACGGGATGTAATACTTTGTATAATTTGGACTTCATGCGAGTTCCTTGGCCTGCAGCCAGCACGATCGCAAAAATGTCATTCATCCTAAGTCCCCCAATTTTAGCTCATGTTCTCTTATGACTATATAGTAATTTTGTTCGATTTTCAAGGCATTGAAAGGTTGTCAAGACATCTTATCTCCCTCTCTATTATATTTTTTTTACATCTGTTTTCATATTATTTTTTTTTAGAAAGTTTATGAAAGTGTTCATTCATGCTAATCTTGTACACATTAATTCCTTTACAAGCACACAAAAAAACGTCCCAAAAGTAAATAACTTACTTTTGAGACGCTTTTTTTATGCGTTTGCTTTTTCTAATTGAGATTCTTCGTTTTGAATTTCTACTTTTTCTTCACCGGCAGCATGATAAGCAGCTAACACAACGTCTTGAATTTTATTGCGTGTGTTAGAATTAATTGGATGCGCTATATCACGGAATTCACCATCCGGTGTTCTTTTGCTTGGCATAGCCACAAAAAGACCGTTATTCCCATCAATCACTCGAATATCATGAACAACAAACTCATCATCTAGTGTGATGGAAGCAATTGCACGCATACGCCCATCTGTTTGTACACGTTTTAGTCTTACGTCAGTAACTTCCATTCTTTCACTCCTCTCTTTCCTCTAGGATGCCTTTAAGTTTTTACAATTCTACAAAACTTAAAAAATTCCTTCTAACTTTTTGAAAAATTTTCAAATAATTTTTAAGTGTTTTATATTTTTGTAAATAGACGTTTTTCATAATAAATAATTGAAAAAAATAAAGCGATGAATTCACCCTTGAATTCATCGCTTATTATTTATTCAAATACTGCAATTACTTCGATTTCTACTTTCACATCTTTTGGTAGTCTAGCAACTTCTACTGCTGAGCGAGCCGGTTTATGATCGCCAAAATTCGCTTCATAAACTTCATTCATCGCAGCAAAATCGTTCATATCGCTTAAGAATACAGTTGTTTTTACTACATTTTTTAATGATAATCCTGCAGCTTCAAGTACAGCCTTTAAATTTTTAAACACTTGGTTTGTTTGTGCAACAATATCTCCTTCAACTAATTCACCTTCAGGAGTTAATGGGATTTGACCAGAACTAAAGAAAAATCCATTTGCAATTATTCCTTGGGAGTAAGGTCCAATCGCTTGAGGAGCATTTGTAGTAGATACTGATTTCATTATAATCTCTCCTTTGAAAAATAATTTCCTTCGCTTAATTGAATCGTTCTCTCTTTTTCATTGACCGAATGAAGTTTTACTAAAGAATAATAATCATCTACTAAAGTTTCACCTGCATGTTCAGCTTCGACTAGAACAGCAATGCCTCCTAGAGTACAATCAAATTCCTCTAGCAAGTTTTTCATGCCATTCATCGTTCCGCCAACCTTCATAAAATCATCCGTAATCAAAACTCGTTGACCACTTTTCATACTACGCTTTGATAATACCATTGTTTGGATTCTTCTGGAAGAACCTGATACGTAGTTGATGCTTACTGTTGAACCTTCTGTTACTTTACTATCCCTGCGCACGACAACAACCGGCACATTTAAATGTCTAGCAATCGAATGAGCTATAGAAATTCCTTTCGTTGCAACTGTCATAATAGCATCGATTTGTTGGTCTTTAAAAATACTTGCAAACACTTTTCCTACACGATTCATTAATTCTGGATTTCCCAATAAATCGGTCATAAATAAATAACCACCAGGGAGTAAGCGATCTGATTTGCTTAATTCAGATATTAATATTTGTATGGTTTCTCGAACTTCATCATCCGATACAGTAGGAATATATTTAACTCCCCCACTCGCCCCAGGAACAGTGACTAATTCTCCAATACCTCTTTCTTCAAAAGTTCCTTTCACAATTGCTAAGTCTTCACTTATTGATGATTTAGCAGAATTATATAACTCAGCAAAATAGGTTAGTGGAATGAGTTGATGTGGATGCTCTAATAAATAATGTGTCATATCAACCAAGCGTTCACTACGCTTCCATTTCATGCAACCCTCTCCTAATACAAATTAAAATACGAATATTTTATAGAAAAATTATCATAAATGTACGTATTTAGGCAAGAGAATTCCTTTCTCCTAACATGCGTACTGCATAAACTTCATCACAAAAGCCTTTGAGGCCGTTGTACACTCTATTTAATCTTGATTCGCTATCAACAAACCCAAAAACTGTTGGACCGCTTCCACTCATTAGTGCGGCATCTACACCGAATCGGATCATTTGATTTTTAATGACAGCTACTTCTGGATATAGAGAACATGTAACAGATTCAAGAACATTTCCTAAAGACTTGCACATTAAAGAATAATCTTTATTTTCCAAAGCAGTCATCATTTGTTTTGTGTTAGGATGTTCTATATTTTCAAAATTCAGACCTTCATAAATTTTTGCAGTCGATACTCCAATTCTAGGTTTTGCAAGTATTACCCAACAAGAGGGAGGAGCAGGCAATGGTTGAATTTTTTCTCCCCTACCCGTAGCTAAAGCTGTACCTCCATATACACAAAACGGAACATCGGAGCCAATATTAGCTCCTAACTCTGCCAAAGTATCAATCGATAAATTTAAGTTCCACAGTTGATTCAATCCTCGAAGCGTAGCAGCTGCATCACTACTTCCTCCAGCCAGTCCAGCTGCAACAGGGATTTCTTTATGAATCGTAATGGTTGCTCCTTCATGAACGTTATATGTATTTTTTAAAAGTATTGCTGCTTGATATGCAAGATTTCGATCATCTTCCGGTACGATGCCACTTGATGAATGAATGACAATTTTTCCATCGTTCCTTAATTCAAGCCCAATACGATCGGCTAAATCAACTGTTGTCATGACCATTTCTACTTCGTGATATTGATCGGGACGTTTATAAAGTACATCAAGTGTTAAATTTATTTTTGCAGGTGCTTTAATATAAAGCATTCTGATCCTCCTAACAGCTCCTAATACAGGGAAATTTCTTCCGTATATTGTACCATAATGATGGTATCACCATAGATGTTAAATATTAAACATAGAAGTATTAAATAATTTTTGAAAAATGAAAAAATGCCAACAGCCCTTTTAAGAGCCATTGGCCATGTCAACACTACTTATTGATGCTATTTTGGTTCGCTTGCTGTGCTAAACTTTGTTCAGCCATTTCAATTGCTCGCTTCACCATATTACCTGCATCTCTGGCTCTAATTCCGCCCCAACCTTCTCGTTGGACTACATCATAGAAACCGAGCTCTTTTGCAATTTCCTCTTTAAGACGACTCGACATGATCCCGTTTCTTCGTGCCATAGAGATTTGCCTCCTTCAAATAAGTAGGTTGACATCCGTAGTATGCGCAGGTTCATAAAAAAATTGTAGACAAAGTCGATGCAAATATCGGCTTTGTCTACAATTTACAACAAGGCAGAAAATTATTTCACTGCAAGTGCTTGATTATTGTCATCTAAAAAAGTAATTTCCACAGCTTCAGTTAAAATATCAGTGTAACTATAAGAAACACGTTTACAAGCACTATCCTTTTGATCGAGTTCAACAACAAAAACAGCATTGTACGTTTCGCTTAAAATCCCATTGCACTCCATCGTTTTTTTCCGGCCACCATTTGCTTTTAATCGCAAAGGTTTCCCGATGTGTTCATCCAATGTTTTTTTAATCTCAGCTAATGTTTTTGGCATTTCCGCATACACCTCACTATATACTAGTATAGACTAGAAATGCCATTCTGTCAATAAATTATAATATTTTATCAGCAGACAAATATTTTTGTCAACTTATTTTTTTATAAAAATTAAGTTTTCGTCATATTTTTTGTAATGTTTCCCACTAATTACCTAAAATGTGGTAATAAAGCGTCTGAAAGTTTCCCGAATTCTTCAATTGTCAATGTTTCGCCTCTTCTGGTAGGCTCAATGCCACATTGATTCAATGCATCCACAATCTGCTGTTTCTTTTCCTTTCCTGATGGAAGTCCAGACTGTAAATTATTTAAAATCGTTTTTCTTCGTTGAGCAAAAGAGGCTCTAGCTACAATAAATAAAAAGTCTTCATCGATTACTTGGATTGGCGGCATGTTGCGCATCGTTAGTCGAATTACTGCTGAATCTACATTTGGTTGCGGCATAAATACAGTCTTTGGCACCGTCATTACAACCTCTGCTGTCGCATAATATTGCACAGCAATTGATAACGAGCCGTAATTTTTTGTTCCTGGTTTTGCCGTTATACGGTCTGCCACTTCTTTTTGCATCATGACTACCAACCCTCGTATCGGTAAGCGGTCATGCAACAATTTCATCAATATTGGGGTTGTTACATAATACGGAAGATTTGCAACCACCATAATATCTTTGATTCCCTGCATCTCTTCTTCTATAACCTTTGCGACATCCGCTTTTAAAATATCTGAATGAATTACCTTTACATTTGAATAAGGGCTTAATGTATCTTCCAATACAGGTAATAGACGGCCGTCAATTTCAAATGCAACGACTTTCTTACAATTCCTTGCTAAATGCTCTGTTAATGCTCCAATGCCCGGTCCAATTTCAATTGCCCCGCTCTCTTCACTCAAGTTTGCGTAACTCACAATATTCCGAAGAATATTTGGATCAATAATAAAATTTTGTCCCAAACTTTTTTTAAAGGCGAATCCGTATTGATTTAATATTTCTTTTGTTCGTACTGGCGTTGCTATGTCTTTATACATTTTGTTCCTCCTGATCAATTTGCGCTATCGCTTGTGAAAATTGCTCAAAAGTGATTTGAAACATGATTAATCGCTTATGCAGTTGTTTTCCATTTGTCAACCCAATATTTAGTATTTCGCCTAACCGAATTCTGCGATTCTTTGCTAGCGGATGGCCAATGAGGCGGGCACTCATTAAATCCCCAATGGTTATCTCTTCTTTTAAAGGCTTTTCTGTAATGGGTGTATATACATTTTTTAATGCTTGACGTATATCATCATCACTTGCATGTTCAATTCCAAGACCTTTTCCGTTTTTAGCTATACATTTTTCTTTTGAAAGAAAGGCATGTTTTACTCCTGGAATACGCTCCTCGATAATTGCTCGAATTCTTCTACCTGGATAATCAGGATCTGTGAATACAATAACCCCACGTTTTTCGTGAGCATGCTGAATGCGGAGTAATGTTTCTTCAGAAATAGCAGAACCATTAGTTTCGATTGTATCTGCTTTTACTGCTCTTTGAATAGCAATAGTATCATCTTTACCTTCGACAACGATGATTTCTTTAATTTCCAACTTTGTTCCTCTCTTCTACTTTTATCTTGGACAATTGTACAAAACATCAACATTTTTCACAAGAAATGTTCGTTTAAGATTACTGCTCTTCTGCAATTTTAAAAAAAATAAGGCTTTCCCGTTTTTTAAAAACAGGAAAGCTCAATAAAATTTAGTCTAATACTTTAATTCGTACTTTTTTACGACCCCATTGAATAGCTTCTTGCTTTGATTGTACAAGTACGTCAATTTTATTTCCTTTAATCGCACCGCCAGTATCACCCGCAATAGCATATCCATATCCCTCAACCCAAACTTTTGAACCTAAAGGAATTACATTTGGGTCTACTGCAATTACTTTTAAGTTCGGATTGCTACGCAAATTAATTCCTGCAGCGGATGTACCGGAACAACCATCACAGTATGGAGTGTATGCAGTAGCAGTTACATAAAACTCTTTCCCACTTTCGCTTGTACCACGAGATACTTTAGCTGTTACTACTTTAGTTCCCACCGCTACCACTTTTGCTTTAGGTTTTTCGATAATTTGTTCATTCTTTAAAACCTTTTTGACTACTTTTCCATTTTCTTTCGTAATTTCATATGTTCTTGATACTTTTCCTTTTTTTCCTTGTGAAATTACTTTTTCTCTGCCTTTCAACAACGAAGAATCTGATCTTGTTTCTACTGGATAGTTAATTTCTTCCTCCACTACATCGGTAACTTTTTCTACGCGAACAATCGTGACTTCGTCGTTTGGTTTTAGCTTATCACTTAATTTTTTTTCGACACGATCTAGTTCATTTAGTGTTATCTTTTGTTGCTTTAAAAAGTTAGCGACCGTAGTGGAAGTGGACCACACTTGCTTCATTTCAGTTCCATCAACAAGTGTTACCTGAAACGCTTTATTAATTTTAATTTGATTTTCATCACCTAAATCTTCATCCAAAGGAATAGAAACTTCATCGTATTCGGCTACTTGAATGTTTGCTTCACTCAAAATATTTTTGACTTTCGTTTCGGTTGTCCAAATCTCTTGTTCTTTTTCATCGATAATAATTGTTACTTGTTTTGCTTGAATCCACTCAATCTCCATTCCCGATGTAATTTTGGCATCAAGTGAATAAGATAATTTATCATGCATCGATATTTCAATATTTTCATCTTTCAATAATTCTTCAACAGTTTTTGCATGAGTTAATATTTTAATTTCTTCACCATTTGCATGTATTGTCACAGGCTTTTTTGTTCCTTGATACAAAACAAAGGAAATAACTGCCACAAACAATACCATAAACAAAATGGTGACCACTGATTGTTTATACTTGATCCCAAACAAAATTTTCCTTATGGGATTACTTGACATTTAAAAACGCCTCCTTAACACTCGTTGGATTATACGGGCAACTTCTAATTATGTCAACTAAAAAATTTTTTAGTTTAGTATTTTAGTAACTTTAAACCCTATTAATCTGCAGTATTGGAGGCTTTTTTAAAATTTATACATTTAGCTTAAAAATCTTGATTGCATTTTCAGTCGTTGCCTTCGCAACTTCTTCAACCGACATCTCTTTTAACCGAGCAATTTCTTCTGCAACTAACGGTACAAAAGAAGGTTCATTTCTTTTTCCTCGATATGGATGCGGTGCTAAATAAGGTGCATCTGTTTCGATTAATAGATGCTCCAATGCAATTTCTTTCGCCACCATTTTCGGCAAGCGGGCATTTTTAAATGTAACAGGCCCACCTAAACTAATCATAAAATTCATTTTGATGCATTCCAGTGCCGTTTCGACGCTTCCACTAAAACAATGCATGATGCCACCGACCGTTTGAGCGTTTTCTTCCTTCAAAATTCTTACAACATCCCCCGTTGCATCACGATTGTGAATAATGATTGGAAGATTAACTTTTTGCGCCAAACGAATTTGTTGTCGAAATAGTTCTTGCTGTACTTCTTTCGGTGACTTATCCCAATAATAATCCAATCCCGTTTCACCAATGCCAACGACTTTAGGGTGATGGGTCAACTCTTCAATCCATGCTAAATCTTTTTCTGTGCAATCGATTGCGTCTACTGGATGCCAACCAATTACTGCATATATAAATTCATATTCCTCTATGAGTTTTATTGCTCGCTCGATCGTTATTCGATCAAAGCCAACAACAATCATTTTTTCAACTTTTGCAGCTCGTGCTCTATCAATTACTTCTTGTAAATCTTCTTGAAATTGATCTGCATTTAAATGAACATGTGTGTCAATAAACATTTTGATTACACCTACCGTCTATTTTATTGCTAACGAACATTACTGACTTAACAAAAAGATTACAATTCGATTACAAGAACCCAATCTTATGATATTTACCTTATTTTTTCGTAATAAATATAGTCTATTCATACTAAAAGGTTTTCATTTAATTCCAATTAACCACCAAAATCGTTATGTTAATATAATTAATTAAAATGAGTTTTGAACAAAAATGCCTGTTGAATCATTTCATCAACAGGCTAATCACATTATTTTACTTTCGCACCATTTTCCAAAGCAGAATCTACTGTCGCAATTTTTAACACACCATCATGAGAACCAGCTAAAATCATACCTTGAGACAACTCGCCACGAAGCTTAACTGGTTTTAAATTGGCCACAACAATTACTTTTTGACCAATTAATTCTTCAGGTTTATAATGCTCAGCAATTCCTGAAACTACTTGACGTTGTTCATAGCCTAAATCCACTTGAAGTTTAAGTAGTTTATCGGTTTTCGGAACTGGTTCACATGCTGTAACAGTACCTACTCTTAAATCGAGTTTTAGGAAATCTTCAATTGTGATTTCCGGCACTTCAGGAGCTTCTATTGGCTTTTTCGTTTCTTCCTCTTGAGGTGTTTTTACAGAAGCTCGCATCTGCTCACGAATATATTCTATTTCTACTTCAGCGTCCAATCTTGGGAAAATTGGTACTCCTTTTTCTACCACTTTTGTGTTTTCTGGTATAACATTTCCGAACTCTTCAATCGTTTCCCAAGCCAATAATTTTTCATCTAAACCAAGTTGTTCCATTATGCGTTTTGGTGTTTGTGTCATAAACGGTTGTAACATTACTGCAATATGACGTAAACTTTCGGCCAAATTATACATTACTTGACCTAATTTGCCATGGTTTTCGTCATTTTTTGCCAACACCCAAGGCTCTGTTTCATCAATGTATTTATTTGTTCTTGAAATAAATGACCACAATTCTGCTAATACAACACTAAACTGCATTTTATCCATGTTGGCTTCATATGCAGCTTTTGTTTCTTTTGCGTGAGTTTTTAATGATGCATCAAATTCTGTTTCTTCTAAACCTTTTGTTGGTATGATTCCATCAAAATATTTATTAATCATTGAAACCGTACGATTCAATAAATTACCTAAATCATTTGCTAAATCATAGTTTGTCCGCTCTACAAATGATTCTGGAGAAAATACGCCGTCTGCCCCAAATGGTAATTCGCGAAGTAAGAAGTAACGCGTTGCATCCAATCCGTAACGATCAATTAACATTTCCGGATAAACAACATTCCCCTTCGATTTCGACATTTTTCCATCCTTCATCATAATGAAACCGTGGGCAAATACTTTTTTCGGAAGCGGTAATCCCAATGCCATTAGGAAGATCGGCCAATAAATAGTATGGAAACGAACAATATCTTTTCCTACGACATGAACATCGGCTGGCCAATACTTATTGAATAATTCTTCATTATCCGAACCATATCCAAGAGCAGTAATGTAGTTTGTTAGCGCATCTACCCAAACATAAATGACATGTTTAGGATCTCCTGGTACTTTAATTCCCCAATCAAAGGAAGTTCTTGAAACAGAAAGATCCTCTAATCCCGGTTTAATGAAGTTATTAATCATCTCATTTTTTCGTGATTCCGGTTCAATAAACTCTAGGTTTTCTTCATAATATTGAAGTAAACGATCAGCATATTTTTGCATATTAAAGAAATAGGATTCTTCTTTCAACTTTTGAACAGGGCGTCCACAATCTGGACAATTGCCTTCAATTAGCTGAGTTTCTGTAAAGAAAGATTCGCAAGGAGTACAATACCAACCTTCATATTCTCCTTTATAAATATCTCCGTTGTCTAAAAACTTTTTAAAGATTTTCTCAACACTTTTTACATGACGTTCTTGTGTGGTTTGGATAAAATCATCATAAGAGATATCCATTTTCTCCCACAATTCTTTTGCTGCTTTAGCAATTTCATTCACATATTCTTGCGGATGTTTTCCAACTTCTTGGGCTTTTTGTTGAATTTTTTGTCCATGCTCATCCATTCCTGTTAAGAAACGAACATCATATCCGCGCAATCTTTTATATCGTGCCATAGCATCAGATGCCACAGTTGTATATGCTGTACCAATATGAAATTTTCCGCTTGGATAATATATTGGTGTTGTTATATAAAACGTTTTCTTCTCACTCACCTAAACTGCCTCCATTGTCAACTATATATAGTATTTATTGTAACGATTAACTATTTCTGTTTCAACGCTAACATATTATACTAAAGTTTTGACGAATTTTACTAATTCAATCAATTAAAAAATTAATGGAACTTTTTGTCTAAATACTACGTTTTATAATAATATTCTTTAACGATTAATACTTTTTTAATAAAAAAAACGAATTTTTATAAATTCTTTTATTAAATCTCAAAACTTCAATGCTAATTTATTGACGTTTATTCCTTTTATTGGTATTATTCTAGACAGACAAAGAATAAATGTCGAATTTTGGCGAATACGAGATTTATTCTAAAATTATGACTCATTTATAGGAGGAAAACATTGTCATGAAATCTACAGGTATTGTTCGTAAAGTTGATGAGTTAGGTCGTGTAGTGATTCCAATTGAGCTTCGACGCACACTTGGCATCAATGAAAAAGATGCACTAGAAATCTACGTAGACGATGATAAAATCATCCTCAAAAAATACATGCCTAACATGACTTGCGCTATTACTGGAGAAGTTTCAGATCAAAATTTCCGCTTAGCTGGAGGAAAATTAATTTTAAGTCCAGAAGGTGCCGAAATTTTACTGAAAGAAATTCAACAACAGTTAAACAAATAAGTTGAATATGGGGACGTGTCTGATAAGGCAAATCGCTCCTCATACGACACTAGTGCATTTTTATCTATCAGAGGAACATAACTTCGATTTTCGAAGAGGGTTGGCTGTCTAGATAGTTTCTAGACAGCCCTTCTTTTTTATAAATGATATTGCTGATAAACCTCCCTTTTGGGAAGACCTCTTAATTTAGCCACTTCTTTAATTGCCTCTTTTGAAGAAAGTTGTTTTTCTCTCATTAGTAAATCTACGTGTTCTTGAATCGTCATGTTTGTCCAATAAGCATCTTCATTGTTTTCTTCCACTTCATTTTGCGATCCTTCAATAACGATACAAAATTCCCCTCTCACTTCATTCTCTTCTGTCCATTGAATTGCTTCTTCTACAGTACCACGTAAAAACTCTTCAAATTTTTTTGTTAACTCTCGTGCTAAAACAATTTTCCGATTGCCTAACTCGGCTGCTAAATCTTTTAATGTATCTTTTAGACGATGGGGTGCTTCATAAAAGATTAATGTTTCTTTTCGATTTTTGAGATTAGATAACTGTTTTTTTCGTTCTTTTTTGTTGCGATTTAAAAAACCGAAAAAGTAAAATGGTTGAGGCGTTAAACCAGATGCAATTAAAGCTGACATGGCTGCATTGGCACCTGGTATAGGAACTACTGCAAAATCTTCCTCAATCGCTTTTTGAGCAATATCAGCACCGGGGTCAGATATGCAAGGCATCCCCGCATCACTTACTAATGCTACTGATTTCCCATCTCTTAACCACTGCAATATTTTTTCTCCTGCTTGTTCTTGATTATGTTCATGATAGCTAACTAACGGTGTCGTAATGTCGTAATAATGACAAAGTTTTTTCGTATTTCTTGTGTCTTCTGCCGCAATGATGTCCACTTCTTTTAAAATGCGCAATGCCCTGATTGTAATGTCTTCTAAATTTCCAATGGGCGTCGCAACTAAATATAAACAACTGCTTTGTTCATACATGCTACTTTTTTGAGATTTCATTTTTTACATCTCCCAATATATTTCAATTTTTCGCTACGTTTTAATTGTTTAAAGGCGTATTCAGCTCTCATTGCTTGCTCTTTTGTTTCATAAATTTCATAATATATGCATTTTACCGGCCGCTTTCCTCTCGTATATTTTGCTCCTTTGCCCGCATTATGCTGATTCACTCTTCGTTCTAAATCATTCGTATATCCCGCATAAAAAGATGAATCGGCACATTCCAAGACGTAAAAATAATGTTTATCCTTTTCCACCATATAAGATTTCACTCATTTCAGCTGTATACTGATTGTTGTCATCATATACATACAGAGGAGGCAAAATTTTTAAATCCGGCTTGCCATCTTTGATTCCCTCAATCAACAACATATTTGCTTCTTTCCCCATTTTCGGATAGATAAAGCGAATTCGTTTCGGTTCTAAACGATGTTTCCGCATAGAAGTAATAATATCAAGTAATCTCCCCGGTCTATGTACAAAGGCTGCCTTTCCGCCTTGTTTCAGCAACCTGCTTGCCGCATGAATTGCCTCATCCAATGTAAGCAATACTTCATGGCGGGCAATCGTATAGTGCTCGTTTAAGTTTTTATCGCTTGATTCAATATCTAAAAAATACGGTGGATTACATGTCACAGCATCATATTTTTCAATGCCGAGTAGCGGAGGAATGTCCTTTACATCACCATGAACCATTTGAAGTTGATTTTCTAATCTATTGTATTGAATACTTCTTACTGCCATATCATACAGCCGCTCTTGAATTTCCACTCCAATAATCTTTGCTTTTGTGCGAGTGCTTAAAAATAAAGGAATAACACCATTTCCTGAACATAAATCAACAATTTGTCCCTTTGAAATAGGAATGTTAACAAACTTCGCTAATAAAACGGCATCTAAAGAAAAAGAGAAAACGGAAGGACTTTGAATAATTCGTAAATCCTCTGCTAATAAATAATCTAACCGTTCATCATCCTTTAACCAATCTTCCACACTTACACACTCCTCATGAAAATAAAAGACTGTACCCAATTCGGGTATCAGCCTTTACATTAACCATTTTTATTAAAAAACGATAGACAAAACAAGCAGTCTTCACCCTTGCGGGAACTTCCGAAATGTACATTGCATACGTGAAACCCTTCTTGATATAGTCGAGCTAAATTATCATATCCTTCCCCAATATCTAAATAGCTTTTCTTTTCACCTTGTTCAGAAGTTCCTTCTGCTGCTTTCGAAAGTTCTTCTAGTCGTCTTCTTAAATGAAAGTTTTCTGTTTGAAGTGACTGATGTTCTTCTACCATATGTGCAACAAATTTTTTTAACTCGTTAAACTGCTGTTGTAACGTTTCTAGTTGCTGTTCAAATTCCATTATAGAATCCAAAAAATTACGGTCCCTCAACCAAGCCACCCCATTAGTTTTAATCTATATCAGATTCTTTTCACACTCGAGTATTTCCTCCAGCGTATATTCAACGGTGCGTTCAAGCTCTTCTAAATATACTTGAATGACTCTTTCTAGCACATTGATTCCAACGACTGTTCCAATCCCATCAGGAGTAATAGTTGTCTCGCCAATATCAGGCATTCCATCTTTCGCTGTTTCGTAATCGTCATTTTCATATTTTAAACAGCACATAAGACGACCACATAATCCTGAAATTTTTGTCGGATTTAATGATAAATTTTGATCTTTCGCCATTTTAATTGAGACCGGATCAAAATCTCCTAGAAATGTTGAACAGCAGAGCATTCGACCACAAGGACCAATACCTCCAAGAAGCTTAGCTTCATCCCTTACACCGATTTGGCGAAGTTCGATACGAGTTCGGAAAATCGCAGCTAAATCTTTCACTAATTCACGGAAATCGACTCTTCCCTCTGCTGTAAAATAAAAAATCACTTTATTTCGATCGAATGTATATTCAACATCAACAAGTTTCATCTCCAGTTGATGTTCAGCAATTTTTACATTCGCTATATCAAAAGCTCGTCTTGCTTCAGCTTTGTTTTCTTCCACTTGGATTTTATCTCGCTCTGTAGCAGGACGTAAAACTTGCTTTAAAGGCAAAACAACATCATTTTCACCAACTTGTCTCATTGGAACAACAATTTTTCCATATTCGACACCTCGAGCTGTCTCAACAATGACATATTGGTCTTTTTCAAGTTGATATTCTCCAGGGTCGAAATAATATATTTTACCCGCCCGTTTAAAGCGGACACCTACCACATTATACAAAGGAATACCCCTCCTGCAATTTCAGCATAAGCTGTTCCATTAAAAGCGTGCGATTCATATTACGACCTACATTTTGTCTTGCTTGTAATATTGCTTGCATTTGATTCGACAATTGTTCGAAAGTAGAAGTTAATGCAATTTCCTTCCATGTATCTACCATATCTGGATAGGTACAAGAACTTTCAGGGTTTGCCTTTATAGCTACAATATCACGATAAGCTAACAGAAGTAAATCAAGACTGAGTTCAAAATCACTTTTATCTTTTACATTTGGAAGCCATTCATCATATACAATTAGCATGGCTTCATTGACATTTTTTCTAACAGTCTCAACTAATTTTAACACTGTTTTTCTCGCTAGTGCAAACTGCTCATCTTGTGCTAAAGCAAGACCTTTTTCAAGACTATTTGTCACTTGACTGACAGTTGATGCCATGGAAAACGTTAACCCTTGCTGTTGTAATTGTTGGACTAAAAAGTCTTTAGGAATACTTGAAAATTTAATATGCTGACAACGTGATTGAATCGTTGGCAATATCGATTGATATTGCTCCGTTAAGAGTATTGCTGTCACTAATCCATCTGGTTCTTCTAAAAATTTTAATAATGTATTACTTGCAGCATTATTCATTTTATCTGCATGATGAACTACATAAATTTTTCTGCCTTCTTCCATACCTGTTTTTGTCATATTTGATATTAAATCACGAATTTGTTCAACTTTAATAAATTGACCATCAGGTTCTATTTGCAAAACATTGGGATGATTGCCTGATTCTATGCGTTTACAATTTCTGCATGTTTCACATGGAACATTTTTCGACGGACTTTGACATAACATTAATTTAACAAAAAACTTCATTACTTCTTTTTTGCCTGTTCCTCTTTCGCCTTCAAAAATATAAGCATGTGCAATACGTCCCTTTTCAAAAATCATTTGTAATTGTTTTATGACGATTGGTTGCAGCTTCATTAGCTCATCCACTGTATCAAGCATTTCTTTTCACCTTTTCTTTGATCAGGATGACTTCCTTCATTTTCTTTAGAAAAAATCCCGTGTCTATCACCATGGTAAAAGACACGGGTTTTACATATATAAATTAATTAACAAACCTTTTATTTCGCCAATTTTATCAAGCAAATCAATCGTTTCTTTTTCTTCATCTAATAAATCTTGAGCTAGTTCAACTAAACGTTCATCAATTTTCTTAATAATTTTAAGTCTTCTACCTTCACCAAATCGATTCCAAGTGTGAGACTGTTTTAGTTCAAGGCCATATTCAACAGCTTCTTGTAAAAATCGCCTCACAAGCATCTTAAATCTCGCTAAATCTCGCAAGTTTCTTGACCTTGCTACTCGATCACCTGCAGCGGAAATATCTCCTAGCAATCGAGTTAATTGCTCACTTTGCAGTTTCTGTCCTTGCTTCACAACCAATTCTCCAAAGCGTTGATTTGCCTCATTTGGTTGCTTCATTTCATGTATATTTGTTTTGATTCCAACTCGTAAATCTTGATTAATTTTCACTTCATTCAGCCCTCGCTCACTTTTTCATGGGATTTGGCAAAGTATAAGCTGTTAAAAGTGGTGATATTCTTCGATCGGTAAAACAAATACCGTTGCACCACCAACTTCCACCTCAACCGGATACGGAATATAGGTATCTGCATTTCCTCCAAGAGGTGAAACAGGAGTGACCATTTGTTCCCTTGCCCGACAATTATCTCGAATAATGTCTAATACCTTGGAAACATCTTGATCGTCTACACCAATTAGAAAAGTAGTGTTCCCTGAGCGCAAGAATCCTCCTGTACTCGCTAACTTAGTCGCACGAAAATTTTGCTTCATTAAGGCATTAGACAGTCGGTTACTATCTTGGTCTTGAATGACCGCAATTACTAATTTCATACGCATTCACTCCTAACTTGCGTGTTTTTATTATACCATACATTACATGTTCACTTCATTTCCTTGTTCTTATGACAAGAATAAATAAATAACTTTTTAGCAGTTAAGAATATTTATGATTAAAATATGGAAATTTATATTATTTTATTGAAGATTCCTTTTTATCATTACAAAATACCTTTATTAACAAAGTAAATCCAATTTTCTCTATTACTCTTACCCAAAAAAGTTTATTCTACACAAAGGGCTATATCACCATCATCCTTATGCAGTTATTTTACGCAAAATAAAAGGAATGCGTTCTTTTCATTAGAATGCATTCCTTTTGGTTGTATGAAATTGGTTTTGAAAAACATTAGAGAACTCGAAATCATTAACTTTTGTCTTTTAAGAATGGTAATACAATATTTATTACCTCTTCTAGTACTACTTCAATTTCATTTTCTGCATTAATGGCCTTTATTCTTTCTGGAAACTGTTTAAGTAGTTTCAAATAACCTTCTCTTACTTTTGAATGAAATTCCAATGATTCTAAATCTAATCGGTTGACTTCTCGTTCACCATCTTTTTGTATTCTTGAAAGTCCAATTGTTGGTGATACATCTAAATATAACGTTAAATCAGGGAAAAAATCACCGATAGCAAATTGATTGATGGTATATACTTCTTCTATCCCCAATCCTCTTGCATATCCCTGATAAGTAAGGCTACTATCAATGTAGCGGTCGCATAATACAATCGTTCCTTTTTCCAACTCAGGTATGATTTTCTCAACTAAGTGCTGCCTTCTTGCGGCAGCATATAAAAGCGCCTCTGTCTTTGCATCCATATTTACATTCTTTTTGTCTAAAATTACATTTCGAATTTGTTCTGCTATTTCAATTCCGCCAGGCTCTCTCGTACAAACTACGGAATACCCCTGTTGAATTAAATATTCTGCCAATTGTTTAAGAATTGTACTCTTACCTGAGCCTTCTCCACCTTCAAAACTGATTAAATAACCCACAAGTCTGTTCCTCCATCCAGTTTACTCTTTGTTTATTTATAGACGCATATCAGCTTTTCTTCAAGTTGATGATTCCCTTGGAAAGATGCTCCGACCGCTAATAGTTCTTCCAATTGACTGAGCTTCGAAACAGTAATTTTTTCTCCAGGAATGAGTAAAGGGATACCTGGTGGATATGGTATCACCATACTTGCTGAAATTCTACCTATTGCTCGCATATAGGGAATCCATTCCGTATCTTTTTCCTCTAATTCACAAAATGAATATTCAGGAATGGATATTTTATTCACTTCTTTAAATGCTGTTGCAAATTCGATAGGTACTTCTTCAACGCTTTGTAAAGACTCAACCGCTTCCTTAATACGCATTCTCGTTTCTGCAAAAGGATAACTTTGTCCTTGTTTTAATAAAGGCAATATGAATAATACCTGATGTAAATCTGCTAATTCTGAATATACTCCTTGCTTTTCTAACGCATCCTTCAATTGAAAACCGCTATAACCTCGCACCCTTAATAACACTTTTAAAGGATCGTCCATTTCAATGACTTGTAACGATTGAATTGAACGCAATGCTTCAATCCAATGCTTTTTTCTGTCCAATAAATAATTTGCATCGCTTTCTAAATATGTTTGAACATAATGTCTTGCATCATCTAATGAAGCCAATAATATATAGGATGGACTGCTTGATTGCAACATTCGTAAGTAACGGTTGACCTGCTCTGCTTCAACAATATTAGACTTGATATGTAAAAAAGAGGCCATTGTCATGGCTGGTAACGTTTTATGGGCCGATTGAACAACAATATCTGCTCCTAAATCTAATGCAGATTCCGGAAATTGTTTACTTGCTGTTAAATGAGCTCCATGGGCCTCGTCGACTAATACCGGAATATTCATCTGATGACATAATTCGATTTGTTGTTTTAATTCATTTGATACCGCTCCATAGTAGGTTGGAGAAGTTAAAATTACAGCCTTTACATCTCGATGTATTCGTAGTGCCTCTTTTAAAGTAGTTAACGAAACGTGAGTTGCTGTTCTAGTTTCGTCGTCCCATTCAGGCGAGACATAAATCGGTTTAGCACCAATTAATTGAAGAGCATGAAAAATAGATTTATGTGCATTTCTTTGTACTATGATTTTTTCGTTTCTTTTACAAGTTGCATAAATCATCGCCAAATTGCCCACTGTTGAACCATTCACTAGAAAAAAACTGCGATCTGCACCGTATGTTTGGGCTAATAATCTTTCGGCTTCATATATAACTTCTTTTGGATGATGGAAATCATCAAGTCCTGTTAGTTCTGTTACATCGAAGGGTAACATGCCTTGTATTGGTTGCGGTAATCCTGATATCAATCCATTTTTATGGCCCGGAACGTGAAAGGATGTTGGTTGTTTTTCCACAAAATTCTCCAATGTTTCAATTAACGGCCGTCCTATTCTCATCATCTCACCCCGCTAAATACTCTTCCTTTATTATAGTCTTAATAGGGAGAAAACTCATCTTGTTATTACCTATAAAATAGTTAGAAAGATTTTATTACCACTTTACAGTGGTATTATTGAAAAGCCACATCCACTCTCACAAGGGGGTTCCTTACTACCATCGGTGCTAACTTCGAAGCACGTTGACCGGCAAAACTCTGCGTCAGCTTCAGCGGTCCGGTGCTCATACACTGTATCTTCTCTTTATTAATTGAAATTAAATGTTGGTATATGCTTTTCTTTTGTAGGTTTCTTTAGTTGTACTGCGGTTTATTTGAACTCGAGTGGACTTTTTGTCCTTGTTGTTATTTTCAATTAAACGCTGTAAAATTTTAATTATTTTTTGTTTTAAAGACTATCTTTTTAAACCGTTGGGTTTTCACTTGTGAAATTAGCATTTTACAGTGGCATATTACTTCCTACTCTCACAAGGGGACCCCTTAACTACCATCGGCGCTAACTCCGAAGCACGTTGACCAGCGAATTTCTGCGTCAGCTTCGGCAGTCCGGTGCTCACGTACTTAGTACGCTCCGCTCCGGGCTGCCTCGCTTCCTTGAACTTCTTGGTCCCCGTGCTTCTCGTCTCCTTCAAATATTTATTTTACTTTTGTTTAGCATGTGGTTTCTGTATCGCGCCGATCGGACTTTCAGTCCTTGTTAGTAAGGGGCTTCAACTTTTGCAATAAAAAAAGCACCACTATTGTGGTGCCTTCTGCGAAGCGCTCGTCTATCTCTCACAAGGGGACCCCTTAACTACCATCGGCGCTAACTCCGAAGCACGTTGACCGGCGAATTTCTGTGTCAGCTTCGGCAGTCCGGTGCTCACGTACTTAGTACGCTCCGCTCCGGGCTGCCTCGCTTCCTTGAACTTCTTGGTCCCCGTGCTTCTCGTCTCCTTCAAATATTTATTTTACTTTTGTTTAGCATGTGGTTTCTGTATCGCGCCGATCGGACTTTCAGTCCTTGTTAGTAAGGGGCTTCAACTTTTGCAATAAAAAAAGCACCACTATTGTGGTGCCTTTTTGCGAAGCGACGTCCTACTCTCACAAGGGGAAGCCCCTTACTACCATCGGCGCTGAAGAGCTTAACTTCCGTGTTCGGTATGGGAACGGGTGTGACCTCTTCGCCATCGTCACTTCACTATATGAGAGGTTGTTCTCTCAAAACTGGATAACGACATTGAAATGATTGGTTAAGTCCTCGATCGATTAGTATCCGTCAGCTCCACACGTCACCGTGCTTCCACCTCGGACCTATCTACCTCATCGTCTTTGAGGGATCTTACTTGCTTATGCAATGGGAAATCTCATCTTGAGGGGGGCTTCATGCTTAGATGCTTTCAGCACTTATCCCGTCCACACATAGCTACCCAGCGGTGCCTTTGGCAAGACAACTGGTACACCAGCGGTGTGTCCATCCCGGTCCTCTCGTACTAAGGACAGCTCCTCTCAAATTTCCTACGCCCACGACGGATAGGGACCGAACTGTCTCACGACGTTCTGAACCCAGCTCGCGTACCGCTTTAATGGGCGAACAGCCCAACCCTTGGGACCGACTACAGCCCCAGGATGCGATGAGCCGACATCGAGGTGCCAAACCTCCCCGTCGATGTGGACTCTTGGGGGAGATAAGCCTGTTATCCCCGGGGTAGCTTTTATCCGTTGAGCGATGGCCCTTCCATGCGGAACCACCGGATCACTAAGCCCGTCTTTCGACCCTGCTCGACTTGTAGGTCTCGCAGTCAAGCTCCCTTATGCCTTTACACTCTGCGAATGATTTCCAACCATTCTGAGGGAACCTTTGGGCGCCTCCGTTACCTTTTAGGAGGCGACCGCCCCAGTCAAACTGTCCACCTGACACTGTCTCCCAAGCCGATCAGGCTTGCGGGTTAGAATTTCAGTACAACCAGGGTAGTATCCCAAGGGCGCCTCCAGGGAAGCTGGCGCTCCCCCTTCTACGGCTCCTACCTATCCTGTACAAGTTGCACCGAAATTCAATATCAGGTTACAGTAAAGCTCCACGGGGTCTTTCCGTCCTGTCGCGGGTAACCTGCATCTTCACAGGTACTATAATTTCACCGAGTCTCTCGTTGAGACAGTGCCCAGATCGTTACGCCTTTCGTGCGGGTCGGAACTTACCCGACAAGGAATTTCGCTACCTTAGGACCGTTATAGTTACGGCCGCCGTTTACTGGGGCTTCAATTCGGAGCTTCGCTTGCGCTAACTCCTCCTCTTAACCTTCCAGCACCGGGCAGGCGTCAGCCCCTATACTTCACCTTACGGTTTTGCAGAGACCTGTGTTTTTGCTAAACAGTCGCCTGGGCCTATTCACTGCGGCTCATCAGGGCTTGCACCCCAATGAGCACCCCTTCTCCCGAAGTTACGGGGTCATTTTGCCGAGTTCCTTAACGAGAGTTCTCTCGCTCACCTTAGGATTCTCTCCTCGACTACCTGTGTCGGTTTGCGGTACGGGCACCTCCCGCCTCGCTAGAGGCTTTTCTTGGCAGTGTGAAATCAGGAACTTCGCGCGTAACGCGCTCCCCATCACAGCTCAGCGTATTAGGAAGCGGATTTGCCTACTTCCACGCCTTGCTGCTTGGACACGCTCGACCAACGGCGTGCATTCCCTATCCTCCTGCGTCCCCCCATCACTCAAACGGCGGGGAGGTGGTACAGGAATATCAACCTGTTGTCCATCGTCTACGCCTTTCGGCCTCGACTTAGGTCCCGACTAACCCTGAGCGGACGAGCCTTCCTCAGGAAACCTTAGTCATTCGGTGGATGGGATTCTCACCCATCTTTCGCTACTCATACCGGCATTCTCACTTCTAAGCGCTCCACCAGTCCTTCCGGTCTGACTTCGACGCACTTAGAACGCTCTCCTACCACTCGTGCAACGCACGAATCCACAGCTTCGGTGAATCGTTTAGCCCCGTTACATTTTCGGCGCAGCGTCACTCGACCAGTGAGCTATTACGCACTCTTTAAATGATGGCTGCTTCTAAGCCAACATCCTGGTTGTCTAAGCAACGCCACATCCTTTTCCACTTAACGATTACTTTGGGACCTTAGCTGGTGGTCTGGGCTGTTTCCCTTTTGACCACGGATCTTATCACTCGTAGTCTGACTCCCGTGTATAAATAGCTGGCATTCGGAGTTTGTCTGAATTCGGTAACCCGAGGTGGGCCCCTAGTCCAAACAGTGCTCTACCTCCAGTATTCTTCACACGAGGCTAGCCCTAAAGCTATTTCGGAGAGAACCAGCTATCTCCAAGTTCGATTGGAATTTCTCCGCTACCCACACCTCATCCCCGCACTTTTCAACGTGCGTGGGTTCGGGCCTCCAGTGAGTGTTACCTCACCTTCACCCTGGACATGGGTAGATCACCTGGTTTCGGGTCTACGACCACGTACTCAAAACGCCCTATTCAGACTCGCTTTCGCTGCGGCTCCGCATTTTCTGCTTAACCTTGCACGTAATCGTAACTCGCCGGTTCATTCTACAAAAGGCACGCCATCACCCGTTAACGGGCTCTGACTACTTGTAGGCACACGGTTTCAGGTTCTCTTTCACTCCCCTCCCGGGGTGCTTTTCACCTTTCCCTCACGGTACTGGTTCACTATCGGTCACTAGGGAGTATTTAGCCTTGGGAGATGGTCCTCCCGGATTCCGACGGAATTTCACGTGTTCCGCCGTACTCAGGATCCACTCAGGAGAGGATGGATTTTCGACTACAGGGCTTTTACCTTCTCTGGCCGTCCTTTCCAGAACGGTTCGTCTAACCCATCCTTTTGTAACTCCGTATAGAGTGTCCTACAACCCCAAGAGGCAAGCCTCTTGGTTTGGGCTGTTCCCGTTTCGCTCGCCGCTACTCAGGGAATCGATTTTTCTTTCTTCTCCTCCAGGTACTTAGATGTTTCAGTTCCCTGGGTGTGCCTTCTTAACGCTATGGATTCACGTTAAGATACTGTTCCATTACGAACAGTGGGTTCCCCCATTCGGAAATCTCCGGATCAAAGCTTACTTACAGCTCCCCGAAGCATATCGGTGTTAGTCCCGTCCTTCATCGGCTCCTAGTGCCAAGGCATCCACCGTGCGCCCTTAATAACTTAACCAAAATTAAGAACTTTACAGTAAATATCTTGCTTTCAATGTCGTTTATCCAGTTTTCAAAGAACAACACTATAACTTTGAAGGTCATAAACCTTCAAAACTGAACACAAAACGCTAATGCTTCCGTAAATATCCTTAGAAAGGAGGTGATCCAGCCGCACCTTCCGATACGGCTACCTTGTTACGACTTCACCCCAATCATCTGTCCCACCTTCGGCGGCTGGCTCCCGAAAGGGTTACCTCACCGACTTCGGGTGTTACAGACTCTCGTGGTGTGACGGGCGGTGTGTACAAGGCCCGGGAACGTATTCACCGCGGCATGCTGATCCGCGATTACTAGCGATTCCGGCTTCATGCAGGCGAGTTGCAGCCTGCAATCCGAACTGAGAACGGTTTTTTCGGATTGGCTCCGTCTCGCGACTTCGCGACCGTTTGTACCGTCCATTGTAGCACGTGTGTAGCCCAGGTCATAAGGGGCATGATGATTTGACGTCATCCCCACCTTCCTCCGTATTTGTACGGCAGTCTCCTTAGAGTGCCCAACTGAATGATGGCAACTAAGGACAAGGGTTGCGCTCGTTGCGGGACTTAACCCAACATCTCACGACACGAGCTGACGACAACCATGCACCACCTGTCACCGCTGTCCCCGAAGGGAAGGCTATGTCTCCATAGCGGTCAGCGGGATGTCAAGACCTGGTAAGGTTCTTCGCGTTGCTTCGAATTAAACCACATGCTCCACCGCTTGTGCGGGCCCCCGTCAATTCCTTTGAGTTTCAGTCTTGCGACCGTACTCCCCAGGCGGAGTGCTTAATGCGTTAGCTGCAGCACTAAGGGGTGGAAACCCCCTAACACTTAGCACTCATCGTTTACGGCGTGGACTACCAGGGTATCTAATCCTGTTTGCTCCCCACGCTTTCGCGCCTCAGCGTCAGTTACAGGCCAGGAAGCCGCCTTCGCCACTGGTGTTCCTCCATATCTCTACGCATTTCACCGCTACACATGGAATTCCGCTTCCCTCTCCTGCACTCAAGTCTCCCAGTTTCCAATGACCCTCCCCGGTTAAGCCGGGGGCTTTCACATCAGACTTAAGAGACCGCCTGCGCGCGCTTTACGCCCAATAATTCCGGACAACGCTTGCCACCTACGTATTACCGCGGCTGCTGGCACGTAGTTAGCCGTGGCTTTCTAGTAAGGTACCGTCAAGGTGCAGCCAGTTACTACTGCACTTGTTCTTCCCTTACAACAGAGCTTTACGATCCGAAGACCTTCTTCGCTCACGCGGCGTTGCTCCATCAGGCTTTCGCCCATTGTGGAAGATTCCCTACTGCTGCCTCCCGTAGGAGTCTGGGCCGTGTCTCAGTCCCAGTGTGGCCGATCACCCTCTCAGGTCGGCTACGCATCGTCGCCTTGGTAGGCCGTTACCCCACCAACAAGCTAATGCGCCGCGGGCCCATCCTATAGTGATAGCAGAACCATCTTTCAACATCAAAGCATGCACTTTGATGTGTTATCCGGTATTAGCACGCGTTTCCGCGAGTTATCCCAGTCTATAGGGCAGGTTACCCACGTGTTACTCACCCGTCCGCCGCTAACCTCATGAAAGCTAGGCTTTCAATTGGTTCGCTCGACTTGCATGTATTAGGCACGCCGCCAGCGTTCGTCCTGAGCCAGGATCAAACTCTCCATAAAAGAAAATTTGATTTGCTCAAAATTTAATATCCGAATCTAGTTTGTTAACGAGGGTTAACAACTAGATAATTTATTGCATTAACGTTTTGTTGTTCAGTTTTCAAGGTTCATCTAGTGTTAATTTAGTGACGCTAAAATATTATATCATGTTTAATTAATATTTCAAGCTTTTTTTACACATTTTTAACTCTCGATAGAGAACTCTTACATTATATCTAAATCATCTTTTGTTTGTCAATATTTTTTTAATTCCCTTGTTTATTTTGTAACTCAAAGGGAAATTCATTATATCAACATAATTAAAACAATGCAAGAGATTTTAATTAATTTATTGTAAAAGAGTTAAAACTGCTATGCATAGAACTCCTGGAAATCCTAATATAGTGATTGTTAAAGCGGAAAAGAAGTTAACAGGAACGATAATATCAAATCCATCAACCGTTATATGTGCTATATACAAAAAGGCGAAAGAACAAGCTAGGCGGAACCAAAAAATTGCGAGCTTTTCAATGATTATTCCATAGCCAATTCTTTTACCAATAGTAAGAAGTATCATGAGTAGCACGCATATAGCACCTAAAATTAAATATGTACCCATCCAATCTCCTCCTGAGTTTAAGTACATTGGAAACATATGCTATAACGGCTACTCTTAGTATTTATTTTTTTATAAATCAGGAAATTGTTTTATACGATGGTCCTACTTTTATTTAACGCAACATGATTTTTCGGATTCGTGCTTCTTTAAAAAGATAAAAGTGAATGCTTTCAGCAATTTTACTTTGAGCAATGACATCTAAATTATAATCTTCGGTTAACTCTTCAAGAAGTTTTGCATTATTCCAATCATCTTTCGTTTCTTGCATTAATCGCGCTAACTGCTCATCAAATTCTTTTTTTAACTTTCCTTTTCTACTAAATAAACCCACTTTATATTTCACGCCGTCCTTCCAAAGCTTTAGATAACGTTACCTCATCAGCATACTCCAGATCGCCACCTACTGGTAATCCATGGGCTATACGGGTTGTTCGAATTCCGGATGGTTTTACTAGACGTGAAATATACATTGCCGTTGCTTCTCCTTCAATCGTTGGATTGGTTGCTAAAATAAGTTCTTTTACTCTTTCATCTTTTAATCGGTTGATTAAAGAAGCTACATTTATGTCTTCTGGTCCAACTCCATCCATCGGTGAGATAGCGCCATGCAATACATGATACAAGCCATGGTAGTCCTTCATTTTCTCCATAGCTATCACATCTTTAGGGTCTTGTACGACACAAATTGTTGAGACATCCCTTGATTGATCAGTACAAATTTGGCACGGATCCACATCTGTAATATGTCCACATACAGAACAGTATGTTAAGTCTCTCTTCGCATCAACTAATGCCTTTGCAAAGGACAAGACTGCATCTTCCTTCATTGTTAAAACGAAAAATGCCAGTCGAGCCGCAGTTTTCGGACCGATGCCTGGCAATTTCATAAAGCTATCAATGAGCTTTGATATTGGTTCAGGATAATACATTTAATTTTTCCTCCTAGAACGGAAGGTTTAAGCCTTGTGTAAATTTGCCCATTGTTGCCGCAGTTGCTTCATCCACTTTGTTCAATGCATCATTTGTTGCAACGGTAATTAAATCTTGCAGCATTTCTACATCTTCAGGGTCCACTACAGAAGGATCTATGTTGACTTCAAGCACTTTGCGTTCACCGCTAACTATTACTTTTACCATGCCACCGCCAGCTGTTCCTTCAAATTGTCTTGCATTTAATTCTTCTTGTGCTTGAAGCATTTCCTTTTGCATTTTTTGCATTTTTTTCATCATACTTTGCATATTACCCATTCCACGCATAAATACGTCCTCCTTCATTGACATTCATTAATAATTATGCTGAAAATCATCAATCTTCTACTACTTCAATAAAATCTTTCCCAAACATTTTTTCCGCTTCTTTCACAATTGGGTCTTCCGATTCGATCTCTTTTGCATCGTCAATATATGGCGCCTCAGGAGCGCTTTCCTGAACCTTACCTGCATTTTGATCTTTTTTTAGATTTAAACCGTTCTCCCGAATAAAGTTTTCACGCAAAACGGTCCATTGACTTTCTGGTATACATAAAATTTCGTACATGATACCCATTTGTTGGAAAAGTATTTGAGAAAATGTAGAAGTGAGGTCTTTGTTTTCAGCAACCATTTGACAATGTATATCATACTTGAATTTTATCACAAATGCACTAGAAGAAGCTGCAACTGGTTCTGCTTCCGCAAATAGAGCTGATTGTGATTTTTGCAGTTGGTTGAGTGCAGGTAACCAAGCATTTTTAATTTGAATAATGTCTTTTTTAGTAGCTTCTTTTAATACTTCTTTTATTCTACCCGTCGGCGCTTTGTATGCATTCGTTATTTTTGTTCTTTGGCGATTCTCATCTTTAACTGGTGCATCCGTTGCAGACATCGCCGCTCCATTTTCAATTTGCTCTTTCAATTGAAAAATTATTTTCTCTAATTGTATGACTTTATTATTCAATACAGAATCCGCTTGTGGCATTTCTCCCGCTTTCAACACACCTACATTCGAAAATTGAGTCATTTTCAATAAAGCCGTTTCCAAATAAACTTTCGTGTGATGAGAAAATCTCATATCTTGCTGTGTTTTAGATAGGATATCGATATATCCGTAAAGCGCATCGGCTGAAAACTCGCGGGACAACTCGATAAATTTTTCCTCTGGCGTCACTAGCTCTAACAGTTCCTCTAAATCCTCGCTTGTTTGAAGCAACAATAAATCTCGGAAGAAGGTAATTAAGTCTTCCGATAAACGAAGAGGATCTTTTCCTTCTGCAATTAACTCTTCCAATAAAGATAGGACATGTGCAATGTCTTTTTCTTTTAAAGCAACAACCATATCATAGAATACATCTTGACTTATGGATCCGCTTACCAACAAAGCATTTTCTAAAGTCAACTTTTCCCCGCTAAAGGATACGACTTGATCTAATAAACTTAGTGCATCCCTCATCCCACCACTAGCTGCTTGGGCAATGACTTTTAACGCCTGTTCCTCAAAAGGTAAATTGATATCCTCTAACACTAATTTCATTCGTTCCACAATATCGTTGGAAGAGAGGCGTTTAAAATCAAACCGTTGACAGCGAGAAATAATTGTAGCTGGTAATTTATGAGGCTCGGTTGTTGCTAAAATAAATACCGCATGAGATGGAGGTTCTTCTAACGTTTTGAGTAAAGCATTAAAAGCACTCGTAGAAAGCATATGCACTTCGTCGATTATATACACTTTATAGCGAGCACTTACGGGAGCAAACCTTACTTTCTCAATAATGTCGCGAATTTCTTCAACGCGGGAATTGGAAGCGGCATCGAATTCAATGACATCCGGATGCGAGCCTTCTGTTATACTTCGGCAAGTTGGACATTCATTACAAGGTTCATTTGTTGGTGCTTTTTCGCAATTTAATGCTTTAGCAAAAATTTTAGCAGTACTTGTCTTACCTGTACCTCGTGGACCAGAAAACAAATACGCATGCGTTGTTTTATTTGCTAGGAGAGCATTTTGAAGTGTTCTTTTTACGTGGGTTTGACCAGACATTTCGCGGAAACTTTGTGGTCTGTAAACACGATAAAATGCTTGGTACGTCAACGATTTCCTCTCCTTCTACCTTCGTCATTCTTGTAGCTACATTATAGCACAACTCATTACATTACTTCTTCTTTTCTGTAGAGCATAATAAATGATTGAAAAAAGATGGCGCCACCTACTACGACACCATCCTATCCTTTTATTATTATTTTTTCCTTAACTCTTTTAATATTTCAGCTACACTCGTTTCTTCCTCTGTTACCTTTTGTGCTGTCACAATATTTTTCGATTTGCCCATTTGCTTGAAAAAGGCCCAACCAAATCTCCTTATCGTTATGTCGACAAAGAAAAGCAATAAACTGACGAGCAATATAATGGTAGCAATGCTTTGACGTGTTGCTCCTTGTTCGTTGAATTTTCGAAATACTTCTTGAGGATCCTCTACGATTTTGCCACCAGTTTTATCTGCTACTTCTTCTAATAATTTCTCATTTAGTGGTTGCAATCTATATTCCGAACTATACGGCACCGTTAATCCCGTTTGATATACATTGTCATCCTTTGAAATTCTAAAAAATACAAGCCCCGGTTTTGCATCCGCAACCGCTCGCACTTTACTTGCAGAAATCGGTTCTAAATGAACCTCCAATTCATTTCCATATTCATCTACAACTGCTACATCTAAAAATGCAGCTTGATTCGTTGGGTCGGTAATTAAGAATGAGCCTTCTCCATCCATTCGAATATCATAAGCAATTTCGTTATAAGTCGGCAGCAAGCGAGAAATTGCTGTATTCCAAAAGTCAACCCATCGATCCCAACGTCCCCAATCACCTGTCCAAGCACCTGTTGAATCGGAAGTAAATGCAATCGTCCTTCCTAATCCATATTGCCATTCTGCAAGCACCGGATCTTCTTTTTCACTTTCTGCTATCACATTAGCTGTAGTTTTCGCTGTCGTACCTATATAAGCATTCATTTGAGGAACGCCCTTTTCAAACAACTGGTTCCAACCTTCTGAGTGATAAATGACCGGATAAAACGGATCATCTACAATATATGTCCGAGAAATCATCGCTGTCTCACGAGATAAAATCGAAGGAATCGTCGTTTCATCCTCCACGTCATAAAATCTTCCTCCAGCTAATTCACTTAAGCTTTCTAAAAGTTGACGATCCGCATCATGCCCAATGGCAACAGTTGATAATGTAATATGTTTTTTCTTCCCACTTTCAATTAGTTCTTCGTAGTTACCTGATGTAGCTGACTGTCCATCTGTTAATAAAATAATATGTTTTCTTTGTAATGGTAAATCAAACAGATTATTATAGGCTAAAGAAAGAGAAGGATAAATTTCCGTACCTCCTTCAGCCGGAATCGATAAGATGGTATTAGTCACTTCATCTTTATTTTCTAATGGTTTAGTTTCAATGATTTCCCATGGATGCGAGTCGAAAGCAATTAATCCAAAAGTGTCTCCCTCTCGAAGCAACTCCACGGAACGCACCGCTGCTTCCTTTGCTAATTCCATTTTTAGCCCAATCATACTGCCAGAACGGTCAAGTACAATGACAAGCCCTAAAGATGGAAGTTGTTGTTTACCCTTTACTTCCATTTCTACTGGTAACAACTTTTCAATTGGTGTTTTAAAATATCCGCCAATGCCAAAGCTGTTTTCACCACCAACCATCATAAAGCCAACGCCAAAGTTTTTTACCGCCTGCTCGATGACACCCATTTTCGCTTCTCCTACAAGATGGCCAGGAACATTGTCAAAAATAATGGCATCATACTTCAACATATATGATAGCGAGCTCGGCAATTCTTCAGCTGACACTTCTTCAAATTGGATGGAAGAAGGATTTAACATATCAGCAATTGGAGAGCCTTCTTCTCTATCACTAACAATGAGTAATCGTGGGGTACTTTGAACCATTGTTATACTTGTCAACTTATTATTTTCTAAGATTGCATCTTCATCGGTTTGAATGTATGCTTCATATTTGACTAAACCTTCTTTATTGCCTTTATGTCGATAAGTAAAAACATTTTTCCCTTCTTCTAGCTGAATTGTTTCCCGGAAAATAAGTTGATCATTTTCATATAACAGCAATTCGCCCATTGTATCTGTTGTTGATTCAATTTCAGTCACTAATGTTTGTTCTTCTCCCTGATAAGCCACTTGCGGTGTTGTAAAGCTCTGAATTGAAACATCGTTGCTTATTTTTCTACCTAATGGAACAACATCTACTGAAATTTTTGAACCAGCTATTTTTGTTATGCTCTCTAAAACTTCACCTTTCGTTTGTAAACCATCCGTCATAAGAATAATGCGTGTTGCTTTGTCCTTATCAACGATTCCTGTTGCTAGTTGTAGTGCTTGTTCAATATTTGTCTCACCCACTTCACGTATTTCACTTAAGTTTGGAACATGCTCTAATGTCTTAGATAAGATTGCTTCAGTTTGAAAGTTCGATGCAAAAGAATAAATCCCTACCGAATGGGTTTCTTTCTTTTCTCGTAAACTTTCTTCGATAAACTTTAACGCTTCATCCTCAGTGCCTGCCATTGAAGCAGAGCGGTCGATAAGGAATAATACTTGCTCTTCCTTCACCGGCAATAACAAATAAGGAGATGCAATGGCAAAGACAAGCATAATAATAGTGATAATACGTATGATGAAGACAATTCCATGTTTCCTTTTTAATAATGAACGATGATGTAACCACGTCCAAATCAAATACCCTAAGAGTGGTATGAGCAAAAGCAGGAAAATTGGATGATCAATTCGCAAATCCACGTCTTCTTTGCACCTCCCACTCAACCACAATCAAAAATAAAATAAGTAGCACAATCCATTTCGCAATTGATTGATTCGTTATATCCTCTTGTCCACTTACGACATTTCCTAATTCAAAACTCGTCCCTTCTTCAATTGTCCGCTCTTTCTGTGGTAATTGAACAATAAAAGGTCTCTCCTCATGTTCTGATTGAACAACATATAACCCTGGTTTTGATGGCGCTTGAAAATCTCTTGATTGTTCAAAAGAAGAAATATACACGCCATCTGCAGTGTAAATGGACCAGTCACCTGGCAATAACGAAACAGCTCGTTGTTCATTTGGCGTAAATATTCCTAATGAAGTTTTACCTTCCATTAGTTCATTTTGAACACTCCATAAAAACAAAGGAAATGAAGGATAAAGCGGCCAGTCTGTTGACTGAATATCCGCTAAAACGACAATATCTCCTTTAGGAGACCGTTGAATAAATGGTTTGTCTCCAACCTTTGCAATCGTATCAAAGTCATCAAATGGTGGGTAAACCGCACTTACATATACATCTTCTAGCGAACTGAACGCAAACAATTCATCTTGTATTACTTCTATTTTTCCGCTTACTTCACTTTCAATTTCATCATCTCGGCCAATTAATACAATCGGTTCATTACGCTTAAGAAGTTCGGTTTGATTCGTTACTACAAATCGCACCCCTTAAGGATTCCAATTGATGTTCAGGAACAGATTTCACATCAAGACCTACCGATTGAAACCCGATTTGCACTAACTTATGCATATCTTGTCCTACCGCAATTTCATAAGGATTACTTCCAACGATGGTCATCATCGAATTATCTGCTTCGTAATCATCCTTTACTTGAATCGTTGCAACAAGCACATCAATATTCGGCAAAGCTTCAAATGTGTTGGCCAATTCTGCTTTTGGTTGTAACGTAATGGTTTTTTCCAATAACTCATCGCCATCTTTATTTGTAATAGAAAGCTGTACCGTTTGATTTTCTTCTGTTTCATTTTTTAATTGTAACAATGCAATCGTTTCACCATTTATGCTTGTTGCTGCCAATCGAGTGATTGCCACATTTTTTAAGTCTCTATCTGCTCCCTTAACAATCCATTTCACATGTTCACTCTCTATAGGCAAATCCGAACGGGATACAGCATCTGTAAATAAATATATTGTTGTTGGCAAATCACCGATAAAAGCATTTGCCATCTCAATTGCTTTCGTTAAATGCTGCTCTTCGTAAGTTACGGCTAATCCGTCGATTGCTTTTTCGATTTGCTGCACATTCGTTTCTTGACGAATAATTGCTTTTGGATCACTACCTGTTGTAATGATTGTTAATGGTCTTCCCCCAATCTCTTTCACGAGTGAACGCATTTCCTCTAGATGTTTTTCAAAGGTCGATTGTTCTTTTCCTGCAAGCATTGTCGCAGACGTATCCACAATCCATATTACTTGTTCTCCGCCAATTTCCTTTGTTTTTAAATAGGGATTCATTAATGCAAGAACAAACAACAGTAGTGCTAACATCTGTAAATAAAATAGCGCATTCCTTTGTAAATGTTTTAAGTAAGGCGATACGCGGGTTTCTTGCATCACTTGTTCCCAAAAAAGTGTGGAAGATACTTCTTGTTCTTTATATTTCTTTCGAAAGAAGTAATATAAAAGGACAATGATTGGAAAAGCAATGGTCCATAAAAAGATTAATTGACTAACCCCCAAAGCGTATCACCTCACTGTACCCACCGATTCATTAATAATTGATGAAAAATCGCGTGCTGAATTCCATTTTCAACGACTAATTGAATTGTTTGAATGCCGAAGCGACTGCATATCTTATGGAAAGCTGCTTCGTGTTGAGCGCGTTCTTTTTTATACTGTTCTAGCACTTTATTCGACATAGAAACGTTTAATTCTTCATTACTTTCTGCATCAATTAACCGAACATCCCCTGTATAGGTTGGATTTAATTCTTCTTCCGTCACAATTTGAATACAACGAACGTCCCCTGCAAAACGAGGAAGTTTACGGAAAAAATGTTCCCATTCCGTTATCGGTTCTAGACTATCCGTTATAACAAATAATACCGTACTATCTTTTGGTAAAGCCTTTAATCCATTTTTTGCAAAACTCTCTTTAAAAGTAGCTTCCTTCATTTGCGACACTATTTGCAAATAGACTTTTCGATAAGTTGCTCCTTTTCTTCTAAAAAAAGTGTCTGCCTCTAAAGTAGAAAAGGAGAGTCGATCATCTCTGTTTAATACCATGATTCCTAAAGCAGCAACAAGCTGTCTTGCAAATAGCCACTTTTTCTCGTCACCCATTGAACGAGAGGAATCCAGCAATATATGCACTCTCATTTCCTGCTCATCTAAAAAACGCTTAATAAAATATTTTTCCGTCCTTGCGAATACATTCCAGTCTACTTGACGCACATCATCTCCTAACGCATATTCTCTATAATCTGAGAAATCTAAGGAAGAACCAAAGCGTTGAGAGCGATGCGAACCTTTATGATGCCCTCTTAATTTGGAAGATGTGGCAACCGATAAGCGTCCTATTTTGGTAATCAATTCATCTGATAAAATGAAATGATTCATGCGGAGACACCTTGTTGAATGTGATGTAGTATTTCTTCTATTAAATCGTCCGTTGTTTTTCCAGTTGCCTCTCCTTCATAATTTAAAAGAAGTCGATGACGCAAAGCCGGTTTAGCCACAGCTTTTATATCTGCAAGAGCTACATGAAATCTCCCGTTAAATACCGCTCTCGCTTTTGCTAGCTTAATGATACTTTGTAATCCCCTCGGTCCACTTCCATACATGATGTATTGTTTTACAAAAGGTAAAGCATCCTCCCCTTTTGGATGGGTTGCCATGACTAAATCAGCTGCATATTCTAACATTTCATCAGCTACTAATACTTCCTTTACCATTTGTTGGGCAATAATTAAACGTTCTGTATTCATCACTTTTTGTAATTGAATATCTTGTGAACCTGTCGTCCGTTTCATTATTTCCATTAACTCGTCTTTACGAGGATATGGTACTAATATCTTGCATAAAAAGCGGTCCATTTGTGCCTCTGGTAGAGGATATGTTCCTTCCATTTCAATTGGATTTTGTGTCGCTAATACAAAAAACGGTTTTGCCATAGGCTTCGTATCTCCTAAAATTGTCACCGTCTTTTCACCCATTGCTTCTAATAATGCACTTTGCGTTTTGGGTGTTGCTCGGTTAATTTCATCAGCCAACACCATTTGGTTAAAAATCGGTCCTGGTTGAAAAACAAATTGTTGTGAGCCTCTTTCAGTTCGTTGAATGATATTTGTCCCTGTAATATCAGCAGGCATTAAATCTGGCGTAAATTGGATGCGGGAGAAGGATAAATCTAAAACACTTGAAATCGTGCGAATAAGCATCGTTTTCCCCATCCCAGGCAACCCTTCTAATAATGCATGACCATCTGCCAATATAGAATAAAGAGTGTATTCGATCGCCTCATCCTGACCAACAATAAATTTACCAACTTCCTTTCTTACTCGCTGCAGCTGTTCTGCCATTTCCGAATATTGCTCTTCACTAAACACACTAATTCCCCCTACTCTTCAGACTGAATCGATGAAAAGTATGATTCCACTACATTTTGTAGATCTTTCGGTAGTTGCAAACGTTCGGTACTTTGTAAATACTTTTCTTCATATTCTCCGATGACTTCTTCATATGGTCGAACACTTCCCTTTGTCACGGGAACTGGTCCTTTTTGTTCTATTGCTGGATCTCCTTCACCTATCGGACCACTGTCTACAGTTGGTTCATTGCTTTCTCCAAGCCGCCCACTAGGCACTGATAGAAGATTGCGACCTCCCTTTCCTTTTCCTGCACCGCTACCTGCCATAGATCCATTTCCTTGACCTTGGCCAAGACCTGTTGTTCCATTGCTTCCCTGACCTTGATTACTCCCGGACCCAGATCCAGTATGTCCTTGGCCTTGACTACTGCCAGAACCATTACTTCCTTGACCAGTCTGATTATTATTTTGTTGCTGATTGGCTTTGCTGTTATTATTCCCCATTGAGGAATTGCCATTTTGGTTATTCATGTTTTGAGAGTTGTTTCCAATGTTAGATTCGTTCGTTTGAGAATCCATCGCTTTAGCTATCGTGTTTTGCAAATCAAAGCTAATAGGCTTTCCAATTTTACTTAAGGCATTTTGAGTGTTCGAAGCATTTTTTGCAAGTAAACTTTGCATTTCCGCTAAATCTTTCAGTTTTTGCAATTCTTCTTCCGATAATTCCGAAGTTTCACCCTTTTCTCCTAACTTCTTATCCTGCAATTTTTGTTGTTGCAGTTTTAGTTCTTTTTGTTTCTTTACTACCTCTCGAAGCGCTTGTTCAGAAGTCTCTACCTCTTTCAATTTTTCAAGGAGCTCTTTCATTTCCCTTTTTACTTCTTCAGATTGAGCTTTTTTCTCTAATTTCGCTATTTCCTTTTCCATTTCCTGAATGACTTCTCGTTCTTTTTCAACAACCTGCGCTTCCTGTTGCGTTTTGGAAGGAAAAATGACTAAAGTAGCCATAATAATGATAGCACCCAAAATTCCAAGCAATACTTTTGGTCGCCAATAGTTTTTTGGTCGCTTTTTAAAACGGTCATAAGCTCCTTCCAATTCGTTAATAGCTTTGTTCATAATTGAATCTGCTAATGGATGCTCCTCATTGTTAAATGAAAGAGCTGTTACTAATTCGTTATAAGGATAAAAAGAATCTAATTCCCGTATCGCTTCCTTCAAACGAATGCGCTTAAAGTATATATAAACAACCGTCACAATAAGTGTTGCACACGCCACAAACAAAGCAACTTCGTCATAATAGGCGAAAACAAAGAAGCGAGAAACGAAGAGGATCGCCAGGCTAAGTATTAATGAAAAGAAAATTCCGTATTGTAACATAGGCAGCATTTTTTCAATGTTTAAGCTTCTTTTTGCTTTCTTCACGTATTTTAATAATCCGCTTTGACGATCCATCTTTCTCACTCCTAACGATTTGTTTTCATATTTGCTCGCAATTTTCGAATGGCAATGGTTAAACAAACAATGGTGATAAATACATAAAAGATTAAATAAACAATCCAATTTGGAAAACTAATTCCAACTGTATCTATTAAAGCTGTTTTCGTATCAGGGATAAGCAAAGTAAGAATAAGTACGCCTGGGTTAATACTTGCCCAAAAATACGATATTGGTAAGAATGTCGTTAAACCTTGAGTATTTTGTTGTTGCGACATCATCATTTGTTCTAAAGAAAAACCTACAAAGAAGAAGAAAGCAGTAATACCTCCTAAAAATATCATCGCTCCGTAAGTTGCAATCATCGAAATAATCGTTCTTTTTGTAATCGTTGAGAACATGATGCCAATACTACCAATCGCAATTAATGTAACTAAATAAAAGAAAAACATTGTAAAAAATTGTCCTGGTGACACTCCTCCAAACAAAAACACAATGCTATAAAGCGGCAGCCCAGCTATTAACATTAAAATAAGAAATGCTACAGAGGATAATAGCTTTCCAATAATTATTTGCGAAGAGGATTGGGTTGTCGTCAGTAAAATATTTAAAGTTTGTTTCTCCCGCTCTGTGCTAATTGCCCCAGCAGTAAGCCCTGGTGTAATAAACATAACAAGGGCCATTTGCAATACAGAAAGTACAGAAAACATCGTAAAACTATTGCTAGGTACGAAAAATCCAGAGGTAGAAAATTGCGTAAATATTAGTAAGAAGCCTGAAACAAATATGATTAATACCGCTAAATAAAACATTAAGCCTGAAAAGCTTTTAAAGGCGCGGAAACGCAATTTTAATTCTTTCATCAATACAGGATTGGATAATAGTCCTTTCATTTTGAATCCGCTCCCTTCGTAATCGCCATATAAACATCTTCCAAATCTTTTTCATCTTCCATGAAAGAATAAACCGGAAGTCCCGCAACAATTGCTCTTTGCAATAATTTCATTTGTTCTTCCTTCGTCCCTTTATAAATAAACGTTATTGCTTCATTTCCTTCTAGCACTTCAATTGATGAAACAAATGGATCTTCCTCTAAAAACTTCACCGTTTTTTCAATTTCATGTAAAACTTTTATCGTAATATTCTTATCTCCCTGTAATTTGGACTGTATGGAATCAACATTTCCATGGGCAATTAATTTCCCTCGATCAATAACACCAATTTCATCACACATTTCCGCAAGTTCAGGAAGTATATGGGATGAAATTAAAATCGTTTTCCCCATCTGTTTTAACTGCTTAATGATTTCTCGCATTTCTACCCTTGCTCGCGGATCTAAACCAGATGCTGGTTCATCTAAAATTAACACTTTCGGATCATGGATGAGCGAACGAGCTAAACATAGGCGCTGCTTCATTCCCCGGGATAACAAATCTACATATTCATAACGTTTATCCGTTAAATTGACGAGCTCTAACAATTGTGGAATCAGCACTTTCCTTTGTTTTTCTGAAAGTCCATAACACGCACCATAAAAATCTAAATATTCATCTGTTTTTAATTGGTCATAAACTCCAAAAAAGTCTGGCATATAGCCAATTAATTTCCGCACTTCTTTTGGCTCTTTTACAACGCTTTTCCCATTAATAAAAGCATCGCCTGATGATGGGGAGAGGAGGGTGGCAAGAATAGAAAAAGTTGTAGATTTACCAGCCCCGTTTGCACCAACAAAACCAAAAACTACACCTTCCCCAACAGTCATAGTCAACTGGTCAAGGGCTGTAAAAGAACCAAATTTTTTTGTGAGATTTTGAATTTCAATCATTTATTAGCCACCCCCTGAATCTCTACAGTCGGTAATTTAATTGGCGACATTTCAATATTGTTTTTAACCTGTAATAACATCTTTATTTCATGATACTCTGAAATATATTGTTCGAGATTTTCCTGTAATAACATTTCTTTCTCTTGAATTTCTTCAAAACGATTTGTCTTATAATTCCAAAGGGAAATTGTTAGGTTTTTATTTTCGTGATTCGATATTTTTATTTTTGTCAATTGCAATTTTTCATCAAATAATTCTTCTGGAATGACAGCTATATATTCATACTCACCAGGGTCTAATTGCCATTCATTATTTTGTTCATTATACATTTCCATATATCCAGCATTGACAGGATATATATTTGTTTCCATCATGCTATCATTCACTGTAAATTCCCCTTCAAGATCCAAATTTGGTTCAAATGTTTGAAGAATAACAGCGATAGGGTTTACTTCTGCCCTACCATCTAATTGAATACCGAGGATCGCTTCTTCTGCCCAACCAATAACTACCGGCTGATTTTCATCCATTAAATTTAAAGCCTGATATTTCAGTTGCATGATCCTTTTTGGAATCAATTCTTCAGCCGTTTTTGGCGTTCCTAAATAATTACCATAAACAATTGGTTTTAAAAGAATTGAGCTGTTTAAGGATTCAGAAACCTTTACTGTCTCATTTGGTTTAATATCTCCTAATAGAATCTCTCGTGCACCAGACCAAATAGCAACATCCTTCACAGCAAATGGGAAATTATTTTTTACCGTTCCCTCAATTTTTGAATCTTTCACAGTTAAATCGATATCAAAGTTCCCTGCATTTGGTATGTTAGTTTCACCAATAATTGATTGCACAGACCAATAATTCAAATTTCGTAAGTGAATGGTCGTTCCATTCCCATGATGTTTAACATAGGATTTTTCATGTAAGATACCGAAAGTATTCATTCCATAGTTTCTTTTCGCAAAGGCAGACGTATTTTCATCTACAGTAAATACAAAATCTCCGCCTCGATTCGTTAAAATAGACTCTACATAATAGCCTGATAAGTTTTTTCCATTCACTTTATAAAAGGCTGACTGATTGATTTGAGCTTGCATAATGCGATCTTTTGCGCCAACAATGAACATTGACAATGTTAATACAATTGATAGAACAGGGATAAGCCACCATGCATGTTCCCTTTTGTCGAGCTTTTTTAATACGAGATATAAAATAGGTCCTACAATGAACATGTAAAGTATGATCGTAATAATAATGAGTGGCGTTTTTACTTGGAATGAAGGGAATAACTCATTAGAATTTCCAACCTCATATGGCAACACGTCTAAAAAATTCCCTCTGTTCCATTGATTGCTATTCGATTGAAGCTGCAAAATTTCGTTTATTAACTTTCCATAACCATCCATCGTTGAGAGCGGCTGATCTCCTAACGAAAAAGTCGTTTGAATAATTTTTCCTTTCCCTAAGTCAATGGATGAGGCAAGTATTGTATTTCCATCAGCGAGGATTCTTTTGCTACCTTCTTTTTCAGTTGCACGGAATACTTCAATATCTTCCGTAAAAATGCCGCCTTTAGATAATGTTTCTAATACTTCTTTCGTGACGATAACTTTCTCAGAGGACAAATTTAATGGAAGATATTCACCAAATATCCCCATGGAACGCTCCACTTGTTCAGATGCTCCAACTAGCAGAATTCCACCGTTTTCTACCCACTCATAAATTGCCTGTTGCTTCTCTTCTGATAAATCGGCAATATTCATTTCATCCACAACGAATATATCTGCCATGGCAAATCCTTTGAAATCTATAGGAAAATCATAATCAGGAATTTGATTTAAATGAAAAATTTCAATATTATTTGGAACATATTGACTCAAACGTAATAATGCCGCTAAACGATCACTATTTTCCGTATAAGTAAAAATAAATGAATAATCTCCGTCGTAATAAGATCGAAAACGAATATTTTTATCGCCTGAATAATCAATTAATTTTCCTTTTTCAATACCACCATCATAAAAGGAAAAAAGGCTTTCGTTTAGTGAGCGATAATAATAATCGTCTGATAAACCGTCCAAATAAAGAGTAATTGTTTTTGTTTCACCTTCTGCCAGATCTAGTGCATAAACTTGAGCAGAACCGGCTGAAAAAGTAACTGCGGCATCGATGACTAAATCCCCTGAAAAGGGACTCCCATTATTTGTGATTGTTAATTTTATTGGTAAAGGTGTATACAATTTAATTTTGTTGTCTACACCTACTTCTGCTTTCACTTCCAATTGTGGTGCAGCACGTGTTGTATCAATTTGAACAAAGAAAGTAATAAAGACTACCATCATTAGAATGAATATATTTCTTTGCACCCAGCGACATCTCCTTTTCACATCTTTTGTTGATTAGTACGTTTTTTTTAACATATAGTTCCGAGTAATTGAAAAAAATAACAAATTCTTAAGTTTTTATTAAGAAACTGTTCGCATCTGGTGGAATACAGATCGATTCATTGACATTAAAAAAGGCTGTAGATATCTCATTGTTTAAGATATCTACAGCCTTTCCAAAATTGTTCGATATAATATTTAACTATATAAAATAGCCGACACGGCAAATTTTTCAATTATAAAGCCGTGCACCTTTCCTCGACTGCAGCACATAGGTGCTACTCTTGTCGCCAGCTCGGGTCAGGCTACCCCACGGCACATGGGTGAAACCACTTAATGCTGCTTCCTTCCGGACCTGACATGGTTCATGGCTACCCATTGCGCGGGACCCAACCTTCAACGCTACGTGCAAGAGGCAAACCCTACATGCATACAGCCTCAAAAAGGACTTCAGTCTCGCTAGAGCGGATTGCGAGTTACAGGGCACCGCTACCTCCCCACCTAGCACGGCATAAATTAGTATACCTCATATACAATGATAATTGCAATGTTTTGTTCTGGGTATTCTTCTACTTGTAGCACACTATTCCATAAACCTCCTAATTTTGTGCTTTTTATATCATTGTTTTTTATTGACTTATTGAAAATTTCATGTTATATTATTGCTTGTCCAAACGGAGGAATACCCAAGTCTGGCTGAAGGGATCGGTCTTGAAAACCGACAGGCGGGTCAAACCGCGCGGGGGTTCGAATCCCTCTTCCTCCGCCATACATACATTTGAAATTTCAACCACTACTGAAATTCAGTAGTGGTTTTTTATTTTATCGAAATACTTCTTTTTTATTTTCCTTCTATTTTAGATTAGAATAAATGGAAGAATTACTTTATTAAGGAGTTATTATGGAACAAACAAAATCAATGAACTATCGGTATGATTATTTGTTGATATTCATTGTGGCAATTTTAACATCTATTGCAAGTGAAGTGAAAGTTATTCCTTTTGAAGGTGCACCTTTCCGAATCGGTTTAGGAACCGTAATATTTTTATTAGCAGTATTGATTCGACCCTTACCGCTGATTCATACTGGATGCATAACAGGAATTGTTGTAGTCCTTTTTCGTGCATTATTGGATGAACTATTATCAATAAGTACATTTTCGGTTTCATTATTTTTTCACATTCCGGCAGGTCTTTTTTATATCTTATTTGCTATTGGTCTAAGCATTATTAAACTTGAAAAAAATAAATCGAAACCTTTCTTATTAGGAAGTTTGGTAACCATCGTTGAATTTGTAAGTAATTACGTTGAACAGCTAACAACCACATTATTTATTACAGACATTTCTGTAACATTAAAAGATGTCGCATTACTACTTTTAGTTGCCATCATCCGTAGCTTCTTCGTCATCGGTATTTATAGTTCTATCACTGTAAAAGAACAAAAAAGACAAATGCAACAATTATTAAACTTTATCTCAACCCTTTACGTAGAAGCATTATATTTAAAAAAATCCATGAACGAAATCGAACATATTACCGCTAATAGTTATAGTTTATATGAACAATTAAAAAAGATAGATCCATTGCTAAGTATTAAAGCGCTTTCAATTGCTCAAGAAATTCATGAAGTCAAAAAAGATGAACAAAGAATTTATGCAGGCTTATCAAAAATCTTAAAAATGGAACAATTAGATGCTTATTTCATCTCCAATTTACTTCAATATGTAAAGGAAGCGAATGAAAAATATAGTGAAATGCTAAATAAAAAAATTCAATTCAAAGTTTCTTATAATCAAGATTTTTATACAAAACAACATCTTCCTTTACTTGCGCTAATGAATAATCTAGTTGCAAATGCTGTAGAAGCAATTGAAGAGGAAGGTACAATCCATATTTCGATAAACACATCTAAGGACTTCACAACTATTACAGTAGAAGATACAGGTATTGGCATTCCAAAAAATTTAATCCCTGTTATATTCGACCCGGGATATACTACAAAATTCAACAGTGAAGGCGTCCCTTCGACTGGAATCGGCTTATCCCATGTAAAAGCTATCGTTCACAAACTAAATGGTTCGATTGATGTAATAAGCAATGAAACGACAACTTTTTCAATCAAACTACCATTAACTATACTGCAAAAAGGAGAATCATAATGAGGTATTTTATAGTTGATGACGATCGTGCAAGCCGTGCAATGCTCACCCAAATTATTGAAGACAGCCAACTCGGAACAGTAATTGGGGAAGCCTCCAATGGACAAGAAGCGATTACTCAAATATTAGTAATGCAGCCAGATTTTGTTATCATTGATTTATTGATGCCTATATTAGACGGATTAGCAACGATAGAACAACTTCGGGAAAATCTTTACGATGGAAAATTTATTATGATTTCTCAAGTCATTAATAAAGAGATGGTCGCTCAAGCTTACGAAAAAGGAATTGAATTTTTTATCCATAAGCCAATTAATAAGGTAGAAGTAGAAATGGTATTAAGAAAAACCGAGGAACAATATCGATTAAAAAGCTCCATTTCCGCAATACGACAATCTCTTTCAAATTTCGAGACACCTAGCATCCATCATTCCAAAAAGTCAACACGTGATCATGTTTTAAGCATCTTAAATGATATGGGGATTATTGGAGAGGTAGGGAGTGAAGATATTACAAAAATCATAGAATTATTGATGGCAGATAAACAAAAAAATACACCTCTTCCACCATTAAAAGAGTTGTATGAGCGAGTTGCTGGTCTGACAAAAACCACTCCTGATGAAATCATAAAAGAAAGTAAATCAATTGAACAGCGTATTCGTCGAACGATATTAGCTGCTATGATTAACCTTGCAAACTTAGGTTTAGTAGATTATACAAACTCAGAGTTTGAATATTACGCCCCCCGCTATTTTGAATTTACAGAAATTAGAAAATTAATGAATCAAATTAGAAATAACGAAGAAAAAAAAGTAAAAATTAACATAAAAAAGTTCATCCAAGTGTTATTTGCAGATATTGTAAATAAGGCAAATTAAAAAAATTTTTTATCGGATTTTGTCGGATTATGTAAGAAACTTTTTAATATTATGTTTGGTTATTTTTTTATTTAAACAGGGGGGAATATTTTGAAAAAGAAATTCAAACTCAGTTTAGCAGCACAGATTTTAATTGCGTTAGTATTGGGGATAGTTGTAGGGGCTGTATTTTATGAAAATCCAGCTGTCGAAACATATTTGAAACCACTTGGCACCATCTTTTTAAACTTAATTAAAATGATTGTTGTACCAATCATCATTTCAACGTTGATTGTAGGTGTAGCTGGTACAGGCGATTTAAAACAACTTGGTCGCCTTGGTGGTAAGACGATAATATATTTTGAGATTATTACAACGATTGCCATCATTATTGGTTTACTCATTACAAACGTGTTTAAACCTGGTGAAGGTATTGATATGAATCAGTTGGAACAAACGGATATTTCATCCTATGTTGAAACAACTGAACAAGTAGAACATGATGGTGGTTTCATTGATACGATTGTTGGCATTGTACCAACAAACGTCGTGAAAGCAATGGCAGAAGCCGACATGTTATCCGTTATCTTCTTCTCCGTATTGTTCGGTTTAGGAGTTGCAGCGATAGGTGATCGTGGAAAACCAGTCCTTGACATTGCGCAAGGTGTAGCAGATGCCATGTTCTGGGTAACAAACTTAGTAATGAAATTTGCTCCATTTGGGGTATTCGGTTTAATGGCTGTAACCGTTTCAAAATTTGGATTAGAATCATTGATTCCACTTGGTAAATTAGTCATTACAGTTTATGGTGCGATGATTTTCTTCGTAATCGTTGTTTTAGGAATTACAGCGAAAATTGTAAATATAAATATTTTCCAAGTAATTAAAATTTTAAAGGACGAGCTTATTTTAGCGTACTCCACATCTAGTTCTGAAACGGTATTACCACGCATCATGCAAAAAATGGAGAAGTTTGGATGTCCAAGAGATATTACATCCTTTGTTATCCCTACAGGTTATTCATTTAACTTAGATGGTTCAACTTTATACCAAGCAATTGCTGCTATTTTCATCGCTCAGTTATACGGCATTGATTTAACAATTGCTCAACAGGTTACATTAGTACTAGTACTAATGGTTACTTCTAAAGGTATTGCAGGGGTACCTGGCGTATCATTCGTTGTATTACTTGCAACTTTAGGTTCTGTAGGTATTCCATTAGAAGGTTTAGCATTTATCGCTGGTATCGACCGTATTCTAGACATGGCTCGTACTGCTGTAAACGTAGTTGGTAACTCTTTAGCAGCGATCGTTATGTCGAAATGGGAAGGTCGATTTGATGAAAATAAAAAGGAAGAATATCTTGCAGAGTTAGCGAAATAAATTTTTGATTTGATTAATCGAGTAGGAGGGAGCGATTAACTCCCGTCCTCTCACACCACCGTACGTACGGTTCCGTATACGGCGGTTCAATTAAGATAATTGACGCAAGTTTTCATAACGAGCTTCAAGACTTTTCAGCCCTTGGTTTCTCCAATAGGAGTTACCAAGGGTTCTGTGTAATATTGGACTATTTGAAATACGCCAATAACTCTTCCGAGTATTTCCCCATTCATACGCTTGCCATTGTGGTACGCCAAGTTGAATAAGGTTGCGTATCTTTGTTTTCGGTTTCTTCCAGTTCTTCCATAGACACATTCGAAGTCTTCTACGAATCCATTTATCTAATTCAAGGAATATAGATTTGGTGTCTGCTAACGCAAAATATCCACACCATCCCATTAGATATTGATTCAGTTTCTGAATGCGGTATTCCATCGGGTAGGGCATCTTGCGTGATGTGATTTCACGAACTTTATTCTTCATTCGTTTAAGGCTTTCTTTTGCGATACGAACCTTTGGCTCTTTATGATAGGTATAGCTAAATCCTAGAAACTTACGTTTCCATGGACGGTCGACCGCTGATTTCTTTTCATTTACTTTCAGTCGTAGTTTTCCTTCAATGAATCGTTGAATGCTTGCCATTGTGCGAAGTCCTGCTCGTTTACTTTTCACGTAAATGTTACAGTCATCCGCATATCGAACGAATTTGTGTCCTCTTCTTTCCAATTCTTTATCTAGTTCATCTAGTACAATGTTAGATAGTAGCGGACTTAATGGTCCTCCTTGTGGAGTTCCTTCTAATGTGCTTGACACCACACCATTAATCATGACTCCCGATTGTAAATACTTACGAATCAATTTCAGTAATGGTTTATCTTGGATTCTCTTCGCGAGTGTACCCATTAATCTGTCATGGTTGACCTTATCAAAGAATTTCTCCAAGTCCATATCTACAACCCATCGATGTCCATCTCTTATATATTCTTTCGCTTTCCTCACCGCATCATGGGCACTTCGGTTTGGTCTAAATCCGTAGCTGTTTTCAGAGAATGTAGGGTCATACACTTTTGAAAGTACTTGGGCGATTGCTTGTTGAATCAAACGGTCTGTTACGGTAGGGATTCCTAGTAAACGAACACCGCCGTCAGGTTTCGGGATTTCGACTCTGCGGACTGGCATTGGTTCATAAGTTCCCTTGAGAATTGCCTCCTTAATAGATAGCCAGTTTTCGACTATGTGCTGTCGTAGGTTTTGTACGGGCATCATATCTACTCCGTGGCTTCCTTTATTCTGTTCTACACGTTTTAGTGCTTGAAGCATGTTCTCCCGTGACAGGATTTGATTCAAAAGCATCGTTATTCTCCTTCCGTGAATAGCTGTTCTCTTTATGCCAGTGGTCACTCCACCCTCCAAGAGGTCCCCCACGGGATTCACCGCTTCCTTCCTCAAGTGAGGTACTACGTTTTCTGTGTTCATCATGACTCACTGAATGCCAAGGGCTATTCTCTCTTAATTGTTCGGTCCTTCTTAGTAGTTCTAAACCAACTAATACTATGACCTCTGCTGACTTCTGACGGTTCAGCTACTTATCACTAAGTAGGTTATGAAGAGTACTTCACATATCCGCCAGACCTCCCCGGGTAAGTACATGCACTTTCACACCATCTATCCGCCTCATTTACTCGATATGACCTTCGACAGAAAGAGCTTTGTTTTGTTGTGCAAATTCACTCAATCATACCTAGCCTTATATGAGGTTCGTGTTCCTCGGACCGGTGTTTTGCCTCCAGCTTCCTTCAGATTCCGCGTCACCACGGACACCCTTGCTCTTGGCTAACCTCTACTTCTGTCTTCGGGGTTCGGGACTTACACCCTATAGTTCATGTACATGCCGGGCGCACATCGAAAAACAAAATTACCGTCAACGGAAATTTTGTGTTAAGACCTTTTTATTTGGAAATATTTATGTTTTTTGGAAAAAGTTAAAGAATAAACTTTACGGAATGTGGAAAAATTGAATACAGATACCGCTTTACTTCCTATTCTCGTTACACCTTGCAAATTCCACAAAAAAACACTTCCGATATTCATAATGAATCCCTTTTATATGGGGTCATTATGAATATATCGAAAGTGCTTTTTAGCAAAAGTTCAATTATTCTAAATTATTAAGGTCAAACTGTGCGATTGTTTCATCCTCGACCATAACCATTAAAGTGGCATCCATTGCATTTTCTTTTAACTTCTCTAACTGTTCGGAAGATGGTGCAGCTTTTAATTGTTCATTGTCCTTTAAGGCACCTAATACAAAATCAAGCGAGAATTCGCCTTCTTGATTAGGTTTAAGAACTGGTAAACCTGTATGCCCCGTACCATAATTTTTTTTCTTATCATAGATATTTATCCCAATTAGTTCTTCCGAAATGGCTTTCAGTTTTTCACTGGGTTCAATATAAATTTTTATACCGTCATCATAATCGTATGTTGCGTCATTTAAACGCTTATCTCCTCCAAGATCCTTTCTTCCAACATTTTTTAAAACGAAATTATAATGCAAGTTAACAAATTCTAATTCATCACTATCTTCTACTAAATTATTCTTTTCTATCTCAACTGTCGCACTAATTATTTCTACAGAAGGATTATTAGAACAACCGGCTAAGAGTAATACAACGAAAAGAATGCTGAAAATCGATTTTGACATATTTTTAACGCTCATTATATATCCTTTCTAAAAAAATAATTAAATACACTTATGGAGTTTAGATATTATTTTGTAATTGTAGAGTCCATACAGAACCACCTCTACTTTTTAAAGTAGCAGTAGAAGTCGCTCCCACATAATGAGTATATTGCAGACTTACATATTTCCAGTCTTTAAAATCAGAAGAATAAGACCATTCATTTGAAGTTGGTGAATAATCCTTAGCCTGAGTTAGACTTGGGAATCCACTAGTACCAACGGATACTTTTCTGCTCGTAATAGAAACCGTTGAATCACTAATTTTCCATCCTCCAGTAGCTTTTGTAATCTTTGCGTATTCGATATTATTTTCTTTCTTTCTTGAATAATAAATAGTTGAGTAAGCCTTTACACTATAAGAAGAATCCCATTTTTCTTCGCTTTTATTTCCGGATTCTGCGGATGCTATATTGAAACCATTAATATTGTCCGTTTCTTCTACTAATCCAAAAGTAGTAATGGCGAATTCTTCAATTTCAACATCTCCAATTTTTTCTACTTTTAACAATTGAGATGTAGAAACATTCGTAACGTTAAAATCTTCGCTTAATTCACTATTTGTTAATGTAGACGATTTTATTTTGTATTGATATTTAGGTAATTCAATATTATTCAATTCAACTTCATGAACTCCATTTAAAGCCCTTTCAAGCAATTCATCTATATCTGTAATTTCTTGAGCTTGATAAATGATTTCTTTGTTATCCTCAACTTGTGCATTTGCTGCTGGTACATTTACAAATACAAGTAAGAATGTAAATAAAAGAAATAAAGAATAAAAATACTTTTTCATACTAATATCTCCTATTTACTACAATCACAATAAAAAATGTTCTAAATAATCTGATGATTTGTGAGATACATAGTTTTTACTCGATATTTTTCACCTCCATTTTCTCTCTTTTCTTTTTCGATGATTACAAACATTGTAGTATAAAAAAAGGAATTTCTTCCTTTTTATTCATAACTTTGTATAATCCACTCATAAGTGTAGGATTAAGAATTATGGGTTTTATCGTAAATTTACTGAACAACACGGGATTCACCGCTTCCTTCCTCAAGTGAGGTACTACGTTTTCTGTGTTCATCATGACTCACTGAATGCCAAGGGCTATTCTCTCTTAATTGTTCGGTCCTTCTTAGTAGTTCTAAACCAACTAATACTATGACCTCTGCTGACTTCTGACGGTTCAGCTACTTATCACTAAGTAGGTTATGAAGAGTACTTCACATATCCGCCAGACCTCCCCGGGTAAGTACATGCACTTTCACACCATCTATCCGCCTCATTTACTCGATATGACCTTCGACAGAAAGAGCTTTGTTTTGTTGTGCAAATTCACTCAATCATACCTAGCCTTATATGAGGTTCGTGTTCCTCGGACCGGTGTTTTGCCTCCAGCTTCCTTCAGATTCCGCGTCACCACGGACACCCTTGCGTTGAGCTAACCTCTACTTCTGTCTTCGGGGTTCGGGACTTACACCCTATAGTTCATGTACATGCCGGGCGCACAAAAAAAGGGGCAAAAATGCCCCTTTTAATATTTTTCAGAAAATTTTTTTATGAATAGAAAATAATAAATTTTTATTTTGATAAAGCTTTTTCAATATATTGGCGTATTGATTCTTCCCCGTTTGCTAATGCTTCCTTTTCTCTCGCTTCATCTTTTGCTAGTTTTTCTTCGGCTTTTTTCAAAATTTCTTCTTCTTCTCCTTGTGGAACAACAACAACACCGTCTACATCTCCAATAATGAAATCTCCTGGTTGGACGCTCACACCACCAATGGCAATCGGAACATTTACTCGACCACCACCATGTTTATTTCCACTAGCAACGGTTGTTCCTAGGGCAAACACCGGAAAATCTAATTCTCGAATTGCTGCAATATCACGTATTACACCATTGACAACAAACCCTTGAATCCCCAATCCTTTCGCAAGAGAAGCTACAAAATCCCCTGCTACTGCTCGGTTTGTATTCCCTTTTGCATCAATAACAAGAATATCCCCTTTTTGTGCGATATTAATTGCTTCTAATACAGCTTTATTTTCCCCATCTGGCAATCTAACCGTTACAGCTCGTCCAGCAATTTTAAAATGATCGCTCAACGGTTTGATTTTTGCATCTAAATTTGTATGTCCCCCTGTAGCATCAGATATTGCAGTAGTTGGTATCGCTAAATATTTTTCAATTAAATTGGACATGTCGACATAACCCCTTTGAATTTACATAATATTTTAATAATTCTATATTATAGGATAAACTTTCCTTTTTCTATATAATTTGCAACTAATTTCACTAAATTTTAATAAAGTTAAGAAGTTAGCATTCCTACAAATACATATACTATGAATAACCATCATTGCTCTGTGATCACGTATTATGCGTAAAAATTTATAAGATGGTTACACTGTATAAAAATTACATAATTCTACAAGGAGTGACACGGCAATGATAATGAACCGCTTAGTAAAAGAATGCATCAATGAACAAGGGAAAAAAGTCTACCGAATGGCAACGTATGATATCGAAGTCATTGCAAAGTCAAATGGTGGTCTCTCACCAACTATTATCTATCTTCATAATAATCAAGATGTTACAGATGACATACGTGACATTCGCTTTGGCGCACGTTCACCCTATTCATATATTGAAGATTACGATGAGTTTCAAACAATGCTTTATAATAAAGAACAAAAAGCCATTAATGATTTATATGATTCCATTAGCTTAAGACCGAAGAACATGACTACTACTGAACAAACTTTGTGGAGTATCGGGGTATTAGTCTTAATGTCCATACCTCTACTCGTAGCAATGCTCATCTTCCATTAAAGGGAGAAAATATTCTCCCTTTTTTTATGATAAAAAATAAAAGAATCCTTGATTAGTGTATTTACACTATCCCAGGATTCGAATATTGTTAAACATCTTTATTCACAAGATTTCCATTGCTCATTTCCAACATTTCAAATAGCTCTTCTAATGAAGTTGCTACTAAAAACAATTCATGTTGTGATGCTCGTAAAAATCCTTCTTCCATCATTTTTTCAAAATGTTGCACTAGACCATCATAAAAGCCATTTACATTATATAAAATAACAGGTTTTGCATGTAATCCTATTTGCGCCCAAGTAAAAGCTTCAAAATACTCATCAAGTGTTCCGCAACCACCCGGTATCGCCACAAAAGCATCGGAAAGATCCGACATTTTCTTTTTTCGAGCATGCATTGACTCAACGATATATAATTCAGTTAATCCTTTATGCAATTTTTCTTTATTCACTAAATGTTCCGGCATGACTCCGATTACTTCTCCGCCTTCTGCAAGAGCTGCATCCGCTACTTTCCCCATTAAACCTTGAGTTGACCCTCCATAAACAAGCCCGTATCCGCTACGTGCAATCATTTTCCCTAATTCAATTGCTTTTTCTACATAAACCGACGATTTTCCTGATGATGAACCACAATAAACCGCTATACGCAATCAAGTCACCTTCTCTTTTACTTCCATTATATCGAAAAATTATTAACTCAATGTAAAAGGTTCAAAATTCTATTTTATTTTTTCTTGCATTTTGTTACGGCAAGCATGAAGATGATTCAATCATGAAATCATGATACACTTACACCGAAGGAGAGAGGAATGTGGAATTATATGATAAAGATGAATATTTTATGAGTGAAGCAATTAAAGAAGCAAAAAAAGCGGAAACTCTTGGTGAAGTTCCCATCGGTGCTGTTATTGTCTATCAAGATCAAATCATTGCTCGTTCCCACAACTTGCGGGAAACAACTCAGAACGCTATTACGCATGCGGAACTAATGGCAATTCAAGAAGCTTGCAAAGCAATTGGGAGCTGGCGGTTAGAAGAAACGACATTATACGTGACCCTTGAACCATGTCCAATGTGTGCTGGAGCAATTCTACAATCAAGAATCCCTCGGGTCGTATATGGTGCACGGGACCCTAAGGCTGGTAGTGTCGATTCATTATATCGTCTATTAAACGATTCTCGATTAAACCACGAATGTGATGTGACAGAAGGTGTTTTAGCTGATGAGTGCGGCTCTCTATTAACAAATTTTTTTAAAGCGATTCGAGAAAGAAAAAAAGAAGAAAAACGAAAAATGAAATTGAATGAGAAGGAAAATTGTGATTGAGAAATCAGTCACAATTATATTTTTAAAACTATCCACCTATCATATTATGTTATTTTTTAAAATATATATCATATTTTCTCCTGATTTTTCGTATCTATAAAATATCTAACTTTTTTTAGAATCAGGAGGAACATGAAAATATGAAGTTTTTAACGAGAATATCAAATGCTATTATGGAAAAGTATTTACCTGATCCATATATTTTTGTTGCAATATTATCAGTACTCGTTGTAATTCTTGGTGTTGTATTAACCCCCTCCTCACCACTTGATATGGTTATTTATTGGGGAGATGGATTCTGGGGATTACTAGCATTTACGATGCAAATGGTCATTGTACTAACTGCTGGACACGTACTAGCAAATAGCCCTTTATTTAAAAAATTTCTAACTGCTATTGCAAGCAGCATCAAATCCCCTGGTATGGCCATTATTATTGTTACATTTGTTTCTTTAATTGCTTGCTGGATTAATTGGGGATTCGGTTTAGTAATCGGAGCTATTTTTGCTAAAGAAATCGCTCGTCATGTAAAAAAAGTGGACTATCGCTTATTAATTGCTAGTGCTTATTCTGGTTTTATTATTTGGCACGGTGGGTTGGCAGGATCCATTCCTCTATCAGTAGCAACTGAAGGGCATCCTTTTGAAGGGATAATGGGCGTAGTTCCTACTTCGGGAACAATTTTTACTTCTTATAATTTATTTATTGTACTGGTTATCCTTTTCACTCTTCCATTCTTTAACCGCTGGATGATGCCAAAAGATGATGATGTAGTAGAAGTGGATCCAGCTTTATTGGTAGAAGAAGAGAAGAAATTCCCACCGCCTGTAAATACTTTTGCTTCTCGTTCAGAAAGAAGCTATATTTTAACTATTTTAATTGGGATAATTGGAGTAACGTATCTTATTTATCATTTTACAACGAAAGGTTTTGCTCTTGATTTAAATATTGTGAACACAATCTTTGTGATTCTCGGAATTATTTTACACGGAACACCTCAACGCTTCTTAGCCGCTACTCAAAATGCCATTAAAACAGCAAGCGGCATTGTATTTCAGTTCCCTTTCTATGCAGGGATTATGGGGATGATGACAAATTCAGGTTTAGCTGCTGTCTTCTCTGAGTGGTTTATTGCTATTTCGAACGATACAACTTTCTATTTATTTACATTTTATTCTGCTGGTTTAGTCAATTTCTTTATTCCTTCTGGTGGAGGTCAATGGGCGGTGCAAGCACCAATCATGTTAGAAGCAGCTCAAGTGATGGGGGCTGATTATGCGAAAACGGCTATGGCTATTGCTTGGGGTGATGCTTGGACGAACATGATTCAACCTTTCTGGGCTCTACCTGCACTTGCCATTGCGGGCTTAAAAGCAAAAGATATTATGGGATTCTGTGTATTCGTTCTCATTTTTACAGGAATTATTATCAGTATTGGATTTTTATTCTTCTAAAAATAAAAGAGCCTAATCATAAAAGTTTTGAACTTTTGATCAGGCTCAAATCTTACAATAAATATTTTTTAACTCTTTCTCTACGGTGGTTACATCAAACGCGCCTCCTCGTTGCATTTTCTGTGACGAAAGCGAGAACGACAGACGCAAAGGAAGCATTTAAATAACTTTTTAGGAACCCTCGTCCCCTTGTTTATCTCAATTTAAATTGTCGAACTAGTCGATTTAATTCCTCAGCAAGGACTGCCAGTTGTTCAGAACTCGCAGAAATCTCTTCCATTGCACTATTTGTCTGTTCTGATGCAGCCGTTGTTTCTTCAATACCGGCAGCAGCCTCTTCAGAGATTGCAGCAATTTCTTGAATGGAACTGTTCATCTCACTACTGTTTGTTGCGATGGTTGATAAATTTTCAGCTACAACCGTGATACTATCGACCATTTCTTGCAAAGAATTTTGAATCGTAGTAAATGTTTCGTGTGTTGTTTTTATTTGAGTAGAACCCTGCTCAACTTCTTTATAACCATTTGTTAACGCTTCTGTCACAACACTAAATTCTTCCTGAATATTATTTACAATCTTTGTTATATCCGTTACAGAATATGCTACTTGTTCAGCCAGTTTTCGAACTTCTTCTGCAACAACAGCAAATCCTTTTCCATGTTCTCCTGCTCTTGCCGCTTCAATTGCAGCATTTAAAGATAAAAGATTTGTCTGTTCAGCAATCTCTTTAATAACTATAACCAATTGAGAGATTTCTTGTACTTGGGTATGAAGTTCATTCACTTTACCGACTGAATCACGTACAATATGATCGATTGTTTGCATTTGTTTAGCGGAAGATTCCATCAAACGGCTTCCGTCATTTGTTAATGCCAATATTTCTTTTGCTCTTTGCTGAACACGTTCTCCGTGCTCGTTTGCCTCTTGAGAAGTCGCTACAAAGTTCGTTGCTATGGAAGATAAGTTGCTTGCATTATCTGCTTGTTTTTCGGAACCTTGAGCAAGTTCCTCCATTGTCACGACAATTTGATTTGCACCCAGTTTTACCTCATTTGCAGCCTGCGTTAATTCTTCGCTACTACTTGAGACAATTTCCGAGTTTTTCGCAATTTCTTGCAGAATATTCTTCAACTTATCTTGCATATCATTCATTGCCAAAGCTAATTGGCCAGTTTCATCCTTCGATTTAATCCTTAACGGCTCAGGGCTTAAATCTGCTCGAGAAAGTAAATTCATTCTTTCCATAACCATTTGAATAGGCTTTGATATGCTATTTGTAAATACCCATATAACAATTAAACCTATGATTACTGCTATCAACAACGTAAACAAATTCACTTTTAAAATATTATTTGCAGGCTTATTAAAATCCATCATGTATGTACTTGCACCAATTATCCATCCCCAGTTTGAATCCACTTTTGAATAAGCTACTTTTTCTTCAATCTGATTTTCATTTCCGATTAATGGATAATCATAATAAACAAATCCTCCACCTGATTGTCCCACTTTGATAATTTCTTGTATGAATTTTAATCCTTTTGTATCTTCATCGTTCCACATATTTTGGCCTTCAATTGTCGGGTGCGCAAGCATAGTTCCCTTTTCATCGACGATAAATAAGTAACCATGTTCTCCTATATCGATATTTTTATTGATTGGTCGTAATCCTTCCTCATTCTTGCTTCCTAAAATTGCTTCTTTTACTTTTTCCTGTGCATCCTCTAATGAAATTTCCCCTCTATCAACATATTTCGATAAACTATTAATCATTTCTAACGTCATTTCAACACTGTTGCTCAAATTGGTTTTCCCTAAATCATTCAAACTTTCTTCAGTTTGCATGAAATTTATGAAGCTTACTACAACTAAAGGAATGAGCAACAAAGCAGTAGAAATAATCAACAACTTTCGTTTAATTGTCAATTTCTTAAACAAAACAAACATACCCCCTGATAAAAAAGTTTCAAAAAGATGTCAGTTTAATAATTTTTATATAGGTATTTCCTCCTCCCAATATTTAAAATAACAAAATAGTAAAAAATAAATATTGATTTTTATCAATATTTATACTTGTTTAAAAAATTATATTATTCCGAATTCGTTTATTCAATATAAATTTTCCATTTAATTAAATTATTAGGAATATTAAGAAAACGGAAATGCATTCTAGCAAAAAGAAAAAAGCATACCTTTTACTCGGTATGCTTCTTTTTATTACTTTTATTTTTTAGGTGGTGTCATCATTTCTTTTCCACCCATATATGGTCTTAATACTTCAGGAATAATGACACTTCCATCTTCTTTTTGATAATTTTCTAAAATGGCAGCAACTGTACGACCAATAGCAAGTCCTGAACCATTTAATGTGTGAACGTATTCTGGTTTTGCTCCTTGTTCACGACGGAAGCGGATATTTGCACGTCTCGCTTGGAAATCTTCAAAGTTTGAGCAAGATGAAATTTCACGATATTTATTTTGTGATGGCATCCATACTTCTAAATCGTATTTTTTAGCAGCAGTGAAGCCTAAATCAGCAGTACACATTTTCACACGTTGATAAGGCAAGTTTAATAATTGAAGTACTTTTTCTGCATGGCTTGTTAATAACTCTAATTGTTCATAAGATTCTTCCGGTTTAACAAAGCGGACAAGCTCTACTTTATTGAATTGATGTTGGCGGATTAATCCGCGTGTATCTCGACCCGCAGATCCTGCTTCTGAACGGAAACATGCACTATAGGCAGCAAACGCTTTAGGCAACATATCAACGCTTAATATTTCATCCCGATAGAAATTCGTTACTGGCACTTCAGCAGTTGGAATCATGAAATAGTCAGTGTCGACAAGTTTAAATACATCCTCTTCAAATTTTGGTAATTGTCCAGTTCCTAATAAACTGTCTCGATTGACAATGACTGGAGGGAGCATTTCCTCATACCCATGCTCTTCCACATGCAAATCCATCATAAAATTCATCAGTGCTCGCTCAAGTCTTGCACCTAAGCCGCGGTAAAATACAAAACGGCTTCCCGTTACTTTTGCAGCTCTTTCAAAATCGATGATGCCTAAATCTGTAGCTAAATCCCAGTGTGGTTTAACTTCAAACTGGAACTCCGGCACTTCTCCCCAAGTATATTCCACAACATTATCATCTTCGCTCTCACCAATTGGAACAGATTCATGAGGAATATTTGGCAAACGCATCATCATATCTTTGAACTTTTCCTCAATTTCCTGAAGCTCTGCATCCAACTGTTTAATTTCTTCTCCCACTTGACGCATGCGAACGATCAATTCATCAGCATTTTCTTTATTGCGTTTCATCACAGCAATCTGCTCTGATACTTTATTGCGCTCTGCTTTTAATTCTTCCGCTTTTGCAATTAATTCACGGCGTTTTGAATCAAGAGTTTCAAATTCATCAATATTTCCTAAATCTTCGTTGCGTGTTAACAGGATTTTTTTTACTTCTTCAAAGTTGTCACGGACACGTTTAATATCTAGCATGTTTATTCCTCCAAACTTATTATGAAATTTTCCATATAAAAAGCTCTCAATCCCAAAAGGGACGAGAGCTACCCGCGTTGCCACCCTAGTTGATTAAACAAAATGTTTAATCCTCTTATTTCATAACGGCTTTTCAACCGACCCAATCCTACTAAACATTTCAGCTGGGCAACTCATGGACGGATTCACAAGGGTTTTTATCAGCTTCCACCAACCGCTGACTCTCTAAAAAAAACTGACTTGTTACTACTTCCAATCATCGCATTATCGCTTAATCGATTTTAACCATAGCGTACTATATCCCGTTAAATTTTGCAAGAAAAGACTTTATTAACTTTATTTTGACAAATCTCATCTAACTTGCAAAAGTTCTTCTTTGGAAAGAGTAGCAATATCAATTCCTTTCATAGGATTACCTAAATCCTTTGAAAGTTCAGCTATAAGTGGGTAATCATTATAATTTTTTGTCGCTTCAACAATAGCTCTTGCAAACTTTTCTGGATTTTCCGATTTAAATATACCGGAACCAACAAACACTCCATCTGCTCCTAATTCCATCATTAATGCGGCATCGGCTGGTGTGGCAACCCCTCCTGCTGCATAATTTAATACAGGCAACCGTCCTCGTTCTTTAATTTGTAGCAACAACTCATAAGGCGCACCTAATTTTTTTGCTTCCACCATTAATTCATCTTGACTCATGTTAACAATTTGACGTACTTGGGCATTTACTTTTCGAATATGACGTACAGCTTCTACAATGTTTCCTGTACCTGCTTCACCTTTCGTACGCAACATGACTGCCCCTTCTCCAATTCTCCGCGCTGCTTCTCCTAAATCGCGACACCCACAAACAAAAGGTACGTTAAACTCCTTTTTTAACAAATGGAATTCATCATCCGCTGGTGTTAATACTTCACTTTCATCAATCATATCTACACCTATTGATTCTAAAATACGTGCCTCCACAATATGGCCAATTCTTACTTTTGCCATCACCGGAATGGATATGGCATTCTTTACTTCCTCAATAATGCGAAGATCAGCCATCCTAGCTACTCCGCCTTCTTTTCGTATATCTGATGGAACTTTTTCTAATGCCATTACCGCAACAGCACCTGCCGCTTCTGCAATTTTTGCTTGCTCAGCATTCACAACATCCATGATTACGCCGCCTCTGGGGATGTTAATTTCTTTAAAATTTTCCATATTATTACCTCCTATTATTTGTTGATTTTTAGTATAATGATTTTTGACAATATAAAAAGTTCCAAAATTATAAAAAGTTATATGGTCAGTTGGAGGTATATACGATGGACATGCTGATCTTCCAATTGGAAAAAGAAAATGCTAAACCTTTGTATGAACAACTCTACAGCGGCATAAAAAATGCAATTATTCAAAAACAAATTGAAGTAGGAACGAAATTGCCATCTAAGCGAAAATTAGCGGAGTTTTTAAATATTAGTCAAACTACCATTGAAATTGCATATTCTCAATTATTAGCGGAAGGATATATTACATCTATTCCCCGTGTAGGTTATTTTGTTGAAGAAATTGATGAACTGCCTTACGTAGAAAAAAAACAAACGACAATCGAAATTCCCCAAAAAGAACAAAAACAATATCGATATGATTTTCATCCTGGTAAAGTTGATGAAGAATCCTTCCCTTTTGTTGTATGGAGAAAGTATGTAAAAGATATATTTGATATTACTTCAAAAGAGTTGTTACAAATGGGTGAACCCCAAGGAGAAGTAGAGTTACGAAAGGAAATTGCCAATTATTTATTTCAATCGAGAGGTATCCATTGCAAACCTGAGCAAATCGTTATTAGCTCTGGAACTGAGCTTTTATTACCGATGATTTTGCGCTTATTTGAAGATGATTTCATATTAGCCCTTGAAAACCCTGGTTACTCAGCAATACCGAGAATTCATTTAAATAATAATGCCATTCCTATTTCTGTGGATGAGGAAGGTTTAGTAGTTGATGAACTTGAACAAACAAATGCTAATATCGTCTATATTACTCCATCACATCAATTCCCGACAGGGGCAGTGCTGTCAGCTACAAGAAGAACTCAACTGCTGAAATGGGCAAGCAAAGCACCTAATCGATATATTATTGAAGATGATTATGATAGTGAGTTTCGCTACATTGGCAAACCCATTCCAGCCCTACATGGTTTAGATCAAAATGATAAAGTGATTTATATGAGCACATTTACAAAATCATTGATGCCATCACTTAGGGTTGCTTATATGGTATTGCCTCATCATTTATTAATGAAATATAAAGAAATATTTAGTTATTACTCAGCAACGGTCCCACGTTTCGTTCAACACATATTAGCCAATTTTATGAAAGATGGTCATTTCTCTAAACATTTAAATCGCATGAGGAAAATTTATCGAAAAAAACATGATAAATTAAAACATACGCTAACTACTTTTTATCCTGATATAAAAATAACAGGAGACCAAGCTGGAATGCATGTGCTAATCTCGATTCCTAGCGGCAAAAATGTTGACCAACTGAAGCAAATTGCAAATCATCATGGCATCAACATTACTCCTGTAACCAATTATTTGTTAAAGCCCATTGAATATAAACATCCTACCTTCTTGCTTGGATTCGGAGGTATTCCTTTAAATCAAATAGAGGAAAGTATCCACCAATTGATGGAATGTTGGAACGTACAAAAAAATAAAAAACTCGCTAAACTATAGATGTCTTAGCGAGTTTTTTATATTAGTATATTATACATATATTTCCCATAAATATTTCCCAAGCAATATTTTTTCTTTAATCTGCATATTTCTTTTTTAATTGTTCTGAACCAGTTCCACCAATAATCATTAATACTAATGGTAAGAAATTTGAAATTACTTTAGGTAAACCATCGGGAATTGTTATATTCGTATAAAAAAATAAATTGGAACCTAGAATGATGATTTTAATGAGTATTAATAATACCCCTAGTAAAAATAAACTGTCAAAAAACGATTTTAATTTGGGGTGAGCTAATTTTTTACTATCTTGAATTACTTTTTCCTTCAAATCATTGTCACTCCTTAACATTTCATCTATTGTAATACCAAATAAATCGCTTAGTGCAATAATTACTTCAATACTTGGATAGTTCTTTCCAGTTTCCCATTTTGATACTGATTGACGACTGACATGAAGTTTATCTGCAAGATCTGCTTGTGTCCAACCTCGTTTTTCCCTTTCATTTTTTAATCGTTCACTAAATGTCATCGACGGCAACTCCTTTCTTATGTTCAATATAAATTAAAAGTAGTATGAAGTAAAGAGAGCTATGGGCGCATGATGATGCAACGGATAGTTGCCATCGCCAAACGCCAATTATATACCATTTTATATAAAATTTACATTTAATTTCCAAAAGTATTAGAATATATATCAAAGAAAAAAGCTAAGAATCCACATCTAGTGGTTCCTAGCTTTCTTGAAATAAATTCTATTAGCGAAAAGTTTTAATTGCCTAATTTGTTATGAAAATAAGCCTCCTACAAAACCAGTAATGCCTCCCCAAAGATTACTGAAGAAATTACCGATTCCTTGGAAGAATAATGAGATAAATCCTGCTCGTTCAACATCGTCTGCTGTTACTACATCAACAGCCATTTCTTTACCATCGATAAAACCGTAATCAGAACCTTCTTTTCTTTCAATTACAACTTTCCCAACTACCGTCCCTTTTTCAACTTTCGCTTCAAGGGACTCTTTATCTAACACTAACTTTGGTTGATATAAATCTTTTTCTGATGTTTTTACAAGCATGGATAAAGGTTCTTTTACAGCAATTTTTACTTTATCTTCTTTTCCTTTAATGACTTTAATAGATTCTTTTCCTTTTTCAGAAAAGTCGGCTGGAATAATTTCTTGTTTTGCAAATTGGCTAAAACCATAATCGAACAATTTTGCTGTTGCATCAAAACGCGCTTTATATGAACCAACACCGTTTGAATCAACAGCATTCATTACAACTGAAATTAAACGTGTACCATTTCGTTCAGCAGTTCCTGTAAAACAGTATCCCGCTAAATTAGTTGTACCTGTTTTCAATCCATCGACACCTTGATATTGATATACCAACCCTGGCAACATGAAGTTCCAGTTTTCCATCTTAATGGCATCATCTGTACCTTCTCTGAACGTTTTTCTCGGAATGCTAGCAGTCTCTAAAACTTCAGGATAATCTTTCAGTAAATGATAGGCAAGTTTTGCAACTGAGCGAGCTGGCATTACGTTTTCATCTTCCGGACCTGTCCCAGCAGGATGCATGCCCATTAAATCAGCATTATTTAATCCTGTTGAATTGACAAATTTATACCCTTCTAGTCCTAATTCTTCCGCTTTTTTATTCATTAGCTTTATAAACTCTGTTTCCGTTCCAGCTACTGTTTCAGCGATTGCCACTGTAGCAGCATTTGCAGAGTAAATTACCATTGCCTCATACAATTCTTGAATCGTATAAGTTCCATCTGCTCTTAACGGCACATTACTTAATGCACGATTTTGTGACAACTTATATGTATATTCCGTCACGCGATATTCTTGATCCCAACTAACTGTACCAGCTTTAATCGCATCTAATAAAATATACTCTGTCATCATTTTTGACATACTCGCAATACCAAGCGGTGTGTCAGCATTTTGCTCGTATAATATTTTCCCTGAATCTGCATCAATTAAAATGGCAGCCCCAACATTTAATCCTAAATCTGTTTCAGCATTGGCTTGGGGTGTCGTAACAATCATGCTAATTAACAGAATTGGAATCATGAGTAAGCTGATCATTGATGTCTTCCTTGCTGTTTTCACTTAAATGTACCTCCACTCATTATTATCATCTTCGCTCATTTTACCATAGATAGTATTCGATGTGTGTAACGAACAAGAAAAAACACTCTTCTAACATCTACAGTGACGTTAGAAGAGTGTTTAGGTTTCAAATTATTGAAGAGAATAGTTTGGAGCTTCTTTCGTAATTTGTACATTGTGTGGATGAGATTCACGAAGACCTGCATTTGTCATGCGGACGAATTGAGATTTTTCGCGTAAATGTTCTAAGTTAGGAGCTCCGCAATATCCCATTCCTGAACGGATACCACCCACTAATTGTTCGATTGTATCAGCAAGAGGCCCTTTGTATGGTACACGTCCTTCAATGCCTTCAGGAACTAATTTTTTCGCATCTTCTTGGAAATAACGGTCTTTTGAACCTTGTTCCATCGCAGCAAGAGAACCCATTCCACGATATACTTTAAAACGACGTCCTTGGAAAATTTCTGTTTCACCAGGTGATTCTGTTGTTCCTGCAAGAAGTGAACCAAGCATAACAGCATGTCCACCTGCTGCAAGAGCCTTCACGATATCACCGGAATATTTAATGCCACCATCTGCAATAATTGTTTTACCATATTCGCGAGCAACTGTTGCGCAATCGTAAATCGCTGTAATTTGTGGTACACCTACACCTGCTACAACACGAGTCGTACAAATGGATCCAGGGCCAATACCTACTTTTACTACATCCGCTCCTGCTTCAAACAATGCACGTGCTGCTTCAGCTGTCGCAACATTTCCTGCAATAATCTCTAAATCTGGATATTCATTTCGAATTTCTTTAACTGTATCAATTACGCCTTGAGAATGGCCGTGAGCTGTATCAATAACAATAACATCTACTTGCGCTTCAACTAATTTTTTTACACGGGCACTTGTATCTTTTGAAACCCCAACAGCAGCACCTACTACAAGTCGACCAATGCTGTCTTTTGCTGCATTTGGGAATTCTATTACTTTTTCGATGTCTTTAATTGTAATTAAACCTGTTAATTTTCCTTCATTATCTACGATTGGAAGTTTCTCAATTTTATACTTTTGTAATATTTTTTCAGCTTCTTCTAATGTCGTTCCTACAGGAGCTGTTATTAAATCTTCTTTTGTCATTACTTCTTCAATTTTCAATGAATAATCGGAAATGAAACGTAAATCTCGATTCGTAATAATTCCCACTAATTTTTGTTCTTCTTCATTATTTACAATTGGAACACCCGAAATGCGATATTTACCCATTAAATGTTCAGCATCAAACACTTGATGACTTGGTGTTAAAAAGAAAGGATTCGTAATGACACCATTTTCAGATCGTTTTACTTTTTCTACTTCTTCTACTTGTTCTTCAATGGACATGTTTTTATGAATAATCCCGATTCCACCTTGACGTGCCATTGCAATCGCCATTCTAGATTCAGTTACTGTATCCATTCCAGCACTAATAATAGGAATATTTAATTTGATTTTTGGTGTAAGTTGTACTGATAAATCTACTTCTTTTGGTAATACTGCTGAATGCGCTGGTATTAATAATACATCGTCGAATGTTAATCCTTCTTTTGCAAACTTCGTCTCCCACATTTCGATTATTCCTCCTAAGTACAAAACGAATATTAATAGTAAGATTATCAACATGTTTTCCTAGTGTCAAGAATCTAACAAATAGAAAAAGTATTCGGACTATTGGAAATTGTCATTTTGTGTTACACTATTTTAATTTAGATATATAACGCTAAACTAGATTTATTTTGCTCTTTTTACATGCAATTATGAAATTTGATATCTTCCAACATTAAAAATGGCTATTAACTAATTAAAAGATGCAACCCAACTATTTATTTTTTTAAATATATCATGAAGGGGATTACGACCAACTTCATCATTCAATTAATAAATGGCATTGAATTGCTTGATAATCAGTCATATTTGACTTCATTTTTTAAACCGTTGGGTTTTACGAAATGAACCTTTTGCAGTGGTATATTGAAAAACAACGTCCTGTTCGCGCCGACCTGACCTTCGGTCTTTGGTAGTTGGGAGCTTATTTTTGCAATAAAAAAAAGCACCACTATTGTGGTGCCTTCTGCGAAGCGCTCGTCTATCTCTCACAAGGGGACCCCTTAACTACCATCGGCGCTAACTCCGAAGCACGTTGACCAGCGAATTTCTGTGTTAGCTTCGGCAGTCCGGTGCTCACGTACATAGTACGCTCCGCTCCGGGCTGCCTCGCTTCCTTGAACTTCTTGGTCCCCGTGCTTCTCGTCTCCTTCAAATATTTATTTTACTTTTGTTTAGCATGTGGTTTCTGTATCGCGCCGATCGGACTTTCAGTCCTTGTTAGTAAGGGGCTTCAACTTTTGCAATAAAAAAAGCACCACTATTGTGGTGCCTTTTTGCGAAGCGACGTCCTACTCTCACAAGGGGAAGCCCCTTACTACCATCGGCGCTGAAGAGCTTAACTTCCGTGTTCGGTATGGGAACGGGTGTGACCTCTTCGCCATCGTCACTTCACTATATGAGAGGTTGTTCTCTCAAAACTGGATAACGACATTGAAATGATTGGTTAAGTCCTCGATCGATTAGTATCCGTCAGCTCCACACGTCACCGTGCTTCCACCTCGGACCTATCTACCTCATCGTCTTTGAGGGATCTTACTTGCTTATGCAATGGGAAATCTCATCTTGAGGGGGGCTTCATGCTTAGATGCTTTCAGCACTTATCCCGTCCACACATAGCTACCCAGCGGTGCCTTTGGCAAGACAACTGGTACACCAGCGGTGTGTCCATCCCGGTCCTCTCGTACTAAGGACAGCTCCTCTCAAATTTCCTACGCCCACGACGGATAGGGACCGAACTGTCTCACGACGTTCTGAACCCAGCTCGCGTACCGCTTTAATGGGCGAACAGCCCAACCCTTGGGACCGACTACAGCCCCAGGATGCGATGAGCCGACATCGAGGTGCCAAACCTCCCCGTCGATGTGGACTCTTGGGGGAGATAAGCCTGTTATCCCCGGGGTAGCTTTTATCCGTTGAGCGATGGCCCTTCCATGCGGAACCACCGGATCACTAAGCCCGTCTTTCGACCCTGCTCGACTTGTAGGTCTCGCAGTCAAGCTCCCTTATGCCTTTACACTCTGCGAATGATTTCCAACCATTCTGAGGGAACCTTTGGGCGCCTCCGTTACCTTTTAGGAGGCGACCGCCCCAGTCAAACTGTCCACCTGACACTGTCTCCCAAGCCGATCAGGCTTGCGGGTTAGAATTTCAGTACAACCAGGGTAGTATCCCAAGGGCGCCTCCAGGGAAGCTGGCGCTCCCCCTTCTACGGCTCCTACCTATCCTGTACAAGTTGCACCGAAATTCAATATCAGGTTACAGTAAAGCTCCACGGGGTCTTTCCGTCCTGTCGCGGGTAACCTGCATCTTCACAGGTACTATAATTTCACCGAGTCTCTCGTTGAGACAGTGCCCAGATCGTTACGCCTTTCGTGCGGGTCGGAACTTACCCGACAAGGAATTTCGCTACCTTAGGACCGTTATAGTTACGGCCGCCGTTTACTGGGGCTTCAATTCGGAGCTTCGCTTGCGCTAACTCCTCCTCTTAACCTTCCAGCACCGGGCAGGCGTCAGCCCCTATACTTCACCTTACGGTTTTGCAGAGACCTGTGTTTTTGCTAAACAGTCGCCTGGGCCTATTCACTGCGGCTCATCAGGGCTTGCACCCCAATGAGCACCCCTTCTCCCGAAGTTACGGGGTCATTTTGCCGAGTTCCTTAACGAGAGTTCTCTCGCTCACCTTAGGATTCTCTCCTCGACTACCTGTGTCGGTTTGCGGTACGGGCACCTCCCGCCTCGCTAGAGGCTTTTCTTGGCAGTGTGAAATCAGGAACTTCGCGCGTAACGCGCTCCCCATCACAGCTCAGCGTATTAGGAAGCGGATTTGCCTACTTCCACGCCTTGCTGCTTGGACACGCTCGACCAACGGCGTGCATTCCCTATCCTCCTGCGTCCCCCCATCACTCAAACGGCGGGGAGGTGGTACAGGAATATCAACCTGTTGTCCATCGTCTACGCCTTTCGGCCTCGACTTAGGTCCCGACTAACCCTGAGCGGACGAGCCTTCCTCAGGAAACCTTAGTCATTCGGTGGATGGGATTCTCACCCATCTTTCGCTACTCATACCGGCATTCTCACTTCTAAGCGCTCCACCAGTCCTTCCGGTCTGACTTCGACGCACTTAGAACGCTCTCCTACCACTCGTGCAACGCACGAATCCACAGCTTCGGTGAATCGTTTAGCCCCGTTACATTTTCGGCGCAGCGTCACTCGACCAGTGAGCTATTACGCACTCTTTAAATGATGGCTGCTTCTAAGCCAACATCCTGGTTGTCTAAGCAACGCCACATCCTTTTCCACTTAACGATTACTTTGGGACCTTAGCTGGTGGTCTGGGCTGTTTCCCTTTTGACCACGGATCTTATCACTCGTAGTCTGACTCCCGTGTATAAATAGCTGGCATTCGGAGTTTGTCTGAATTCGGTAACCCGAGGTGGGCCCCTAGTCCAAACAGTGCTCTACCTCCAGTATTCTTCACACGAGGCTAGCCCTAAAGCTATTTCGGAGAGAACCAGCTATCTCCAAGTTCGATTGGAATTTCTCCGCTACCCACACCTCATCCCCGCACTTTTCAACGTGCGTGGGTTCGGGCCTCCAGTGAGTGTTACCTCACCTTCACCCTGGACATGGGTAGATCACCTGGTTTCGGGTCTACGACCACGTACTCAAAACGCCCTATTCAGACTCGCTTTCGCTGCGGCTCCGCATCTTCTGCTTAACCTTGCACGTAATCGTAACTCGCCGGTTCATTCTACAAAAGGCACGCCATCACCCGTTAACGGGCTCTGACTACTTGTAGGCACACGGTTTCAGGTTCTCTTTCACTCCCCTCCCGGGGTGCTTTTCACCTTTCCCTCACGGTACTGGTTCACTATCGGTCACTAGGGAGTATTTAGCCTTGGGAGATGGTCCTCCCGGATTCCGACGGAATTTCACGTGTTCCGCCGTACTCAGGATCCACTCAGGAGAGGATGGATTTTCGACTACAGGGCTTTTACCTTCTCTGGCCGTCCTTTCCAGAACGGTTCGTCTAACCCATCCTTTTGTAACTCCGTATAGAGTGTCCTACAACCCCAAGAGGCAAGCCTCTTGGTTTGGGCTGTTCCCGTTTCGCTCGCCGCTACTCAGGGAATCGATTTTTCTTTCTTCTCCTCCAGGTACTTAGATGTTTCAGTTCCCTGGGTGTGCCTTCTTAACGCTATGGATTCACGTTAAGATACTGTTCCATTACGAACAGTGGGTTCCCCCATTCGGAAATCTCCGGATCAAAGCTTACTTACAGCTCCCCGAAGCATATCGGTGTTAGTCCCGTCCTTCATCGGCTCCTAGTGCCAAGGCATCCACCGTGCGCCCTTAATAACTTAACCAAAATTAAGAACTTTACAGTAAATATCTTGCTTTCAATGTCGTTTATCCAGTTTTCAAAGAACAACCAAATTAGTGAAATATGGTGGAGCATAGCGGGATCGAACCGCTGACCTCCTGCGTGCAAGGCAGGCGCTCTCCCAGCTGAGCTAATGCCCCGTTATGAAATTATGGTGGGCCTAAATGGACTTGAACCATCGACCTCACGCTTATCAGGCGTGCGCTCTAACCAGCTGAGCTATAGGCCCATCCTACTAATATTAAGTAAGGTTTATTATAATAAACCTTCAAAACTGAACACAAAACGCTAACGCTTCCGTAAATATCCTTAGAAAGGAGGTGATCCAGCCGCACCTTCCGATACGGCTACCTTGTTACGACTTCACCCCAATCATCTGTCCCACCTTCGGCGGCTGGCTCCCGAAAGGGTTACCTCACCGACTTCGGGTGTTACAGACTCTCGTGGTGTGACGGGCGGTGTGTACAAGGCCCGGGAACGTATTCACCGCGGCATGCTGATCCGCGATTACTAGCGATTCCGGCTTCATGCAGGCGAGTTGCAGCCTGCAATCCGAACTGAGAACGGTTTTTTCGGATTGGCTCCGTCTCGCGACTTCGCGACCGTTTGTACCGTCCATTGTAGCACGTGTGTAGCCCAGGTCATAAGGGGCATGATGATTTGACGTCATCCCCACCTTCCTCCGTATTTGTACGGCAGTCTCCTTAGAGTGCCCAACTGAATGATGGCAACTAAGGACAAGGGTTGCGCTCGTTGCGGGACTTAACCCAACATCTCACGACACGAGCTGACGACAACCATGCACCACCTGTCACCGCTGTCCCCGAAGGGAAGGCTATGTCTCCATAGCGGTCAGCGGGATGTCAAGACCTGGTAAGGTTCTTCGCGTTGCTTCGAATTAAACCACATGCTCCACCGCTTGTGCGGGCCCCCGTCAATTCCTTTGAGTTTCAGTCTTGCGACCGTACTCCCCAGGCGGAGTGCTTAATGCGTTAGCTGCAGCACTAAGGGGTGGAAACCCCCTAACACTTAGCACTCATCGTTTACGGCGTGGACTACCAGGGTATCTAATCCTGTTTGCTCCCCACGCTTTCGCGCCTCAGCGTCAGTTACAGGCCAGGAAGCCGCCTTCGCCACTGGTGTTCCTCCATATCTCTACGCATTTCACCGCTACACATGGAATTCCGCTTCCCTCTCCTGCACTCAAGTCTCCCAGTTTCCAATGACCCTCCCCGGTTAAGCCGGGGGCTTTCACATCAGACTTAAGAGACCGCCTGCGCGCGCTTTACGCCCAATAATTCCGGACAACGCTTGCCACCTACGTATTACCGCGGCTGCTGGCACGTAGTTAGCCGTGGCTTTCTAGTAAGGTACCGTCAAGGTGCAGCCAGTTACTACTGCACTTGTTCTTCCCTTACAACAGAGCTTTACGATCCGAAGACCTTCTTCGCTCACGCGGCGTTGCTCCATCAGGCTTTCGCCCATTGTGGAAGATTCCCTACTGCTGCCTCCCGTAGGAGTCTGGGCCGTGTCTCAGTCCCAGTGTGGCCGATCACCCTCTCAGGTCGGCTACGCATCGTCGCCTTGGTAGGCCGTTACCCCACCAACAAGCTAATGCGCCGCGGGCCCATCCTATAGTGATAGCAGAACCATCTTTCAACATCAAAGCATGCACTTTGATGTGTTATCCGGTATTAGCACGCGTTTCCGCGAGTTATCCCAGTCTATAGGGCAGGTTACCCACGTGTTACTCACCCGTCCGCCGCTAACCTCATGAAAGCTAGGCTTTCAATTGGTTCGCTCGACTTGCATGTATTAGGCACGCCGCCAGCGTTCGTCCTGAGCCAGGATCAAACTCTCCATAAAAGAAAATTTGATTTGCTCAAAAATTTAATGTCCGAATCTAGTTTGTTAACGAGGGTTAACAACTAGATAATTTATTGCATTAACGTTTTGTTGTTCAGTTTTCAAGGTTCATTTTCTATCGCCTCGCAGCGACTCATTTATAATAACAAGTTCTAAATCAGATGTCAATATTAAACTTCAAATTTTTTTATTAAAATTTATATTTTTTATTTAAAGAGTATTCGCATCTTTTTAACAAACTCTAATATCAGCCACCTTGAGCACCAAAAATTCAATAGATTCAATAAATAGTTACAAGATGACCTTCTGACATCATAAGATTAGAAAAGAGGCTTTCAGGTAATAGTATAAAGATACATAGCACATATACAAAATGTTTTAACACTGAATGATTTTATTATAGAAAGATAAAAAATTCAACAGCATAATGATTATTTTTCTAAGTTAACTATCCATCGACTTAATAAAAATTTAGCATTTCTATCTATTCATTTGTTATGACTCTTGAAATTGTTAATGATCTTTGTTTTGATAGATCAATGATTTCTCCATTTTTTAATAATTTTATTAAAGGGCGTGTTGGATTATATTGGTTGATAAACATTACTTCTGCTTTCTCTAAATTTGACAATTCTACTTTTGTTCCGATTGGTAAATCAGCTACTAGATTCGTCATTGCATTAACCACTTGAATATCAAATTTACCAAATTCCTCTTCTTTAATCATTTCAATTACTTTAAAAGGAGACTCTTTTGAACGATACAAACGTTCACTAGTCATTGCATGGAATGTGTCAGCAACTGCAATAATTTGTGCTAATTGAGATACTTTTTCATGATTAACTCCTAATGGATATCCACTTCCATCTAAACGTTCATGATGTTGGAATATTGCAATTTTCATCTCAGCCTTCAATGCTGGTAATTCTTTTACCATGTTATAGCTGTAAATTGGATGTTTCCGAATCTCATTAAATTCAGCTTCAGTTAATGCCGCTTTTTTATTTCGAATGCTTTTTGGAATTTTTGACATCCCACAATCTGCTAATGTCCCTGCTATCGCCATCTGCAATGTATTTCCTTTGTCAAATCCTAATTTGTTAGCAATTGAAGCTGCTATTAATCCTGTAGCGATACAATGGTGGTATAGATATTCATTCGGGTTAGAATAGCTGTTTAAATCAAAAATATATGACCGATCTTGCAAAACTTGTTCTACTAAAGGAAAAATCGTTCCTCTTACTTTTGTCATATCAATTTTTGCTCCAGCTTCCCAATTGCTAAAGTCTTTTTTAAATTGCTCCAATGTTTCTAAATACTTTTTTTCAAAGGGATTAATTTGTTTTACTTGCTCCGTAATGACGATAACTTCTTCGACCTCTCCTGTTTTACTTGGAACAGACTTTTTCACGCTATTAATGAGAATAGGCACTTCATGGATATTAAAAGCTTTAAAGACATGTAAATGCTTATGGGAAATAGGTGAATTTTTAGTTATAATTGGAAATCTAGTATTAGCATAGATGTCTTTTGCGATAATTGCACCTAACTCCAAGTTATTTACATTCACCATTGTAAATTTCACACTGAAAACCCCTTTTTGTTTTTTTCAAAAAGAATTCTCTATGTAAAATTATACAATAATTTAGTCAATATTTTAGTACTTTTCTAAAAAGAAAAAACAGAAACATTACTTTAAGCAATGTTTCTGTTTTTCGAAATTAAGATTATTCATCTAAATCTTTGTTTTCTACTTCATTTGAAGTTTCTTTTTCTTCATCTTTAACTTCGTTTTCTACTTCTGTAGTTGAATCATGATCATCAGAATTATCTTCTTTTTTCACTCTTGCTACCGTCGCAACGTGCTCATCTTCTGCTAATCGAATTAAGCGAACGCCTTGAGTATTTCGTCCAATGCAAGAAATATCATTTACATCCATGCGAATTAAAATACCATTATTCGTGATTAACATGATATCCTCTGTACCATCTACCGTTTTCACCGCACACATTGGACCGTTTTTCTCGGTGATATGAATCGTTTTTATTCCAACTCCACCGCGATTTTGTAAACGGTATTCTGACTCAGAAGTTCGTTTTCCATAACCTTTCTCTGTCACGACTAAAATATCTTGACCAGGTTCTACAATTTCCATACCAACTACCCAGTCACCGTCGCGAAGTTTTATACCGCGCACACCAGCTGCTGTGCGGCCCATTTCACGAATATCCTGTTCCTCAAAGCGAATTAACATGCCATTTCTTGTACCGATTACGACATGTTTAGAACCATCTGTTAATCGAACAGAAATCAATTCATCGTCTTCATGTAAATGAATAGCAATTAAGCCGTTATTTCGGATATTGGCAAATTGTGATAAAGATGTACGTTTCGCAATCCCCATTTTTGTTGTAAAGACGAAGAAGGCATTTTCGTCATACTCTTTTACTCGAATCATCGCTGTTACTTTCTCTTCTTTATCAAGGTTTAATAAGTTTACAATCGGTAAACCTTTTGCCGTGCGACCAAATTCAGGGATTTCATAACCTTTTGCTCTGTATACTTTTCCTTTAGAAGTAAAGAATAAAATGACATCGTGAGTAGATGTAAACAATAAATGTTCAACGAAATCATCTTCATGAGTATTCATTCCTTGAACTCCACGGCCACCACGTTTTTGACTGCGATACGTGCTGGATGCAAGTCTTTTTATATAACCTCTATGAGTTAGTGTAACAACAGAATCTTCCCTTGGGATTAAATCTTCATCTTCAATCATCTCAGGGCCACCAGGAGCTATTTCAGTCCGGCGTTCATCATTATATTTTTCTTTTATTTCTAGCAATTCTCTTTTAATAATATCTACTATCTTTGCCTCATCCGCTAAAATCGCTCTTAACTCGCCAATTAATTTTTGTAATTCTTGGTATTCATTTTCAATTTTTTCTCTTTCAAGTCCGCTTAAGCGAACAAGACGCATATCTAGTATCGCTTGTGCTTGTTTGTCGGTTAAGTTGAAACGTTCCATTAATATTGGTTTTGCTTCTTCACCAGTGCGGGAAGAACGAATGATATTGATGATTTCATCGATATGATCTAGAGCAATGCGCAAACCTTCTAAAATATGAGCTCGATCTTCCGCTTTTCGAAGTTCAAATTGTGTGCGGCGTGTAATAACTTCTTTTTGATGTTGTAAATATTGATAAAGTACTTCTTTTAAGCTTAATACTTTCGGTTGTCCATTTACTAGCGCAAGCATATTCACGCTAAAATTCATTTGCATTGCTGTCTGTTTATATAAATTATTTAGCACAACATTTGCATTAGCGTCTTTTCTGACTTCAATGACAATCCGCATTCCACGGCGGTCAGATTCATCACGAAGATTCGAAATTCCTTCAATTTTTTTGTCTCGAACCAGCTCAGCAATTTTTTCAATTAATTTCGCTTTGTTCACTTGGTAAGGGATTTCTGTGACGATGATTGTTTCTTTACCAGTTGAGCTCGTTTCAATTTCTACTTTTGCACGGACAACAATTGTACCGCGACCTGTTTCATAAGCTCTACGAATTCCACTTCGTCCCAAAATAATACCACCTGTTGGGAAATCAGGTCCCGGAATAATTTCCATCAATTCTTCTGTCGTAATTTCGGGATTTTCAGCTACAGCAACAACAGCATCGATTGTTTCTCCTAATTGATGAGGCGGTATATTCGTAGCCATTCCAACTGCAATTCCCGATGCACCATTTACAAGTAAATTTGGGAAACGAGACGGTAATACTTTAGGTTCCTTTTCTGTTCCATCATAGTTTGGATCGTAATCAATCGTATCTTTATTGATATCTCGCAACATCTCCATAGCAATTTTAGACATGCGAGATTCTGTATAACGCATTGCAGCTGCGCCGTCTCCATCAACGGAACCAAAGTTACCGTGACCATCAACTAATACGTAACGATAACTAAAATCTTGAGCCATACGCACCATTGCATCATAGATGGAAGAGTCACCGTGTGGGTGGTATTTCCCCATGACGTCACCAACGATACGAGCGCTCTTTTTATACGGTTTATCTGAATGATTCCCCAGTTCATGCATGCCATATAAAATACGGCGTTGAACTGGTTTTAAACCATCTCGTACGTCTGGTAACGCGCGAGAAACAATTACGCTCATTGCATAACTTAAAAAAGATGATTGAACTTCTTCACTAATCTTTACTTGTTTGATTTCAGAATGTATATTCTCAGCCAAAGATAATAACCTCCCTTCATAAAAATTAAATGTCTAAGTTTTCAACATAGACGGCATTTTCTTCAATAAATTGTCTACGAGGCTCAACCTCATCGCCCATTAACTGTCTAAAAATTTGGTCTGCTTTAATAGCATCATCCAATTGAATTTGAAGCAACGTACGTCTTTCAGGATCCATCGTAGTTTCCCATAACTGATCTGCATTCATTTCTCCTAAACCTTTATATCGTTGAATTGTAGGTTTTGGATTGTCTGGAAGGCGATTTAATATTTCTTGAAGTTCTTCGTCTGAATAACAATATTCAACATGTTTTCCTTGTTTCACTTGATATAGAGGTGGTTGAGCAGCATATACATATCCTGCTTCAATAAGCGGACGCATGAAGCGGAAGAAGAACGTTAGCAATAAAATACGAATATGCGCTCCATCGACATCGGCATCGGTCATGATAATGATTTTATGATATCGTGCTTTTTCTAAATCAAACTCATCACCAATACCCGTACCAAATGCAGTAATCATCGCACGAATTTCTGCATTGGATAAAATGCGGTTTAAATTGGCTTTTTCAACGTTTAAAATTTTTCCGCGCAAAGGAAGAATCGCTTGGAAATATCGATCTCGGCCAGATTTCGCAGATCCGCCTGCTGAATCCCCCTCGACGATGAAAATTTCTGATTCTGCTGGGTTTGTTGAAGTACAGTCTGCAAGTTTACCCGGTAAGTTTGAAATTTCCAACGCTGATTTTCTTCTCGTGAATTCACGTGCCTTTTTAGCTGCAATTCGAGCTCGAGCAGCCATAATTCCCTTTTCAACAATTTTTCTAGCTACCGATGGATTTTCTAATAAGTAACGTTCAAAAGTTTCCGAGAAGATTTGATTTGTAATTGTGCTTACTTCAGAATTTCCTAATTTTGTTTTTGTCTGACCCTCAAATTGAGGATTAGGGTGTTTAACAGATATAATCGCAGTTAATCCTTCTCGGACATCTTCTCCTGTTAAGTTTGCATCATTATCTTTTAACAAGCCGTTTTTTCGTGCATATTCATTTATGACACGAGTCAAGGCTGTTTTAAATCCTGATTCGTGGGTACCACCTTCATATGTGTTGATATTATTAGCAAATGAATATATATCAGTTGAATATCCCGAATTATATTGCAGTGCAATTTCTAATGAAATTCCATCTTTTTCACCCGCAATATCAATCGTTTCATGAATCGGTTCCTTGGATTCATTTAAATGTTCAACATATTCTCTAATTCCGCCTTCATAATGATAAAAATCAGAACGGACCTCATCTCCACGCTCATCCGTTAAAGTAAGGATGATGCCTCGATTTAGATACGCCAATTCACGAATGCGGGTTGCTAGCGTTTCATAATCATACACAGTAGTTTCTCGGAAAATTTCTGGATCCGCTTTAAAGCGAGTAGTTGTTCCAGTTTCGTCAGTATCCCCAATAATTTTTAACGGCTCTACAGTTTTTCCACGGGAAAACTTAATGTAATAAATATGACCATCACGTTTCACATAAACTTCTGTTTCTAAAGACAACGCGTTTACAACAGAAGCTCCAACACCATGTAAACCACCTGAAACTTTATATCCTCCGCTACCAAACTTTCCGCCGGCATGGAGCACAGTCATAATGACTTCAACTGCAGGTATACCCATTTTTTCATGTGTGCTTACTGGTATTCCGCGACCATTATCTTCTACTCGAATCCAATTATCTTTTTCAATCGTTACATGAATTTTATTACAATAGCCAGCTAACGCTTCATCAATACTATTGTCTACAATTTCCCATACTAAATGGTGCAAACCTTTTGAAGTTGTTGTTCCAATATACATTCCTGGACGTTTGCGGACAGCTTCTAATCCTTCTAAAACTTGTATTTGGTCAGCATCATAGTTTCCCTGAACTTTACTTTCCTCTAAAGCCACCACGTTCACCTACTCTTTCATACCCTTGTATGCATTATTTGAAATTCTTATTTTAAAATGCGAAAAAATAAACGCTAATCAAATCTCCACTTTCCCTTGTTTCACGTGAAACAATTTCGCATGTTGTATCGTCTCGTGGTGAATTCCATCAACACTCGTAGTTGTTACAAATGTCTGTACCTCTTCTTGAATCGTATTCAGCAAATGCGATTGACGGAAATCATCCAATTCAGACAACACATCATCTAATAGAAGAATAGGGGCTTCTCCCGTTTCTTGTTTTATTAATTCAATTTCTGCTAACTTCAATGAAAGGGCTGTTGTCCTTTGTTGTCCTTGCGAACCATATGTTTGAACATCGTAATCGTTTACGAAAAATTGCAAGTCATCACGATGAGGTCCAATTAAAGTAAGGCCCCTTTCCATTTCTTTCTCTTTCACTTGAGTAAATTTTTCTGCTAAGTATGTAGCCATTTCATTAGCAGTCCAATCTTTTTCAATCCCTTTTGTTGTGAGATATTTAATCTTTAACTTTTCAATTCCTTGGGATATGCCGGAATGGATTTTTTCTGCCCATTCTTGTAATAAATCAACAAATTCAAATCGTTTACGAATAATTTGTACTGCGGATTGAATATATTGTTCAGTGTAAATGTCAAACAGTACTTCATCGATTTTCGGTTTCCCCTGATAATTTTTCAACAACTGATTTCGTTGTTTTAAAAGCTTTTGAAAATTCAATAATTCATGTAAATAAACGGGAGAGATTTGCCCAATTTCCATATCAATAAAACGTCTGCGCACTTGAGGATTTCCTTTCACTATGTTTAAGTCCTCTGGCGCAAACATCACAACGTTAATTTGCCCTATATAATTACTCAGTTTCAATTGTTCAATATGGTTAACTTTCCCTTTTTTACCTTTCTTAGTAACTAACAATTCTAAGGGGATTTTACCGTATCGGTTTTTGATTTCACCTTTTATTTTACCATAGTCTGTTTCCCAACGTATTAATTCTTTATCATTACTCGTTCTATGGGACTTAGCCATCGCTAAAACATAAATAGATTCTAATATATTTGTTTTTCCTTGAGCATTTTCTCCAATCAAGACATTAATTTGTGGAGAAAATTCTAAGTTGAGAGATTCATAATTACGGTAATTGGTAAGTTGTAAACGCTCAATAATCATTCCTTTTCTCCGTTCTTGTTTACAATTACATATCTTCCAATACCAGGTATATTAACAACGTCACCATTCCTTAATTTTTTGCCTCGGCGTTTCTCTATTTCGCCGTTCACATAAACATCCGTTTCTTCTAGAAACCATTTTGCCATACCACCAGAACTAATAGCATTCGTAACTTTCAGTACTTGTCCTAGGGTGATGAATTCAGTATCAATTACTATTTCATTCAAACAAATTCAGCCTCCGTTTAGCGAACATCTATCATTTAATCTTACCTTAATTATCGCTAATAAGCTAGAAAAGCAATAGAAGCCTAACATAATTTTTGACGAAAAACATATAATTCAAACCCTTTTTAGCATTTTCTAGCGTCTTTATAATTTGATTAAAAAACGAATGTTATTAAAAATTCAACACGAAATTATTCACATTTTTTATCATAAAAAAAAATAAAAAACATATCATTTTCTCAAGAATCTATAAACCTAGTGCCCCCTTTTCTAAATTAGTTAGTCCAGTTTTTATAATGGAATCCATCTTTTTAAGCAAAAAAGTGTAGACAAGCCTACATTTCGACTTAATCTACACTTTTTCAATCTATTTAGTATGTTCTTACAGGTAAAATCAATTGAAGGATGGAATCATCATGCACTGATCGTAAGATAAATGGACGCATTGCACCAGTAAATTGAATAATTACATCTTGTCCATCGATTGCTTTTAACGCTTCCATCATGTATTTTGCACTGAAGGAAATAACCAATTCCTCTCCTTCAATCGATTCAACTGGAATTTGTTCCTCTACTTTTCCGATTTCTGGGGAATTGGACGATATTTTCACAGCGTCATCTTCTAATGTTTCAAATCGTACAACATTATTTCGGTCTTCTCTAGCAACTAATGATGCACGATCAATTGCTTGTAAAAATGTTTTTCCATCCAGCTTAATGTTTGTTTTAAACTCATTTGGAATTAAGCGAGATGTATCCGGATAGTTCCCTTCTAGCAAACGTGAGAAAAATAAAACATGATCTGTTTTGAATAAAATTTGTTGATTGGACATCGTTATTTCAACAGGATTGCTTGTTTCACCCAAAATTTTATTTAGTTCGTTCAGGCTTTTTCCAGGAATAACAATGGATTCAATGCCATTTGGTAGATTTTCTAATTTTACTTTTCTTCTTGCTAATCGGTGGCTATCAGTTGCAACGCAAATTAGTTCATCATTTTCTATATTCCAGTTAACCCCTGTTAGTACAGGTCTGCTTTCACTAGCAGCAACAGCAAACACCGTTTCGCGAATAACCGATTTTAATAAATCAGCAGGGATTTCAAATCGATTTTCAGTAGAGATTTCTGGCAATAACGGATATTCAGATGCGTCTGAACCGATTAAATGGAATTCTGTTTTACCAGAACGAATATGAGTTTGTAATTCATTTTTCACTTCAATTTCAACATCATTTGTAGGCAGTTTTCTTACAATTTCATTAAACATTCGAGCTTGTAAAACGATGGACCCTGTTTCAACAATATTAATAATTTGATTGCCATCTTCTTCAGCAGGAATGAACGTTTGAATTGTTATATCCGCATCAGATCCTGTAAGTAATACTCCATTATCTGTTACGTCAATTTTGATCCCTGTTAAGATTGGGATTGTTGTTTTCGAACTAATCGCTTTTGTTACATCATTTAGTCCATCCAACAACCGATCTCTCATTATTTCAAATTTCATCGTCATACCTCACTTATTAAATTATTATTTTTTTTAATAATTAATAGAAATAGTATTAGAGGTTGTGGATTTGTGGATAAGTATAGTTTTATCTATAAAAAACAACATATCCACATGTTGATACTTTGTGTATATCCCTGTTAAAGAAAAAGTAAGTTATCCACAATCTTATTTTCCAAGCAAGCTTCGAATTTGTTTCATTTCTTCCTGTAATTGTTGGTCTTCCTTCAACATTTTTTCAATCTTTTCATGGGCATGAATTACCGTTGTATGGTCTCTCCCACCAAATTCTTCCCCGATTTTTGGCAAAGAAAAATCCGTAAGTTCTCTCGATAAATACATCGCTACTTGCCGAGGAAAGGCTATAGATTTTGTTCGCTTTTTTGAACTGAAGTCTTCCAATCGAATGTTGTAATGTTCTCCTACTACTTTTTGAATATCTTGGATTGTCACGGATTTCGGTTTCGAATTAGGCATAATATCTTTTAAAGCTTCTTGTGCTAGTTCTACAGTAATGTCTTGATTCACTAATGATGAATACGCGACAACGCGAATTAGCGCTCCCTCTAATTCACGAATGTTTGTGTCAATTTGATTAGCAATATAGTGCATTACTTCATTAGGTATATCTAGTCCATCAGCTTTTGCTTTTTTACGTAAAATAGCGATTCGCGTTTCTAAATCAGGTGGGGTAATATCTGTAATTAACCCCCATTCAAATCGAGATCGTAATCGATCTTCTAATGTTGGAATTTCTTTTGGCGGACGGTCACTTGAAATAACAATTTGCTTTGATTCAGTGTGTAAAGTATTAAAAGTGTGGAAAAATTCTTCTTGCGTTGATTCTTTTCCAGCTAAAAATTGAATATCATCAATTAACAAAACGTCCACGTTACGATATTTATTTCTGAATTCTTCCGCCTTATTATCTCGGATAGAATTAATAAATTCATTCGTGAATTTTTCAGAAGACAAGTAAACTACTTTTGCATTTGGATTATGTTCAAGTACGTAGTGTCCAATTGCATGCATTAAATGGGTTTTCCCTAATCCTACTCCCCCATAAATAAAGAAAGGGTTATAAGCTTTTGCCGGTGCTTCCGCAACTGCGAGGGAAGCAGCATGAGCAAAACGGTTTCCCGAGCCAATAACAAACGTATCAAAAGTGTATTTTGGATTAAGCATGCTATGAGGGCCTTCAGAAGGCTCAGCTGTTTTTGTTTGAATAACCGGCGCCGGAATATCAAAATCTTCGTTGTCCTGGTCCTTTTGTACAACAAATTTAATATACAAATCTTCTCCAGTTAATTCAGATAAGATTCCTGCAATTAGATGTACATAGTGGTTTTCCAGCCATTCTCGCGCAAACGAGTTTGGCGCAGCAATGGTTACGTTTGTTCCTTTGTATGAGAGCAATTTTGTAGACTTTAACCACGTCTCAAAGCTTGGTTTTGAAATTTGTTGTTCTACTCGGGCCAGGACTTTGTTCCATAACTCATCTAAATGTTCCAAGCCTGTGACTCCTTTACTTCATATTTTAATTTGAATAATTCCATTCAAAAACAATTCTCCAATTTTATTAAAACACAAAATCACAACCTGTGGATAACTTTTTTCCATAGGTTGTGGTTTATTTTATCCACAAGTTATTAACAACTGTGGATAAAATATTTCCCGAAATTGTTTTCCACAAATTAAAGCACAATTATCCTATCAAAAAAACATCGTTGTTTCAATAGCTTGATAAACTTATCCACAATGTTCATTTTCATTCACAATATGTTTTTCCACAGGGGTTGGGTTTGTGAAAAAGATGTCGATAACAGTTGTGGATAAAAAAATTACAAAAAATATTATCCACAATATTTGTGAATATCTACAATTTCACTGTGGATATTTTTTAAAAAATTTTGAATAATAAGAGCAGCATTCCTAAACTTGTAATCGAATAGTCATTTGACAATAAGAAGGGTCTTTTTATATAATATTCAGGTCTATATGTATGATTAGATACTGAATAATCACTTTGGAGGTGTAAATATAGATGAAACGCACATATCAACCATCAAAAAGAAAACACAGCAAAGTACACGGATTCCGCAAACGTATGAGCACAAAAAATGGACGTAAAGTATTAGCTGCACGTCGTCGTAAAGGAAGAAAAGTGTTATCAGCATAAGTCCACTGAATTTTCAGTGGTCTTTTTTTTCTCGTTGCAATTTAAGGAAAAAGCGGGTGATTGATCGAGTGAGGAAGCGCCAAAGAATTAAAAAAAATAAAGAATTTCAACAGGTGTTTAATGAAGGAAAATCTTACGCTAATCGCCAGTTTGTCGTTTATTGTTTGCCTAAAGAGGGACAAAAGGAATTTCGAATTGGGCTATCCATAGGGAAAAAAATAGGAAATGCTGTGATTAGGAACCAAGTGAAACGTTATATCCGACAAGTATTTTTTGAAATAAAAGAAGAGCTTAGACAAGATATGGATTATGTTATTATCGCCAGAGTATCGGCGGCCAACTTAAATTATCATGAAACGAAAAAAAGTTTAGAGCATGTGCTGAAAATTGCAAAAGTTATTAAACGAAAAAAGAACTCTTGATTGTTTAATGTAAGCGTCATCAATTTTAAAAAATAAAAGTAAATTGAAATTAAACTCGAGGTAGAGTATCTATATCAAAACATGGTAAAATAGCTAAAAAATGAATTCGAAGAACTGTAGAACTTTAGGAGGAGCAGAGTTGAAAAAAAAATTTTGGATTATACTGACCTTAGCTTCAGCAGTTATTCTTCTTAGCGGATGTACTGAATATAATCAACCGATTTCTGCTGAAAGTGAAGGGTTTTGGAATCAATTTATTGTTTGGCCAATCGTTTCCATTACAAAATTCTTTGCTGATTTATTAGGATCGTATGGATTAGGCATAATCGCGGTAACAATTATCATAAGATTGGCAATACTTCCACTAACAATTAAACAAGTACAAAGCTCAAAGAAAATGCAAGAAATACAGCCAAAAATAAAGGAACTTCAACAAAAATATAGTTCTAAAGATGCAGTAACACAGCAAAAATATCAACAAGAATTAATGGCTTTAATGCAATCTACTGGTGTTAACCCGATGATGGGATGTTTACCTGCTTTAATTCAAATGCCAATTATCATTGGACTATATCATGCGATTAGCCGCATGAATGTTACGCCAGAATTTGAGCTTGGAACATTTCTAATCTTCCCATTGGCGGAACCTAGTATAATTCTTGCAATTGCAGCTGGTTTAATTCAATATATTGTATTAATGACAGGCCCAGCGATGGACAACCCTCAAATGAAAATGATGATGTATATTATGCCTCTTATGATCATAGGATTTGGGATGGTTTTACCGGCAGCCTTATCATTATATTGGGTAGTCGGAAATATTATTTCGGTAATCCAAAATCTATTTATATATAAGAAACCTTGGCAAAAGAATGAAACTGAAAAACCTGCGACAACTGGAGGAGCGAAAAAGTGAAGCAAATTACGCAAACAGGCGCAACGAAGGAAGAAGCAATTGCTTTAGCGTTACAAAAGCTTGGCGTATCACGCAAACAAGTGGAAATTGAAGTTCTGCAAGAAGCAAAAAAAGGTTTTTTAGGATTTGGTGCTCGCCCTGCGGAAGTTCGAGTAACGATTATTGAAGAAGTAACAGAAGAAAAGGAAAAAGGGCAAGAAAAGTTAGCAGAAGATGGGACACCTGAAGAGGTAAAGGCAAGTATAGAACCACAATCAGAACAATCAAACGATGAAGAAGTTCAAGAAGAAGAACAAACAGATCCAATTGAAAGTGCTGTACAATACTTAACAAACATTGCAAAAGCGATGGATATTCATGACTTAAAAATTGAAACGGAAAAAGAAGGAAAAACGATTCTTTTCAAATTAGAGAGCGAAAAAGCAGCATTGATTATTGGAAAACGTGGTGCAAATTTAAATGCGTTGCAACAATTAACTCAACTAGTTGTAAATAAAACTGCAAAATCGTATGTCACAGTTAGGCTGGATGTTGAAAATTATCGTGAGCGTCGCCAACTAGCGTTGGAACAATTGGCAGAGAGAATGGCAGATAAAGCGATACGGACAGGAAAAAAAGTTGCATTGGAACCAATGCCATCATATGAAAGAAAAATTATTCATAATGCATTAGCAAATCGATTGGATGTTGAAACATATTCAGAAGGTGTAGAACCTAATCGTCATTTAGTAATTGAACCGGTTAAGTAAAATGAAAACGATCTATCGAAAAGATAGATCGTTTTTTTATTAGCATTTTGAGATGAATTCAGAAATATCCACATGTGGAAAAGTTCCTATACTTTCGATTTGTAATAATTTGTGATAATCTATTTTGTTAGTGAGAATGTTCGGTAAGTTATCCACATGTGGATAATAAAAGGAGTGAAATGAATGGAAACAGATACAATTGCTGCGATATCCACACCGATGGGAGAAGGAGCAATCGCCATCGTTCGTTTAAGTGGAGATCATGCAATACAAGTAGCGGATAAAATATTTAAATCACCAAATAATAAAAAATTACAAGACCAACCAACTCATACAATTCATTACGGCCATTTAATTGATCCTAAAACCGAAAAGATAGTGGAAGAGGTAATGGTGTCGGTGATGAAGGCACCAAAAACATTTACTCGTGAGGATGTAGTGGAAATCAACTGTCACGGGGGACTAGTATCTGTAAATCGAGTATTAAATCTTGTTTTAAGAAATGGTGCACGGCTTGCAGAACCAGGTGAATTTACAAAACGTGCTTTCTTAAATGGGCGAATTGATTTATCTCAAGCGGAAGCGGTAATGGATTTAATTCGGGCGAAAACGGATCGAGCTATGAATGTTGCCCTAAATCAAATGGACGGGAAATTGTCTAAGTTAATTAAAGACTTGCGTCAAGCTTTAATTGAAACTTTAGCTCATGTGGAAGTAAATATTGATTATCCAGAATATGATGACGTTGAAGAAATGACGGTTCCAGTCTTATTAGAAAAATGTACTTGGGTTCGTGAGGAAATAAAAAAATTGCTTCAAACATCGAGCCAAGGGAAAATTTTGCGTGAAGGTTTATCAACGGTGATATTAGGAAGACCAAATGTCGGGAAATCATCGTTATTAAATAGTTTAGTGCAAGAAAATAAAGCAATTGTTACAGACATAGCAGGTACAACACGTGATATTATAGAAGAGTATGTCAACATTCGGGGTGTTCCTTTACGTTTAGTGGACACAGCAGGTATTCGGGAAACGGAAGATATCGTTGAACGGATAGGGGTAGAAAGATCTCGCCAAGTATTAAAAGAGGCTGATTTAATATTGCTCGTGTTAAATGCAGCAGAACCATTATCAGAAGAAGATGTAAGATTATTTGAAACGATACAAAACATGAATTTTATTGTAGTTGTCAATAAAACGGATTTACCGCAACAAATCGATTTAGAAAAAGTGAAGTCTCTAGCAAATGGTAGACGGATTGTGACCACTTCTTTATTAAAAGAAGAAGGTGTTGATGCATTAGAAGAGGCAATTGCAGATTTATTCTTTGAGGGCCAAATTGAATCAGATGATTTAACATATGTTTCGAATGCCCGCCATATTTCCGTATTGCAACAAGCTTTAGAAGCGATTGAAGAAGCGATTGAATCTGCAAAAGCTGGAGTGCCAGTAGATATTGTTCAGATCGATGTAACTAGAACATGGGAATTACTAGGCGAAATCATAGGTGATACGGTACATGAGAGTCTCATTGATCAGTTATTCTCACAATTCTGTTTAGGAAAATAAATGAAACTTACTATAGAAGGGAAGATTTTTTCGGCATGACAAATTATGAAGCAGGAATGTATGATGTCATTGTAGTCGGTGCAGGTCATGCTGGCGTTGAAGCAGCACATGCCGCTGCAAAAATGGGGGCAAAAACCCTCATGTTGACAATTAGTTTGGAAAATATTGCATTTATGCCATGTAATCCATCCATTGGAGGTCCTGCAAAGGGGATTGTTGTTCGTGAAATTGATGCACTTGGGGGATTAATGGCAAAAGTTATTGATAAAACCCACATTCAAATGAGGATGTTAAATACAGGGAAAGGCCCAGCTGTTCGTGCATTACGTGCACAAGCTGATAAAGTGTTATATCAACGGGAAATGAAACGAATTTTGGAGCAACAAGAAAATCTCCATATTCAGCAAGCGTTGGTAGAAGAATTAATAATTGAAGATGGAGAAGTAAAAGGTGTCATCACAAAAACCGGTGGAGTTTTCCGCGGAAAAGCAGTAATTTTAACAACTGGAACGTATTTGCGCGGTGAAATTATCATTGGTGATATCAAATATTCGAGCGGCCCTAACAACTCACAGCCGTCCATTACATTAGCGGACCAACTAAAAGATTTAGGTTTTGAAATTGTTCGTTTTAAAACTGGAACACCTCCTCGGTTGAATGGAAAAACTGTTGATTACAGCAAAATGGAAATTCAACCAGGGGATGATGTACCTCGAGCATTCAGTTATGAAACGACAGAATTTATTATGGATCAAATTCCTTGCTGGTTAACTTATACTTCCTTAGAAACCCATGAAATTATCAATGGAAATTTAGATAAGGCTCCAATGTTTACAGGATTAATTACAGGTCCTGGCCCAAGATATTGTCCTTCCATTGAGACAAAGGTTGTTCGTTTCAATGATAAACCTCGCCATCAAATATTTATTGAACCAGAAGGACGAGAAACGGATGAGGTGTACGTGCAAGGGTTATCAACGAGCATGCCAGAAGATATTCAGCTAAAAATGATTGCTTCAATCCCTGGCTTAGAAAATGCTCAAATGATGCGACCTGGTTATGCAATTGAGTATGATGCCATTGTTCCGACTCAATTATGGCCAACCCTTGAAACAAAACGTATTAGAAATCTATACACTGCTGGACAAATCAATGGCACAAGCGGGTATGAAGAAGCGGCAGCACAAGGAATCATGGCAGGAATCAATGCGGCTGCTAAAATTTTTGGAAAAGAAGAACTCATATTAAAACGTTCTGAAGCATATATTGGCGTCTTAATTGATGATTTAGTAACGAAGGGAACTAATGAACCTTATCGTCTACTTACATCCCGTGCCGAATATCGCCTACTACTTCGCCATGATAACGCAGATTTACGTTTGACAGATATCGGATATAAAGTAGGTTTAATTTCAGAAGAACGTTATAATAAATTCTTGAAAAAGAAAGAACAAGTTGAAAATGAAATAGCGAGACTTCGCGAAGTAATCATTAAACCAAACGAAAAAACGCAAGAAGTAGTTCGTTCAGTTGGTGGAGCAGAACTTAAAGATGGGATACGTGCAATCGACTTACTGAAACGACCTGAAATGCGTTATGACTTAGTTGCATCCTTAACACCACCAGAAGAAAACTTAAGTGAAGAAGTAAAAGAACAAGTGGAAATTCAAGTTAAATATGAAGGTTACATTCAAAAAGCATTGCAACAAGTAGAGCGACTTCATAAGTTAGAAAGCAAAAAGATACCAGAAAATATCGATTATGATGATGTACCAAACCTAGCTTCCGAAGCACGTGAAAAGTTAAAAGAAGTACGTCCATTAACAATTGCTCAAGCTTCGCGAATTTCCGGGGTAAACCCTGCGGATATATCAATCTTGCTTGTATACATTGAACAAGGAAAAATTGCGAAAATCAGTAGCAATTCTTAAAAAAAGGAGCGTTCGAGCAACATTGATCTCGAACGCTTATTTCTTATATCAAACTATATATAAACTCTATGTAAAGGAGTAGAAAATGAACGAACAACTTTTTATTCAAAGCTTAAAAGATAAAGGGATTGAACTGAACGAGACGCAAATAGAACAATTTCGGAAATATTTTGAAATTCTCGTTGAATGGAATGAAAAAATGAATTTAACAGCCATTACCGATTTAGAAGGCGTATATTTAAAACATTTTTACGATTCAATCAGTGCAGCCTTTTACTTTGATTTTTCAAAAGTTGAAACTCTTTGTGATGTTGGCGCAGGTGCAGGGTTTCCAAGCATTCCGTTAAAAATTTGTTTTCCACACTTAAAAATTACAATTGTTGATTCGTTAAATAAACGTATTACATTTTTAAATCATTTAAGTGAACAATTAAATTTGACCCACTGCCATTTTGTTCACTCAAGAGCAGAAGACTTTGGTCAAAATTCAGCATATCGTGAACAATTTGATGTCGTTATGGCAAGGGCTGTTGCACGATTAAATGTGTTAGCGGAACTTTGCATTCCTTTAGTTAAAATAGAGGGTAATTTTATTGCATTAAAAGCCGCAGCTGCCCATGAAGAATATAAAGAAGCAAAAAAGGCCATTCAGGTTTTAGGTGGAGCTTTAAAAGAACAATTTGATTACCATTTGCCTATAGAAAATAGTGAACGAACAATTTTTGTCATTGAGAAAACAAAAAAGACGTCCAAAAAATATCCTAGAAAACCTGGGGTACCAAATAAAACACCAATTAAATAATCAATATGCGCTCAATCAAATTTGAGCGCATTATTCTTTACTATTTGCAAAACAATTCCGTTGTTACAACTTTTTCATGTATAATAAAAAATTGTAACAATCCATTTATTAAGATTATCAGTATACAATTCATTCAAAATGAAATCACTTCTATCTAAAAACAGTCAGGAGTTCCACGTGAAACTCAAATAGAAATATGCTTTTGATAATAGAATTATATTATAATTATGACAATTTCATAGATTTTACTTCTATAAGACTCTGTACATTTCATATAGAATATTAAATAATAAAATATAGTGCAGATAGTTTCCAAAAGGTGGTGCCATTGAATGAAAAGTCCTTTTTCACGATTTTTTGGGGGCGGGGAAAAACTTGTTTCTGAAAAAAAAAGTGAAATAGAAACGGAAGAAAAAGAGAGAAAACACTCAGAAGAAGTGATAAAAATTCCAATTGATCAAATCGTACCGAACCGATATCAGCCACGCACAATTTTCGATGAAGAAAAAATTGAAGAATTATCTAGAACGATTCATACTCATGGTGTCATACAACCGATTGTTGTTCGTCGTTTAGAAGATAACCGTTATGAAATTATTGCAGGGGAAAGACGTTATCGGGCGATTAAAAAATTAAATTGGACGGAAGTACCTGCAATTGTACGGAATTTAAATGATAAAGAGACAGCTTCAATTGCGTTAATAGAGAACTTGCAGCGTGAAGAGTTGACAGCCATCGAAGAAGCATTAGCTTACCAACAACTAATTGAGCTGCATCATTTAACACAAGAAGCACTCGCTCAGCGCCTTGGAAAAGGTCAGTCCACCGTTGCTAATAAATTAAGATTGTTAAAACTTCCAAAATATGTGCAAGATGCAATTTTAAAACGTGAAATTACTGAGCGTCATGCACGAGCATTAATCAGTTTAAAAGACGAAGAATTACAAATAAAATTAGTCGAATTGATAAAAGAAAATGACTGGAACGTCCGTCAGCTTGAAGAATATATTCAACAACTAACAAAACCTGTTGAAACGGAAGAAGAGAAAAAAACAAAACCAAAACGCAAGGCTATTAGTAAAGATATTCGCATCGCTTTAAATACAATTAAGCAATCCTTATCAATGGTATCAAAAAGCGGAATTAATATAAAAACGGAAGAAGAAGATACGGAAGATTACTATCAAATCACAGTAAAAATACCAAAGAAAAAGTCTTAAATTGTTTCATGTGAAACTAGTGGTCGTCTCTGCCACGTACAGAGACGACCGCTTTTTCTATATTATTTTTTCAAGAAATTTGGTTTATGGAATACAACTATATTATAAATTTGATAGAATGAAAGAAGTAAATATAAATTCTATTTGACTAAAAAATTACGCTTTTAACTATTCGAAAAGATGAAAGCAGGTGCACAAAATTGGGAAGAATTTTAGCAATCGCCAACCAAAAGGGCGGTGTCGGAAAAACTACTACATCTGTAAATTTGAGCGCTTGCCTTGCTTATTTAGGAAAAAAAGTATTGCTAATTGACATCGATCCCCAAGGAAATGCCACTAGTGGAGTTGGCATAAATAAAGGAGAAACATCTAGCTGTATTTACGACGTGATTATTGATGATGAAGATGTAAAAAACGTTATTCAACAAACAAAAGTAGAAAATTTGTATGTCATACCAGCTACTATTTCATTAGCAGGTGCTGAAATTGAATTAGTTTCTACAATCTCACGGGAAGTGCGTTTAAAGCATGCATTGGAAGAGGTTAAAGATGATTATGACTTCATCATTATTGACTGCCCACCATCATTAGGACTGTTAACGATCAATGCTTTAACTGCATCGGATGCAGTCATTATTCCTGTTCAATGTGAATATTACGCGTTAGAGGGGCTTAGTCAGCTATTATCAACAGTGAGATTGGTACAAAAACATTTAAATCCAACTTTATCAATTGATGGTGTACTTTTAACGATGTTAGATGCTCGTACAAATCTGGGGATTCAAGTGATTGAGGAAGTAAAAAAATATTTTCAAGATAAAGTCTACAAAACAATTATTCCTCGAAATGTACGTTTAAGTGAAGCACCCAGCTTTGGAGAACCAATTATCATCTATGATCCGAAATCACGAGGCGCTGAAGTGTATTTAGAGTTAGCAAGGGAAGTGGTGAAAAATGGCTAGAGGTTTAGGGAAAGGGATTGGTGCTCTATTTCCTACAGAAACATTAGAGTCCATTCAAGAAACTATTCAGAATGAAGAACATGTAGAAAAAATTCCGTTGCAAAAACTTGTCGCAAATCCTTTTCAACCACGGAAGAAGTTTGATGATGAAACAATTGAAGAATTAGCTCAATCCATTCGAGAACATGGTATTATTCAACCAATCGTTGTCAGAAAGAAAGGAAAAAAATACGAAATAGTAGTGGGAGAACGTCGTTATCGCGCGGCTAAATTGGCGAAGTTAGAGGAAATTCCGGCAATAATTAAAGAAATGACAGAAGAACAAATGATGGAACTTGCTATCCTAGAAAATTTACAAAGAGAAGATTTAACTCCAATTGAAGAAGCTGAAGCATATCAAAATTTAATTGAAAAATTAAATTTCACTCAAGATGATTTAGCAAAACGATTGGGGAAAAGCCGTCCGCATATCACGAATATGATTCGATTACTTCAATTACCAGAAGAAGTTCGGCAAATGGTAAATGATGGAGCCCTTTCAATGGGTCATGGAAGAGCATTACTTGGATTAAAAAATAAAAGAAAAATAATAGAAGTAGCAAAAAAAGTAGTGAATCAATCATTAAATGTACGTCAATTAGAAGCATTAATTAAACAACTAAACGAAAATGTTTCACGTGAAACGAAAAAGTCAACAAATAAGGATATTTTTGTTCAAGCAACTGAATCACAATTAAGGGAATTCTTTGGTACAAATGTTCAAATAAAGAAAACAAAAAATAAAGGGAAAATTGAAATTGAATTTTATTCTGAAGATGATTTGGAGCGTATATTAGAAATATTAAATTTAGAACATGATGAGGTATAAAAAGGGCGCCAATTAAGGCGCTCTATTTTTGAAAACAAAGAAAGAGGATAACAACTTATGGTATTATTCGGAACAATTATCAATGCATTATTGATTATCATCGGTTCAATCATTGGACGCTTCTTGAAGAATTTACCAGAAAAAATGAAAAATACCGTACTTTCAATTATTGGACTTGCAGTTGCATTGTTAGGTATTCAAATGGGATTAAAAACGAATAATTTTGTTATTTTGATTGTTAGCTTAGTAGTTGGGGCGATTATAGGTGAGTGGATTGATTTAGATTCATTATTTAATCGTTTTGGAAAATGGGTCGAATCAAAAATAAAAAGCAAAGATTCAAATAGTAATATTGCTGAAGGTTTTATTACAGCGTCCCTTATTTTTGTTATTGGTTCAATGGGAATTATCGGTGCGTTAGACAGCGGGTTAAGAAATGATCATGCTGTTCTTATTACAAAAGGAATTATAGACGGCTTTACCTCCATTATTTTGACATCTACGTTAGGTATAGGTGTATTATTATCAGCATTTCCCGTATTGATTTATCAAGGTATGATTGCTATATTTTCAGGACTGATTAGCAAATATATACCTGAAGAAGCAATGAATCTCTTTATCCAAGAAATGACAGCAACTGGCGGCGTTATGATATTAGCAATTGGTTTAAATATTGCAGGATTAACTAAAATTCGTGTAGCCAATTTGCTGCCAGGAATTGTTGTTGTGCTTGGAATAATTGTAATCATGTTTCCTTTTCAATAAATGACGTTGATATGCAAGCAAAAGTGCACGGGCAATTTTATTGCTCATTGAATAAGTTACATGAAGTCGAGTGTTTTGCAAAACAAGCATTTCCATAAATCCTCCTACATTGACAACTCCTTTGATGGAAATATCGCCGATGGGTGGCAGCTCTTTATTCACTGCTTTTCCAGGCAGTAAAGGTCCGTTTTGAACAATAATTTGACCAATACTTTTTTCTCTTCCAAGACATGCATCAATAGCTACAACGAAAGGGAAATTGGACATTTGTTGTAATTCTTCAACAGTAAGTGCTAAATTGATAGCATGAAGAGGATCTTCTAGCGTTCCAATGATTCGAAAAGGAAACTGATAGTTGGATAATAAACTTCCGGTTAAAGGACCTAAAGCATCTCCCGTAGAACGGTCTGTACCGATGCAACAAAAAACAAGATTGTTATGTTCAAAGGGAATATATTGTAAAAATAATTCGCTTAAACGCCATATTGCACCTGTTTCTTCATGATGAACGGACATTTTAAATGGTTCTTGAGAAATATTTTGCATGTGATTCCCACTTTCTTTTATGATTTTAGAATAGAATGTCTATAATTATTTTTTAGAATTATATCCATTTCTTTACTTTTCTATACTAGAGGTGGAAAAATGGCGATTCATGTTGTGGAAAAAGAAACGAAAGAGATTATCAATATATCGGAGAAGATATGGGAGTATTTTTCAAGTGAGGATCTTTGGAATTTTATTGTTGGAGCTTCCATTAAAATCATTGCAATTTTCTTACTTTCTTATCTTATTGTATTTATTGGGAAGCGAATTATTGCTCGTATCTTTAAACTAAGAATGCAATCTCCGTTAAAATATTCAGAAAGAAGGCAACAAACACTATTAAAATTGTCGCAAAGTGTATTATCATACGTCGTATACTTTTCGGCGATTATTGGAGCACTTTCTTCCTTAAATATTAATGTTGCAGGGTTACTTGCTGGAGCAGGTATTGCAGGCCTTGCAATTGGATTTGGTGCACAAAATTTAGTGAAAGACGTCATTACGGGTTTTTTCATCATTTTCGAAGATCAGTTTGGTGTTGGAGATTATGTTCGAATTAATACATCAAGTGCAGCAGAAGGTACAGTAACTGAAATAGGATTAAGAACGACCAAAATTGTTGGGACAACTGGAGAAGTATATATTGTTCCGAATGGGCAAATTACCGAAGTAGTAAACTTTTCACTAAATAACTCAAAAGCAGTCATAGATATGCAAGTTGGAATTGAAGCGGATATTGAAAAAATTGAAAATGTAATGACGGAATATTTAAAAACATTGCCGAAACAATATGAGGAGCTTGTCGATGTACCTAAGTTTGTCGGAGTTCAAAATGTTACTGGTACTGAAATAACAATTCGAATTGTTGCAGAAACAAAACCTCAACAGCATTATGGAATTGCAAGAATCATTCGAAGGGATGTCAAAAAGATTTTAGAGAAAAATGGTATACCAATGGCTTATCCAAAAATGATGATATATGATTCTAGTAAAGCAATGTCTAGGGGAGATGAGAATTGATGGAGACAAAAACATTTAAATTGAATGACATTGTGGAAATGAAAAAGCAACATCCATGTGGTACGAATGCTTGGAAAATTATTCGAATGGGCGCTGATATTCGAATTAAGTGTCAAGGATGTGGACATAGTGTCATGCTACCTCGCAGGGAATTTACGAAAAAAATGAAAAAAGTTATACAAGAAGCGGAAGAATAAAGGTTATGTAATCCCCACACAGTACTTTGCAATGTGGGGATTTTTTGTTGTTCATATAAAAATAAATGGAAAATAGACTTTTTATGTGGAAATCCATATAATTAACACTAGTGCAAAAACTAATTGTTATGTTTCACATAAGAAAGGTAGTGAGTCAATGTCACTAACAGCTGGAATCGTAGGTCTTCCAAACGTAGGAAAGTCGACACTATTTAATGCAATCACAAAAGCAGGTGCCCTTGCTGCTAACTATCCATTTGCAACGATTGATCCAAACGTAGGCGTTGTAGACGTTCCAGATCCTCGATTAGAAAAATTAACAGAGCTTGTAAAACCTCAAAAGAAAGTTCCAACATCATTTGAATTCACGGATATCGCTGGAATCGTAAAAGGCGCATCAAAAGGAGAAGGTTTAGGGAATAAGTTCCTCTCTCATATTCGAGAAGTCGATGCGATTTGCCAAGTGGTTCGTTGCTTTGATGATGAAAACATCACACACGTTGCAGGTAAAGTTGATCCAATAGCAGATATTGAGGTCATCAATTTAGAGTTGATTTTAGCTGATTTAGAATCAGTAGATAAACGTCTTCAAAGAGTAAGCAAAATAGCAAAGCAAAAAGATAAAGATGCAATGATTGAAGAGCCAATTTTAATCAAAATTAAAGAAGCTCTTGAAAATGAGAAACCTGCTCGTTCTGTTGAATTAACGGAAGATGAGAAAAAAGTAATCAAAGGATTAAATTTATTAACATTAAAGCCGATGCTTTATGTTGCAAACGTTTCGGAAGATGAAGTGGCAAATGCAGATGAAAATGAGTATGTAAAACAAGTTCGTGCATATGCAGAAAAAGAAGGCTCAAAGGTTATTACAGTATGTGCGAAAATTGAAGAAGAAATTGCGCAGCTTGATGAAGAGGAAAAGAAAATGTTCCTTGAAGAATTGGGCATTAAAGAGTCCGGATTGGACCAACTAATTCGTGCTGCATATGATTTGCTTGGCCTTGCTACTTACTTTACAGCAGGAGAAAAAGAAGTGCGTGCTTGGACATTCAAAAAAGGGATGAAAGCTCCAGAATGTGCAGGTATTATTCACTCTGACTTTGAAAGAGGCTTCATTCGAGCTGAAACAGTTTCCTTTGAAGATTTATTAGCGGCTGGCTCTATGCAACAAGCAAAAGAACAAGGGAAAGTTCGTTTAGAAGGTAAAGACTATGTCGTACAAGACGGCGACATTATGTTATTCCGATTCAACGTATAATCAGGCATAATAAAAAGAGTGGAATTTACGCCAAGATGTTTTATATATCTTTACGTAAATTCCACTTTTTCTTTTTATTGATATACATACAATTTTGGTAATTGGGGGTCATCTTTTACAAGCGTATGATTAGGAAATTTGCGGAGTTCTTTATACATATAAAAATCCCCGACAGCCCCTGCAATTAAAAAAGCACCTAATAAAACTATTAATTGATTATCGAAAATAAATCCAATTATTGTTGGCAGGACTCCTGTTGTCCAAAAGGGGAGCATTAGCGCTTTTTTCATTGCATGATTTGGTAATGGTTTTGACGTTGTTGCATAAGCAACTCCTAGCTTCACATTTATACCGTAATTCAGCTGACTCCACTTCACTTTTCCAAAAATCATAAACCCAATTAAATGAAACAATTCATGCAAAATAATCAGTGCACAATAGCCTACAATAAATAATAGAAAATTCCATAGCGTAATGGCCATTTCAAATTGAAACTGTCGATGGATGATCGTATTGAATGCTAAAAAAAGAATGCACAAAAGAAGGGTCATCCAAAAATTCAACTTTGCAATTTTTTTCATATCTAATTCAATAATCAGTGGATCTTTCTCTTCCAACAAAATTATTCAACCCCTTTTTCCCATTATATCGAAATAACAGATTTTAGAAAATCTTATACTCCCCATTGAATGCTAGTTGCGATTGATAAAAGTATATGTTACAATTCAAAGATGTGAGTAATAGAAATTTACTCCTTGCTCCCTTGAAATAAAGGAGAGCCAAAGTCCATAAGGAGGTGCAAAAAGCGATGAGAAAATATGAATTAATGTATATTATTCGTCCAAACATTGAAGAAGAAGAGAAAAAAGCTTTAGTTCAACGCTTTGATGACATTCTTTCTTCAAATGGTGCGGAAATCATCGAGTCAAAAGAATGGGGCAAACGCCGTCTTGCTTATGAAATCAAAGACTATCGCGAAGGTATTTACCACATCGTGAAAGTTAATGCTCCAGCTAAAGCAATCGATGAATACAATCGTTTAGCAAACATTAACGAAGACATTATTCGTCATATCGCTGTTCGTGAAGAAGAATAATCTTATTGAACATTAATGCTGAAGAGGAGGTTGTCAAATTGATCAATCGTGTCGTATTAGTAGGTAGGCTAACAAAAGACCCTGAACTACGATACACGCCAAATGGAGTACCGATAACTCGATTTACAGTTGCTGTAAATCGAACGTTTACGAACCAACAAGGTGAAAGAGAAGCGGATTTCATTAGCTGTGTAGCATGGAGAAAACAAGCTGAAAACCTCGCAAATTACATGAGAAAAGGAAGTCTCGTCGGTATTGATGGACGCATCCAAACTAGTAGTTTCGAGGGTCAAGATGGCAAACGTGTTTACATGACAGAAGTCGTAGCAGATTCCGTGCAATTTTTAGAACCAAGAAGTGCACAGGGTCAACAGCCATATGGGGGACAACCTTCGTACGGTGCAAGTCAACCTCCATACGGTGGCACGCAAGATCCATTTGGTGTACCATTCCCAAGTCAACCTCCTCAAAATCAGCCGAATTATACACGTGTAGATGAAGACCCATTTGCATCAAGCAAAGGTCCAATTGAAGTTTCGGAAGACGATTTACCGTTCTAAGGTATTCGGATAACGGAGAAATAATAAAAAAAGGAGGGAAAATCGATGGCACAACGTCGCGGAGGTCGCAAACGTCGCAAAGTTTGCTACTTTACTTCAAATAACATTACACACATCGACTACAAAGATGTAGATTTACTAAAAAAATTCATTTCTGAACGCGGAAAAATTCTTCCACGTCGCGTAACTGGAACAAGTGCAAAATATCAACGCAAATTAACTACAGCAATCAAACGCGCTCGTATTATGGCACTTCTTCCATTCGTAGCGGAAGATAAATAATGAATGTTATAAAAAGCAGCAAAGGCAAAATTTAGCCTTTGTTGCTTTTTTTACATTTAGCAATAATTTAAAATGTACTCTGGAAAGAGAGAATAAGCGATATTCTTCCCTAATTTGAAATAGTAAACAAAATGTACAGCAAAACATCATTGCATGGGAAATAAGCCATCAAATTATATAAAGAGTCTCAACAAGATTAAGGCGTTAAAAACGCATGATAACGATGAAGCTGAACAAAGTAATTCTACTTGTTACCAACGATGAATTTATGCACGATAAAAACCATTCAGGAAGACTTTACTACTAGTTTTGCGGTGAATTTATTTATTTTTTAACTTTTAATAAAAGTAAAAATTCATCACATCAAACATAATTATCTAATCTTTTAGGTTAGATGATTATGTTTTTTCTTTAGACATTCTTTTATCGTTTTGCTTTATCGTATTTTTGTCCTACTTTATAAAAAATGGTACAATATACGAATGTAAAGAATTATTGAATTGTAATAAAGGAAGGTTTCTCATGCCGAACAATCAAACACAAAGGCTTACACATGGCGCAATGATGATTGCAATATTTGCTATTCTCATTGCAATTGCATATTATGTACCAATAATCAGCTTAGTGGCGACATTATTTGCCCCACTACCTATTGCTTGGTTTAGCGCAAAGTATGACCGATCATCTTCCATTATTTTAGGAGTTATTGGGTGTATTATTACCTTTTTCTTTGGAGGATTGTTAATTTTACCATTTTCCATGATTTTTGCGGTATGCGGTGTCGTGATGGGAGATGCACTGCGCACGAATAAAAGTAAAGCTTACTTATTCATGGCAACTGGTATTTCAGTGTTAATTACTTTTGCAATTCAATATTTAATTTCTATTAAACTGTTTGAAACAGATTTTATTAAGGAATCTTTCCAACTGATGCGGGAAAGTTATATGGCTTCTTTTGAATTCGCTGAAAGTTTAACTGGCGAACAGCCAATGACTGAAGAAGCGTTCAATCTAATGTTTCAACATATAGAGATAGCCATTCCTGCATCCGTTACATTAGCTGCATTCTTCCTATCGTTTCTTTTAATTACAGTAAATCTGCCAATCCTAAAACGATTAGGTATTACTGTTCCAAAATTTCAAGCTTTTAAAGATTTACGCTTACCTCGTACCATTTTATGGATTTATTTAATCGTCTTAACGATTCAATTGTTTGTACGCCCTGAATTAGGAACATCACTATATGTAATCACATTTAATTTTTCATTAGTCTTATGGGTGTTGTTAACAATTCAAGGAATTTCTTTCCTGCACTTTGTGTTGGATGCTTATCGAGCGCCTAAATTTTTAAAGGGATTAGCGACAATTTTTGCAATTCCTTTGTATAACTTTGTGATGCTCTTAGGAATTTTAGATTTAGGTTTCGATATTCGCTCATTTGTGACAGGAAAGATTCGAAAGTAAGGGGCTGATCTCATGGATACTTACAGGAAGCGGAGGATACTTTACCCGCTTTTACATTTGGCGGTTTTCGGATTAGTGGGGATTGTTGGATTGTTTTTATTGAATATATGGGTTGGAGCAGCTTTCGCGTTACTTGTTACATTAATTATATTTTATGATTGGAAAACAGAAAGAATTGCTTATTTTGCAATAGAAAAATATATAGAATCTTTGGCGTTTCGAATGAAAAAAGTTGGGCAGGAAGTTCTTTTAGAAATGCCGATTGGTATTGTATTAATCAATGATAAATTTGAAATTGAATGGGCTAATCCCTACATGACGAGGCTTTTGGATATCCCAACTTTAACAGGTCAGGATTTGTTCCTTTTATCGGATGAATTACAAAAAATAAGAAAATCTGATGAAAAAAATGATAGCATCGTAACCATTCGAGATAGGAAATTTAAAGTCATTTATAAACAAGAAGAAAAACTATTATATTTTCTCGATGTAACTGAACAAGTAAAAATTGAAAAGCAATATTATGATGATCGAACAGTCATTGCTATTCTTTTCATCGATAATTATGATGATATTACGCAAGGGATGGATGACCAAACAAAAAGCATGACGAATTCAACCGTTACATCCATCATCAATGATTGGGCAGAGGAATATGACATTTATATTAAAAGAATTGATACGGATCGATTTTTAGCGATATTAAATGAATCAACTTTAAATGAATTGGAAAAGAAGAAATTCTCTATTCTAGACGATATTCGAGAAAAGACGGCCAAGAAAAATTTATCACTTACATTGAGTATCGGAATAGGTACTGGTTCGCCATCCTTAATTGAACTAGGTGAATTAGCTCAATCAAGTTTAGATTTAGTATTAGGGCGCGGCGGAGACCAGGTGGCTATTAAACAATCGAATGGAAAAATTAAATTTTATGGTGGAAAAACAAATCCAGTCGAAAAACGTACGAGAGTCCGAGCACGCGTGATTTCCCATGCTTTAAAAGATTTAATTCAAGATAGCGATCTCGTTTTTATTATGGGGCATAAAAATCCCGATATGGATTCAATTGGAGCAGGGATTGGCGTTCGGAAAATGGCTCATATGAATAAAGTGGATAGCTACATCGTATTAGATTTTGATGAATTAAACGGCAGTGTTGAACGACTAATAGATGAAATTAAACAACATTCCGATTTAAAGGAATATTTTATTTCACCAGAAGAAGCTTTAAGCATCATGTCTGAAAAATCATTATTAGTCGTTGTGGATACTCATCGCCCGAGCCTCGTAGTAGATGAAACATTGTTAAAACGTTTCGAGAAAATTGTTGTAATTGATCATCATCGACGAGGGGAAGAGTTTATTAACAATTCAACACTTGTTTATATGGAACCGTACGCTTCCTCGACTTCAGAACTCGTAACGGAACTTTTAGAATATCAGCCCGATAATGAAAAACTTTCGAAACTTGAAGCAACAGCTTTGCTCGCTGGAATCATTGTCGATACAAAAAGCTTTACGCTAAGAACAGGTGCTAGAACCTTTGAAGCAGCATCCTATTTAAGAACTTACGGGGCGGATACGGTGCTTGTGCAACGATTATTAAAAGAAGATATTCATACGTTTATTGAGCGTTCAAAAATCATACAAAATGTTCGATTTACCTATCCAGGAATTGCGGTTGCGCATGCAGAAGAAGAAAAAGAGTACGATTCTGTTTTAATTGCCCAAACGGCAGATATTTTGCTTTCAATGAAAGACGTAAATGCTTCTTTTGTCATCGCCCGCAGACAAGATGGCTTAATGGGTATCAGTGCCCGTTCATTAGGAGAAATCAATGTACAATTGATAATGGAGAAACTGGGAGGCGGTGGCCACTTAACAAATGCGGCTTGCCAACTTGAAGTCGATACAATAGAAGAAGCTTTAGAATTATTACAAAATGCTATTATTGAAACGTTAGAAGGGAGCATGGAAGAATGAAAGTTGTATTTTTAAAAGATGTAAAAGGTCAAGGGAAAAAAGGCGAAGTGAAAAATGTTGCTGATGGTTATGCACAAAATTTCTTAATTAAAAAAGGCTTAGCTGTAGAAGCTACAAAAGAAGCATTAAGTCGTCTTGAAGGACAAAAGAAACATGAAGCGAAACTTGCAGCACAGGAACTTCAAGCTGCAAAAGAGTTAAAAGAAAAATTAGAAAATATTACGTTAGAAATTAAAGCAAAAGCAGGAGAAGGCGGACGTCTATTCGGTTCTGTATCAACAAAACAAATTTCAGAAAGCTTACAAAAAAATTATGGAATTAAAGTGGATAAAAGAAAAATGGAATGCAATGAAGGTATTCGTTCATTAGGTGTCACAAACGTTCCAGTGAAATTACATCCGGAAGTAAAAGCGACTTTAAAAGTCCATGTAAAGGAAGAATAAGGAGCGAAATAAAATGAGTGATCTAATCGATCGCGTTCCACCGCATAACCATGAAGCTGAGCAATCAGTTCTTGGTGCGATATTTCTTGATCCGCAAGCATTAATTACTGCATCGGAAATTTTAGTTCCGGAAGATTTTTATCGCATTGCCCATCAAAAAATATTCCAAACGATGCTTGATTTGAGTGACAAAGGGAATGCGATTGATGTTGTTACTGTTACAGAAGAGTTATCTGTAAGAAAAGAACTCGAAGATGTAGGCGGTCTATCCTACTTGATGGAATTAGCAAATGCCGTACCTACAGCAGCTAATGTTAGTTACTATGCAAAAATAGTAGAAGAAAAGTCCATTTTAAGAAGATTAATACGCACGGCAACAAAAATCGTTGAAGACAGCTATATACGGGAAGATGAAGTAGAGGAATTATTATCCGAAGCTGAAAGAAAGATGATGGAAGTAGCCAATCGAAAAAACGCTGGCGACTTCAAACATGTGAAAGACGTTCTTGTTCAAACTTACGATAATATTGAGCAACTTCAAAATCGAACAGGAGACGTTACCGGAATTCCGACGGGCTTTACGGATTTAGACCGCATGACAGCGGGTTTTCAACGAAATGATTTAATCATTGTAGCCGCCCGTCCATCTGTAGGGAAAACAGCTTTTGCGTTAAACATTGCGCAAAATGTGGCGGTCAAAGCTCGGGAAAATGTTGCGATCTTCTCGCTCGAAATGGGTGCTGAACAATTAGTCATGCGTATGCTCTGTGCAGAAGGAAATATTGACGCTCAAGTTTTAAGAACAGGGGCGCTTACTGCTGAAGATTGGAGCAAGTTAACAATCGCAATGGGTACCCTTTCTAATGCGGGGATCTATATTGATGATACGCCGGGCTTGCGCGTTAATGAAATTCGAGCGAAGTGCCGTCGACTTGCCCAAGAAAAGGGATTAGGGATGATTTTAATTGACTACCTACAATTAATCCAAGGAAGCGGCAGACGCGGGGAGAACCGTCAACAAGAAGTTTCTGAAATATCTCGCTCATTAAAAGCATTAGCTCGTGAATTACACGTGCCGGTTATTGCGTTATCTCAGCTATCCCGCGGGGTAGAGCAACGTCAAGATAAGCGTCCGATGATGAGTGATATTCGTGAATCTGGAAGTATTGAGCAAGATGCGGATATCGTAGCTTTCCTATATCGTGACGATTATTATGATAAAGAAACAGAGAACAAAAACATGATTGAAATTATTATTGCAAAGCAACGGAACGGTCCAACGGGAACTGTGACCCTTGCGTTTAAAAAAGAGTTTAATAAATTTTTGAATATTGATTGGTCTCAACGACAAGAACCAATGCATGCATAACACGAAGAGAAAAGTAACATAATAAAATAAACTTTGAAGAACACGAACAATTGTACATAAAAAATATTTATTTGTTCGTGTTTTTTTGTTTGATGCATTGACGAATGCTCTATTTCACTGTACAATTAATCTGTTTGATAAAGGACGCATAGTGCGCGGAGGTGCAGAAATGACTTCAGTTGTTGTTGTTGGAACTCAATGGGGAGACGAAGGAAAAGGGAAAATTACGGATTTCCTTTCTAAAAAAGCGGATGTGATCGCTCGTTTTTCAGGCGGTGACAATGCTGGACATACAATTAAAATTGGTGAAGAAACATACAAATTACATTTAATTCCATCTGGGATTTTCTATAAAGAGAAAACATCTGTGATGGGGAATGGTATGGTAATCAACCCAAAATCATTAGTAAATGAGCTAAAAGGTTTACAAGCTCGTGGCATTGATACATCTAATTTACGTATTTCAAATCGTGCTCATGTCATTCTCCCATATCACATTTATCAAGATAAAGTAGAAGAAGAAGCTCGTGGCGACAAAAAAATCGGAACAACATGCAAGGGAATTGGCCCATGCTACCAAGATAAAATTGCTCGTATGGGAATCCGCATTGCAGATTTACTAGATCGAGAAATATTTGAACAAAAATTGCGCGAGAACTTAGAAAAGAAAAACCGTTTATTTGAGAAATATTATGAAGTAGAAGGTTTAAAATTCGAGGATATCTTTGAAGAGTATTATGGCTACGGTCAAGAAATTGCTCAATATGTAACAGATACTTCAAAGGTATTAAATGATATTTTAGATGAGGGCGGACGTGTATTATTTGAAGGTGCTCAAGGCGTTATGTTAGATGTTGACCACGGAACATATCCGTTTGTTACATCTTCCAACCCTGTGGCTGGTGGTGTGACGACAGGTACAGGAATTGGTCCTTCTCACGTTACGAGAGTAGTGGGCGTTTCAAAAGCATATACTTCTCGTGTAGGCGACGGTCCATTCCCAACGGAATTGTTTGATGAAGTTGGCCATCAAATTCGTGAAGTAGGTCGAGAATACGGTACAACGACTGGTCGTCCTCGCCGTGTAGGTTGGTTTGACGCAGTAGTGGTACGCCATTCTCGTCGCGTTTCTGGTATTACAGATTTAGCTTTAAACTCAATCGATGTATTAACTGGCTTAGAAACAGTAAAAATTTGTACGGCTTATAAATATAAAGATCAAATTATTACGGAGTATCCTGCAAGTTTACATGTATTAGAAGAATGTGAACCTGTATATGAAGAACTTCCTGGTTGGACAGAAGATATTACAGGTGTACGTTCCTTCGATGAACTGCCAAAAAATGCTCAAAATTACGTCAATCGTATTGTTGAATTAACAGGTATTCCTTTAATGACATTCTCCGTAGGCCCAGCCCGGGAACAAACAAATGTAGTAAATGATGTTTGGGAATAAGGATATTCAACAATAAAAACATAGATTATTTAGAAACGATATTCTAACTACATTTGTTCTGTGCGAAAGCGAAGCGACAGCAACAAACAAACATAGTGAATGATATATGGGAGTAAATAATACTATCTCATCAGTAAAACCTCAATCAAAGAAGTTAATATTTTAACTATGTTTGTTCTGTGCGAAAGCAAAGCGACAGCAACAAACAAACATAGTGAATGATATATGGGAGTAAATAATACTATCTCATCAGTAAAACCTCAATCAAAGAAATTAATATTTTAACTATGTTTGTTCTGTGCGAAAGCAAAGCGACAGCAACAAACAAATGTAGTGAATGATGTTTGGGAATAAGGATATTCAACAATAAAAACATAGTTTATTTAGAAACGATATTCTAACTACATTTGTTCTGTGCGAAAGCAAAGCGACAGCAACAAACATAGTGAATGATATATGGGAGTAAATAATACTATCTCATCAGTAAAATCTCAATCAAAGAAGTTAATATTTTAACTATGTTTGTTCTGTGCGAAAGCGAAAAATAAAAGTCACCATTTTTCATCAAAAGGAAAATGGTGACTTTTTAATATTTCTCTAAGCGCCTTCCTCTTTCAATAAGAATTCCAGTAGAGTATGTGAGACTATCATATAAGATTAACTATTCATTTCTTATTTTATAGTTGCACAAAATAAGAGAATGATGAATAAATTCGTCAAAATTTGATCATAATATATAAAAATTTTCATCATTCTCCATCATTATATATTTTGTAACAAAAATTGCTTAAATAATACATTTTCATTACAAAAATTTTAAAATGTTCATTCAAAATACACATTATGATACAGTTAGTAGGTGTGAGTATGAAAAAGCATCCTATTTGCGGACGATTTTGGAAGGGGCTTGTTTATGAATACGAAATGGAATACTGGTCGAGACGGTAGTCATAATCTAAGTCTTCTAAATCAAAATAATAAATATGGCATTCTAAAAAAAGTTTTGTTTGCTGCAGTGTTGCTTTTGACTGTTTCCTTTAACTTAGCTTTTGCTAATGAAGGGAATATAGAATCTATCGACAAAATTTACCATGTTTATTTAGAAGACGAATATATCGGTTCAGTTTCAGATGAGAACAAAGTGAGAAAAATTATTGAAGATAAAGAAAAAGAAGTAAGTTTGCTATATAAGGATTATGAAATAGATGCAGATTCTTTAGTAACGATTGTTCCAGAACAAGTATTTTCTTATAAAACCAATGATTCAGAAACTTTAAAAACATTAAGTGAACAATTAGAACCACAAACAGATGCATTTGCTTTACAAGTTGATGGAGAACCAATCCTTTATTTAAAAAATAAAAAAGACTACGAAGAAACTATTAAAAAACTAAAGCTTCAATATGTTCCGGAAGAAAAACTAAAAGAGCTTGAACAATCAAAAAGCTCAAATAAACAATTGCCGAAATTAGAGGCAAATCAATCAAGAATCATCGATGTTTTTCTTTCAGAAGATGTTTCAGGTGAAGAAACAAAAGTAAGCCCTGCTAAAATTCTTACACCTGATGAAGCGGTACAATATATTAAAACTGGATTGATTGAAAAGCAAGTATATGTTGTGAAAAAAGGCGATGTCCTTGGAAAAATCGCTAAAAATCATGGTTTAACAACGAAAGAGTTATTGGAACTTAATCCTGATATAACGATTGATACATTATTACAAATTGGACAAGAAATAAACGTTACAGTAGAAAAGCCTTTAATTAACGTACAAGTGATATACGAAAAAGTGAATAAAGAAAAAATTGATTATGAAAAAGTTATTGAAGAAGACGCTTCAATGTATAAAGGGGAAAAACAAATTATACAAGAAGGTAGTCCAGGAGAAAAAGAAGTATCTTACTTAATTACAGAAGTAAACGGGAATATCGTGAAGAAAACGATTACCGAAGAAAAAGTGTTAGTAGAACCTACGAAACATATTGAAAAAGTGGGAACAAAGGTAATTTCATCACGTGGTACGGGTGAATTTATTTGGCCGACAAGCGGTGGATATATATCAAGTAATATGGGGTCTCGTTGGGGCAGCTACCATCGAGGAATTGATATTGCTCGTCCATCGAATTACAGCATTAAAGCAAGTGACAATGGCGTTGTAACTTTTGCTGGATGGGATGGGTCTTACGGAAATAAAATAGTCATCAATCACAATAATGGATATACTACTCTATATGCCCATTTGTCAGAAATATATGTTTCCGTTGGACAAGTAGTGCCTCAAGGTTCTGTTATTGGAAAAATGGGGACGACTGGAAATTCAACAGGAATACACTTGCATTTTGAAGTAATCAAAAATGGATCACTGATTAATCCATTAGCAGTATTAGATTAATTTCGATTGAGGTAGTGGCATCATTACATGTCATTACCTCTTTTCTTTTATTACATCTTGGGAAATTTCCATCAATGAGAAATTTGTCGAAATATTTCCCGGAAAATAATGACCATAAAATCCCCTAATAGTATATGCTCAAAAATAACAACAATAGGACATTGGATTTTTTGTTATAATGGTTTTGAAATGCATGAAAGCAAAAACCGTGATAGATTTAATTATAGCTATACATCAATAGAAGAATAGATGCATTGAGATAGATTTATTTCATATTAAGGAGGAATATGAACATGGACGGTAAAACAATTTTAGTAGTCGATGATGAAAAGCCGATTGCAGATATTTTGCAATTTAACTTAGTAAAAGAAGGATATAAAGTTATTTGCGCTTACGATGGAGAAGAAGCGTTGAAAATAATAGAAGAACAACAACCGGATTTAATGTTGCTTGATATCATGCTTCCTAAAAGAGATGGTATGGAAGTTTGTCGTGAAGTTAGAAAAAAATATGATTTCCCTATTATTATGCTAACAGCAAAAGGCTCCGAAATTGATAAAGTATTGGGTCTGGAAATGGGAGCCGATGATTATGTGACGAAACCTTTTAGTACAAGGGAATTAATTGCTCGTGTAAAAGCGAATATGAGACGATTAAAAGCTTCTACACAATCTGAAGAAACGAAAGAGGAATCGAATCACATTACGGTTGGTTCCTTAATTATTCAGCCAGATGCTTATATCGTTCAAAAACGTGGGGAAACGATAGAATTGACTCATCGAGAATTTGAATTGCTACATTACTTAGCAAAACATATTGGACAAGTGATGACGCGGGAGCATTTATTGCAAACCGTTTGGGGATATGATTATTTCGGAGATGTACGAACAGTGGATGTAACCATTCGTCGTCTTCGTGAAAAGATTGAAGATAACCCAAGCCACCCATCTTGGATTGTTACTCGCCGAGGGGTCGGATATTATTTGCGAAATCCTGAACAGGAGTAGAATGAATGCAGAAAGTTAGCTTTTTTCGTTCAATCCATGTAAAACTCGTATTAATTTACCTGCTGCTTATTATTATTGCATTACAAATCATTGGGATTTACTTTTCTAATAAGTTGGAAGATAGTTTAAAATCCAACTTCGAAGATTCCATTCTTCAAAGAATCGATTTGATTCAATACAGTATTCGTGAAGAATTGATGAAAGAACGAGATGAAACTACACCGACTTTAGAGCAAAGTTTGGTCATTGCATTACGGGAGTTTGCTACAGGTGATATAAATGAGATTCGGGTTATTGATAACCGTAATAGAGTATTAGCAACTTCCGACTCAGAAAATCAATCCATTATTGGACAGCGTTCGAATGATGATATTGTAAAAAAAGTAATTTCTTCTGAAACGTATCAAGAAGAAATTGCACTTGATGCGGAAACGAATACGAGAGTTTGGGTCATTGCAACGCCAATTTTAAGTATGGTTGGTCCAAATAGTGAAGTAATCGGAGCAATTTATATAGAGTCCAATATTGAAAAAGTATACGATCAAATGGACGATATTAATCGTATTTTTGCTGTTGGTACAGCAATTTCCTTAGTCATCACAGTCGTATTAGGAATACTTATAGCTCGAACAATCACTAGACCTATTATGGATATGCGCAAGCAGGCTCAAGCAATGTCAAGAGGAAACTTTTCAAGAAAAGTAAGAGTGTACGGTAACGATGAAATTGGTCAATTAGCAATTGCTTTTAACCATTTAACGAATCGATTGCAAGAAGCGCAATCTTCAACAGAAGCAGAGCGTAGAAAATTAGCATCAGTTTTAGCAAATATGACAGACGGTGTTATTGCAACAGATCGCAAAGGGAAAATCATCTTAATTAACGATCCTGCATTAAGTTTGTTAAATGTGACAAGGGAAGAAACGTTAAACCGACCAATTGCTTCTGTCCTAGGAATTGAAGAAAACTACAGCTTTGAAGATTTAATTCATATGAAAGAGCCGCTAAATTTGAATTTTAGTACAGAAGAAGCTCCTTTCATTTTGCGTGCAAATTTTTCTGTCATCCAAAAGGAAACGGGATTTGTCAACGGTTTAATCACTGTATTACACGACATTACGGAACAAGAAAAAATTGAAATGGAACGCCGTGAATTCGTAGCGAATGTATCTCACGAATTACGGACGCCTTTAACAACGATGAGAAGCTATTTAGAGGCTCTTGCAGATGGTGCGTGGAGAGATGAAAATATCGCTCCGCATTTTCTCAATGTAGCACAAACGGAAACAGAGCGAATGATTCGCCTTGTGAATGATTTATTGAATTTATCCAAAATGGATAGTAGGGATTATAAATTGAATAAAGAAGTTGTTGAATTTAATAGTTTCTTCCATCGAATTATTGATCGGTTTGAAATGTCAAAATCACAAAACGTTAAATTCATTCGCTATATTCCGGAGACACCATATTTTGTGGAAATTGATACAGATAAATTGACTCAAGTAATCGATAACATTATTTCTAACGCAATAAAATATTCCCCTGATGGAGGCAACATTCGATTTGGTTTTACCGTTCAAGGAAATATGTTAAAAGTAATGATTTCCGACGATGGAATGGGTATACCAAAAGAGAATCTTGGAAAGATCTTTGATCGGTTTTATCGCGTAGACAAAGCACGTTCTCGCGCCATGGGGGGAACTGGTTTAGGTCTTGCCATTGCGAAGGAAATGATTAAAGCTCACAATGGTACAATTTGGGCAGAAAGTGAAGAAGGTGTAGGAACGACAATCTTCTTTACGTTACCGTACGAAATAGATGGGGCTGGTGATTGGGAATGAAGTATATCGAACATATCAAATCCATAATTCTTCTTTTCCTAGTCCTTTTAAGTATCGTCCTAACCTTTTCAATTTGGACATATACACCAAATCTTCAAGTGATTGAAGAAACACAAGTTGATCAATTAGTTGTGGGTAAACAAAAAAAATTCCAGGAAATCATAAAACCTTATCGCATTTTAGTAAGAGAGCAAGATGAATGGAAAGGTACGATCGGTTCTGGAGCAATTAACGATTTGATGGAAATCATGGTGAATTGGAAAGGTTCGGCTCTTACTTATGTTCAAAGTAATTTTTCGAATGATAAAATGAATGATTTTTTACGAGCAAACAATCGGATGACGTTGTTTTTTTCTGGAGAAGTGCCAATCAGGGTATTTCACTCGATTGTTCCATTAACACAAGATGACTTGCCAGAAATCAGCTTCAATCGCCTTGTAATTGATTGGAGCAAGGTTACCACGAATAATGCGGTAACTCTTTATTTTTTAAGTGAATCCCATCGCAATATTTATAGTACTGAAGTAAAAATGAGTGAAGATTATTTTCAGTCAACGGTTTTACAAGCATTGGAAGGATTGGCCTTTTATAAAGAAATAGAGCGTCCAAATGCCCTGTCTTTATACGTACCAGCTGAAGAAGTCAAATTAGTTCAATACACTTACTATATTGATGAAATTCATCCAGATACATTTAGAGATATATTGTTTTATGATTCAACTATTGTCCGTAAAAATGTTGAAAATCAAGATTCCTTAAAGTATACAGACGGTATGACGTTAATGACAGTAGATGTAAAATATCGTTATTTGAATTATGTAAATCCGTCTACAGAAAGTATCGTTGAATTACCTCCATCCCGTTTACTTTTAGATAGCTTTGAATTTGTGAATGAACATGGGGGCTTTACTGGGGATTATCGTTTGATCTCTGTAAATGAGCAAAAGCACATTATCGAATACCAATTGTATAAACAAGGATTGCCTGTTGTTAGTACAGATACGACAACAAGAATTACTACGACTTGGGGAGAAAATCAAATATTCCGCTATAAGAGACCTTATTTTTTACTGGATTTAGATATAAACTCTGAAAAATTTGAAAGAAAACTATCTTCAGGTCTTGAGGTTATTGAATTCATTGAGAAGAGAAAGCAACTTGAGTTAAATGAAGTGGATGATATCATTCTTGGATATTATTTAAAACAAAATGACAATAATCTTTTATTTACACTAGAACCGAGTTGGTTTGCAGTCAGTCAAGGAAGCTGGATTCGCATTACACCGGATGTACTAGGAGGGGGAAATAGTGGACTGGAGTAGATCAAAAACCATATTCATTATTGTGTTTTTAATTTTAGATGTCTTCCTTTTCTCTCTCTATTTAAATCGCCATATTGAAGCTCAACAAGTGAAAGTGTCCGGTGGAAAAACGATTGAGTCCAGGTTAAAAGACGATCAAATTACCTTTAATCTACTGCCAAATATAGAATCTGCTCCATATATTTCGGCAAAAGTCCAGGATTTTAGCGCAGAAAATTTGCAACTGAAAAACTATCAACAAATGACAATCGAAAATAACAATAAACTCATCGTTACACTAGATGAACCAGTGAAACTTCGAAATGTAAAAGAAAAATCATCATTTAACGAGTTTGTTCGAAATAACGTATACAATGGCTCATCATATGTAGTATGGAAAATTAATGAAGATGAACGAACAGCTATTTTCTTTCAAAAATTTGAAGATAAAACAATTTACTATAACATTCATGGTATCGTTACAATTTATTGGAATGAAGATTTAGAAGTAACGAGATATGAGCAAACAATGCTGAATGATTTTGAAAAATTTGAAGAAGAAGAAAACCTTCTCCCACCATATCAAATTATTCAAATATTATATTCCAGAGACTTATTGAAACCAAGATCTCATATTACAGAAATAAAACTAGGGTATTCAACTCTTGTTCAGCTAACGCAAACGCAAGTATTCGTTCCTACTTGGAAAGTAAGCGTTAAGGATGCAGATGGAACAGAAGAAGAATTTTTCGTGAATGCTGTAGAAGGTAAAATCATTGATGTTCAGTCAGATTTAACAGTTGATGAAGATGAAACAGATGAATTAGAACTGTTAAGAGAATTAGAAGAAGAATAGGGTGTACGAAATGCGATTTAGTGTTTTAGCTAGCGGCAGTACAGGCAATGCCATTTATGTCGAAACGGATGAACATGCCTTTTTAGTGGATGTAGGCTTGAGCGGAAAAAAGATGGAGCAGCTCTTTGCAAAAATTGGTCGCGACATGAAAAATTTATCAGGGATTTTAGTGACACATGAACATAGTGACCATATTAAAGGCCTTGGTGTAGTCGCAAGAAAATATAAGCTGCCGATTTATGCAAACGAGAAAACTTGGAGAGCGATGGAAGAGCATGTTGGCAATATTCCACTTGAGCAGCGCTTTTTGTTTAACATGGAGTCGGTACAATCCTTTGGTTCTTTAGATATTGAATCCTTTGCTGTATCGCATGATGCGGTTGATCCGATGTTTTACGTATTTCATGAGAATGGACGGAAATTAGTAATCATCACGGACACAGGGTATGTGAGTGATCGAATGAAAGGAATTATACGCGGTGCAGATGCATTCGTATTTGAAAGCAATCATGATATTAATATGCTTCAAATGGGGAAATATCCTTGGTCTATTAAACGTCGCATATTAAGCGATGTTGGACATGTCTCCAATGAAGATGCTGCTGTAGCCATCAGCGAAGTGGTTGAAGCAAAACCTACCCATGTTTATTTATCTCATTTAAGCAAGGAAAACAACATGAAAGAACTTGCTCGCATGACAGTAAAGCAAATATTAGAGTCCTATGGCATTAAAGAAGGGGAATTTTTGCATTTACATGATACCGATGCAGAAGAACCAACAGTACTTGTGACGGTGTAAAATTGGATTTAATGAGAACTTTGTATGTTATACAGAGTTCTTTTTTAATTAAATAAAATGCAAATATTGTTAAAAATTGAATACGACGTTCATACTGGAATTATGAATTTTTAATTTGGTTTTATTGCATTTTAATGTAATTTTAATGTTTGGCTTGTATCATAAATGACGATGAAAGAAAGAAAGGAGAAGGGTCATGAGTTTTTATCAAAATGATGATCATCGGAATGAATCAGATAAGGATTTTTCATACTCTCCTTTACAAGAACAATTAAGACGAGAAGAAGAGGAATATAAGAAACGGCAAAATAAAAAAAGACAAGGGGTTTTAGGCTATTTTTTTAGCGGATTTGTGGGAGTCATTGTAGGAGCATTATTAGTTTGGTTATTGCTCCCCTCTATGGTAGACCAATTGCCAAGTAGTACAATTAATACTCATCACACTCCAACAATTACGCAAACGGCTACAGAAGTGACAACAGATGTTACAAAGGCAGTGGAAAAAGTATCAAAAGCGGTCGTAGGGATTACAAACATTCAAGAAGTGTCGGACTTCTGGACGCGTCAATCTAGAGAGACTGAAGCTGGTAGCGGTTCAGGGGTGATCTATAAGGTTGATGGAAATAAAGCCTATATTGTCACGAATTATCACGTTGTCGAAAATGCCAAACAATTAGAAGTAACTTTGGCTGATGGAACGAAAGAAAATGCAGAACTGATTGGTAGCGATATTTGGACAGACTTAGCGGTTGTCTCCATTCCAAGCAAAAATGTTGAAGCCGTTGCAGAGTTTGGCGATTCCGATGTGTTAAAACAAGGAGAGACAGTCATTGCCATTGGTAACCCTCTAGGATTAGACTTTTACGGTTCGGTTACAACAGGAGTCATTTCAGGAAAAGAGCGTTCCGTACCTGTCGATTTGAATGGTGATGGTTATGTCGACTGGGAAACAGAAGTATTGCAAACAGATGCAGCCATCAACCCGGGAAATAGTGGAGGCGCATTAGTGAACATTGCTGGTGAATTAGTTGGAATTAACTCAATGAAAATTGCAGAGTCAACGGTGGAAGGATTAGGTTTCTCAATCCCGATTAATACAGTCATTCCAATCATTGAAGAACTTGAGCAACATGGCGAAGTAAAAAGACCGACGATGGGAATTGGTTTATTAGATTTAACGGACGTACCAGCATTCTATCAAAAACAAACATTAAAATTACCTGAAGAAGTCACAACGGGTGTTGTGGTGACAGAAGTGGTGCCAGGTTCTCCTGCTGACCGTGCAGGTGTAGAGCAATATGATGTCATTGTAGAAATGGATGGGCAAAAAATTGAAAACTCCATCGACTTACGTCAACATTTATATAACGAAACGGAAATTGGTGACACATTGAAGATGAAAGTATATCGCGCAGGAAAAATGATAGAGTTGCAATTAAAATTAACTGAGGGCAGTCAGTTATAATATTGTGGATAAATGAAAGTTATCAACATGATTTTTCCACAAAAGAGTAGGGAAAAGAAAGTCTTTTATTTCCTACTCTTTTTTTGTTTGTTAAAATGTTTTGTGGATAAAATAAGAAAAATGTGAATATCTTGTGGAAAATATAGTTCAGAAGGAGAGAGTTGGGCATGAAAAAATTTTGCTGTGAAATGCACGTAAATCATGCTTTAGATGTCATTGTCGCTGAAACAAAAGAATATCCGGTTTTAGAGAAAGTGGACGAGGATAAAGATCTATCCACAAAGTGCGAGTACTGCGAAAAAGAAGCAGAATATATTGTATCAAGAAAATAGCTTTACACAAAATATTGATTGTGATTGTGGATATGTGTAAAACTTTTGTGGATAACTTGTTTATAAATAGTTTATAGATGTGGATTGCTTGTGAATTTCTAAAATTTATGATTAGTTGAATAAATTTATGCAGGACTGACGATTAGTGTGGACAAATTTAAGACAGAGTTAGGTGGAAAATATGAATATCTCGATTATTTCAGTTGGTAAGTTAAAAGAAAAGTATTTAAAAATGGGCATTGATGAATATGTAAAGCGCCTTTCGAGTTACGCGAAAGTCGATTTAATTGAGGTAGCGGATGAAAAAGCGCCTGAACAGTTGAGCGAAGCAGAAATGGAGATTGTGAAAAAGAAGGAAGGCGAGCGGATTTTAGCAAAAATTCCGGATGGAACGTTCGTTTATGCGCTCGCCATTGATGGCAAAATGAAATCATCGGAAGAGTTAGCAGAGGGATTAGAGAAACAGATGACTTATGGCTCAAGCAAAATCGCGTTTGTAATAGGCGGATCCCTCGGTTTACATAAAGAGGTATTAAATCGTGCAAATGAAAAACTTAGTTTCGGCCGCATGACTTTTCCCCATCAACTAATGCGGCTTGTCTTATTGGAACAAATCTACCGAAGTTTCAGGATCATGAAGGGAGAACCGTATCATAAATAGTTAGGTGTATACTAGAAATCATGATGAACTGAATAAAAGGTAATTAAAAAATATGTGAAAAGACGAAGTGAAAGATATTATTTACCATTTAAGATTACTTAATATAAAGATAAAAAAAGTGCAAATCGAATAGCGATTTGCACTTTTCTTTGGCTCATCAACTGCTATTTACTAACGCAGTTTCGGCCTTTTTTCTTAGCTCTATAAAGAGCCTTATCGGCACCTTTAATAACCTCTTGGGGATCTTTGAACTTACTATTTTTTTCACAGACACCAATACTGATCGTAACGAATAATTGGCTCGTAGTATTCCCACGCTTTGATTTGGAAGTTTGAGATTTTGACGGCTTTCTAGTGTAAGTGTAACCTGTTTTCGACACCTGTTCACGTAAGTTTTCTAAATGTGGAATTACATCCTCTATCGTTTTACCTGGGAATAGAATTGTGAATTCTTCCCCACCATAACGAAAGGCTTTTCCTCCACCTGTCACCTTTATTAACTGAGATGCTACTAATTTTAGAACATCGTCTCCAACGTCATGGCCGTATTTATCATTGAACTTTTTGAAAAAATCAATATCAATCATTGCAATAACATATCTATTGCCCAGTTTCATTAAGTTTTCCCTAAGGGCGCGGCGAGAAGGAATGCCCGTAAGTTCATCAAGATATGCCATAGAGTAGGAGTCTTGAATAATACCTACAATTAGCATGAAGCCTGCCGCACTTAAAAATATAGAAAAAGATAATTGATCATTAATGAAAAAGAGAGCTGCAAAAATAGAAATCATCACACCGGCTAACCGTACCTCAAAAGCATTTTTTTTCACATAGGCTTTTATGATGAAAAATAACAGTGTGATTAAGTATATTAACAATGCTGTCTGATTCATAAATGCCTTCTCTATTGGAAGTTTCACGAATTGGTAATTCAATAATTTATGTATTGTCGGATGATTAGAAATGACTATTTTATAAATAACAAACAGCTCGATAAGTATAAATAAGATACGAATTTTCCCCCATAAAGAGAATATGCCTCTTTCCTTGAAGTGCGAAATAATAACAATATTAAGAGGGATTAGCAAGCACATCAATGGATAAAGTATTTGCGAATAGGTTTGTACAGTTATAGATAACTCCGAATAATAGCGTAAAATTAAGTCAAAAAGAATAAGCAGTAAAATAATCAGAAATACTCTACCTTGATTAAAACGAATACATAAGATGATTCCTAAGCCAAAAATAACATATGGAGAATATTCAATAACAAATAGTATAGGAGGAGTAAACGAAGGGATGTTTTTAATTAAAAAGTAACATCCTAAAAGAATTAAAATATAAATAATAGATGAATAAATAGACTTAAAAGTAATTTTCACTTATGTTGAACCACCTTTAATTATGCACTACAAATATTTAAAGTTGTTTAATCTCATAGACTATACAATTATTAGTTTCGGTTATTTAAACGGAAACTTTAACTTTGGAGGATTGTTATCAAAGAATAAGAAATTAGATGCTAAAGTGTATGTAAAAAAGAAAAGCATGAGAGTTAAAGTTCTCATGCTTTATATTTGAGAGGGGTTAAGCATTTATTGAAGTTGTTATTAGTTGCACTATTCTTTACCCGTTACGAGCGGACAACTTGGGTCAGCTGCCCATTCGTTCATCGAGCCGTCATAGATTGCGACGTTTTCTTGTCCAAGCTTGTTTAAAATTAAAGCAGTCCATGTAGCAGCTATTCCACCACCACAATAAGTAATAACAGATTTATCTGAATCTAGTGCACCAGTCTTTGAAAAGATTTCAGTAAGCTTCTCATCGTCCCAAAGTAGGCGTGTTTCGGGGTTTGAAAGGCTACCGAAAAAGACGTTTTTGCTTGTTGGAATATGACCTTTACGTGGGTAGGTGTTTGTTTCGCCATAAAAATCTGCTGGAGAAAGACTATTAATTAATACGACAGAATCATTGTCAATTGCTTCACGTACTTGTTCTTTATTTACAACTAGCTTAGGGCGACGTGAAAAGTTGAACTTGCCTCTTGGATAACTCGTTTTTTCTGTAGTTGTTGGATAGCCGTCAAGCTTCCATTTTACAAGCCCACCATCTAAAATTGCCACATTATCAAAGCCTTCGTATTTTAGTTGCCAACGTAAACGTGATGCCCAATAGGAAGCAATTACATCCGCATTAGCAAGTGCTCCACGATCATAAATTACAACGTATGTGTCTTCACCAACACCAAGCTTTTCGATTTCCTCTACAAATTGCTCACGGCTTGGAATTGTCATTGGAAATGGGGCATTACGATCTGAAAAGTTATTTAACATATCTGCAAACACAGCACCAGGAATATGTTCTTCATTAAATGCGTCCTGTCCAGACCATAAGCTAGGTGTTTCACCATCTTTGTTTGGGATACTTAAAAATGTTGTAGCATCTAGCAGTCTTAAATTTGGATCATCAAGACGTTCATATAGCCAAGCACTATCAACAATAAGTGGTACAGTTGTCATAATACCCATCATCCACCTTTCCTATTAATTTACTTGGTTTTAATGTATCAAAAAAAGACTGGAAAAACAATATAAGATTTTGATTATTCAAATAAAACCGAAAAATGTTGAGAAAGCTTATCGATATCAATCCTAAAAAACCACCTAAAACGCTGGTAGGACAACGTTCTAGGTGGTTTTAAGTTTAATCGTCATTTTTAAGAAAAGATACTCAGCTTCTCTTATTAATAGACTTTTTTAGTTAGTTCCCTATTTGATTAATCCTCTCTCTCTACAAAAAACGTCACTAAAACAAACAGTAAAAATGCTAGTAATAGAAGCGTTCCACCAATGATAAATACTACCATGACAAAAGTGTCGTTTAGGTTAAATGGATTTAAGTTGTACATCCACATACCAAACGTTAAGCCAAAAGCACCGAGCATGGATAAAATCGCATGTACTGATACTAACTTTTTATATTTTACACGGTATACTTTATAGAAGATTCCCCATGCAAAAACTGATAGCCAGCAAACAAGTAACATGTGTGCGTGAATAGGGCGCAATGAATAATCCATGCTGCCTGACATTTTTGATCCTAAAAATACACCCAATAAACCGAAAATCGCCGCAAAGCGAATTAAACGAATACTCCATTTTTGTTCCATTATTCAAATCCTCCTATGATTGTGTATGAATCTGTTCTACAGGTTGGAACAGATAACCCCCTATCAATGAAATTTTATTGTAAACGTAGTTCCCGTATTAGCTTTACTATCAATAGAAATAGCGCTGCCAAGTACAAATTGATCGAGGTATATTTTATTTACGCTGTGGGATAGCATGCATATCACCACCTTATGTTGATTATAAACATATATTGAAAAAAAACGCAGTTAAAAAGCCCAGGTAAACCGTATCCATAAGTAAATGAGGTTGTTGATTCATATCCTAAAATTTTATGAAGCCACACAAGTCAGCTCCATTTTTATATTCCAGAAATACTGAAATTAGATCTAAAGAAATTCTTTCAGCTCAAAAGCTGCTTTCACATAGTTGACCAAATCCATGATGGTCAAACCGCATAAAAAATAACCTTCTTAAAAATAAAAAAGAGACATTAAATAAATTGCTTTCATCAAATTATTTATGATATGATGAATGAAAATAAAAATATTCATTCGAAGGTGAATTAGTATTATGAAGGATAAAAAAATGGAAATATTTCATTGTGGTAAAGAAATTTTTAAAGAGAAAGGGTTTAAGGAAACGAACATTTCGGATATTACAAAAAAGGCTGGAATAGGAGTGGGTACTTTTTATAACTACTATTCTTCAAAAGAGGAACTGTTTCTAGATATCTATATTAACGAAAATAAAATAGAAAAAAATAAAATTTTAGAATCCCTTGATATAAATAAAGACCCTGTTACATTGGTTAAGGAATTTATGACCAAAACCTTTGAAGCCATGCATTCCAATAAAATACTAAAAGAATGGTATAACAGGGATGTATTTAATAAATTAGAAAAGGCATTTGAGAAAAATCCACAAGCAGATAATGAATCTATGCGTAATTTTTTCGTAGATTTATTAAAACAGTGGAAAGCAGACGGAAAAATAAGAGATGATATAAGTGATGAACTGTTAGCTGCATTTTTCGATTCTTTAGCCTATATTGATTCTCATAAAGAAGATATTGGAATTCAGCATTTTCCAGATATCATGCTGTATCTTGTGGAATTTATCATGAAAGGCTTAACTGATAAGGGGGGAAACGAATGAAATTTTCTTCCATCCCCTAAAATGAACGAATTTATAAATATTCATTCACAAAAACCAATAAAGCTGTTTTAAATATTAAGGAGGCTACTATTATGAGACGTAAAATTGAAATTTGGATAAACATATTGGGGGTTTTGTTGAGCATTGTTATGGTAGGGACTGGAGTAGTATTCTTATACCTCACGAAAAGTGATCGGTTTCTACAATATTTAGAAGCTGGTTGGAGTGAAAGCGAAAATGCATATACACTAGAACAATTAAGTCAAGCGGGTACGATGTTTATTTTGCCAGGTATAATTGGTATTTTAATTGGACTTTTAGCTATTTTTCTAGTTAAGAGAAACTATAGTCCAAAAGTTATTGGATGGAGCTTAATTATCGTAACGGTTATTATTACCGTTATTTCCTTATTCAGTGCTATTCCGGGTATGTTTTACATCCTTGCAGGTGCTTTAGCATTAAGCAGAAAGCCTATTAAAAATGTGACAAGTTAAAATGCTATATGAAAGGTTGGAATCTAAAAATGTACAGCAATGAATGGATGGTTACATTCGAAACGTACATGGTAATGAAAGAGGCTTCCCTACAGAGTCATTGAACTTGATGGTTTTAGTAGACCTAATTCATAATAACACGCTTTAGGTCAAAGTTCTTGGCTCTCAAGCAAATCTAACACCCATTAAAGAAGATTATATTTTTAATAAAAGGAACCTTTGATTTGATTGAATTTGAAAGAAGTAATGAGAATGAAATAGTTGAAGTAAATATAAAGGGCATACATTAAAAAAGTGAAGGAGTGAAATCATTGAGCCATTTATATACTTTCATGGTAGGAATTCATATTTTAGGTGCAATTGTGGGTATTGGGCCAACGCTATTTGTTTACCGAATGTTAAAGGCATGTGAAAATAGCGATGAGTTAGTAGTAACTCATAAAATGATTGCAAAACTTAATGCTCTATCTAGTATCGGTTTCGGATTATTATTTATTTCTGGTCTAGTAATGGGCTTTTTAAATAGGGCATTATTTCAATCAGCTTGGTATCTGTTAGCAATTGCTTTAATGGTCATTTTAGCGGTATATAGTTCAATTTTTATCGAACCTAAAATGAAATCGATGTTGAAAATATCAATGGAAAATAAAGGTAAACATATACCGGTAGAATATACAGAATTGTTAAGAAAAATATCTGTAAGTAATATAGTTGAAAAATCTTTAATCGTAATGATTCTTGTTTTAATGGTATTTAAACCTTTTTAATGGATTTTGCATTTAAATCACTAAACCACAATTTTATTGTGGTTTTTTGTTTTGATTATAACAGGACTTGTATGTTCAACTAAACGACCTTATGGTGGAGTAGGAATTGTAAAGTATACACGAGGCCCCTTTTCCAAAGTTCCCAAACTCGTCGATTTTAGCTATATTCGGAAATCTTCCTTAAATCTCCAAATATTCGCCTCAAAAAATTTAGGATAGGCATGCTTATGAAATGTACTATTTCAAAACTTAAACATTTGAAGAATAATTGGAGCTCCTTTTGGTGGCAGGTCTTTCGTTTTTAACTTAATCATACCGCATTGGACTTCGTAATTTTCTTTAGGTTGTAGCACACCATTAATAAATAAATTCATATAGGAGACGGTACTTGGGTCAATGATTTTCTGATTTTTTCCTTTCGTAAAGCCATCTTGATCTCTAAAAATTCTTGATTTTCCGTTTGAATTTGTATAGTACTCAAAAACTTCAACCTTTTTTGGAAGGTGAAAGGAAAACTCTGTCGGTGGTAAATGAGGGATTTTTAAAAATGGCTTAGGTAAGTTATTAGCACACTTTTTATTTTCCATCATTCCGCTCCTTCCAATTAATTACTAATAGTTTCTACTATAATATGCCCAAGTACACAAAAAATTTCTCCATACAATAAAATGAAATTAGCTTCAAGGAGGAAAATGGATGGCATTAGAAATTTTAAAGCTTGCAATTAATGCCGCTACAACTGTACTTACTAATCCAGATGTACAAAAATTTTTTTATGTAGTAGATACTCCTGTAACTGGGCCATCTACTTTAACAATTAACGCAGAAGATTTCATGGATGATACTGGAGCAACAGGTGTTACACTTCCAGCATTATTAGATGAGAATAGTTATTTAATTGTTTATGTAAACGGTGTACAAGTAATGCAAGATTTAGTGACATATAATCCAGGTGGAACTGGTACAGGATCACTTGTCATTACTGTTCCTGAAGATTCAGATATTATTGCAAATTCACCAGTAGTTCTTGTGGTAACTAACTTCGCTCCAACAGCTCAAACTACTATTAATACTTAAGAAGTTGTATAATGAAGATTATCTGAAAATAAAGCACCTCTTTAGATTAGAAGTGGTGCTTTGTTAGTTAGAATAAAAGCCCCTTTTCTCGCATCATTCATTTTAAGAGAAAAGGGGCTTTTATAGATGAATAAGAATTTTGTGAGTCTTCGGCACGAAAATGTTTTTTTATGAAAAAAGTAGGTAATAACTATTTAGTATCGATAGGAGGTTTTTGTAGGGAGGGATTATTGTGAAAGAACATTTTACTAATGTCGTATTTATTATTTCGAGTGCATTTATTTTGTTATGCGTCTTGGTGGGGATTATTGCGCCCAATGCATTTGAAAACATATCAAATTCCATTTTTTCATTAACTACCGAATTTTTCGGATGGTTTTACTTAGTATCTGTTTTGATTATTGTAATCTTTTTAATTGGATTAGCTTTTTCAAAATATGGAAGAATTCGAATTGGTGGAAAGAATGCACGGCCAGAGTTCAAATTTTTCACATGGATCGCTATGTTATTTTCAGCTGGTTTGGGTATTGGGTTAGTGTTCTGGGGTGTGGCAGAACCAATGAGTCATTTTTTTACGACACCCTTTAAAGATGTGGAACCGTTAACGCCAGAAGCGGCAAGACTTGCGATGGGATATTCATTTTTTCATTGGGGTATCAGTCAATGGTCAGTGTTTGCCATAATGGGGCTTGTGATGGCCTTTATGCAATTTAATCGTAAAAAAAATCTCTTAATGTCCACGGCATTAGAACCAATTACAGGAACAAATCCTGCTGTTAAAAATACGATTGATATTTTAGCGGTTATCGCCACAGTGATGGGCGTTGCTACTTCCATTGGCTTAGGAGCGCTCCAAGCAAATGGCGGATTGAGTGCGGCTTTTGGTGTACCAGTGAATATTTGGGTTCAAGTCATCGTTATTGTGATTATGTTTATCGGCTATATGGCCTCAAGTACAACGGGTCTTCACAAAGGAATCAAGATTATGAGTAACGTAAATATGGGCTTAGCGCTTTTATTACTCGCTTTTGTTTTTGTAACAGGTCCGACGGTATTTATTTTAGAAACATTTATATTAGCAATTAGCGACTATATTACCCATTTTATTGAATATAGTTTACGACTGCAGCCATATGCGGGCGGTACGTGGGTAAAAGATTGGACTATTTTCTATTGGGCATGGGCCATCGCATGGTCTCCATTTGTTGGATCGTTCGTTGCACGTGTATCAAAAGGACGAACAATTCGTGAATTTATTGTTGGCGTATTAATTATGCCACCGCTTGTATCATGTTTTTGGATTGCCACTTTTGGCGGCACGGCGATATATTTTGATTTAAATAAAGGAACCGATATCGCGGGGGCAGTTAATACAGATTTAACCGTTGCGTTGTTCCAAATGTTGGATCAGTTGCCGTTAACATTTATTGCTTCGTTAATTGGTATTGCACTCATCTTTATCTTTTTAATTACGTCTGCAGACTCGGCTACCTTCATAATGGCGAGTATGACGTCAAACGGGACACCAAATCCAACAATGTTTTTAAAAATTGTTTGGGGTATTTTAATGGCAGCCATTGCAAGTGTGCTTCTCTTTACGGATGGTTTAAATACGCTTCAAACAGCTTCACTTATTTCTGCATTGCCATTTACAGTTGTCGTGTTGATGCTGATTGCATCGTTAGCAAAAATGTTAAGAACAGAGCGGATTCCTATTACAAAAAAAGAGATTCGCCGAATGAAATATATCCAAGCACAAATCGAAAAGGAAGAGCAAGGGAAATAGAGATGTATGAATATATGTTTGAAAACATCTTTATCCAAATGGAGGAAGGTGTTCATAGTTGTATAAGCAGCAATAAAAAACTACACCATCTAAAAATAGAGGTGTAGTTGAATATTTTCTTTAAAAATCAAAGTTGTCCGGATCTGGTCCTACTCTCAGATTTTGATTGAGTTCGTTAATTCTTTCCATCTCTTCTCTAGTTAATTCAAAGTCAAATACATTTGAATTTTCGATAATTCGATGTTCTCTAATTGATTTTGGAATAGTTACTACTCCGTTTTGTAAGTCCCATCGAATGATTACCTGGGCAATTGATTTGTTATGTTTATTCGCAATTTCTTGTAAGATTGGATTATCTAATAATTGCCCTTGCATTAAAGGGGACCATGCTTCTAATTGAATTCCGTTTTGATGACAAAAGGCTTTTAAATCGATTTGTGTTAATCGAGGATGATATTCAACTTGATTAACCATAGGTTTTATTTCAGCATCTTTCATTAAATCCTCAAGGTGGTGAATTTGGAAATTACTTACTCCGATTGCTCGAACTCTACCTTCTTTATAAAGGGTCTCCAATGCTTTCCAAGCTTCTTTATATTTACCTTTCACAGGCCAGTGGATTAGATATAAATCTAAATATTCAAGACCAAGTTTCTTTAAACTTTTTTCATATGCGGCAATAGTTGATTCGTAGCCTAAGTCAGAATTCCACACTTTTGATGTAATGAATAGATCTTCTCTTGGAATGTTTAATTCTTCTATCCCTTCACGAATGGCTTGCCCAACGCCTTCTTCATTATTATAAATAGCGGCTGTATCAATACTGCGGTAACCATTTTTTATTGCCGATTTAACAGCATTTACTAATTCTGGACCTTCTTCTACTTTAAATACACCAATTCCAAGCCAAGGCATTTTTACACCATTATACAAAGTAGTTGTATCTTGTAAATTAGTAATCAACGTTATGACCTCCAATGTTCTATATTCAGGATTTATCAATCGGTTTATGACTTGAGAAAAATTTTAAGAGACCACCCCCTTTACTCCGATTTTATTTCGATCTTTACTCTCAAAAGATAGGCAGTAACCAGAAAGAATGGCTGCTATTATCACCATAAGCGCTCCCATCCAAGAGGTGTGAATAAGACCTATAGTGTCTGTAATAATACCCCCTAAATAGGCACCTATTGCAATTCCAGCGTTAAATGAAGCAATATTGATTGCTGAGGCTACATCCACCCCAGTTGGTACGAATCTTTCGGCTAAAATTACTACATACACTTGTAGACCAGGTACATTCATAAAAGCTAGAAGCCCCATTAAGAAAATGGTAATTAATCCTAATGATTTATATGGCGCGGTAAATAAAAGACTAAATAAAATGACTGCCTGTACAATAAACATATAAAATAATGCCTTAATTGGATTGCGATTAGATAATTTTCCGCCAATCATGTTGCCAATAGCGATAGCAATACCATATCCAAGAAGAATCAAGGCAACTGTTCCTTCTTGAAAACCTGTTATATTCTGTAGAATTGGAGACAAATAAGTAAAGACTACAAAGGTACCTCCATAACCTAAGGCTGTAATGATAAGCAATAATAGTAAGCGACCATTCGTTAATAATTTGAATTGATCATGAAACGTTGTACGAGTTCCTTTTGGTAAAGAGGATGGAATTAACAAACTGTTTGCAATAAGGGCTATTACTCCAATGACCACAATAATGAAAAAGGCAATTCTCCAGCCGAATTGTTGTCCTATAAACGTTCCGATTGGTACTCCTGTAATAGTGGCAACAGTGAGTCCAGAAAACATAATGGATATGGCGCTAGCCCTTCTTTCTTCTGATACTAAATTTGCTGCTATTGTAGAACCAATGGACATAAAGACTCCATGTGAGAAGGCAGAAAGGACACGGGCAATAAGTAAAACACTAATATTTGTTGCAAATGCAGCAATACTGTTCCCAATGATGAATATGAACATAATCAAAAGTAATAATAGCTTTCGTGACATACTAGTAGTTAGGGATGTTAGAATTGGAGCTCCAAATGTCACTCCTAAAGCATATAAAGAAACGGTTAATCCTGCTGTTGTAACCGATATTTCCAAATCTTCGGCTATTAGCGGTAAGAGACCTACACTAATAAATTCTGTTGTTCCTATTGCAAATGCACTAATAGCTAAAGCTAATAATGCTAATATACTTTGATGATTACTTAAAGGCATTTAATTTCCTCCCAAAAATTGACTTTCTAATAAATAGACACTTTTGGCTTAAATGATTGACCAAAAATCTACGTAGATTATTTGGATAATGCTATTATGAATAATAGAAAACAAAAGGGAAATTACGTACTTTAAAGTGCCATAGATACTTATTAGTGATATAGTTACTTTTTGGTACCTATTGAATAGGGGGAAGGATTATTGAAGAATAAAAAATATAATATATCAGTGGAAGCAACGTTAGAAGTGATAGGCGGAAAGTGGAAATGTGTCATCTTATGCCATTTAATTCGCGGTAAGAAACGTCCAAGCGAATTAAAGCGTCTAATGCCAGATATAACACAGAAAATGTTAACTCAACAATTACGCGAATTGGAGCAAGATGGAGTTATTAAACGAATTGTTTATCATCAAGTTCCTCCGAAGGTTGAGTATGAATTAAGTGAATATGGTTGGAGTTTGAAAGGGATTCTAGATGCTCTATGTACTTGGGGGGAAAAACATATCGTCAAAGTGTATGGTAGTACAGATGGAGTTTTGGAAGAGAACATTTTAAATGAACACTTAAAATAAATTGAATTAGAGTGTAAGTATTATTTTCTGTCTTCAATTAAGCTAAACAAAGGAAAAGTTTATTCTTAACAAAATTTAGCATCAGAATATCAATAAATTCAAATATTAGTAACAAACTCCAAATTCGGAAACCATTCATTATAAAAAATCCCAACTTTAAACGTATGAAAACCTCCTTTGAAACAAATGATAAAAATACAATTCAAATACCAATGAATTGTAAATGGAGAATAAAGGAGGTATGTTGCATGAGAACGTTGCAAAGAATAGCTTTAGTATTAGCAATTATCGGAGCTATTAATTGGGGACTTATTGGATTTTTTAATTTTGATTTAGTCGCGACATTATTTGGAGGACAAGATACAGCCTTATCACGTATTATCTACAGTCTAGTTGGTTTAAGCGGACTATTTTGTTTAACACTCTTGTTTCAACCATGGGAAGATATGGAGCGACAAGAAACGGTTCGTCCTAGAAGCCAACAAAACAATATTAATTACGGAACGGAATTTGGAGAAGAAGCTGATTTCACTTCTGTAGAAGAAAAAAACAAGCGAAATGAATAAAATACTTTTAAGAAAGTGCAGCACTTTACGTAATCATCTCAAGAGTGCAGCACTTTTTTTGTTGCTTTTACATTAAGAAGAAAATTTTGGATTATTATAAAATTTGAAACTCCGTAGACAATAGCACATTTTCGTCAAATATTGCATATATTGCAATGGATTCGTAAAAAGGGGTGTTGAAATATGAGTGGAAACTGGAAACTCAGTGATCCGTATGTATTTGAGTCGTTAAAAGGCCTTCTAAATCGATCCATTGCTGTTCAAACAGTTCGCGGCAGTGTACGTGGGGAATTGAAAACCGTGATGCCAGATCATATTGTTATTCATATGGGTGGATCGCCATTTTTTGTTCGAACTGAACAAATTATTTGGATTCAACCATTATGAATGCATAGGTCAAGCTCCGTCCATCATAAGATAGAAACGGTTAAAAATTATGGATGGAGGCTTAATCGCTTATGATGAAACGAGTGAATAAAATTCTGATAGACTTACCAATTCCGGAACATGGTGATATGAATGCCGCTGCAGCTGTTCAAGAATTACTTGGTGGTAAGTTCGGTGAAATGTCTACGCTAAACAATTACATGTTCCAATCCTTTAATTTCCGCGGCAAAAAAAAGCTTAAACCTTTTTATGACTTAGTGGCAAGTATTACAGCAGAAGAATTTGGTCATGTGGAGTTAGTGGCGAATACTATCAACCTGCTCTCCATTGGCAACACAGTTCCAACTGGTCCTGATACCGCTCCACTCCAAAACGGAAAAGACGCACGTTATTCCCTCCACTTTACGACGACTGCTCAAACTGCTTATCCAGGAGATTCAATGGGTAGACCATGGAATGGTGAATACGTTACAAATTCCGGTAACCTCGTAGCTGATTTACTTTTCAATTATTTATTAGAGATTGGTGCCAGAACTCATAAAATGAGGGTTTACGAGATGACAACTCACCCGACTGCCTTAACGATGATTGGATACTTACTCGTTAGAGGTGGCACACACATTATTGCTTATGCAAAAGCAATCGAAATGGCAACAGGAGTAGATGTTGGAAAAATGCTCCCAGTACCAAGTCTTGATAATAACAAATTTGATTATGCAAGACCATTTATGGAACAGGGATTATATAATGTATTGTATACATGGGGAGAAGAAGATTATCGCGATATTAATCAAATTTGGAAAGGGAAGAATCCTGAAACGGGCGAACAGTTGAGAGTGATTCACGGAATGCCAGAAGGAGCACCGGTACCAGATTTTCCTGAACTTCCAGAAGAATTTGCTCCTGGAATTGACCGGGATGATTATTTACGGATTTTAAAAAGACTGCAAAGCAACTTGTAATAAGTTTGGGAAAAAATTTGCCGTCCCACATTTAACAAGATGTGGAACGGCATTTTTATTTTAATTTTGCTTCTTTGTTGTAAAATCAGGAATAAGCCAATAAATAAGCAATCCAGCAATTGTTGCATAAGCGATCCCGTTTGCATATCCAATACCGATAATAAAGATAACTGCCACAATAATTAAGTTTTTCATGTTCGTCATATCCACTTTTTCTTCGATCATGTGGCGTATTCCCATCCCAGCAATCATACCAAATAACAAGATACAAATACCACCCATAACAGCAACAGGAATAGATTGAATTGCAGCCCCTACTTTTCCGAATAAACCTAATAAGATGGCAATGACACCCGCACCTTGAATAATTCTGCTAGAGAATTGACGAGTAATTGCTAATACGCCAAGGTTTTCTGCATAAGTTGTTTGTGCAGGACCTCCAATTAAACCAGAGATAAATGTAGCGAGACCGTTTCCCCAAAGAATGCTTGAGAATCCTGGATCCTTCGTTACATCCTTACCTGTAATCTCATTTAATACGAACATATGTCCTAAGTCTTCGATGATTGTAACTAATGCAATAGGTGCCATTCCGAAAATGACAATCCATGTGAATTCAGGCATGACAAAATGAGGAAGAGCAAATACTGGAGCATCTACAATTGGGCTATAATCGACGATTCCACGAATTGCGGCATAAATGTATCCTACTCCTAGGCCAATAATAATTGGCAGTAAACGAACCATTTTATTTCCTGCAAGTGTCGCGATAATTGCGGCAAGGAGGCTGACGATTGCTACATCCCAATTTACACTAGCCATATTTGTAACAGCTGTCGTTGCTAATGCTAACCCAATGATACTCACAACAGGGCCAACAACTACTGGAGGAATTGCTTTCCGGACTTTATCAAAACCAATAAAAGTAATAAGAAGTGCAACAATTCCATAAACAATTGAAACACTAATAAGTCCTGCAACTGCCTCGCCCGGCGAATTCAATTCCCCTACATACAATGCTAAAGGCGCAATGAAAGCGAAAGACGATCCTAAATAAGTAGGAACTTTTCCACGCGTAATCAAATGGAATATTAAAGTCCCTAAACCACTAGCAACAAGTGCACTTCCTGGATCTAATCCGGTGAGTGCTGGAACTAAAATCGTCGCACCGAACATAGCAAACAAATGCTGCAAAGACAATGGAATCGCTTTCAAAAAGTTTTTCAAACAAGTGTCCCTCCTTAATAAATGGTATTTCTGTCATGAAATTTTTAGAATATGAATTTTAAATTTTCACTATTGAAATAAGACAAATTAATGAAGGATATAGTGATGAAGAATAAAATTGTACATAAGTTGGGAGAGTAATGAACGACTTAAAAGAAAAGGAGGCACCCTTTGCCTTTTATTAGGTACTCACAAAATCAGTTTGTAGAGAATCGAAAAGGCATGCAAACAAATGAAGTTTGCATGCCTTTATTGATGCGTACTAAATTTTTATAATGATTTCCTACTAATATTAGATTCATTAATATTTTTAAAAGCGTTGATGATAAAAAGGAGATTGCCTAATAAAAATGCACCGCCGCCAAGATATGTGAAAATATGTGCTGTATCGAGCATACCAGGGACTTGAACTAAAAAGGCGCTGAGTAGGAAAACCGGGACCCCTAATTGATGAAGCCAAAAGTGTGTTTTACCTAATGAATTGATTGCAGCTCTTGGATAAAGGCTATAGATAACTCCGAAAATAGCCGTTGTTGCAAAACCAACTAAGTTTACATGTGCATGAGCAGAACCCCATTGAAGTTTAAGCGTCATCGACATAAATAATCCTACACAAATTCCAAAAATCAAGTAAAGAACTGCAAGCTTAATCCAAATGGATCCCCTCATGTATACACTCCTTGTTGTCATTATTCCATGCTCCTACTAACGTCGCCATTTCCTTTTACTTAAAGCTTGTTGTTCCTCCTTTTTCCTTTGCTTATTTCATCATAATACGATTTTTTATGAATTATGAATGGATTGATGAATTTGATTTCATTAAAGTGAAGAAGCCCACTTTTAGCATAAATGTCCAGTTAAAATTCAATTTGCGGCAGACATCACTACTGCTTCAAAAGGATTTAATTACAAGTAATATCAATAGAAATTATAAAATAAGCCATTGCTATTGGAATATCAGTTTTCATCCCATCATTTTACATATTAGGGAAGAATCTAGTAAAATTAATGTTTATAATTATTACATAGGCAAGTCTATGAAGGGGTTTTATAAGAAATGAAACAATACTATGCTTTCTTAAAAGTGATTGAAAGAGGGAGCTTCACAAAAGCAGCGGCAGAACTTGGTTATACTCAGTCTGCTATCAGTCAGATGATTCAAGCTCTTGAAGAAGAAATGGGGACAACGTTGATATACCGTTCAAGAAAAGGCATTACATTAACGCCGGATGGAGAGGAATTTTTGCCTTTTATTACGAGAGTTGCAAATTCTCATGCAGAACTGATTGAAAAAGCGAAGGAAATGCAAGGATTAGCAAACGGGCATATTCGAATTGGAACTTTTACAAGCGTTTCAAGCAATTGGTTGCCAAGTTTAATGCAAGATTTTAAACACCTTTACCCATCCGTGCAATTTCACCTGCAACAAGGAGAATATACAAGTATCGTCAAATATATTAAAGAAGGCAGTGTGGATTTCGGGTTTGTCAATCCTGATGCGGCAGAAGACTTAGAAACAGTTGTTTTAAAGCAGGATAATATGGTCGCAATCTTACCAGAAAATCATCCTCTTGCGAACGATTCAACAGTCACATTAGAAGATTTAGCAAAGGAACCGTTTATATTACTTGAAGAAGGAGAACTAAATGAACCGCTAAATGCTTTTAAGAAAAAAGGATTGCACCCTAATATTCAATATAGAGTAATTGATGATTATACAATAATGTCAATGGTCGAAAGTGGACTCGGCGTTTCAATTCTATCGGAAATGGTGATGAAAAAAGTTCGTTACCGATTTGTCATAAAAGAAGTGGACCCTCCGATAATTCGAACAATTGGCATTGCTTATAAAAATAAAAAAACGTTGCCAATTGCTAGTCGTTATTTTATCGATTTCATCATTCGAAAACTGTCTTAAAAGGTTTGTAACCTTTTTGAAAGGAAGAGTCTGAATGAAACAACTGTATATAAAACAAAAGTTTTTTAGCTTAACTGATAAATTTACGATCAAAGATGAACATGAGAATGATGTGTACTATGAAAAGGGAGCTTCTTAAAAATTCCAAAAACCTTTTCAATTTATAATATGGAGGGGCAACAAGTAGCCCTTATTACAAAAAAGTATTTGGTGTATTGCAAAAATTTACTGTTGAAGTTGGAAGGCAGCACGTCATAACAATCATAAAGGAATTTACCTTTTTTAAATCGCGCTATACGATAGATTCAGCTGGAATAGAAGTACGTGGTAATTGGTGGGATATGGATTTTCAAGTATTCCAACATGGTGAAAAAATAGGTCAAGTAAGCAAAGAATGGTTTTCTTGGGGAGACAGTTATAAAGCACAAATCTTAAAAGAAGAGGTGGAAACCATCATTATTGCTCTTGTAATTGCCATTGATTGTGTGAAGGAAGATCAAAGAATTGCGTCTGCCACAAGTTCAGTTTGATAAAAAAAGAGGTTGGGACATAAGTATTTTTCAACCTCAAAAATAAGGGGTGAGTTGTTTGAAACAGCTCACCCTTTTACAATTTCATCCAATTCATGAGGGTTTTACACCCCTCGTAGTGCATATTTTCTTAAATTTGTGGCCATTAGGGCAATTCCCATTTCAATTTTTACTTTGAATTTTCCTCGAACGGAAAATCGTGTGAATCCCAAAATAGCCTTCAGAAATCCAAAAACTGGTTCTACATCAATTTTACGTTGATGATAGATTTCGGCAGTTTCAGGCTCTGAAAGCTTTTGTTGTACATATGCTTTTTGTTGTTCCCATTTCAAATTTATACGCAATCTTCGATTCGTACTTTCTTTTGCTTTCGTACATAAATGACGGATTGGACAACCTGTACAATCTTCACACTCGTACACTTTAAATTGACGAACAAATCCAGAAGAATCCTTACGTGTCGAAACAAATTTAAATGAAAGAGTTTTTTGATTCGGACATATATAGGTATCATTTACTTCATCATATATCCAATTGCTTGGTTTAAATGGGTCATCCTTGTATTTTTTCTTCTGCTCTTTTTCATACATCCCATATTTAATCAAAGGTGTTCGTTCTCGTTTTATCATAATGTCATCATAATTCGGTTCACTACCATATCCAGCATCCGCAACTATATATTCTGGTAAATCAAAATACCGTTCTTCAATCGTATCCAAGAAAGGTGTCAATGTTTTCGTATCTGTTGGATTTGGAAATACATCATAAGCAAGTGTAAATTGATTTTCTGTTGCGATTTGGATATTGTAGCCTGCTTTTAATTGTCCATTTTTCATATAGTCATCTTTCATTCGCATAAATGTCGCATCGTGATCCGTTTTAGAATAGCTGTTACGGTTTTGTAGAATCTCCAAATCATTTTGATACTTTTCTTTGCGTGCAATCCAATCATTCACTTGCTTTAATATCTGTTTTGGTGTTTTCCTTTCACTACGTAGTCGTTTTCGTTCCACCGGATCTTCAGAAGCTTCAATTTTTGTAGAATAGTCATCGACTACTTTTTCAAGAGATGATGCTACTTCTTTTAGTTCTTCTACTGAAAGCTCTTCTTCATTTTCACGTTCAATTGCTGGTAAGACTTGTTCTTCAAGTAAACGGTCATAGACTTCATTTGATTTTTTAATTAAATTGGCATGATGCTTTTCGATCGACTTTTTCCATACAAATGTAAATTTATTTGCGTTCGCTTCAATCTTAGTACCATCAATAAAAACGGCTTTTTCATCTATTAATTTTTCTTCAATAAGTTGACAACGGAATTGTACAAAACATTGACGGATTAATTCTTGCATTTGGGGATGTACACGAAAACGATTAATGGTACGATAGCTTGGTTCATATCCTTGAGCTAGCCACATCATCCGAATGCTATCTTTTGTTAAATCTTCAATACGACGACCTGAAAAGACAGATTGCGTATAACCACACAAGATAATTTTTAACATCATTCGGGGATGATAGGATGGACAACCAGTTTCTTTATAAAACGGAGCGAAAGCTTCGTCTGGAATGCTTTCGACTAAATGATGAATATGGTAGGCAATATCATTTTCTTGTAATATAACTTCTAAATCTATAGGTAAAACTAATTGATTCATGTTATAATATTTAAACATAAAGAGGCTCCTTTCTAAGATTTTGTTGTGGTGACTTAATTTTATCAAAAGAGCCTCTTTTTTTGTTTATATAAATTTAAGAAAGTTAAGTTGTTCGACGTGGAGGCCGCGACTCCTGCGGGAACAGCACGAGCCTCAAGACCCCGCAGGTGCGAGGTACGAGTACCGAGGAGGCTTGAGCCGTGCCCGCGGAAAGCGTCGGCCGGAACGGAGAACAACGTTTTCCATAAAAAATCGTCACTTCATGAAAAATCATAAGTGACGATTTTTTATTAGCTAGGGTTTTGTCCCAAGCTCTTGGCTTCTTATCATTTAACAGATTCAACGGAAATCCATTGTTGAGACCATTCTTCAATTGATTTCAATATGGGTTCCATCGAACGACCTTTTTCCGTCAATGAATACTCGATCACGACGGGAGTAGAAGGAAACACTTTTCGATTAATAATCTCCATTTGTTCTAATTCTTTTAAGCGGTCAGATAAAACCTTTCCACTAATACCGATAGTTGACTGTATTTCACTAAAACGTCTTGGTCCAGAAAGTAATTGATATATCACTAATGCAGTCCATCTCTGACTTAAGATGGATATTGCTTTTTCAAATTTTGGGCAAATCGCTGGCTGTTCCAATTACAACACCTCTCTAATTAAGTATTTTATCAAAAAGTCGCTTATAAAAACAAAATAAGTTATTTTATTTAACATCATTACAGTAAGTAACTAAACATTGAATAAAAATCTCAAGTGAAAATAAAAAAGCAGTCCAAAAAAGGACTGCTTTATTGTAATATTAATTTCTAATAAGATAGTCGAATGCACTTAATGCTGCAATTGCGCCAGAGCCCATGGAAATAATAATTTGGTTATATGGACCGTCTGTACAGTCACCTGCTGCAAACACACCTGGGATTGTCGTAGCGCCTTTTTTATCTACAATGATTTCACCAATGCGATTACGTTCAAGTGTACCTTCTAACCATTCTGTATTTGGAACAAGACCGATTTGAACGAATACACCTGCTAATTCAATATGTTTTTCTTCACCAGTAACACGGTCTACATATGTAAGTCCGTTGACTTTGTCTGTACCAGTGATTTCTTTTGTAGCAGCATTAGTAATAACCGTCACATTAGACAAGCTATGTAGACGTTTTTGTAAGATTTCATCAGCTTTTAATTGCTCATTGAATTCGAGCACTGTGACATGATTAACGATTCCAGCAAGGTCAATCGCTGCTTCAACACCGGAGTTTCCTCCACCGATGACCGCAACGTCTTTTCCTGTGAATAATGGTCCGTCACAGTGAGGGCAGTATGCAACACCCTTGTTTTTAAATTCCTGTTCACCAGGTACATTAATGTTACGCCAACGTGCACCCGTTGCAATAATGACTGTTTTGCTTTTCAGAACGGCGCCGTTTTCAAGTTCTACTTCAATTAGATCGCCTTTCTTTTCAAGGTGTTTTACACGTTGTAAATTCATGATATCAACAGGATATTCTTTCACATGTTCTTCAAGGGCTTTTGCAAGTTTAGGTCCCTCTGTTTCTTTTACACTGATGAAGTTTTCAATTGTTAATGTATCTAAAATTTGCCCACCAAAGCGTTCTGCGACAATACCTGTTCGAATACCTTTACGAGCTGCATAAATTGCTGCACTAGTTCCCGCAGGCCCACCGCCGATTACTAATACATCAAACGGATCTTTATTGGATAGCTCTTCCACATCTGAGCCTTTACCGAGCTTTCCAAGAATCTCTTCAATCGTCATACGGCCGCTAGCAAACGGTTCACCGTTTAAGAAAACTGTTGGTACAGCTAAAATATCTTTACTTTCCACTTCTTCTTTGTACGCAGCACCATCAATCATTGTATGTGTAATGTTAGGATTTAACACACTCATGATGTTAAGTGCTTGTACAACATCAGGACAGTTGTGGCAAGTTAAGCTAACGTAAGTTTCAAAGTGGTATTCGTCATTGATAGATTTAATTTGATCAATGATATTTTGCTCAACTTTTGGAGGACGGCCACTTACTTGTAGTAAAGCTAGTACTAATGAAGTAAATTCATGTCCTAATGGAACACCGGCAAAAGTGATACCAGTGTCTTCACCAACACGGTTTACGCTAAAGCTTGGTGTTCTTTTTAGTTCTGTTTTTTCTACTTTAATTTTTGGTGTCATGGATGCTAGCTCATCAACTAAAGCTAGCATCTCTTCAGATACCTCGTCAGAACCAGCACTTACTTTTAAAACGATATCGTTTTCAAGCAGCTGTAAATACTGACTTAGTTGAGATTTTATTTCTGCATCTAATGCCATGTTGAATCGTCTCCTTAAATTTTACCAACAAGGTCAAGGCTTGGCTTAAGTGTTTTACCAGTTTCTTTCCATTTTGCTGGGCAAACTTCACCAGGATTGTTACGTACGTATTGAGCAGCTCTAATTTTGTCGATTAAAGCACTTGCGTCACGGCCAATACCTTCAGCGTTGATTTCAACAGCTTGAATTACACCATCTGGATCGATAATGAACGTACCGCGATCAGCAAGACCTTCGTTTTCTCTTAACACTTCAAATTGTTTAGAAAGAACGTGAGTTGGGTCACCAATCATAGCGTAAGTGATTTTTCCAATTGTTTCTGAAGTATCGTGCCATGCTTTGTGAGTGAAGTGAGTGTCAGTTGAAACTGAGAATACTTCAACGCCTAATTCTTGAAGTTTTGGATATTGTTCTTGAAGATCTTCTAATTCAGTTGGGCATACGAATGTGAAGTCAGCAGGGTAGAAGCAAACTACAGACCAATGACCTTTGAAATCTTCTTCAGTTACTGTGATGAATTCACCATTTTTGTAAGCTTGAGCAGTAAATGGTTGTACTTGTTTTCCGATTAATGACATATTCATTACCTCCAAAAATCTTATTTTTAATATTAAAACTTTTTGATAATAATTATTAGCTAGGATTAATTATTATATACATATCTTTTTTTGTCAAATGGAATATATTAAACATTTCAAACATTAGTCTATATTTTAGACTACATATATATACATAAAAATGGAAAATGAATTGAAGTGACGAACAAACTAAACTTTTCCATTTTTCACTATATATTTATTTTAGAAGATACGAATGGGTAATACAAGAAACAAACTCCTATCTATAATGAATGTTTATGTTAGGATAGAGTACAAAGGTTTCATAGAGGGGAGAGTGGAGTTTAGTGTTTTTGGAACAATTGAAGAGAAAGTTAAATACACAGCAAATAAAATTTATTGGTGAAGAAACAGCTTTTCGTTCTGCAGTGTTGATTCCCATCATTCAAATAGAAGGAGAATGGCATATTCTTTTTGAAGTGCGTTCATTTACGTTAAGAAAACAGCCAGGAGATATTAGTTTTCCGGGAGGCCGTGTCGAAGATTCAGATGCCTCTCCATTAGAAGCAGCTTTGAGGGAAACCCATGAAGAATTGGGAATTCACCCCAATACAATTAAAGTAATAGGTGAACTAAGTCCGTTAATAACTTCCCCTTCCTTTGTTATTTATCCATATGTTGCAACAATTGATAATCAAGTTATTCAACCTTCTTATAATAAAGAAGAAGTAGAAGAAATCTTTACGATTCCAATAAAGTGGCTTCTCAATTATGAGCCATATTCTCATTTAGTAAAAATAAAGATCATTCCGCCATCAGATTTTCCTTATGAAAAAATTATTAATGGTAAGGATTATCAATGGAGAACAAGAGAAATGGAAGAATGGTTTTACGACTATGAGCAGTATACCATTTGGGGTTTAACGGCGAGAATTTTAAAACATTTTGTTGAAATACTGAAAAATAAATAAGATATTCTCTAATGGTAAAATTATAGAAATGATTACGAAGCATATCAGAGTTGTTTAAATAAAAAATTTGCTAGCACTTATTATTTGTTTTGTGCTCAAGATGTTATATCAATATAATTGTAATGAATCCAAATATTTCATTTTTTATTCATCATGCATTCGAAAATAATTTCACCAAATACGGTAAATAATATAAATCAATATAAGAAAAGAAAGTAATGATAGCTTTTATACACATGAATGTATAAAAAAATCCTTTCCATAAATGTACATTTTAACTTGCTATCAGAGCATAGATATAATATTTAAATCTCAAATTAAAAGTGTTATACTATAATAAGGTCAAAATGTACAAGAAGATGTTGACAAAAAATAGTCTACATCTTTATGGAAAAAATAGGGGAGATAAGGATGGTTATAAAATGAGTAGTAGTCAAACTAAGAAAAATGTCGTTCTAATCGGCGCCGGTATTATGAGTGCAACTTTAGGGACGTTACTAAAAGAGCTTGCTCCAGATTGGAATATTACGATTTACGAAAAACTTGATAAGCCTGGCGAAGAAAGTTCAAATGAATGGAACAATGCGGGTACAGGACATGCCGCACTATGTGAGCTTAACTACACTGTTGAAAAACCAGATGGCTCCATTGACATTTCCAAAGCAATTAATGTAAATGAACAATTCCAAGTTTCTAAGCAGTTTTGGGCTTACCTTGTAAAAAATAATTTAATTCAGAATCCGCAAGATTTTATAATGCCGTTACCACACTTGAGTTTCGTTACAGGTGAAAATAATGTTTCCTTCTTGAAAAAGCGTTTTGAAGCACTTTCAAAATTACATCTATTTGAAGGTATGGAATTCAGTGACGATCCGGAAAAATTAAAAGAGTGGATTCCATTAATGATGGAAGACCGCGTTATTACAGAACCAATCGCAGCTACAAAAATTGATTCAGGTACGGACGTAAACTTTGGTGAATTAACGCGTATTTTAGTGAAACACTTACAAAATCAAGGTGTTGAAGTACATTACAAACATATCGTTGAAGGCATTAAACGCACAAAAGACGGCCGTTGGGAATTAAAAGTCCACGATTTAGACAGCATTAAAATGAAATACGTTTCTGCTGATTTTGTATTTATTGGTGCAGGTGGCGGAAGCTTACATTTACTTCAAGATACAGGGATTCCAGAAAGTAAGCACATTGGTGGGTTCCCAGTAAGTGGTTTATTCTTAGTATGTAAAAACCCTGAAATCGTTAAAAAACACCATGCAAAAGTATATGGTAAAGCAAAAGTTGGAGCACCTCCAATGTCTGTGCCGCACTTAGATACTCGTTATATCGATGGTGAAAAATCTTTATTGTTCGGACCATTTGCAGGATTCTCACCTAAATTCTTAAAAACAGGTTCCTACATGGACTTATTTGCTTCAATTAAAGCAAATAATTTATTGACCTTACTTGCTTGCGGTGCGAAAAACGTGCCGTTAACAAAATACTTAATCGGACAATTAATGTTAACAAAAGAACAACGTATTGAAGAATTACGTGAATTTATTCCTAATGCAAAAGCTGAAGATTGGGAAATTATTATTGCTGGACAACGCGTACAAGTAATTAAAGATACTGAAACTGGCGGTAAAGGTACATTGCAATTCGGTACAGAAGTCATTACATCATCTGACGGTTCTGTCGCTGCATTATTAGGAGCGTCACCAGGTGCTTCAACAGCGGTTAAAGTAATGCTTGATGTAATTAATCGCTGCTTCCCAGAAGAAATGAAAAAATGGGAAGGAAAAATTAAAGAAATGATTCCATCCTATGGTCAAAAATTACTAGACAACCCAGATCTATTCAAAGAAATACAAGCTTCTACTGATGAAATTTTAGGTTTAGGAAAAGAAAATATAGAGAAAGAATTAGAAACAATTCAATAATGAAGGCTCTCTACATAGCCGTCTTAACATACCAGATCTCTATAAAGGGAATCTGGTATGTTTTTTATTACTTGCAAAATAACAGGATATGGATGTGAAATAAATGAGATACATCAATATGGTTAGGGGAATCTTTTATCAACGATTGAACCGCTTTGTTGCTGAAGTTTATATCGATGGTCAAAAAGAAAAAGTCCATGTTAAAAACACTGGTCGCCTAAAGGAATTGTTGATACAAAATGTAGAAGTGTTACTAGAAGAAAGTAATGATCCGAACCGGAAAACAAAATATTCGCTCATTGCTGTGAAAAAAGGCGAACGGTGGGTAAATATCGATTCCCAGGCACCAAATACTGTTGCTTATGAAGCGATATTAGATGGGAAAATTGCTGAAATTGGAACCATCCAAAAATTAAAAAAAGAAGTGAAATATGGAGATTCCCGATTTGATTTATACTTTGAAACGCAAGAAGAAAAAGGGTTTATTGAAGTAAAGGGCGTAACGTTAGAGAAAGATGGAGTAGCGGTGTTTCCTGATGCACCCACTTCTAGGGGGACAAAACATGTTTTAGAACTAATGAAAGCGGTGGAGGCAGGTTATAAAGGAATCATATTATTTATTATTCAAATGGAGGGTTGTCGCCTTTTTGTACCTAATCATGAAACAGACCCATCCTTTTCAAATGCGTTACGACAAGCTTCAAAACAAGGAGTGCAAATTTTAGCTTACGAAACAAGTGTAAGTGAACAATGTATGGTAATCAGTAATAGAATTCCCGTTGAATTAATATGAAAAAGGATTGTTACATAAAAAGAAGAATTTAGGACAATTTAATAATGAACAAATTAGATTTGTTCAATTTGCTCAATAAGGAGGATGGTTATGTCAATCGAGGATAATAAACATAAAGACGAGTTCCAACGCAAAAATAAGCTTCAATTTCACCAATCCCCTAATCAAAAATCAACAGAATTTGCTTCTGATATGGCAATTGAAACAACTTCCCAGAAGGAAAAAGGGCGTATACAACAACCAATCAGTGAAAGAACAGCATGGCATTAAGACTGACCATTTGAATTATTGAGTATTTATAAGCTATGGATACTTTTCCATAGCTTTTTTAAGTGAAAGTATTACCATAAAAAAACGCTTTACTTCAATTGTAAAGCGTATAATCGATTATTCTATAAAATGTTTTTTTAATGATTTTGCTTCCATCTTTCTAGAAATGCAAGGACATGTTTTGCATCGCTTCATACTATTAAGGAGATAGTTGTAACAACATGTTTTTCTGATTCTGAGCTCTGCTCCATTATCTACAAATGATTTCTTACCATAATATTTTCGCAGTGGATTTCCTATATGACTACCAAATAATGATCCATCTGCTTCAAAAATAATGTAGTGAAAGTCATCAATGGCTTGTTGATGATTCTCCTTTAACTCCATTTCATACAGCCAAAATACGTACACAGCAATATTTTCCCATAAAATCGTTTTGGAAATGCCAATCGTTTTTTCAAACATGGCGATGAGTGGAGAAATATTTTTTAAAAATAAATCCTTTATAACCTCTTGCCGCCAAAAGGAACGGCTTTGACAGTTTTGATTCAATTCCTCAAAGCTTAAATCCTTAAGATTAATTATTGGAATCCAGTTTTCCCCTTTCTCTGGCCATTCCATTTCAATCATATTCAGTTCAACATTGAGTTTTTTGTTCCAGACAGACATAGCAAATAAAGAAATAACTGCAACGAAAGCAAATCTCTTCATAAAAATGGAAGCTGCAACTTTTTCTGAAGGGGCACCAATCATCTCGGCAATTTTTGAAATGAATTCTTTAAGATAAATTTCATCCATTAATTGATAAACATTGAAAGTATGAATCGATTCAGAATTTAATCTATATTTTTTCAATATCTGTAATTCTTTCTCTGTTAATGTATTAACCATGGGAAATAACTACCTCTTTTAAAATGCATCTACCTTTGCCATGTGGGATGCACAGCGGCGTTCCAAACAAAGGATCTGGTGTTACTTCACAATCCATGTCAAAGACAGCTTTTACTAGACTTCGATTAATGACGTGCTCCGGCTTCCCTTGGGCAAAAACTTTTTGATTCTTGATAGCCACAATATGATGGGCATATCGACAAGCAAGATTTAAGTCGTGTAGGACCATTACCACCGTACGTTTTTCCTTTTCGTTTAATTCAAAAAGCAAATCAAGTATTTCGATTTGATGGGTCAGGTCTAAATAAGTGGTTGGTTCATCTAATAAAATGATATCCGTATCCTGAGCCAAAGTCATGGCAATCCAAGCACGCTGGCGCTGTCCACCGGAAAGAGCATCTACCGGTTTTTCTTTTAATTCTTCGAGTCGTGTCGCCTTCAAAGCATTGTTTACTTTTTCTTCATCCTCTTCTGACCATTGACGTAGCCAAGTTTGATGAGGATAGCGTCCTTGTTTTACCAGTTGCAAAACTGTTAAGCCTTCCGGTGCAGATGGTGATTGAGGAAGGATTGCCAATTGTTTAGCAACTTCTTTGGTAGAAAGCTTAGCGATTGATTTACCTTCAAGAATAACCGTACCAGATGTTGGCTTCAGCAGACGGGCGATCGAACGAAGAAGCGTCGATTTTCCGCAGCCATTTGCTCCAATAAATATGGTAATCTCACCCTTTGGTATTTTTAAATCCAACTCGTGAATTATGAGGTTTTTTCCATAGGAAATCGATAATTTTTTCGTCTCAATCGCACTCGTCATCTTGCTAGCTCCTTTTTATTTTTAGTTTTCGAATAATTTCGTTCCGAGCACTTCCAAAGAAAATATCTCTTCTGATACTCATTCACTTCATTTTAAGAATTTCTTGTTTTAAAAAGCAGATAGATAAAATATGGCGCTCCGATTCCTGCAGTGAATACGCCTGCAGGCACCTCTAAAGGTGAAAAGACGGTCCGGCCGATTAAGTCTGCAAGCATTACAAGTATTCCTCCAATAAATGCGGATGTAGGAATCAACGCCTCGAAGGATGAGCCAACAAGACGTCTTGCCATATGGGGAGCCATCAGCCCAACAAAACCAATCGTACCGGCAAAAGCTACTGAAATGCCAATTAACGCTGTACTTAACATTAATAATAGAAACCTATGTTTCTGAACGTTATCGCCTAGCCCAGTTGCTACATCATCACCTAATTCCTGAATATTAAGCTGTCTAGTAGCAAGAATGGCGAGGATTATTAAGATAACCGCCCCTGGAACAAGCATTGCAACGTTTGTCCAATTCGATCCATAAACTGAGCCCGTAATCCAAATATTTGCTTGGCTTGCTTGATAGATTGGTCCAGTTACCATTAAAAATGTGGTGAACGCCTGCATAAGTGCGGAAATCCCGATGCCAATTAACACAAGGCGAATAGGGGATACCCCATTTTTCCAAGAAAGGAAATAAACTAAGACCCCCACCACACTAGCACCAATAAATGCAGCTAATGGCAACCAAGCTATGCTGACTGTTAAAGAATGGTTCTGATCGCTGAAGATGGACATAAAACCGACAACGGCTACTGCCGCACCGCCAGAAATCCCCAATACTTCAGGTGATGCAAGTGGGTTTCTTACCATTCCTTGTAAAATGGCGCCAGCAATCGCTAGGGAAATACCGACAGTTAAGGCGACGATAATTCTTGGCAGACGGAATGATGTGATAACCAATGTTTCCATCTCTGGACCTAAGCCAAGTAGCACTTTAACAACTGTCAACGGGTTGATCTTCATTTCCCCTAAACCTGTGCTTATTACAAAAACAACAAATGCGATTATAGCTAAGGTTGTATAAATAAATGCAGCTTTTCGATCAATTAGTAATGATATCTTGCCGTTAAAAAGGCGTAAATTTTTGTATTTACTCATCGCGCATTGAACCCCCTTCTTGCAATATAGATAAAGAATGGAGTTCCAATTGCGGCGGTCATCACACCAACAGGGACTTCTGATGGCATTACTATGTATCTGGCAGCAATATCTGCTGCTAATAATAAAATTGCCCCCAAAACTCCGGCCATTGGAATAACCCAGCGGTGATCCATTCCTACAATTGCTCTTGCAAGATGTGGGACGATAATTCCCACAAAGCCTATTGGTCCTGCAACAGCGACAGAAGATCCAGCTAATAATATAACCAAAATTCCAATCGCAATTTTTATGAAACCAGTATTTAAACCTAATCCTTTGGCAACATCTTCACCCATAGCAAAAATATTCATTTTTTCTGAAATGAATATTGAACCAAGCCAGGCTATCGTCATATAAGGAATAACTGAAATAAGCGTTTCAAGATTTCTCCCTGCAACAGACCCTGCCAGCCAAAACAATACTTGGTCAAGTAGTGCTTCATCGATAACGAGCAATCCTTGGGTAAAACTAACAAACATCGCAGAAATCGCTGCTCCAGCTAGGGTTAACTTCATTGGTGTCAGCCCCTCACGCCCAAAAGAACCAATTATGTAGACACTAATGGCAGCAAAAGCGGCGCCAAGAAACGCAAGTACGTTAAAACTTTGCATATTATGAACAGAAAATATTGTCATAGCAACAACAACTGCAAAGCCTGCTCCCGCATTAATACCAAAAATCCCCGGTGAAGCTAACGGGTTTTTTGTTAACGTCTGCATTAGAACTCCGGCAATCGCTAGGCTTGCCCCAACTGCCGCAGCTATTAATGCCCTTGGGATTCTTACTTTTTGAATAATAATATGTTCATTCGATCCATTGTAATGGGTAAAAGAATCAATGGCTGTTCTCCACGTAGTATCAGCATATCCAAAGATAACACTGGCACACATAAAACCAATCATTAATAGGAAAGTAACAAAAAGGCCAATCCATTTATAAGAAGTCCTTTTCAACAACATCTTTTTGAAGACCTCTCTTTTTTATTTTAAGTCTATATACAACTAAACATAGCTGTCAATGACTTTGATAATCATTTTCAATTGTATATTGACAGAGGTGTATAGGTTACTTTATGATTAGCTTGTTGAAATTGATTATCATTTACAATTAGTTAAGGAGGATACAGTACAAGTGAAACTGTTCAAAACATATTTGATTCTTTTCTCTGTAATAGCCGTTTTATTGCTGGCGGCATGTGGCGGCAAAGAAGAAAAAGCAACTGAAAAAACAGATCAAAAAACGACAGAAGAAAGTACGTATACAATTGAACATGCAATGGAATCCACAGAAATCAAAGGTACTCCAAAAAGAGTTGTTATTCTTACAAACGAAGGAACCGAAGCATTGTTGGCTTTAGGAGTAAAGCCAGTTGGTGCGGTTCAATCTTGGCTTGGTGATCCTTGGTATGAACATATTAGCAAGGATATGGAAGGCGTCGAAGTTGTTGGGACTGAGAGTGAAGTGAATGTGGAGAAAATTGCTTCGTTAAAACCTGATTTAATTATCGGGAACAAGCTTCGCCAAGAAAAAATTTATGATCAATTAAATGCCATTGCACCTACTGTTTTTTCTGAAACTTTACGTGGTGATTGGAAAGAAAACTTTAAGTTATATGCTAAAGCGTTAAATCTCGAAGAAAAAGGAAATGAGGTATTAGGTCATTACGATCAACACGTTGCCGACGTGAAAGAAAAACTTGGTGACAAAGTGAACAAAGAAATTTCTGTTGTTCGCTTTATGGCTGGAAAATCCCGTATTTATTACACTGATTCATTTTCAGGGGTTATTTTCAATGAATTAGGTTTCAAGCGTGTTGCTCATCAGGAAGAGTTGTTTACTTCAGATAATAAACTTGGCAATTTAGCTGTTGAAGTAGGAAAAGAAGTTATTCCGAAAATGGATGCAGATTACCTATTCTACTTCACTTATGCTCCCCAGGGAGATCAAGAGGCATTAAATACAGCAAAGGAATGGACAAGTGATCCTCTATGGCAAAATCTAAATGCCGTTAAAAACGGTAATGCTTTTGAAGTGAGCGATGCAATTTGGAACACTTCCGGCGGTGTAATTTCAGCAAACTTGATGTTAGATGATTTAGAAAAATTATTAACGAATTAATATCTGCCATAATATCCCAAGTATAAACTTAGAATTGGCCGTCTGAAAAAGCCATTTTAAAACGGCACTTTGCGACGAGGATACTTGTTTCAACTACCTCAAGGAGCAAAGGTTGATTATATAAGAGTGTCTGGAAAGTTTAGACTTTCTAGACACTTTTTTTTGCACCCTTTAAACAAATAATGCGCTTCAATTATTTACTTCTTAGTTATTTTTTTTCAAAATAAATGGTTGAAAAAATGAGCAAAATACAATTTGAGAAATAGTAATGCTGTTTCTCATTTTATCTCAATGAGGAGGATTGCTATGCCGAATGTAGAAGTAAACTGTACCGTCTCCAATTGCTATTTCCACAGAAAAGGAAATATCTGTGGTGCGGAGAAAATTTTAATTGATACGGATTCAGATTCCAAAGATAAGTCGTCAGAGTTTGCTTCAGAAGTAGACTTCCGAGAGATTGAGGAAAGGGCTAAATCATCAGAAGAAACTTGCTGTAAAACGTTTAGACCTAAAAAGTAGACTTTCGGAAGTATGGGCAGGCCAATCATTGAGAAATTGCGGGGACTAATCTATTTAGTCCCTTATTTTTTGAGGAGCTGTAATGAATGTATGAAGTCATTGTCAATCAACTGAAACAAATTGAACGCAGTCATCATGTAAAAGTATTATTTGCTGTTGAATCTGGTAGTAGAGCATGGGGAATTGCCTCAAAAGAAAGTGATTACGATGTTCGCTTTATTTATATCCATCCAGTAGACTGGTATCTTACAATCGATCCCCAAGGAATTGGAAAAAAACGAGATGTCATCGAGTTACCGATTCACGATCATCTTGATATAAGCGGTTGGGAAGTTACAAAAGCTTTAAGGTTATTCCGAAAATGTAATCCTTCTATTTTAGAATGGATGAGAAGTAGCCCCATTTATTTACAACCATATAGCTTTATTTCTAAGTTGCGCTTATTGGAGGATGAGGTTTTTAATCCGAAATCGATGCTTTCACATTACATACAAATTGCCAAACAAAATTATGCATCTCTCCAAGGAGAGAATGTGAAGGTAAAAAGCTATTTATACGCTTTGCGCTCATTGTTCGCTTGTAAATGGATTGAACAGTTCAATGAAATCCCACCGATACATTTTCAGCATTTGCTTTCACAAATGAAGGTTGATGGTAAATTGAGAAATGAGATTGAGCAGTTGGTGAAATCTAAAGTTTTCGACAAACGGGAAACCATTCGGCCTATTCCAATATTCAATGATTATATCGAACATGAATTGTATTCATTGCAGGACTATATAAAAAATCTGTATGGAGAAAAGAATAATCCAACTGTCCAGTTAGATAAGCTATTTCGTGAGACTTTAAGAGAAGTTTGGAATGAGAAGTTTGATGCATTCTAGAAACTATAATTACTCATCCATAACCAATATAGATGTACGAAAAAAAGCCCAGAATATAAGATTGAAATACCTGTTAAAGCATAAAGATAGAACCGTTGAAATGATTTTATGCATTTTAAAATAACAAGATTAGAAACAATAAAAATGAATACGGAAAGACTGAATTTAATTCCTAGAAATAAATATGGATTTGCTTCAAAAAAGAATCTCATCAGAGGATTTATTTCTTTTATGAAATTATTCATTAAACCATAATGTGTGGCTATACCATCAAATATGTTTAAGATTGCAACCAATAAACTCAATATAAAAATTTGCTTGTTTCTTTTCATTCAATACACCTTATAGATTTTTTCAATAGTATAACCATTTAAGCAACTTTCTAAAAAAAGTGGAATTCACATAGATATAAGCAATTCCCTTGCTTTATTATGTGAATTCCACCATACAATGTTATTTATTTTTTTTGTTTCTTTTTCTTTCCAACACTAACTGTTCTAATTGGGATAGTTCACGAGAAAACTCTTCTTGCGCGGCTCTAGCAGAGATTTTTTCTTGTTTTGGTGTTTGTGGCAAAGAACTTGCATTATTGGTTTGGCCTTGTTTATTATCTCTTCCCATATTAGATCTCCTTTCTTGATAGTTAATCTTAATATGGCAAGATGCGATTTTTTTATCACATTGAAAAGCATTAATTGGAGGAATGAAAAGAATAAGTTTTATTGAGAGGCTTATATTGGTGCACAACAATTTGGGGCAATATATTTGGGATGCTTCGTGAATAAGTAGCATCCCAAAAGTCAACTAATGACGTGGTATAATTTTTTGTTTATAAATACTGTATACATTGTTTTGTTTCTCATGTTTACTTCCTTTAAATTCAATATAAGTTTTATGAATGTATGGAGAGGTCATAATGGAAAGTAACGCTCCATAGTTGGGGATAAAAGTTATCTCGTCGCCAGGTTTGAAAAGTATTTTTTTTCCATCTAACACAATGTGGTCGCTGGTTGAACCAAGAATTTTCACAGGCATTGTTGGTGTTAAGCCCGAAACAGATACATCTTGCCTTCCTACTCCAACGAGAATATGGTTAATCCAACCTTGTTCATGGAATTCGATTGATTCACCAAAGCCGTTTTTGCCACGATTACCATAAGGGACAGAAGGTTTTTGTTTCGCCTCTATTACTTCTGCAACAAATTTAAATGTATCTTGATAAAGTTTCGGTATGACTTCGCCTTTAGTCGTCTCTCTTCCTAATAGAATCGATTCACCAAGACGTACATCATTGATTACACCAATATTTTTCGTTTCCATTAGCCATTTAATATTTGCAGAGTTTCCGCCTGATACGATAGGGAGTTGTAAAGAGAATTGTTGCCTAATTTGCTGAACAAGAGAAGAGAACTCTCGCATCTTGTCTTCTGTCGGTATGACGCCACCAAAACAAGCAAAATTTGTTGCCAAACCAACAATTTCGATACCTCGGAGTTTTATTACATCATTAATAAATGCTGGTAGATCTTTTGGCATGACACCTTCACGAAGGTCACCCATTTCTACCATAATTATAATTTTATGGATTTTCCCTTGTTTAATAGCTTCTTCTGATAATGCACGAATGATGGTAAGTTCAGTGTTCATGCTGATATCTGCATATTTGACGACATTGGGAATCTCAGACATCCCAGGGGTTCGAAGTAAAATAGTGGTTGCATTGATATTTGCCTTTTTTAATTTTTCTAAATGAATAATTTTCGATACGGCAAGTCTTGTGATTCCCGCCTGAATTAATGTATTGACGATTTGTAAATCAGCACAAACGCCTTTGACTACTCCTGTCACTTCCACCCCCTTTGCTTCGCATAATTGTTTTAGAACGATTGCGTTGTGTTGAATTTTATCAAGATTGATTTCAATTCGAGGAATGGGTTTTAGTTTCATATTGAACTCACGACCTTATCCTTATTTTTTAAGGATGGGAAGAAGTCAATGATTGCATTGATGATTTTTTCATCACCTTTTTTCAACACATCGCTAACAGGTACATGGTATTTATTTTCGTATTCTACAATTGTTTGATCGATTTCCTCATCTGTCATATTTTCGTGATTTAATGTGATGGCAATCACTTTTGTATTTCCATAATGTTCAATTAAGTTAATTTCTTCTTGAACATCCGGCATTGGCATAAATGGAAAATCTCCTAACACTTTTCGTTTTGGCGGATGTTGCAAGATGACTGCTTGTGGTCTTGCACCTCTTAAAATACCGCATGAGCTAGCATAGGCTGGGTGGCTCAGCGCACCTTGCCCTTCCACAATGATAATGTCAGGATTTTCATTTTTGTGGGCACGCAATATTTCCCCCTCCAATTCTCCAATTAAATACTGGAGTGGGAAAGCATCCATTGCAAAACCATACTCTGCACCCTGAATTAAACCTGTTTGTCCAGTGGCAATAAAGATTGGATTGAATCCGCGGTTTCTGAAACCTTTTTCAAGCACTTTCGCAGTTGTACGTTTTCCGCAAGCACCATCTGTACCGAGTACTGCAATAATCGGTGTATTGATTTTTAAAATTCCACCAGTAAATAAATGCCACTCTTTTTTCGGTTTTGGCTTTCGAATATCGCGAATGGTTACGTTATATTTTTTTGCATTATTCATCATTTCATCATCTTCAGTTAGAAATTCTTGCAGTGGGTTAATGATGTTTAGGCCAGCCTTCATCGCTTCTAAAATGACGGCTCTTTCTTCATCTTTTAAAAAGGCATCGCTAGGGGCAATTCCGAGGATAAAATCTGTTGGTTTTTCTTTGGAAATTGTTAATGCTTCTTTGAGGTTTTTACATAAAGGGATTCCATTTTTGACACCATCTAAATATTCACCAGAATCCAAACCACTCTTTGTACTATCAATTACTGCGGTTATTTCATAATATCCTGGCTCACGAATCAGACCATTAGCGGTTTTTCCATCCATTGAACCAAATTGGCCTTCACAATAAATAATTGCTATTTTCTTCATGTACAATCCCTCCATTTACCGAAGAATAAACAAAAAACATCTTTGTTGCTTCTTGAAGTAATGGTAGAGTCCAATACAATGAAGTAAAAGATGTTCTATAGGTGAAATATTCAATTGTTAACTAAACCAAGGGTTAAAGTATTAACTTAATTATAAGATTATTTATTTTTTTACGCAAAAAATAGAAACAAAATTCATGAAATTTCCCAAAATTTAGGTTAATAGTTTAGAAGTTTTGTAATTGTACTGAATCTTTATGTCTTAAATCTCCATAAAAAATAGCAGCACAAACAATCTATTTTTCGTTTGCACTGCAAATGTAAGTATGTTAACGATTCAATTTAATAATATCAAAATAATCGTTTAATAATGCCCAGTTTTGTGGGAATGGATAACCTAAAGCCCAATAGCTGATGCCCCGTAAGTTATATTCTTTCGCTAAATTAAATTTTGCTCGAGCACTTCTTGCATCTTCAAACCATACTTCATGAGCTTGCCCGCTTTCATCCACATATCTGAAAAATGGAGATTGAGCATTTTCATCATAAAAGATTTCAGATTTATAACGGGTTGCACGGCGAATAGCTTCCTGTGGACTAAAGGTCTCGGCAATTGCCCCTTCTACGTGAGGAATTTTCCAATCTCTTGCGTATATTTGAAATCCTAAAAATATTTTTTGAGCAGGAATAACCGTTAATGCATACTCTACTACACGTCTTATTTGATTAATTGGAGAGATGGCTCGTGGTGGACCTCCCCTCCACCCCCACTCATAAGTCATTAGAATAACAAAGTCTACTAAACGGCCATGAGCTTCATAGTCATGGGCAGTATATAGTAAACCTTCCTGTTCATTGCTTGTTTTTGGTGCGACCGCAGTAGATACGAAATATCCCCTTTCATGAAGGCGATTGACTGTCAGCTGTAAAAACTCATTATAATTCTCCCGATCTTCTGGAAGCACATACTCAAAATCGATATTCAATCCACGGTAGCCCTTTTCTTCCATTACTTTTAGGCAGCTGTTGATTAATTTTTCCCTTAATTCTTGATTGGATAAAACAACATGGGCTAGGTTCGAGCCAGTGCTTGTAGATGAAAAATTAGAAATGGCTAACATCGGTATAGCTTGTTGAGATTTTGCAGCATTAAGCATTAATTCATCAGCAAAAGGTTCTAACGTACCATCCTCTTTAATCATGTAAGAAAAAGGTGTGAAATAAGTAAGTAAATTACCTACTGCATTAACAGACTCTGCCCCTTCTTCATCCTGTTGATATGAATAAGCGTTGATTTCAATAGATGGTTTCGGTCTAGGTATGATTAGCACCATCCCTGGGTAGATGTTATCTGGATTATGCAGACCATTTTGTTTAATAATGGCTTCTGCCGTTGTTCCATAATATGCTGCAATTTGCCACATCGTTTCTCCTGGTTGAACCAAGTGTAAGCGCTGAGGGATATAAATTGTTGTACCGGGGATTAAATTATATGGATTGATGGTAGGGTTTGCTTGTTGGATAGCTTGAACGGAAACTTCATAATTGCTTGCAATCGACCATAATGTTTCTCCAAATTGAATGATATGCGGTGTTGTTGTATCTGGAATCACGATTGCTTGGCCTATGAGTAATTCTCGGGGATTGGGAAGTTGGTTTAGTTGGATAATGGCATTCATGCTTGTGTGATATATACTTGCCAATTTCCAAATGGTGTCTCCTTGCTGCACGACATGAATTCTCAGACGAATGCCTCCTTCCTAATTCTTATAATGCACTATATGTTCCACACTGCTAATTCATATGCTTAAGTAAAAAGAAAGTCTTCCATTTTTGAAGACTTTCTCTTTTTTTTGAAACTTACTTCTATATTGGAACGTACTAAATTAAGGGGAAAATTTACCTATATCCATTAATTGCGCGAAGTTGGTTTTTTTGAATTTAAATAATTCCAAATGGCATTTGAAATTTCTTTCGCCTCTTTTTGATGTGATGTGTTATTGAAAGCACTATTAAAAGATGATATGAGTGCTTCTAGAACATATAATTTTTCTTCTGGCTTTTTCAATTCATCGAGTAAATAATTGGCTAATTCTACTCCTTTTTCTGAATCATTTTTAGTTAATTGATTCACAAATCCTTCAAGCTGTTTGACAATGAAGTCTTTAGATAATTTTTTTGAATTAACTTTTGATTTTAAAGCGTGTACGATTTCTTCATTAAATACGACATCACCAGTTTCTAATATGTTTGGAATAGTGGCAATGACGCGATTGAGTGCTGTTTTGATAATCGATTCAGGTGCAACTTTAACCCCAGTTGCGATATGAATAAAATGCAATGAAAATACGATGATAGCAAAAGTATGGATGGCGCACTCGTAAGAGATAGGACGGATTTTCTCTCCATAAATATCGACAAAACGATTTGCTAACCAATCTATTTCAATGACCATATGTTTTTCAATAATCTCTTTTATATCCTTATCATTGGAGTCGAAGGTTGTTGAAAAGATTTCATTAAAATTTTGTTTTCTACTTAAATGAAAACCCATAGCAATTTGATTAATTAGTAAATTGATATCAGAGGTATCTTTATTTGAAGCTATTTGATAGCGAGCATTGACTAACTCTTCTCTTGATTCTTCTAAAATAGCGATTAAGCATTCATTTTTAGAAGTGAAATGATTGTAGAATGTTCCTTTGGAAATATTAGCAGCTTCAATAATATCCATAATGGATGTATTGTTGAAACCTTTTTTAATAAATAATTCGCGAGCTGCTTGAATAATTTGCCTTTTACGTTTGTTCATTTCGCCACCCTTTCCGCAAGAAAAACAACATTTTATACTATAAGTATAAAATAATTAAAATTGAAATATCAATGTCTCGTAGAGTTTTTGCAATAATGTTGTAAAAATTGAACCATCGGTATAAAATGGTTTGAGGGAAATAAAATGGATTATCGCTTAACGGTTGTTTTGGAAGATGGTGGATGTCTTATATAGAAAATAAATGATTAGAAAGTGAGGTTTTTCCTGTGAAGAAAAGTTTGACTATTGGTATAGCTGCCGCTCTTGCGGCAAGTAGTATTACACCAGCAGTCGTCGCCGCTGCTCCAAATTCTCCTGATCATGTATTTGCAAAAACGAAAAACAAAAAAGAGGAAGAAAAATCTTTTGTCGAAAAAGTGAAAGTCCAAGAGTTAACGTTGGAAGAAGCGATTCGATATGGATTAAACAGTAACTATTCTTTAATTGAGTTGGAGTATACTATTGAAAACTTAAAATTACAAGAAGATATGTATGAGGATCTTCTCGATGTTGCAGAAAGTTCTTATGAGAGTACTCAGAGAAAAATAGAAGAGTTAAATAAGTATTTAGAATCTACTTCAAAAGATACTGTGACAGTTGATTTAGCGAAAGAAGTAACTAATCTCAAGCGATCTTTAGAAGAATTATTAGACATCAATCCGGAAGACCTTGAACCAGATATCGATCCTTCAGACTCTGATAATGTAATCGTTAAAACACAAATAAGATATTTAATCAATTTTTTGGAAAATGCCATGAAATACGTGGATGAATATGAAAAATATCAGCAAAGAGAATTAGTAAAAGAGCAATTGAATGTGCTAAAAAGCAATTTAAGCAACCTCTATTTCCAAGTGAATCAGTATAAAAACATGCTTGATACTTTAGATATTCAACGAACTCAAATGTTTAATAACCGTGTGCAAATGCGTGAACAATTAAAGCTACCAATCATATTAGATTTTATTAGCTTGCTTTTAACTGAAGAGCAAATTGATTTTATGAAATATACACTCGAAGTACAACAAAGCCAATTAAACGGGATGAAAACACGTTATGAACTAGGATTAGTATCGAGAAAAGACTATGAAAAAACAGAAAGAGACATATCTGATTTAGAAACGCAAATTGCTGAACTTGAAAAGCAACTTAAACATGATAAGGCGGTATTTGCTACTACAATTGGCATTACATATGATGAAGATTTTAAATTGATAAGACCGGACTTAGGGGAATTGGCGTTAATAAAACAGGAAAAATCAACAGAAGAACTTATTAAAAATAGCTTTGACATGGTGAATGCAAGAACAAATTTACGAATTAAAGAAAAAGCATTAGATGATTTTGATGATGAAGAAAATCGTACAAGAGAAAGAGAAAAAATGCTTGAAAATGATGTTGAGGTAGCTAAATTGCAAATTGAAGCTCTTCAAGTAGAATTAGAAAAGGCTATAAAAAATACCTTCCATCAAGTACAAAAACAATATGAAGCGTTAAATGAAGCGAAAAAAGATCTAGAACAAGCAAAAACTGATTATGCTGATACACAGCTTTACTACAATTTAGGCTTACTTTCAAAACAAGAATTTGATGCAGCCAATACAAGTATAAAACAAGCGGAATTTAACTATAACAACGCCAAATACCAATATTATTTACTCACAAAACAAGTAGAGTTAATGAATAAAGGTGTTATTGTTAGAAATTGATAATCAGGGCTTTGGATTTTTCCTTTGCTAAGGAGGCTTTAAATAGATGACTAAGAAAGGAATAATAGGGACCCTTCTATTGTTAACATCTATCATCCTATTAGTAGGTTGTAATAATTCGACAGAAGAAACAGAGGTTCCTGAAACAGAAATACCAGTAAAAGTTGCGACAGTGACTTTCGGTGCTTTAACAGATGATAATGAGTTATCGGGCACCATCTTACCTGAAAATGAGGTTGCAGTTTTACCGAAAGCTGTTGGAGAAATTAAAGCAATTTATGTAAAAAAAGGAGATAAAGTAAAGCAGGGCGATATTCTAGCCCAGCTTGATGATACAGCTGAAAGAAATGCGATGGAACAGCAGCAAAAAAGCTTAGAGCAAGCACAAGCTAGTTTGAAAAGCGCACAAAATGGCAAGGTAAGAGCTGAAAACAGTTATAAACAAGCACAGGCCTCACTAAAATCAGCTGAAGCTTCTTTACAACAAGCAAAAGAGAATTTAAAAAATTTAGATTTTCAAATTCAAAATGCTCGAAATTCTTGGGAACAAGCTAAAAGAAACTTAGACAGAATGAAAGCTTTATATGAAGCTGGTTTGATTTCTCTACAAGATTATGAAAATGCTCAAAATGCGGAGAGAAGCGCAAAAATTGCTTTAGACCAAGCAGAACTATCGAAAAAAACAACGGAAAATGAAGGCATTAGAATGCAAGAAGTAGCTGTAGAGCAAGCTCAAATCAATGTGGAGCTGGCGCAAACTTCCATGAAAGATGCGGAAATTGCAGTGGAACAGGCACAAATACAAGTAGATCAAGCTCAACTTGCTGTAGATGCTGCTAAGGATCGTTTAGATGATAAAGTGATTAAAGCGACGATTGCAGGAGAAATTACAGAAATCAATGGGGAAGTAGGGGAAATGGCTTCTAATGCCAACCCATTTGCAACGATTGTAGCAAAAGATTCAGTGAAATTAAGTGTGAAAATTACGGCTAACCAACTATCTTCCTTCGAAGTCGGGGATGTATTAGATGTGAAAGTTGCCGGTTTAGAAGGAACATTTAAAGGAAATGTTGCCTATGTTTCTTCAGTGAGTTCAGGATTTGGACTATTTACTGTTGATATTAATATCGATAATAAAGAACAAAAAATTCGACCAGGCATGATTGCTTCCGTCATTGTGGAAGAAATTAAACAAGCCAACTCGCTTCTTATTCCTGTTGAAGCGATCGTACAAAAAGAAGGGAAAACCGTTGTATTCATCGTTTCAGAAGGAAAAGCAGAACAAAGAGAAGTAGAAATTCTCAAATACAGTACAGATTTGGTGGCTGTCGTGGGAGAACTTAAAGAAAACGAACAAGTTGTAATCAGTGGACAGAACCTCCTCGATGATGGAAATAAAGTCCGTATAATGGAGGAGGAGTAGACATTGAAACTTGTAAACACCTCAATTAAACGTCCAGTCGGCGTTATCATGTTTGTTATTTGTGCTATTCTATTGGGCTTTATCTCTTTAAGGGAATTGAAGGTAGAATTATTCCCGAAAATTGATTTGCCAATAGCGGTTATTGCTACAAGTTATCAAGGAGCTGCTCCACAAGAAATAGAAGAATTGATTTCAAAACCGATTGAATCAGCTGTAAGTACGGTAGAAGGCATGGATACAATTCAGTCAGTATCCAGTCAAGGAGCTTCTCTAGTACTAATGATGTTTGATTATGGTCGGGATATTGATGATGCGTTAATCGATGTTAGAGAAAAAGTCGATCAAATATCGGGGATGCTTCCAGATGGTGCAAATGATCCGATGGTAATGCGACTTGATCCAAATGCGACACCTGTAGTGATTGCAAGCCTCTCAGGAGATAATTTGGAAAAATTACAAGATATTGCAGAAAGTGATATTCAACCGGCAATTGAACGAGCGCCTGGTGTTGCCTCTGCTACCATTGTTGGTGGAAAAGAACGCGAAATTCGCATCAATTTGAATCAATCAATGCTGAAAAACTATGGACTAACAGGTTCACAAGTGATTGCTGCATTACAAGCGGAGAATCGTACAATCTCGGCAGGAACGGTTGAACAAGGAAATCAAGATGTGCAACTACGCGTTGTTGGAGAATATACATCCGTTAGTGATATTGAAAATACGCTCATCACTTTAAATAATGGTGATACCGTTCGCGTAAAAGACGTGGCGGATGTCGAAGATACATTTAAAGAAGTATCGTCAATTTCTAGAGTGGACGGTAAAGATACATTAATTTTCACCATTATGAAACAGTCGGATGCGAACACCGTTGAAACTGCAGAAGAAGTTAAAAAAGTTATTGAGAAATTGAATGAAAAATATACCGAACGAGGATTAGAAGTAAAAACGATTATGGATACGTCGGTGTATATTACTGCATCAATTGACTCAGTTCTAGATAACATGATTGTAGGGGGATCACTCGCTGCAATCATCCTATTACTCTTCTTAAGGAGTCTAAAAGCGACGTTAGTTATTGCCGTTTCAATGCCGATTTCCATTATTAGTACATTTACGTTAATGTACTTCACAGGAGAAACATTAAATATTATTTCGATGGGTGGACTGGCTCTCGGTATCGGGATGATGGTTGACAGCTCCATCGTTATATTAGAAAACATATACAAGAAGCGTTCGGAAGGATTATCGATTAAAGAGGCAGCATACCATGGTGCTTCGGAATTAGGCCCTGCTGTTATTGCCTCTACACTGACGACTGCAGCTGTATTCGTTCCAGTCGTATTCGTAGAAGGGCTTGCTTCACAAATTTTTCGTCCGTTAGCATTGACGGTTGTATTTGCATTGACAGCATCGCTAGTAGCTGCCATGACATTGGTGCCAATGCTATCAACGCAATTTATGCGTAATGTTCAAATCTCAGTAGATGAGGATAATGGACAATACTTCTTTAATCGTGTTTTAAACAAAATTAAAAATTTCTATGGAAATGTACTAGAAAAGGCCTTACGTAGAAGGAAAACAGTTATTGCCATCGTAACTGCTGCTTTTGTGGGAAGTTTAGCTTTAATGCCAGTTGTGGGTATGGAGCTAATGCCTGCAACAGATAGCGGGCAAGTTTCAATTACTGCACAGTTGCAAAACGGTGCGAAGTTAGAGGAAACGGAATCTATCGTAGAGGAAATTAATGAACGGTTAAAAAACTTTGAAGATATAATTAAAGTGAATTATGTAAGTATTGGTGGTACTACAAATGGTATTACTGCAGGAAGTAAAAATGTGGCGTCCTATATGATTGAACTAGTTAGTTCATCGGAAAGGGATATTACTACTGATCAATTCATTGCTCAATTAAACGATTTAGTAAGCGATATTCCTGGGGCAGAAATTACTATATCGGAAAATAGCCATGGAATGTCCACTGGTTCACCAATCTCGCTTTCGATTTCAGGGGATAACTTAGATGTATTAACTGATTTAGGACAGCAAGTTGTTTGGATTTTAGAGGATATCGATGGAACGTTGAATGTGAAAAGTTCGGTTGAAGATGGAAGTCCAGAATTGCAAGTGGTTGTAAATCGTGAACTGGCTTCTGCTTTTGGGCTAAGTTACCAACAAATTATGAATGAAATCAATGTAGCGTTTAACGGCCAAGTGGCGACTAGGTATAAAGACGATGGTAGCGAATATGACGTAACGGTTGCATTACCTGATGATAAAACGGAGACTGTTCGTGATTTAGAAACATTTGTTGTTCGGAATAATGCAGGGGAGGATATTCCGTTATCTGCCGTTGCTGAAATAGTGCCAGTACAAGGGCCTTCTCAAATTACTCGAAATAATCAAGAGCGTACAATTAACGTAACGAGTGATGTAATTGGACGAGATTTAGGAACGGTTTCAAAGGAAATTGATGCGAAATTAAAACAAATCCATTTACCTGATGGATATGAAATTTCCATGGGTGGAGAAGTAGAAACGATGATGGAATCTTTCGTCCAATTAGCATTAGCATTAGTTTTAGGTATATTCCTTGTATATATGGTAATGGCTGTTCAATTTGAATCCATTACTTATCCATTTATCATCATGTTCTCCATGCCTACTATGGTGATTGGGGTAATATTAGGGCTACTCATTTCAGGATTACCGTTAAGTTTACCAGGTTTTATCGGTCTAATTATGCTTGCAGGGATTGTTGTAAACAACGGTATTTTACTTGTTGAATATATTAATATTTTAAGAAGAAATGGAATGGAGCGAATGGAGGCTATTGTAGAAGCAGGAAAAAGCCGTATGCGTCCAATCTTAATGACAACACTCACTACGGTTTTAGCGATGATTCCGCTAGCCCTTGCAATTGGTGAAGGTGCGGAAAACCAACAACCAATGGCTGTAGTAGTTGTATTCGGATTAACTTCTTCTACAATCTTTACTTTAGTATTCGTTCCAGTTATGTATGTCGTGATTGATAACATATCAGAAAAAGTGAAAAACATCTTTAACAAAGATGATTCAGATAAGACTGGTAAACCGAAAAGAAGAATCTTCAAGCGCAGAAAAGCGAAAAATAAAGTCGTAGAAAAAGAGTTAGAAACAATCGGTGGAAAACCAGAGTTGACGTAAGTAAAAAAGCATATCTCTCGGATAGAGAGGTATGCTTTATTTTTTATTTATACTTTTCTCATAATAAAACTTAAATGACGTCCAGCCTTTTTATCTTCTCGATAAGAAAATCCTTGAGGATGCTTATAGGTGCATGTTGAGTCAATGGTAATCTGTTCAGACGGTATACCACTAAGTTCGCATTGTTTTTTAACCGTTTGTTGATTATCGATATGATATTTACCCGTCTCTTCGTTAAAATAAATAAATTCATTTGCATAACCTAAATTTTTAAATTTAGCATACACATCTTCATCAACTTCAAATTTTTCTTGGCTAATTGCACTACCGAGATGAACACGGAAATCTTTAATATCACATTGTTCGTTCTTTTGGATGTGTTCAAATACTTTTCTAGTTATCTCCTTCACGGTTCCTTGCCAACCAGAATGAATCACTCCTATAATGCCGCTTTTTTCACTATAAAAAATAATTGGAACGCAATCAGCTGTAAAAGTACAAAGGACGATGTGGGACTCTGTTGTATAAAGGGCATCGGTATTTGGAATGGCAGTATCTTTTGAAAGTGCTCCTCGTCCGCAATCTTTTTTTGTAACTTTATATATGTTATCGCTATGGGTTTGATTGGCACATACAAATTGTTCGATATCACAACCGATGTATGCAGCAAGCTTTTGACGATTTTGAACGACATCTTCTTCATTATCGCAAACATGAAGGGCCATGTTATGCTGTTCTAACTCTTTTTCATTTTTTAACGTGATGCCAGCAATAAATTTTTCGTTATTGAAATAAATTTTTGTTGTCATGTCTTCACTCCTAGACTCAGTTCTGCATGGTAATTTTTATTATATATTGTTCTTTCAGTTGAGTCATAAAGTATGTAATTATGTTACAGAAAATATCGGGTGAGTGAACTATATGATTTCCATTTTAGAATTGCAAATTATAATAGCCAATAAATCAAAATTTAAACACGTTATCCAATATATATACAGGTAATACTGATGGAATAATGCAATAATGGTAACTAGGAAAATTCACTTTTCAAAAACGTGATAATAGTTATACTGGTAAAAATATTTGCCAAATGGTAGGTATAAAGAAAAGCCCTATTAGGAATGTTTATCTACCTAATAGGGAGTTTGACAAACCTAATTTATTTAATTTCCTTGATAACGATGAATTAAATCGTTGTTTTGTCCTCTGGCAAATACATCTGTTCTAGTTGGTCCCCAAGATACTGCTGCTGGTGCGCTTGTAATTTGAGTAGTGCCTAAGCTTACCCATGGTTCCCAACGAGTGCCATTCCAAGTTCTCTTAAACAATCGATTTCCTACGCCTCTTATAAAGACATCAAGATGGTTTGGACGCTTAGAAGAAACGGTTGGCGCACTTGTTAATGTACCGCCAAGGCTTTCCCAATCGCTCCAGCGGTTTCCGTCCCACCATTTATGAATTAAATCATTATTTACTCCTCTAGCAAAAACATCTATTCGATTTGGTCCCCAAGAAATCGCAGCTGGTTCAGAATTTAAATTTCCTCCGAGATCTTCCCAAGGTTCCCAATAAGAACCGTTCCAAGTCCTCTTATACAATCGATTTCCTGCGCCTCTTACAAATACATCTAATTGATTTTCACGTTGAGAAGATGCGCTAGGACCGCTTGTTAATGTGCCTCCAAGACTTTCCCAACTGCTCCAGCGAGTGCCATCCCACCATTTATGGTACATGGCATCATCTGTCCCTCTTACAAACACGTCAATTCGGTTTGGACCCCAAGAAACAGAGCCAGGAGCGGATGTTAATACGCCTCCGAGGCTTTCCCAATTGCTCCAACGGCTACCATCCCACCAAATATGGTATAACGCATTGTCACTACCTCTTGCAAATACGTCTAATCGATTGGGTCCCCAAGAACTTACACTAGGAGCGCTTAATAATGTTCCACCTAAACTTTCCCAATCGGACCAACCCTCTTCTGGCCTAGGTCCAGGTTCTGGAGCCGGTCGTTCACCGCGGATATAAGCTAAAGCCAATTCAATAGCTCGAATTAATATGCGATTTACTGTGCTTTCTGGGAAATTCATTGAACGGATAAAAAGTGGGAACCAAGGATTATCACGCTGGAACTGATTATAAATTTGGGTAGGAGTGCGATTTAAATTTTGTTGATTACGTAAGTACGAAATTGTTAGAAGCATGAGGGTATCAATCATTTGGGGATTTACACCAGCTTGCTCTAGCTGCGTATATAAGTTGCTATGCTCTGTGCGAATACGTTGTATCAATTCTTGCTCACTTGGTCTTTGTTGCGGTGTTTGTTGTACATATAAAGGATTGGGAGGGTAGTAATAATTTACAGGAACATATACGTAATAATAGGGATAGCCATTATACATGTTCATATGAATACCTCCATTTCTTTGAATAGTGTATGCGTAAAGAAAAAAAATGGGACTCAAATGATTCAAAAGAGCATAGTATTTTTGGCGCATAAAATTTAAGCATGGAAATAGGAGAACGGTTGGGAGTATCACGATAAAATTCATAATTTTTTATAGAAAATTTTGTAAAGGAAAAATATAAAAATTTGATAATATTAAAAGTTTGAATCGATAATAATATCAATTAATTATTAATTAAATATTTTGTATAATGCGAAATATTTAAATTTCCAAAAAAATCACACTAGACTAAATAAAAATAATGTTTTACAATACAGAAAGCTAATACATTTGAAATAGATATTGGATTGAAACCCTTTTCAGAAAATTATGAAATTAATATTCTGAAATAAGTGTTTTTATTTTCTGAAAAATCTAATATCTAATTAGTTTTTATTACAAAATCTAAATAAATGGGGGGAGTATTACATGGTGGAATCAAAAAAGACTAAAAGATTTGCCTCTCTTTTTCTAGCATCTTCTTTAGTTGTGGGAGCTTTAGCTGGTTGTAGTGGAGGATCTGGGGGTGACCAAGGAAGCAGTTCTTCATCAGACAATGGTTCTTCTTCAAACGGTGGAGATAGCGATGTAATTAAAATTGGTGCAAACCTTGAGCTTACTGGTGCTGTTGCTTCTTATGGTTCATCTATTGCACAAGGTGCAGAACTTGCGATTGAAGAAATTAATAATAACGGTGGAATCAATGGTAAGAAAATAGAATTTGTCAAAGTTGACAATAAATCTGAAAACGCGGAAGCAACATCTGCTGCTATCAGATTAGCAACTCAAGAAAAAGTAAACGTAATGATTGGCCCTGCAACAAGTGGTAACGTTCTTGCGACAGTTCAAATTGCGAACGACAATAAAATTCCGCTTGTTACAGCTTCAGGAACTGCGCCAAACGTTACTGAGAATGCAGATGGATCTATTAACGAGTATGTATTCCGTACATGCTTTATCGACCCATTCCAAGGAGTAATTGCTGCAAACTTTGCTACAAATGAACTTGGAGTAAAAAATGTAGCGATTTTTGCAGATAACTCTTCGGACTATGCGAAAGGTTTAGCAGCTGCATTCAAAGAACAAATTGAAGCAAATGGCGGACAAGTAGTTGCGGAAGCAGCGTATGTAGCGAAAGACACAGACTTCAAATCAACTTTAACAACTCTTAAATCTAAAAACCCAGAGTTTATCTTTATTCCGGGATATTATGAAGAAGTTGGTTTAATTGTTAAACAAGCGCGTGAATTAGGAATCGATGTTCCATTAATGGGTGCTGACGGATGGGATTCTCCAAAATTAGTTGAATTAGCTGGTGCTGAAAACTTAAACAACTCATTCATTATTAACCACTATTCATCTGAAGACCCAGATCCAAAAATTCAAGACTTCGTAAAAGCATTTAATGATAAATACGGTGAATCACCAAATGCTTTCCACGCTCTTGGATATGATACAGTTTACTTCATTAAAGATGCAATTGAGCGTGCAGGATCTGTGGATGGAGCAGCAATTAAAGACGCGCTTGCTGCAACAAAAAATATTTCGCTAGTATCTGGTACAGTCTCTGTGGATGAAAAGCATAATGCGGTGAAATCTGCAACAATTTTAGAGTATGTAGACGGTACACAAACATTTAAAACTAAAATTGAACCTTAATTTTACAAGAAAGGGGGGCACACCGCCTCCCTTTTCCCGTTCGTATCCCAAATTTCCAAATATTAGTTGAATGTTCTGAACTTTTAAGAATTGACAGATAAAATATTTGCTTCATAAAAGGAGTGTGACTTTATGGATTGGTTGCAGCAACTCATTAATGGTATTTCCTTAGGAAGTATTTATGCATTGATTGCGTTGGGGTATACGATGGTATACGGTATTATCAAATTAATTAACTTCGCCCATGGAGACGTTTTCATGCTTGGCGCATTTATCGGTTTTTTTGCCATCACTCGTTGGGAAATGGGTTTCATTCCAGCGTTAATTATAGCTATGGTTGTTTGTTCAATCATTGGTATGATCATCGAGAGGGTTGCTTATAAGCGCTTAAGAAATGCAACTCGAATTGCAGCGTTAACGACAGCCATTGGGGTATCGTTCTTAATAGAGTACACCATGATATTCTTTAGAGGAGCCACACCAGAGGCTTATCCTCAAGTATTACCGCAAACAAATATTAATATCTTAGGTGCGAATATAAACTCTCAAACTATTTTTATTCTTGTAGTTACAATCATTTTGATGATTCTTTTACAATTTATTGTTCATAAAACGAAAATTGGTAAAGCGATGCGTGCAGTTTCTCACGATGCAGATGCTGCGAGACTAATGGGTATTAACGTTGATAATACAATTTCGGCAACGTTCGCAATTGGTTCCGCTTTAGCAGGTGCAGCAGGAGTAATTTTCGGATCATATTACACAAGAATTGACCCATTAATGGGCGTTCTACCTGGTTTAAAAGCCTTCATTGCGGCTGTATTAGGAGGAATTGGAAGCATTCCAGGAGCGATGGTTGGAGGCTTTATATTGGGAATCATTGAGACAATTGTAAGTGCTGTAGGTTATTCACTATGGCGCGATGCCGCAGCATTTATCATCTTAATCTTAATTTTAATTTTACGACCAGCAGGTATATTCGGTAAAAACATCCGTGAGAAAGTGTAGGTGACTGGGGAAATGAAAAAATCGAAAGCCTTTTGGGGTTATTTAGCATTTGCACTAGTAATCTATGCAGTTGTACAAGGTATGCTTGCAAGTGGAATGCTCGATTTATATTATCAAAACATGTTAATTACGATTTGTATTAACGTGATGCTTGCTGTAAGTTTGCATATCGTAATAGGGGTTACAGGCCAATTCTCTATTGGTCATGCCGGTTTTATGGCGGTAGGCGCATATATTAGTGCAATTTGTACAATGAAACTAGGGTTGCCATTTATTGTGGGAATCATATTAGCGGGGATTGTTGCAGCTGTAGCAGGTTTACTAGTCGGGGTACCTTCTTTAAGACTTAAAGGAGACTACTTAGCGATTGCTACATTAGGATTTGCTGAGATTATTCGAATTGTATTCTTGAATGTTGATTATGTTGGCGGAGCAGCAGGGATGGTTGTCAATCATGCTACAACTTGGACATATGCTTTTGTCGGTGTGGTTATTACAATCATGGTTATTTCTAATTTTACAAACTCTCGTCATGGACGCGGTTGTTTAGCTATTCGTGAAGATGAAATAGCAGCCGACGCGATGGGAATCAATACAACTTATTATAAAGTTGTTGCTTTTGTAATCGGTTCCCTTTTTGCAGGGGTAGCAGGTGCTTTATATGCACATAATTTCTATATTATTCAACCAACAGCATTCAACTTCTTAAAATCATTTGAAATTCTGATTTATATCGTATTAGGCGGTTTAGGAAGCCTTTCAGGTTCTGTCATGGCAGCTATTTTCTTAACGGCAATTTCACAATATTTGCAAGCGTTCCCAGAAACGCGAATGATCATTTACTCTGTCGTATTGATTATCGTGATGTTATATCGTCCAACAGGATTGATGGGAACAAAAGAGTTAAAAGACTTATTTAAAGTAAAAAATAGAGGGGGGTCTGAAGCATGAGTAATCCTCTTCTGAAATTGGAAAATATCGGTATACAATTTGGTGGATTGAAAGCGGTACAAAATGTCAACATGTATTTAAATAAGGGAGAACTTGTTGGACTAATTGGACCGAATGGAGCAGGGAAAACCACAACCTTCAACATGTTAACTGGTGTATATGTACCAACAGAAGGTGAAATTACCTTTAATGGTCAAAGTATTAAGGGATTAAAACCATACCAAGTATCGCATAAAGGAATCAGCCGTACATTCCAAAATATTCGATTATTTAAGGATTTAACGGTATTAGATAACGTAAAAATCGCAAACCATCAGCTTGCGAAACATTCAATCCTTTCTTCCATCTTGCGTTTGCCAACTCATTTTAAAGGCGAGGCAACTATGGAGAAAGAGTCTATTGAATTTTTAAAAATCTTTGAGCTAGACGTTTATAAAGATGAATTAGCGAAAAACTTGCCTTATGGAATGCAACGACGTCTAGAAATCGCTCGAGCGTTAGCTGCTGGACCAAAGCTTCTATTATTAGACGAGCCTGCAGCGGGAATGAATCCACAAGAAACACAAGAATTGATGGATTTAATTGCATTAATTCGAAAAGAATTTGATTTAACAATTCTATTAATCGAGCATGACATGAGTCTAGTAATGGGAATCTGTGAAAGAATCTACGTTTTAGACCATGGTCAATTAATTGCTGAAGGAACATCGGAAGAAATACGTAACAATCCAAAGGTAATTGAAGCTTACCTTGGTGAGGAGGTCGTACACTAATGCTACAAGTAAATAATATTGATGTGTTTTACGGGAATATTCATGCATTAAAAAATATCTCCTTGGAAGTTAATGAAGGTGAGATTGTTACGTTAATCGGTGCAAACGGCGCAGGAAAAACTACTTTGTTGAAAACGTTATCTGGATTACTGAAACCAAAGCAAGGTACGATTACGTACAAAATGCAACAAATTGGTGGCAAACCAGCTCAAGCGATTGTGAAAAGTGGTATTTCTCATGTGCCGGAAGGACGCAGGGTTTTTGCGAATATGTCAGTAGAAGAAAACTTGGAGTTGGGTGCTTTTCTTAGGAAAGATCGCGATGGAATCAAAAAAGATTTAGACCATGTATTTGAACTATTTCCAAGATTAAAGGAACGAAGAAAACAATTGTCCGGTACTTTATCCGGTGGGGAACAACAGATGTTGGCAATGGGAAGAGCGATTATGGCAAGACCAAATTTACTATTGTTGGATGAGCCTTCAATGGGACTTGCCCCACTAATTGTTCAACAAATATTTGAAATTATTCAAACAATCAACAAAGAAGGAACAACTATTTTACTTGTTGAACAAAACGCTCATATGGCTTTATCGATAGCAGACCGAGCTTATGTTATCGAAACTGGAAAAATTGTATTGTCAGGAACAGCGAAGGAACTTCAAGAAAGTGAAGAAGTAAAGGCGGCATATTTGGGAGGAGTATAATAAAAAAGACTGTCCGAAAAGAGAAGAGAAACTTTTCGGTACAGTCTTTTTTTATCATTATGACTGAATAGCAATCTAATATTACCATTCAATATATTCAGGATATTTCATTTGAAGAGGTAATTCATGAATTTCATGTTTTGTAATATTGGCAGTGGCTAATATTTGATCCTTTAAAGCCAAGTATTCATCATCTTCCACCATTAATCGAATAGCAAAGGCACCTAAATGCTTTTTTCTTTCTTCAAATGTTAGCTTAAGATATTCTAAGTTTAAAATATCTACATATTGAGTTGCATAACGGAAGTATTTAGGCGATTTTGATAACATTAAGTGTATAAATACATTGTAATGTTCTTCAGGCAAATGTTCTTTTAAACATTCCGTAACAAGAGATTGGAATTTTCGAATGGATGTAGTATGTGGGTTCCATGGATTATTGTCTATAAATTCATTGTATAAATCGATGAAGTCGTTTAAAGCGAGTGCTGTAAAAATTAATTCAGGGTATAAAATTTCAACGGAGAAATATACATTTTTTTCAGGAGCAAGCGTGTCTTTTTTCTTTTCAATTCCTTTATGGATGCCGTTCGCTACAAACTCGATATTACATTCTCCTTGAGTTGCTTTCCGCAATTGAAGACAAACCCCTAATATACGTTGTCTCGCACCTCGGTAATCATAATAATTATTTTCATCTCCAATAACTTCGTAGATATTCTTAATTAACTCATCTAAATCCCAATAGTCACCACTAATTCGTCCCCCTGTTAAACGTTCAGTGCTTTGAATGGATAACATTTTTATCCCACCTTTTCTAGTCCGCAAAATCTATTACATATATTGTACAATCTTTTAAATAGAAAAAACTATATATTTCTTTGATTCTACTAGTTAATCGTTATTTATTTATATAAAATACAGAAAATTGTAAAAATTGAAAATAAAAAGTTTATTTTTTTCATTAGGGGGTATGTGGTTAGCAAAGCTCACTCTAAAAAGGTCGTTTCATAGAGAAGTGTGGCGAAGGAAAATATAAAATATTTTTCAATATTAGAAATAATCTACTAATCTTTCGAATATATATTATTAGATACCTTTAGGAGTGAGTATGTTGTCATCAAGAAGTAAAGGTATAAAAATCAAAAAATGAGGGGAGTAGGAAAATGTCTGTATTAACTGCTGCATATGCATTTCCTAATACTGAAGGAGCGATTGTAAACTTCAAGGAACGCTACGATAACTATATCGGAGGACAATGGACACCACCAGTTAATGGCGAGTATTTCGATAATGTATCGCCAGTAACAGGAAAAGTTTACACAAAGGTTGCTCGTTCCACAGCGGAAGATATTGAACTTGCCATCGATGCAGCTTACAAAGCGAAGGATTCTTGGGGCAAGACTTCCGTTGCAGAAAGAGCAAGAATCTTAAACAAAATCGCAGATCGCATGGAAGAAAATTTAGAATTGTTAGCAGTTACTGAAAGCTGGGAAAATGGTAAACCGGTTCGTGAAACTTTAAATGCGGACATACCTTTAGCTATCGATCATTTCCGCTATTTTGCAGGAGTGATTCGTGCGCAAGAAGGCGGTATTAGCCAAATTGATGACAATACTATAGCTTATCATTTCCAAGAACCAATTGGTGTTGTCGGGCAAATTATTCCGTGGAACTTCCCAATCTTGATGGCAGCATGGAAACTCGCACCAGCCCTTGCAGCAGGAAACTGTGTGGTTTTAAAACCGGCAGAACAAACACCAACTTCTATACTAGTATTAATGGAACTTATTGAAGACTTGTTACCACCTGGTGTTGTGAATATTGTAAACGGTTTTGGTTTAGAAGCTGGAAAACCGTTAGCTTCCAATCCACGTATTGGAAAAGTTGCCTTTACTGGTGAAACAACAACAGGTAGACTTATCATGCAATATGCTTCACAAAATATTATTCCGGTTACATTGGAGCTTGGTGGAAAATCGCCAAATATCTTCTTTGAAGATGTAATGGAAGCAGACGATGAATTTTTAGATAAAGCAATTGAAGGATTTGTATTATTTGCTCTTAACCAAGGAGAAGTGTGTACATGCCCTTCAAGAGCATTAATTCAAGAATCCATTTACGATAAATTTATGGAACGCGCACTTGAGAGAGTAAAAGCCATCAAACAAGGTAACCCACTAGATCCAACTACAATGATAGGAGCTCAAGCTTCAACAGAACAAATGGAGAAAATTTTATCCTATATTGATATTGGTAAACAAGAAGGAGCAGAGTTGCTTATCGGTGGAGAACGCAACAATTTAGGTGGAGAATTATCAGAAGGTTTCTACATTAAGCCTACTGTATTTAAAGGTCATAACAAAATGCGCATTTTCCAAGAAGAAATCTTCGGTCCAGTAGTTGCTGTTACAACATTCAAAACGCAAGAAGAAGCATTAGAAATTGCAAATGACACGATGTATGGATTAGGTGCGGGAGTATGGACTCGCGATATTAATACAGCTTATCGAATGGGAAGAGGAATTCAAGCTGGACGCGTATGGACAAACTGCTATCACCAATACCCAGCTCATGCAGCATTTGGTGGCTATAAAATGAGTGGAATCGGTCGAGAAACTCATAAAATGATGCTTGAACACTATCAGCAAACGAAAAACTTGTTAGTAAGTTATAGTCCAAATAAACTTGGTTTCTTCTGATTCTAAAATTTAGGAGGGATGGCGTTGGTAAAACGCGTTGTAGCAACAGACGCAGCCCTTGCCCTCATTGAACAATTAAAGAAAAAACATGGCCCAATTATGTTCCATCAATCAGGCGGTTGCTGTGATGGTTCTTCCCCTATGTGCTATCCTGAAGGAGATTTAATCATTGGTGATTCGGATATATTACTAGGGGAAATTGGTGGAGCAAAGTTTTATATGCATAAAACTCAATTTGAATATTGGAAACATACTCAATTAATTATCGATGTCGTTGACGGTCGCGGAGGTATGTTTAGTTTAGAAGGCGTTGAAGGTAAACGTTTCTTAACAAGGTCGAGAGCATTTACTTCTGAGGAGCTAGCAGAATTAAATAAGGTTGGTTAACATAGAATAATATATATGGGGGAGCTTCAAGTATTGGAGTTCCCTCTTTATTTTGAAACATATCCTCCTTTCAATCGTAATAAGACTAGGAGTGATATGAAATGGATACAAATTTCCACATCAACTTTCAGAACAACTATAATCGAGCCGTAAATTTTTTTGGCAATGCCTATAATCAAAACTTTTTTATGTCTCTTGCAAGCAAATACACACTTGAAAACAGAGAATTTAGCGGCGTCGCTTTGCAAAAAGTGGTAGATAGGATGGTAGAAAACTCTAACAAAGCAATACAAAGGAATTCTCCCGTCACCTATCATATTGCCGTTCAATTTTTAGGGCAGAATATAGATGGTTGCATGGAAAACCTATTGCAAAGGGATATGGCGTTAAAAGAAGCCGGATTTACTAAATCTCCTTTTCGACTGGCGGGCGCCATGATGCTGGAAGAAGACATTCTTCTTCACGCCAAACGAGCAAAAACTTTATATGATGAAATGCACCGAAAACAATACTTTTTAACTTCCAAAGAAGATATTCCCTATGTGGTTCTTTTGTCGAAAGGGATGGAACAACCGCATACGCAGGTGGATACGATTTTGCAATATTACCAAAGCCTAAGAAAGCAAGGATTTATGTTGGGCAACTCTCTTCAATGCCTTGCACAAATCTTAACGATGTATAGTTCCGAATATAACGAAATGTTGCTTCAGTATGTTGCCGAGCTGAAAAGGGGATTGAATCAGAAAGGAATCAAAATAAAACCGATTCATTATCCCTATATCGGGATTTTGGCGTTGAATGCAACAGATAATGAAAAAATTGATGAAATTGCGGAATTACATAAATCGTTAATGGAATTGAAAATTTTCCGTATGGCAAAGGAATTGGCGTTGATTGTTTCCATCCAGAAAATCATCAGAGAGCTGGTCGAAGTTCAAAATATGGTCAATATGAAAGATCATGCATTTCTCGAAAATTTGATTCATGTATTGGGTATAACACTGGATGTTTTGGATTTTGCATTAATACCGGGAAGTGCAGGTGATTTCTTCGATTTCTTCAGTTCTTAATGCACTCCAAAAAATGTTGGGAGTGATAAAATGGAAATAAATCATAATGGAGGTGTCCTACATGAAAGAAACAAAATTATGGATTAACGGTCAATGGGAGGAAGCAAAAGAAACGTATGACTTGACCGCTCCCTACACTGGTGAAGTGATTGCGAAAGTGGCAAAGGCTTCTGTACAAGATGTGGAACGTGCAATTGAAGGCGCACATGAAGCGTTTCAAACGTTTAAGAAAACCACAGCCTATGAAAGAGCGGAAATTTTATATAAAGTTGTGGACATCATGCAGAAAAGAAAACAGGAATTTGCAGAGATTCTTGCAAGTGAAGCTGGAAAGCCGATTACTGCTGGACTGGCTGAATTGGATCGCACCATTTCTACATATCAATTTTCAGCTGAACTGGCAAAACACACTTTTGGCGAAACGGTCCCAATGGACGCAGCTCCCGGAGGAAAAAATCGCATAGGTTATACGAAACGAGTACCCATTGGAGTTGTATCAGCCATTACCCCTTTTAACTTTCCATTTAATTTAGTTGCGCATAAATTAGGACCCGCTTTTGCAGTCGGAAATACGGTTGTTCTAAAGCCAGCAACTCAAACACCTCTAAGTGCTTTAGCAATGGCGGAGATTTTTAAGGAAGCAGGACTTCCTGATGGTGCACTACAAATCGTGACGGGTTCGGGTGGAGAACTTAGCGATGTTCTTGTAACTCATCCTCTGGTGAAGAAAGTGACGTTTACAGGCAGCGGCGCAGTCGGAATGAAAATCAAAGAAAAGGTCGGATTGAGAAAAGTTACATTGGAATTAGGTTCCAATGCAGCTGTCATCATTGAACCAAGTACGCCAATTGAGAAAATCATCTCTCGCACGGTAAGCGGTGCTTTCGGCTTTTCTGGACAAGTGTGTATTTCCCTGCAGAGAATTTTTGTTCATGAATCCATTTACGACCAATTTACAGAGGCATTCGTGAAAGAAACGAAAAAATTAAAATTAGGTAATCCATTTGACCCTTCAACAGATTTAAGCGCTATGATTCATCCGAAAGAAGTTGAGCGCATGAAAGAGTGGATTGAAGAAGCGAAGGCTCAAGGAGCTAAAGTAGCGACAGGAGCTGAATTTACGGAACGTACGATGACACCAACTGTGATGGTGAACGTAAAACCAGATATGAAAATTATGTGTTTAGAAACATTTGCCCCAATTGTTTCGATTGTACCTTATAAAACATTAGATGAAGCCATAAAATATGTAAATGATTCCGATTTAGGTTTAAATGCTGGCATTTACACAAATGTTTTAACGGATGCTTTAAAAGCGGCGGATGAATTGGAAGCGGGTACTGTTGTAATTAACGATATCCCGACATTCCGTGTAGACAACATGCCGTATGGTGGTGTGAAAAATAGTGGATATGGACGTGAAGGAATAAAATACGCTATTCAAGAAATGACGGAATTAAAGTTTATTACGATTAAAACAGAATTTTAAAAGAAAAGTTGCAATACTCAACTGTATGAAATTAATATTATGTTTGCATAATAATTGCAAACTTCTCGGTAAAGCACACCATGTATTAGGAGGACAACAAATGAGTATTGCATACCCGATGAGCAGATCACGCTCAACTCAAACACGACTTGTATTACCCCCAGATACGAACCAGTATGGATCCATTTTTGGTGGGAAGATACTAGCATATATTGATGAAATCGCGGCAATTGCTTGTATGAAGCATACGAAAAAAGAAGTGGTAACCGCTTCTTTTGATTCAGTAGATTTCGTTTCCCCTGCATATGTTGGAGATATGTTGGAGTTAGAAGCAATTGTCACATCCACCGGAAGAACATCAATGGAAGTGTATGTGCGTGTTATGTCTCGCAATGTTAAAACAGGTGAAGAAAAATTGACAACCGAATCATTTGTTACGATGGTAGCAATTGATAAGGGTGGAAAACCGACACCGATTCCAGCAATCTACCCTGAGACTGAGGAAGAGGAGAAGTTATATAAAGCGGGGTTAGAAAGACAAAGATTAAGAAAAGAAAAAAGAAATAAAGTAAAAGAGGTCGTCGTTCAAAAGTAAATTAGGTTGGGACAAAAACCGCCTCAAATAAAAAAACCGTAGACACTTTTAATGTCTGCGGTTTTTATACATCAAAAAGGACAATTTACTACTAAATTTAGTATTTTTTATCTCTCATTTGGAAAAATCATTTACCACTTTGAGTAATGTGTCAGATGATTTTGAAATTAGAGTTGAACTTTCTACTAAATTAGCAATATTGCTTGAAATATTTTCGATATCTTTTGACGTGGAAGCATACTGATTGCGTATCCCAGAAACTTTTTGGGCAATTTGTTCAAATGATTCTGCTAAGTGCTCTTGAGTTTGTACGCTTAATTGTACTTGTTCATCTACATTGTTGACACTAGACGTCATATCCGTAATGTTTTCTTCCATTTCTTGTATTAATCCAGAGACATTTTGTACTGCTTTCTTCGTTTCTTCAGCCAGTTTTCGAACTTCTTCTGCAACGACAGCAAATCCTTTTCCGTGTTCACCCGCACGAGCCGCTTCAATTGATGCATTTAAAGCAAGTAAGTTTGTTTGATCCGCTATGTTCGTCACTAAGTTTACAATTTCAGAAATGCTTTTAGAAGAAGAACGTAAGTTTGTCATGGACTCTTCTAATAAATTTACACTGTTTAAAATCGTGTTCATTAAGTTTGTCTGTTTTGCTAATTGTGCTTTCCCTTGGTTAGATTTTTCCTCTGTATCAGCAACGAAATCTAAACCTTGTGATGTGGCTGATGCGATATTTTGTGATTGTTCAGAAATCATTTGAATCGATGCTGTCGTTTCTTGATTCATGGCATTTAAATCTTCAGCAATGTTTTGGATGGAGATTAATAATGATTGTTTTACTTGATCATTTTCCATACGTAATCGTTCTTGCTCAATTTCGTAAGCTTCAATCACAAGTTGCATTTCTAAATTGATAATTTTAGAAAATGCATTGATGGCAAGAATTGCTTCTTCTTTAGAAATATCAAGCTTATTAATAAACTGAGTAAATGCTGTTGTTAAAGATTGGAAAGAAGCGATATACCATTTAGATGATAATCCAATTTTGATATGAGCAAGGGCAATTCTAGTTCGGTTCTCTAAATAATGATTATCAATTTGTCCTTCAAAAATATCTTGTAAATGCTTTGTTAAAGTAATTTTCAATCGATCAATTGTTGAGTATTGATTAATTAATTCTACTAAATGTTTATTCATTGAAATGTTTTCATAAAAAATATCAACCATCTTTGGAATATAGTTCTCAATAAGTGGTTTTAATTGTTTAAGGATGGCTAATTCTTTTTTTGTTAACTGAACCATTTCAATTTGTTTGGCTACAATAGGGTTCGCAGAAACGTTTATTCCTACTTCGTGAATATATTTTTCTTCATCAAAAAATTGATTATAATTTGATTTGTTTTCCTTGTTATAAAGTACAAACCTCATATGTATGCTCCATTCTAATTTAATTTTTTTATTGTTTGACCCATTACAGTTTAATTCCTGAATTTGTATTTTTATTATAAACAATGTAAAATACGATTAGTTTATTAGTTCGTATTGTTTTTTATTAAATTAGTAAAGGAAGTTTGTTAAGATGAATCAGCGAAGGCTTGCTTATATTATTGTGTCCATGGTGACAGTAGCAGTTATTTCCACATTAATGTTAAACAATATGTTTGATGAGGTACCGAAAAATCATAAAATTTTAATTATCATTAGTGCCACCTTGTTTTCAGGTCTTTTTGCCCGCGGGTTATTCCCTGCTGATCATCCTGATGAAATCGATTCTAAACATACAGATAATAAAAAGAATGGTAATTAAGCCCTCCTAATTTGAGAGGGCTTTTTTCATTTCTGTTTTTCTGTTTACAGAATACCATATTATTTAGTAGTATCTAAAGATTTTTTTGACTATAAATTGAAAATTGTGGAAAAGATATGAAAAAGAAACGGACAAAAGAATAAAATCAATGATAAAACACGCAAGGTTTTTGAAACTATTAATCAAATCATTCGTACATGTATATAACAAGAATTTCAATAACCTTAAAGGGGGTTAACAAATATATGGAAGAAAAATGGGCTAAAGTTATTATTCACGCAAGTGCTTTTTTTGCACCAGTTCTAGTACCAATTTTATTTTTCTTAATAAGCAGTGAAGAAAGTGTTAAACGAATATCGATTCAAGCATTGCTCTTCCAGTTTGTTATGTGGGTATTAATCGGTATTTCTGTCGTACTAAGTTTTCTTTTAATTGGTATTCCATTCTTAATTATCTTTGGAATTATGACATTTGTTGTACCAATTATCGGTATTTTCAATGCGCTGCGAGAAACACCTTGGAATTACCCAATTGTTGGCCGTTGGGTATAAAATAATTTCTCGTAAATGTAAAACTCCTGAGTATTCTTCAGCTTAGATGAATATATTGATAAAAAATCGGCAAAGCGTACTTTCATACGTATTGTCGATTTTTTTACAATAAAAATGGTCAAGGGTTTATCGTTGCAAATATGGAAAAAAGGAAATATAATAAAGTCAAAGATAGTCAAAGTCAAAAAGAGCGAGGTGAAGTTGTAATCATAATGAAAAATATTTCAGATTTAATTGAAGGGTATTTAAAACAAGTTATCGAATTAGGTGGTAAAGGACATATTGAAATTAAACGCAGCGAATTAGCCGATATGTTTCAATGCGTTCCCTCGCAAATTAATTACGTTATTAATACCCGATTCACAGTGGAACGAGGCTACCTTGTTGAAAGCAAACGAGGTGGCGGTGGATATATAAGAATTTTTCGTGTGAAACCAAGTTCAAAAGTTGAGCTGATTGAAAATATCATTAAACAAATTGAAAAAGGTGCCACGCAAAATATGGCTGAAGATATTATATATAGGCTGCTGGACGAAGGCGTTATAACCGACAGAGAGGCAACGATAATGCTCGCTGCCATCGATCGGAATACGTTAAAGTTACAACTCCCAGCTCGTGATGAATTGAGGGCCGCTATTTTAACATCGATGTTACTAACTTTAAAATACGAAAAATAAAGAGGTGGTGGGTCATGATTTGTGAACACTGTAAACAACGGAAAGCAACCGTTACAGTTACACAAATAATAAATGGCCATAAAAGTGAGAAGCATTATTGTGAAGTATGTGCAGCACAATTTCATCCATTCAACTTAGACTTTCATAAAGAAGAACAAATCCCAATCCATCAATTGTTATCTAATTGGTTTGGGATGCCTATTTGGAAAAATGAAACACAAGAAAGAGCTGTTCAACCATCCATCCAGACAAATGCATGTCCGGCTTGCGGATTTACTTTTCGTAAATTTTTAAATGAAGGTAAATTGGGTTGCCCACAATGCTATGAAACCTTTGGCGAAAAACTTCCGCAAGTACTTGCAAAAATACAAGCGGGAACCAAACATACTGGAAAAAGGCCTGGACAAAAAGTGGATAACAACCGAATTATTAAAAAACAAATTGAACATGCACGCGAACAGCTGCAATTAGCTATACAAGATGAACGTTTTGAAGATGCGGCGAAATTCAGAGATGAAATTAAAGCATTGGAACGCAAGCTTGAGATGGGAGGTGTTGATACACCATGAACCTTGAATATTTCTTAAAAGCGGAAGCACCGAGTTGGATGGGCGTTGACGGTGAAGAAAATGACATTGTCATTTCCACCCGGATTCGATTAGCGAGAAACTTGGATGGTTTCCGTTTCCCATTAATATTTACTGATGAAGAAGCGAAAACGGTTGATCAAATGGTTACGCAAGCTTTTTCCCAATTGAATAACGGAAATCACCATTTCTCTCATTTCACAATTCAAGAAATGCCCGTATTACAACGTCAAGTATTAGTTGAAAAACATCTCATTAGCCCGATGCTTGCCAATAGAGAAAAATTCGCTTCAGTTATCATTTCAAAAGATGAAGCCATTAGTGTGATGGTAAATGAAGAAGACCACTTAAGAATCCAATGTTTATCCCCTGGACTTCAACTAATAGAAACTTATGAAATGGCTAATAAATTAGATTGTCAGCTTGAAAAACTTTTACCGATTGCCTTCAATAACCAATTCGGCTATTTAACGAGTTGCCCTACAAATGTAGGAACTGGTTTACGAGCATCTGTGATGATGCATTTACCAGGACTTTCGATGATGAAGCAAATGAAAGTATTAACACAAATGCTAGCTCGTTTTGGCATGGTCGTGAGAGGTATTTACGGTGAGGGCAGTGAAAATCTAGGGAACATGTATCAAATTTCAAATCAAGTAACCCTCGGTAAAGCAGAAGATGAAATAATTGATGATTTACAAACTGTCGTGATGCAAATCATTGAACAAGAACGAAACGCAAGACAAACTCTATTAAAACAATCCCAAGTTGCTTTGGAGGACCGTATTCACCGTGCCTTTGGTACTTTGAAACATGCGCGGATTATGACAAGTGAAGAAGCAGCAACATGTTTATCTAATGTTCGCTTAGGCATAGATTTAGGCATAATTAAAAATGTTTCAAAACATGTATTAAATGAATGCACAATACTGATTCAACCAGGATTCGTACAACAATACGCAGGCACAACTTTGGAACCAGGAGAGCGAGATGTATTCCGAGCAAAATTAATACGAGAAAAATTAAACGATGGAAATTCGAAATTAAAGGAAAAAGGAGAGGAAAAACATGATGTTTAATCGTTTTACTCAACGAGCTCAAAAAGTGTTACAGTTGGCGCAAGAAGAAGCCATTCGTTGGAAGCATGAATCCATCGGAACTGAACATATCTTGCTCGGGCTAATTCGCGAAGGTGGAGGCATTGCTGCAAAAGCTTTAGAAGCGATTGATGTAAGCCCAGAGATGATTGAACGAGGTATCGAGGAACTAGTTGGAAAAGGTACGAAGGATGTTGGACCAATCGTTCACTATACACCAAGAGCTAAGAAAGTTATTGAACTATCCGTAGATGAATCTCGAAAACTGGGTCATGCTTACATCGGAACAGAACACATTTTACTTGCATTAATTCGTGAAGGTGAGGGTGTTGCAGCTCGAGTGCTTGCGAACGCTGGGGTAAGCTTAAATAAAGCGCGTCAACAAGTTTTATTGCTTCTCGGTAACAACGATGTTTCTCAAAATTCCAATCCAACTCAAACAGTAAGCACTCCAACACTTGATAGCCTGGCTCGAGATTTAACTGCAATTGCCCGTGAAGGTTCCCTTGACCCTGTAATTGGACGTAGCAAAGAAATTACACGAGTTATCGAAGTGTTATCTCGCCGCACGAAAAATAACCCGGTATTAATTGGTGAACCTGGTGTAGGTAAAACAGCGATTGCTGAGGGACTTGCTCAACAAATCGTTAATAATGAAGTACCGGAAACATTGCGCGATAAGCGTGTAATGACGCTTGATATGGGTACTGTTGTAGCAGGTACAAAATATCGTGGTGAATTTGAAGATCGTCTGAAAAAAGTAATGGATGAAATTCGCCAAGCGGGTAACGTCATTTTATTCATTGATGAACTTCATACATTGATTGGTGCTGGTGGTGCAGAAGGTGCGATTGACGCTTCGAACATTTTAAAACCGGCATTAGCTCGCGGTGAATTGCAATGTATCGGTGCAACTACGCTAGATGAATATCGTAAATACATTGAAAAAGATGCAGCTTTAGAACGTAGATTCCAACCGATTCAAGTCGATGAACCAACTGTGGAAGAAACAATTCAAATTATTCAAGGTCTTCGCGATCGTTACGAGGCGCATCACCGAGTAAAGATTACCGACGAAGCAATTGAAGCTGCGGCAAAATTATCTGACCGTTACATTTCAGACCGCTTCCTGCCAGATAAAGCCATTGACTTGATTGATGAAGCCGGATCTAAAGTGCGTTTGCGCTCATTTACAGTGCCACCAAATTTAAAAGCGCTTGAAGAAAAATTAGAACATGTGCGCAATGAGAAAAATGCAGCAGTTTCAAGTCAAGAATTTGAAAAAGCAGCAGCACTACGCGACACAGAGCAAAAAATTAAAGAAGAACTAGAACAAACGAAAAAATTATGGAAAGAAAAGCAAGGTAAAGAAGAATCAAAAGTAACAGTAGAAGATATCGCAGAAGTGGTATCCATGTGGACTGGAATACCAGTGAATAAACTGGCTCAAGAAGAGTCTGAAAAACTGTTGAACTTAGAAGAAGAATTGCATAAGCGCGTTGTCGGACAACATGAAGCGGTTGAGGCGATTTCTAGAGCTATCCGCCGTGCTCGCGCAGGATTGAAGGATCCGAAACGCCCGATTGGTTCATTTATCTTCTTAGGACCAACTGGGGTTGGTAAAACGGAACTTGCTAGAGCTTTAGCAGAAGTAATGTTTGGCGATGAAGATGCAATGATTCGTATCGATATGTCCGAATATATGGAGAAACACTCTACTTCTCGCCTAGTGGGTTCACCTCCTGGATATGTAGGATTTGAAGAAGGTGGGCAATTAACGGAAAAAGTCCGCCGCAAACCATATTCAGTGGTACTTTTAGATGAAATTGAAAAAGCGCACCCAGACGTATTCAATATCTTATTACAAGTGCTTGATGACGGTCGTTTAACAGATTCAAAAGGCCGCACAGTGGATTTCCGCAATACGGTTGTCATTATGACATCCAATATTGGTGCAGAAGCATTAAAGTATCAAAAGAATGTAGGATTCGGTGTGGGTGGAAGAGATAATAAATATAAAGACATGAAGAGCACGATGCTTGAAGAATTGAAAAAAGCATTCCGCCCAGAGTTCTTAAACCGTATTGATGAAACAATCGTATTCCAGCCGTTGGATAAAGAAGAATTGAAACAAATTGTATTATTGATGGCAAAATCTTTAATCAAACGCTTAAAAGAGCAAAACATTGAACTTGAACTAACAGATGCAGCTTTAGAGAAAATTGCTGAAGAAGGGTACGATCCACAATACGGTGCACGACCAATTCGAAGAGCTTTACAGAAAAATGTAGAAGACCGTTTATCAGAAGAGTTATTAAAAGGCACAGTTTCAACGAACAGTACAGTTGTATTTGACTATGTGGATGGCGAATTTGTCGTAAAACAAAAAGATGTTGTTGAAAGTGTATAATTATTGATTAGTCGAGCTGTACCAAAAGACACTGTACACTGTCTTTTTGGTACAGCTTATTTTTTTCATACGTATTAACAGGTACATCTCCATTTAAGGAGCATCCGCACGAGTTTGGAGGTTATGTGTACGAGTAGAGGTTGTATTTGCACAAGTTTGGTGGTTAAATGCACAAGCAGAGGGGATATCTGCACAAGTGAAGGAAGCATACGCACGAGCATGTAGCTTTTCTTTCGTAGAGTGTAACTACACAAACAAGTTCTTGTGCTAAAACCGATATATTCAATAAATAGACCTACCTAGTCTAACGAAATTTTCTAGTACATCAATGAATCTAATCTAGTACCTTTGTTATAATAGCTATACCAAAAAAATTTGCAGGAGGACCTAATGGCAAAAAAGAAAACAAAGTTTTGCTGTCAATCATGTGGCTATGAATCTCCTAAATGGTTGGGGAGATGTCCTGGTTGTGGTGAGTGGAATACCTTTGTAGAAGAAATAGAAGTGATGACGAAATCTCGTGGAGTGTTTCAGCATTCGGAAGCTATAAGTCAGAAGGCCGTACCAATTATCAGCATCGAAACGCAAGAAGAACAAAGAGTCCAAACAAGCATGGTGGAACTAAATCGTGTGCTTGGAGGTGGAATTGTACCAGGTTCACTTGTTTTGATTGGGGGAGATCCTGGTATAGGGAAATCAACGCTACTTATGCAACTTTCCGCTGAATTATCCAATAATGGACATCGGGTGCTTTACATTTCAGGAGAAGAATCGTTGAAACAAACAAGATTACGCGCAACAAGAATCGGTGTCCAATCAAATGAATTATTTATTTATGCTGAAACTGATTTAGAACTCATTCGTCATAGTATTGAAGAGGTTCAACCGAAGTTTATCATTGTTGACTCCATTCAAACAGTGCATCATCCAGAAGTGACGAGTGCTCCTGGGAGCGTATCGCAAGTTAGAGAATGTACTTCAGAATTGATGAGAATAGCGAAGACGAAAGGAATTGCAACATTTCTTGTAGGACATGTTACAAAGGAAGGGCAAATTGCAGGGCCTAGAATATTAGAACATATGGTAGACACCGTACTATATTTTGAAGGTGAAAGACATCATACGTATCGAATATTAAGAAGCCATAAAAATCGCTTCGGATCAACTAATGAAATTGCTATTTTTGAAATGATTCATTCGGGTTTAAAAGAAGTGTTAAATCCGTCTGAATTATTTTTAGAAGAACGTTCACATGGGGCAGCTGGTTCGACGGTCGTTGCTTCCATGGAAGGTACAAGACCTATACTTGTCGAGATTCAATCATTAGTTACACCAACTAGTTTCAATTATCCAAAAAGAATGGCTACCGGTGTTGATCAAAATAGAGTTCAATTATTGATGGCTGTTTTGGAAAAAAGAATGGGCATGCTGTTGCAAGCGCAAGATGCATATATTAAGGTGGCAGGAGGCGTAAAGCTGGACGAACCTGCGATTGATCTCGCCGTTCTTACCTCCATAGTCTCCAGTTTTAGAAATCAGCCTGTTCAAGTTACAGATGTTTATATCGGTGAAGTAGGACTTACCGGAGAAGTAAGACGGGTATCCCGCATCGAACAAAGAGTTCATGAAGCTGCAAGACTTGGATTTAAACGAGCCATTATCCCTGCTTCTAATATAGGAGGTTGGGAATACCCAAAAGACATTGAAGTAATTGGGGTGCAAACCATTAACGAAGCATTAAGAGTTTGTTTTGGTAATTGATGAAAAGGGATGTCCATACCAATATTTATAATGTATGGGCATTTTTCCTTTTGAAATTGGGAAAAATAATTTTATATTCTGGACGAAAAGGGAAAAAAGTACAAATTATGTATTTCGTAGTTGTTTCAAATCGCAAACGATTCATGAACGATGTATAATTAATAGTAAGATAATATATCACAAAAAGGAGGTGGCTGTATGTTAAAAAGAGTAATTCAATTTGCTTTTCTTTTTATTGGGGGAGCACTAGGTTTTGTTTTTTTACCGCCATTATACGAAATTATAAATTTGTCATCTAATCCGTTGTTAAATAATCCATATACATCAGTCGCATTAGGAGCGTTGTTATTATTTCTTCTATCGTTTTCTTTATCAGATTATTGTGTAAAATTCATCAACTGGATGGAAGAGGTACTTTTTAAAATTCCAGCTGCAGACCTACTATTTGGTACTCTTGGGTTAATTGTCGGTTTAATTGTAGCATATTTTGTTGGGTTTGCGATTGAACGAATCAATATACCGGTAATTACTGATTTTTTACCAATAATATTATCTATTACACTCGGATATTTAGGATTTAGAGTCGGATTTAAAAAGAGGGAAGAATTATCACAAATATTTACCAAATCCGGTGTAGGATCAAAAAAGAAAGTTGGAGATTCTGGGCAAGTTGTTTCACAAGAAAAAACGCTATATAAATTGTTAGATACGAGCGTCATAATAGATGGTCGAATTGCGGATATCGCAACAACAGGATTTATAGAAGGTGTTTTAGTGGTGCCGCAGTTCGTATTAACCGAATTACAACATATTGCGGATTCCAGTGATACATTGAAGCGTACCCGTGGACGAAGAGGGTTAGATATGTTGAAAAAATTACAAGACGGAAAAACGGTAAATGTCATCATTTCTGAAGAAGATTTTGATGATGTTCAAGAAGTAGATTTAAAATTAGTACGGTTAGCGAAAAAAATGGGAGCAAAAATTTTAACAAATGATTTTAACTTAAACAAAGTATGTGATCTTCATCATGTACAAGTATTGAATATTAATGAGCTTGCGAACGCAGTAAAACCGGTTGTTATACCAGGAGAGGATATGCAAGTCGTTGTCATCAAAGATGGAAAAGAACAAAATCAAGGTGTTGCCTATTTAGATGATGGAACGATGATAGTTGTAGAAGGTGGTCGTAGTTACATTGGGCAATCTATTACAGTCACCGTTACAAGCGTACTGCAAACATCCGCCGGTCGCATGATTTTTGCTAAACCAAAAGACGAACAAGTTGCATAACCGTTGAAAAGTAAGAGTAGGAGTTGAGCACGTGGATTACGAAGTAGTATTGCCAGCAGCCGGTAGCGGAAAACGGATGGGAGCGGGAAAAAACAAATTATTTTTATCTTTAGCGAATAAACCGATCCTCATTCACACCCTCGAAATTTTTCAAAAGGATAGAAACTGTACGGGAATATATTTAGCGGTAAAACCAGAAGAAAGGGACTATATTCAACATTTATTAAATGATTATAAAATTACAAAGGTAAAGGGGTTACCAAATGGAGGGAAAGAACGTCAACATTCTGTTCATTCATGTTTAAAAGTAATGAATGATGTGGAGATTGTTCTCGTCCATGATGCTGCAAGACCGTTTATATCCCAACAAGTCATTGACCGTTTAGTGGAAACCGCATATGAAAAAGGGGCTGCGATAGCAGGAGTTCGAGCGAAGGATACGATGAAAAAAGTACAAGATGGTATTATTGTTGAAACGGTAGATCGGGAAAACCTATGGTCAATCCAAACGCCGCAAGCATTTCGTTACGAACTGTTACGGCATGCGGAGGATGTAGCGGAAAAAGAAGGATTTTTAGGAACGGACGAAGCGATGCTAGTGGAGCGCCTCGGTTATGAAATCCATATTGTTGAAAGCAATTATGAAAATATTAAAATGACGACGAAAGAAGATTTATTATTTGGTGAAGCCATCTTAAAAAACCGCCAGATGCAGAAAGAAGGTACCTCACAAATCTTTTAGATTGGTGAGGTCTTTTCTTGTTTCCATACATAATAATTGGGTTGAATGTATGCTTACAATCCATACAAATGGGAAATATGTTAATATATGAAGTGGCAATTTGGAATCTGATTTTACAGTAAAGGATGGTGAACGCTGCATATAAGGCTGAACAGTCTTTCATCATGCAGCTACAATATGTTTCGTGTTGGACAAGGATTTGATGTGCATGCGTTTCAAGAAGGGCGGCCACTTATTATCGGAGGCATAGAGATACCTCATACGAAAGGCCTTGTTGGTCATTCCGATGCGGATGTGTTATTACATGCAATTACAGATGCGGCCCTTGGAGCAATTGGAGAAGGAGATATCGGACGTCATTTTCCAGATACAGATCCAAAATATAAAGATGCAGATTCAGCGAAATTATTGGAGTATATATGGAAAATAGTAAATGATAAAGGGTATATTCTTGGGAATGTTGATTGTACAATTATGGCTCAAAAGCCTAAAATGGCTCCATATATTGAGCAAATGCGAAATCGCATAGCAGAACTTTTGGATGCGAACCCGTCTCAAGTAAACGTCAAAGCAACTACAACGGAAAAATTAGGCTTTGTTGGCCGAGAAGAAGGTATAGCAGCATTAGCAACAATATTGTTAATAAAAAAGCAATAGTTCTCAAATGTTGAAAGAAGATGAATTCGTTCCTGAAAAGTTAAAATTTCTTCCCTCTCATTAACTTTTCAATGTGAAGACAGAGTGGTAAAATGTACAAAAGTTAAGGGAAGCATTGGAAATGGCAATATTCTAGTAGTGGCCAAATAAAAATGAAGGTTTTTATCTGGTAAACTTAGGAGGAAAAATTATGACAAAACAAGTTCGTGTTCGGTATGCGCCAAGTCCTACCGGTCATTTACATATTGGTGGAGCGCGTACTGCGTTATTTAATTATTTGTTTGCAAAACATTACAACGGAACATTTGTTGTTCGCATTGAAGATACGGATACGGAGCGCAATGTTGAGGGTGGAGAAGCGTCACAGCTTGATAATCTGCGCTGGCTTGGAATAATTCCAGATGAATCTGTAGATATTGGCGGACCTTATGCGCCATATCGCCAAACGGAAAGACTAGATATATATAAGAAACATGCGGAAGAGCTATTAGAACGAGGTCTAGCTTATAAATGTTTCTGCACACCTGAAGAATTGGAAGCTTCAAGAGAAGCCCAAAGAGCAAAAGGCATTCCTGCTCCAACTTACGAAGGCAAATGCCGCCATTTAACGAAAGAGGAAATCGCTGAAAAAGAAGCGCAGGGAATTCCTTATACAATCCGTTTTAAAGTTCCAGAAAATGTAACATACAAATTTAATGATTTAGTGCGCGGAGAAGTTACTTTTGAATCTAAAGATATTGGCGATTGGGTTATCGTGAAGGCGAATGGAATTCCTACTTATAACTTTGCGGTTGTTTTGGATGACCATTATATGGAAATTACGCATGTATTCCGCGGAGAAGAACACTTATCTAATACGCCGAAACAAATGATGATTTTTGATGCTTTCGATTGGGAATACCCTGAGTTCGGCCATTTAACAATCATTGTGAACGAAAATCATAAGAAGTTATCAAAACGTGATGAATCCATTATCCAGTTCGTTTCTCAATATAAAGAGCTTGGATATTTACCAGAAGCGATGTTCAACTTCTTTGCATTGCTTGGTTGGTCTCCGGAAGGGGAAGAAGAAATCTTTACAAAAGAACAATTGATTGAAATTTTTGATGAGAAGCGTTTATCAAAATCACCGTCAATGTTTGACCGGAATAAACTAACATGGATGAACAACCAATACATTAAAAAATTGTCATTGGATGAAGTAGTAGACTTAGCACTTCCTCACTTGCAAAAAGCCGGTTTACTTCCTTTAGAATTGACTAGTGAACAAAAACAATGGGCAACAAAATTGATTGCGTTATACCATAATCAAATGAGTTATGGTGCAGAAATTGTTGAATTATCTAGCTTGTTCTTTAAAGATGAAATTGAATATGATGAAGCTGCCCAAGAAGTACTAGCTTTAGAACATATTAAAGAATTGGCTGCATCATTTAAACAGCAATTAGAGGCTTCGGAAGCTTTTGATGCTTCGTCAATTAAAGCGGCAATTAAAGCAGTACAAAAAGAAACTGGATATAAAGGGAAAAACTTATTTATGCCAATTCGAGTGATGACAACAGGCCAAACTCATGGTCCGGAATTGGCGGATGCAATCGAATTAGTGGGCAAAGAAAAAGTTTTAGCCCGATTAGAAAAATTCACAAATTAATATTTTTTAGATGAACGGTTTTTGAGCCTTGGATATAATGATATAAAAGTGAAAGCGTTGAAAAGGAGAAGTACGTAAAATATGTTTGAAAGAGAGGGTCACCACAGGCTGAAAGTGACCTAAACCTCTATTTTACGGAAATGCACCTTTGAGCACTTTGCTGAAATGGAGTAGGCAAGTCGGCTAGTCACCGTTAAAGACCTCGAGCGGAAAGCTTCATGCTTTCAACCAGAGTGGAACCGCGCGAATTGGCGTCTCTGTCATAGTGATATGATGGAGGCGTTTTTTATTCAGCTAATTTTTATTGGCTACCTGTAGAGAAATGGTGGTAATTTAGTTATAGAAGGATATATTTGTTCGGAGAAAATTGGCTAAAGGAGAGAATGACATGGCAATTCAAATTTACAATACGTTAACAAGAAGAAAAGAACCATTTGTTCCTCTTGAAGAGGGAAAAGTAAAAATGTACGTATGCGGACCAACTGTTTATAACTACATTCATATAGGCAATGCACGTCCTGCCATTGTCTATGATACCGTAAGAAGATATTTGCAATATAAAGGGTTTGATGTGAAGTATGTATCAAACTTCACCGATGTGGACGACAAAATTATTAAGGCAGCTAACGAGTTAGGAGAAGAAGTTTCTGAACTGACAGAGCGTTTTATAAAAGCTTATTTTGAGGATATCACTGCACTTGGATGCAAAAAAGCGGATGTTCATCCGAGAGTGACAGAACATATGGATGATATTATTGAATTTATTAAAGTATTAATCAATAAAGGGTATGCTTATGAATCTCAAGGGGATGTATATTTCCGCACACGCAAGTTTGAAGGTTATGGAAAACTAAGTCATCAGTCAATTGATGATTTAAAAGTAGGCGCACGTATCGAAGCGGGTGAAAAGAAAGAAGACCCACTAGACTTTGCTCTTTGGAAAGCTGCAAAACCAGGTGAAATTCACTGGAGTAGCCCTTGGGGTGAAGGACGACCTGGATGGCATATTGAATGCTCCGTAATGGCAAGAGCTCATCTAGGTGACACAATTGACATTCATGCTGGAGGTCAAGATTTAACGTTCCCGCACCACGAAAATGAAATTGCTCAGTCTGAAAGCTATACCGGAAAACTTTTTGCCCGTTACTGGATGCATAATGGGTATATTAATATTGATAACGAAAAAATGTCAAAATCTCTTGGGAATTTCGTATTAGTCCACGATATTATCCAGAAAATTGATCCGCAAGTATTAAGATTTTTCATGCTTTCTGTACATTATCGTCATCCAATCAATTTCTCAGAAGAATTGATTGAATCCGCTCGAAGTGGATTGGAGCGCTTGCGCACAGCTTATTCGAATCTTCAACATCGACTAAAATCTACGACGAACCTTGCAGAAAATAGTGAATTGTATTTAGAAAAAATCGATGAGTTGAAAAAACAATTCGAGAAGGAAATGGATGATGATTTCAATACAGCTAACGGTATTTCTGTTTTATTTGAACTAGCTCGCACGTCAAATACGTATGTAAACGAAACAAATACGGATGAAAAAGTGCTAAAAGCATTTATTGAAACATTTGAAGTTCTTAGTGGTGTTTTAGGAATTAAATTAGCTGTTGAGATGGAAATTTTAGACGAAGAAATTGAAAAGTTAATTGAAGAGCGTAATATTGCACGAAAAAATCGTGATTTCAAGAGAGCGGATGAAATTCGTGACCAATTATTAAGTATGAACATAATTTTAGAAGATACACGACAAGGTACTCGCTGGAAACGAGGTTCATAAGATGGCACAACAAGTTGATATTAAGCAATTAAACGCACTTGCATTAGCATATATGGGGGACGCCGTTTTAGAGGTGCGCGTTAGGGAACATTTATTGTTAAGCGGTCGAACGAAACCGAATACGCTGCACCATGAGGCGACAAAATATGTCTCTGCTAAAGCTCAATCAATGATTGTGCATCGCATGATAGAAGAACAGTATTTAACGGAAGAAGAGTTATCAATTTATAGACGTGGGCGCAATGCAAAGTCTGGTACTGTTCCGAAAAATACGGATGTTCAAACTTATCGCAATAGTTCCGGATTTGAAGCAGTTCTCGGCAGTCTTTATTTAACAAAACAGTATGAACGTATGAATAAAATAATTGATTATGCAATACAAATCGTTGAAGAAGCGAAAGGAGCGTCATAACATGAGCGAAAGTGGAGAAATGATTGCTGGCAAAAACCCGGTATTAGAAGCCCTTCGTTCAGGCCGAGAAATGAACAAAATATGGATTAGTGAAGGTGTAAAAAAATCGGGAATTAAGGAAGTGCTGGATTTAGCCCGCGAGCGAGGAGTATTTGTACAATTTGTGCCAAAGAAAAAAATCGATCAACTTTCAAGTGCCAACCATCAAGGTATCGTTGCTTCTGTCGCTGCTTATAAGTATGCGGAACTCGATGATTTATTTGATGTGGCCAAAGCAAGAAGCGAAGATCCATTTTTCATCATTTTAGATGAATTAGAAGACCCTCATAATCTTGGCTCAATTATGCGAACTGCAGATGCGATTGGCGTTCATGGTATAATCATACCAAAGAGACGTTCTGTTGGACTTACAGCAACGGTAGCGAAAGCTTCTACAGGAGCTATTGAGCATGTTCCTGTTTGCAGAGTGAACAATTTAGCGCAAACAGTAGATGAGTTAAAAGAAAGAGGCGTCTGGATTGCTGGAACAGATGCAAAAGGTAGCACCGACTATCGAAAAATGGATGCTACCTTGCCACTAGCTATCATTATTGGAAGTGAAGGGAAAGGAATGAGTAGACTACTGAAGGAGAAATGTGACTTTCTCTATCATTTGCCAATGGTTGGGCATGTTAATTCATTGAATGCGTCTGTTGCAGCGGCATTATTAATGTATGAAGTGTACCGAAAACGTCAAGAAGTGAATGATTAGTTATGAAAAACATTCTAATAGTTGATGGATACAATATGATAGGTGCTTGGAAAGAATTGCGGCCTTTAAAAGATACAGATTTAGAGGAAGCTAGAAATCGCCTGCTTGAACTAATGGCAGAATATAAAGCCGCTATGGGATGGCGGGTGATTGTTGTTTTCGATGCCTATCATGTTTCTGGGGCAGAGAAATCTTATGTACAAAATGCGGTGGAAGTAATTTTTACAAGAAAGAACGAAACGGCAGATGAGCGTATTGAAAAATTATCAAACGAGCTGAAAGGGAGGAAAGTCCAAATATACGTAGCAACTTCTGATATGACGGAGCAAAACGTAATATTTGGGAATGGTGCCCTTCGAAAATCAGCCCGTGAACTAGAAATAGAGTTGGAAATTATTCAATCAAAAATATCAAAAAGAGTAGAAACTTCGCAGAAAGAAAGACCTAAATCTAGAATCCCATTATCGAAAGAAGTAGAGTTAGCCTTCGAAAAATGGAGAAGAGGTTTAAAATAATCAATTGACCTATATTTTCCAATTCATATATACTGTTCCTAATATGATTTATACGTCTGGGGTGAGGCCGTTGCTAAAAACAGAGCAATCGCAAGTAGTACAATCTTTTGACGAGCTAACGGATGAACAACTTGTTGAACTAGTGCATCAAGGTAATACAGAGGCGTTAGATTACTTAATTAATAAATACCGTGTATTCGTAAAGGCGAAAGCTCGCTCTTATTTTTTAATAGGAGCGGACAAGGAAGATATTATACAAGAGGGAATGATAGGTTTATATAAAGCCATAAGAGATTTTAAAGAGGACAAGCTTGTTTCCTTTAAAGCTTTTGCAGAGTTATGTATTACGCGCCAAATTATTACTGCTATTAAGACGGCAACGCGTCAGAAACATATTCCACTCAATTCCTATGTTTCTCTTGATAAACCAATATATGATGAAGAGTCGGATCGGACGTTGATGGATGTCATTACATGCTCGGAATCAGAAAATCCAGAACATTTAATGATTAACCGAGAAGAGTACTCCTATTTGGAAGAAAAAATTAGCGAAATTTTAAGCGAACTTGAACAACAAGTGCTTACTTTATATTTAGATGGACAATCTTATAATGAGATTTCTGAAGAATTAAATCGTCATGTAAAGTCAATTGATAATGCATTGCAACGGGTGAAACGGAAATTGGAGCGCCATTTAGAAAATGGGGAAATTATTTGAAACTCATTCCTCAATTATTGACAGCATGTTTTTTTGGTGTTAGTCTTTAAAAGATAAAATGCCAGAATAGAGGTTTTTTCAGTGGCAAAGAAAATTGTATTAAGCTGTGAAGAGTGTGGTTCTAGAAATTACACTTATCCTGAAAAAGACAGCTCAACTAGATTACAATTGAAAAAGTATTGTCAGCGCTGCAATCGACACACATTACACAAACAAACGCGCTAGTTGAAATAGAGAAGACAGATGATTTATTCGGAGGTTAAGCTAGAATGGGCAAAATAAAACAATTTCTGCAAGAAGTTATGTCCGAAATGAGAAAGACAAGCTGGCCAAAAAGCAAAGAGCTTACAAAATATACGATTGTTGTAATCACAACAGTCATTTTTGTAGCAATCTTTTTTGTGCTTGTAGATTTATTGATTTCGGGAGCATTCCGTTGGTATTTAAAAATATAATTATAGCCCCATACTAAATATCTTTCGAAAAATAGCCCGTCTAACATTTCGCGGGTTTTTTTCATTTATGTTGTAAATTATAATATTAAATACAGATTCAACGGGTTGTAATTGTAAAGGAGGGAAGGACGAATAGTCCAATATACATTATGGAAAAACAATGGTATGTAGTTCATACTTATTCAGGTTATGAAAATCGTGTAAAAGCAAATCTCGAAAAACGAGTAGAAACAATGGGGATGCAAGATCTCATTTTCCGTGTAATCATCCCTGAACATGAAGAAACTGATTTAAAAGATGGAAAAAAACGTACGGTGATGCGAAAAGTTTTCCCGGGTTACGTATTAGTTGAAATGATTTTAACTGATGATTCTTGGTACGTTGTTCGCAATACCCCAGGAGTGACAGGATTTATTGGCTCATCAGGCGGAGGAGCAAAACCGACACCTTTACTGCCTGAAGAAGTAGATCGTCTGCTTCGTTCAATGGGATTACACAAAAAAGCAATTGGCGAGTTAGATATTGCTGTTGGCGATCTAGTTGAAGTGTTAGATGGACCATTTGCTCATTTCCAAGGAAATGTAGAGGAAATCGATGTGGATAAAGGAAAAGTAAAAGTTTCAGTTGACATGTTCGGTCGGGAAACGAAAATGGAATTAGATTTCGAACAAGTACAACGGGTATAAACCTTTAAAAAAGAGTAAAAAATTTCAATGGTTTGCACATTTTAACCAATTTGGTTAACAAATAATTTATATCTTTATAATATTTTTACTTGCTTAAGAATATGAAAAATGATATCATTTCATAGGTCAGACTAGTTTTTTTAGTCTGCGATATGAGTTAATGATATTTTATCGGCATGGCTGATAAATGTATATTTGAGTGGGAGGGGCAACCCAATATACCACATCACGGACTTAAGGAGGTGTGTCTCGTGGCTAAAAAAGTTATTAAAATTGTTAAACTTCAAATCCCTGCTGGTAAAGCGAATCCAGCTCCACCAGTTGGTCCTGCATTAGGTCAAGCAGGTGTAAACATCATGGGATTCTGTAAAGAATTTAACGCTCGTACTGCTGATCAAGCAGGTTTAATTATACCTGTTGAAATTACAGTATTCGAAGACCGTTCTTTCACTTTTATTACAAAAACTCCACCTGCAGCTGTATTGCTTAAAAAAGCAGCAGGTATTGAATCAGGTTCTGGTGAGCCAAACCGTAAAAAAGTTGCAACGGTTAAACGTGATAAAGTTCGCGAAATCGCAGAACTAAAAATGCCTGATTTAAATGCTGCATCTGTTGAAGCGGCTATGGCAATGGTTGAAGGTACAGCACGAAGCATGGGTATTGAAATCGTTGACTAATCCATTGTAATTCGTGTTAGTTTTTGTAGGTTGCGCAAGTTCTGTTGAACACGCAACCTTTATTCGTGGGAGGTAAATTTCCGCTAAAACCACAAAGGAGGAAAAAGTAATGGTAAAACGCAGTAAAAGAATGCAAGAACTTGCAAAATTAATTGATAAAACTAAATTATATCCAGTAGAAGAAGCTGTTGCATTAGCTCAAAAAACAAGCAATGTTAAATTTGATGCAACAGTAGAAGTAGCTTTCCGTTTAAATATTGATACTCGTAAAAATGACCAACAAATCCGTGGAGCAGTTGTGCTTCCAAACGGAACAGGTAAAACTCAACGTGTATTAGTATTTGCAAAAGGTGAAAAATTAAAAGAAGCTGAAGCTGCTGGAGCAGACTATGTAGGCGATGTAGACTACATCAACAAAATCCAACAAGGTTGGTTTGAGTTTGATGTAATCGTAGCTACACCTGATATGATGGGTGAGGTTGGTAAATTAGGTCGTATTTTAGGTCCAAAAGGATTAATGCCAAACCCTAAAACAGGAACAGTTACTTTCGATGTTGCGAAAGCAATCCAAGAAATTAAAGCTGGTAAAGTAGAATACCGCGCTGATAAAGCTGGTATCGTTCACGCTCCTATCGGTAAAGTATCTTTCGAAACAGAAAAATTAGTAGAAAACTTCTTAGCTGTATTCGAAGCAATTCAAAAAGCAAAACCTGCTGCAGCTAAAGGTACTTACATGAAATCTGTAAACATCACTACTACAATGGGGCCATCAATTAAAATTGACGCTTCTAGCGTAGTGATTAAATAATAAATAAAGATAGAATAAAACTATTGACATTCATCCTATTCGTTAGTATTATGGATGATGTTCTGAATATAGTGATCCATTTGTACCGTAGACAGTAGGGGTGCTCTTTGCACTTAAACTTCCCTACCGAGGACATAAAATCGGATTCTTTTTTAAGATGATGACTTTTTATGCCTTCGTGTGTCTACACGAAGGCTTTTGTTTTATCGGTATGAATGACCCATTCTAATAGGAGGTGTCAAAATGTCTAAGGCAATTGAAGCAAAAAAAGTACAAGTACAAGAGATTGCAGACAAATTTAAAAATTCTGCTTCTGTAGTGCTTGTTGATTACCGCGGTTTAAACGTAGCTCAAGTTACTGAATTGCGTAAACAACTTCGTGAAGCTGGCGTAGAATTTAAAGTTTATAAAAACACTTTAACTCGCCGTGCTGTTGAAGAAGTTGGACTAGAAGGACTTAATGAATATTTAACAGGTCCAAATGCGATCGCTTTCTCTACAGAAGATGTTGTAGCACCAGCTAAAATCCTTAACAACTTCGCAAAAGAAAACGATGCATTAGAAATTAAAGCGGGTGTTATTGAAGGAAACGTTGCTACAGTTGAAGAGGTTAAAGCTCTTGCTGACCTTCCATCTCGCGAAGGTTTACTTTCAATGTTACTATCTGTACTTCAAGCTCCAATCCGCAACTTCGCTCTTGCAACAAAAGCTGTTGCAGAACAAAAAGAAGAACAAGGTGCGTAATTTATCGCTTAAACCAATATTTCGAATACAGGCAAATAGCCTAACAAAAATACCTATATAGGAGGAATATGGAATGACTAAAGAACAAATTATTGAAGCTATTAAAGAAATGACAGTTCTTGAATTAAACGATTTAGTAAAAGCTATCGAAGAAGAATTCGGCGTAACTGCTGCTGCTCCAGTTGCAGTTGTAGGTGGTGCTGCTGCAGGTGCTGCTGCAGAAGAAAAATCTGAATTCGATGTAGTATTAGCTAACGCTGGAGATCAAAAAATCAAAGTTATCAAAGTTGTACGCGAACTTACTGGCCTTGGCTTAAAAGAAGCAAAAGAATTAGTTGACAACACTCCAAAACCACTTAAAGAAGGCGTTTCTAAAGAAGAAGCTGAAGAAATGAAAGCTAAACTTGAAGAAGTTGGCGCTTCTGTAGAACTTAAGTAATAATTGCTTAAGTATCGTTTATACCAAAAAATAAAAAGCTCGTCCTATTTGGCGAGCTTTTCTTCATTTATTTAGGGAGGCCACTCAAATGACTGAACATTATTATTCACGAAAGCCTCAAACGGAAAGTAAACCTCAACAATGGCAGTTTACTTTATTAGGACACTCATTTTTATTTGAAACAGATACAGGAGTGTTTAGTAAAAGCGAAGTAGATTTTGGATCCCGTTTGTTAATTGATACATTTAACATGCCCGATGTAGAAGGAATTGTTTTAGACGTTGGTTGTGGCTACGGTCCAATCGGGTTAGCGATAGCAAAGCAATATCCAGAGCGAACAGTATATATGATGGATATTAATGAGCGAGCACTTCAATTAGCTAGAAAGAATGCAGAATTGAACGGAATCCAAAATGTGCGTATTTATGAAAGTGACGGTGTATATGTGGATGAGGAAGTCCAAGTTGCTGCTGTGTTAACGAACCCGCCAATTCGAGCTGGGAAAGAGACGGTTTTTAAAATCTATGACGGGGCTTATCAGCATTTGTGTACAAGTGGAGAGCTTTGGGTTGTGATTCAGAAGAAACAAGGAGCACCATCTACGTTAAAGTATTTGGAAGAAAAGTTTCGGTCAGTGGAAATTGTCGAGAAGAAAAAGGGATATTGGATTATCAAAGCTGAAAAATAAAACGAATTCCCATTAAATATTGACTTGACAAATCGGCTATGATAACATAATAAAATGCAAAAATATTATTTTTTGGGAGTATGCCCTTTTGTATGCAATGATTTTTATATGGGTATACTTGCCATGAATAAGTTAAGTTTAACCGAAAATGAGGTTTTGAAAAAGTCTCGTTTTCTTTTTGTCTTTGGAAAATCATACACTATTTATTTGATTTTGCAAAGACCTATTATCGCTTTATTGAGGGGTGAATAAGTTGACAGGTCAACTAGTTCAGTACGGACGACACCGCCAGCGTAGAAGCTTTGCGCGTATTAAAGAGGTGCTGGAGCTTCCGAATTTAATAGAGATTCAAACAGCCTCTTACGACTGGTTCCTTAAAGAAGGATTGCTTGAAATGTTTAAAGAAATTTCCCCTATTGAGGATTTCACAGGCAATCTTTCACTAGAATTCATCGACTATTCTTTAGGAGAACCAAAATATGATGTCGATGAATGTAAGGAGCGCGATGTAACTTATGCAGCACCATTGCGCGTAAAGGTACGTCTTCATAACAAAGAAACGGATGAAGTTAAAGAACAAGATGTCTTTATGGGGGACTTCCCATTAATGACAGAAACAGGCACTTTTATTATTAACGGTGCCGAGCGTGTAATTGTATCCCAATTGGTACGTTCACCAAGCGTATATTATCACGATAAAACGGACAAAAACGGCAAAAAAGGCTTCGGTGCAACAGTCATTCCAAACCGTGGTGCATGGCTGGAGTTTGAAACGGATGCAAAAGATATTATCTATGTTCGCATCGATCGCACACGTAAATTGCCTGCAACAGTGCTTCTAAGAGCGTTAGGCTTTGGTTCAGACCAAGAAATTATCGATATTATCGGTGATAATGAGTATTTGAGAAATACGCTTGAGAAAGATAATACAGATAGCACTGAAAAGGCGCTATTAGAAATCTATGAACGCCTTCGTCCAGGTGAACCACCGACAGTTGAAAGTGCAAAAAGCTTGCTATATTCCCGCTTCTTCGATGCTAAACGCTATGATTTAGCAGCCGTTGGGCGTTATAAAATGAATAAAAAGCTTCACATAAAAAATCGTCTATTTAATCAAAAAATCGCAGAAACGTTAGTAGATCCTGAAACAGGAGAAATTATTGTTGAAAAAGATACAATTCTTGACCGACGTACGTTAGATAAAATTATTCCTTATTTAGAGAAGGGTGTTGGATTCCGTACATTATCTCAAGTAGGTGGTGTATTGGATGAAGATATTACAATCCAATCCATTAAAATATATGCTCCTAATGACGAAGATGGAAAAATCATCAATGTCATTTCCAATGCTTACGTTGATGAAGAGGTAAAACATTTAACTCCTGCGGATATTATCGCGTCATTATCCTACTTCTTCAACTTACTTTATGGTGTAGGAAATGTTGATGACATCGACCATTTAGGAAATCGTCGTTTACGCTCTGTTGGTGAGTTGTTGCAAAACCAATTCCGTATTGGACTATCGCGTATGGAACGAGTTGTGCGTGAGCGCATGTCAATTAATGACACAGCGTCAATCGTACCACAACAATTGATTAATATTCGTCCAGTTATTGCATCAATAAAAGAGTTCTTTGGTAGCTCTCAATTATCGCAATTCATGGACCAAACAAATCCACTAGCAGAATTGACGCATAAACGCCGCCTTTCCGCTTTAGGACCTGGTGGTTTGACGAGAGAACGTGCTGGTATGGAAGTGCGGGACGTTCACTACTCGCACTATGGCCGCATGTGTCCTATTGAAACACCAGAGGGTCCAAACATCGGTCTAATTAACTCATTATCAACTTATGCGAAAGTGAATAAGTTTGGTTTTATTGAAACACCTTATCGTCGTGTTGATCCTGAAACAGGCCGAGTGACAGACCAAATTGACTACTTAACAGCCGATGAGGAAGACAACTACATCGTAGCTCAGGCAAACTCACCGTTAAATCCAGACGGAACTTTTGCCAACGAGGAAGTTTTAGGTCGATTCCGTGGAGACAACACAGTATTCAAAAGAGAATTAGTTGACTACATGGACGTATCACCTAAACAAGTCGTATCTGCTGCGACAGCATGTATCCCATTCTTAGAAAACGACGACTCTAACCGTGCATTAATGGGTGCAAACATGCAACGTCAAGCAGTACCATTAATTCAACCAGAGGCTCCGTATGTAGGGACAGGAATGGAATACGTAAACGCTCGGGACTCTGGTGCTGCTGTAGTTAATAAGTATGAAGGAATCGTTGAACATGTTGAATCGCGTGAAATCCATGTTCGTCGAATTGAAATTAGAGATGGAAAAGAAGTAAAAGGCGAACTGGATAAATATAAGCTTCAAAAATTCCAGCGTTCCAACCATGGAACTTGTATTAATCAACGCCCAATCGTTAAAGTTGGGGATCGCGTAAAACCAAAAGATATTCTTGCAGATGGACCTTCCATGGATAAAGGCGAACTTGCTCTAGGTCGCAACGTTCTTGTTGCTTTCATGACTTGGGAAGGTTTCAACTACGAAGACGCGATTATTATGAACGAACGTCTTGTAAAAGATGATATTTATACATCCATTCATATTGAAGAATATGAATCTGAATCTCGAGATACTAAACTAGGCCCAGAAGAAATTACTCGCGATATACCAAATGTCGGTGAAGATGCGCTACGTAATCTTGATGATCGCGGTATCGTTCGAATTGGTGCTGAAGTACGTGACGGTGATATTTTAGTAGGTAAAGTAACACCAAAAGGAGTTACGGAATTAACTGCTGAAGAACGCTTACTTCATGCCATTTTCGGTGAAAAGGCTCGTGAAGTTCGAGATACGTCATTACGTGTACCACATGGAGCAGGTGGAATCGTCCTCGATGTTAAAGTGTTTAATCGAGAAGACGGTGATGAATTACCACCTGGAGTAAACCAATTAGTGCGTGTTTATATTGTTCAAAAACGTAAAATTCGCGTCGGTGACAAAATGGCCGGTCGTCACGGTAACAAAGGGGTAATTTCCCGTATTTTACCTGAAGAAGATATGCCATTTTTACCGGATGGAACTCCAATTGATATCATGTTAAACCCATTAGGCGTACCATCTCGTATGAACATCGGACAAGTGTTAGAGTTACACTTAGGTATGGCTGCACACTTATTAGGCGAATACATGGCGACACCTGTATTCGATGGTGCGAACGAAGAAGATGTTTGGAATACGATGGAAGAAGCCGGAATGAATAGAGACGGTAAAACAATTCTTTATGATGGACGTACAGGAGAACCGTTTGATAACCGAGTATCAGTTGGTATCATGTATATGATCAAATTGGCGCACATGGTTGACGATAAACTTCATGCCCGTTCAACAGGTCCATATTCACTTGTAACGCAACAACCATTAGGTGGTAAAGCACAATTTGGTGGTCAACGTTTCGGTGAGATGGAGGTTTGGGCACTTGAAGCGTATGGTGCAGCATATACACTACAAGAACTATTGACAATCAAATCAGACGACGTTGTAGGACGTGTGAAAACATATGAAGCGATTGTAAAAGGTGAAAGTGTTCCAGAACCAGGCGTGCCAGAAAGCTTCAAAGTATTAATTAAAGAACTTCAATCACTAGGATTAGATGTGAAAATGCTTACTGTAGACGAAGAAGAGATTGAACTGAGAGATATGGATGATGATGACGATCTACAACCAGCTGATGCCCTAAACATCTTGCCAACTAAAGAAGAAAAACCTGTTGAAACTCAAAATTAATCTACATGCGGGCAGGTAGACGCCTGCCCGATTCTTCATTAAACTTTCTGATTCTGAATCTTAATTAATGGAATGTCAAAAGGACTTATAACTAAAGGGAGGTAGGCTCCTTGGTTGACGTAAATGAATTCGAATTTATGAAAATTGGTTTAGCTTCACCGGATAAAATTCGTTCTTGGTCCTATGGGGAAGTAAAAAAACCTGAGACAATTAACTATCGTACATTAAAACCTGAGAAAGATGGTCTTTTCTGCGAACGCATATTTGGTCCGACGAAAGACTGGGAATGTCACTGTGGAAAATACAAACGCGTTCGATATAAAGGTGTAGTATGTGACCGATGTGGTGTAGAAGTAACGCGAGCAAAAGTTCGACGTGAACGTATGGGACACATCGAACTTGCGGCGCCAGTTTCACACATTTGGTACTTTAAAGGAATTCCAAGCCGTATGGGGCTCATTCTTGATATGTCTCCAAGGGCATTGGAAGAAGTAATTTATTTTGCTTCTTATGTAGTAATCGATCCTGGCGTTACAAACTTAGAGAAGAAACAACTTTTATCTGAAAAAGAATATCGTACTTGCCGTGAAAAGTTTGGTAATAGCTTTGAAGCAGGAATGGGTGCAGAAGCTATCAAAAAACTTCTAGAGCAAATTGACCTAGAGGAAGAAGCAAATAAATTAAAAGAAGAATTAAAAACAGCTCAAGGTCAACGTCGCACACGAGCAATTAAACGCCTTGAAGTCATTGAATCATTCCGCAGTTCTGGAAATAGACCAGAGTGGATGGTATTAGAGGTGCTTCCGGTTATTCCACCAGAGCTTCGACCAATGGTACAGCTGGATGGTGGCCGATTCGCAACATCTGACTTAAACGATTTATATCGTCGTGTTATTAACCGTAACAATCGTTTAAAACGCCTTTTAGATTTAGGGGCTCCTAGCATTATTGTTCAAAACGAAAAACGCATGTTGCAAGAAGCGGTAGATGCATTGATTGATAATGGACGTAGAGGTCGTCCTGTAACGGGACCGGGTAATCGACCATTAAAATCCTTGTCACACATGTTAAAAGGTAAACAAGGACGTTTCCGTCAAAACTTGCTTGGTAAACGTGTAGACTATTCTGGTCGTTCCGTTATCGTCGTTGGTCCAACGTTAAAAATGTATCAATGTGGTCTACCTAAAGAAATGGCGATTGAATTATTTAAGCCTTTTGTAATGAAAGAGTTAGTTGAAAGAGGTTTGGCTCACAACATTAAGAGCGCAAAACGCAAAATTGAACGTATGCACAACGAAGTATGGGATGTGCTTGAAGACGTAATTAAAGAACATCCAGTGTTACTTAACCGTGCCCCAACGCTACACAGATTGGGAATTCAAGCGTTCGAACCAACATTAGTTGAAGGTCGTGCAATACGTCTACACCCACTTGTATGTACAGCTTATAATGCTGACTTCGATGGTGACCAAATGGCGGTTCACGTGCCGTTATCAGCAGAAGCTCAAGCAGAAGCTCGTTTACTGATGCTTGCTGCACAAAACATCCTAAATCCAAAAGACGGTAAGCCGGTTGTAACACCTTCCCAAGACATGGTATTAGGAAACTACTATTTAACTCTTGAGCGCAAAGGTGCTCGTGGAGAAGGTTCTGTATTCTCTAGTCCAGATGAAGTGTTAATAGCTTACCAAAACGGTAATGTGCACCTGCATAGCCGAATTGCCGTAAAAGCAAGCTCTTTAAACAATAAAACATTTACGGAAGAGCAAAATAAAAAACTCTTGATTACAACAGTAGGTAAAATTATCTTTAATGAAATTTTGCCAGAGTCTTTCCCATACATTAATGAACCAACATCTTACAACTTGGAAGTAGCTACACCAGATAAATACTTTGTCAGCTTAACAATCGATGATGAACTACTAAAAGAACTAGAAGCTTCAGAAGAATATAATCAACTATCTGAACAAGAAAAAATCGAATATCAGCGTAAAGCGGTATTGAAAAAATACATTGAGGATCAAGAGTTGATTACTCCATTCCGTAAAAAATTCTTAGGAAGCATTATTGCGGAAGTATTCAAGCGATTCCATATTACAGAGACATCCAAAATGCTAGACCGCATGAAAGATTTAGGATTTAAATATTCAACGCGTGCGGGTATTACAGTAAGTATTTCAGATATCGTTGTATTACCTGAAAAAGGTGAAATTTTAGATAAAGCTCAGAAAAAAGTTGATAAAGTAATGCAACAATTCCGTCGCGGTTTAATTACAGAAGAAGAACGTTATGACCGAGTAATCTCAAGCTGGTCTGAAGCAAAAGATGAAATCCAAGCAAAACTAATGAACTCTTTACCAAGATTGAATCCGATCTTCATGATGAGTGACTCCGGTGCCCGTGGTAACGCATCGAACTTCACTCAGCTTGCAGGTATGCGTGGACTCATGGCCAACCCAGCTGGTCGTATTATCGAACTTCCAATTAAATCTTCATTCCGTGAAGGTTTAAGCGTATTGGAATACTTCATTTCAACACACGGTGCACGTAAAGGTCTTGCGGATACTGCGTTAAAAACTGCGGACTCTGGTTATTTAACTCGCCGTCTTGTTGACGTTGCACAAGACGTGATTATTCGTGAAGAAGATTGCGGTACAGACCGTGGATTAACTATTGGTGCGTTAATGGATGGTACTGAAGTAATTGAAACGCTTGAAGAACGTATTGTTGGACGCTATGCTAAGAAAACAATTCGTCATCCTGAAACTGGCGAAATAATCTTAGAGCGAGACAATTTAATTACGCAAGATATCGCTCGAAAAATTATTGATGCTGGTATTGAAAAAGTATCAATCCGTTCAGCATTCACATGTAATACAAAACATGGTGTATGTAAAAAATGTTATGGTATCAACTTAGCAACTGGTGAAGAGGTTGAAGTGGGAGAAGCGGTTGGAATTATCGCTGCTCAATCAATCGGTGAACCAGGTACACAGTTAACGATGCGTACATTCCACACTGGTGGGGTTGCTGGTAACGACATTACGCAAGGTCTTCCACGTATTCAGGAGATCTTCGAGGCACGTAATCCAAAAGGTCAGGCTCTTATTTCGGAAATTAAAGGTGTCGTTACTGAAGTTGAAGAAAGTCGTGACGGCTTAAGAGAAATTACTGTTGTTGGTGAAATTGAAACTCGTAAATATCAAGCTCCTTACAATGCACGATTGAAAGTTGCTGTAGGTGACGAAGTAGAACAAGGTCAAATTCTAACTGACGGTTCAATTGATCCAAAACAATTATTAAAAGTCAAAGACGTAGCAACGGTACAAGAATATTTATTAAAAGAAGTTCAAAAAGTATACCGTATGCAAGGGGTAGAAATCGGGGACAAACACATCGAAGTAATGGTACGTCAAATGCTTCGAAAAGTTCGTGTAATCGAAGCTGGAGATACAGACTTACTTCCTGGAACACTCCTCGATGTTCACCAATTCACAGAAGCAAATAAAGAAGCGATTATGAATGGTAAAGTACCTGCAACATGTCGTCCAGTTATCCTTGGAATTACGAAAGCTTCACTTGAAACAGAATCATTCTTATCTGCTGCATCATTCCAAGAAACAACTCGTGTATTAACAGATGCTGCAATTAAAGGTAAGCGAGATCCGCTACTCGGATTGAAAGAGAACGTAATCCTAGGAAAACTTGTTCCAGCAGGTACAGGTATGCAAAGATATCGTCAAATCAAGATCAAAGAAGAGCCTGTTAGCGCTCTAGAAGAATTAACATCAGCCGAATAATTCGGAAAACATTTCAGTGAAAATACAAGAGCTTGAGTCTCCGAAGTTGTAAACAAACATTATGCGACGGGGAGGCTCAAGCCATTTTCACTGGATGAATTATGCAATAAATTCATTAATCCGTTTACTTGCTCTGTTTCTATACTTATCAAAAAATTTTTCAACTCAATTACAAAAAAAATTGACAGATTGAAATGATAATGATAATATACTTAGGGTTGATAGTAACTGTCTGTACTTCGGAGGATATTGTCAATGTCTTATGAAAAAGTTAAACAGGCAAGTAAAACAATCATTGGTACAAAGCAAGCAGTAAAAGCAATAAAAGCTGGCCGAGTAAAAGAGCTCATTGTAGCACAAGATGCAGAAGAGAGAATAACAGAACCAGTTATTGCCCTTGCAAAGGAAAATGGAATTCCGGTAGATCTTGTGGAATCAAGAAAAGAGCTTGGCAAAGCGTGCGGAATCCAAGTTGGAGCTGCAGTTGTTGCGATTGCTGCGGAGTAGTTTTTGTGGAAAAACACAAAAGCTTTGTTTTTACCCTAAAAATGAACCACCTGGATGTGTGGTATTAAAAAACGATAACATGAAGGGAGGAAAAACCGATGCCTACAATTAACCAATTGGTGCGTAAGCCTCGTAAATCTAAAATTACTAAATCAAAATCACCTGCGTTAAACAAAGGTTACAATAGCTTTAAAAAGTCTCTTACAAACGTTAATTCACCTCAAAAACGCGGAGTATGTACACGTGTTGGTACAATGACACCGAAAAAACCAAACTCTGCGTTACGTAAATATGCACGTGTTCGTTTAACAAACCAAATCGAGGTTACAGCTTACATTCCTGGTGAAGGTCACAACTTACAAGAACACAGCGTTGTATTAATTCGCGGTGGACGTGTAAAAGACTTACCAGGGGTACGTTACCACATCATTCGCGGTGCGCTTGACACTGCAGGTGTAAACGGCCGTATGCAATCACGCTCTTTATACGGTACGAAAAAACCAAAAGAGAAAAAATAATAAAAATTCGTAATACTCGTTGAAAGGAGGAAAACACATGCCTCGTAAAGGTCCTGTTTCCAAACGTGACGTGTTACCTGATCCGATTTACAATTCAAAATTAGTAACACGTTTAATTAATAAAATCATGATTGACGGTAAAAAAGGTACAGCACAAAAAATTCTTTACAGTGCGTTCGATATTGTAAAAGAACGTTCAGGCAAAGATCCATTAGAAGTGTTTGAAGAAGCATTAAATAATGTAATGCCAGTTCTTGAGGTACGTGCTCGCCGTGTTGGTGGTTCTAACTATCAAGTACCGGTTGAAGTTCGTCCAGACCGTCGTATTACTCTAGGTCTTCGCTACCTAGTGAACTACGCTCGTCTTCGCGGTGAAAAAACAATGGAAGAGCGCTTAGCTAACGAAATCCTAGATGCAGCAAACAACACTGGTGCTGCAGTGAAAAAACGCGAAGATATGCACAAAATGGCAGAAGCAAACAAAGCCTTTGCACACTATCGTTGGTAATCTAAATTTTGTACTAGCTTTTTGCTAGTACAAAATTTAAATATAACACTTTTTTTAGTCTAAACCCAATATGGAAGGAGACAATTCCCTATGAAACGCGAATTCTCTCTAGAGAATACACGTAATATTGGGATCATGGCTCATATTGATGCTGGTAAAACAACAACAACTGAGCGTATCCTTTATTACACTGGTAAGATTCACAAAGTCGGTGAAACTCACGAAGGTGCCTCTCAAATGGACTGGATGGAGCAAGAGCAAGAACGTGGTATTACAATCACTTCTGCTGCTACAACGGCTCAGTGGAAAGGTCACCGCATTAACATCATCGACACTCCGGGACACGTGGACTTCACTGTAGAGGTTGAACGTTCATTACGTGTACTTGACGGTGCAGTTACAGTACTAGATGCTCAATCTGGTGTTGAACCACAAACTGAAACTGTATGGCGCCAAGCTACAACATACGGAGTTCCTCGTATCGTATTTGTTAACAAAATGGACAAAACTGGTGCCGACTTCTTATACTCAGTAAATACTTTACATGATCGTCTTCAAGCTAATGCGCATCCAATTCAATTACCTATTGGTGCGGAAGATCAATTTAAAGGTATTATTGACTTGGTTGAAATGAATGCGACATTCTACGGTAACGACGAAGGTACAGATGTTACTGAAGGAGAAATTCCAGAAGAATACAAAGCACAAGCTGAAGAATACCGTGAAAAATTAATTGAAGCAGTAGCTGAACTTGATGAAGAATTAATGGAAAAATACTTCTCTGGTGAAGAAATTACAGTAGAAGAATTAAAAGCTGCAATCCGTAAAGCAACAATTGCAGTACAATTCTACCCTGTACTTTGCGGTACTGCGTTCAAACATAAAGGTGTTCGTAAAATGCTTGATGCAGTAATCGACTACTTACCTTCACCAATCGATATTCCTGCTATTAAGGGTATCGTGCCAAAAACTGAAGAAGAAACTGAGCGTCGTGCAAGTGACGAAGAGCCATTCTCAGCATTGGCATTCAAAGTTATGACTGACCCATATGTAGGTAAGTTAACATTCTTCCGTGTGTATTCAGGTATTCTAGATTCTGGTTCATACGTTCTTAACTCTACAAAAGGTAAACGTGAACGTATTGGACGTCTTCTACAAATGCACGCAAATCACCGTGAAGAAATTTCAAATGTATATGCAGGTGATATTGCTGCAGCAGTAGGTTTAAAAGATACAGTAACTGGTGACACACTTTGTGATGAGAAAAACCCAGTTATCTTAGAATCAATGGAATTCCCAGAACCAGTTATTTCGGTTGCTATTGAACCAAAATCAAAAGCAGACCAAGATAAAATGAGTACAGCTCTTGGAAAGCTTCAAGAGGAAGACCCAACATTCCGTGCTCATACTGACCAAGAAACAGGTCAAACAATCATCTCTGGTATGGGTGAGCTTCACCTTGATATCATTGTTGACCGTTTAAGACGTGAATTCAAAGTGGAAGCTAACGTAGGTGCTCCACAAGTTTCATATCGTGAAACATTCCGTACAACTGCTCAAGTTGAAGGTAAATTCGTTCGCCAATCTGGTGGTCGTGGTCAATACGGTCACGTTTGGATCGAATTCTCTCCAAATGAAGAAGGAGCAGGCTTTGAATTTGAAAACGCGATTGTCGGTGGGGTAGTACCTCGTGAATACATCCCAGCTGTAGAAGCAGGATTAAAAGACGCTATGGAAAATGGTGTACTAGCTGGATACCCAGTGATTGACATCAAAGCGAAATTATTCGATGGTTCTTACCACGATGTTGACTCTAACGAAATGGCGTTCAAAATCGCTGCATCCATGGCACTTAAAAATGCTGCAGCAAAATGTAACCCTGTATTACTTGAACCAGTAATGAAAGTTGAAGTTGTAATTCCAGAAGAATATCTAGGCGATATCATGGGTCACGTAACTGCACGTCGCGGTCGTGTTGAAGGTATGGAAGCACGCGGTAACGCACAAGTAGTTCGTGCTATGGTTCCACTTGCTGAGATGTTCGGATATGCAACTACATTACGTTCTGCAACTCAAGGTCGCGGTGTATTCTCAATGGTATTTGACCACTATGAAGAAGTACCAAAATCAATTGCAGAAGAAATTATCAAAAAAAATAAAGGTGAATAATAATTGAAATCTCACCTTTAATCAAGTATAAATAATTTGTAAGCTATGATTGTTTGACAAGAAAGTAATTTCTTGTCAGCAGTTGTAAAAATAAAAAATACAAGTAATAGGAGGCTTTCTCTAATGGCTAAAGAAAAATTTGATCGTTCAAAACCACACGTTAACATTGGTACAATTGGTCACGTTGACCATGGTAAAACTACTTTAACTGCTGCTATCGCAACAGTTCTTGCGAAAAAAACTGGTGGTGAAGCTAAATCTTACGACCAAATCGACAACGCACCAGAAGAAAAAGAACGTGGTATCACAATCAACACTTCTCACGTTGAATATGAAACTGAAAAACGCCACTATGCACACGTAGACTGCCCAGGACACGCTGACTACGTTAAAAACATGATCACTGGTGCTGCTCAAATGGACGGCGGTATCTTAGTAGTATCTGCAGCTGACGGTCCAATGCCACAAACTCGTGAGCACATCTTACTTTCTCGTCAAGTAGGTGTACCATACTTAGTAGTATTCTTAAACAAATGTGACATGGTTGACGACGAAGAATTATTAGAATTAGTAGAAATGGAAGTTCGTGACTTACTTTCAGAATATGACTTCCCAGGCGACGAAGTTCCTGTAATTAAAGGTTCTGCTCTTAAAGCTCTTGAAGGAGATGCTGAGTGGGAAGCAAAAATCGTTGAATTAATGGATGCAGTTGACGAATACATTCCAACTCCACAACGTGAAACTGATAAACCATTCATGATGCCAGTAGAGGACGTATTCTCTATCACTGGTCGTGGTACAGTTGCTACTGGTCGTGTAGAACGCGGTCAAGTTAAAGTTGGTGACGAAGTAGAAATCATCGGTTTAGCTGATGAGCCAACAAAAACAACTGTAACAGGTATCGAAATGTTCCGTAAATTACTTGACTATGCTGAAGCTGGTGACAACATCGGTGCTTTATTACGTGGTATTTCACGTGACGAAGTTCAACGCGGTCAAGTATTAGCAAAACCAGGCTCAATTACACCACACACAGCTTTCAAAGCACAAGTTTACGTATTATCTAAAGAAGAAGGTGGACGCCATACTCCATTCTTCTCTAACTATCGTCCACAATTCTACTTCCGTACTACAGACGTAACTGGTGTAATCACTTTACCAGAAGGTGTAGAAATGGTTATGCCTGGCGATAACATCGAAATGACTGTAGAATTAATCTCTCCTATCGCGATTGAAGAAGGTACTAAATTCTCTATCCGTGAGGGTGGACGTACTGTAGGAGCAGGTTCTGTATCTGAAATCATTAAATAATAAACGTAAATAGCTTACGATTGAACCATCTTGTAGTTTATCTACAAGATGGTTTTTTTAGTGCGCCTGGCATGGGTGTAATCTATAGGGTGTAAGTCCCGAACTGTGAAGGCAGAAGTAACAGTTAGCTTAACGCAAGGGTGTCCGTGGTGACGCGGAATCTGAAGGAAGCGAGCGGCAAACTTCCGGTCTGAGGAACACGAACTTCATATAAGGCTAGGTATCATTGGATGAGTTTGCTAAACAAAACAAAGTCCTTTCTGCCAAAGGTGGTACAGAGTAAATGAAGCAGATAGATGGAAGGAAAGATTACATTCTTACCCGGGGAGGTCTGGCGGATATGTGAAGTACGCTTCATAACCTACTTAGTGATAAGTAGCTGAACCGTCAGAAGTCAGCAGAGGTCATAGTATTAGTTGGTTTAGAACTACTAAGAAGGACCGAACAATTAAGAGAGAATAGCCCTTGGCATTCAGTGAGTCATGATGAACACAGAAAACGTAGTACCTCACTTGAGGAAGGAAGCGGTGAATCCCGTGGGAGACCTCTTGGAGGGTGGAGTGACCACTGGCATAAAGAGAACAGCTATTCACGGAAGTTATAAAGACTTGCGTCAATCATCTTAATTGAACCGCCGTATACGGAACCGTACGTACGGTGGTGTGAGAGGACGGGAGTTAATCGCTCCCTCCTACTCGATTTTTTTCTATAGCTAAAGTGAATATTGTTTATTCAAAATATGTATTTCATTTATATGCTCTTTCCCCCTTATAATATTATTAAGGAGATTTTGGAATCTTCAAAATCATTGTTCGAATTATTGAGGGGGATGCGGTATTATGGCAAATTACGTTACAGTGGGGAATTTACAAGTAGAAAAAGTGTTATACGATTTTGTAAATGAGCAAGTTTTGCCTGATGCAGAAGTAAATAAAGATGAATTTTGGGCAGGATTTGATACATTAATTCATGACTTAACGCCGGAAAATAAAGAACTTCTTGAAAAGCGAAGAGAATTAGAAGAGGCAATTCATAACTGGCATAAAGAAAATAAAGATCACTTTCATTTCGATCAATATAAAAAATTCCTTGAAGATATCGGCTACATTGAACCGAAAGTAGAAGACTACCATATTACAACTGAAAACGTTGACGAAGAAATTTCGTTTCAAGCTGGTCCTCAATTAGTTGTACCAGTAAACAATGGACGTTATGCCCTAAACGCTGCCAATGCTCGTTGGGGAAGCCTTTACGATGCATTATACGGTACTGATGCCATTAGCGAGGAAGATGGAGCGGAGAAAGGAAACAGCTACAATCCAGTTCGTGGCCAGAAAGTAATTGAATATTCGAAGAAGTTTTTAGATCAAGCAGTTCCTTTAAAAGATGCAACTCATTTAGATGTTACAAAATATGCGATTGTAAACGGAAAGCTAGTTGCTACACTTTCAAATGGCAATGAAACAGGACTTGTGGATGAATCAAAAGCTGTGGGGTATAACGGGTCGCCAGAAGAACCTTCTGTAGTTTTATTAAAGAATAATGACCTGCACATTGAAATTGTAATCGATCGAAATCATCCTGTAGGAAAATCAGATCCGGCTGGTATTAAGGACATTATTTTAGAATCAGCTGTGACGACAATAATGGACTGTGAGGACTCTGTTGCTGCAGTTGATGCAGAAGATAAAGTAGAAGTATACAGCAACTGGTTAGGATTAATTAGAGGAGATTTATCAGCTACTTTTGATAAAGGTTCGAAAATAATGACTCGTACGTTAAATCCTGACCGCACGTATAAAGGGGTTAACGGTGAAGACATTACATTACCAGGTCGCTCATTAATGTTTGTCCGCAATGTAGGTCACTTAATGACAACAAACGCCATTTTAGATAAAAATGGAGAAGAAATCCCAGAAGGAATTATGGATGGTGTCATTACGAGCTTAATTGCTAAACTTGATATATTAGGTAAAACAAAATACAAAAATTCGAAAAAAGGCTCTATTTATATTGTAAAACCAAAAATGCACGGTTCAAAAGAAGTAGCATTTACAAACAAATTATTTGGTAGAATTGAAGATTTAATTGGGCTTGAGCGTTACACATTAAAGGTTGGGGTAATGGATGAAGAACGTCGTACGTCTCTAAACTTAAAAAATTGCATTAAAGAAGTAAAAGAACGGATTGTCTTCATTAACACGGGATTCTTAGATAGAACAGGTGATGAAATTCATACATCAATGGAAGCAGGTCCAATGATTCGCAAAAATGAAATGAAATCTTCTGTTTGGTTAAATGCATATGAAAGATCAAATGTATTCGTAGGATTAAATTGCGGTTTACAAGGCCGTGCCCAAATTGGTAAAGGAATGTGGGCAATGCCTGACTTAATGGCTGCAATGCTAGAGCAAAAAATCGCTCATCCAAAAGCAGGAGCCAATACAGCTTGGGTACCATCACCAACAGCTGCAACGTTGCATGCCATCCACTATCATTTAGTAGATGTAAAAGAAGTTCAAAGAGGTATTACTGACTTTGAAGATTTACAAGATGATATTCTTCAAATTCCTGTAGAGAAAAATCCAAACTGGAGCCCAGAAGAAATTCAAGAAGAGTTGGACAACAACTGTCAAGGAATTTTAGGATACGTAATTCGCTGGGTAGAACAAGGAGTTGGATGTTCAAAAGTACCAGACATTAACGATATTGGATTAATGGAAGACCGTGCAACACTTCGTATTTCCAGCCAACATATCGCAAACTGGCTACATCATGGAATTGTGACAAAAGAACAAGTGTATGAAACGCTTAAACGTATGGCTGTAGTGGTGGATAAACAAAATGCTGATGATCCAAACTATCGCCCAATGGCTCCAAACTTCGAAGAGTCTGTTGGTTTCCAAGCAGCTTGCGACCTCATTTTCAAAGGATATGAGCAACCAAATGGTTATACTGAACCAATCCTTCATAAGCGACGCCTTGAAGCGAAACAAAAATATGGCGTTGTAAGCACAAACTAATTATAAAAAGACATCCCTTCCAAAATAGATAAGAATTTTGGAAGGATGTCTTTTTTATTTTGTAATAAATTGCTGGGCTAATTCAATAAATTCTCTTACAGCGAAAGATAAATATTTATTCTTTTTCCAAGTCAATCCTAACTCTAGAAAAAGATTTTCATGTTTGAAAGGAATTGAAACAATTTTTTCATTTTGAAGTTTTTCACATATTTTTTTTGGAAGTAACGCAATCCCTACTTTAGCAGCCACCATCTCAACGATTAAATCTTTCTGTGATGATTCACAAGCTATTGTAGGGTAGAACCCATTTTTTGAACATTCTTCTATAATGCGATCGTACAATGTAAAATCTTTGCGATATATAATAAAATCTTCTTTCTCTAACCGGGACATTTCAACGGATGGCAATGCAGCAAGGGGATGATCTCTATGAACAATTAACATTAACGGATCTTTTAATATACTAATAGATTCTAATTGATCGTTTGGAGCACATAAATTACAAATGAGTCCTATATCCAATTCTCCTTCTTCTACCCCTTGCCGAATTTTTTTTGTCCCTACTTCCGTTAGTTTAATTTCAATATAAGGATATTTTTCTTTATATAAACTAATTAATTTTGAAAAAAACTCCACACCTACAATCGGTGGAATTCCAATACGAATTTCTCCTTTTTTCAACTCCATTAAATCCGTTAATTCTGAACGTAAATTTTTAAAGGCGGCTAATACATGTTGCGCATTTGCTAATACCGCCTTTCCTGCATCCGTCAACTCCAATTGTTTTGAAGAACGGTAAAATAAAGGTACACCAAGCTCGGCTTCTAAATTTTGAATGGCTTTACTAATGGATGGTTGTGATACGTGTAAAGTGGAAGCAGCTTTCGTGAAACTCAAATGTTTGGCTACTTCTGTAAAATACTCGATTTGGCGGATGTCCACTACAAACATCTCCTTTTTACGCACTATTTGTTCTTTGTTCCATTATACTAATTTACATACATATTTCTCATAAAAAGAGAATAAAATTGATTTTCTTAAACAAAGTGCAAAATATATTACAATATAATATAAAAATTTTATGTATGTGAAAGGATGAAAGAATGAAAATATTTTTAATAGAGGACGATCAATCCATTTTCAATTCAATAAGGGAACGTTTTAACCAATGGTCGATGGAAGTAGTAGGACCAAAAGATTTTCAACAAGTGCTAGATGATTTTTTAAACGTGCAGCCACATCTAGTCATCATTGATATTCAACTCCCCGCATTTGATGGTTTTCATTGGTGCCGTGAAATTCGTGCCATCTCAAAAGTGCCAATTCTATTTTTATCATCTAGAGACCATCCAATGGATATGGTAATGGCTATGCAAATGGGGGCGGATGATTTTGTGCAAAAACCTTTTCATATGGAAGTATTGCTAGCAAAAGTACAGGCGATATTAAGAAGAACTTATGATTATGGGGAGAATATGCAACATGTTGTGAGATGGAATGGTGCAATTATTGATTATGACAGAGGAACCATTCAATACGGTGAGAAAGTGATAGAATTGACGAAAAACGAATTGTTTATTTTGAAGACATTATTAGCTTCTGTTGACAAAATTGTTTCTCGTGATGAGCTAATGCGTAAATTATGGGATGACGAGCGATTTGTGAATGATAATACGTTAACGGTCAATGTCAATCGATTGCGACAGCGATTAGATGAAATTGGTTTATCGGATACCATTGTAACGAAAAAAGGACTTGGCTACATGGCGGTGACAAAATGATTGGACTATTTTTAAAAGAAAGAAGATCGTGGATTTTATTCTTCCTGTTTATGCAAATATGGCTGAATGGATTGTTTTTCATCGATAGCGGCATATCAAATATATCCATCATATATGTAAACATCATGAATCTTTTATTCTTTCTTCTTTTCTTAATTTGGCGTTATGGAAGAGAAACAAAGCAGCTAAAAGCTATCTATGAGCAACCAATCAATAAAGAGCTACTTTCTCCTTTCCAGCGAAAGTACATGGAACATTTGCAACAACAATATGAAGAAATAGATTATAGACTTCATCAAATAAAAATGGAAATGCTTGAACAGCAAGATCAGATGCTGGCGTGGGTGCATGAAATGAAATCGCCGATGACTGCCATGAAATTAATCGTGGAACAAGTAGAACCTTATGCGTTAAGAGAGAAGATTGAAAAAGAATGGGTTCGCATATTTTTGTTGCTTGATCAAAAAATCCATGAAACAAGGCTTTCAACGATTGAAAAAGATAACCGGCTGGAAAAGGTTTGTTTGGAAACAGTCGTTCATCAACAAATTAAAGATTTTCGTTCATGGTGTATTGAAAAAGGGATTGGTGTTGAAACGAAGAATTTGCAAAAGACCGTGACAACAGATGCCAAATGGCTTGGGTTCATTATTCGCCAAATTTTTTCTAATGCTGTGAAGTACAGCCATGAAAATAGTGAAATTCACATATTTACAACTCGGAATCAAGAGGGGCATCTATTATTACATATACAAGACTTCGGAGTTGGGATTCGAGCTGAAGACTTGCCCCGTATTTTCCAACGGTCCTATACAGGAACGATCGGAAGGGAAACAATCGCTGCGACAGGGATGGGTCTATACTTGGCAAAGGAAGCGGCTGAAAAACTTGGGCTTACGCTGAAGGTAGATTCACAAGTGGGTGCCGGCACAATTTTTACAATCCAATTTCCTCTTGAAAATCAATACATTCAATCTTATGGTATGTGACAAAATTGTCATTTACCATTTTTTATTTGTCACGAGAATCGAACGATTGTAAGGTACTGAAAGGGTACAATTTAGTAAGGAATCAATACAAGGGGTTGACGAAATGGCTGTTTTAGTGGCAAGAAAAATAAGAAAAACCTATGGAAAACGTACGTTACAACAAGAAGTGTTAAAAGGGATTGACCTGGAAGTACATGAAGGAGAATTCGTTGGTATCATGGGGCCATCTGGTTCGGGTAAAACAACTTTATTAAATGTCCTTTGTTCCATAGATTATCCGACAGAAGGAATTGTTGAAATCAACGGGAAACCGTTACAAAAGATGAAAGAACGGGATTTGGCAAAATTTCGCCGGGAACATTTAGGGTTCATCTTTCAAGATTATAATTTGCTTGATACGTTAACGGTAAAAGAGAATATTCTGCTGCCGTTATCTGTTGGCAAAGTATCAAAAAACGCGGCAGAGAAGCGTTTAGCAATGCTCGTCGAATATTTAGGAATCAAAGACATTTTAAGTAAATATCCGAATGAAATATCCGGGGGACAAAAGCAGAGAACATCTGCTGCAAGAGCTCTTATTACTGAACCATCTATCGTTTTTGCCGATGAGCCGACAGGGGCGCTTGATTCTAAAGCGGCGACGGCATTACTGACAAATTTGGAAAACATCAATAAGGAAAGAGGAGCAACCATCATGATGGTGACCCACGATGCAGTGGCAGCAAGCTTCTGTAGTCGAGTGTTGTTCTTGAAAGACGGTCAAATTTATACGGAGCTCTATAAAGGGGATAAAACGAGACAGGCGTTTTTCCAAGATATTTTGAATACCCAAAGAGTGCTTGGCGGTGATGGATATGACGTTAACTAATTTAGTTTTTAAAAGTATGAAGAAGAACATAAAGCATTATTACTTATACTTCTTTGCATTAATTTTTAGTGTGACCCTTTGCTTTTCGTTCATCACCATACACTATAACCCTTCTGTTACCGCGGCGTTGGAAGCAAGCGGTACCGCAACGGCAGGTTTTGAATCCATTACGTATGTTTTATATTTTATTTTGATTTTTTTTATTCTTTACGCGAACCAATTATTTATGAAACGCCGCAGTAAAGAAATTGGCTTATATCAATTAATCGGAATGACTAAAGGTTTGATCTTTCGGTTATTATTGATTGAAAATGTAGTATTGTTCACGTTGGCTGTAGGAATCGGGATGGTTTGGGGATTTTTAACTTCTCGTTTTTTTGCGATGATTTTAATGAAGTTAATGTTAAACGACGCAATTGTCAGTTTATCTTTTTCCATGACTGCTTTTTCAAAATCGATCATTATTTTTGCTCTTCTATTAGTGGTGGTCTTGATTCAAATTTTTATTATGATTCGGAAAGCATCGCTGTTATCGCTATTTAATGCAGCAAAAAAAGCCGATGAACGAATTAAAAAGTTCAGCATTTTCCATATGATTATGGGAATCATAGGAATTGGTTTAATTGCATATGGGTATTACGATTCTACAAGATTGTTCAGCGTGGAGGGTGCCACAACAAACAACTTGTTGGTCAATATGTTGCTTATTCTAGGTTCAACAATTTTAGGCACCTATTTATTTTTCCGATATTCCGTGGCACTTATCATGAACTTAATCCGGAAAAGCAAAAAGGGACATTTAAAAATAACAGATGTTTTAGGTGTTACAACAATTATGCACCGCATGAAGGGAAATGCTAGTTCTCTTACATTGATTACTGTGTTGACAGGATTAGCCGTCGGGATTATGACGCTGTCTTATATTTCTTACTACTCTTCAGAATCCAATGCAAAACAATCTTCTCCATTTGATTATATCTTACTTAATAATAACGGAAATGATTTTTTAGAACAGCTAAAGGCAGAAGGAATTGAATATGAAAAAACAACTTTTCATATTTCTAACGTAAATATTAAAATGTCTGATTTATTTAATTTAGATGAAAAAAATGCTGAGTATATAAATGTCAATCAAGAGGTGGTAACAGCTGCCGTTCCTCTATCAGATTACAAAAAAATAAATCCGGATGTCCATTTGAAAGATGGGGAAATCATGATGACAAGCTACTCAAATGTATTATCTAAATTACTGCCGTTGGAAAGCAAAAAGAAAATTAATGTAAAAACAAGTGAGAAGAATTACTCTTTATTTATTAAAGAAGTAAGAGAGGATGAATTTTTTCTATCAGTGTTAGCAAGTGATAGTTCGCCTGTGTTGATTGTGAAAGATGAATTATTTCATGAATTAGAAAAAGCTCAAAACCCTGCTATTTCAACTCAAATTGGTATTAATTTAGCAAAAGAAAAAGACCGAGAAAGGGCAGAGATAATATTTAAGAACTTGAGGGAAAGTAATGTCATTCAATATGCAAATCTAAAAACTTATAAAGAATATTACGATGAGAATATAGCTATTAGTGGAATGAGTATTTTTGTAACAGGATTTTTGGGATTGGCATTTTTATTGACAACAGGAAGCATTCTTTACTTTAAACAAATGGGTGAAGCGGAAGATGAAAGAGATTCCTATACAATTTTGCGGAAAATCGGATTTTCCAATGGTGAGTTAATGCGCGGAATTTATGTAAAACAATTGTTTAACTTCGGCATGCCGCTTATGATTGGACTTCTTCACAGTTACTTTGCAGTGAAATCCGGCTGGTGGCTGTTTGGTTCAGAGATGACTACGCCAATGATGATTATCAACATATTCTATGTAGCGATGTACACGGTATTTGGCATATTATCTGTTTTGTATTATAAAAAAATAGTAAAAGAAGCATTATAAAGATAGGAAACAATTAAATAGGTAGAGATTAATTTTTAGACTCCATGATCAAGTGGTTGGCAAAATCTTTTGGCCGACCACTTTTTTTCGCATTCATCTTAATTGCTGCAAAGTATTTTTGTTAGTTAAAAAATATGTTCCTATTTATAATAGGAAACATGTTTAATTTTATGAAAGGGCAGCTATATATTTTAATGTAAGGTAGCGGGGAATTTTCAGAATTTTATTGGAGTTGATTTATATAATCTCCTCTTATATACTATAAAACAGTTTAGGGAGTGCAAAACTTGAAAGACCAATAAAATTCGAGAAAACACTTGCTAACAACTATTTTATTGTATATAATGTTGAATGTTGGTCTTTGACTGCGATGAAGCGGGAGGTTGCCGACACACCCGGCCGCTTTGCCATGGCGAGTGTGTGGGAAATTTCCGTGGAGAATGTCTAGTAATTAGGCGATAAAGGAGGGAAAATAATGGCAAAACAAAAGATTCGTATTCGTTTAAAAGCGTATGATCACAGAGTATTAGATCAATCCGCTGAAAAAATTGTTGAAACTGCTAAACGTTCAGGCGCAAGTGTATCAGGTCCGATTCCGTTACCAACGGAAAAAACTGTGTACACAATCCTTCGAGCTGTTCACAAGTATAAAGATTCACGCGAACAATTCGAAATGCGCACTCACAAACGTTTAATCGACATCATTAACCCAACTCCTCAAACAGTTGATGCGTTAATGAAACTTGATTTACCGTCTGGCGTTGACATCGAAATCAAACTTTAATAGTAAAATAAAACTTTTAATTATCACAGGAGGTGTGACAAATGACCAAAGGAATCTTAGGTAGAAAAATCGGTATGACGCAAGTTTTTGCTGAGAACGGCGATTTAATACCAGTAACAGTAATTGAAGCAACTCCAAACGTTGTACTTCAAAAGAAAACTGTTGAAAACGATGGCTACGAAGCAATCCAACTTGGTTTCGAAGATAAGCGCGAAAAGCTTGCTAACAAACCGGAAAAAGGACACGTAGCAAAAGCGAATACTGCTCCTAAGCGCTTCATTCGTGAAATTCGTGGAGTAAACTTAGATGAGTATGAAGTTGGTCAAGAAGTCAAAGTAGATATTTTCGCAGAAGGCGATTGGGTAGATGTAACAGGAGTAACAAAAGGGAAAGGGTTCCAAGGTGTAATTAAACGCCACGGCCAATCTCGTGGACCAATGTCTCACGGTTCTCGTTACCACCGTCGTCCAGGTTCAATGGGACCTATTGCTCCAAACCGAGTATTTAAACAAAAAGCTTTACCTGGTCAAACTGGTGGAGATACAGTAACTATCCAAAACTTACAAATTGTTAAAGTGGATACTGAACGTAACTTACTACTAGTAAAAGGTAATGTTCCTGGTTCTAAAAAATCTTTAGTAACAGTAAAAGCAGCTGTTAAAAAATCTAACTAATTTCTTGAAGAAAGGAGGAAACAGGAATGACAAAGGTAACTGTACTTAGTCAAACAGGTGCTTCTGTTGGAGAAATCGAATTGAATGATGAGATTTTCGGTATCGAACCAAACGAAGCAGTATTATTCGACGCAGTAATCGCTCAACGCGCATCTCTACGTCAAGGTACACATAAAGTAAAAAACCGCTCTGAAGTTTCTGGTGGTGGTAGAAAACCATGGCGCCAAAAAGGAACAGGTCGTGCTCGTCAAGGATCTATCCGTTCTCCACAATGGCGTGGTGGTGGTACTGTATTCGGACCACAACCAAGAAGCTATAGCTATAAATTACCTAAAAAAGTTCGTCGTTTAGCTCTTAAATCTGCATTATCTGCTAAAGTGAACGAGCAAAACTTCCTAGTGTTAGATGCATTGAAATTAGATGCACCTAAAACAAAAGACTTCAAAGAAATTTTAGGTAACTTAAAAATCGAATCAAAAGCATTATTCGTTACAGCTGAATTAGATGAAAACGTGGCATTATCCGCACGTAACATCCCAGGCGTAACAGTTTTAACAGCTTCTGGAATCAACGTTCTTGATTTATTAGGTCATGACAAAGTTGTATTCACGAAAGCTGCAGTAGAAAAAGTTGAGGAGGTGCTTGGATAATGGATGCACGTGATGTAATTAAACGTCCTGTCATTACTGAGCGTTCTTCTGAACTGATGGCTGATAAAAAGTACACTTTCGAAGTTGATCTTCGTGCGAACAAAACACAAGTGAAAGATGCAGTAGAAGAAATCTTCGGCGTAAAAGTGGCTAAAGTCAACATCATGAACTACAAAGGTAAAGTAAAACGTGTAGGTAAATTCCAAGGATTAACAAACAGACGTCGTAAAGCAATCGTAACATTAACACCTGATAGCAAAGAAATTGAATTATTCGATTTCTAATTGTAAAATGAGTTCGTTTTGACATTTAAAGAAGGAGGGAAACAACATGGCGATTAAAAAGTATAAACCAACCTCAAATGGTCGTCGTAACATGACATCATTTGACTTTGCGGAAATCACAACGGATAAACCGGAAAAATCATTATTAGCGCCTTTAAAACGCAAAGCTGGTCGTAACAACCAGGGTAAAATTACTGTTCGTCATCACGGTGGTGGACATAAACGCCAATACCGTATCATCGATTTCAAACGTGATAAAGATGGCATTCCAGGACGCGTTGCTACAATCGAATACGATCCAAACCGTTCTGCTAACATCGCATTAATTAACTATGTTGATGGTGAAAAACGTTATATTATTGCACCAAAAGGATTAAAAGTAGGTCAAGAAATTATTTCTGGTCCAGATGCTGATATTAAAGTAGGTAATGCTTTACCATTAGCAAACATCCCAATGGGTACTACAGTTCACAATATCGAATTAAAACCAGGTAAAGGTGGACAATTAGTACGCTCTGCTGGTGCATCTGCGCAAGTACTTGGACGTGAAGGAAAATACGTAATCGTACGTCTTCAATCTGGTGAAGTTCGTTTAGTATTAGCTACTTGCCGCGCAACAATCGGTCAAGTGGGTAACGAATCTCACGAATTAGTAAACATCGGTAAAGCGGGTCGTTCTCGTTGGTTAGGTAAACGCCCTACAGTTCGCGGTTCTGTAATGAACCCTAATGATCACCCACACGGTGGTGGTGAAGGTAAAGCACCAATCGGTCGCAAATCACCAATGACACCATGGGGTAAACCAGCTCTTGGATACAAGACACGTAAGAAACGTAATAAATCTGATAAATTAATTATTCGTGGACGTAAAAAATAATGTGATAAAGCTACGGTTCGAGCGAAGAGCCGTGGTGAAATCACGGAGGGAGGTTACTAAATGGGTCGCAGCTTGAAAAAAGGACCATTTTGTGATGAACATTTAATGAAAAAGGTAGAAGCACAACAAGGTCTAGACAAAAAACAAGTAATTAAAACTTGGTCTCGCCGTTCTACGATCTTCCCTAACTTCATCGGACTAACAATTGCGGTTTATGATGGACGCAAACATGTTCCGGTATACATCACAGAAGATATGGTAGGTCACAAACTAGGCGAGTTCGTACCAACTCGTACTTATAAAGGTCACGGTGCGGATGACAAAAAAACAAGACGCTAATTTTGAGAGGAGGTAGATCCTGATGACAACAAAAGCTAAAGCCGTTGCTCGCACAGTCCGAATTGCCCCTCGTAAAGTGCGCTTAGTAGTAGATTTAATTAGAGGCAAGCAAGTAGGAGAAGCAGTTGCAATTTTACGTCATACTCCAAAAGCGGCGTCTCCAGTCGTTGAGAAAGTATTAAAATCTGCAGTTGCAAATGCTGAGCACAATTACGAATTAGATCCAAACAACTTATACATTTCTGAAATTTATGTTGATGAAGGACCAACATTAAAACGTTATCGTCCACGTGCGCAAGGACGTGCAAGCGCAATTAATAAACGCACAAGCCACATCACTGTAGTGGTATCTGAGAAGAAGGAGGGTTAATTTTGGGTCAAAAAGTACATCCAAACGGATTGCGAATTGGTATCATTCGTGATTGGGAGTCAAAATGGTACGCTGAAAAAGACTACGCTGAATTACTTCACGAAGATATCAAAATCCGTAAATATATCGAAACTACTTTAAAAGAAGCAGCGATTTCCAAAGTTGAAATCGAACGTGCTGCAAATCGAGTGAACATTACGATTCACACTGCAAAGCCAGGGATGGTAATCGGTAAAGGTGGTACGGAAGTAGAAAACTTACGTAAATACTTAAGCGATATCACTGGTAAACGTGTACACATCAACATCGTTGAAATTAAAAAAGCGGATCTTGATGCAAAATTAGTTGCAGAAAATATCGCTCGTCAACTTGAAAACCGTGTTTCATTCCGTCGTGCTCAAAAACAAGCAATTCAACGCACTATGCGCGCAGGAGCAAAAGGGATTAAAACGCAAGTATCTGGTCGTTTAGGCGGTGCGGATATCGCACGTGCAGAACATTATAGTGAAGGAACTGTACCACTTCATACGCTTCGTGCAGACATCGATTACGCTCACGCAGAAGCAGATACAACATACGGAAAATTAGGTGTAAAAGTATGGATTTATCGTGGTGAGGTCCTTCCTACGAAGAAAAACTCTGCGGAAGGAGGAAAATAATTATGTTAATGCCAAAACGTGTTAAATATCGTCGCGAACATCGTGGTAAAATGCGCGGTCAAGCAAAAGGCGGTCGTGAAGTACAATTTGGTGAATGGGGTCTTCAAGCTCAAACTGCTAGCTGGATCACTAACCGTCAAATTGAAGCCGCTCGTATTGCGATGACTCGTTACATGAAACGTGGCGGTAAAGTTTGGATTAAAATTTTCCCACACAAACCTTATACGAAAAAACCTCTTGAGGTACGTATGGGTTCCGGTAAAGGTTCTCCAGAAGGTTGGGTAGCTGTAGTAAAACCAGGAAAAGTTATGTTCGAAGTTGCAGGTGTTTCTGAAGAAGTTGCACGCGAAGCGCTTCGTTTGGCATCACATAAACTTCCTGTGAAATGTAAAATTGTGAAACGTCAAGAAACTGGTGGTGATTCTAATGAAAGCTAAAGAAATCCGTGAACTTGCCACTTCTGAAATCGAATTAAAAGTTAAATCACTGAAAGAAGAGCTTTTCAACCTTCGCTTCCAATTGGCGACTGGTCAATTAGAAAACACAGCTCGCATTCGTGAAGTTCGTAAAGCGATTGCGCGTATGAAAACTGTGATTCGTGAAAGAGAAATCAGTGGAGATAACTGATAAAGGAGGTCCGCTAATATGACTGAGCGTAAACAGCGCAAAGTTTACACTGGCCGTGTAGTTTCAGACAAAATGGACAAAACAATCGTTGTCCTAGTTGAAACTTATAAAAAACACAAATTATACGGCAAGCGTGTAAAGTATTCTAAAAAATTCAAAGCTCACGATGAGCACAACGAAGCAAAAGTCGGTGACATCGTACGCATTATGGAAACACGCCCGCTATCAGCTACAAAGCATTTCCGTCTTGTAGAAGTAGTAGAAAAAGCGGTTATTATTTAATAGAAATTCGGAAAATACGCGAATTCCGAAGGGAGGTAACCTAAGTGATCCAACAAGAATCTCGTTTAAAAGTTGCTGACAACTCAGGTGCACGTGAAGTGTTAACAATTAAAGTGCTTGGTGGTTCTGGTCGTAAAACTGCAAACATCGGTGATATTATCGTTTGCACAGTTAAGAAAGCAACACCAGGAGGCGTTGTTAAGAAAGGTGACGTTGTAAAAGCCGTTGTAGTACGTACTAAATCTGGTGTTCGCCGTAAAGATGGCACTTACATTAAATTTGACGAAAACGCATGCGTTATCATCAGAGACGATAAGTCACCGCGTGGTACTCGTATTTTCGGACCGGTTGCACGTGAGTTACGCGATAACAACTTTATGAAAATCATTTCCCTAGCTCCAGAAGTTCTTTAATTATCTGATAGTACCAATTAAGGAGGTGCGACACATAATGCATGTTAAAAAGGGCGACAAAGTAAAAGTTATTACAGGAAAAGACAAAGGTAAAGAAGGTATCGTACTTGCTGCTTTTCCAAAGAAAGATCGGGTAATTGTTGAAGGTGTAAACATCGTTAAAAAACACGTAAAACCTAATCAATTAAACCCACAAGGTGGTATTGTAAGCCAAGAAGCACCAATCCACGTTTCGAACGTTATGCTAATCGATCCAAAAACTGGCGAGCCGACTCGTGTAGGTTATAAAATCGAAAATGGCAAAAAAGTTCGTGTTGCAAAAAAATCTGGTGCAGTAATCGACTAATAAGAAATTTTGAAAGGAGGTACAAACATGAACCGCCTAAAAGAAAAATACAACAACGAAGTAGTTCCTGCTTTAATGAGCAAGTTTGGATATAAATCAATCATGCAAGTTCCAAAAGTTGAAAAAATCGTAGTTAACATGGGTGTTGGTGACGCAGTACAGAACTCTAAAGCATTAGATGCTGCAGTTGAAGAACTAGCTATTATTACTGGTCAAAAACCTGTTGTTACTAGAGCGAAAAAATCAATCGCTGGATTCCGTTTACGTGAAGGGATGCCAATTGGTGCAAAAGTTACATTACGTGGTGAACGTATGTATGATTTCCTTGATAAATTAATTTCTATCGCACTTCCGCGTGTACGCGACTTCCGCGGTGTTTCTAAAAAAGCGTTTGATGGTCGTGGAAACTACACTTTAGGTGTTAAAGAACAATTGATTTTCCCTGAAATCGATTACGATAAAGTTTCAAAAGTGCGCGGTATGGATATCGTGATCGTAACGACAGCGAACTCTGATGAAGAAGCTCGCGAGTTATTGACACAATTCGGTATGCCGTTCCAAAAATAATAAAAGGAGGGCGAAAACGTGGCAAAAAAATCAATGATCGTTAAACAAAAACGTAAACCTAAGTTTAAAGTACAAGAATACACACGTTGTGAACGCTGTGGTCGTCCACACTCTGTATATCGTAAATTTAAACTTTGCCGTATTTGTTTCCGTGAACTTGCATATAAAGGACAAATTCCTGGTGTGAAAAAAGCTAGCTGGTAATCCCCAAAAAATGGGAAGGAGGTAATAAGAATATGACAATGACAGATCCAATTGCAGATATGCTAACTCGCATCCGTAATGCGAACATGGTTCGTCACGAAAAGTTAGAAGTACCGGCTTCCAACATTAAAAAGGAAATCGCTGAAATCCTTAAGCGAGAAGGCTTCATCCGTGACGTTGAATATATCGATGACAACAAACAAGGTATCATCCGTATTTTCTTAAAATATGGAAAAAATAACGAACGTGTAATTACTGGATTAAAACGTATTTCTAAACCAGGTTTACGCGTATATGCGAAAACTGACGAAATTCCAAAAGTGTTAAACGGCTTAGGTATCGCAATTCTTTCAACTTCTCAAGGCGTGTTAACTGATAAAGAAGCACGTGCTAAAAAAGTGGGCGGAGAAGTTTTAGCTTACGTTTGGTAATAAGTAATTTGTGAATGGAGGTGCAATGAAATGTCTCGTGTAGGTAAAAAACCGATCGAAGTTCCTGCTAACGTTACAGTAACAGTTGCTGAGGACAACACTGTAACAGTAAAAGGACCGAAAGGCGAACTAACTCGTCAATTCAATCAAGATATGAAAATCGAGCAAGAAGGCAACGTAATTACTGTTGTTCGCCCTTCTGATTCAAAAGAACACCGTACAATCCACGGTACAACTCGTGCGTTACTTGCAAACATGGTGAAAGGTGTATCTGAAGGATTCTCTCGTTCTTTAGAACTTATTGGGGTTGGGTACCGTGCTCAATTACAAGGGAAAAAACTTGTATTAAACGTTGGTTACTCACATCCTGTTGAATTCACTGCTGAACCAGGTATCGAAATTGAAGTTCCTTCAAATACAAAAGTTGTTGTTAAAGGAATTGACAAAGAACGTGTAGGTGCATTCGCAGCTGACATTCGCGCTGTACGTCCACCTGAACCATATAAAGGTAAAGGTATTCGTTACGAAGGCGAATATGTACGTCGTAAAGAAGGTAAAACAGGTAAATAATGCTAGCTAAGCGTTAGAAAGGAGTGACCACTGTGATTACGAAACTAGATAAAAATAAAGTTCGTAAAAAACGTCATGCACGCGTGCGTACAAAAATCCACGGTACACCTGAACGTCCTCGTTTAAACGTTTACCGTTCTAACAAAAACATTTACGCACAAATCATTGACGATGTTGCAGGACATACACTTGTTAGTGCTTCAACATTAGAAAAAGATTTTGAAGGTGCTGGCAACAATAAAGAGGCTGCAGCAAAAGTTGGCGAATTGATCGCAAAACGTGCATTAGAGAAAAATATTACTACAGTTGTATTTGACCGTGGTGGTTATTTATATCATGGACGTGTAAAAGCATTAGCAGATGCTGCACGCGAAAACGGTTTACAATTTTAATAAGAAGGAGGGACATACTTCATGAGTCGTATTGACGCAAGCAAACTGGAACTTGAAGAACGCGTTGTAACGATTAACCGCGTTGCGAAAGTTGTTAAAGGTGGACGTCGCTTCCGCTTCTCAGCTTTAGTAGTAGTAGGAGATAAAAACGGTCATGTAGGATTTGGTACTGGTAAAGCTCAAGAAGTACCAGATGCGATTCGTAAAGCTGTAGAAGATGCGAAGAAAAACTTAATCGAAGTACCACGTGTAGGTGGAACTATTCCACACGAGGTAATTGGTCACTTCGGTGCAGGAGAAATTTTAATGAAACCTGCTTCTGAAGGTACTGGAGTAATTGCTGGTGGACCAGTACGTGCAGTACTTGACTTAGCAGGAATTACGGATATCCTATCAAAATCTCTAGGTTCTAACACACCAATCAATATGGTACGTGCTACAGTTGAGGGATTAAAACAATTAAAACGTGCTGAAGAAGTTGCAAAACTTCGTGGTAAAACAGTAGAAGAGCTATTAGGATAAGGGGGGATAATCATGGCTAACAAATTAGAAATCACCCTCAAAAGATCTGTAATCGGAGCTAATGAAAAACAACGTAAAACAGTTGAAGCTTTAGGCTTAAAAAAGGTTAATTCTACTGTAGAACATGCAGATAATCCAGCTATTCGTGGTATGATTAATAAAGTGTCACACTTAGTATCAGTTAAAGAAATTTAATGATTTATAAAATGTACAAGGAGGTGCCACCTATAATGAAACTTCATGAACTTAAACCAGCAGAAGGTTCACGTAAAAAACGTAACCGTGTTGGTCGTGGTATCGGTTCTGGTAACGGTAAAACTTCTGGTCGCGGTCAAAAAGGTCAAAACGCTCGTTCTGGAGGCGGTGTACGTCCAGGATTTGAAGGTGGTCAAAACCCACTATTCCGCCGTTTACCAAAACGTGGATTTACAAATGTGAACCGTAAAGAATATGCAATCGTGAACCTAGATGCATTAAATCGTTTCGAAGATGGTGCAGAAGTTACACCTGCATTATTGATCGAAACAGGTATCGTGAGCAAAGAAAAAGCTGGTATTAAGGTTCTTGGTAACGGAACGCTTAATAAAAAGCTTAACGTGAAAGCTCACAAGTTCTCTGCTTCTGCGAAAGAAGCTATCGAGAACGCCGGCGGAACAGCTGAGGTGATTTAATGTTTCAAACATTCGCAAACTTTATGCGCGTTCGTGATATTCGAAACAAAATCTTTTTCACATTATTAATGCTTATCGTCTTTCGTTTAGGAACATTCATCCCTGTACCTAACGTAGATGCAGATGTATTAAAAGTAACGGATCAATTTAACTTAGTTGGTTTTCTTAACGTGTTTGGTGGCGGTGCATTAGCAAACTTCTCAATCTTTGCATTGGGAATTATGCCTTATATCACTGCCTCAATCATTGTTCAATTGTTACAAATGGATGTCGTGCCTAAGTTTGCAGAATGGGGACGTCAAGGTGAAGTAGGTCGCCGGAAGTTAGCCCAATTTACCCGCTACTTTACTGTAGTGTTAGCTTTCATCCAAGCCTTCGCTATGTCATTCGGTTTTAACCAATTATATGGTGGAACATTAATTACAGATACTAGTGTTTTATCTTATTTGACAATAGCAATTGTGCTTACGGCTGGTACAGCATTTTTGTTATGGCTTGGTGAGCAAATTACCGCACACGGCGTTGGTAATGGTATTTCAATCATTATCTTTGCTGGTATTGTCGCTGCAATACCTACAACGGTTAACCAAATTTATGCTCAACAAATTGAAGGTGCAGGGGATCAACTATTCATCCGCATTGTCGTTTTAGTACTTCTTGCATTAATAATGTTGGCTATAATTGTTGGAGTAATTTACGTACAACAAGCGTTACGTAAGATTCCAATTCAGTATGCAAAAAGAGTTTCCGGTCGAGCAATGAATGTTGGTGCACAACAAACGCACTTACCTTTAAAAGTGAACGCTGCAGGAGTTATTCCAGTAATCTTCGCAGTAGCGTTCATTATTACACCTCAGACTTTAGCTGCGTTCTTCGGTGAGAACAAAATCACCACGTTCATTATCAACACGTTTGACTATACTAAACCTGTTGGAATGATTATTTATATTGCTTTAATTATTGCGTTTACTTATTTCTACGCATTTATTCAAGTAAATCCCGAACGCGTTGCAGATAACCTGAAAAAACAAGGTGCATATATTCCTGGAATTCGTCCAGGGAATGATACACAAAACTACTTAACAAAAGTGTTATATCGTTTAACATTTGTTGGTGCTCTGTTTTTGACTGTTGTTTCGATTTTGCCAATTTTATTCATTAATTTTATGAATTTACCGGCTTCCGCTCAAATTGGTGGAACGAGTGTTATCATCGTTGTCGGTGTGGCATTAGAAACAATGAAACAATTAGAAGCCCAACTAGTTAAGCGTCATTATAAAGGCTTTATGAAATAAATGTTGGTTAGGAAACATTATTGTTTCCTAAGCCAGCACTTAGGAGGGAAATAACCGTATGAATATCGTTTTAATGGGCTTGCCAGGTGCTGGTAAAGGTACGCAAGCAGAAAAAATCGTGAATAAGTACGAAATCCCTCATATTTCTACAGGTGATATGTTCCGTGCTGCTATCAGTCAAGGTACGGAACTAGGTCTTAAAGCGAAATCCTATATGGATCAAGGTGCATTAGTTCCAGACGAGGTTACTATTGGCATCGTGCGCGAAAGACTTGCACAAAAAGACTGTGAAAATGGATTCTTACTTGATGGGTTCCCACGCACGGTTCCTCAAGCAGAAGCATTAGATAACATCTTAGAAGAACTTGGGAAAAAAATCGATCATGTGATTAATATCCAAGTTGAAAAAGATGAACTAGTTGCACGTTTAAGCGGTCGTCGTATCTGTAAAACTTGCGGCGCTACTTATCACGTTATTTTTAATCCTCCTAAAGTGGAAGGAAAATGTGATAAGGATGGCGGAGAATTATACACTCGAGCTGATGACAATCCTGAGACGGTTGCTAATCGCCTGGAAGTAAATATGAAACAAGCACAACCTTTACTTGATTTTTATGAATCTAAAGGTTTATTAACAAATATTAATGGTCAGCAAGAGATTGAAAAAGTGTTTGCTGATCTTGACGCTCTATTATTACAGGGCAGTCGCAGCTGATACCCGTCATTCTTTCGAAAGTCATAATACTTTTCGCGAGGGGTAATCGGAGGCAACATAAAATATTGAGAGTTGCAAAAGCATATTAGTGCCCGGTATACACTACTTGCGAAAGTGCTTATACTTACTTAGAAAGTTCTTTTGTGAAGAGTGTTATGGGTTTCGTGGAAGCATCAAGTGAACGGGTGTGAATTTTCCATGATATCCGGACATTTTAACAAAGGAATACAGTTTCCTTACCGGATCTGTTCATTCCCTGGATTGTGTGAAGCGAAACCAGACGAGCGTCTTTCGAACATCTCTCATACAATCCAACGTTTGTTAATGGAGTTGCTTCTAACCTGTAAAATCTGTTGCGAGTGTTCTCTAGGGAGAACGATTTAGCACATATAGAAGGGAGACAGGGTTGATGGCGAAAGACGATGTAATTGAAGTCGAAGGAACAGTTGTTGAGACTTTGCCAAACGCGATGTTTAAGGTAGAATTAGAAAATGGGCACACGGTGCTTGCACACGTTTCCGGAAAGATTCGTATGCATTTCATTCGAATTTTACCTGGAGATAAGGTTACTATTGAGTTATCTCCTTATGATTTAACTCGCGGTCGTATCACATACCGTTTTAAATAATCTTTTGCACTCCGAAGACTAAGGAGGTTGAGTTAAATGAAAGTGAGACCATCTGTAAAACCGATTTGCGAAAAATGTAAAGTTATTCGCCGACGCGGTAAAGTAATGGTAATCTGTGAAAATCCAAAACACAAACAAAAACAAGGATAATTTTTAAGGAGGTGCGAATAAATGGCACGTATTGCTGGTGTTGATATTCCTCGCGATAAACGCGTAGTAATTTCATTAACTTATATTTATGGTGTTGGTAAACCAACTGCTCAAAAAGTATTAGCTGCAGCTGGTGTATCTGAAGATACTCGTGTACGTGATCTTACTGAAGATGAATTAGACAGAATCCGTACAGAATTAGATAAGTACAAAATTGAAGGTGACTTACGTCGTGAAGTATCACTAAACATTAAACGTTTAATGGAAATTGGTTGCTACCGTGGTATCCGTCACCGTCGTGGTCTACCTGTTCGTGGACAAAATACGAAAAACAATGCACGTACTCGTAAAGGTCCTCGTAAAACTGTTGCGAACAAGAAAAAATAATAAGTAAAGGGGGTTCCTTCCGTAATGGCTCGTAAACAACAATCACGTAAACGTCGTGTGAAAAAGAATATCGAATCAGGTATTGCACACATTCGTTCTACATTTAACAATACAATCGTAACGATTACTGATATGCAAGGGAATGCAGTTTCTTGGTCAAGTGCAGGTGCTCTTGGATTCAAAGGTTCTCGTAAATCTACTCCATACGCTGCTCAAATGGCTGCTGAAGCCGCTGCTAAAGCTTCCCTTGAGCATGGTTTAAAAACGTTAGAAGTAACTGTTAAAGGTCCAGGTGCAGGTCGTGAAGCGGCTATCCGTGCACTTCAAGCTGCAGGACTTGAAGTAACAGCAATTAAAGATGTTACACCAGTTCCACATAACGGTTGCCGTCCGCCAAAACGTCGTCGTGTGTAATGGGTGCAACTCTTTGGAGTACATCATTCTTGTGCAAGAAGAATTGTACAAATTTATAAAGTCAAGATTTTTTGACTATTATGATGGTATGACCTATACAGTCGATGTTTTGAAGGAGGGTAAATTGAATGATCGAAATTGAAAAACCAAAGATTGAAACTGTTGAGATCAGCGAAGATTCCACATATGGTAAGTTTGTTATAGAACCACTAGAACGTGGATATGGTACTACTTTGGGTAATTCTTTACGTCGTATCCTTCTATCCTCATTACCGGGTGCAGCGATTACATCTGTACAAATTGATGGGGTATTACATGAATTCTCAACTATTGAAGGGGTAGTAGAGGATGTTGCTTCAATCATTTTAAACTTAAAAAAACTTGCACTGAAAATCTACTCCGATGAGGAAAAAATTCTCGAGATTGATGTGAAAGGTGAAGCAACAGTTACAGCAAGTGATATCACACATGATAGTGATGTTGAAATTTTAAATCCAGATTTGTATATAGCAACAATCGCAAGCAACGGTCATTTGCGTATACGTATGTATGCTAAGAGAGGCCGTGGTTACACTCCTGCTGATCAAAACAAACGTGAGGATCTTCCTATCGGCGTGATCCCGATCGACTCTATTTACACTCCAGTTTCACGCGTTAATTATCAAGTGGAAAATACTCGTGTAGGACAAAATTCCGATTACGATAAATTGTCCCTTGATGTGTGGACTGATGGTAGCATCGGTCCGAAAGAAGCGATTTCACTCGGAGCGAAAATATTAACAGAGCATCTAAATATTTTTGTTGGTCTAACAGATGAAGCACAAGCAGCGGAAATCATGGTAGAAAAAGAAGAGGACCAAAAAGAAAAAGTATTAGAGATGACGATCGAAGAATTAGATCTTTCTGTTCGTTCCTATAACTGTTTAAAACGTGCAGGTATTAATACAGTATTAGAACTTACGAATAAGTCTGAAGACGATATGATGAAAGTTCGTAATCTTGGACGTAAGTCATTAGAAGAAGTAAAAGCAAAACTTGCGGAGCTTGGCTTATCTTTACGTAAAGAAGACTAAGCAATCGTTATTTATTATGTTCGAATAAAGGAGGGAACATTCATGGGTTACAGAAAACTAGGCCGTACAAGTTCTCAACGTAAAGCGTTATTACGTGATTTAGCAACTGATTTAATTATTAATGAACGCATTGAAACAACTGAAGCTCGTGCAAAAGAATTACGTTCAGTTGTTGAGAAAATGATTACTTTAGGTAAACGCGGAGATTTACATGCTCGCCGTCAAGCTGCAGCATTCATCCGTCGTGAAGTAGTGACAACTACTGATGAAGAAGGAAACGAAAAAACTAAATTCGCTCTTCAAAAATTATTTGATGATGTTGCGCCACGTTACGCTGATCGCCAAGGTGGTTATACACGTATCTTAAAAGTAGGTCCTCGTCGTGGTGACGGAGCGCCTGTAGTAATTATCGAGTTAGTTTAATTTTTAGGGGGTGTCCGGGTTTCCGGTTGAACTCGCACCCCCTTTTTTACAAATGTGTGATTTATACGACAATAAAATGGCACATGAGCGTTATGATGATCGAATGAAAAATTCGTATCGTCTAGCTCTCCGCACCTCATTCATCAGATTACGGAACGTTAATAAACCGTACTTCTATAAATGTTATTAGCGCATTTCTCCTGAATGAGGTGCGCGCTTTTTTATTCAAACCAAAATCTATTAAAGAGTATGTAAAAATAAAATACGTTTCTTCATGTAATTTTCAAAATTTTTAAACGTGTTTTATTTTTATATATAGGAGATTCATTTAGAACTAGAAATGTAGAGCCCTGGAGAGAGGAGCATAGATGTGACCGAAATTCTATCATTTCATAATGTATCTTTTTCATACACACCTGAAAAACCTGATGCCCGTAAAGCTGTTCAAAATGTTTCGTTTTCAATTAATGAGGGTGAGTGGATTGCCATTGTCGGTCATAATGGTTCAGGCAAATCTACAATGGTGAAGATGGTTTGTGGTCTCCTCTTCCCGCAGGAGGGGGAAATTCGCGTCATGCAGAGCATATTAAATGAAGAGACTCTTTGGGATATTCGCTCAAAAATTGGAATGGTTTTTCAAAATCCAGATAACCAATTTGTTGGAGCGACAGTGCAAGACGATGTTGCCTTTGCATTAGAAAACAACGGAGTGCCTTTTGAAGAAATGGTTGAACGGGTTTCTTCGTCTTTAAAGAAAGTCAAAATGTATGAGTTTTTAAACCATGAACCCCATCATTTATCAGGTGGTCAAAAGCAACGTGTTGCCATTGCCGGAGCCCTTGCAATGCATCCGAAACTATTAATTTTAGACGAAGCAACTTCCATGCTTGATCCACAAGGGCGACTAGAAGTATTGCAAACAGTTCTAGAATTAAGAAAAGAAATTGGCTTAACAGTTTTATCGATTACGCACGATGTTGAAGAAGCACTTCTCGCAGACCGAGTTATTTTTATGAACCAGGGCAAGAAATATGCAGAAGGTTCACCAGAAGAAATTTTTGCATTAGGGGATAAATTGACTGAATTTGGTTTAGAATTGCCTTTTGCAATGAGGATGACAGAGCTGCTCCAAGCAAAAGGTGTACATTTATCAGGCAATAATTTAACAGAAGAAGAGTTGGTGAATGATCTATGGACATCAAACTTCAGCAAGTAAGCTATGCATATTCAGCAGGTACACCTTTTGAGAAGTATGCTTTATTTGATGTGGAGATGGATATTCCATCTAAAACCTATCATGCAATCATTGGACATACAGGTTCTGGTAAATCAACGATTCTTCAACATTTCAATGGATTATTAAAGCCAACAAAAGGAATCGTACATATTGGAGAGCGAAAAATCGAAGCGGGAAAAAAGGCAAAAGAATTAAAACCAATTCGTCAAAAGGTAGGTATTGTATTCCAATTCCCAGAGCACCAACTATTTGAAGAAACAGTATTAAAAGACATTATGTTCGGTCCGATGAATTTTGGTGTTTCTGAAGAAGAAGCGGAGAAGAGGGCTCGCGAAGGCATCAAACAAGTTGGATTGCCTGAAGAAGTGTTAGACAAGTCGCCTTTTGATTTATCAGGCGGACAAATGAGACGGGTTGCAATAGCTGGAGTACTTGCAATGAATCCAGATGTGATTGTATTAGATGAACCTACTGCTGGGCTCGACCCTAGAGGACAGAAAGAAATTATGGATTTGTTTTATCGTCTGCATAAAGAGAGAGAATTAACAACCATTCTAGTCACCCATAGCATGGAAGATGCGGCGAAATACGCAGATCAAATTTCGATTATGCATGAAGGACGCTGTGTGTTAACAGGTGTTCCACGGGAAATATTTTCAGAAAGTGAAACGCTAAAAAAATATCGATTAGAAATTCCTCGTATCGTGAAATTTCAACAAAAGATTGAAAAGTTAATAGGAAAGCCACTTTCAAAAATTTGTTTAACTGAGGAAGAGCTAGCGGATGAGATTGCTCGGTCGTTAAAGGAGCGTGATCATTCATGATGGAGAAAATGATTTTCGGACGATTTATCCCAGGAGATTCCTTCGTACATCAGTTAGATCCACGTTCCAAACTCATATTTACGTTTATTTTTGTGGTTATTGTATTTTTAGCGAACAATGCGGCTACATATGGCCTATTGTTAATTTTTACATTGTTTGTCATTTTGATTTCAAGAATTCGATTACATTTTTTAATAAATGGATTAAAACCGGTTATCATTTTAGTAATTTTCACGTTTCTCATTCACATTCTCTTTACTAGAGAAGGAGATGTACTACTGAACCTTGGTTTTCTAAAGGTTTATGAAGCAGGTTTAAGACAAGGAATTTTCATATCGATCCGTTTTGTTGTACTTGTATTTATTACAACAATCTTAACATTAACAACTTCTCCTATTTCAATAACAGACGGACTTGAAGTACTATTAAATCCTTTGAAGAAATTTAAATTGCCGATTCATGAATTAGCATTGATGATGTCCATTGCGTTACGCTTTATTCCAACGCTAATGGATGAAACGGATAAAATCATGAAAGCACAAATGGCGAGAGGGTCCGATTTAGGAGCAGGACCAATAAAAGATCGAATTAAAGCGGTTGTTCCCCTTCTGGTGCCTTTATTTGTAAGCGCCTTTAAACGGGCAGAAGATTTAGCAACAGCAATGGAAGTGCGGGGATATCGAGGAGGAGAAGGACGCACTCGATATCGCCAGTTAAAATGGGATGCGAAAGATACAACCTGTATTTTTGCATTAGTATTGATGACTGCTCTTTTAGTGTTCTTCCGCAGTTAGAAAAAGGTGAGAGACTTGCGACGCTTAAAAGCAATTATTTCTTATGATGGAACGCACTTTTCTGGCTACCAAGCGCAGCCGGGAAAAAGAACGGTGCAATCTGAAATTGAAAAGGTATTAACAGTAATGCATAAGGGCGAACACATACGCATTTTTGCTAGCGGACGTACAGATGCGCGTGTTCATGCCACTGGACAAGTCATTCATTTTGATACGACTCTTTCGATTCCAGCAGAAAACTATAAAGTGGCATTAAATGCACAATTGCCAGCTGATGTTCGAATACTCGATATGGAAGAAGTTTCCCCTGATTTTCATGCTCGATTTGATGCGAAAGGAAAACGATACCGGTATAAATGGAATTGTGATGAAGTCCAAAGTCCTTTCAAGAGAAACTATACTGTTGAAACGAGAGGAAGAAAGCCGGACGTAAGTAAAATGGAAAACGGCGCAGCTTATTTAGTTGGTACTCATGACTTTACTAGTTTTTGTGCAGCGAGTACACCTGTTGATGACAAAGTTCGCACGATTTATTCCATCGATTTTGAGTGGCACGATCAGGAACTTCATATGGTCATTGAGGGTAGTGGCTTTTTATATAATATGGTTCGGATTATTGCTGGTACTTTATGGGAAGTTGGGATTGGAAAAAGAGAGGCAAAATCTATTAAGGACATTATTGAATCGAAAAATCGCGAAATGGCAGGAACAACGGCTCCTCCCCACGGGCTATATTTAGAAAAAGTATACTATTAATGCGATAACAACTTTTCCTTGTGTTCAACATTTTTCTTGACTTATGTTTTGAATTATAATATTATAACATATGGTATTTTCATTCCACTTATAAGCCCCGAAACTTATTAGTGAGAAAAATGGAAAATTAACGGTTCATGAAATCGATTAGGAGGATATATACATGCGTACAACATTTATGGCGAAAGGTCATGAAGTAGAGCGTAAATGGTTAGTAGTTGACGCAGAAGGTAAAACGCTTGGTCGTTTAGCTTCAGAAGTCGCTGCTATTTTACGCGGTAAACATAAACCAATTTATACACCACACGTTGACACTGGTGACTATGTAATCGTAATTAACGCTGAAAAAATTCATTTAACTGGTAACAAATTAGAAGATAAAATTTACTACCGTCACTCTCAATTCGCTGGCGGTTTAAAGAAACGTACAGCAGGCGAAATGCTTGAAAGAAATCCAGAAAGAATGATCGAATTAGCAGTAAAAGGCATGCTTCCTAAAAACTCTTTAGGACGCAAAATGTTCAAAAAACTTTATGTTTATGCTGGTCCAAATCATCCACATGCTGCACAAAAACCAGAAAGCTTCGAGCTTCGCGGATAATTAATTAGAGGAGGATATTCACTTGGCACAAGTTCAATATACTGGCACAGGTCGTCGTAAAAGCTCAGTAGCTCGTGTACGTTTAGTACCTGGCGAAGGCAAAATCATTATTAATAAACGTGATGTAGAAGAGTACATTCCATTCGAAACATTACGTGAAGTGATTAAACAACCATTAAAATTAACTCAAACTTTAGGTAGTTACGATGTATTAGTAAACGTTAAAGGTGGAGGTTATACTGGACAAGCTGGCGCTATCCGTCACGGTATCGCTCGTGCGTTACTTCAAGTTGATCCAGATTTCCGTCCAGCTTTAAAACAAGCTGGTTTACTAACTCGTGACCCACGCATGAAAGAACGTAAAAAATACGGTCTCAAAGGCGCTCGTCGCGCACCACAATTCTCAAAACGTTAATATATCAACGTTTACAGCCCATTCTGCTTCTTTTAGAATGGGCTGTATATATAATAAATAGTTGTGTATGAATGTATTTTGAATGTAATTTTTATAGAGTTTCAAAATGTTAGTTAATACTATTCAGTCTTCGTTATTATCATTAAAATTCTCGTGAGTATTTTCACAACTTTCGATGTAATCAGCAAGCAGGTTGCTTAGATTTTTTTCGCTTTGTTTTGTTATATGTGTATAGATGTCCATCGTAGTAGAGATTTGAGAGTGCCCTAAACGCTTTTGAACATCTTTCATTCGTGCTCCAGCAGCAAAAAGCATTGATGCATGAGTATGTCTTAGTCCATGGACTTTTATATTTTTAATTTTAAATTTTTTGCAAGCTGATTCTAAAATTTCATTGGGATAAGCCAATCTCATTGGGCGTAAATCATCTCTTGGAAAAAGAAAATGTTCAATTTGTGGATTGCCCCATTCCTTTTTATACAATTAATAAAACTGAGCAGGCGGAAATATTGCAAAACCTTGGTGTGGATGGATTCTTTACCGATCATCCGGAAGAAATGATGAAATTTCTCTATAAACGTAATTGAATCTTTGTCACAGGCACTGAAAAAATCGCTCAACAAATTAAATAAACTAAAAATGCAATCACACACTCGTGGTTGCATTTTTTATTTATCCGGAATAAGGAATTATCATTAAACGCTTCACGATTTACAAAAGATTATTAATTCGTTAATAATGTTTTATTTTAAATAAAAATGGACTTTACAAATATTCGCTAAGATTTCTATAAATCTAAATTTAGGAGGTTAGAAAAATTAATATGAAGAGAAAGTTGTTGTCATTCGCCTTAGCAGGAGCTTTTACTATCTCTTCCATTGGACAAGTGCAAGTAAAGGCGGCAGAAACATCTAGAGAAAATGGTGATTCTAAAAATGTAATTATGCTCGTTATGGACGGTACAAGCAATAATGCTATTACATTAGCACGTTGGTACAAAGGTGAAAGACTGGCAATGGATGAGATCTTAACAGGTGCTGTTACAACATACTCAGCAGAATCGGCTATTACTGACTCAGCCCCAGCTGCAACAGCTTTAGCCACTGGTCATAAATCCAATAGTGGTTATGTGGGAGTACTTCCTACAATTGTAGATATGCCTGGTGTTAAGGAAAATCCAAAAAATGAATTTATTCCTGTTGCTAACGTATTAGAGGGTGCGAAACAATTAGGAAAAGCGACTGGAATTATTTCTACTTCAGAAATTCAACATGCAACACCAGCAGGTTTTTCAGCTCATGTCACTTCCCGTAAAAACTATGATGATATTGGTGAACAACAAATTTATCAAAATATCGATGTCATTTTAGGTGGCGGTTATCAATTTTTACAACCTGAAAATCGCGCTGATGGAGAAGACTTAATAAAAGTGCTTGAAGAAAAAGGCTATGATTATATAACAACTCGTGATGAATTATTAACAACAGATGCTGAAAAAATTTATGGTAGCTTTTCACCTACTGCATTAGCCTATGAATTTGATCGCAAACTGACAAATCCAGAAGAACCGACACTTGCTGAAATGACAGCGAAGGCCATTGACATTTTAAGCCAAGATGAAGATGGTTTCTTCTTATTTGTAGAAGGAAGTAAAATTGACTGGGCAGCTCACGCCAATGATCCAATTGGAATGATTTCTGATGTATTATCATTTGATGAGGCAGTAGGAGTAGCTATTGACTATGCTAAAAAAGATGGCAACACAATGGTCATCGCAGTATCGGACCACGGTAATAGTGGTATAACAATCGGTAATGAAAATACGACAAAAACTTACGATACAATTCATATTTCTAATTACATCAATCCTTTAAAAGAAGCGAAAATGACGGTGGAAGGTGCTCTAAAAGAGTTGAAAGAAGATCGTTCAAACTTAGTAGCAGTTGCAGGACTATACGGTTTAACAAATTTAACAAAAGAAGAACTTAGCATTCTCGAGGAAACAGAGACAGAAAATCTTGGTTCCGCGTTTGTAAAACTTTTATCTAGCCGAGCTGATATTGGTTTTACAACTGGTGGACACACAGGAGACGATGTATTCTTATATAGTTATGGTCCAAAATTAATTACAGGACTTGTGGATAATACGGATTTAGCGAAAGAAATGGCTAACTTTATGGGCTTTGACTTAGATGAATTAACAAAGGAATTATATATTCCAGCTGAGGAAGCACTGAAGGCAAAACGCTTTACAGTTTCCATCGATGATACAAATGTAAATAATCCTGTATTAGTTGCTAAAAAAGGTGGTATTACTTATAGATTGCCAGAAAACAAAGATTATATTATAAAAGAAGATGCCGGTGGTACAACAACGATTATTCAAACAAATACAATTCATGTCTTCAACGATTCTGCATTCTTCATTTCAGAAGAAACTATTAATCAAATAAAATAAAAAAAGTTCATTTGCTCAAAAAGCTCTGTGAAGAAAAATTCTTTACAGAGCTTTTTTTCGTTTGATTTTATAAAGGCTCTATAATATTTGGTGTTGGTGGATACAACCAGCACCATTTTTTCAGAAGTGTACCCAGTGCAATTGATTTGGCAGCATCCTGAACAGGCTATCAATCCTAAATGGAAGCTTTCCAAAATTTTTGAGGAAGCAAAAGAGTTGGATAAAGAAATCCTCTCTATCCTTGGCATTAAAGAGGAGTGGCTCAATCGCAGGGCTCATGAGCTTTCTGGCGGCGAGCTGCAAAGATTTTGCATTGCTCGGGCCTTTCATCCTGATACTCGGTACATTATTGCCGATGAAATTACCAGCATGTTTGATGCCATTACCCAAGCGCAAATTTGGCATGCCCTCATTCGGCTTGTAAAAGAGCGGAATATCGGAGTATTGGCCATCAGTCACCACATTTCCTTGCTGGAACGAATTAGCGATCGCATCATTGATTTTAATCAATTAAAGGGGGCGTCTGAAAAGTCATTTTGAGACGCCCCCTTTGCGGCTGTCGCATATGCTTTCGCCGCAGATAAATTGCGGCTGTCGCATATGCTTTCGCCGCAGATAAATTGCGGCTGTCGCATATGCTTTCGCCGCAGATAAATTGCGGCTGTCGCATTATGCTTTCGCCGTAGATAAATTGCGGCTGTCGCACATGCTTTCGCCGCAGATAAATTGCGGCTGTCGCAATATGCTTTCGCCGCAGATAAATTGCGGCTGTCGCACATGCTTTCGCCGCAGATAAATTGCGGCTGTCGCACATGCTTTCGCCGCAGATAAATTGCGGCTGTCGCATATGCTTTCGCCGCAGATAAATTGCGGCTGTCACATATGCTTTCGCCGCAGATAAATTGCGACGGGGAGGCGCGTTTTGTAACCACCGCAGGGAAAGTTTTTAGAGAATATTACTATAAGAAGTAAGGCTGTTCAGAAAGTGTTCGACTTTCTGGACAGCCCCTCAATTATTATGGGTTTGCTTTTTCAAGGGCAAGTCTTAAACCAAAACCAATCAAGATGGCACCCGTAATTCCTTCGATAACTCTTTGGGTACGAGCATTTTTTATAAATACACTAATATAATCGATTAAATAAATATAGAAAATGAACCACAGGGCCGTAAGAATGGTATAAGTAATTCCCATAATAAGGAACGGCATAAATGTATCGCTACTAGTATTTACAAATTGAGGGAAGAAGGTTAAGAAAAATAGTGCAACTTTAGGGTTTAATATATTAGTTAAAAATCCTTGTTTGAAACAAGATGTATTACTCAATGTACCTTCCTGCGCAAATTCTACCTCTACTTCATCTTTCTTTTTTCTCAAAGACCAAAAAGTTTTAATTCCAAGATAAATTAAGTAAATGGCTCCAACATACTTAAAAATAGAAAATAAAAAGGCTGATTTTACAATGAGCGCAGATAATCCTAATATCGCGGCAGTAGTGTGAATTAGCAGGGCACAACAAGTACCTAAAGCAGTTTTCATTCCGCCAAATTTGCCACGAGTAACAGTGTTTTTAGTGACGATGGCAAAATCAGGGCCAGGTAAAAGGATTAACAAAACACACATCAAAACAAATAGAAAAAAGTTTTCCATCATTTCATTCCTTTCGAACACGAAATTTCAGAATATTTATTGTTAAATTGTATTCAGTATTAGTGTTTTTTTCAATGGCCAGAAGCAAGATAAAAAACAATTATTTTACAAGGTACGGTTATTCTACTATAATGGCACTAGAACGAATAATTGAATAACAAACAAATAGGTTTCTTAAATGTAAATTCCTTACATTTAAGACTAAGAGGGAAGTTGGTGAAAATCCAACACGGTCCCGCCACTGTAATCGGGTAGGTAGTTGCAATTATCCACTGTGTTGTTGAACATGGGAAGGAGTAACAAACCGGTGACCCGTAAGTCAGGAGACCTGCCTATTTGTATTTAAACATCCTTCGAGGAAAGGGATGTTTAAAGAGCAGATACCAATTGAATGTATATGTGTCATTATGCATATGGTTAGAGTATACATATCTGCCTTTACAACGCTTTCCAAGAGGGGGAAGCGTTTTTTATTTTTTTAAAAAAGGAGGAGACGAAAGATGTTAAAAATGAATCGAGCAATACTTCTGGCATTACTTTTTTTATTAACCATCCCATTCATTGCTGCTTGTGCTAGCAATGAAACAAATGTTAAAACCCAGGAAACGGTGACAAAAGAAACTGAATCGAAGAATGTTAGTTTCCCAGTTACATTTACTGATGATGCAGGCAGGGAAATTACGATTGAAAAAGAACCAGAAACAATCGTTTCTATTCAAACAAGTAATACGGAAATTGCCTTTGCTCTTGGACTAGGCGACAAGATTATCGGTGTTTCAGATTATTGTAATTACCCGGCTGAAACAGAAAATATTACAAAGGTGGGAGGACAGGACATTAATGTGGAGCTAGTTCTATCTCTCCTTCCAGATATAGCACTAGTGACAGATTATCATTACAAAGCTCATCCGACAGTATTAAAACAATTTGAAGAGGTGGGTATTCAAACCATCGTCGTTGGTAGTGCAACATCTTTTGAAGATGTTTATGAAAACATTGAAATGATTGGTTTAGCCACTGGAACAAAAGATAAAGCTTTAGAGATTATTGCTGATATGAAAAAACGTCATGAAGCCATTAAAGAGAAAGCGAAAGCCGTTGTAGATAAAAAAAGAGTTTGGGTTGAAGTATCACCAGAACCAGATATTTTTACGACTGGAAAAAATACCTTTATGCATGAAATGTTAGAATCCATCCAAGCCATTAACGTAGCAGGTGATCAAGTAGGATGGGTAAAGATGAATGAGGAAGAAATAGTAAAATTAAACCCGGATGTGATTATAACGACATACGGCTATTATATAGAGAATCCAAAGGAACAAGTACTTGCTCGTAATGGTTGGCAAGCGGTTCCTGCGGTAAAAAATGGCGAAGTTTACGATGTGGACAGCGATACAGTAACAAGACCAGGCCCTCGTTTAATTGAAGGAGTCGAAACTCTTGCGAAACTTATTTATCCTGAAATTTTTGAATAATAAAATTGGTTGGATTTATGTAGGGAGTGGTATTCTTTTTGCCGCGGCAATCATTTTAGGTTTATTTATAAGCAGTGTACCCGTTGCTGTGGAAAAAATTATCCACATAATATTTGAGAAAACCCTCCATATCACTTGGATGGAAGTACCAAAAAATGAGGAAATGATTATTTGGAATATTCGATTGCCGAGAGTCATCCTTGCCTTTTGTGTTGGGGCATCCCTATCGCTAGCGGGGGCTGCTTTCCAAGGCCTTTTACGAAATCCATTAGCAGATCCATATACAATTGGTGTATCATCAGGCGCCTCTTTAGGAGCAGTGTTAGTTATATTTTTCCAAGTTACCATAATAGGATTAGGAAATTTTACGCTTCCAATCGTCGCAATTGTAAGTGGTTTTATCACTTTATTAATTGTATTTGGGCTGGTAAGGCTAAGCAGTAGAAGTTTAGCAATCGAAACGATTGTGCTTGCAGGTATTATCGTCAGTTCCTTTATCAGTGCCATTGTCTCTCTAATCATTTCATTGGGAGATCGAGATGCAATGACCCAAATTCTTTATTGGTTATATGGGAGCGTTGGAATGAGAGGTTGGGAATACATACAACTCATCATCCCGTTTATGATATTGGGGACATTCATTTTGTTAATTCATTCTCGAGAATTAAATGCCTTTGCACTTGGTGAAGAGGCTGCAGATCATATTGGTGTCAATGTCAAAAGAGGCAAGACTATGATATTAATTGGTGCATCGTTATTAACTGGTGCATCGGTTGCTGTTTCTGGTTCCATTGGTTTTGTTGGTCTCGTCATCCCTCATCTTGTACGACTCCTTGTTGGACCAAATCATCGACATGTATTACCGTTGTCATTTATCATTGGTGGTACTTTTCTAATGTTTGCGGATTTGCTGGCTCGAATTGTTATTGCACCGCGAGAATTGCCAATTGGAGTTATAACAGCGATTATCGGTGCACCGGTATTTGCGTTTCTGCTAATAAGAGAAAAGATTGGAAGGGGCAAAAATAGATGCTAAAGATTCAAAATGTGACGGGTGGATATAGCAATAACCCGATCCTAAGAAATATTGATATAGAAGTACAAAATGGTGATTTTTTTGCCCTTCTCGGCCCAAATGGAAGCGGAAAAACAACGCTCTTTAAATTAATTACCGGTCAGTTGCCTATTCAAAAGGGGAAAGTATTGTTATCGGGTAAGGATCTCTCATCTTATTCAAAATTAGAAAAAGCAAAGAAAATCGCAGTTCTTTCCCAAGAAACTTCTGTTTCTTTTGACTATACAGTTGAAGAAATCGTCAGTCTTGGGCGATACCCTCATCAAAAAGGAATATTGAAAAATTTATCAAAAAAAGATTGGCATATAATTGAAGAAGTAATGGAACTAACGAAAGTAACCGAATTTAGGCATACTCAATTTCGAAAGATTAGCGGCGGTGAAAAGCAACGGGTGCTATTAGCAAAAGCGTTGGCTCAAGAACCGGAGCTACTACTGTTAGATGAGCCTACAAATCATTTAGATATAAAACATACCTTTCAACTATTAGATTTATTAAAAAAGAGACAAGAAGAAAAAGGATTAACGATTTTTTCAATTTTACACGATTTAAATGTGGCATCGCTTTATGCAGACCGATTCGCACTGCTGTACAACGGTAGTTTATTAGAAGTTGGGGATGCAAGCTTACTAAAGGAAGTAGATACTTTAAATAAAATATATCAAGTACAAATCCATGTCCAACCGCATCCAACAGTCCCTAAACCGCAACTATTACTAGCACCAAGTTTACCGAATTCAACACATTCTACGTTCTTTAAGGGAAATTATAAAATAAACAACAATGAACAATTTGTTCATGTTCAATTTCAAAAACCACTACGAACGATATCAAATGGAATGGTAGGAAATGGTATACAGTGGATAAAAGATTATTGCATCTTTTCGTGTAAACAATATTCCACAATTCCCCCAGAGGAAGAAATACAAACCATCATGGAACAATATTCTATTACTCCCGAACAAACAGTTGCCACAATTGTTGAAGGGAACATAGGTGATGTCGTTGAAGTTGAGAGAGAAATTGAGGATACAAAAATTCTCATCATCGTTACACCTACGAAAATGAATGAAAAAATTCGCGGATTCAATATGATGGTTTTTATGGATGGATATTTTAACGAGGGAGCTTTAGTTAATAGTTTGCTTATTGCAACAAAAGAAAAAATGAAAGCAATGCAACAATTTGGAATGGATGAAGCTAATGAAACAAATGAGGCTCTCTATTTAGCGGTTACGCAAAAAGGTGATAAGTCAGTAACGCAAAGAGCTGTCGAGGCAACTTTGCGAGAGATGGTACAACTTGCTGTAAAACAAGTATATCAAAAAGAAAAAGTTGTTGTTTGATTGAACAATTGAATACTTTCAATAAAGGGGGAGTATGGTGAGATTAATCTCCATTTGTCCAAGCAATACAGAGCTAGTAGGTTATTTAGGTTTGACACCTTCACTTGTTGGAGTAGATGACTACTCCGACTGGCCAGAAGATATTCATCAATTGCCGAGATTAGGTCCTGATTTAGATATTGATATAGATAAAGTAGAAGCATTGCAGCCTGATTTAGTATTGGCATCCCTCTCAGTACCGGGCATGGAAAAGAATATTGAAAGGCTGGAAAAACGGAATATTCCATATTGTATAGTACCTAATCCAAACACATTAACGGAAGTGGGAGAAAGTTTATTATTCGTTGGCAATGCAACAAACACAAAGGACAAGGCCAAGGAATTGTACGATCAATATATTCATTTGCTTGAACAATATCGCAGTTTATCAGAACAAGTTGATAATCCAAAAACCGTTTACTTCGAATGGTGGGCAAAACCGATTTTTACCCCTGGTGCAACGAATTGGTTAACCGAAATGTGTGAGCTTGCTGGAGGGCGAAATATTTTCCAAGATATACACAAATCAAGTGTCCAAACAGATTGGGAAGAAGTGAAAAGCAGAAATCCAGACGTATTTTGTGTGGCTTGGGTAGGAGTTGAAACGAAAAGAGTCAATCCAAAAGTAATATTAAAAAGACCAGGTGTACATGAGATAAAAGCAATTCAAATCAATGAATTATATATTTTAGAAGAATCTTTATTTTGCCGTCCTTCACTAAAACTCGCACAAGGTTTAGTGAAATTAGGTTCTATCTTACATCCTCATATTTATCCTTCATATGATCAAAAGAAAGATCCATTATTAGATAATAAGTAAATCCTGCTCATAGAGAGTAGGATTTTTTGTTTGGTTGCAATCATTCAATTATAGCTATTAAGATTCATCTTAAAGGATTAGTGTATCAAAAAATGGTTAAAGTTAATGATAGAAAAAACTCAAGGGGGACGGACATGAAGATTTATATTCCTTTTTTAATAATTGCTTTAGTCTTAACTGGTTGTTCACCTAAACAACCACCGAAAGCAAATGAACAAAAGACTGAAACTACAGCAAGCCAACAAATAGAAATCATAGCAACTGATCTTCTTATTCCGTGGTCCATCAACAAAATAGGGAATACATTCTACCTTTCTGAGCGTGGCGGAAATATTGTAAAAGTAGAAAACGGACAAGTGGAAAGACAGCAAGTACAACTCGAAAAACCTCTTTCAACGGCATCGGAAGCTGGTTTTTTAGGATTTGTCTTAGCACCAGACTTTGTCGAATCAAATCAGGCTTACGGATATTACACTTACGAAGATGATACAGGTCAATTTAATCGCATTGTTCGCTTAAAGCTAGAAAATGATACTTGGAGAGAAGAGGAAGTACTACTAGATCAAATTCCAAGTGGACGGGTTCATCATGGAGGTCGACTTAAAATTGGCCCAGATGGTAAACTTTATGCAACAACTGGCGATGCATTACAGTCTGATAGCGCTCAAGATGTTAACTCATTAGGTGGAAAAATTCTCAGACTTAACTTAGATGGATCGATTCCATCCGATAATCCTTTTCCTAACTCTTACGTATATAGTTTTGGACATCGAAATCCTCAAGGTTTAACATGGGCACCAGATGGAACGATGTATGCAAGTGAACATGGCAATAATGCGAATGATGAAATAAACCGTATTGAACCTGGTAAAAACTATGGTTGGCCAGAGATTGAAGGAACTAGAGAAAAAGAAAATATGGTTGCTCCTCTCTTTACATCAGGCTCAGACAATACGTGGGCTCCTTCCGGAATTGCCTATTTTGATAACAAGCTTTACGTTGCCGCTTTAAGGGGTAGTGCTGTATTGGAATTTAACTTAAATACTGGTGCAAATAGAAAAATCGTTAATGGACTTGGTAGAATTCGTGATGTCTTAATTGAGGAGAATAACTTGTACTTTATCACCAATAATACAGACGGTCGTGGAAACCCAGAAAGAAATGATGATAAATTATATCGCATTTCGCTATCAGCTATCGATTAAATCGAAAAGATTGGAAAAACATGGGGCTGCTCACAGTCATGATTCCTTGAGAGCCCCATTATTGCTCACTTTTTAAACGGATTTTTCCACTCCATTAACACTCCATAATTACAGGATTCTTCATCTTCTAAATAGTTTTCAACAATCGCAATAGGGACACGCCCGCAACTTAACAGAAAAGTGATAACGGGATCTTGTAATGTTCCGTTGATGACCGCCTCTAAATACTCTTCCACACTCATCTTATCCGCATATTTGCTATAGCCCGGTATTCTTCCACCACCTAAAAGGCGATCTAGTTTCTTTTCGATTACAATATGATACATTGTCTGCATCATGAGTTTACCAAGGCCTAATGAACGAAAGCTTGGTCGAACACAAATATCGACAATGTATAAAGTATTTCCATTTGCATCATGATTTGTAATATAACCATTGTCGGTTATTTCTGCCCAAGAATGTTTTGGTTTGGCAGGGTCAAATTGTACACAGAGACTTGTTAAGGAACTAGCTAGTTTTCCATCAATTTCAACACATATAGCACCTTCGGGAAAAATATTAATATGATTTTTTAATTGTTTTTCATTCCACAATAGTTCTTGTGGAAATGGTGGAGGGAAAGATTCAACTTGAAGGTCGATTAGCTGTATAAAATCTTCTTTTCTATAATTACGAATGACGATAGGAACGGCTTTTTGTCCGATAAAAATAAACTGTTCGCTCCTGTACATGGATTCACCTCCACTACCAATCCGTATATAAATCGGTTCTACGATCTTTCCATGTTGTTACTGAACCATGGTTCCTTACTTCATAGAGAAGGTTTAAATCTAAATCAGCGGTAATAATCATATCTTGATTGACTTCTCCTTCTGCTAAAACCCCTTTTGGAGGGAAAGGAATATCATTAGGAGTGATAATAGCTGCTTGACTAAAGTTCGATCTCATAAAGTCAACAGTCGGAAGTGAACCTACTGTTCCAGATAGAACGACATATACTTGATTTTCTATTGCCCGAGCATGACTTGTATATCGAACACGATAATACCCGTGTTGGTTATCGGTACAGGAAGGACAAAAAATGATATCGGCTCCTCGCGCTTTCGCTATACGTACAATTTCAGGAAATTCAATATCGTAACAAGTTAAAATCGCAATCTTTCCATATTTGGTGTCAAAAATTTTTAATTCTTCTCCTTTTGCCATATTCCAAGCGCTGATTTCAACTGGCGTGATATGCAGCTTTTCTTGTCGCATAATGCGGCCTTCAGGGTCAAAGAAAAATGCGGTATTTCGTAGTTGATTGTTAACTTCTACTACATGTGTTCCGCCGATAATATGGATATTGTATTTTTTAGCTAATTTAAGAAATAAATCTTCATATTGTTCTGTATAACTAGGTAAATCATGGATTGTTTGATTTGAACCATTTTGTTTTTTGAAAGAAAGCAATTGAGTTGTTAAAAATTCTGGAAACACGATAAAATCCGAATCAAATTCCAAAGCGGTTTTAATGTAGTGTTCACATTGCATTGCAAAATCTTCGAATGATTGAATCGTGTGTAAATGATATTGAACTGCAGATACTCTTAATTTCATATGCTTCGCTCCTTTATTGCAATAATTGAAAGTCCGGATATTGCTTTCCATACTGTATTTTTTATGATGAAATGAAGTAGAAAATACTTATAATGGAAACTTTAATTTTTTGGGGGATGGCTATGTGCGGTCGATTTACGTTGTTTTGCTCGTATCATCAGTTGATTGAAGAATTTGATGTAGCAGAGGCTTTTTCCGAGGAGTTATATAAGGAAAGTTATAATATTGCTCCAAGTCAACAAATTGTAGCAATCATTAATGATGGAGATAAAAATCGTATGGGGTTCTTAAAATGGGGATTCCTTCCTTCGTGGGCAAAAGATGAAAAGATAGCATCGAAAATGATCAATGCTCGTTCTGAAACTGTCGACGAGAAACCAAGTTTTAAAAAATCATTTTATGAACGGAGATGTATTATCCCGATGGACTCCTTTTACGAATGGAAAAGGGAAGGAAATTCGAAAGTCCCAATGCGAATAAAGAGGAAAGATGACGCAGTATTTGCAGTTGCGGGATTATGGAATACATGGCGGAGTCAAGAGGGAGAAAAGATTCATACGTGTACGATCTTAACAACGAAGGCAAATGAATTAATGGCCCCAATCCATGACCGAATGCCGGTCATTTTAAATAAGGAACAGCAAAAAGAATGGTTAGACCCTCATTTAAAGGGGCGAGAGAAATTAAAATCGCTGCTTAAACCTTGCCCTTCAGAGTGGTTAACTGCCTATCCAGTATCTAATCTAGTAAATTCTCCGAAAAACAATTCGAAGGAATTAATTGAAAGAGTTTCTTTATGATAATAAAGAGGCTATCTAGATAGTCTTCTAGATAGCCTTATCTTTTAAATTGTTTGACTCCCCATGATTTTTAGCATATATTGATGGGATTCTTCTAAAGTAGTCATGGTGTTCATCATAGAACATGCGGCATCAAGAATAGGAAAAGCAAGGGCTGCTCCTGAACCTTCACCTAATCGCATATTCATATTCAACATAGGCTCTAACCCTAATACCTCGTTTACAATTTTTGCTCCAGGCTCTTCTGAAAGATGGGATGGAATAATGTAATCCTTCACTTTCGGTTCTAATTTATAAGCAATAAGTGCAGAAACTGTGGAAATAAAACCGTCCACTACTACAGGAACACGATTTGCTGCAGCACCTAGGACTACGCCTGCCATTCCCCCTAATTCCAAACCGCCAACTTTCGCTAACACATCAATTGGGTCATCTGGATTTGGCTTATTTATGTCAAGAGCTCTTCGAATGACGTCAATTTTATGTTGAAGACTATCTACCCCAGCCCCCATACCTGTTACAATAGCCGGGTCACAACCACAGAATGCTGACAGGACAGCACTACTTGGAGTGGTATTACAAATTCCCATTTCTCCAGTTGCTAAAACATTGACACCTTGTTTCACTTGTTCATTGGCAATTTCAATACCTACTTCAATCGCTTGAATCGCTTCTTGACGTGACATTGCTGGTCCCTTAGCCATATTATCCGTTCCGTATTTCACTTTTTTGACGATGACTCCAGAATCTTTTGGTAAATCTTCTTTAATGCCAATATCTACTGGAACGACTTTTGCACCTGCTGCTTTTGCAATAGCACATACTCCTGTAAAACCTTTAGCAAAGCCAATTGCCTGCATTACCGTTACAAATTGGGGGTTATTTGAAACATTTTCTTCATATACACCGTGATCCGCAGCTAATGAAATAACCGCTTTATTGGATACATCAAGCTCTAGTTTCTCAGTTATTCCAGCAAGTTGTATCGCGATTTGTTCTAATTTTCCTAAACTGCCAGGTGGTTTACAAAGAGCATCTACTCTTTCTCTTGCTTTTCCCATCACTTCTTTATTAAGTTGTTTAATGTTTTGTAATGTCGATTGCAATAGTTCCAATTGAATCTCCTCCATCGATTATTGAAATAAGAAAAGTCTGCAGTTTATTGGCATGCCAAATAAACTACAGACTTTACCATCGTACTGTATGTTTTCAAGTAATTAGGCAGGTCTCCTGGCTTAGGTTCATCGCAAATATAGGCCTTCCCAGTTTCCCAGTGGCATTTTCTATATTGCTCCCCGATACAGTGGTGGGTCCGCTAAAGATTCTCACTTTATTCCCTATTCTCCCTAAAAAGGGCACCTAATTACATAGATATACTTTTTAAAATAATCTAAAATGAAATGAAACTTTAGTCAAGTTTTTTGAAAACTTCCATTGCCTAAAAGATTATTTTAGTGGTGAAATATTAAGGAATCTATTCAGTTATAGTTGGAAATGTAAGGGTATCAACTTGACGGTTAGTATACAATTGTATACAAAAATTAAACGATGGTAATAAAGAAAAGGAGTAACAAAATGCGTGCAGCGTTAAAGCTTTCAAAATATTTAAAGCCCTATAAGCATTTTGCGATTTTAGCGCCGATACTTATGGTGTTGGAAGTAGGGATGGATTTAATTCAGCCAACAATTATGCAGAAAATAATCGATAAAGGAATTGCAACGAATGATACACAGTATATCATTATGATGTTTGCTGCGATGATTTTGTGTGCAATGATAGGTTGGCTTGGGGGTGCAGGTTGTACATATTTCAGTTCGAAAGCGGCGGTAAACTTTGCATCTGATGTTCGAGCGGATTTATATGAAACTATTACATATTTTGCGAATAGCAATAAGGACAAGTTCACTTTAGGAAAATTGATTACCAACTTAACAAATGATATCGAAATGTTGCAAAGGGCCTTAAACATGTTATTAAAAATATTCGTTCGCGGGCCTTTTATGTTTGTTGGGGCGGTCATTGTCGTATTTTTTACGGCAAGAGATTTATTTCCAGTACTATTTTTTGTGGTGCCTGTATTAATCATCAGTTTATATATTATTATTCAATTATCGATTAAGCTGTTTCGAAAGGTGCAGGAATCAATCGATCAAGTGAATACACGTGTGCAGGAGAACTTGGCGGGGATTCGCGTCATTAAAGCATTTAACCGTATGCGATATCAAATGAAGCAATTTGCAACTGTCAATCATCAATTAACGAAACGCAATATGACGGCAGATCAAGTGGTAGCTGCCTTAATGCCGATTACCCAATTTGTTGTCAACATCGGAATTGTACTTGCACTTATGCTTGGTGTCGTGAAAGTTGATGCAGGAGCTATTGAAATTGGGGTAATTGTTGCATTCATCAACTATTTGATGATGATTATGAACGGCCTTATGAGTTCCAGCAACGTACTGATTCAAATTGCGCGGGCTATACCAAGTGCAGAACGTGTCGTTGTCGTATTGGAAGAGCAGTCTGATATTACGAATATTGAAAACCCAGTGAAAAAAGAAATTCAAGGAAATGTGAAATTTGACAAGGTTAGTTTTTCTTATAACAAACACGTTGAACCGGTGTTGAAAGAGATTTCCTTTGAAGCGAAAGCCGGCAGTACAGTAGGGATTATCGGTATGACAGGCAGTGGAAAATCGACATTAATCAAATTGCTCGGTCGACTCATGGATGTCGATGAAGGAACTATTTACATTGATAACATTCCCATACAGCAATATGACATTGACATGTTAAGAAATGCTATGGCTTTTGCCCCACAAAAGGCAACATTGTTTTCAACAACGATTGAAGAAAACTTAAAGTATGGAAAAATTGACGCAACTAAAGAAGACATTCAAGAAGCGCTCTTTGCATCAAACGCCTTTGAGTTTGTGGAAAAATTGGATCATAAAGAACAACATGAATTAACGCAGGGAGCTACGAACTTATCCGGTGGGCAAAAGCAACGTTTGGCAATGAGTCGTGCAATTATAAGAAAACCAAAAATTTTAATATTAGATGATACAACATCAGCGGTAGATAGCATCACTGAAAAGATTATCCAGCGAAACATGAAAGAAGCTCTTAAAGACAGTACGAAATTTATCGTATCATCAAAAATTTCTTCTATTAAACACGCAGATTTGATTCTAGTGCTAGAAGACGGTCGAATTGTTGCCCAAGGAACCCACGAAGAATTACTGAAAATGAGCGAGCATTATAAAGAGATTGTAGCAACTCAAGTTGAAAGGGGAGGTGCGATTGATGAATAAGCTACAAGAATCCCTTACAGGTAGAGGTAGTGGTCGAGGCCGTGGTCCAGCAGCAAAGGCTAAAAATCAAAAGGCTACAATTAAAAGGATTTGGAGTTATTTAAAGAAACAAAGACTCAGCATTAATTTTGTTATTATTCTTGTGCTGATTACATCGATGTTAAATATTTTAGGGCCTTTGATGATTGGTGTTATTATAGATAACTATATTCTTCCCCTCGACATTGAAGGAACTATTCGGATGGGAATGTTGCTTGCAGCAATTTTTATCGCATCATCCTTATTAACTTGGTTGCAAACTTTTGTCATGATTCGAGCATCTTTAAAAACAATTCAAAATTTGAGAATCGAACTGTTTGAGAAAATGCAATCATTGCCGATTTCGTTTTTCGATCAAAAACAGCAAGGCGATTTGATGAGCCGCATGACGAACGATATCGACAATTTGAATTTCGCTCTTTCCCAAAGCGTCATTCAAATCGTATCGTCTGTATTATCTCTTGTAGGTACCGCCATTGCGATGGTGTATTTAAACTGGATATTAGCCATTGTTACCCTTTTGGTCGTTCCGTTAATTGTTTGGGCTACAAAACAGATTGTGAAACGTAGTAGCATGAATTATCGAAATAGACAACGAGATTTAGGAAATTTAAATGGATTTATTGAAGAAACGATTTCTAATTCGGAAGTTGTGACGCTCTTTGGAAAAGAACAACAAACTATTCAACAATTTAAAGAGGCGAATGAGAAGTTGCGCTATTCTGCAATGCAATCAGAAATAGTATCTGGTTTGTTAGGACCAACCAATAACTTTATCAATAACCTCGGACCAGGTTTAATTGTTGGAGTTGGTGCTATTATGGCGGCCAATTCTCTCGTTACGGTAGGTGTTATAACGTCATTTTTAACATATGCAAGACAGTTTTTCCGCCCAATTAACCAACTTTCAAACTTATTAAATACTTTTCAATCTGCAATTGCTGGAGCCGAGAGGGTATTTGAAGTACTAGATGAACGAATTGAATTAATGGATTCACCACATTCTCTTCCTAGACAACCTCTAGAAGGAAATGTTGAATTTCGAAATGTCAGTTTTTATTATGTAAAAGATAAGCCGGTGTTAAAAAACATTTCATTTCAAGCGAATGCTGGTGAAATTGTTGCTCTTGTTGGCCCAACTGGTTCAGGGAAGACAACCATCGTACAGTTATTAAGCCGTTTTTATGATGTAACTGAAGGTGAAATTTTAATAGATGGTGAAAATATTCAATCTTACTCAATGGAACATTTACGAGATTCAATAGGTGTTGTATTGCAAGATACGTATTTATTCTCAGGAACGGTAAGAGAAAACATCCGATATGGAAAACTAGATGCTACCGATGAGGAAGTAGAAATGGCAGCGAAAATCGCCTATGCCCATTCCTTCATAAAATATTTGCCGGAGCAGTATGATACGTTGCTTGAATCAGGTGGTAAAAACTTAAGTCAAGGGCAAAGACAACTGATTGCGATTGCACGAGCTATTTTAAAAGATCCGGATATTCTAATTCTGGATGAAGCCACTTCAAGTGTTGATACAATGACAGAAGTGCATATTCAAAAAGGGTTAAACAATTTAATGCAAGGCCGCACGAGTTTCGTCATTGCCCACCGTTTAAAAACAATCGAAAATGCAGATCGAATCTTAGTCATAAAAGATGGAGAAATAATCGAGCAAGGAAATCATAATTCCTTAATGGCCTTAGATGGATTTTATGCCCAATTGCAAAAACAATATCATCAAGCAGAAATTTAGCAGTAAACTGTCCCACTAATGTTTACAAAGCATAGGGGGCAGTTTTTTTCTATCATCATCAAATTTCGGATACATGAATAAAATATTTGAGTTTAGTAAAGTATTCAGTTTGTGTCTTTCAGGAATCATTTTAAATCTATTCGTTTCTTAATAATCATTTGAATTTTAAGATGACTGAAACAAAGATTAGGATGAACAAAGTCTTTTAACAAGCAAGTTGGGGAATAAAAATAAATCAACTTTTTATAGAAATTCTTTACGCATACAAGCCTTCCTTTCAGCGTATAGTAGTGCAAAAGGTTGCAAAAGGCGGTGTAGTAGATTTGAAACGATGGATTGCACTAATTGTCATTTTGCTCTGCTGTTTTTTAGTGGTTATGTATGAGACAAGCGCATCGGACAATCGATTTTTCCTTCCTGAACCATTAGGAGGAGTTAAAATCGTTGTTGATGCGGGCCATGGTGGGATTGATGGAGGAGCATCGGCAGAAAATGTTATTGAAAAAGATATTACGTTAGCAATTGCAAAAAAGGTTGAACAAAAATTAAAACGAATGGGTGCGGAAGTTGTGATGACAAGAACTTCAGATGGCGATGTTCTTTCGGAACACGCACCAAGTGAAGAGTTCTCTACATTAAGAGAAAGGAAAAAACAAGATATTTTCTTAAGAGAAAAAATTGTAAAAGAAAATGAGCCCGATATTTTCATTACGATTCATGCAAATGCTATCCCAGAAGAAAAGTGGCGAGGCGCTCAAGTATTTTATCATAAAGAAGGGCACCCAAACAGTGAGCTGCTAGCTAAAGCCATTCAATCTTCAATAAGAGAAAAGTTACAAAATACAGATCGAGAGGCTTTGGCAATCAAACAAATTTATTTACTGAAAAAAACCGAAGTTCCTGCGGTTCTGGTGGAAACTGGATTCTTAAGCAATCCTGAGGAAAGAAGTTTATTGGCAGATGAAAAGTATCAAGACAAAATGGCAGATGCAATTGTTAACGGAATTGAAAATTATGTAAATTTAGAGATAGAATAAGCAATATCGCTATGATTAAACACTTGGTATGTTATACTTATACTATCAATCGGAAGCTAATATAGGGGAGTGTTTATCGTGATCAATGAACAACAAGTCCGTGAAATTTTAGGACAACTACAAGACCCGTTTTTACATAGAACGCTTGAAGAAACAAACGGTATTGTCAATGTATCAATAAAAGAAGAAAAAAATCATGTGAGTGTAAAAGTTGCGATTGCTAAAACGAATACCCCAGAACAATTACAATTGCAAATGAAAATTGTTGAAAAATTAAAAGAAGCCGGTGCTTCAACTGTAGGAATTCGATTCGAAGAGTTGCCAACGGAAGTTCTTGAACGTTTCCGTGGAAAAGCAAATGAAGCCGAGTCCCGAGATATTCTATCACCATTATCGACAGTAAAAGTGATTGCCATTGCCTCAGGAAAAGGCGGTGTAGGTAAGTCCACAGTATCAGTAAATTTAGCTGTTTCTTTAGCTCGTTTAGGGAAAAAAGTGGGCTTAATTGATGCGGACATTTATGGGTTCAGTGTCCCAGATATGATGGGAATTGAGGAAATGCCGACCGTAAAAAATGATCGAATTTATCCTGTGGAACGTAAAGGGGTAAAAGTCATATCCATGGGATTTTTCGTGGAGAACAATGCACCGATTATTTGGCGTGGTCCAATGCTTGGTAAAGTATTAGATCAATTCTTCCGTGATGTAGAATGGGGAGATATTGACTATCTATTATTAGATTTACCACCAGGTACTGGAGACGTAGCATTGGATGTTCACCAAGCGTTGCCTACATCCAAAGAAATTATCGTCACAACACCACATCCAACAGCAGCATTTGTTGCAGCACGTGCTGGTGCAATGGCTGTTCAAACTAACCATGAAGTTCTTGGTGTTATTGAAAATATGGCTTGGTATGAGTCGAAAACTGGTGAGCGAGAATATGTTTTTGGTAAAGGCGGAGGACAAAAGCTTGCTGAAGAATTGCGCACAGATTTATTAGGACAAATTCCGCTTGGACAACCTGACTGGGATAACGAGGATTTCGCTCCATCAATCTATGAAGAAAACCATCCAACAGGAAAAATCTATTTAGATATAGCTCAAAAAGTTATTAATAAATTGGAATAGGATAGCAAAAGAGCGAATTGAGAAAACGATATGTTTTCCAATTCGCTCTAAAATTTTGAGTAACGAGTATATAATCGCAATTTGCTTTTCTTATTAAATAATTAACTGCTGCCACCTTGGTCTTGACCTTGCTCATCTTGTCCCCCACTACTACTTTCCTTACCTTTTTCTTTTGAACCGCCAGATTCACCGCTCTTTTTAATTAACTCTTGCCATTTTGTTTGCAGCAACGGATTTTCAATTGTCTCCATTACAACTTTTTCAATTTCTTTCCTTAATTCTGCACTTTTTAAAATGGATTCTAATTCTTTTTTCATTTCAGGTTGTCCAAAAAATGCAATTAAGTCTTCTTGAAAAGAGGCGTCTTTTATTAATTGCTTCATAATTTCAGTTTGCTGTTCTTTCATGCTTTTAGCCATTGATTCCTTAAATTTTGGATCTTCAAAGGTTTTTTTCCAAAATTCTTGGGCCTGCTCTGACAATAATGAATTGTTGATTGATGTTTCCACTTCATCGTGTTCTAAAATAACTAACTCCCTAAAACTAGGGTCTTCCAATAATTGTCTAATTGCTTTTTTTCCATCTTCTGTTTGAATAGCATCAACGACAATTTTCTTTACTTCTTCATAAGACGGTTGGGCGTTCGGTGAATCGGAACAACTCGCGAGCAATATCAATATGAAGAATAGGATCAATAATCGATTAAACAGGGGATTTTTCAACTTTCTCAGTCCTTTCTATATAAAGGCTCTCTTTTTATTTATTCTTCACAATTCTTCACATAATATGTACATGTTTATAACTTCGATAGCTTTTTTAAAAAACCATTGATAAAATAATGAAGAGATTGAAAAAAATAAAGGGAGCATTGTGTCGTGACAATACGAAATTGGATAAAATTTTTCTCGATGTGTATGTTAATTGGCGGTGTTGTCACAGGAGTGGCAGGCATCATCATTCGATGGAATTTTTTTAGTTCATATTTAGCCGCAGGAGAAATAGTAGAGTTTTTTGCCGCTTTTGTATGGATGATTTTTTTAGGTTTTACAATGAGCGTAATTGCCCAAGCAGGCTTCTTTGCATATTTAACAATTCATCAAATTGGAGTCGGTGTATTTAAAACATTAACTTTATGGAATTGGGTACAAGTTCTTTTGATGATCGTGGTTGTCGGAGATTTAATTATTTTCCGTTTTGCTCCGGTTGCCGAGAGCGCTAAAGATTGGCTCTTCTATGGAGGACTATTAATTTTTCTAATCTCTAGTGCTATTACAACTGCTATAAAAAAAGTTCAATTAACTGGAAAAAAACATATTTTAATTTCATCTATGTTCTTTATGATTGTTATTACTTGTTTAGAGTGGATTATTCCGTTGATGGGGCGTAAGGGCAATATTGATACATATGTAGCCCTATTATTATTCCCTCTAATTGCAGTAAACGCTTATCAATTATTAGCTTTGCCAAAATACAATCAAAAATCCAATGAAGATCGAAAAAAATTAGATGAGCGCAAAAAAACAAGAAAGCAGAAGAATGTTGGTAAATAATAATATTTAGAAAATAATCAAGGGCATCCAACTACACAAGTCGGATGCCTTCAATTTTTATTTAATATTTTTTCTGTTGGATGTAATGTTATTAATTATTTTCATGGCATTTTTGTCGATTTAATGGAGTAACCGAAAATGTTTTCTTCTAATGAAATGAATTTATGTTGCTGAATAAATTTCGAAATATTTTTGAAATTAGGGTTTGATTGTTCATCTAGTTGTAAACTAATGATAGCACCTTTTACATCATGATAGTGGTTACCTTCTTTATAAATGTGAGATGGTGATAATAAATTGATTTCTTCGTGAAAGGCAGCTTGTTTCAACTCTCCAGGAAATTCATAATCCTTCGTCATAAACCATAGAGGCTTCTGATTAAAATATTTTTTATAAATCTCCACTTCTTTATTAAAAGTTTTTATGCTATATTCTTCTTTACCATAACCTCCGAGTAAGCCAGTGGAAATGTTTTTTTTCTGAATTAACTCTACTAGCTTTGGAGAACGTTCAATCCATTTTGCATCCAGCATTAATATAGGATAAGGAGCATGAAGTGATTCCAACCATTCAGGCAATCCTTCGTGAGTAAAAGAAATTTCCACTATTAATGATTGTCCATAATTACCCTTAGATATAACTAGCGGTTCATGGGTCATTCGAAAAACTGAAACAATCGAAGTTTTCTGAGGATAAATTAAAAAGGAAATCACCATTACTATAAATAGTGCCAATATCATTTTACGAAACATCAGTTTGTCCCCTTTTTATAGGATTTTGTTTAGTAAAAATGGTTCCTAAAAAAACTTATGAAAAAGTGTTGACTTTCATGAATGAAAGATGTTAATATATAAAAGTCGTCGAAAGACAGCGAAATATGTCAAATGAACCTTGAAAACTGAACAACAAAACGTTAATGCAATAAATTATCTAGTTGTTAACCCTCGTTGACAAACTAGATTCGGACATTAAATTTTGAGCAAATCAAATTTTCTTTTATGGAGAGTTTGATCCTGGCTCAGGACGAACGCTGGCGGCGTGCCTAATACATGCAAGTCGAGCGAACCAATTGAAAGCCTAGCTTTCATGAGGTTAGCGGCGGACGGGTGAGTAACACGTGGGTAACCTGCCCTATAGACTGGGATAACTCGCGGAAACGCGTGCTAATACCGGATAATACATGAAAGTGCATGCTTTGATGTTGAAAGATGGTTCTGCTATCACTATAGGATGGGCCCGCGGCGCATTAGCTTGTTGGTGGGGTAACGGCCTACCAAGGCGACGATGCGTAGCCGACCTGAGAGGGTGATCGGCCACACTGGGACTGAGACACGGCCCAGACTCCTACGGGAGGCAGCAGTAGGGAATCTTCCACAATGGGCGAAAGCCTGATGGAGCAACGCCGCGTGAGCGAAGAAGGTCTTCGGATCGTAAAGCTCTGTTGTAAGGGAAGAACAAGTGCAGTAGTAACTGGCTGCACCTTGACGGTACCTTACTAGAAAGCCACGGCTAACTACGTGCCAGCAGCCGCGGTAATACGTAGGTGGCAAGCGTTGTCCGGAATTATTGGGCGTAAAGCGCGCGCAGGCGGTCTCTTAAGTCTGATGTGAAAGCCCCCGGCTTAACCGGGGAGGGTCATTGGAAACTGGGAGACTTGAGTGCAGGAGAGGGAAGCGGAATTCCATGTGTAGCGGTGAAATGCGTAGAGATATGGAGGAACACCAGTGGCGAAGGCGGCTTCCTGGCCTGTAACTGACGCTGAGGCGCGAAAGCGTGGGGAGCAAACAGGATTAGATACCCTGGTAGTCCACGCCGTAAACGATGAGTGCTAAGTGTTAGGGGGTTTCCACCCCTTAGTGCTGCAGCTAACGCATTAAGCACTCCGCCTGGGGAGTACGGTCGCAAGACTGAAACTCAAAGGAATTGACGGGGGCCCGCACAAGCGGTGGAGCATGTGGTTTAATTCGAAGCAACGCGAAGAACCTTACCAGGTCTTGACATCCCGCTGACCGCTATGGAGACATAGCCTTCCCTTCGGGGACAGCGGTGACAGGTGGTGCATGGTTGTCGTCAGCTCGTGTCGTGAGATGTTGGGTTAAGTCCCGCAACGAGCGCAACCCTTGTCCTTAGTTGCCATCATTCAGTTGGGCACTCTAAGGAGACTGCCGTACAAATACGGAGGAAGGTGGGGATGACGTCAAATCATCATGCCCCTTATGACCTGGGCTACACACGTGCTACAATGGACGGTACAAACGGTCGCGAAGTCGCGAGACGGAGCCAATCCGAAAAAACCGTTCTCAGTTCGGATTGCAGGCTGCAACTCGCCTGCATGAAGCCGGAATCGCTAGTAATCGCGGATCAGCATGCCGCGGTGAATACGTTCCCGGGCCTTGTACACACCGCCCGTCACACCACGAGAGTCTGTAACACCCGAAGTCGGTGAGGTAACCCTTTCGGGAGCCAGCCGCCGAAGGTGGGACAGATGATTGGGGTGAAGTCGTAACAAGGTAGCCGTATCGGAAGGTGCGGCTGGATCACCTCCTTTCTAAGGATATTTACGGAAGCATTAGCGTTTTGTGTTCAGTTTTGAAGGTTTATGACCTTCAAAGTTATAGTGTTGTTCTTTGAAAACTGGATAAACGACATTGAAAGCAAGATATTTACTGTAAAGCGTAAACAACTAGGCTAACACGACGTAAATGCGACGTGGATTAAAAGCCGTAAGGGTTGCGAGACGCAAGCAAGACAAGGAAATGAGCGAGTGAGAACCGGAGTGTACTATATGCGTACATGAGGATTCGAACGAGCGAAATTGACGAAGTATTGCGCAGCGTATCGAAAACCGAAAAGGTTAAGTTGTTAAGGGCGCACGGTGGATGCCTTGGCACTAGGAGCCGATGAAGGACGGGACTAACACCGATATGCTTCGGGGAGCTGTAAGTAAGCTTTGATCCGGAGATTTCCGAATGGGGGAACCCACTGTTCGTAATGGAACAGTATCTTAACGTGAATCCATAGCGTTAAGAAGGCACACCCAGGGAACTGAAACATCTAAGTACCTGGAGGAGAAGAAAGAAAAATCGATTCCCTGAGTAGCGGCGAGCGAAACGGGAACAGCCCAAACCAAGAGGCTTGCCTCTTGGGGTTGTAGGACACTCTATACGGAGTTACAAAAGGATGGGTTAGACGAACCGTTCTGGAAAGGACGGCCAGAGAAGGTAAAAGCCCTGTAGTCGAAAATCCATCCTCTCCTGAGTGGATCCTGAGTACGGCGGAACACGTGAAATTCCGTCGGAATCCGGGAGGACCATCTCCCAAGGCTAAATACTCCCTAGTGACCGATAGTGAACCAGTACCGTGAGGGAAAGGTGAAAAGCACCCCGGGAGGGGAGTGAAAGAGAACCTGAAACCGTGTGCCTACAAGTAGTCAGAGCCCGTTAACGGGTGATGGCGTGCCTTTTGTAGAATGAACCGGCGAGTTACGATTACGTGCAAGGTTAAGCAGAAGATGCGGAGCCGCAGCGAAAGCGAGTCTGAATAGGGCGTTTTGAGTACGTGGTCGTAGACCCGAAACCAGGTGATCTACCCATGTCCAGGGTGAAGGTGAGGTAACACTCACTGGAGGCCCGAACCCACGCACGTTGAAAAGTGCGGGGATGAGGTGTGGGTAGCGGAGAAATTCCAATCGAACTTGGAGATAGCTGGTTCTCTCCGAAATAGCTTTAGGGCTAGCCTCGTGTGAAGAATACTGGAGGTAGAGCACTGTTTGGACTAGGGGCCCACCTCGGGTTACCGAATTCAGACAAACTCCGAATGCCAGCTATTTATACACGGGAGTCAGACTACGAGTGATAAGATCCGTGGTCAAAAGGGAAACAGCCCAGACCACCAGCTAAGGTCCCAAAGTAATCGTTAAGTGGAAAAGGATGTGGCGTTGCTTAGACAACCAGGATGTTGGCTTAGAAGCAGCCATCATTTAAAGAGTGCGTAATAGCTCACTGGTCGAGTGACGCTGCGCCGAAAATGTAACGGGGCTAAACGATTCACCGAAGCTGTGGATTCGTGCGTTGCACGAGTGGTAGGAGAGCGTTCTAAGTGCGTCGAAGTCAGACCGGAAGGACTGGTGGAGCGCTTAGAAGTGAGAATGCCGGTATGAGTAGCGAAAGATGGGTGAGAATCCCATCCACCGAATGACTAAGGTTTCCTGAGGAAGGCTCGTCCGCTCAGGGTTAGTCGGGACCTAAGTCGAGGCCGAAAGGCGTAGACGATGGACAACAGGTTGATATTCCTGTACCACCTCCCCGCCGTTTGAGTGATGGGGGGACGCAGGAGGATAGGGAATGCACGCCGTTGGTCGAGCGTGTCCAAGCAGCAAGGCGTGGAAGTAGGCAAATCCGCTTCCTAATACGCTGAGCTGTGATGGGGAGCGCGTTACGCGCGAAGTTCCTGATTTCACACTGCCAAGAAAAGCCTCTAGCGAGGCGGGAGGTGCCCGTACCGCAAACCGACACAGGTAGTCGAGGAGAGAATCCTAAGGTGAGCGAGAGAACTCTCGTTAAGGAACTCGGCAAAATGACCCCGTAACTTCGGGAGAAGGGGTGCTCATTGGGGTGCAAGCCCTGATGAGCCGCAGTGAATAGGCCCAGGCGACTGTTTAGCAAAAACACAGGTCTCTGCAAAACCGTAAGGTGAAGTATAGGGGCTGACGCCTGCCCGGTGCTGGAAGGTTAAGAGGAGGAGTTAGCGCAAGCGAAGCTCCGAATTGAAGCCCCAGTAAACGGCGGCCGTAACTATAACGGTCCTAAGGTAGCGAAATTCCTTGTCGGGTAAGTTCCGACCCGCACGAAAGGCGTAACGATCTGGGCACTGTCTCAACGAGAGACTCGGTGAAATTATAGTACCTGTGAAGATGCAGGTTACCCGCGACAGGACGGAAAGACCCCGTGGAGCTTTACTGTAACCTGATATTGAATTTCGGTGCAACTTGTACAGGATAGGTAGGAGCCGTAGAAGGGGGAGCGCCAGCTTCCCTGGAGGCGCCCTTGGGATACTACCCTGGTTGTACTGAAATTCTAACCCGCAAGCCTGATCGGCTTGGGAGACAGTGTCAGGTGGACAGTTTGACTGGGGCGGTCGCCTCCTAAAAGGTAACGGAGGCGCCCAAAGGTTCCCTCAGAATGGTTGGAAATCATTCGCAGAGTGTAAAGGCATAAGGGAGCTTGACTGCGAGACCTACAAGTCGAGCAGGGTCGAAAGACGGGCTTAGTGATCCGGTGGTTCCGCATGGAAGGGCCATCGCTCAACGGATAAAAGCTACCCCGGGGATAACAGGCTTATCTCCCCCAAGAGTCCACATCGACGGGGAGGTTTGGCACCTCGATGTCGGCTCATCGCATCCTGGGGCTGTAGTCGGTCCCAAGGGTTGGGCTGTTCGCCCATTAAAGCGGTACGCGAGCTGGGTTCAGAACGTCGTGAGACAGTTCGGTCCCTATCCGTCGTGGGCGTAGGAAATTTGAGAGGAGCTGTCCTTAGTACGAGAGGACCGGGATGGACACACCGCTGGTGTACCAGTTGTCTTGCCAAAGGCACCGCTGGGTAGCTATGTGTGGACGGGATAAGTGCTGAAAGCATCTAAGCATGAAGCCCCCCTCAAGATGAGATTTCCCATTGCATAAGCAAGTAAGATCCCTCAAAGACGATGAGGTAGATAGGTCCGAGGTGGAAGCACGGTGACGTGTGGAGCTGACGGATACTAATCGATCGAGGACTTAACCAATCATTTCAATGTCGTTATCCAGTTTTGAGAGAATAACCTCTCTGAAATTACATACATAATCAAATGAGTCTAGTGACGATGGCAAAGAGGTCACACCCGTTCCCATACCGAACACGGAAGTTAAGCTCTTTAGCGCCGATGGTAGTAAGGGGCTTCCCCTTGTGAGAGTAGGACGTTGCTAGGCTCAAAAAGCTATTACTGACGTAAGGTCGGTAGTGGCTTTTTTTATGCCCCTTACTACCAAGGACTGAAAGTCCGATCGGCGCGATAGAGGAGTGGCATTTAAAACGAAAGAAAAACAATTATTTGGAGGAAACGAGAAGCACGGAGACCAAGAAGTTCAAGGAAGCGAGGAAGCCCGGAGCGGAGCGTACAGAGTACGTGAGCACCGGACTGCCGAAGCTGACACAGAAATTCGCCGGTCAACGTGCTTCGGAGTTAGCGCCGATGGTAGAAAGGGGCCCTCCTTGTGAGAGTAGGACGTTGCTAGGCTCAAAAAGCTATTACTGACGTAAGGTCGGTAGTGGCTTTTTTTATGCCCCTTACTACCAAGGACTGAAAGTCCGATCGGCGCGATAGAGGAGTGGCATTTAAAACGAAAGAAAAACAATTATTTGGAGGAAACGAGAAGCACGGAGACCAAGAAGTTCAAGGAAGCGAGGAAGCCCGGAGCGGAGCGTACAGAGTACGTGAGCACCGGACTGCCGAAGCTGACACAGAAATTCGCCGGTCAACGTGCTTCGGAGTTAGCGCCGATGGTAGAAAGGGGTTCCCTCGTGAGAGTAGGACGTTGTTTTTTAATATGCCACTGTAAAATGCCAATTTCACAAGTGAAAACCCAACGGTTTAAAAAAACAATAAATAGTTAATATTTACAGCATTTAATTGAAAATAACAACAAGGACAAAAAGTCCACTCGAGTTCAATAAACCGCAGTACAACTAAAGAAACACTACAAAAGAAAAAGCATATATAACATTTAATTTCAATAAAAAAGAGAAGATACAGTGTACGAGCACCGGACTGCGGAAGCTGACACAGAAATTCACTGGTCAACGTGCTTCGGAGTTAGCGCCGATGGTAGAAAGGGGCCCTCCTTGTGAGAGTAGGACGTTGTTTTTTAATATGCCACTGTAAAATGCCAATTTCACAAGTGAAAACCCAACGGTTTAAAAAAACAATAAATAGTTAATATTTACAGCATTTAATTGAAAATAACAACAAGGACAAAAAGTCCACTCGAGTTCAATAAACCGCAGTACAACTAAAGAAACACTACAAAAGAAAAAGCATATATAACATTTAATTTCAATAAAAAAGAGAAGATACAGTGTACGAGCACCGGACTGCGGGAAGCTGACACAGAAATTCGCCGGTCAACGTGCTTCGGAGTTAACGCCGATGGTAGAAAGGGGCCCCCCTTGTGAGGGTAGGACGTTGCTTTTCCATAATACCACGGCAAAGTGGTGCTTATTTCGCAAGTAAAAATCTAACGGTTTAAAAGATGAGAGCAAAATAACATTTAGCGGCAAAAAAATATAATAATCCACTTGTAAAAATGATAAAAATGGATATAATATATTTTGTATGCAATAACATTATAAATTTTTCATTGTTCCGAAGTAGCTCAGTGGTAGAGCAATCGGCTGTTAACCGATTGGTCGTAGGTTCGAATCCTACCTTCGGAGCCATTTTTTTTTGCATTTTTACAATAACAATGCCTCTATCAATTTTCTTACAATATCGTTAACACCATTCTATTAGATATATTCCAAATTCCTCAGCAAAACATCTATTATTTTTAAATACAGTTTCCATGTTTACAATACAATATAAAGTATACAAGTAGGAAAAATTTTATAATAGAAGAATAGTTTATTTATTTTATGATAAAACAATTTTCTTAAATCAGCACAACACTATTAATGTTCCATATGACTAAAATATCATATTAGAATAATTTAATATTTTATACCCTCTTACTAATAAAAAGTAAGGGGGTATTTTGTTATAAAAAATCTCAAAAATTAGAAAATTTTATTCATAAATAAGAAAAAAGATTAGTATATTATACAAAACATCTCATCTATTAACTGCTAATGTAACTAATAAACTAAAAGGGGGAACTTTATTGGGGCCGATATTGGAGATAGAAAATGTTTCATTACACTTTGGAGGAGTGAAAGCTTTAGATCAAGTTTCATTTCATATTAACGAAGGAGAAATATTCTCACTTATAGGTCCAAATGGTGCGGGAAAGACAAGCATGTTGAATTGTATTAGTGGATTGTATCATCCAACAAGCGGCTCAATCCGCTATAAAGGGAAAGATATAACTAATATGAAACCTTATGAACGAACAACCCTTGGAATTGCACGGGCTTTCCAAAATATTGCGTTATTTGCGCATATGTCAGTATTGGACAATATTAAATTAGGTAGACATACATTAATGAAATCAGGTGTGTTTAGTGGTGGAATTTATGTTGGTAAAGCATCAAAAGAAGAAATAGAACATCGTGAAAAAGTAGAAGAAGTAATAGAGTTTTTAGAGTTACAGGATATTCGACATAAACCAGTTGGCACTCTTCCATATGGACTACAAAAGAGAGTAGAAGTAGGCCGAGCGTTAGCCTTAAATCCCGAGCTGATTTTATTGGACGAACCAATGGCTGGGATGAATGGTGCCGAAAAAGAAAGAATGTCTCAATTTATATTAGATATGCATGAAGTCATGAAAATTACAGTAGTACTTATTGAACATGATTTAGGTGTTGTAATGAGCTTATCTAATCACATCGCAGTGTTGGATTTTGGGAAACGCATAGGTTTTGGAACACCTAAGGAAGTAAGAGAAAATCCAGATGTAATAAAAGCTTATATTGGAGAAGAAACAGTTATTTGAAGGGGGAAAAACATGGTAACAACGGTCACGTTACCGTCACTTTTATTTGAACGAGCGAAAATCGAATCTTTAGGAGTAGCTTTTAGACAGAAACAATTGGGAATATGGAAAGAAATCACGTGGAGCCATTACTTAGAGAATGTAAAGAGATTATCGATTGCTTTACAGAAACATTATGATTTTAAAGAAGGGGAAACGCTAGCCATTATAGGGGAAAATAAACCACAATGGCTATATGCTCAGCTTGCAGCACAGACAATTGGTGGAATATCAGTAGGAATTTATCAAGAATCTTTACCAGAGCAAATTCGATTTTATTTGAATGATACAAGACCGAGAATCGTCATTGTTGAAGATAAGGAGCAAGTGGATAAATTATTAGCAATTGAAAATGAAGTCCCATTCATAGAACATATTGTTTATTATGATGCTCGAGGTTTAAGACATTATCGTCACCCAAAACTAATTTACTTGGAAGAATTACTGAATATTGGTGCAGAACGATTAAAAGAACATCCGAATTTTTTCGAAGAACAGATTTGCCTTTTAGAAGAGCAAAGAGAAGCGCTTATTTCCTACAGTGCCGCAACAAGTGGAAACCCAAAAGCAGCCGTATACACCCATTATCAACTAATTGAAGCAGCCAAAAATTTAACTCAACTAGATGAAATGAAAAAAACGGATGATTATTTTTCATTTCTCCCGCTTGCTTGGATACATGAGCAAATTATGGGGATTGTGGTTCCTTTAGTTATTGGGTTGACAGTAAATTTCCCTGAACGTTCGGATACAGTTATTGGTGATTTAAGAGAAATTGGACCACAAACAATAATTGCTTCTCCGAGAGTGTATCAATCGATCATGTCAAATGTTCAAGTTCGTATGGAAGGAGCTAGTTGGTTCAAAAGAAAAGTATATCAACTATTTAAAAAATATGGTGATAAGCGCGCAAAGGCAAAGTTGGAGAATCTCCAGCTTACTGCATTTGAACGTTTTATGTACTTCCTTGGAGATGTCATTATTTTTAGTGCAATTCGCGATCATTTAGGTTTAGCGAGAACGAGAAGAGCATATGTTGCAGGAGCAGCATTGCACCCTGAAGCATTATATTTTTATCATAGCATCGGTGTAAATGTGAAGCAGACGTATGGTGGAACAGAAGTAGCGGGAATTGCCATTGTTCAACGAGATGATGATATCAAAGTGGGCAGTTCTGGTATGGCGCTTCCAAATACGGAAGTAAAAATTGGAGAAGATGGACTAGTATATTTAAAAAACAATGCCATTTTCTCTAGATATTTAAACGATGAACATCAGGAATTGGTGATTGATGGATGGATTTCCCTTGGAGATAAAGGTTTCATTGATAAGGATGGTCATCTCTATATTTTGGATAGAAAAGAAGATGTGATCGTCATGCCAAAAGGAGAAATTTATCCTCACAAAATTGAAAATATATTAAAGTCCAGTCCATATATTCAAGAAGCGATTGTGTTTGGAAAAAATCGTCCATTTTTATCTGCACTTATTAATATCGATATGACTACTGTTGGAAGATGGGCGGCTAAAGAGCGCATAGTATATACAGAATTTTCTGATTTATCAGTAAATAATAGAGTGATTGAATTAATTCAACAAGAAGTAAAAAGGTTAATGGAGGAATTACCTCCACAAGAACGGGTAAAGCGATTTATCATTTTACACAAACAATTTTCAGCAGATGCAGGAGAACTGACAAGAACATTAAAAATTCGAAGGAATTTCGTTGAAAATGCTTATAAAGAGCTAATCGATGCAATGTATTCAAATAATCAATTGATTCAAGTGCGCATATCGGAAACAGAACCAGTAGAGGAGCTTCCATTGCGCATCGTTCAATTGGAGCAGAATTTGGAGGTGCCTGAGGATGTTCTTCTTGCAAATGCTTATTAATGGAATTGTCGTTGGTAGTATTTATGGTCTTGTAGCTCTCGGTTTTGTTTTGATTTACCGAGCCAGTGGAGCGCTAAACCTAGCTAATGGTGAATTTGTATTATTTGGACCATATGTTTGTTTAGTCATTATGACGGCTTTAAACGTGCCTTTCCTTGTTGCATTTATAGGGACGTTATTATTTAGTGCATTTTTAGGGTTAGTCGTTGAGCGACTAGTCATTCGGCAATTACAAAATGCACCGACAATTTCTGTCATTATGGCAACACTAGGATTATCAAGTTTACTAGCTGGTGCTGTTCATATTATTTGGGGACATACAACTAGAACTTTTCCACCGGTGTTCCCGCAGACGCCGCTGAATATAGGAGGAATCATAATTACACCAGTCTATTTATGGTCCTTTATTATTGTCATGATTTTATTAGTTATTTTTTCAATTTTTTTCAAATACTCCAAAATTGGTCTAGCGATGCGTGCGGTTGCAGACGATCGACAAGCTGCATTATCCATGGGGATGAGCGTAAAGTTCGTTTTAGCGATGACTTGGATGATTGCCTCCATGGTAGCCGCAATAGGAGGAATATTGCTTGGAAATATTAATGGAGTTAGCCCTACTATGTCAGCAATTGGTTTAACAGTATTACCGGTTGTGATTCTTGGAGGACTTGATAGTGTAATGGGGGCAATTATTGGAGGTTTTCTCATTGGCATTATACAAAACTTGGCAGGAGGTTATTTAGATCCTCTCGTAGGAGGAGGATTAAAAGATGTAGTGCCATTTATTGTGGTTCTATTAATCCTAATGTTAAAACCACATGGCTTGTTTGGTAGCCGTGGTATTGAGAGGGTGTGACGTTGTTGAGGAATTTGTTTGTAAGAGAATGTGGAAATTACAAAACATCCTATAAAGATGATATGAAACTCTTTGGAACGAAGAGTGAAATCGTAAAATGGCTTTTTTTGTTCATCATTTTACTAACATTACCGCTCTACGTATCGAATTATTGGGTAGGGCTTCTTACCCTTTGTGCTATTTCCGCTATCGGTGCAATTGGCTTAAACATTTTAACCGGATTTACTGGACAAATCTCTATCGGAGTTGGTGCATTTTTAGGGGTAGGAGGATATACAACAGCGATACTCACTACAACTTATGGTTTAAGTTTCTGGGTTTCTCTCCCGCTAGCTGGTATTGTGACAGCATTGGTTGGAGGATTGTTTGGAATTCCATCTTTAAGACTAAAAGGGTTATATTTAGCCATTGCCACATTGGCAGCACAAGTGATTATTACATTCATCATCAGCCGATGGGATAGCGTCACAGGTGGAACAGCAGGAATGGTATTGAGCAGGCCTAGTATCGGAAGCTATTCTTTCATGTCTAACGCATCTTATTATTATTTATCGATTATCATTTTGATTTTAACCGTCATATATTCGGTGAATTTATTGAGAACGAGAGTCGGGCGAGCCTTTTTAGCTGTTCGAGATCGAGATATTGCTGCGCAGATTATGGGGATTAACTTATTCTACTATAAAGTACTAGCCTTTATTATAAGTTCCTTTTTCGTTGGGATTGCAGGAGCATTATTAGCTCATTACACAATGATTGTGAGTCCTGAACTATACAATATCCATGTTTCCATTCAATACCTCGCCATGGTGTTGATTGGTGGGTTAGGAAGCATTTTAGGATCTATTTTAGGGGCTATATTCATTACCCTTTTACCTGTTGGACTAACATCTATTGTTGATTTGTTAACTGCATACATGCCTAACTTATACCAATTATTCTCAGCCTTTAAAGAATTTGTTTTCGGTTTAGCGATTATTCTGTTTTTAATTTTTGAACCGGGTGGTTTAGCTCATATTTGGCATAACATAAAAAACTATTTCAGAGTTTGGCCATTCTCTTATTAAGTTAGTTAATAAATTTTATATAAAAAAGGGGGATTTTGGTTTGAAAAGCAAACAACTTTTGGGGATTATGCTAGGGGTGTTGCTCATCATCCTTTCAGCTTGTGGAGGTGGAGACTCAGCAAATCCAAGCACTTCAAACGATGGTAGTTCATCGAATTCGAGCGATAGTGGAGGCAAACGCACAGTCGTTGTTGGAGGTTTGTATGATATCACAGGTGGTACTGGAGATGTAGGAACACCTTATGCGGAAGGAGAAAAAGCATATTTTGAGTATCTAGAAATGAAAGGCGGAGTGGAAGGACTTGACCTAAAATTAATCGGTAAAGATTACGCCTACCAAATTCCAGAAGCGCAAAAAATTTATCAAGAATTGCGTGATAAGGAAAAGGCTGTTGCTATTTTAGGTTGGGGTACAGGTGACACGGAAGCTTTAAGACAGCAAGTAGCTACAGACCAATTACCATTTATTTCAGCTTCTTACTCTGAAAACTTGAAAAATATTAATGAAAGTCCATACAATTTCTTAACAGCTGCTTCCTATTCAGATCAAGGACGAGCAATTCTTAAATGGATTGTTGAAAACCATGAAGGAGACGATGCTCCAACTTTAGCATTGCTTTACAATGACACAGCATTTGGGCGTTCACCAATTGAAGATATTAAAGAATATGCAAAAGAAGTTGGAGTGGAAGTAGTTGATGAACAAGTTATTGATGTTCAAGCAACAGAAGCTCAATCTCAATTGTTAAATATAGAAAAGAAAAATCCAGATTATGCTATTATTCAACAAACTTGGGGAGCTACATCTACAATTTTACGTGATGCAAAAACATTAGGCATTGATACGCAATTTATCGGATTAAACTGGGCAGCAGGTGAAGGAATTATTGATATTGCAGGTGCAGATGTTGCAGAAGGATATATAGGTATCCTTTCCCATGCATTCCCGTATGAAGATATGCCTGGTATGGCGGAGATCAAAGAATATTTAGATGCAAAAGGTAAGACAGTTGATGATATTAACCAAAAATTTGTACAAGGATGGGTTGCAGCAAAAATTATGGTTGAAGCAATTAAAATCGCTGCAGAAAAATATCCTGAAGGCGATTTAACAGGACCACAAATTCGCGAAGGTCTTGAATCCATTCAAAACTTAGATTTAGGCGGTTTAGCTGCAAATGTATCCTTTGCTCCAGATAATCATGCTGGTACAGAAATGACTCGACTTGGTATTGTGAAAAACGGAAAATGGGAGCCAATTACTGATTACTTCAGCTATAAAGATTGAAAAAATCAAAATTAATGAAAGGGACAACATTCTATTGTCCCTTTTTCTCTTTAACGATTGATGGAAGGAGATAAAAAAATGCTTCGTGTGAGTAATTTAGAAGCGGTTTATCAAAAAATGATTCTAGCATTGCGAGGAATTTCGCTTAATGTTAAAGAAGGGCAAATAGTTGCACTGCTTGGCAGTAATGGTGCGGGGAAATCAACAACTTTAAAAGCCATTTCAGGTTTATTGGCTGCAGAAGACGGACATATTACGGACGGAACAATTGAATTTCAAGGAGAAATCATAAACAATATTTCTCCCGATCAGTTGGTGAAAAAGGGAATCTTTTTGTGTATGGAAGGTCGTAGAATATTTAAAGATTTAACGGTGGAAGAAAATTTATATGCAGGAGCATATACAAGAAAAGATCGCTCTTCAATTAAAAGTGACATTGAAAAGATTTATGAATATTTCCCAAAATTAAAAATGCTTGAACATCGAAAAGCAGGTTACTTATCTGGTGGAGAACAACAAATGTTGGCCATTGGCAGAGGACTTATGGCAAAACCAAAATTATTACTGCTTGATGAACCATCACTGGGCATTGCCCCATTGCTTGTAAAGGAAATTTTTGAGAATATAAAAAAGATTAACGAAGAAGAAGGTTTGACGATATTAGTCGTCGAACAGAATGCTAACATCGCCCTTTCTATAGCACATTATGGATATATTATCGAAAATGGTAGGGTTGTAATGAAAGGTGAAGCATCGGCATTATTAGAAGATAAAAATATTAGTGAACATTATTTAGGCACTGGAAAAGATATAAAAGAAGGTAGAAGCAATCGGCGCCGACAAAGAATTGTTTGGTAAGAAGTATTTACAATTATAGAATTGGCTACCTTAAAGGTATTAGTATACTTTTAAGGTAGTTATAAATTTTTTTGAAAAAAATTTAATTTTTCTATTGCATAGTTCAGTAATACATGATAATATAATTCTTGTCTTGTTAAGGAGACAATGGCCCGTTGGTCAAGTGGTTAAGACACCGCCCTTTCACGGCGGTAACACGGGTTCGAATCCCGTACGGGTCATTATTTTTTATTAATTTAGGAGGATTAGCTCAGCTGGGAGAGCACCTGCCTTACAAGCAGGGGGTCGGCGGTTCGATCCCGTCATCCTCCACCATATATTGTTTGGATATACATTTGGAGGGGTAGCGAAGTGGCTAAACGCGACGGACTGTAAATCCGTTCCCTTTGGGTTCGGCGGTTCGAATCCGCCCCCCTCCACCATTTATTGGGGTATAGCCAAGCGGTAAGGCACCGGATTTTGATTCCGTCATGCCCAGGTTCGAATCCTGGTACCCCAGCCACTAAAATAATATTGCTTAAGATTGTATATTACCCTTCAATAAAGTGTTAATCGAATAAATAATTTTAACTAGTCAATCCTTTACTCAATGAGTAAAGGATTTTTTTTATTGTATAAAGGTCAAGAGTACACGAAAAACTATAATTTAATTCCATGCTTACAAGTTTAATGGATTGGTTAAAACGTATTTTTGAAATACATTCTATATGAAGAAATCGCTATATTCTGTGTTTTTTTATGTATATTTATACAATTTTTTGTCAAGTTGAGTCAAACCATCATTCTCTTATAGAATTAAATTTATCAGGGGGTGTTTTTATGGAAAGAAAAAAAATATCAATTATAGGAGTTCCATCAGATTATGGTCAACAACGTAGAGGGGTAGATATGGGGCCAAGCGCGATGAGATACGCTGGCGCAATTGAAAGATTAGAAAGATTAGGATATGAAGTGATTGATGAAGGAAATGTATCAGTTCATAAAACGAAAAAAAGTGAGATTAGCGATAAGAAATTGTTAAATTTAGAAGAAGTTCTAGAGGTTAGTGAAAAATTAGCGGACAAAGTGGATGAAGTTATTCAGCAAGGAAGATTTCCTGTAATTCTTGGAGGAGACCATAGTATCTCTATCGGTTCCATTGCTGGAATAAGAAAACATTATAACAATTTAGGTGTTATTTGGTTTGATGCTCATACAGACATTAATACTTCGGAAACAACTCCTTCCGGAAATATTCATGGTATGCCTTTAGCGGTAAACCTTGGACTTGGTGATGAACGATTAATTAATATCGCAAAAATTGCACCAACGATTAAATATGAAAATGTGGTCATTATAGGCGCTCGTTCGATTGATGAGGGAGAAAGAGCTTTAATTAAAGAAAAGGGGATTAAAATTTTTACAATGCATGAAATCGATCGAGTGGGTATGACAAAAGTAATAGAAGAAACAGTGGCATATTTAAGAGAGCGGGAAGTTGATGGGGTGCATATTTCCATTGATTTAGATGCTTTGGACCCTATCTATACACCTGGAGTAGGAACGCCAGTACCTGGAGGAATTACTTATCGAGAAAGCCACTTAGCAATGGAAATGTTGGAAGAGGCAAAAATTATTACTTCATGCGAATTTGTGGAAGTAAATCCAATTCTTGATGAGCGCAATAAAACTGCTGATACTGCGGTAGCATTAATGGGGTCGTTGCTAGGCGAAAAATTAGTGTAAAATGCACTATTTATTTGATAAATTTGGTATTTTATACTTTATTAGGGTCAGAATTCTTTTTTTGTATTTTAAATAAAAATGAAACTTTGTGAAGAATTCATTCGTATATTACGTTAAGCCAAAAAAGGTGGAGAGAAACACATGGATGCGTTAGTGAACAAAAGAATAAAGCAAGTGCTAAAAGGTGATCAAAACGCATTTTCAGATATTGTGAGCCTCTACCAGCACAAGCTATACCAAATTTGTTATCGAATGCTTGGAAATAAGCAAGAGGCGGAAGATATTGCTCAAGAAGCTTTTGTTCGGGCGTATATTAATTTACATACGTTCGATCAAAATAGGAAATTTTCAACTTGGCTTTATCGCATAGCAACGAACCTGTGTATAGATCGAATTCGTAAGAAAAAACCAGATTACTATTTAGATGCTGAGGTAGATGGCACTGATGGATTAAATATGTATTCACATATTGCAAATGAAGAAGATCTACCTGAAGATGTAGCTCTCCAAATGGAATTTCAAGAACGCATCCAATATGAAATTAGCAGGTTACCTGAGAAATATCGTACGGTGATAGTACTAAAATATATTGAAGAATGTTCTCTTCAAGAAATAAGTGAAATACTTGACTTGCCTTTGGGAACGGTGAAAACTAGAATTCATAGAGGTCGTGAAGCGTTAAGAAAGCAGCTTAACAAATTGTAGGAGGGGAATTGCATGAGTACGTGTCCACAACACATTATTGACTATATGCACGAGTATTTAGATGGCGACATTAGCCGTGAACACGAACAAGTGCTAAAACAGCATTTGAAGACATGTACGGAATGTCAACAACATATGCATCAACTGAGTGACACGATTGCATTTATTAAAAGTGCAGCGCATATTACAGCACCTCCACATTTTGAGGAAAAGGTAATGAAGCGTCTGCCTAGACCGAAAAGTCGAGTAGGCGTGCAAAAATGGCTTAGAAGACATCCATTTTTAGTAGCGGCCGCAATGTTTGTTTTATTTATGAGTGCAACGTTATTTGGAAGTTTTAATGATGATAAATTTTCAGTAACGAAACAACCAAACTTAATCGTTGAAGGGCAAACGGTCATTGTTCCTGAAGGTGAAGTCGTAAAAGGTGATATTGTTGTAAAAAACGGAGATATTGTAGTTGAAGGAGAAGTAGATGGCAATATAATCGTCATTAATGGGGAGTATATGGCATCTACGGCAGTTGTATCGGGACAGATTCAAGAAATCGATCAAGTGTTTGAATGGATATGGTATGAGATTAAACGAATGGCATCGGACTTTGTGACACTGTTTGAAAAAGATGAAGAATAAAATAGGAATTGGATTGTTCAGCAGCAAGTAGATGTAACAAAAATTAAATGTGTTTTTAAAGAACTGTAATCTTACATGTGGCGTGGACATATATACAGTTTCTATGCATGCATTCTTCAGGAAAGTAATGTCTGAAAAGTGGCAAAGAAGCATTGCTAGTATGTTCTTCTTTTGAAACAATAATGATTTAAACAAAAAATTATCATCCGAAAATGGATGATAATTTTTTTGTTAGTGCGCCTGGCATGGGTGTAATCTATAGGGTGTAAGTCCCGAACTGTGAAGGCAGAAGTAACAGTTAGCTTAACGCAAGGGTGTCCGTGGTGACGCGGAATCTGAAGGAAGCGAGCGGCAAACTTCCGGTCTGAGGAACACGAACTTCATATAAGGCTAGGTATCATTGGATGAGTTTGCTAAACAAAACAAAGTCCTTTCTGCCAAAGGTGGTACAGAGTAAATGAAGCAGATAGATGGAAGGAAAGATTACATTCTTACCCGGGGAGGTCTGGCGGATATGTGAAGTACGCTTCATAACCTACTTAGTGATAAGTAGCTGAACCGTCAGAAGTCAGCAGAGGTCATAGTATTAGTTGGTTTAGAACTACTAAGAAGGACCGAACAATTAAGAGAGAATAGCCCTTGGCATTCAGTGAGTCATGATGAACACAGAAAACGTAGTACCTCACTTGAGGAAGGAAGCGGTGAATCCCGTGGGAGACCTCTTGGAGGGTGGAGTGACCACTGGCATAAAGAGAACAGCTATTCACGGAAGTTATAAAGACTTGCGTCAATCATCTTAATTGAACCGCCGTATACGGAACCGTACGTACGGTGGTGTGAGAGGACGGGAGTTAATCGCTCCCTCCTACTCGATTTAATCAAAATCGATATTTTTAGACAAGAAAAGAAAAAAAGAAACAATTGATATAAAAGTTTCGTCAATACTATAAAAGCTTTATGGATTTGATTATGATATACTTATTGATAGTATAATTGGGAATTTTTTAAATTTATAAAAATGGAATTTTTTATATACTATTATTATAAAAAATGCATAAACTATATCGCATGTGTTTTTTTGTTATTGATTTGGTGAATTAAGTGGGGGATGCCACATGAATATAATTGAGCAATTTACTGACTTTACTCCTGTAAATATTATTTTTAGTTTATTGGACGTCATACTTGTTTGGTACGTTATATATAAAATTTTAACCCTTATAAAAGGGACGAAAGCCGTTCAGTTATTAAAAGGTTTATTCGTCATTATCATTGCAAGAATTGCAACTGAAATCTTTGGTTTGGATACATTAGGCTGGATGCTCCAAGAAGTAATTGATTGGGGATTTTTAGCGATTATTATTATTTTCACACCTGAAATTCGAAGAGCCCTTGAACAAATTGGACGCGGTAGGTTATTTCAACGTCCAGTAAATCAATTGGAAGATGAACAAGCGCGTCTTATTGAAGCAATGAAAAAAGCTGTAAGTTATATGGCGAAAAGACGAATTGGTGCACTCATTTCCATTGAAAAAGAAACAGGCTTAAACGAATATATCGAAACAGGTATTCGACTTGATGCCCATATTACGTCAGAATTGATTATTAATACTTTTATTCCAAATACCCCACTTCATGATGGAGCAGTAATTGTACAAAAAGATCGAATAGCAGCAGCGGCATGTTATTTACCATTATCAGAAAGCACATTGATATCAAAAGAACTTGGTACAAGGCATCGAGCTGCTCTTGGGTTAAGTGAAGTTACAGATGCTATCGTAGTTGTTGTATCGGAAGAAACAGGTGCAGTTAGTATTGCAGTGAATGGCAATCTACATAGAAATCTCACATTAGAAAATTTCGAATCTTTACTTAGAACATTATGGTTTGGGCCAGAAATGGAACTAGACGCATCCTCTAAGTGGACTTGGAGGGGGAAAAAACATGGATAAATTTTTTGATAATATATGGGTGTTGAGAGCAACAGCCTTCATATTAGCGTTTCTTCTCTTCTTTTACGTGAAAGCGGAATTAACTGGTGGTGGAAAAGAATCTACATCGAATAATCATGTAGATATTATTACGGATGTTCCTTTAGAGGTCTATTATGATTCCGAAAATTTAATTGTTACTGGGTTGCCAGAAACTGTAGATGTAACGATTGAAGGCCCAATGCAAATTGTGTTAAAAACAAAATTCCAAAAAGATTTTAAAGTATTTGTTGACTTAAATTCATTGTTAATTGGTGAACATAGAGTTACAATACAGCATGAAAATTTTTCTGATAAACTGAATGTGACAATTGACCCAGAGGTAGTGGATGTTGTTATTGAAGAAAAAGTAACTCAAGAGTTTAGGGTAGATCCTGAAATCAATAACCGATTGTTTGCGGAAGGTTATGTGTTAAAATCGATGATGGCTGAGCCGAGTAAAGTGATTGTAACAGGTGCCAAGAGCATAATTGAAAACATAAGTTATGTAAAAGCAACAGTTTCAGCACCGGAAGGAATTAAGGAATCTTTTACCCAAGAAGCGAATGTCAAAGTATTAGATAGTAATTTAAATAAACTAGATGTATCTATTCAACCAGAAACGGTTAATGTGACTGTTGAAGTGGAGGAATATAGCAGAGATATTCCAATCACACTCAGGCAAATAGGAACACCACAACAAGGTGTAGTAATTAATGAACTAAATACAGATACAAAGACGATTGAATTGTTTGGTCCAAAATCTATTATTGACTCCCTAAAGTCTTTAGTCGTAGAATTTGACGTATCGAAGGTTGACCGCTCAGGAAATTATGAAGTGGACCTAAACTTGCCGAAGGGAGCTACTAAATTAGGAACTGATAAAATTATTGTACGCGCTAATGTTACAAAAACACCAACTCAATCAGATTCAGTTGATGAAGAAACCGATGAAGACCAAAGTATGGATGAGCCAAATGGTGTTGATGAGGAAATAAAAAGCGAATAAAATCTTGAATTTCAAAATAAAAAACTACTCAAATAACATAAATTGCTTGGTTTTGATTCCATGAATTATTCAAATATGGAATGTCAAGTGTTGAAGGAGAGAATAGTTATGGGAAAATATTTTGGAACAGACGGCGTACGAGGAGTCGCAAATACAGAGCTCTCCCCGGAACTTGCATTTAAATTAGGTCGTGTAGGGGGATACATTTTAACCAAAAATGCTAATGAAAGACCAAAAGTCATCATTGGTCGAGATACAAGAATTTCTGGTCATATGTTAGAAGGAGCGTTAGTTGCTGGGTTGCTTTCTATTGGAGTTGAAGTCATGAGATTAGGTGTCATTAGCACACCGGGTGTTGCTTATCTAACTCGAGTAATGAATGCAGATGCAGGAATTATGATTTCAGCTTCACATAATCCAGTTCAAGATAACGGAATTAAATTTTTCGGTCCAGATGGTTATAAATTAACAGATGAACAAGAAGAAGAGATTGAAAAATTACTAGATGCTGAGGTAGATACACTGCCGAGACCAATTGGGGCAGATTTAGGCACAGTCAGCGATTATTTTGAAGGTGGTCAGAAATACATCTCCTATCTAAAACAAACGGTTGATGAAGATTTTGAAGGTATTCACGTTGCGATTGACTGTGCGAACGGAGCTACTTCTTCATTAGCAACGCATTTATTTGCAGATTTAGAGGCAGATATTTCAACAATGGGTGCTTCTCCGGATGGATTAAATATTAATGATGGAGTAGGTTCTACACACCCTGAAAAGCTGGCAGAATTCGTTGTGGAAAGAGAAGCGGATGTTGGGCTAGCCTTTGACGGCGATGGAGATCGATTGATTGCAGTCGATGAAAAAGGGAATATTGTCGATGGCGACCAAATCATGTTTATCATCGGGAAATATTTAAATAGTAAAGGGCTTTTAAAGAAAAATACAATCGTTTCGACTGTGATGAGCAACATGGGATTCTATAAAGCATTAGAAGAAAACGGAATGACTAGTATACAAACGCCTGTTGGTGACCGCTATGTCGTTGAAGAAATGCGTAAAAATGGTTACAACCTAGGTGGCGAACAATCTGGCCACATCGTATTCCTTGATTACAACACTACTGGCGATGGTATGCTAACAGCTATCCAATTAGTAAATATTATGAAATTAACAGGTAAGCGTTTATCTGAACTAGCATCAGAAATGAAAGTATTCCCGCAACGTTTAGTTAACGTACGTGTTACAGATAAAAATAAAGTGAAGGACAATCCAAAAGTGCAAGAAGCAATTAAAGAAGTGGAAGATGTACTTGGAAACAATGGTCGAGTACTAGTTCGTCCTTCTGGAACAGAACCATTAGTTCGAGTAATGGTGGAAGCACCAACGGATGAAGAATGTGAAAGCTATGTAAATCGCATTGCAGAAGTTGTAAAAAAAGAAATGGGTATTACTGAATAACATAAACAGTGCTGTGGGTAATGTCAAAATACATTGACTTTACACACAGCTTTTTTATTATGTCTGGATAAAAGAATCCATAAGTTTCTATGTTATCGGGAGTTATATCTGCACATGAATAATTATTATTTACACAAGGGAGGTATTCATCTGCACAAGCTAAAGTTGCATCCACACAAGTTACGGAAACATCAGCACGAGCAGGAATTACATCCACACAAGCTGTGGAATCATCCGCGCAAATTGATAATTTATCTACACAAGCTAGTACCCTAACCACACAAGTGAAGAGGTTATCTGCACAAGTGGGCCATCATTCATATCCATACGAGTTTAAACTACATTTGTGAAATATCCCCGCAAGCTGTTTTTCATCCATCTTTTTGATTATTTACAGAAGGAATCGGCAATAGTAATAAATGTGAAATATGAAAGGGAGTGTGAAATGATGGCAAAAATCGCGACATTAATTACAGATTTATTTGAGGATGTAGAATTTACAAGTCCGAAAGAAGCGTTGGAAGCTGCTGGTCATACAGTTGTGACGATTGATAAAGTAGGTAACAAAACCGTTAGAGGCAAAAAGGGAGAAGCAAAAGTCGACATTGATTATGGAATTGAAGATGTAGATCCAGATGACTTTGATGCTTTATTCATACCAGGAGGATTTTCACCGGATTTGTTGCGTGATGATGATCGAGTAGTGGCATTTGTTAAATCATTTATGAAAGCGAATAAGCTTGTATTTGCCATTTGTCACGGGCCTCAACTTTTAATTTCGGCAAGAGAATTAAAAGGACGTGACGTGACAGGATATAAGTCGATTCGAGTCGATTTAGAAAATGCCGGTGCAAAATTCCATGACGAGCCAGTTGTTGTATGTGGCAATCAGTTAGTTACAAGCAGAACACCAGATGATTTACCTGAATTTAACCGAGAAATTGTAAATTTATTAAAGGAGAAAGAGTTTCAGAAATAAAATAACATTCATTGCCTTTGATACCCCTTATAATAAAAATAAATTCTATGAATTTGCTTGCCCAAGCTAGGGAATTTCCTATCTTGGGCAAATTTATTTGGAATATTGTAACTCTTGATATCTAAAAATAAATAAGTAACATTAGTAAATCATTGACGTATAGATACATATTCTGTATGATGAGAATGCTTAATTTTTTATAAATATAATTTCCAGTTTTTAGAAAAATTAAGCGAGCGCGGTAAAGGAGGTTAGTTTCGCGCTATATAAATGCGATGGAAAACAATGAAAGCGCCAGGACTAAGGAAATCGGACGGTAATCAATCCTTAGTTGACGAGGTGGAGGTTTATCGAAATATTCGGCGGATGCCTCCCGATCGCATTGCCCGGTCGTAATTTCGTTCTTAAAACATAAAAGCAATTTTATGGACAAAGGAACGAAAAGGCAAAGCAATAAAAAATAAATCGCGATATCAAACCTACAATTCTTTTTTTGGACATATTGAACTGGACAGAGTTCAAATTCAAAAAAAGAGCAAAAAAGTAGGTTTAGTTTTCTGTTGCCTTTTTCAGGTAACAAAATTCTACAATTTTTTGGAAAATTGATAGTATGGTATCGCTTATTGACGGAGGTATGTAAATGTGTGGAATAGTTGGATATAACGGATATTTAGATGCAAAGGAAATCTTATTAAAAGGACTAGAAAAGCTCGAATACCGCGGCTATGATTCAGCAGGTATAGCCATTCAAAATCAAGAAGGAATTACAGTTTTCAAAGAAAAAGGAAGAATTGCTGACTTACGCAAAATTGTAGACGACAAAATGAAAGGAAACATCGGCATTGGTCATACACGTTGGGCAACACACGGTGAGCCTAATAAAATCAATGCGCATCCACATCAAAGTCTTTCTGGCCGATTTACGATTGTACACAACGGAGTCATTGAAAACTATCACCTACTACAAAAAGAATATTTAAAAGATGCTCCAATGCAATCAGATACAGATACAGAGGTAATTGTCCAGCTTGTAGAATTGTTCTCTAATGAAGGTTCATCAACTGAAGAAGCGTTTCGTAAGACCCTATCTTTATTGCATGGCTCCTATGCGATTGCTTTACTTGATATGGAAAATACTGAAACCATCTTTGTTGCTAAAAACAAATCACCATTGCTTGTCGGTGTAGGTGAAGGATTTAATGTAGTTGCATCGGATGCAATGGCGATGTTGCAAGTGACAAATCAATTTATTGAATTACATGATAAAGAAGTTGTATTGGTTTCGAAGGATAAAGTTGAAATTTCTACAATAGATGGACGTCAAATTGAACGGAAACCTTATACAGTGGAGCTAGATGCTAGCGACATTGAAAAAGGAACATATCCTCATTACATGTTAAAAGAAATGGATGAGCAGCCTGGTGTCGTTCGAAAAATCATTCAAGAATATAGTAATAATGCTGGAGAATTAACAATTGATGAAGCAATATTATCTGCTTTACGCAATGCGGATCGAATTTATATCATTGCGGCAGGAACGAGCTACCATGCAGGACTTGTAGGAAAACAATACTTTGAAAAGCTTGCTGGAATTCCGGTGGAGGTTCATATTTCTAGTGAGTTCGGCTATAATATGCCATTACTATCTGAAAAACCACTCTTTATATTTATTTCTCAATCTGGTGAAACAGCGGATAGCAGACAGGTGCTTGTAAAAGTAAAAGAATTAGGCTATCCTACGTTAACCATTACAAATGTTGCGGGTTCAACGCTTTCCCGTGAAGCGGATTACACGCTATTACTACACGCTGGTCCCGAAATTGCCGTTGCTTCAACAAAAGCATATGTGGCACAATTAGCCGTTTTAGCAATTGCTGCTTATGTTACGGGTAAAAGCAAAGGAAACATCATGAACTTCGATTTAAAAACAGAGCTTGCTTTTGCTGCAAATGCAATTCAAACAATCGTGGATTCTAAAGAAGAACTGCATAACATCTCAAATGAATATTTAAATCATACTCGTAATGCGTTCTTCATTGGTCGAAATATCGATTATTATGTAAGTTTAGAAGGCGCACTTAAATTAAAGGAAATATCGTATATTCAAGCGGAAGGTTTTGCTGGTGGGGAGTTAAAGCATGGAACGATTGCATTAATTGAAAATGGAACACCTGTCTTTGCTCTCGTTACACAAGAGCCAGTGGCATTAAATATCCGCGGTAACGTGAAAGAAGTAGTGGCACGTGGTGCTAATGCATGCGTTATTTCAATGGAAGGTTTAAATGAAGACGAAGACCGACTTGTCATTCCGAAAGTGCATGCTCTTCTTACGCCGCTTGTTGCTGTAGTGCCGTTGCAGTTCATTAGTTACTATGCTGCTTTAGATCGTGGATGCGATGTTGACAAACCGCGAAATTTGGCGAAGTCTGTAACAGTGGAGTAAATAATCAATACACTTTTAACCTTTTGTTAAAGTAAAAAAGTTGTGAACTAATATAAAACCTATCCTCAATAAGGTGATGGATAGGTTTTATTTTTTATTTTAAATATGGAGTATGCAATGTGTATCGAATTTCAACTACATCTATGTTGCGGAGGTAGCATTTAGATAAATCTATTTGAACGAAAGCTAACTACTCAGCCTTCAATACTATCTAAAAAACTAATGTGCTCTTCAACGATAGGGTGCTATTCCGTAGAAAAATCAGCATTGTTTTCTATATTGAGGAACAACATTTTTTATGAATTTATATCATCACCTTCTCGTTTGAAGGTGATATTTTATTTTTAATACATATGGTGTAAAGATAATTCGTATTATTAATACGTTAAATATCTGTATTTAATCACGTATACAATTAATTGAAGGGTGAAAAATATTATGGAATTATTTGCTATGGATTAAAGATTTTGTGCTATACTTTTTATTAGGAAAAATAGAAAATAAATGTAGAATTTTGACAAGGAATTGAGTGGAGTTGAGTAGAAAAGTGTTGCAACGAGCCATTTCAATGTTAACCAAATCAGATCTCAAATATGGTAATAATATACCAGAATGGCTAAAAGATGAATATTCTTATTGGGAAAAAGTTGTTTCTGATAAGAATTTCCCTTGCCACTTTGGAACTATCGCTGAGAAAAAAGGCGATTTAAGATATTTTTATATAGAAAATCATGATTTAAGCCCTCTACCGAATGTATTAAGAGAGTTTTTGAAATTATCAAGAGAAAATGAGCATAATAAACATGCTTTGGTTGTTTTTGTGCAACCTGAAATTCCAGAACAGTCATTTGATTACTATGAAAATTATTTTTGGAATATTTTAAAATATCTACATGAGAATGATGAAAAAGAATGGAATGCAAATATTCCAACTGATCCAGATGATCCACTTTGGGAATTTTGTTTTGATGGAGAACCTATTTTTGTATCAGCTAATATGCCAGCATATAAACATAGAATTACTAGGAACATGGGAAAAAGCCTTATATTGATCTTTCAACCTAGAAGAATTTTTGCTGATATTACTCCAAAGGCTATTGATTTAATTCGATCAAAAGTAGAGTCGATAGAAAATCTCCCAATCCATCCGGATCTAGGAAGATATGGAGACGAAAGCAACAGAGAATGGAAACAGTATATAATCACTGATGACAATAATCCAAGAAAAGGGGTATGTCCATTCCATCCTAAATCTTGATAATCAGAATTACTGATTTGTACATCATACTAAGTTTATAAAGGTGTGTGGGGTTTTATGGCATTGTATCTTACTTATGTTATTGTGGGCCTTTCTATTGCCATGCCAATTGGAGCCATTTCTGTAGAAATGATCAAGCAAGGTCTCAAGAATGGCTTTTGGCATGGTTGGGCTGTTGGATTAGGAGGTATGACGATTGATTTAGCTTTAATCGCAGCATTTTATTTCGGATTATCCTCCATTTTGAAGCAACCGTTTATTCAAATCCCGATGTGGATTGTTGGTGCAGTATTTTTGTTTTTAATTGGTTATGATTCTATTAAAAATGCGGATCATGATATCACATTATCAGGTGAAAAGCCAACAAAATCTTGGTTTTCTTCATATAGAAATGGTTTTCTTGTTGCGATATCTCCAGGGAATATAGTGTTTTGGCTAAGCGTATTCGGGTCGGTTCTTACCAACTCATATGATATGGCGAATCCAATTAAATTTATCACCATTGGGACGGGTGTGTTAACCGGAATTTTACTACATGACATTGGCTTATTAACCATTGTTTCTACTACAAGAAAGTTAATGAGCCGTTCGATGATAAAAGTAAGTTCTATTATTGCTGGTATAGTGTTAATTGGTTTTTCGGGTTATTTTGTTTATGAAGCTATTTCTGCAGTTAAACAATTGATTTAAATTATTTGGTGTTTGTCGACGGTAAATCTGACAGAATGAAGGTTGACGAGTTACCACATTTATGGTTTCTCATGTAAGAGCATAAGGAATTTTTGCCCTCACTGAAGGTGTGGAATCAGGCAGGGCCTGATAAAACGTAACAAAGAGGCTGTCCCAAAAGATCGGTAAAACGACCTTTTTGAGGACAGCCTCCTGCTTTTTCTTTTACATTATTTGGATATTTTTTGTTCTCTCAAAGGATCTGCTTCTTCTCATCCCCGTATGTTCTCCCTTTTTCTTTTTATTGGGTGGACGGTGGCCGCCCACTTTTTCAAATTGTGTGCAACACAAATCCCCCCCATTCCATGGTAATTTCTTTAGGGCAATGGGATATTGAGTTTGTGTTAGGCGATGCCGCGTATGGCAGCGAAAAGATTCGACAAACAGCCGAACAAGCAGGAATCTTATTCCTTTCTCCCATCAACCGCCGAAAATAGCGAGGAACGGAAAGATGCCTATGGCCGGGTTCTTCCTGTCTTTTTGAAAACGAGGTTTGGCCAATGGCTGTTTGGGCTTCGCCGCGGGATTGAACGGGTATTTAACGAGCGAAAGAGTGATGGGGTGGAACAGCCACGATGGTATGGATTTCATCGATATTTACTACATGTGTTATGCTGCATCCTTATGCATAACTTCGAGTTTTTACTCTAGTTTTGCAACACCATCATCAATTTGATGAACGGGGATATTTTATAATTCTAGATACATTTGAGTTCCGATAATCTTGATTATGTTGCATCTCAAATTTCTCAATGAAATGAGGATGTCCCAAAAGTGTTCGCATAGCGTTCGCTTTTGGGACATCCTCATTTTAAATAAATAAATTCTAATTAATAAAATCAGATAAGCATAAAAATAGCCCTTGCATGAGATCTTCTTAAAATGAAAGTGCGACCAAACATCAAAAGGAGAATCCCCATGCAAGAGCACTTTCATCTTACAACAGATCGAGCCAAACTTCAAAAACAATATGCAGCGATTTTATTCTTTGTATCCGCTCAACTGTCGAGCATCCAGATTCATCTTCAACGTCGAAATCGTCATTGGTTGAAACAGAAAGACGAAGTCATCATCACCATCCATGTCCTTGGAAAGTTGCTGGGCTTCACTTCCGAACGGGCTTGGCACCAGTTTGTGATCGGGAATTTGTTTCCCAAGGCCTTGTTCCCTGAACGTTCTCGGTACAACCATCGCTACCGAGCGCTTGGCTTTGCGACCAAGTGGATACGGCACCAGCTGGCCAAACGCGGGCAGACCATGCGTATGCGGTCGTGGACAGCTTGCCGATCGATCGGTGTCATTCATCCCGAATGTATCGTGCCAAACGGTTTCGTGGAATTGCCGATATTGGCTATTGTGCTTCGAAAAAGATCGCTTTCTATGGGTTGAAACTTCATCTGCAGGTCACCGACCAAGGGCTTCCGATGGGATATGTCGTCACTGAAGCGTCTTGTCATGATCGGATGGCTGCGGAGACCGTCATGACACAAATTCCACATCCGTATAACCTAGGTGACAAAGGGTATATCAGCCAAAAGCTGCAAAAGAAGCTGTACGAAGAGCATCGAATCGCTTTTTGGACGCCCGTTCGAAAAAATCAGCGAATTCGCCAATCGGACGCATGGAAACAGTGGATGAAGCGAAAACGTAAAGTGGTGGAAACCGTGTTTTCGATTTTAGTCGATTCGTATCGGATCACCGAGATTCGAGCAAACTCGGTTTCTGGATTTGAAACGGCACTGGATGGTATTTTACTGGCTTACTCCTTGTTGTTCTTGGGCTAGTTGAGCGTTAAGACTCAACTAGCACCACGGGTTTTTAATACATAAGTATTTACTTATATAAAGAATGATGGTATGTTATATATAAGCAATTGCTTATATAAAGAATTGGAGGTTTCATTTTGGATTTATTAGAAAAACAATTAAAAGCATTGGCAGATAAAAATCGTCTAACGCTCTTAGCTTGTATGAAAAATGGTGAGGTATGTGTTTGTGAATTTGTTGAAGTGCTCGGTATTTCGCAACCTGCTGTTAGCCAGCAGTTAAAAAAGTTAAAAGATGCAGGCATAATTTTAGAAAGAAAAGAAGGTACGTGGAAATATTATCGAATTGCTGATCAACTGTCCCCTGTTGTCGAAGCAGTTATTAACGAATTAAAAACTAATGATGGAGGAAATACATGTTCTTGTTAGCAAGAACTCTCTATCACAACATAAATGTTTGTTATTTGGCAGCCTAGGTGACTGAATATTGGTGGGACTACTATGGAAGGAGCTGTAATAGTCTTACTTGTTGGCATTGTTATTTCTCTTATGTTGGCTTAGTAATCAATAGAATGAATGCTATGCTGTTAGTTCAAATCGCCCGTTACTCTTGTGTGGTTATATGTACTTTCAGGAAAAGGGGTCAAAATCTCATGGGGGATGTATTTGAAAACAGGGATTCTATTAACGATACCTATTTTGTTGTTTACTTTAATCGGTCTTTATGTCGCACTACGTATTTTTAATGAAAGGTGTTTATTTTATGGAAAAGAAAACGTTGTATTTTTTATGTACTGGCAACTCATGTCGTTCACAAATGGCTGAAGGGTTTGCCAAAAAATATTTATCAGACTGGAATATTAAAAGTGCGGGCATTGAAGCACATGGATTAAACCCGATGGCTGTAAAAGCAATGGCTGAAGTTGGCATCGATATTTCAAATCAAACGTCAGATACCATTGACCACAATATTTTAAATAACGCCACGCTCGTCGTGACTCTGTGTGAAGATGCAGCTGACAAATGTCCTGTAACGCCACCTCATGTAAAACGAGAACATTGGAAATTTGATGATCCAGCAAAAGCGAGTGGAACAGAAGAAGAAAAATGGCTTGTATTTAAAACAGTACGGGATGCGATTGAAGAACGAATACGATTGTTTGCTAGGGAGAAAAACTGATGCGAATACACAAATCTGGCAATAAATCAGTCGAATTTTTCACGTCATATATGCAACTTGTTTTACAAACTAACATCACTACAGTTGAAAATCTTGAAGAATATATGACTCAACACTTTTTTCAAAGTGATCTATCTTCACTTGGTCCTATTACGCTTGCTAATTTTAAACAGGCGCTTCAAATAATTTTAAGAAATGAGGAATGAAAATGGAATTTACTATCTTACCAAATTCATCTTGTTGCACACCTAATTCAGGGTGTTGTGAATTAAAATATCCAGTTGCTATCATTGGTGCAGGTCCTATTGGATTAGCTGCCGCTGCCCATTTAAAGTCTTACAATCTGCCATTTATCATATTCGAAAAAAATGAGGTTGCTGCAAATGTTGCTTCTTGGGAGCATGTTCAGCTATTTTCTTCTTGGAAATATAATGTAGACAGTGCTGCTAAACAAATATTAGAAAAAAACGGCTGGAAGATGCCGAATAAAGAAGAAATTCCAACAGGTAAAGCATTACGAGAAGACTATTTACTTCCTCTAAGTGAGCTATTTAAAGAGCAGCTTCATACGAATGAAGAAGTAATTGCGATTACAAAATTAGATACTGATAAAATGAAATCGTCTAATCGAGCAAATAAGCCTTTTTTAATTTTCACTAAAAACGGGCAGGCAACAAAGATGTATAAAGCTAGCGCAATTATTGATGCGACAGGTACATGGGGAAATCCGAATCCTGCTGCTAGTCATGGGGTAATGTTACCAAGCGAAAAAGCAGCCAGACATAAAATTAATTATCAAATTCCTAACGTGCCAGCTAATATTTCACGCTATGCAAACAAACGGATTGCAGTTATAGGCGGAGGACATTCAGCAATCAATTCACTACTTCAATTAGTGGAATTAAAAGATGCCCATCCACAAACTGAAATTACATGGATTTTACGCAAAAAACGAGTGGAAGATGCTCTAGGTGGTGGAACTGCCGATGAATTAGCTGCACGTGGTGAACTTGGCTTAAAAATGAAAAAAATCCTCTCTGAAAAAGTGATTTATGTAGAAACACCTTTTTATATTCAATCTATTTTCGAAAAAGAAGAAGGATTGATTCTTAAAGGTACAGATAAAAAAATTGGTCCGTTCGACGAATTAATTGTCAATACTGGCAATCGTCCAGACTTCTCATTTATTAGTGAACTACGTTATGAGGTTGATCCTGCAACAGAAGCTGTTACAAAATTAGCACCACTTATTAATCCAAACTTGCATAGTTGCGGGACTGTTCCACCACATGGAGAAAAGGAATTGCGTCAACCAGAAACGAATTTTTATATCGTTGGTTCAAAATCATATGGACGCGCTCCAACATTCTTAATGGCTACTGGTTATGAACAAGTACGTTCAATTGTTGCGCATCTTGCAGGAGATACAGAAGCAGCTCTTGATGTGAAATTATCACTTCCTGAAACGGGTGTTTGTCATACAGGTATTGATGGGTGTTGCCAATAATAAAGGGGTTTTGTATAATGATTCGTTTTTTAGAAAAGGAAGATATACCAGATGTACTAAAAATTTATCAATTAGGAATTGATACGGGAATTGCTACATTTGAATCAAAAGCTCCTTCTATAAAGGAATGGGACAAAAAATATCATCCGTATCTTCGATATGTCTATGAAGAAAATAAAAAGATTTTGGGTTGGGTATCCATTACACCTGTTTCTTCAAGAGAGGTTTATAAAGGCGTAGGAGAAGTTAGTATTTATGTTCACCCTCAAGCACAGGGCAAAGGGGTAGGTACACAATTACTTCAACATTTAATTGAGAAAGCCAAACTCTCGGGTTACTGGATGTTGCAAGCATCTATATTTGAAGTGAATTTAGCTAGTATCCACCTTCACAAAAAGGCAGGATTTGTAATTGTGGGTGTACGAAAAGGGATTGCTAAAAAGAATGGCCAATGGACGAACACAATATTGATGGATAAACATTTAATTCTTGATTAACGTTTAACAGTTATAAATATAAATAATCTTCAACAATCGGGAGCGTTTACAGAGTATTGTAGTAAAAAACAGTATGCTGTATTTTTTATAAGCAGCATTTACAAATAACGGAAGTTCAGTTCACAACTTTATTATTCATTCCAATTTATTTGAAGTGGATAAAAATGGTTTTTAGGTTCATAACTTTATTATTTTTCAAAAGTTAGTCATATAAAATGCGGATTTGAAGAGTTGATAGTTCACAGCTTTATTATTTGTTTACATGTTGTTGACGACTAATAAATTCATGAACTAATGAAAATTTTAATACCTATCCAAACATAAGAAGGATAGGTCTTATTGTTTAATAGAGAGTGGGATAATAATAGACTACTTCCTCAATCCTTCTGTTTCATTAACATAAAGGATATCTAAAATGTAAGTCTGTTCATCATTTAATTGTTATACATATTCATCATTAGATTTTTAAATAAATTTAGGTAGCTATCTCCAATCTCTAATTACCTAGCGATTTTGATTTAAAAAGTCTTCTGTTGACAAAATCTGTGCATAAGTTCCGTTAATTGCAGCAATAAACGAATAATGTACTTGTTCAGCGGTTAGTTCAATATGATTATATCTTAAAGCTCTTGTTGTACATGCATCTTCGATTAAAGTTACTTGAAAACCTAAATCAGCAGCGGCACGAACTGTAGCATCAATACACATGTGTGTCATCATACCAACAACGACCAATTTTGTGATGTTTTTTTCTCTTAACTTTTTTTCTAAATCCGTGTTTAAGAAACTGTTAGGTGCATGTTTAATCGTAATGCTTTCTGAATCTAAAGGCTTCACACTTGAATGAATTTCAACGCCCTCCGTATCAGGGAGTAAGTAACCCTTAGAAGGATCCACTACAATAGGTTGTACGTGAAAAATCTTCTCTTTATTGTATTGTCGGAAACATTTTAAAACTTTCGCTGCATTTGCTGCTGCTTGTTCAGCTTTATTTAACTCAAGCTTCCATTAGGAAAATAATCATTTTGAATATCGATTATTATTAATGCTGTGTTCATCAAAATCACCTCATTAAGAATTTGTTATAATAAAACATAAATTTGATGTAATGATAATAAAAAATAAAACACTTCTCGATAAGTTGATGAAAGTTTTTTAGTCAAATAGGTTTCACAATGAAAGGAGTTTTAAATGAAATTAGATAATATTGATTTCCAAATACTCCAATTACTCACGCATAACGCTCGTATTCAATGGAAAGATCTCGGAGAATTGATTCATATGTCTGGTCAAGCAATAGGAAATAGAATTAAAAAAATTAGAAGATAGTGGAGTCATTAAGTCATATTCTTTGATGGTAGATGAATTAAAATTAGGTCTATACTGCGTTTATTATTATTTCCATGATTCAAATAATCACGAGGCATTTAAACATTTTATAAACAGTAAAAAAGAAATTATTGAAGCACATCGTATTTCAGGGAGCGGCTGTTTCTTATTAAAAGTTAAGTTTGATATCCAAGAGACATTAAATTCATTATTGGATGAAATTTCAAAATTTGGAAACTACCAATTACGCATATCTATTAGTGAAGTTATAAATACTCATCCAATCAACGCCATTTTGTAGGAGTATTTTTATCAATAGAAATCATGTAAAAAAATATAATCTTTCCTAAGTGAATAAAGTTATCGAAGTCGTTTCTACTCCTGTTAGAAAGCAGGCAACCATATATAATTGATAGTTTCGGACTGGATCCAATTAGGATTCAGTCTTTTTTATTTTGTATTGGCACCTTTTCATTTCGAAACGGAGTATACGGTATAAAAAATAAACTACATAGATTGTTCAAGAACGACACGGTATTGTAAAAAATGGTAATTAAAAAATTCAATATGATTAAATTAATAAATCAATGAAAGGAGTTGAGTGGTATGGTGAGTAATTCTAAGCAAAAAGAAATTGTGGCTAAAATCATGAACGAAATCGAAATAATGGATGAAAAAGAATTTGAAGCTTTATATAATCAACTGGATATTGACCATCAAATGTTTGTCGATGGAGCAATACGTAAATTTGCTGACTTTGCTGTAGACAGTGAGCATGGGGATTCTGATAAATGAAATAGTATTTGTATTATGGGATATTGAAATCCGAACCCGAACCCTCTTTTTAACAACATAAATTCAGGAGGTAGCATGGAAACAAACTTTATTTAAACTCTTATTTGTACTGCAATACAAATAGGAGTTTTTTTATTTATATAATTTGTCTTAAAAATAAATAGCGATTGCTGCAGCATAAAATACTGCGAGCAATCCCTTACTACATTACAAACCCGCCGTCGACATAAAGAGTTTGTCCAGTCATAAAGCGGCTCCAGTCAGAGGCTAAAAACAGAACAGGACCAGCAATATCTTCTGGAGTGGCAATTCGCTTTAACGGCGTTTGAGCGATAATCAGCTCCTTTAGATTTTCCTTTGTTGTTCGGCTCGCATCTGTTGGATAAACTAGACCAGGGGCGACGCAATTGACGCGGATGCCAAAGGAGCCTACTTCGACAGCCAAATTTCTACTATACCCCATAAGTGCGGTCTTGGCAGTATTGTATTCATGATACGGGACGATGGGGCGTTCAACTAAGTTTGTAATGATATTAATAATACTGCCCTGGCTTTGTTTTTTCATGATGGGGATGACTGCTTGGCAAATATAATGGGCTGAGCGTACTGCTCCATCAATTTGCCCCTGATAGTCTTCCCATTGCACTTCCCAAGCTAACTTGCGAGTTTCAGGATTAAACTGAAAGGATTTAAAGGCATTGTTAACGACTACATCAATTTTGCCTGCTTCTAACATAATCTCCTCAATCATTTGATTCACAGCCTCTTCAGATGTAACATCTCCTTGAATGGCATAACAGTCACCACCAAGCTGTATGCATTCAGCTGCCACTTTATCAGCAAGCATTTTATTCTGCAAATAATTGACAATGACAAAAGCCCCTTCCTTTGCAAAAGCACGAGCAATTGCTGCACCAATGCCGCGGCTTGCTCCGGTAACTAGGACAACTTTCCCCTCAAAGTTCATTGCTCTACCTCCAAAAATTCCTCAGTCACGACTTGAGACATGTCCAATTGATTATTCACTAAACCTAACTGTTGATATGTTTCTGCTCCCTTTTGTAATACATCGGCATCAATAGCCCCTAATCCTTTTATCTCCGTATCTTCTGAAACTGAAGAAGCATTACGTAGCTTAATTATCTCTAAATTGATGTTTTCATCTTTTCCATCAATAGCAAATTCTTTCGCAAGTTTTGCAGCTTCTTCCGGATTTTCAAGCATCCATTGGGCGCTTTCTCTGTATGCGGCAACGAAACGCTTCAATTCCTCTTTTTTCTCTTCGTACGTTTTTTCTGTCACAACAAAGACATCACTTGGTATATTTAAATAATCTCTCACTTCAATTATATTTACATCGCCTAATCCTTTTTGTTTTGCAAGGTATAATCCGGTATCCGTTGCTGCAGTTGCATCCACTTGACCCTGTATTAGTGGGGCAAAATTTGATATGCCTGTTTCCACAATCTTGACATCATCCTCCGTCAAACCAACTTGGTGGAGAAGGATTAATAAGTTTTGTCGCGTTCCACTTGTTAGGCTGTAAACACCAATTGTTTTTCCTTTCAAATCTTCTGGCTTTTCAATACCGCTTTCTTTTAACGCCACAATATTGAACACGTTCTGTGGATAAATATTATAAATAACTTTTAATTTTTCTCCTTTGGCTAAAGCAAAATAAAGAGATCCAGGGTCAGTAAAGGCAATATCTGCTTGACCGGAAAGAATATTTTTAATAGCATCTCCACCACCAGCACCGGGAATCACCTTCAAATCAATGCCTTTTTCTTTGAAAAATCCTTTTTCATCATCGACTAATAGGTTGACGGATTCTGTAATAGGCTGGCTCCAGAGTGCAACTGTCAGCTGTGCAAATGATTCTTTTTCATTCGAGCCTTCCTCTTTTGAACCGCATGCTGTTAGAAGTAATAAAAGAAATGCGATGATTATATGTTTCAACTTCATATCTTTCATATCTCCTTCTTCAATCTTTTCATCCACATTTTTTCAAGCCAAGATACAGTTAAGTAAAGAATCATACCGAAAATTGTTAATAAAATTAATGTGGCAAACATAAGGGCGGTATCCATCATTGCTTGGGTTGCGATAATAAGCGCCCCTAGTCCTTCACTGCCGCCGATAAATTCTCCGACAACCGCCCCCACAATTGCAAGGACAACCGAAACACGAAGTCCAGCTAAAATGCCCAGCATACCAGAAGGAATTTTTAAGTGAATTAATGTTTGTAGCCGTGTTGCACCAAGCATTTTAAATAGTTCCTGCTTTTGTATATCGCTTAACTGAATAGCTGTTACTGTATTTTCAAGCAATGGGAAAAAGCATACAAGCGCAGTAATAACAACTTTGGACGTCATGCCGAAGCCAAACCAAAGAATAAATAACGGAGCCAATGCCAGCTTGGGAACTGCTTGACTCGCTATAATATAAGGAAACAGAAGCTTACGTAAAAAGGCCACTTCTCCCATTAGAACTCCTACCGTAAATCCAGCTACACCACCAAAAAAGAGACCAAGAATTACCTCAGCGGCAGTCCGCTGAATATGCTGTGTAAAATAGCCGCTTAAAAGTCCATCAACAAGGGTGAGTACTATTACAGAAGGAGCTGGTAATACAAGTTCGGAATAGGACTTGGATGTTACTTCCCAAATAACTAGTAAAAAAATGAATAATAAGAATGAATAAACGGATGTTTTTTTCATAAGCGTTCACCATTCATCACTTGACGTAACGTGAAACATAGTTCGTTAAAATAAGGCTCATATCTCATTTCCATTCTACGTGGGCGTTCAAGCATGATGGGGGTTTGATAGACAATTTCTCCATGTGCCATGACAGCAACTCTATCGGATAAATATACAGCTTCCGCAATATCATGGGTAATAAAGAGCACAGTAATATTATGCATATAGCACATTCTTAAAAGATCATCTTGCAGTTCTTCTCTTGTAATGGCATCTAATGCTGCAAAAGGCTCGTCCAAAAATAATAAAGAAGGCTTTTGCATTAAGGCTCTTGCAAGAGCGACCCGGCTTTGTTGTCCACCGGAAAGCTGTAAAGGGTAACAATCTCGATAAGAGGCTAACCCAACAAGCTCTAAGTATTCCATTGCCTGCTCCATATCCTCACTTCTGATTTTCCGTTTCAATTTAATAGGGAGAAGCACATTTTCAATAACTGTTTTCCATTCCAATAGAGTTGGAGTTTGAAAGACAAAACTACAATTAGGTAAAGGTTTGATTACTTCCTTTCCTTGCAGGCGAATGCTTCCATTCTCAGATGAAAGCAGGCCAGCAGCAAGCTTTAATAAGGTCGTTTTTCCGCAGCCACTTTTTCCAAGCAGACAATGAAACTCTCCTTTATTGATTTCCCAGCTAATCCCACGTAAAATTTGATTTTTTCCTTGTTCGTAACTGTACGTTACATCCTCCATTACCAAAAAACTCATATTAAAAACCTCCTAATCAACATAAGGAGCAAATTGTTCACTATCCACTATTGCCGATGATTCGATGTCTACCATTTGAATTAAATCCATTAGATTGAAGCGTCCATCATGATGCCAACCTGCTTCAGGGGAAGTCATTTTTCCTAGTGCTGTGATTCGTGTTACGCCAACGTTAGCCAACAACTCTGCCCAGTGGAAAAGTTCTTTAGGGGTTGCGGCCATACCAATCGTTTGAAGAAATGAGCGGTATGGCTTGATGTATGGCAGAATGTCTTCTAATTTTTCAAAAGAAATAACCCGAATAACTCGATTCAACGGGCTTGCCGTAAAAACTTTTTCCTCTTCTTCAAAAACAACCGTCCATTGATGTGTGGAAGTTCCAAGCACTTCTTTTCCTGTTTCTGTAAAAGTGCTCATTTCTTCCTTTTGCCGCCATGAAGCAAGGGCAACTGATTCTTCCATGGAAAGCTTACGCCTTGGATAACGCTTTTCGAAGTTTTCTAGCTCCCCCGCAATCAAGCGGGCAAATTCCACTGGCGATACTTTTCCGCCTTTTTGCACATAAAATAAGTGCGGTGAGTAACAACCTTGCTGATCGTAACGAATGACATCAAGTGCGGCTTGATGAGCAATTCGCCATGCTTTGTGCGCATCTAAGGCAGATTTTGAAATGATGCCAAAGCTTACTTTATGACCAAAAGGTAAAAAGCGAGTAGTAATGGGAACTTGTTTTTTTAAAGCTTGCAGCGTTTCGTTGTTACCGTATCCGATAACGAGATTCGACTTTTCAAATATCATCTTCTCTCGCTTTTCATCGCCGCCTTTCCACCACACAACTGCAAAGCAATTGGCAAGACTCGGCTCGGCCTCTGCTAAGGCTTTTGCAAACCAGCCGGCAAAAAGAGGTTCAGAACTTGAAACTTTTCCGATATTTCCTGCTTTTACTAGCAGACCAGATACGAAACTCCAAATAGGCAGTGCTGGAACATTCCCTGCCCATACATGGGTAATGAGTTCTGGTCCAATTGCTTTTGAAAAACCACCTTTTGCGCGCGGCTGAAAATGATCTAATAATAATGGATTTCCTAAATCTTCTACTAGGAAACGCTGGAGTTCGTGCTTGCGAAATGTTTTTAAAAAAGATGTAAGACCAAGGCGAATTACCTCCTCATCATAGCCGGTGACAATCGGAAGCAACTTTTCCGCCTGCTGTCGATAAGATGAACTGCGGTCCAAAAATTGTTCCGTTACATAACCGATGATGTCCACTACTGTTGATACCGACAGTGATTTTAAGATTTCCGCACTTTCTCTTTTCACCGTGTCAATGACCCTCTGCATTTGCTCTAATGTAAGGAGAGGCAGTTCCACTTCTAAATCCTGAAACTTCAGGATTTTCTTATCAAATTTCGTTTCTGCGATATTTGGAATATATCCAGCTGTTATTCTCATTTTGCTGTTCCTTTCGCCAATTGAATAAACTCTTCTACCGCTAGCGAGCATCCCCTTGCCTCGGCACCTTGAACTCTACCGAACAGATAAAATCCTTCATCAACCGCCATTCCTACATCTTCAGTAGCAACCGCCATTACGGAATTAAAGTTCGCTAAATCATAATGAACTAAAACACCACGTTCTCCTTCTGGAACCTCTTCACCTGTTAACGGATTGATGACTCTCGTACGAATCCAACTAGGTCCAGTTTTTATAGATGGAACGACCTCATTGCCATCATCATAAAATTGCGTGCTTAGCTCTGTTATGCCGTACATATTAATACAATTGCTTCTATCTACACCGAAATATCTTTCAAGCAACTGATAAAATTCATTTAAATCCAATTCCTTTGATTTATTTTTATAACCACCAGTATCAAGAATTTTGCTTCCCTTCGGCAGATTAAACGTTTTTCCTAAACGCTCCAATTCCTCAAACAAATGAACAAAACTGAAACTTGCTCCGAGCAAAGCAAATGGTTCTCCTGTTTTTTCGGCATGTTCCAACTCACTGATGATTTTTTGAATATGTACGCCGTTCTCTTTTAATAAATAGCAGCTGTCCTCTGTGCCAAACTCTTTCATGACAAGAGCTAAATAATGGGCTAAGGATGAGTGCGGCATTTTCTCTTCAGTTGGAAACAAAATTCCCATGCGGATGCGATTTGTTTCTTTCATAAACCGTTCTTTAAAGTTGATAATCATGGAAAGTTCTCTGATTTCGAGAGTGGAATGAAAGTGTTTGCCTTGTTTTCCTTGGGTTGTTCCGCTTGTCATAAAGACTCTAACCGCTGCCTCTGGATCTGAACATGTCAATGGAACCTCTTTAAAGGCACTCATCGGCACATAAGGAATGTCTCGCCAATTTTTCACAAGCCGCGGTGTCTTTCCTTTTTGGCGGCAAAATGTTTGATAGGGGAGATTATGTTTGTATTGATAATTAAAAATATGTAAAGCCAAGCTATTAAACTCTTCTTCTGAAGCTTGATTCTTTTTGATAAATTGAGAAAGTTCCTCTATGATTTCTCGTTGCTGAGTCATCGGTTTTCACCCTTTCCGCAAAATAAAATGCACTCTGCCTAAGCAAAGTGCATAATTCGACTTACTACACTCCCTGCGCTGGCATTACCCAAATCAGGTTCAAACGGTCAACGACGGATTAGTCGTACTCTCAGCCTGCTTCCGCAAGCCCCCGGTTAATATATTCAATTTCAATATAAAGTCTACTTATTCTTATGAAAGATTGCAAATTCTTTTGAATTATCACCCTAAAATTATGTAGATATTCAATTATTTTTTGTTGCAAATGCAACAAAGTTTGATTAAAATGAATTAAAAATATTGCATTTGCAATAAAAATGAAGGAGTTCATTATGAAAGAAGTTCTTCGTGAAATTGGGATGATAGCACGAGCACTAGATTCAATCAGTAATATCGAGTTTAAAGAATATGACTTAACAAAAGGTCAGTATTTGTACCTTGTACGAATATGTGAGAACCCAGGAATTATTCAAGAAAAGTTGGCTGAAATGATCAAAGTGGATCGGACAACTGCATCACGCGCAATAAAAAAACTAGAAATGAACGGATTTGTTGAAAAGCGAGAGGATCCACAAAATAAAAAAATTAAGAAACTCTATGCGACCGAGAAAGGCAATAATGTTTATCCGTTTTTAATAAGAGAACATGATCATTCTAACGCTGTAGCTTTACAAGGATTATCTGAAGTAGAAGTGGAAACATTATTCAATCTTTTGCAGCGGGTAAGAAAAAATGTTGAAAAAGATTGGGAATACGTTAAGAAGGGAAACAAACGAAATTATTGATATGAGGAGAGATGTTCACTATGACAATCAAAATAAAAACATGTACCCTTGAAGATTTGCACACATTACAAGAAGTGGGCATTGAAACGTTTTATTACACATTTAAAGATCAAAATTCACCTGAAAATATGAAAGTATATTTAGAAAAGGCATTTAATATAAAACAATTAGAGAAAGAGCTATCCAATATTCATTCACAATTTTTCTTTGTCTATTACCAAAATGAATTGGCGGGTTACTTAAAAGTCAATAGTGATGATGCTCAGACGGAAAAAATGGGCGATGAATTCCTTGAAATTGAAAGAATTTATATTCGAGAGAAATTTCAGAAGCATGGACTTGGTAAATCCTTGCTAAATAAAGCGATTGAAGTTGCAAAGGAATGGAATAAAAAGAAAATTTGGCTTGGGGTTTGGGAAAAGAACGAAAATGCAATTGGTTTTTATAAGAAAATGGGATTTGTTCAAAAAGGATCTCACTGTTTTCATATGGGCGATGAAGAACAGACTGACTTGATTATGATCAAAACATTGGAAGGTTGATTAACATGTACATACCGAAATATTTTAGGGTGACGGATATAGACGAAATTATTGATTTTATTCAGAAAAACTCCTTCGGCACGATTGTTTCGACATTTGAAAATAAACCAATTGCTACTCATTTACCGTTGGAGTTGCGAAAGCAAGGGGATGATTATTATATAACGGGACATTTAGCTATCAACAACCCTCAATGGAAAAGCTTTGAATCACAAAATGAAAACGTGCTTGTAATTTACCAAGGTCCACACGCATATATCTCATCATCTTGGTATAGCCATGAAAATGTACCAACTTGGAATTATCAAGCTGTCCATGTTTATGGAAAAGCTAGTATTATGAACGAAACTGAGTTAGAAGAAGATCTTATTTTATTATTAAAAAAATATGAAGGGCATCGTAACAATCCTGTATTATGGGAAAATCTTTCTGCTCAAACAAAAAAACAAATCAAAGGAATTGTTGGAATAAAAATTAAAATTCAAGAATTGCAAGCTGCCTATAAATTAAGTCAAAACCGAAATGAAGAGGATTATCTGAACATCATTGAAAAATTGGAATGCGAAGGCGATTTAAGCTCTAAACAAATGGCAAAAGTAATGAAAAGAAGAATAAAAAATAAAAAAGGCGAGTTAGGAAAATCTGAATAACAAGATGAGAATATTAGAATAGAAATTGAGGAGGAGCTGGGACAAAATCCTCCTAAATAGAAAAATAGCCCATGAAGTTTTGCACATTGCAAAATTTCATGGGTTTATATTTTTTTAGGTTTTAAAAAACTTTCAGGATATCCATTACATTCATCATGTACAAAAGTAAAAGAAGGATTCTCCTTTTTTATTATATTTAAGCCAGTTAAGTATCAACTTCTTTTCTATTAATTAAATGGAAGAATTTAATAACATTAACAGAATATTTGATACAAGCCAGAACGGAGAAAAGAGGGAAGTAAATATTAAATTTTATAGTCTTAACCTTGCTACATCTCCAATAGTATCTTCAAAGAAACTAAACCACATTAAAGTGCCTACTTATCACTTTCATACTTCATTGGCATAATGGATTTCGTTGAACAAAACAATTTAATGGAGGGATTTAAAACAAAACTTGCAACAAAAGATTATCGAATCGGGTCCTTGGGAACGACATGGTGAACTTGTTTTTGGCAGGAGCCCATTCGTTATGAATAAGAAGATATTCAACAAGTATGTGAAGATTATAGAAACGGTACTTTTTTGAATGAATCTAATTAAAGCATAAAGAAAGTTGGGATATTAGATGAAAAAAAGTGTCTTATTAATTATCGCTTTATTTATGGCTTCGCTAAATCTACGTCCAGCTATTAACTCAATCGCCCCTTTACTAGAGAGCATTAGAACAGATCTTGGAATGAGTGCAGCTGTCGCAAGTTTGTTGACTGCCATTCCAGTGCTTTGTATGGGTCTTTTTTCTCCAATCGCCGTGAAAGCTGGGGGAAAATGGGGAATTGAACGGGTAATCGGCTTATCGCTTTTAATTATTGGAGTTGGTACTGTTATTCGTTTGTTCACAGATTCTGTATCATTTCTAGTAACAACAGCTATAATTGCAGGTATCGGTATCGCTTTGATAGGTCCACTGTTGTCTGGTTTCATTAAAGAGCATTTTCCTAATCAAGTACCTTTTATGGTTTCAGTATATACCGTAGCTCTGACTTTGGGGGCAGCAATTAGTTCTGCACTCTCTACATCGCTAGAGAATAGCTTTAACTCCTGGCAAACTTCCCTTGCATTTTGGGCAATTATAGCATTTGTAGCTGCAGTTATCTGGTGGTTATTTGTAAATCAACAAGTCAAAAAATCAGCTCACACTGCTACTTCTGGAACAAAAGTTCAATTGCCGTGGGGGAACGGTAAAGCATGGATTCTTACATTGTCCTTTGGTCTGATGGGTATGCTATTTTACTCAATTACGGCATGGCTACCTCAAATCATCCAAGGAATGGGGTACACGAAAGATTACGCCGCAATCGCATTAACAATTTTCGTAGTCGTGCAAATACCAGTTAGCCTAGTGCTTCCAATTTTGTTAAGAAGGTTTCACTCCCGTCGTTTCTGGTTGATTGTAGAATCCATAATAGAACTTGTTGGATTTATTTTACTCGTGCTAAATATTGAACCGTTGCTAGCTTCTGCATTGATAGGTATTGGAGCAGGCGGATTGTTTCCTTTAAATCTTCTTTTGCCAATTGATGCTACAGATAACGCTCATGAAGCAGCCTCTTGGTCGGCCATGATACAATCTGCTGGTTATGTAATTGGTGCATTAGGTCCTATTATTCTCGGTTGGATTTATGACGCAACGAACAGCTTTACTTCTGCAGTAGTTGGAATGATAGTGATTGTTCTAATAATGATGATTTTTCAATTTGCAGCAACCGCAAAAAGAAGTGTTAACACATTACACATTCAAGGGGAAAGCACAAGATAGTGGTGAGAAGCAGACCGTCGTTTAAGCAAGTCATTTTATTGCAGGTTGAAATGAAGGTTAAAATAATTGGATATTGAACCAGAATGTGAATGATTCTTTCTTTTATTTTTTGAAAACACCCAGCTATCTAGTGAAGAAACTGGGTGTTTTCAGTATTTATTTACTCATCGATTCATTCATTTTTTGTTTTTTATGCTGGATATGGTTTGTTCCCCATTCGTGCATTGCGTGTAAGATTGGTTCTAAGCTCCGGCCGTACTCGGTAATCGAATATTCCACTTTAGGAGGAACCTGTGGATAGACAACACGCTGAATAATATCCTCGTTTTCTAACTCACGTAATTGATTGGTCAGCATTTTTTGTGTAATTCCAGGTATACTTCGTTTTAAATCACTAAATCTTTGAGTACCATTCTTCAATAAATGCAATAAGATAATGGGTTTCCATTTTCCGACTAATATGCCTAAAGCATCTTCAACACGACAAAGATCTGGTTCTATATTCATTCTAATTACCCCTTTAGTATCTTTTTGTCAATTATGATGCTTTTTAGTTTGTACTTCTTTTTTTTACTTTACTGACTATATTAGCATTGTGAACAGAAATTTGAAAGAGGGGTTCTAGAGGAGTGCTTAAATACGATAGAACGCATAATTGGTGAAATAAGTAATATCCCCAATTGTAAGAAGATCTTCTAACGATTGGGGATTGTCATCATGGAGAAATAGTAAGTTTAACATAAAACGATGATTCGATATGGAGTAGTTTGTGCAGGGATGCTACGAGTTGTTGGACCATAGATCACGACTAAATCGCGGTTTCCAGGATATTTTGAAAAGAACTGACCATTTGTTAACAATATGGGAGTAGAAGGGGTTAAATGTAATTGTAATTGGCCATCACTGCTTAATAGTTGATGATTAAAATAACTTACTTTAACGTTTCGATTCGGATACTCTTTTACCATTACAATCGTTTGATATCGAGGTGGGTAAATGAGGATGGCGGGTAAGTCTCCATCATAATAACCAGTCACCTTATCCCCAATTTTGACTGTTTCTTGATCAATGAAGTAAGTTGAAGGGGAAACAATAAAATGAACAATTAAACCATCGTCATTTTCAACGGTAAACAATTTATTGCAGCCCTCAATTTCATCACGTTGACCTGTAAAAAAATCGCTAATGGCAGTAACAGTTCCACTGAATGAATAAAAATTTGTCATAGAAACCTCCAATAAAATTATGGGGGAATACCAGTTATAATTGATTACACATTGCCTTTGGATAATGTAAATTGAGAAAAGCTTTTTGGATTTAAATCATTATATGTTGGAAAGATGTAAAAAGACTTTGGATAAAACTTACAAAGACCCGAATTTATGTTTTCGGGTCTTTTTGTGTTTCAGATTTTATTAATTTGATTTCCGAATCTTCCGAGTTTTCCACAACATGTTTTAATGTTGTAAGTTTGTTTTCCCAAAACTTTTCATAAAAAGCAAGCCATTGTTTTAATTCTTTCAACGGCTCCGGATGAAGCCAATATATTTTTTCTCTACCTACTTTTCTCCCACTAACCAGTTCTGCTTCTGTAAGAATCCGTAAATGTTTGGAAATGGCTGTGCGACTAATGGGAAAGTGGGATGTAATCTCTGAAATTGCTAATTCCTTTTCAGCAAGTAGCTTCAAGATTTCTCTACGGGTTGGGTCAGCAATTGCATGGAATACGTCGTGTTTTTGTTGAGAAGCGCTCACTTAGTTCTCCAAAGTTTTGCGAAGCGTTTCAAGAATTGTAATCCAGCCACCATTCATTCTCTCGCGAACTACAGAAGCTTTTTCATTCGCTTTTTTAATTAGTTCGTCAGACTCTTTCCAACCACCATGAATAAGTGTGAATTCAGTTTTTTCACCTAACTCTTTTAAATTAAAGGTAACAAACCAACCCTCTGTATCCCATGTAAAAGAAAGACGATGTGGTGGCTCAATTTCGGTTACTTTACAAGGAGAAGGACCAAAAGGAGATTGCAAATGGAATTCATGACCAACTTCTGCTATAAAATCATTTGGCATGAACCATGCTGCAATGCCTTCTGCAGTCGATACTTGTTCCCACACTTTTTGGATAGGTGCGTTAATAATGACTGTTTGTTGAATATTTGGCAATGTTTTTTCCATTAAAAATCCCACTTTCTTTCAGTTAATATAAAACCATTTGGTTTCGTTTTTTTGCATTATATAAAACCTTTTGTTTACATGTCAAATGCATCTTTTAAATGTTTAAGATGATTTTGCTAAAAGAATAGTCCAGGAACCCGACTATTTATGCATGCATATACATAAACCAGTTAGATTTAACGGGTCAAACCGTTAAACAAGCAATAAACATAAAGGGAGGACTACTTTTTGAATCAGTACTCTTCATATGGTCAAGGATCTAGGTTTAATCAAAGGGTAACAATGCAACAAGCTCAACAAATCGCCCTTCAAGCCGTACCCGGAAGAGTAATGCATATCGATATGGACTTAGAAAATGGTGTTTTAGTTTATGAAGTTTTTATTATGACAGAACAGGGACAAATTTTTGAAGTGGAGATTCTCGCAAGAAATGGGCGAATCATCAAAATCGATCAAGAAAATGATTATGATTAATGATTTTTCATCATTTACGAAATAGGCTACTACGGCTTATTTCGTTTTTTATTTTCAAGCTGTATTGAATAGTATGGATGGTTTATTGTATAGGTTATAATCTGAAAAAGTGTTTTTCGGAATAATAAAAGACTATTCGTGATTCGAATCCAGTTCATTTCATCATTATCCGATAAAAGTCATTCTAAGAATATCGGGTACGAAAATGAGTCAGATACTAAACTAAAAACTGAAGGAGGGAGGAAAATGCTAAAAAGTCTTAATGAAGCGTTAGAATATATTGAAGCTCACTTGAATGACGAAATAGATGAAAGGGAGATAGAGAAAATTACAGGGACTTCGATTTATCATTTTAGACGTATTTTTTCATTTCTTTCAGGAATGACTCTAGGTGAATATATTCGAAATAGAAAATTATCTAACGCTACCTTTGATTTGCAAAATGAGGGAATGAGTGTCACGGAAGCCGCATTTAAATATGGATATGAATCGGTAGACGGATTTTCTCGTGCTTTTAAAGAATGGGCAGGTATTAGTCCGTCTGAAGTAAAAAAATCAACGAAGCTAAAAGCATTTCCAAAGCTCTCCTTCCAATTAACCATAAAGGGAGGAATCGATATGGATTATAGAATCGAGAAAAAGGAATCCTTTAAAATTGTAGGAAAGAAAAAAAGAGTTCCCATTCAATTTAAAGGAATTAATCAAGAAATAGTAGAATTAGCAAAGAGCATTACCCCAGAACAAAGGGAAAAATTAAGAAGCTATGCCAATATGGAACCATTCCAAGTCGTAAACGCATCTTATAATTTAGATGATGGATGTATGGAGGAAAAAGGAAGCCTTGATCATATGATTGGCTACTTAACTACAAAAAACTTAGATTTTGAAGAATTTGATGTCGTTGAAGTTCCTGCACTTACTTGGGCGATTTTTTCATCAAAAGGGCCATTTCCAAACGTCATGCAAGAGACTTGGGCGAAAGTTGCTTCAGAATGGCTACCTTCATCGGATTATGAATTAGTAGAAGCTCCCAACATTTCCTTTACAGGCGATTTAAGTGATATGAACAATGTGTATAGTGAGATTTGGTTTGCTGTAAAGAAAAAGGGAAGTTAAATTAATAGGATGAGTAAAAGAAATAGGCGTAACATATTTAAGAAAATATGTTATGCCTATTTTTTTACCCAATCACTACAAACTTTAATTATTTGTATTTTGGGCTTTTAATAAGTCGCGAATTTCCTTTAATAACTCTTCCTTCGTATCTAACTCAGGTGCGCTTTCTTCCACAGCTTCTTCTTTTTTCTTTTTTGCTATCTTATTTATGATTCGAATAAACATAAATATGGCAAAAGAAATGATTAAGAAGTCAATAACACTTTGAAGGAATATTCCAAAGGAAACAGTTGCATCTCCCACTTGCCATATAAATGACTTCGTAAAATCTATTCCTCCTGTAAGAATGCCGACAAGCGGCATGATAATGTTGTCCACTAGAGAAGAAACAATTTGTCCAAATGCAGCCCCAATCACGACCGCAATGGCAAGATCAATTACATTTCCTTTCATAGCGAATTCTTTAAATTCTTTCCACATAAAATAGCCTCCAATATTAATGCATTTCGTTAACCTATTCCCTTAAATATTATTTCATAAACCACTTAAGTTCTCAGGAATTAACAGATTGTGTATAATAAATATAGAAATATTTTCCATAGAACACTTAAATACCTGAGGGGTGGGAGAAATGAATGGAAATGAAATCAAAAATTTAAGAATGAAGCAATTAGCCGTTACAAATGTCATTTTGTTATCATGCCTTATACTTTTTTATTTAATGATATTTTTTTCAATGAACATTGCCCATATTCTTCTTGTACTAGGGATACTATGTTTCATTCATGCGGGTGTTCGGATGAAAAAAGGCGGGTCTACAAAGTCAATCATTCCAATTTATGAAAAAGTAGCGATCTATGAAAAAGAAAAACTAGGTGATGAATGGTATAAGCAGAGCAAATTAAAAAACATTGTTTATTTGATAATAGGTTGTATCGCATTCCTACAATCTTATATGAATTGGAATTCTACAGTGAATTTTCTCAAGCCAGATATGATTGGAATGTTTGTTGGAATCACAATTTTACTATTGATAACAGCAAATGTTTCGCTGCTTATCCACAATCGAAAAATTGATTATTCTTCAGTAAAGGAATTGAAGGGCTACACTTGGAAATCTGTACTTGTAGCAATTGTTTTAGGCATTGTACTTGCAATCGTATTCTTTACATTTATCTTTTCCTATGTAATTTCAAATATTATTTAAGAAGTTAAATTTTAATAACTCCATTATGAAACTAATAAGTTCATAATGGAGTTTATTATTTATAATATAGTCTGTTGTAGTGAGTTATGAAAGTCAATTATACTCTCTAATTTATTGATTCTTTGTAAATGCATTTTACAAAAATTTATTAATTTAATATGTTGGAATCGATAAATTCAATAATTATATTGCAAAGAAAAAACTTTATTTGTAATTGTTACAATAACAGTTAAATATTTTATATACTAATGAACACTACCGTCGCATAAATGATGTCTGAATTTTCAGTTTTATTTTTTCTGGACTTTAGAGAAAAAACGAAAACACCTAAGCGAGGGTAGTAAACATCCATTTTTTTACTATAACCTATGACTTGTGCAACAACGACTGGCAAACCTTTATGGGACGCCGTTTCCTTCGATTTTTCGTAACCAAATGTGAGCGGATTTCCACAAAGAAGCCTTCAAATAGCGACTAATTTGTAAGTAACTGCGTTCGCTATTCGTGTTCAGCTGAGCTAAAACATTCAGACAGTACACTATCATGGCTACGTACACTTGATTATGTACAGCTTGTTCACTGTGACCAAAAAACTTTTTAATGTTCAGATGTTGTTTCATCCATTTGAAAAAAAGTTCGATTGCCCAACGTGATTGGTAGATTTCTGCAATTTCATCTGCGTCAATGTCAAACCGATTTGTCAGTAAATGAAGCTCATTTCCTTTTGTATCATGCAATTTGAGTAAGCGAAACACGTTTTCAGAACGATTTTGTGGTGTTCCAATGACAACCATTTCATCAGAGAATACGGGTGAATCTTCTGGTAACGAAAAGGATTCTAACACTCGGACAACAGCGTTTTTACGCAAACGGGTCACAAAGAAATAGCCATCTTCCGTCATTTGATCAAAGCGCCCATAATCCAAGTAACCACGATCAAACACGTACATGCATTCTTTGTCATCCACGAATACTTCTAGTTGACCACGATCATGTTCGTTGGCATTCGTGAGTACGGCTTTATCTGGATAGGAGAGTCCTTTTTCCATAAAAACAAGTCGTAAGTGAAGCTTTACTCCTGATTTTGTTTTTCGAAACTCTGCCCACTTATGATTGGTCAAATTAAGCGGTAATGTACTCGAATCAATGATTTTCAAAGGCGTTGTCACTTTTCTTCTTGTTTGGAAATTGGTTTTCCGATGAATTTGTGCCACTAAATCGAGAAAAATCGTTTGAAAGAACTCAGTTGGGATGGTATTGATTCGTCTCCCTAACTGTGAAAAACTAATCGATTCCAATCCCGTTGCTCGTTGTAATTCTTCTAAAAAGACAGCGTCACTCAACGCCCGTAAACTCTCGGTTTCATGGAGTTGGGCATACAAAAGCAGTTTCATAAATGAAGCCATATAAAGCTTCTTGGTATAGTGATTTAATTGATGTGTTTTCACTAGGTCGTCAAATAATGGACGATTAATCGGTGAAAACCATTGTTCAAATGATGTTTTTCGTGTAAACTTATCCATGGTTTTGTCCTTTGTATTGGATTTGGATGGTTTACTACCACCCAACCATTATAAAGGATTTTTTTGTGTTTAGATTATATTTCAGAAAATTCGGTTTATTTGAAGGTGTTAAATTATTTTAATGCGACGCTAGTGACTAATGAAGTATTGTAGAAAAATGTATATGCCAATGCAACAAAGGAGAGAGCAACATTGAAAAAAAGAATGTTCCTACTATATGTTTTACTTTCCATCGTGATGTTATTTGGTTGTGCCAGTGAAGGTGCAGATTATTTAGATGAAAAAGAACTAGAGGATAATCTAATTGAGGATCGAGCGGATAAATCGACAGATGTTAACCCTAATGAAGAACAACAAATTCCGGTAAACTCTGAGCTGCCAGCGGATATTAAAACATTCGATGCGGAAGTCGTATCAGTTGTGGACGGAGATACTATTAAAGTAAAGATTAATGGAAAAGTAGAATCCGTAAGATTTTTACTTGTAGATACACCGGAAACAAACCATCCACGGCTCGGTGAACAACCCTTTGGCCAAGAGGCAAAAGCCTTTACGAAAAAGATGTTAGAAGGCAAAACTGTTCAACTTGAAAAAGATGTGAGTGAAAGGGATAAATACGGTCGCCTTTTATATTACGTTTATGTTGATGGGAAAAGTGTTCAAGAAGAATTGTTAAGAAATGGACTAGCAAGGGTTGCTTACGTCTATGTACCGAATACAAAATATGTAGACCGATACTATGAAATTCAAAAAGAGGCTCAAAAGAAAGGGATTGGTATTTGGAGCATTGAAAACTATGCACAAGAAGATGGATTTCATAAAGAAGTAATAGAAGAACATGTGGGGAATAATGAAAAAACAAATAATCAACCAAATTTAAACACCTCAGGAGATTGTAATATCAAAGGAAATATTTCATCAAATGGTGAAAAAATTTACCATATGCCGGGTCAACAATTTTATGATGTGACCAAAATCGATCTTTCAAAAGGTGAGCGATACTTCTGCAGTCGAGAAGAAGCTGAACAAGCAGGATTCAGACCAAGTCAAAGATAAACGTCAGAATAATTTTTGCTTCTACTATTTTGTAGAGGCATTTTTTTATCTCAATTGCTTTTTTAAATGATATCAGACTATATCCTTTTAAAAGGGGTAAAATAGAAAAGTAAAACGAAGATGATGCTTGTTGAGACCTTTGAATTGCAAAGAGGAAATATAGAGGAGGTTCTAAATGGAAAAACGCGAATTAACCGAGGAGCAAAAAGAAGAATTGTTTAACGTATTGAAAGAACGGTTTGAAAAAAATATGCATCGCCATGAAGGGCTTGACTGGAATCAAATTCAACAAAAGCTTGAAGCAAATCCTATGAAGCTATGGTCGTTACATGAAATGGAAAAAACGGAGGGCGAACCAGATGTCATCGGGTTTGATGAGAAGACAGGAGAATATCTTTTTTGTGATTGTTCGAAAGAAAGTCCTAAAGGACGCAGAAGCTTGTGCTACGATCGAGAGGCATTAGAAGCTAGGAAAAAGCATAAACCAGAAAATAGCGCCATGGATATGGCAAAAGAAATGGGAATTGAAATACTAACGGAAGAACAATATCGAGAACTGCAAAAGTTAGAGCCGTTTGATACAAAAACTTCCAGTTGGATAAAGACGCCGGCAGATATCCGAGAACGGGGTGGAGCTTTATTTTGTGATTATCGCTATGGCCACGTTTTTGTTTACCACAACGGAGCAGATTCTTATTACAGCTCAAGAGGATTTCGTGGATTATTAAAGGTATAATCAATTCGCAGTATTCAATCGAAAGAGATTAGGATAATCCTAAGTTCTTTCGATTTTTTCATCGTTATAACATTTTATTTAACGATGTATGTTGGAAATTATTTTCCTATATCAATTGTCATTTGTAAAGCTTTAGACTGTCTAAGAATATGGGCCAGAAGAAGAATGGCTACACTGAATGTGCCCTCCTTCATTGATTTTTTGAGCAATTCGCAGAATAACAGTAACATTACGTCGTTTGAAAGTTTACGGAAGGAGTAGACGATAATGGCTATCCAATTAAAAGAAATAAACTCAAAAAAGATTTTAACTGAAGCGACGGGATATTTAGATATCGGTTTTACTCATTCTTTAAATCCCTATAGTGGTTGTGCTTTCGCTTGCCGGTATTGTTATGTTCGAGAATTGCCAATCCAAAGGTTTAAAGGGATTCCATGGGGACAATGGATTGATATAAAAAAGAATGCAAGGGAAAATTATCGAAAAGAGATGAAAAGCCTTCGTCGAAAACAACAACCAGTAAATATTTATATGTCCTCTGCAACAGATCCTTATCAACCCTTAGAAAGGAAAGTTCAAATTACAAGGGGAGTATTGGAAGAGATGCTGGAATACCCACCTGATGTATTGGTCATTCAAACGAGAGGTACTTTAATAGAAAGAGATAAAGATTTACTTGTTGAACTGAAAGAAAAATGTAAGCTGATTGTTTCACTGACAATTGAAACTGATCGAGAGGATGTGAAACAAATTTTTGCTCCTTATGCCCCAAGTATTAACAAGAGATTAGAGGTTCTAAAAAAATTGCATGATGCTAATATTACAACACAAGCTGCCGTCTCCCCTGTATTACCATTTACTCATGAATTCCCAAAAAGGTTAAAAGATAAAGTGGATTATATTTGGATTGATACATTAACAATTGGCGACGGTGCGGACGGGAAACGTTCGTTGCGATTAAAAATGCCAGATCTTTTTGTAGAAAATCATTTTTCAGAATGGTACAAACAAGATTTACATATAAAAGTGGCGGAATATTTTAAGCGATATTTTCCAAACGAAATGATTCGGGTTTCTAAACAAGAAGCTTTTTTAAAATAAATATTCGTTTTAGAAAGTACATGAGAAATAATAGTCGGAATGTTCTGTTGGATAGATAAATTGTCACAAACATTTCATTACTATTATTCCTAAAATTAACAAAAACTATTGTGAATGTTTTAAAATAATAGTTAATATTGTCTATATTTTTGTTTTTGATAAATTTTTCTATGGATATTTCGATTATAAAGACATGATTTATAAAAAAATGATAGTATGATAATAAGAAAAAAGTAATTTATATTCAAGTTATCTTCCTGTTTGTTATAAGGGGAATGGGGAATATATAATGGTGCGTTGTAGTGTCAATTGGTTAAAAAGGAGGGGTAGAGTTGGCCATTTTTAGAAGAATCAGTAAAAATCCTAATTACGAAGAGCCTAAATGGATTGGAGTGAACAGCCAACAGGAAAATTTACTGGAAATTAGTAGAGATTCAGACGTTTATGCACAATTAAAATTGATTCATTTAACAGAAGAAGATTTAAACTTATTAACTTGTATTAAACCATACATTGAAAAATCAATTGAAGAAATAGTAGACACTTTCTATGATGCATTAAGCTCCATTCCACAACTAAAGAGTATTATTAATCAACATAGTACAGTGGAACGATTGAAAAAGACCCTTAGTGTACATATATTAGAAATGTTTTCTGGAAAAATAAATGAAGAATTTATTCAGAAAAGAATGCGCATTGCCCAAGTGCATTTAAAAATTGGCTTATTGCCGAAATGGTATATCGGGGCCTTTCAAAATATCTTAAATTCAATTATTAACATTATCAATCGAAGTAATTGGTCAAAAGAAAGTATCGAAAAAGCAACAGTTCTAAGTATAAAACTTATAAATTTTGAAACACAAATAGTTTTAGAAGAGTATGAAAAAGAGAAAAAACAATATATCGAATTACAGCATAATCAAGTGAAAGATGAATTAAAAAATAATCTTTCCCTCATTATGAAAAATTTAGCGCAATTGTCAGAGGAGACAACAAATTCCATCAAAGAAATTATCGATTATTCATTAGAAATTAAAAACGATACTAAAAGTTATATTGGTCAAGTAAAAGAAATGGAGAAGAATACTAGCGGTGGAAATATTTTAATGGAACATTTGGAGGAAAAAATCGTATCCATTTCAGAGAGAACAAAAGAAATGGAAGATCTTGTTTTAGAACAACAAAAATCTTCTGAAAAAATCAATAACATTATATCCATCGTTACCCAAATTGCTGACCAAACAAATCTTTTAGCGTTAAATGCAGCAATTGAGGCTGCAAGAGCTGGAGAACACGGAAAAGGTTTTGCGGTTGTAGCAGAAGAAGTACGAAAATTAGCGAACCAGTCTAAAGAATCAGTAAAACAAATTACTGAGATTATAGAAAATACATCTAAAATTACGGAAAATACAGTTTCTACAACTCGGACTATTCGAGAAACGGTAACAACCGGGTTAGAAAGTGGAATAAAAGTGAAAAAGACATTTAATCAAATTGAAAATGCACTGCAAGAAAATAAAAAGCAGATTGAAACGGTTGGTAATGACTTAGAAACTCTCGTTGAAACCATAGATAATATCAATCAATATACTTTAAAGGTTGCTAATCAAGCAAGAGAATTATATGAAAAAACTGTTAATCTATAGAGAGCATCGGGCGGGATAAGTAAATTTAATATACTGTTTGTAAAATGATCATCAATTCGATGATCATTTTTTATTTGCAATATGAATAATTTGCCTTTCAAAAAATCGCCTTTAATTAACATCAAAAATATTGCGTGAAAAGGAAGATTATTATCATTATTTTTGATAGTATAATAGTTAATAGGAATTTCTAGGAGGTTTAAAAGTGGAATTAAAGGATTTGGAGATTTTCCAGTTAGTGGCGGAGAAAGGGACAGTTACCGAAGTAGCAAAGGAATTAAATTATGTTCAATCGAACATTACATCTCGTATACAAAAACTTGAGGCGGACCTGAATACCCCCTTATTTCATCGTCATCGTCGAGGGATGACCTTAACACCGGAAGGAAAAAAACTATTATCTTACAGTGAAAAAATATTAAGGTTAACAGCTGAAATGAAAAAGGCTGTCCAAAATCATGACGAACCTTCTGGAAAGTTAGAGATTGGTACAGTCGAAACAGTTTATCATTTACCCGTAATACTTTCTTATTATATAAAGAAATATAAAAATGTGGAGTTATCTCTTTTTACAGGGGTAACGGACAGTTTAGAAGAAGAAGTATTAAATCATAAATTGGATGGGGCATTTGTCACGAAGTCGGATTTTCATCCTGAATTGGAGACGTATGATGTATTTGATGAAGAGTTAGTATTAATTTCAGATAATCGGGAACTGATGATGGAAGAATTAAAAGATGAACCAATCTTATGTTTTAGCAATGGTTGTGGATATCGTGCACGTCTAGAACAGTGGTACAAGGATCAGAACATCACACCACAAAAAATCATGGAATTTGGAACCCTGGAAACGATTTTACGAAGTGTAGCTATGGGGCTTGGTGTTTCATTCGTACCGAAATCCGCCGTTGCTCATTTAGAACAAAGCGGAGAAATTCGCTGTTATAATTTACCTGAAAAATATAGTAAAGTAAAAACAGTTTTTATAAGAAGGGCTGATTCGTATTTAACATCAAGTATGGAAAAATTTATAGAAACAATTGAAGAAAATAAGCGATTTATGCATGGGCATTTCAATCAATAGTAGTACAAATCATGATTTGTACTGCTTTTTCATTTTCAGCATAAGAAGTTCAGGCGGTATGAATTTATTTGAAACAGGAATTTCCCTTATTTAAAATTTGATAAAATATAAAGACATCTAATGAAAGAAGGCTTTGCTAAATGTTACACCGTTTTAACGCATACTTGCAAAAGTTAATGCCTATTTTGACGCCATTAAGTCTAATTATAGGGGTGATATTTGAAAAAGTCGGTGGGCATTTGCTTTTCCTAGTTCCTTGGATATTTGCTTTTATGACTTTTGCTGGGAGTCTTAGCATCAACTTTGAAGGATTAAAAAGTTTAAAAAAATATCCAAAGTTCATTTTCATTACGATTTTGTTTTTACATGTATTGATGCCGTTTTGGGCTTACGTATTGTCAGCGCTAATAATGAATGATCATTTATTAACGGTTGGTTTTATTTTGTCAGTAGCAGTTCCAACAGGTGTGACAAGTTTTATTTGGATTAGCATTTGTAAAGGAAATATTCCACTTGGCTTATCCATTATATTAATTGATACAATACTTTCTCCCCTCATCATACCGCTCATAGCTAAATTGGCTGCGGGACAAATAGTAGCGATTGACACCACGTCTATCATGATCGATTTACTTTGGATGATTGCATTTCCATCCATGCTTGGCATGTTGATGAATGAGTTGGGGAAAAGTGAATTTGTCAAAAAATTATCCCGAACTTTCGCTCCTTTTCAGAAAGTCAGTATATTCCTCATCGTGTTTATCAATAGTAGTGTCATTGCACCCTATTTAAAAAATATCTCATGGGATATAGTTGGAATTATTCTATTAGTTTTAGTTGTATCTTTATCCGGCTATACCTTTTGTCTGATTATTGGACATTTTTTATGGAGAAGAATCGATTTGATTACAACTTTTGTTTTTACAGGAGGAATGCGCAACATAGCGGTTGGTGTTGTTGTGGCCAGTACATATTTTCCATCAAGAGTAGTGCTTCCCGTTGTATTTGGTATGCTGTTCCAACAAGTATTGGCATCACAATTTAGTAAAGGGTTGGAGAAATATCGAGAGAAGTTTAATCTGAATGTTGGAAATGAAGTGAAAAGTTAAGCAAACAAATGGTTAATTGGGAGACTGTTCAAAGTGATACATGCTTTGAGCAGTCTTTTTATTCATGCAAAAAATTAATAAAGGTAACAGTAGATGGTATAAAAACAAATAAATGAACCACATTAATGGTAAATGCTATTAGTGGGAGTATATGTATGAGACGATTTTATCGAAAAGTGCCTAGAAAAAATTCAACAAACAAGCATCAAAATAGCATAAATACTCAACATACACAAAATGACATAAATGGTATTCAACAAGAAATAAATGTGCAACAGTGTCAATGTAACCCTCAGTTTCAGCAAAATCAAAAGGCTCAACATATACAAGGAACACGAAACAATTTAAATAATGAAAATGTTGGATCGCAACATAGTCAAGATTATCAACATACTCAAAGCAGTATTCAATCAAATCAAAATATACAGTTTCAACAAAGTATTCAGTGCCAATGCCATCTAAAAAATCATCAGTTACAAAACCAAACTCAAACACAAAACCATAACCAGTCTCAAGACAATGTTCAATCGCAGAACCAAAAAACATCACAAAACCAAAGTCCATCTCTTAAACAAAACGGCAATGCGAATTCAAATGCAACACAAACCAACAACCAGAATGTATCAATGGAAATACACGTGCCCATATATAAAAAAATGAATAATAATATTGAATTCATTAGAAGGTTATTAGGGAATCCGGATGATTTAGTGATTCGTGAATTAACGCTAGAAACTTTTAACGACAATCATGAAAATGAACAAGGAGATTGTCCGAGCAGTCGAAGTGGACATGATGACGGGAACTTGCCTATTCAAACTTTAAGCGATCCAGAGAATAATGATAGCAAGATAAATCAACTAAACATTATAGATGAACGACCTTTAGAAAAAGCCAAACAAAAAAAACAAAAAATTCATTGTAGTATTTTATATCTCAGTGGATTATCAAACACAAATATTATAAATGACAATATTTTAAAAACTCTTCAGAGGAAAACAAATGAATTTAATGGGGACATACTTGATCAAATTTATCAAGAAATTATCGCTGTTACAGAAACAAAAAGAGTTAATACCCTTGAACAAGTGGTACACGCACTGTTATCAGGGAGATCCATTTTTTTAATAGATGGAAAAATGACGGCTCTAGATATGGGGACTGCCGGTTCCGAGAAACGTGCCCTTGATGAACCGCAGTCGGAGGCGCTTATTCGAGGGCCACGCTTAGCTTTTATTGAAAGTATTGAAACAAATTTAACATTAATCAGGCGAGAATTAAAGGACCCTAACTTACGTTTTAAAATGCATGAAGTTGGAAGGCGTTCTAAGCAAAAAATTGCCGTTTGTTATGTGGAAGGAATCGTTAACCCAGACATTTTAGATGAGGTCAATCGAAGACTTAAAACAATTGATATAGACTTTGCACCAGATTCTGGAGTTATCGAACAATGGATTGAAGATAGCTTTCTATCTCCATTTCCGCAATTACTGGATACGGAAAGACCTGATCGAGTGTCTTACAATCTTATGCAAGGAAAAGTTGCCATACTAGTCGATGGAAGTCCTTTTGCTTTGATTGCTCCTATTTCATTTGTTGATGCCTTTTTAACGATTGAAGATTTTAGTCAAAGATGGATTATTGCTACATCGATGAGATTGTTAAGATATTTTTCAATGTTTATTGCATTATTTTTACCTGGTTTATATGTTGCATTAACCTCCTTCCATCCTGGGATGCTGCCAACACAATTAACAATCTCGATTGCAGCCACTAGAGAAGGGGGACCGTTTCCAGCGATTGTAGAAGTTCTATTAATGGCGGTAACTTTTGAAATCTTGCAAGAAGCGAGTATACGGCTTCCAAAAGTAATAGGTCAAACAGTAGGTATTGTTGGAGGTATTGTGATTGGAGATGTTGCAGTAAGTGCAGGAATCGTGGGTCCCGCATTAGTAATTGTTACTTCTCTAACTGCTATGAGTTCGTTTACTATACCGAATTATAGCATGTCCATTGTTTTACGTATTTTGAGATTCATTTTTGTCATCGCGGCATCCATATTTGGGTTATATGGGATTATCTTAGTGCTTATTATGATTTGTATTCATATTGTTAATTTAAAAAGTATGGGTACACCTTACTCTGGTCCATTTGCCCCTTATTTCATAGACGCTTTGAAAAACACCTTTATTCGCGCGCCAATTATGACGCTTAAAAAGCGCCCACCCTATTTAGAGCCAATAGATGATCAAAAAGTAAATAGTGGGGGTCAACGACAATGAATCGGTCGCCTGATTATCAAGGAATTGTTAGTGATAGAGATATTTTAATAACAGTGATTACAAATATTATTGGAGTATTAACGTTAACTTCTCCGAGAGTAGTTGCAGAAGTAACAAATTCTTCCGATGGTTGGATAACTGTCTTACTTGGCGGCATCATAGCGAGTCTTTGTGGATGGTTTATTGCAAAAATTGCTTCATCCTTTCCGAATCAATCGTTTTTAACTTATACGTCTTATTTACTATCGAAACCTGTTGCAATCGTGATGACATTAATATTTTCATTACAATTTTTTATGACAACAGTTTTTTATGTTAGAGAATTAGCGGCCCTTTCACACCAATATTTGTTTGACCATACGCCTCAAGAAATTATTTCATTAACATTTTTGTTCGTTGTTATTTATGCGGTATCTGGTTCTCAGGCCGGTATTTTCCGTTTAAACGTGTTATTTTTTCCGATTTTAGTAGTTGGATTATTTTTAGTAATTTTTCTTCCGATAGGGTTAATAGATTGGGAAGGATTTCTTCCGTTATTTCAAACGGACTTTGAGGGGTATTTGAAAGGGACATATTTTAGCGTCGTTAATATGTTAGGATTTGCAATTGTCTTTTTTTATATTGGACTTGTAAAAAATCCGCGAAATACGCCCAAAATGACTGCTTATGGAGTATTGGTAACAATGGGTTTCAATTTGGTTATTTACCTTGTATGTGTTGGGGTTTTTGGAAATACGACGATGAGGAATATGTTCTTTCCGACCTTCGATTTGTCAAGAACGGTTGAAATTCCTGGAGGTTTTTTTGAGCGGTTTGATGCGTTTCTTTTTTTGTTTTGGACAATCATTTTTTTTACGACAGCTACGATGGCTTTAGATGTGACAGTCATGACACTTAGAATGGTTTTTAGAAATTTCAAAAAGATAAATGCAGTAATCATGTTGTCACCAATTATATATTTTACAAGCATGGTTCCGAAAAGTTACTTAGATGTAGTCTCTTTTAATCGCCTCCTTGGCCATTTTACAATTATATATTTTCTATTAGTTACCATACTTTTAGGGATTGCATTCAAGATTAAAGGTGGGAATTCAAGTGAATAAATTGAATGCGATGCTAATTTTGATGATGTGTACTTTAATTTTGGCAGCTTGCTGGGATCAAATTGAAATTGAAGAAAGAGCTTTTATATTTGGAATGGCTATAGATGCAGCAGACAAAACTGAAGTCAAATTAACCCAACAACTTGTTGTTCCTGAAAATATGGCAACCGTTGCTCCAAATGCTGGAGGAGGCGCGAGAACCTATCGGAACCTTTCGAGCACAGGAAAGACCATTTATGAAATTAATTTAGATTTAGCAAAACAGGCAAGTCGTTCAATAGATTCTACCCATTTAGGTGTGATTCTATTTTCTGAAGATATCATGAAACAACCAGGGCGTTTTAAAGAACATTTTGATATTTTTTTTCGTGAAAAACGCATGCGTAGAGGCATTAAGTTAGCGATTACAAATGGGTTAGCGGAAGACTTACTATATGTTGAAGCGGAACATGAAAAAATACCAGCAGAATATATAAAAAATTTATTAGAAAATAAAAAAAGATTGGATGTTACTGATTTGGTGAGAATTGGAGATATCGATGAAAAACTATATGAAGAGACAAGTTTCCCTTTACCATACCTAAAAAAAATTAGTTCCACAGTCATTGATTATGAAGGAATAGCTATTTATAACGGTAAAGAAGAGCGGATGGTAGGAGTATTGAAAGGAGATGATGCGAAAGCGTTAAGTTATATTAGAGGTTTAAAAAATAATGGTTCCATTAATACAGAAATCGATGGTGGGCCAATGACGATTGAAATTCTTACGATAAAAAGAAAAATTACTCTAACCAATAATGATCCAAATAACTTACAATTCTCTATCAAAATTCAAATTAAGGGAGCAATTGCAGACCAATCTGGTTGGGAAAATTTAAAGGAATATGAAGTGTTAAATAAGTTTTATAAAAAAACGAGCGAGAAAATTGAAGAAATGGTTAAGAATACAATTAATAAACTGCAAAATGATTTTCAAACAGATGCCATGGGATTGGGGGAGTATTTAAACCGTTATTATCCAAAAATATGGAAGGAAGTACAAGATGAATGGGATAATGGGAAAAATTATTTCTCAAAAAGTGATATCGATTGTGAAGTGAAGATCGTAATCGTGGAACCAGGAAGCATTAATAAAACAACATCTAAATGAGGTGATGCACATGAAATTTATTATCGAGCATTTACCTACAACATATGCAATTGTTTGCACAGTTTTCGCATTTTTAGTTCCTTTTACTGTGTACAAAATTAATGAGAAAATTCATATTGTGATGGATCCACCTTGGAAACAAGAGGATCGGTTAAAAGGAAATAATGAAGAACAGCAAGATAATTAGAAATTGCTCATCGGAATTTCGAAAGAAAAGGAGCATTTCATGATTTACTATATAGGCATTACAAAAGATAACCATTTAGAAAAAGGAGTTTCAATAAATAATATTGACATTACCAGTTATAAATGGTTTTGGGTAGATTTTAGCGAACCGACAGAAGAAGAAATGAAGCATTTATCAAATACCTTCCACTTTCATCCTTTAGCAATAGAAGACTGTGTACAAGATCTTCAAAGGCCGAAATTAGATTATTTTAATCATTACACCTTTTTCGTTACTCATACAGTTCGTGAAGAAAACGGTAGACTAATTAAAGAGGAGCTAGATTTTTTTGTAGGAGAATCGTTTATTGTTACCTTTCACAAACATCCTTCTGTAGAAGTTACAAAAGTATGGAGTGAATTGCTTGCTCAAACTTCAATCGAACAATGGGATCCGTATTATGTATTTTATGAATTATTAGATAAAATTGTCGATAATTATTTTCCCATTATCTATAAAATAGAAGATGAACTTGAGAAAATTATTATACAAACAGGCATTCAACCGATGAATAGCTTGATGGAAGCTAGAAATATGCTTTTACAGTTGTTGCATTCTGTCAATCCTATGAGGGATTTATTATATCGCATGTTAAACTCTCATCATTTGAATTTAAATCAAATTGACGAGAGAAGAGAATACTTTTCAAATATTCATGACCATCTATTAAAATTATCCGAAATGGTCATGTCTAATCGAGAAGTAACGGCAGATATTCGTGACAGTTATATTTCCTTAAATGCACATCAAACCAATAATGTCATGAAACTACTGACAATTATTACATCTATTTTTGCCCCATTAACATTTATTGCAGGTATTTATGGGATGAACTTCAAAAACATTCCTGAATTATCTTGGAAATATGGTTATTTTGTAATTCTTTTTATCATGTTTCTCATTGGAATATCGATGCTCTTGTGGTTTAAAAGAAAAGGCTGGTTCAGATAATATCCTGAATTATTTCATTTTCATGCCGATAATAATGAGCACGATGCCTGAAAATAGACAAAGCATTTTTAAGAAAGAAATTTTTTCAGAAAGTCCGCTAATTCCTATTCCAGTTGTCACTATTAAGATAGTTGGACCAACTAACGCTAACATTGAATTGAGCATCAATGCTTTTTCTAAATCATTGGACCTCCACATCAGTGTGGCAATTGATAATTCGATACTTCCAGATAAATATCTTAATAACACCATATAAAGAAGTGCACTTTCCAATTCGTCATCCTTCCACTGTTTCTTGGAAAATGATATGCTTGGCCAAGAAATATTATTAACAATTGGTGAGATTATGATTGAGCTATCTACGTTGGATGAAATTAATTCTTTTATTGAAAGAAACCCACTCACTTTTCTTTACTTTTCACGAATGAATTGCGGGGGTTGTCATGCACTACTTCCTCGGGTAGAGGAAATGTTAAAAAATTATCCTAGAATCGCTTTTGGGTATATAAAAGTAGATGAAGTGGAGGAAACAGCTGGACGCTTTTCGATATTTACAGTGCCTGTACTACTGTTTTTTGTAGAAGGAAAAGAATCTATTCGAGAAGCAAGATTTGTGCACATGGATATTTTAAAAGAAAAATTAAATAAAATTGTGCAATTGTATGAAGAAAAATAGTAAAGAAAAAAGGAGGCGTTCCAATTTGACGTCTCCTTTTCCTTTTTATAGCTTGTTCACAAGCGCATGTATTGTTTCTTTTAATTCATCATCGTGATCGGAAAGTTGAATTAAGTTAGCAAGGCGCTCTTTTAAAATATGGCGTTCAATAACTTGTTTTTCGTCAAGTACGCTTACTAACAATTCGATAATTAAACGGTCACGAATGTCTAATGCTTCATCTACGCGTTCAGGTGTAATTTTGGCATTTGTATTCAATGCTTTGCTACCCATTTTTATTCCCCCCTAAAATCTTTCCTATAGTTCATAGTACCATAATATTATACTTTTTTGGATATTGAAATATATTTGGAAAATGGAATTTTAATGGAATTGATTCACTACGTTTTATCATGATAAAAATTTTGTTATTTTAAAAGGGATTTAAAGAAGTGTTTAGAATATATATTTATAGAAAGGAGTTGGGAGAAGTGAGAGGAATTTTAAACAATAAGAAAAGAGAAATTTCAGTTGATGATGCATTATCTTTTTTACGGGAAGCGAAAGTTGCTCATGTTGCAACAGTTGGAGAAGACGGCTATCCATATGTCATTCCATTTGTTTTCGTTTACGAAGAAGGGAAAAAATTGTATTTGCATATTGGCAATTTAAGAGAAAGTCATTTTTGGGAAAATGTTAAAAAGAATCCGAGGGTAAGTATTGAAGTTTGTGAAATGGGAGCTATCGTTCCTGGAAAGAAATACGCTTGTCAATCGGCTTTAGCTTATACAAGCGTCGTATTATTTGGGAAGATTCATCGAATTGAAGATGAACAAAAGAAAGAATGGTTTTATGATTGCCTTTGGAAAAAATATGGCGATCCACATTGGCAATTTGAAAAAGGTGGTTATCCTGCTTTGCCAAAAACTGAAGTATTTGAAGTAGACATTGAAAATATTACAGGAAAATTAAGTGAAGCTTTAAGTCATTAGTAGTTGTGATTAACTTGCATGAAACCGATTGAGGGCTAATCGCAATTCGTTTCATTCGAAAAAATAGCCGCAGACATTTTACGATTGTAAAATGTTTACGGCTTTTTCGAATTTATAGCCTTCCTTAAAGAGCTATTTGAAAAGAATATTTATTTTCACTACCGTCGCATAAATGGTGTCTGAATTTTCAGTTTTATTTTTTCTGGACTTTAGAGAAAAAACGAAAACACCTAAGCGAGGGTAGTAAACATCCATTTTTTTACTATAAACCTATGACTTGTGCAACAACGACTGGCAAACCTTTATGGGACGCCGTTTCCTTCGATTTTTCGTAACCAAATGTGAGCGGATTTCCACAAAGAAGCCTTCAAATAGCGACTAATTTGTAAGTAACTGCGTTCGCTATTCGTGTTCAGCTGAGCTAAAACATTCAGACAGTACACTATCATGGCTACGTACACTTGATTATGTACAGCTTGTTCACTGTGACCAAAAAACTTTTTAATGTTCAGATGTTGTTTCATCCATTTGAAAAAAAGTTCGATTGCCCAACGTGATTGGTAGATTTCTGCAATTTCATCTGCGTCAATGTCAAACCGATTTGTCAGTAAATGAAGCTCATTTCCTTTTGTATCATGCAATTTGAGTAAGCGAAACACGTTTTCAGAACGATTTTGTGGTGTTCCAATGACAACCATTTCATCAGAGAATACGGGTGAATCTTCTGGTAACGAAAAGGATTCTAACACTCGGACAACAGCGTTTTTACGCAAACGGGTCACAAAGAAATAGCCATCTTCCGTCATTTGATCAAAGCGCCCATAATCCAAGTAACCACGATCAAACACGTACATGCATTCTTTGTCATCCACGAATACTTCTAGTTGACCACGATCATGTTCGTTGGCATTCGTGAGTACGGCTTTATCTGGATAGGAGAGTCCTTTTTCCATAAAAACAAGTCGTAAGTGAAGCTTTACTCCTGATTTTGTTTTTCGAAACTCTGCCCACTTATGATTGGTCAAATTAAGCGGTAATGTACTCGAATCAATGATTTTCAAAGGCGTTGTCACTTTTCTTCTTGTTTGGAAATTGGTTTTCCGATGAATTTGTGCCACTAAATCGAGAAAAATCGTTTGAAAGAACTCAGTTGGGATGGTATTGATTCGTCTCCCTAACTGTGAAAAACTAATCGATTCCAATCCCGTTGCTCGTTGTAATTCTTCTAAAAAGACAGCGTCACTCAACGCCCGTAAACTCTCGGTTTCATGGAGTTGGGCATACAAAAGCAGTTTCATAAATGAAGCCATATAAAGCTTCTTGGTATAGTGATTTAATTGATGTGTTTTCACTAGGTCGTCAAATAATGGACGATTAATCGGTGAAAACCATTGTTCAAATGATGTTTTTCGTGTAAACTTATCCATGGTTTTGTCCTTTGTATTGGATTTGGATGGTTTACTACCACCCAACCATTATAAAGGATTTTTTTGTGTTTAGATTATATTTCAGAAAATTCGGTTTATTTGAAGGTGTTAAATTATTTTAATGCGACGCTAGTGATTTATTTTATGTATTTTATTCTATATCCCCACACTTTTTGGCTAATTCATATAATTTGTTTTGAATATAATGTTCGATTCTTTTTTGACCCTCTGAAAAATGTTCATTTTCTTGAAATGAAATTGGCTCATCAGCAATAATCAGTCGATTTTTTTTGCTTACGTGTAAAGGTACAAAACGAACGTGTTGGCCAGTTTCTTTAAAATAATATTTTTCAATATATAGGTATCCTTCATACATTGCCTTTGTTTCGTTGGAAGTATTCGTGTAGTCAATCGTTGGATAAATGACGATGCTTTCGCCTCTTTTCAACGCTTCCACAGAAAGTTGAAACGTATTTACTATTTTTCTGGATCCTCTATACACAGGAATGCCTTTGCCGGATTTCAACAGGTTAGAAATAATAAATGAAAGGGGATATGCACATAGTTTTGCGATTGTTTTATTCATTCCCATTCTTTTTGTAAATGTGTAGTCCACATATTGTTGATAGCATGATTTACGGTCTAAAAAAACATGTAAAATCCAAGTTCGCAAACTTTTCGGAAACCATAAATATATAATAAATGGATTAAAAAGATTTTGATGGTGTGAAATATAAACAACAGGCTCTTGAGTATTTTCAGGAATTTCTACTTTATAGGTAGGGTATATTTGACGAATAATCCATTGAGAGATTAGGAAGAACTTACCGTAAAAATTAGATACCATGTTCTTCACCTTCATCCAGCTTCTTATTTGCAAAAATTCCAGAAATAATCATTGTAAAAATTTTTAAAGAATCTTTTATAGGGTGATAATAAGAGCTTCTATTTTTGTTGATGTATATAGTTTGAATAGGGATTTGCTTGATAGGAATTTTCTTTTTGGCGGCAGCAATTAACATGTTCATTTCATATTCGTAACGTTCTCCTTCTAAAGCAAGGAGTGAAGGAAGTATTTTTATAGGAATGCCACGAAGGCCTGTTTGCGTATCTTGAAGATGAATTTGAAATAATGCTGTAAATAAATAACTAGTAATTTTATTTCCAATATAACTTCTAATCGGGACATTTTTTTGGTCAAAATTTCGGACGCCAAGAAGAATGGCATCTTGAACATCACTGAGTAATTCAGCAATGTTGATGACATCTTCAATGGAATGTTGACCATCTGCGTCAGCCGTTATCACCCCGTCCACATGACAGTGCTTCAAAACGTATTGAAATGCGGTTTTTAATGCACGACCTTTGCCCTTATTTTTTTCATGAGTCAGCACGGTGCAATTTTGTATTAATCCAATTTGATGAAATATTGCATTGCAACTAGTCATACTTCCATCGTTAATTACGACAATCTGTGAAACATTATGACTTTTTAAATCGTATATATAATCGATTAAATCATGAGTTGGATTCAAGGCGGGAATGATAACGCAGACTTTATTCATATCGTCCCTTCCTTTCTAAACCGTTATGTTGACTTCAAATCTTTCAGCAAATTTGAAGTAGAAATTTTTAAATATATGGATTCTAATATTAGTTTTCCAAGTTCATAAAAAATCTTATATTCATGTATATTCATAAGTTTGAATTTCATTCCAAAAGAATGAAAAATAAGGTGACTCTAGTTAAACAGAATAAAATTTTAATAAAGTTTTCTTTTGCTTGAAAATCAATTATGTGTAATAGAAAATTTTGCACATTAACTACGTATTGTTAGGCATAAGTTATAAAAATAAGTATTATTTTTTGGAATGATTACCTATTCAATATTGTTTAAATAAAATGAAAACGATGGATTTTATGTGTGAGGGTGATATTGTGGAGAGGGATTTAAAGATTCTGCTATTAACGGGGAGCTATGGAAATGGTCATTTAAAAGTATCAAATACTTTAAAAAATACATTCTTTAACTATGGCATTACAGATGTAATAGAATCTGATCTTTACTACGATTCTCACCCATTATTAACAAAGGCTTCAAAATATTTATATATAAAGAGTTTTAATTATGGTCGGAAAATCTATGGATTACTATATTATGGCGGTAGAAGAAATAAAAGGTATTTCGATATTGAATTTATGAATACTTATGGAATGAAAAAACTGATGCGAATGGTTGAGACAGTAAAGCCAGATATTATAGTGAATACATTTCCAATGCGAGTTGTACCAGAATTAAAAAGAAAAACAGGTATTCAATTACCCATTGTAAATGTGATTACAGATTTTCAAGCTCATAAAAATTGGATTCATGATTATATAGACCGATATTATGTGGCAACTGAAGATTTAAAACAAAATTTAATAAACGCTGGAACACCTGATTATAAAATTAAGGTCACAGGAATTCCAATTGAAGAAAAGTTTGAACGCTCAGTGGACCGAAACGATCTTCTTGAATCTTATGGTTTAGATTCAAAAAAGCCTGTAATTTTAATTGCAACGGGAGCTTATGGAGTAATAAAAGATATTGAAGGAATTATGGAGAAATTATTGCAGCATGACAATAATCAAATACTCGTCATATGCGGGAAGAATGAGGAGTTGAAAAATAATCTATTAGAAAAATTTTCCGAAAATCAAAATGTTAGAATATTTGGGTACACGAACAAAATGGATGAAATGATGAAAATGGCTACCGTAATGATTACAAAGCCAGGAGGAATTACGTTAAGTGAAGCATTAGCTGTTCAAGTACCGCTGTTGCTGTATCAAGTAGTGCCTGGCCAAGAGTTGGAAAATGCAAATTACTTTCAGTCTAAGGATGCGGCAATTATTGTGAATCAACCTGATGATTTAGTTATGTCTGTACTTCAGCTAATTGGAGATGAAAACCATCGAAACCGGTTAATTGATAATATGAAAGAAATATATTGCCCAAGATCAGCTGAAGTTATTTGCGAAGATGTTATTTCATTAGTTGAACAAAAACACCAATTTAATCGATTTATCGGATAAAAGGAGGATCAACAAGTAGAACCTCCTTTCAATTTGTAAAATTTTAGATCATTTTTAATAATGCTTCTTCTCCGGTCATTCCTTTAACAATTCCCATTTTTTCGGCTTCAGTTGTAACAGATTCGAGCGGAGCTTTTAATAATTCATCAATGGTTTTTACCCCAACTGCACGACCTGCAATAATTTTTCTGTCAGCTAACCGAGTGTTCAATAGTTCAACATCTAGCGCACCACACATAATGTACCCAATTTCATTCGAGATTGTTAATAAAGTTGTTTTCGGCAAGTGAACAGTGACGGCAGTGTACATATGTCCTTGTAATTCAATGGGTTCAATTGAGATCAACCACATCGCTCCTTTCTTTAATAAAATATGGAGCGACGAAAAAAATGTTCAAATGGTGTCGAAGAAATTTTATGTCCATTCTAAGTGTGTTGCAAAATAAATGAAAATATTAGGAAAGCATAGTTGTTTGCTGAATTTTTCATACTAACAATGATTTCACTAAGGAAATCGACCATGATGAAAGAGGTGATTGCCGATGAGTAAGAAGGAAGTTTTTCCGAAAGCTCTTCGAAATCAAAACTTAAAGCCGAAATATCAAAAATCTCAAATTAACGGTCAAACGGAAATATCACTTCATAACCAAATTTTGAGAACGGATGCGAAGGCAAGGCAGTATTAAAGAGCATCATGGCGCCCTAGTGAAAGTGCCCGGAACTTAGTTTCCGGGTTTTTTTCAGATATTTTTTCAAAAAAGTAGCGATTTGTGTATAAATATTTGTAAAGCAGTCATAATAAATAATGATTTCACAAGACAATCCGACATGATAAACAGGAGGGATTTCCCGATGGAAAAGATCAAAGACCAATTTGATTCTGACACTCCGCCGAAAACTCGTCAAGGTGAAGGAAAGTCCATTGTTCAAAAGTAAATTGAATATGGAGTAACACCGAAGAGTTTCTGAATTCATGTCGTGATTTGTGAAATCGAGGCCCGGAACTTAGTTTCCGGGTCAATTTTTTTTTTATCAAATAGGAAAAAGACAAATAAGAGATGAACACAATATGCTCATTCCCTTCCATAACAATCCCCTATTTGTAGGTCCATTCTCCAACTATTGCGCTGTTTATGATTTATCCATCTCAAATAAACAATATTATTTCCATTGCAATTCATTACATATTGATTAAATACGACCTAAGACTGAAAAGAATATATTTCTTCGGGCGGTTTAATGGTGTATGTAATGTCGTTAGAATGGAGGTATATTTACAAAGGAGAAAGTCGAGATGGAAAAAGTATATTTATTATTTACCGATACTGGAACGCTTTTTACGAGAATGATTAAGCTTTATACGAAAAAAACTTATAATCATGCATCCATTGCATTTGACTCAAATTTTCAGGAAGTGTACAGTTTTGGAAGAAAATATCCAAATAATCCATTTATCGGCGGTTTTGTAAAGGAAGATTTACGTAGTACGCTTTTTTTAAAAAGTAGAGGAGCTGTATATAGCATTTGGGCTACAAAAGAACAAATTGCTCGTATGAAAGAAATCATAAAATCTATTGAAGCAGAACAACAAAAATATAAATACAATTTAACAGGGCTTATTACATACACTTTTAATAAACCATCACATCGAAAAAATGCTTATTTTTGCTCTCAATTTGTTGCTCACGTTTTAAAAGAAGGGGCGAATTATGAATTTCATAAACCGATTTCTCTGATTTCCCCTTATGATTTACAGTGTTTAACGAATTTGCAGTTGGAATATGAAGGACCTTTATTTCATTTAATAATGAACGAAAATCGAATGAATGATTTATATCGATATAATGTTGGATAAGGGAAACTTTACTTGTCAGTCTAGTTTAGCAATTGTTGTATCTCTGTATGAAATATAAAACCTGTAACAAAATAAATATAGCCAAATATTGTTTGTGAGGTGCAACAATGGAAAATATCAATGAAATTCCAAGAGATGAAGGTATTGATCATAGCCTAGCACTTTTAAAAGAAGGGTATGAATACATTTTAAATCGCAGAAAAAGCTTGCAAACCAATATTTTTGAAACAAGAATATTGGGGAAAAAGGCGATATGCATGGGTGGGAAAGAAGCGGCACAATTGTTTTATGATCAAACAAAATTTCAACGTCAAGATGCTGTTCCAAACCGCATCATTGAAACCTTATTCGGGAAAAATAGCGTTCAAACCCTTGATGGAGTAGCTCATCGACATCGCAAAAAAATGTTTATGAATGTCATGACAAAAGAAAAAATAAATGAGTTTTTAGATATTGCAAAACTTGAATGGGAAAAAGCATTAGATCAATGGAGTAAAGAAACAGAAATTATTTTTTATGAAGAAATGAAAACGCTGTTTTGTAAAGCGTCATTTAAATGGATTGGGTATCCTCCCCATGAAAAAGATATGGATATATTGATGAAGGAAATAGGAGCGATGTTTGAAACGCCTATCGCATTTGGCTTGCAACATTGGATAGGTAGAAATAAAAGAAATCAATTGGAAAAAAAGATGGAGAAATTGATAGAAAAAATACGATCCAACGAAGTACAAGTACAAAGTGAATCGATATTACATCAATTTGTATTTTATAAAGATTTAAATGGCAGTTTGTTAGATGTAGAAACAGTGGCAGTTGAGATTATTAATATTTTAAGACCTATTGTTGCGATTTCCATCTATATTAATTTCATTGTAATGGCATTATCCCAATTTCCTCACGAAAGAGTAAAATTAAAAAATACGCCTGATTATATCCACTTATTTATTCAAGAAGTAAGACGTTTTTATCCTCTTGTTCCTGTTGCTGCAGCAAAGGCTAAAAGTAGTTTTACTTGGAACGGATATGCATTTCATGAAGGGACGCTCGTTTTATTGGATATTTACGGTACTAATCATGATCCGAATATTTGGGTAAATCCCGATGAATTTCAACCTGAACGTTTTGCCCAATGGCAGGATGACCAATTCAGTTTCATTCCGCAAGGCGGCGGAAGATATGAAACAACCCATCGTTGTCCAGGTGAACAACTAACCATTGAAGCGATGAAATTAAGTTTAGAGTATTTGTTAAATAAAATGGATTATGAGATTCCAGAACAGGACATGTATATCACGATGGATACGATACCAAGTATTCCTAAAAGTAAAGTGATATTAAAAAATGTTAAGCGATTAAAAGAAAGCATTCATTAGTAATAAGAAGCCTCAAAAGTTTTCTACTTTTGGGGCATTTTTTTCGAAAATAAAAAAATTTAAATTGAAAAGAGAAGGAGTTTTCTTTTTTGTATCGAAGGATTACTACAATAAGTAAACCTATAGGAGCTGACATTCTTGGATAAAAATAAAGAAAAAATATTAATTCATTTCGAGAATTCAGTGGATTTTGTAAAAAATTTATCAAAACTGACGGAAAATGAATGGTACTTATCATTAACAAATGACGAATGGACAATTGCAGGCGTTGTCACTCATTTCATTGCGTTAGATGAATTTGTCCTTCAAAAACGAATTCCCTACTTTAAAAAAGATGGAGTTTTTCCAAAAGAACTAGACAAACAAGCAATCAAACAACAATCATTAATTGAGAGTAGAAAAAGAAAAAAGGAAGAGATTATAGAAAAATTTACCTCTGTTAGAAGAAGCCTTATTATTGCTGTAAATAATTTAGAAGATGAAAAATGGTCGAAAAGTTATCGCATTCATTCATCCAAATATACTATTTCGTCCTATTTGTTTGAATATATTCATTATGATTTAAAACAGTTTAATAAAGTGAGAGAAGCATTATACTTAAAAAAATAGTTTTGGCCTCCATGAATAGGGCCTTTTGTTTTTTTATAAAGAGAATGTCAAAGAAAGTCCTTGTAGCAGATTTCATCACAAGGACTTTCAATCCTATTTGTTTATTTACGGCCGAATAGTATAGGGATATAATGGATGATATCCATTGGAGTTACTCCATAATTGGACGAATTTCTCCCTAATTCTTCCGCGGCAATAGCATGATAAAAACTTGCACATAACATGGCTTTTAGGGGATTCTGATGCTGGGAAACTAGGGAAGCAATTAAACCAGTTAATACGTCTCCACTGCCACCTTTACCTAAAGCATCATTTCCATAAGGATTTATCCAAAGTTCGCTAGTAGGTGTTGCAATGATTGGTCGATGTCCTTTTAACAATAAATAAGCTCCGTATGTTGCAGCAAAATTTTTTGCTGTTTCTAAGCGATTCGCTTCAATTTCAGCAACTGATTTTCCCGTCAAGGTAGCCATTTCTCCTGGATGTGGAGTTAAAATAATATCCCCTTTATAATGTTGCAACTGTTCTAAATGGTTTTTAAGAAAATACAATCCATCTGCGTCTATAATGAGTGTTTGTGTTGTTAGCTGATCTAGCAATGTTCGAATTATTGCATCGCCGTCTAACTCTCTTCCCAATCCAGGCCCAAAGGCGATTGTTGTATATTTAGAAAAGTCGATTGTTTCAATAGCTTTCCAGTTAATAAATCCATTTGAATCGGATAGTGGGATAAAGAGACTTTCATGACATGTTCCAGCAACAAGTGGATAAATTTTTTCTGGAATAGCAAGGGTTACAAGACCAATTCCTGAGTGAAAAGCAGCCTTTGCTGTATAGACTGGCGCCCCTACATAATGTTTACAACCACCTATTACAAGGCAGTGTCCGAAAGCTCCTTTATGTCCATGTTTTATTCTTTGTGGCAGAGAGGATATTGCAGTAGCTTCATCTAGTAGTTTAGGCAGTTTTAATTGAAGGGTCTCAACAACTGAATCAGGAACGGAAATATCTGCAACTTCCCATTTGCCAATCACTGTAGGACCATCACCAACAAAAAATCCCATTTTTGGCATGGCAAAAGTAATTGTTTTCGTTGCTTTAATCGTTGTACTTGCGGCTTTACCCGTGTCGGAGTTAAGCCCAGAAGGAATATCCACACTTATTACATCTTTTTTTGAATCATTAACAGCTTCAATGATTTGATTGAACGGAAATCGAACTTCACCGGAAACTCCAGTTCCTAGCATCGCATCAATAATGACATCCGCCTGTTGAATATATGTAAATATATCATTTTCTTCAGCATTAAAGTGATAGAAAGGCAACTGACGATTTTTGTATACTTGATAATGTATTCGAGCATCGCCTTTTAGTTTAGCTTCATTTCCAATAAAACAAAGTAATACATCGTATCCAAAATCAATTAATCGTCTCGCGATAACAAAGCCATCACCACCATTATTCCCGTGCCCAGATAACACAAGTACACTAGTATTTTTGGGGTAGTCCTTTAAAATTGCTTGCACGACAGCGTTCCCTGCGTTTTCCATCAATACAGCACCAGGTAGCCCTAGCTGTTCCATTGTAAAATGGTCAAGCAGTTGCATTGTTTTTTGATCGGCAACATACATAAACAAACCTCCTTTACATAAGATGTTCTGAGATTTTTCTTCTTAACTTAATTTTACAATATAAAATGATCCATAATCATGAAACTTATGGAAACGATATACAGTCTAATAATTTGATTAGTTTGACTATGAGAAGGAATAAATTCATAATGATATAGTTAGTGTGAAAATAGAAATAAATATAAGAAATACATAAGGGGAAGAATAGATGGAAACTTGGATTCAAAGAATTATGGAGGATTTTGGGTATATAGGTGTATTCCTGTTAATTATGTTAGAAAACCTATTTCCTCCAATTCCTTCAGAAGTTATTTTAACCTTTGGTGGATTTATGACTACTTTTACTGATTTGACGGTCACAGGAGTAATCATTGCTTCAACTCTTGGTTCCGTTGCGGGCGCAATCATTTTATACGGTATTGGCTTGTTGTTGGATGTCGAACGGCTAGTAAAAATAGTTGATAAATATGGTCACATTTTAAGATTAACAAGAAACGATATTTATAAAGCTGATGCTTGGTTTGACAGATATGGTTTTTGGACTGTGTTCTTCTGTCGATTTATACCTCTCATTCGTAGTTTAATCTCCATTCCAGCCGGGATGAGTAATATGAAATTCTGGCTATTCATTTTATTAACGACATTAGGTACGTTAATATGGAATACTGTATTGGTGCATGTTGGTGCAACAGTTGGAGAGAATTGGGAGAAAATTGTAGAAGTGATGGACGTCTATTCAAACATTGCCTATGCAGTAATAGCTGTTGTATTCATTTGGTTTGTTGTACGATTCATTCGTAAGAAAAAGTTATTTAAAAGAAAATAGAGGGAAGAGTTGTATTCTTCCCCCTTACTTTTAAATTAGCGTTACGAAAAAGATACAATATGCCTTGATGCACTTGGCAAGTATCGATTAGCTTATTAACTCAGTTCTTTTTTGACTTGATCCTTAGGCAATAGAAATGCGACTACTAAGATGATTGGTAATACGGAGATGATTTTCATTGTCATTTCTATTCCTATTGTATCCAGTAGCCAACCGATAGCGACAGATCCAACTGCACCCATTCCAAAGGCAAACCCCGTTGTCAGTCCTGCCATTGTTCCGATTTTGCTAGGTACTAATTCTTGAGCATAAACGACAGTTACAGAGAAGCTAATCATTATTAGTGTTCCGATAATAATTAAAAATACAGGTACAAGCCAAAGAGGCATGTACGGCAGTAATAAACATAAAGGAATCGGTACAACTACTGAAAGTAAAATGACATTTTTCCGACCGATGCGATCGGAAAGGGATCCTCCAAAAAATGTTCCAACAACGCCAAAAGCCATAAATATAAAGATTAAAATTTGGCCGATACGGGTAGTCAAATCATAATGATCTATTAAATAAAACACATAGTAATTTTGAATATTCGTTGTGTAAAAAGAGCGTGCAAAAATAATCGTAAACAGCAATATGAGAGCGATTCCCACTTGTTTTTTTGTTAATGGTGGCAAGGAAGAAATTAACACTTTTTTTTGCTTTTGGTTTAATTTCTCGGCATTTAATTGTCGAGCATACCATTTTGAAATGTTAAATAACAACACAATTCCAATAGCAACGAGAAGAAGCAATACAGCAGCCCCTCTTTGTCCTAATGCATCTAAAATAAAGGCACCAATTAAAGGAGCGATAGCTTGCCCAGAATTTCCACCGACTTGGTAAATCGATTGTGATAGGCCCCGCTTATTGCCTGCAGACATAAATGAAACGCGAGAGCCTTCCGGATGGAAAATGGCTGAACCAAATCCTAAAAAGATGGCAGCAATTAAAAGGATGTAATATTGATTAGCGAATGCAAACATACTTAAACCGATGAAGACGCTCATCATTCCTATAGGTAATGCGTATGCAATCGGTTTTTTATCACTAATAAAGCCGATGATCGGTTGAAGTGTTGAAGAAACCATATTTAATACAAAACTAATAAGCCCCAGTTGAGTAAAAGTAAAACCTAAATCTCTTGCAAGATAAGGGAACATTGCTGGTGCAATATTTTGAACAGTATCATTAATTAAATGTCCTATTGCAATGGCAATCATGATAGGGTAAATGGGAGTCCGTATGTTATTTTCTACCAATGGAACGTCACACCTTTAAATATTGATTATTACTTTATATGCTTATAATTCCACATTACATCAACATTCAGTCTATTACTAATGGCTAGATTACTTTATTTGAATAGGTTATTTCTTCAAAGGGTAAACCCTAAATGATAATAAATTGTTTTAACCATTTACAATAAACAATTTTAAAATGAATTATACAATAAAGGAAGTAATTGCCTATGAAAACAAATCATTATATTCATTGGAAACGAAATATTAGCGTATTTCTAACGAGTCAAACGATATCGCTTTTCGGTTCTTCAATCGTTCAATACGCCATCATGTGGTATATCACGTTAACGACTCAGTCGGGAATCATGATGACGATTGCCATTCTCTGTGGATTTGTTCCTACTTTTTTATTATCGCCTTTTGCAGGAGTATGGGCAGATCGTTATAACCGGAAAATGTTAATTATCTTATCAGATTCCGCCATTGCTTTGGCTACACTTATTCTAGCTATTTTATTTTTAAGCGGTTATGAATCTCTTTGGATGCTCTTTATAATGTACGTCATTCGCTCATTTGGAACTGGTATTCAAACGCCGACAGTAGGGGCAATATTACCACAAATCGTTCCTGAAGAGCATTTAACAAAAGTGAACGGAATTAATGGCAGTATTCAAGCCCTTGTAATGCTGCTTTCACCAATGGTTAGTGCGGCTTTGCTTACTATTACAACGTTGGAAACACTATTTTTTATTGATGTCGTAACAGCTGCGATTGCGGTGGCAACTTTGCTATTCTTTTTACAAATTCCCCCGCATGAAAAAGCATTACAACAACAAATCAGCTATTTTGCTGACTTTAAACAGGGACTTGTTTATATTAAAAACAATGAATTCTTGAAAATTTTATTTATATATTTTGCGATATTCTTTGTTATGGCGGCCCCTGTTTCCTTCTTAACACCGTTGCAAGTAACTCGTACATTTGGAGAAGATGTATGGCGGCTTTCAGCGATCGAAATTGCATTTTCTATCGGTATGATGGCTGGGGGAGCAGTCATTGCTGTATGGGGAGGATTTAAAAACCGAACATATACGATGGCATTATCAAGTATAATATTCGGAGTTTGCACATTTTTATTAGGGATTGTGCCAAACTTCTGGTTTTATTGCTCCATTATGGCGTTGGCTGGAGTAGCGATGCCGTTATTTAATACACCTTCAACCGTACTTTTACAAGAAAAAGTTGAAGGAGACTATTTAGGGAGAATTTTTGGTGTACTGACAATGATTTCTACTTCCATGATGCCTTTAGGAATGCTAATTTTTGGTCCGATTAGCGATTTCATTAAAATTGAGTGGTTATTATTAGGAACAGGAGTAGCGATGTTCGTTCTTAGTTTTGTTTTAGTAGGAAACAAAGTATTAGTAGAGGCGGGAAAACCAAAGAATATGGAATCCAGCCAATAAAAAAGAGGTTGGGACATAAGTATTTTTCAACCTCAAAAATAAGGGGTGAGTTGTTTGAAACAGCTCACCCTTTTACAATTTCATCCAATTCATGAGGGTTTTACACCCCTCGTAGTGCATATTTTCTTAAATTTGTGGCCATTAGGGCAATTCCCATTTCAATTTTTACTTTGAATTTTCCTCGAACGGAAAATCGTGTGAATCCCAAAATAGCCTTCAGAAATCCAAAAACTGGTTCTACATCAATTTTACGTTGATGATAGATTTCGGCAGTTTCAGGCTCTGAAAGCTTTTGTTGTACATATGCTTTTTGTTGTTCCCATTTCAAATTTATACGCAATCTTCGATTCGTACTTTCTTTTGCTTTCGTACATAAATGACGGATTGGACAACCTGTACAATCTTCACACTCGTACACTTTAAATTGACGAACAAATCCAGAAGAATCCTTACGTGTCGAAACAAATTTAAATGAAAGAGTTTTTTGATTCGGACATATATAGGTATCATTTACTTCATCATATATCCAATTGCTTGGTTTAAATGGGTCATCCTTGTATTTTTTCTTCTGCTCTTTTTCATACATCCCATATTTAATCAAAGGTGTTCGTTCTCGTTTTATCATAATGTCATCATAATTCGGTTCACTACCATATCCAGCATCCGCAACTATATATTCTGGTAAATCAAAATACCGTTCTTCAATCGTATCCAAGAAAGGTGTCAATGTTTTCGTATCTGTTGGATTTGGAAATACATCATAAGCAAGTGTAAATTGATTTTCTGTTGCGATTTGGATATTGTAGCCTGCTTTTAATTGTCCATTTTTCATATAGTCATCTTTCATTCGCATAAATGTCGCATCGTGATCCGTTTTAGAATAGCTGTTACGGTTTTGTAGAATCTCCAAATCATTTTGATACTTTTCTTTGCGTGCAATCCAATCATTCACTTGCTTTAATATCTGTTTTGGTGTTTTCCTTTCACTACGTAGTCGTTTTCGTTCCACCGGATCTTCAGAAGCTTCAATTTTTGTAGAATAGTCATCGACTACTTTTTCAAGAGATGATGCTACTTCTTTTAGTTCTTCTACTGAAAGCTCTTCTTCATTTTCACGTTCAATTGCTGGTAAGACTTGTTCTTCAAGTAAACGGTCATAGACTTCATTTGATTTTTTAATTAAATTGGCATGATGCTTTTCGATCGACTTTTTCCATACAAATGTAAATTTATTTGCGTTCGCTTCAATCTTAGTACCATCAATAAAAACGGCTTTTTCATCTATTAATTTTTCTTCAATAAGTTGACAACGGAATTGTACAAAACATTGACGGATTAATTCTTGCATTTGGGGATGTACACGAAAACGATTAATGGTACGATAGCTTGGTTCATATCCTTGAGCTAGCCACATCATCCGAATGCTATCTTTTGTTAAATCTTCAATACGACGACCTGAAAAGACAGATTGCGTATAACCACACAAGATAATTTTTAACATCATTCGGGGATGATAGGATGGACAACCAGTTTCTTTATAAAACGGAGCGAAAGCTTCGTCTGGAATGCTTTCGACTAAATGATGAATATGGTAGGCAATATCATTTTCTTGTAATATAACTTCTAAATCTATAGGTAAAACTAATTGATTCATGTTATAATATTTAAACATAAAGAGGCTCCTTTCTAAGATTTTGTTGTGGTGACTTAATTTTATCAAAAGAGCCTCTTTTTTTGTTTATATAAATTTAAGAAAGTTAAGTTGTTCGACGTGGAGGCCGCGACTCCTGCGGGAACAGCACGAGCCTCAAGACCCCGCAGGTGCGAGGTACGAGTACCGAGGAGGCTTGAGCCGTGCCCGCGGAAAGCGTCGGCCGGAACGGAGAACAACGTTTTCCATAAAAAATCGTCACTTCATGAAAAATCATAAGTGACGATTTTTTATTAGCTAGGGTTTTGTCCCAAGCTCTTTTTTGGTCATTAATATACTAAACCGTATAATGCTTTAATGTGTGATAAGTAGCGTACATGGCTTGCTTCTTTCATAAGTGAAGCTGGTAAACCTTTTAGGTGAATATTGTTTTTACCAACAGTTGCTACACCGTCTTTACGTCCAAGGCTTGCAAGAGTACCAGAATTAACTGGGCTGAACTCTTTTAGTTTTTGGCCTTTAATTGTTGCGTAAATGTTGTAAGCTGCAGCTTCTCCCATTTGCCATGCATTTTGAGCAGTTGGTGCATATAATGGACGACCTCCATCTTCAGGAAGAGCAACGGAAGCATCTCCAACAACAAATACATCTTGATGTGATTTAGAACGTAAATACTCATCGATGATTGCTTTACCACGGTCGCATTCAAGACCAGATTCTTGAACGATTGGTAGAGCTGCAACTCCACCTGTCCAAACAAATGTGTTTGCTGTAATTGTGGAACCGTCTTTTAGTGAAATTACATTACCTTCTACACCTGTTACAGGAAGGCCAGTTAAGAATTCAACTCCACGAGCTTCTAAGCTTTTTGTTGCGCGTTCAATTAATTCATCAGGTAATACCGGTAAAATTTTTGGACCAGCTTCTATTAGTTTAATATTCAACTCGCTAGGGTCAACTGCGTATTTTGCACAAATATTTGGAGCGTTGTCTACAATTTCACCAACAAGTTCCACACCTGTTAAACCGCCGCCACCAATGACGATTGTTGCATCCGCAATATTTTTTGTTTTTGCATAGGAAGCAATTTTGCTTTCAATATGGTTGTAAATTCTTTTTGCATCATCTACAGATTTTAATACCATTGAGTTTTCTTCTAAACCAGGAATACCGAAGAAACCAGTTTGGCTACCAAGTGCTACAACTAAATAATCATAAGATAAGACAGAGCCGTTTGCTAAATATACTTCTTTATTTTTCACATTGAATGATTTTACTTCTTGGATAACCGTTTCAATGTCTTTACCTTTAAATAATTTCTTTAATGGGAAGGATATTGCTTGTTCAGAAATTGTTCCACCTGCAAGACGGTGTAATTCAGTAATTAATTGGTGATTAGGATATTTATTCACAACTGTGATTTTAGCTTCATCTTTACTTGCATATTTACGTAATGTTAGGGCAGTTAATAACCCACCGTAGCCTGCACCTAAGATGACGATTTCTTTTGACATATTATTCCTCCGTCCTTACTTTATTAAATAAACAAAACCTTATTGATTTTTGCGTTCAGCTGAAACTTCTAAAAATGCATTAGCAAAGCGTAATAGTTTTTGAACTTCTGGGTCCTTCAACAATTTTAATACTCCGAATAACCCGATTGCTTCTTTAGATTCGTCTGCACGTTCTTTTGCTTCAATAGCTGTTTGTGCTAAGCTTTTTACAGTACTCACAACTGGTTCAGAAACTTCTTTAATTGCGTTAACTGTGTCGCTCTTTAATACATCATCTGTTGCTACTTGTTGTGCAAAATCATAAGCCTTTGTAAGAAGTCCTACTACTTCGGCAAGCTTTGGAAGCTGTTCTACTAAATATGTTAAGGACTCTTGCACTTCTGGTTTTAATAATTGATCCAGTAAATCTTGTTTTTCTTTCAAAGCCGACTCTTGAACTTGATTCACTAATTCTTCTGCCATTACCCATTCTCCTTTACTTATCATTGTGCCCATTATTAAAAACAGCATAGATATTTCACATACAATAAAGAAAAAACTCTTCAATTATAACTATGTGAAATGTTTAACAATGTTAACTACAGTTTAAATATAATACAAATATTTCGTAAATCAAGTACTGTTTTTAATAGTGAGTGTTTTATTGGATGGTATGAATAAAAATGAAGATTGAAAGCGTTTTCCTTTTTTATAACTATTAATAATGAAAAAGAAAACCCAATCATTTTTTGAATATTTCTTAAATTGTGACAAATATTTTACAAAAGTGTTGACTTTTTTTGAATTTGCCGTCAATTTGAATTATACGCTTTATCTATTATAATTTCTAATATTATTTTGCTATTTGTTATTAGAAATTGATAACGAAAAGTTAAAACAAGGATTTTTTATTATTATGTTTACGAAAATAAAAATTATGTTGATGAAAATGGAAAAAATTCAGCTATGATGCTGAATTTTTTTATTAAATTCATATTCATAATTTGTCGCTTCCATTAATGCTTTTTCTTCAATTGGTATTCGAATCGATAACATAATGAAGTTTAACAAGGTAAATACAATGGCAGTAAAATAAGCTTGAAACATAATTGGCAATATAATAATTTCACAACAAACAACGAAATAATTTGGATGTTTAAGAAAAGCATATGGTCCCTTTTTAACAATTTGAGCTCCTGGCAACACAATAATTTTCGTATTCCAATACATACCTAATGAAGATAAGCACCATATTCTTAAAGATTGTACGAGTAGAAAAATAATAAATAAAGGTAGAAAAAGTGGGGATATTGTACGTTCAAATACAATGACTTCTACAATTAAACTGATGAAGAAACTTACATGTAACAATATCATGAAGGGATAATGTGAGGCCCCTACTTCATAAGCCCCAAGTTGCAGCATTTGTCTCTCGTTTCGTTTTGCAATAAACAATTCAAAAATTCTTTGTAAAATGACGATTGTTGTTACAATCATAAAAATTAGCATATTAATCCCTCCATTGCAGCAATACTGCTTCTCCACTAAATCCAGGTCCAAGAGCTACTATTAAACCATATGATTCATCTTTCTCGACGGTTTTCATATATTCATCTAAAACGTATAGTACCGTCGGCGATGACATATTGCCGTTTTGTTGAAGAATTTTTCGAGAAATAGCTGTATGTTTGTCGCTTAAATTCAGTGCTTCTTCGTAGGCTAATAACACTTTTTTCCCGCCAGGATGGGCAATGAAATGTTCAAGATCATTTAATGAAATGCCTGCCTCTTTGAAAAATGAATGGATGAATGGCCCTAGCCAATTAGAAATAATCGTCGGTATACTTTTTGAAAAGATGACATGAAACCCATCGTTTCTAACGTCCCAACCCATCACATTTTCCGAGTTAGGCATCCATTTTGAAGCTGTTTGAATGATATATGGTACTGTTTTTCGATTTTCTACTTTCGCTTCATCACCACAAATTAAGGCGCAAGCAACACCATCAGCAAAAAGTGATGCGCCAATTAAATTGCTTTTTGAAAAGTCATTTCGTTGGAAAGTGAGGCTGCATAATTCCACGCAGATGACAAGCACTTTTTCCTTTGGATGGGCAAGACAATAATCGTAGGCTCTACTAATTCCAGATGCTCCTCCAACGCAACCAAGCCCCCAAATAGGTAAACGTTTTATCCGATCTGAAAATTTCAATTTATTCATGATTCGAGCATCAATGCTGGGAGTTGATATGCCTGTGCTAGATACAAAGAAGATGGCATCAATTTCTTCTGTCGAAATTGGTCTTTTTAAATATAGTTCGTTTTGTAGACAACTTTGAATAGCTTTTACACTATAATCCACTGACAATTGAATATATAATTGATTGCGTTCTTCAAAAGTATGATCTTCTTTATGCCATTCTAACGGTACGCAAAAATGCCGCGTTTTTATTTCCCCATTTTCAAACACTTTTAATAGCCGCTCTAATTGCGGAATTTTATTTTGAAATAATGCCTTTGTAAATTGCTCTATTTCATGTTGATGTAATGTGTAGGGAGGTTTATAAGTACTGACAGATACAATTTTTGGCATTTATATCTTCCTTTATTAATTTTATTTCTAGCATTTCCAAGTGGATGAACGAGTATGCAAATAGTGGATAAGAGCAATTTCCTATTTTCAAGCTTCTTTTTCTGTCCGTTTATCATTTAATGAAAAAGTTTTTTGCAATAACTCTAAATACAATAAGAAGTAATCGATGCAGTCTTTAACAAGTTCTGTGTATGAGGAAAACTCCGGCCCCTTTTGATAATGCAAATAGTCGTTTTTTAATACTTCCAACAATTTTTTTGAGAATAAATGAATATTAGTTGAGTGGAATTTTTCTAAACACTGAATAAGGCTGCTGAATAGCACCATATCTTCAGAATCAGGGTGTTCGATCATTGCGATATCTTTCACAAGTACTTCAAGAGATTTAATATATCCAAAAAAGGCGATATCATCATTTCCTTGCAATTCTGCATGGATGGATTGGGTATATAAATTTTGAAATTTCTTCGATGTATTTTGAATGAGAGATTCATCTTGAAATGTATGACCCGGTATCGTTAACAAGTATCGCTCTTGGATATTGTTTAGTTCTCCACAATTATTAACAACAAAATAGTCTTTTCGGCAGGAAGGGCAAGTTAATGACAAAATATGAATTTCAAAACTTTTATTTTCAAATCGATAGGTATTTTCAACCGTAGGATGTATATCTAAATTGCAGTGCGGACATTTATTTAAAATTATGTATTCTCGGTTGTCGTGGTTGTATTTAACTTTTGTTAGCTTTTTCTCATTTTTTTGCATCATTAGGGCAAATCTCCTTTATGAGCAGTTAGTGAACGATTGTTTCTTCAGCTATTATTTCCAATTTTTTAAGAAATCATTCAATACTTATAAAAAGTGGAAAAAGTCGCCCGATTAAATTCGGAGCGACTTTTCACTATATCTGTTATGAATTGTTTTCAAGGTAATGAATAATGGCATCTCTCAAAAATTCTGTACGACCCGTAACTTTTTGGTCATAATAAGCTTTAAAGCGTTCATCAGCGACATACATTTCCGCAAGTCCCCGGTGAGCTTCTTTTGAATAAGATGGCCAAGTGAAAGTGAGCCACTGTTTATGTTTCGCGGCAAGCTCTTGTGCAAGTGGTGATGTAGGATCTCCAATTTCATAAGCTTTTGCTAGTAGTTTTAGTATTTCGTCTCCAAGTTGCACAAATCTTTCGTAGTCTTCTTTCGACATGTTACGGAATTTTTCGTTGGACTTGCTGACGACATTCTCACCATATTTTTGGCGAATTTCCTCACCATATTTTTGTTCATTTTCTTCTATCAGCTTTTCCTTAAAAGCTTCAAATTTTTCTTCATTGCTCATCATCATTTCTCCTTTCTCATGGGCAATCGTTTTTTTTACGGATTCAATTAATCGGTCTAGGCGGGATCTCTTATTTCTAAGCTGTATTAAATGATTTTCCAACGCTTTTATTGAATCGTAATTTGGATCATTCATGATTGAAATAATTGTTTCAATGTTGACGTCTAATTCCCGGAAAAATAGAATTTGTTGCAATCGATTCACTTCTTCTTGACCATAAATCCGATAGCCAGAGCTGTTGATTCGTTTTGGTTTTAATAAATTAATTTCATCGTAATATCGCAATGTTCTTGTACTGATGCCTGCTAATTTTGCTAATTGACTAATTGTGTACTCCATTGAAATCCCTCCTGACAACTTCATCATAAAGGTTGACGTAACGTGAAGGTCAATATACAAATGAAAATATTTTTTTAGAGAAAAAACTGGCTACTGATATAGACATCGATTATATTTAACTTTGTAGTAACGGAATGAAAGGTTGATGCAATAGATGGGAGATAAAGAATTAAAGATTGTAAAGCAACCAAAATATCAAAAAATTGCTGCCGACATAGCGTCAAAAATTGTTGAGGGGAAATATTTAATAGGCGAAAAAATATATGCAAGATCTTCATTGGCAAGTCAGTATGGGGTCTCAGCTGAAACTGCAAGGAGAGCTATTGCCGTTCTACAAGACTTAGAAATTGTGGAAGCTACGAAAGGGAGCGGTGTTGTTATTAAGTCTTATGAAAAAGCGGCAAATTATATAAAGCAGTTTTTAGATGTTCAATCCATTCATCAAATACAATTGGAAATGTTAGAGAGCATTGACCGACAAAAAAAGGAACTGGATCAACTAAAAGAGACTGCAGAAAGATTAGTCAGCCGAACAGAGCGCTTTCGTTCAATTAATCCTTTTGTTCCATTTCATTTAGAAGTAATAAAGAATTCCCCATACTTATCTAAAACGATTGGCGAAATAAATTTTTGGCATCATACAATGGCAACGATTGTAGGTATACGTCGTGGGGAAGAACTGATCATTTCACCTGGACCATATACCACAATTGAACTGAACGATGTCATCTATTTTATTGGAAACGATGAATGTCTAGAAAGAGTACAAAAATTTCTATTTCCTAATTAAAAAAGGCTTACAGAAGCAAAATTGAGCTTTTGTAAGCCTTTCTTATTATATTTTTGTAGTTTCCGAGATTAGCAATTTGACAAAAGTAACAACCTGTTGTTAATATTGAGTTGTCACTTTTGTAACATTCTATTCATTTTTAAATAGATAAAAATGGTGGAAAGGAGTATGAGATGGAAAAAATTAAAGTTGAACATGTGACGAAAATTTTCGGTAAACATATAAATGCTGCGATGAAACTCGTGGAACAGAAAAAAAGCAAAACAGAAATTCTCAAAGAAACCGGCGCAACAATAGGGGTTTACGATGCGAATTTCACAGTAAACGAAGGAGAAATTTTTGTAATCATGGGTCTTTCGGGCAGCGGTAAATCGACATTAATCCGTCTATTAAATCGATTAATAGACCCTACTAACGGAAACATATACATCGACGGACAAAATATCTCCAAATTAAATAAAAAGGAATTAAGAAAAATTCGAAGAGATAAAATGAGCATGGTTTTCCAAAACTTTGGATTATTTCCTCATCGAACAATTTTGCAAAATACAGAATATGGTCTCGAAATTAAGGGAGTTCCAAAAGAGGAAAGGCGATTGAAAGCAGAAAAGGCTTTAGACAATGCTGGACTGTTGCCTTATAAAGACCAGTATCCAAGCCAATTATCAGGCGGAATGCAACAACGGGTTGGTCTTGCAAGAGCACTTGCTAATGATCCGGATATTTTACTAATGGATGAAGCTTTTTCTGCGCTCGATCCACTCATTCGGAAAGAAATGCAAGATGAATTATTAGATTTGCAACAAAGAATGAAGAAGACAATTGTATTTATTACTCATGATTTAAATGAAGCCCTTCGCATAGGGGATCGCATTGCGTTAATGAAAGATGGTGAAATTATTCAAATCGGAACAGGAGAAGAAATATTAACAAATCCAGCGAACGATTATGTTCGAAGCTTCACTGAAGATGTCGACCGTTCGAAAGTATTGACTGTCGAAAACGCAATGATACGTCCAGTATCCATTAACGTTGAAGCTGATGGACCAAAAGTTGCTTTACAGTTGATGAGAGAAGAAAAAGTGAGCGTCATCTTAGCGGTTGATAAACAAAGAAACTTTAAAGGATATATTACTGCTAACGATGCCCTTGAAGCATCTAAGCGTGGTGAAAGGCATCTACATGGAATATTAAGAAATGATATGCAGACGGTACCACCAGATACGTTAATTCAAGACGTGTTAGGGCCGATGTCCGATTCACCTACACCGATTGCCGTCGTGGAAAACGGAAAATTACTTGGCGTATTAATAAGAGGAGTAGTGATTGAGACACTCTCTTCATCTAACGGTAATGGAGGTGTTGATGATGAATAAAATGCTCGACTTTATTCCTTCACTTCCAGTTGCTGATTGGGTTGAAACGTTCATGGATTTATTAACAGACAATTTTGCCTCAATGTTTTCCTTTATTCAAAAATGGGGCAAAAATTCGATGGAATCCTTTACGGATTTATTGCTGCTTATTCCACCTATTTTGTTCATCCTCATTGTCGCTATCATCGCCTTCTTTGCCACAAAAAAGAAATTCGGATTAGCGGTATTTACGATTGTTGGATTAACGTTTATTTACAATCAAGATCTTTGGAAAGAACTCATGAATACCGTCACGTTAGTGGTGTTTTCAAGTATCATTGCAATCATTATTGGTATACCAATCGGAATTTTAATGTCAAAAAGTAATGTTGCGGAGAATATCATTAAGCCGATTTTGGACTTCATGCAAACAATGCCGGGATTTGTATATTTAATACCTGCCGTAGCCTTTTTTGGTATTGGTGTCGTACCGGGTGTTTTTGCATCGGTCATTTTCGCATTGCCGCCTACGGTAAGATTTACGAATTTAGGTATAAGACAAGTGCCGAAAGAGTTGGTGGAAGCTGCGGATTCCTATGGAAGTACAGGTTGGCAAAAATTGTATAAATTAGAGCTTCCATTAGCCAAATCAACAATTATGGCAGGCATTAACCAGACAGTGCTTTTATCATTATCAATGGTCGTCATTGCATCGATGATTGGTGCACCTGGATTAGGTCGGGATGTATTGTCGGCACTGCAAAGAGCTCAAGTAGGAAATGGATTCGTTGCAGGTATCAGTTTAGTTATCTTTGCCATTATCATTGATCGCTTAACACAAAGTTTAAATAAAAAGAAATATTAATAGGAAGGAAGTATATAATGAAATTTAAAAAATTAAAGATGATTGGACTAGCTTTAGGTTTGAGTGCAGCTTTAGCTGCGTGTGGAAATGGATCTTCTAATGATGTTGACAATTCAAATAAGGAAGAGGATAAAGAAATCAATTTAGCGTATGTTGAATGGGATTCTGAAATAGCATCAACTCATGTCATTGGAAAGGTGTTAGAAGATTTAGGTTATGATGTAACATTAACGCCACTAGATAATGCCATTATGTGGGAAGCTGTTGCAAATGGAGAAGCAGACGCATCGGTAGCGGCGTGGTTACCAGTTACTCATGGTGAACAATATGAAGCATATAAGGATGATATTGTTGACTTAGGTGAAAACTTATCAGGTGCAAAAATTGGATTAGTTGTACCTGAATACATGGAAAATGTAGACTCCATTGAGGATTTGAATAAACACGCTAATATGCAAATAACAGGCATTGAATCAGGTGCCGGTGTAATGCAAGCAACGGAAAGAGCCCTTCAAGAATATGAAAATTTAGCCGATTGGGAATTAGTACCATCTTCTTCAGGGGCGATGGCGGTTGCTTTAGGAGAAGCAATTAAAAATAAAGAAGAAATTGTTGTCACTGGATGGACTCCTCACTGGAAATTTGCGAAATACGAATTGAAGTATTTAGAAGATCCAAAAGGAGTATTTGGTGGGGAAGAAACAATTAACACATTTGTAAGAAAAGGGTTAGAAGATGAAATGCCAGATGCATTTAAAGTGTTAGATAATTTCCACTGGACAACGGCAGATATGGAATCAGTAATGCTTGATATCAGTAATGGTATGAGTCCAGCAGATGCTGCGAGCAAATGGGTTGAAGAAAATGCTGAAAAAGTAGCTAAATGGACAGAAGAAATCGAATAATGAAGTAAGGTGATGCGATTATCGCATCACCTTTTTATTTTTCTTTTACATCATATCCTATAACCGTCCAAATGCCTGTTTCATCTTGTCGAATAAGCCTTTTTAAGTATACTGTTTGAATGTTTGTATCTGAATCATCCACTTCAACGATTGCTAGTTCGTTATCGCTATGAAGCAATTTTAAATTCTCCAGTTCAATAGGGTATTCCCCTTCAATACCGCTTGGTGAGATTTGAAGACTTACAAACACTTGTGTGGTTGCAATAGCATCAAGTCTCCACGGCGAATGCCCCTCATCAACACTTTTTTGAGTATTCTTTTCTATTTCTAAATTATATTGAACTTCTACTTGAGGAGAAATTTCTTTCGCTGATACTGGGAACATAATGTTTTCGTATATTCCAACACTTTCCAATTCAAAAGTTAGTTCGGTTGATTCAAGATATGCTGGAATTGCATTATAGTCCATAATCTCCACAGTGAAAACCTCCGTCTTTTCCAGATTTCCTAAGAGGAAACATGTTCTAAATTATAGTAGCTTTGTTTTAACTTTATTATTTACAAATTAGATGAAAATATTAATTATACTTGTTAAGAATAGTATGAATTTCTTTGTTTAATTCTTCTATGTTTGCATTTGGAATTAGTGAGTGGCTAAGTTGATATTTTTCTTTTAGCTTTAGAATTCGCATAACGCTTTCATTAATCCGCTGTTCAGAAATTTCACCACGTTGAACTGAAGTAACAAGTTCATCGATGATAGAAAAAATCTTATCTTCATCATGAGCAATTAAAATCATATCATTTCCAGCTTTTACTGATAGTAAAGCAGCTTCTTGTAATGAATAGTGGTTGGTAATTGCTTTCATCGTCATATCATCTGTGATGACAACACCGTTAAAACCGAGTTTTTCTCGCAATAACTCTGTAATGATGGTTTTTGATATAGATGCAGGATATTGTTTATCGATTTGCGGTAATAAAATGTGAGCTATCATCACAACATCTGCATTTTCTTCAATTGCCTTTTTGAACGGGAGTAATTCGACTTGATCTAATTCTTTTATTGATTTATTCACCATAGGGAGAGCTAGGTGAGAATCGACGGAAGTATCGCCATGGCCAGGAAAGTGTTTTATAACCGGTATGATATTTTCAGATTGTATTCCTTTCATCATTTGAATTCCTAAGGCTGCAACGATTGTTGGATCATGACTAATAGCACGGTGACTGATTACCGGATTGTTTGGGTTGCTATTCACATCTAAAACCGGAGCGAAATTCAGATTAAAGCCGAATGTAGCTAATTGTTTTCCTAACAATTTTCCGTATTCATATGCAAAAACTTCATTATTTTTTAATCCAACAGAATAATTTGTCGGTAAACTTGCAATTTCTTTTGGCAGTCGGTTGATGCTTCCGCCTTCCTGGTCAATCCCTAAAAAAATAGGATATTTATTATTGTTGTTAAGACTTTTCACTTCATTTAATAATGAGGTAATTTGCTGACTAGACTGTAAATTATCTTTAAAGAAGATGATGCCTCCAATTTTTCTTTCCACAATTAAACGTTTTACCTGATCATTCAACTTTTCCCCTGAAAAACCGATAAAGAACATTTGACCAATCTTTTCTTCTAAAGTCATATTGTCTACTAAGTTTGCGTACTTTGATGGATTATTTTTAGTAAGAATTGAGATATGATGCACTTTCGGGTTAGGCAAATCGTTCGACGGCTTTGGCAAAATCCATTTAATCAAGTAATAATCATTGACAGTGTAATACAAAATAATCTGAGCTGTTGTCTCATCTTCATAATAAGTTGTTTGTTCAGGTGCTCCCAGTACATCTTGAATATCTTGCATATGAATTTGGGATAGATGTTTGTCATAGGAACGAATATCAAAAATTTGCTGTCCATCCATTCCGATTGATAAATTGTGTGCAGGGTAATAAGCATAACTTCCAACAGTTGTATTTTCAATTCTTTCAGGTGAACCTAATATTTTTTCGACATCTTTAAATGTTGAGTTTCCAGCAATGATGGAACTTTGGTAAACCTTTCCTTCCGCAGCATAGTTCATAATTTGCTGTATCAATTCTACTGCAGTTGGCTTTTCATGTTGAAATGGCGGAGCTTTCGATAAATGTTCATCATTAGATGAATTTTGATTACCGTTCCAAACAAATATAATGAAGAATGCACTAGTCACAAGGATAATGAAACTAATAATAATGCCTTTTTTCATATGATTTCTCCTTTTTATCCTGTCATAAAATTAGTTGCTTAAGGGAAGAAAAAGTCACAGTCGACAAAGAAAGAGTTCAAAGAAATTGAATCGACAATATTTCCTAGGAAATTTCGATATTTTTCACCAAACAATAAAGGCAAAAAATAGATTCGATTCAAACGGGTTATCATAGCCAATACAAGGTGCATTTGGTAGAATAATGAATAACATAAGGGGGTATGGATATGGGAATTTTATTACTTATTGTTACCATTATGATTGGAATCCTTTTTGCTCTTCGTCTATACTCATTTGAAAATAGTGAATTTAGAAAAATCACAGGACATTCTTTATATAGTATTTGGACAAATCCACATGTAAAAAATACATATAAATTAGTTCAGTCTTTAAAATATTTACAAGGTGAACACAAACTGTTAGTAAATGTTGCATTTAACGGTGCTATTAAAAATATCGATGCGATTGTTATTCATGAATCTGGCATTTATATTTTTTCAATTCAATCTATGAATGGCTGGATTTATGGTAGAGAACAAGATGGGCAATGGGCTCAAGCAGTACATAAACAAGATAAATTGAACACATTTGAAAACCCAATCAACGAAATGAAAAGAGCAGTATTAAACCTGAAGAAAAGTTTGACGAATGTAAAAGAGGATTTATTTCATTCAATCGTTCTATTTACAGACAGTTGTTCATTAAAAAAAATTATGACGAAATCAAATAATGTGACAGTAATAAAAGTAAATGAATTAAAGCGTTTTTGGAAAAAACGAACTGATAAAAAGCTTACAGTAGAGGATATCCAAAAAATTCATCATTCACTAGAACAATTTGTTAATATTCATCAACCTTCTTATAAAATGAACATGGATCAAGCAACTACTAATCATTAATATCACAGTATATTGAAAGGAAATAACAATGGGAAAGCGCTCAAAACGGCAAAACAGCATAGAATTTATGAAAGAAAATAGAAGATTGTTTTCTTGTCCGATTTGTAATAATGAAATGGATGTCCATGATGACGGAGAGGTTTTCTGTAGTAATCGTCATAACTTTACGATTGCAAAACAAGGATATGTGAATTTTTTGACAAAACCTGTCCGTTCTATGTATACGAAAAATTTATTTGAATCTCGTAAAGTTGTAATTGATAGCGGTTTGTTCAATGAAATGCATAAACAAGTAGCAACTATCATTGGAAATTCAGTTAAGACAATTTTAGATACTGGATGCGGGGAAGGTTCCCATTTGGCTCGTATTTGTGAGCAGTTAAATGATGAGGTAGTTGGTGTAGGGGTTGATATTGCTAAAGAAGGAATTATTACTGCGGCAAAATATTATGACCGGAAAATTTGGTGCGTTGGAGATTTAGCAGATAGTCCTTTTCGTGAACAATCATTTGACGTAATATTGAATATTTTATCGCCAGCAAACTATGGTGAGTTTAAACGCCTGTTAAAGCAAGGGGGAAAATTGATTAAAGTAGTTCCCCAATCCGAATATTTAATGGAATTAAGAAAACAAGTATTTGCAAACTCAAAAAAAGAGCTTTATTCTAACGAGCAAACTGTCGTTCGATTTCATGAGCAATTTATGAACGTGTCACAACAAAGAATTACTTATAAAGTGCCTATTGAAAAGGAACTAATTCCTAAATTAATTGAAATGACTCCTCTAGGATGGCATGCAGAAACCCATGATATATCTTTAGAGGAATTGACGATTGATTTGGATATATTAGTGGGAGAAGTGTAAGTTTGTGATGAGATTGAAAGAAAGGGATGTTTTCTTTAAAATAAGAATGAATAAAAAAATTTAAGGGTAGGAATCAACAGTGTTATACGATTTCGGAGCTAGAGTAGTTAACGTGTTTTTAACAATAAATGGATCAAAAGCGAAGGTATATGGTAAGGAAAATTTACCAAAGGATGAGGGATACATCGTTGCGTGTACACATAATGGATATATTGATATTTTAAACCTAGGTCTTTCCATATATCCTAGACAAATACATTTTATGGCAAAAAAACAACTATTTGATATTAAAGGGTTAGGTTGGTTGATTAAAAAACTGAACGCTTTTCCTGTCGATCGTGAAAATCCGGGACCGAGCGTGATTAAAATACCTCGTCAACTTCTAAAAGAAGGAAAAATTGTTGGAATTTTCCCGAGCGGTACTCGTACAACAAATAACACAGAGTTAAAACAAGGAGCAATTACTATTGCTCAACTTACAAAATCGAAAGTTGTTCCAGCAGCCTATATTGGTCCAAAAAATATAAAAGAAGTAATAAAAAGACAAAAAGGGTATTTAATATATGGTAAACCTTTTACCGTTCCTGCTGGAAAAGAAGCGCGGGATGAATACACTGCCTTTTTAGAAAAAGAGCTTCAAAGATTAACAGAAGAAATACAACGAACAAATGGAAAATAATTAGCACTTTCCGTCATCGGAAGGTGCTTTTTCAAAAGGGGTTGTTATGATGAAACGTGTACTTTTTGTATGCTTAGGAAATATTTGCCGCTCGCCAATGGCTGAAGCAGTATTTAGAGACTTGCTAAAAAAGAGAGGATTAGAAGATAAAATCGAAGTGGATTCTGCTGGAACAAGTTCATGGCACGTCGGAGAACCACCGCATTACGGTACTTCCAACAAATTAAAAGAATATAATATTTCCACAGAAGGAATCACTGCGCGGCAATTGAAAAAAGATGATTTTGAAAAGTTTGATTATATTGTTGGTATGGATGAAAGTAATATAAGGGATATATGTAGAATATTAGGTCAAACGGAACATCCAAAAATTTTCCGTTTTCTTGATTTAACTTCACACAAAAAAGACGTTCCAGATCCATATTATACGGGGGATTTCCAAGAGACATATGACTTAGTTGTAGATGGTTGCGAAGCATTATTGAGCAAAATAATAGAAGAGATGGAAGATTAAAGGTTGATATTATAAAGGCATTTTACAAAAAAATCAAGTAGCGATTATTTTCATCAAAGAAATCATGGTGTATAATGATACAGTCGTATTTGTTAGAATGAAATTTTACTGATATTTTGAATAGGAAAGAGAGTGAATCCAATGGGTCGCAAATGGAATAATATTAAAGATAAAAAAGCAGAAAAAGATAAAAACACCAGCCGAATTTATGCAAAATTTGGTAAGGAAATTTATGTAGCTGCAAAAAAAGGTGAACCAGACCCAGAATTAAATCAGGCATTAAAGGCAGTATTAGAAAGAGCAAAAACATATAATGTACCTAAACATATTATTGATCGTGCCATTGAAAAAGCAAAAGGTGCTGGCGGAGAAGATTATGATGAACTTCGTTACGAAGGCTTCGGTGTCGGTGGAACAATGGTGATTGTTGATGCGTTAACAAACAATGTGAACCGTACCGTTTCAGAAGTCCGTGCTGCTTTTGGCAAAAACGGAGGAAATATGGGTGTAACAGGTTCGGTATCATATATGTTTGATTCTACTGCGGTATTTGGAATTGAAGGTAAGTCAGTAGATGAAGTATTAGAAATTTTATTAGAAGCGGATATTGATGCACGTGATGTGTTTGATGAAGAGGGAATCACAATCGTTTATGCGGAGCCAGATCAATTCCATGTTGCTCAAGAAGCATTCAAAGCAGCAGGTATTGAAGAGTTTACAGTAGCTGAATTAACAATGCTTCCACAAACTGAAGTAAAACTAACTGGGGAAGACAAAGTGAAATTTGAAAAAATGATTGATGCATTAGAAGATCTTGAAGATGTACAACGTGTATATCATAACGCAGATTTAGAAGATTAATATTCAATAAAGGAAAGACCGTAACATGTTGAGTGTCACGGTCTTTTTTTCATTGTCAGTTTTTGGGGAAGTGGACTTTCAAAGAAAAATTCCACGTTTCTAAAGTATAATTTTGGAACTTTATAATCGTTTAAACGTAAGTACTAAGAGAAAACCTTAAGGTGATGATATGAAAAAAAGTTTTTTAATAATATTAGGAATTTTAATAGTGAGTAGTGTAGCTTTATTTACTTGGTCCTATAAAACCATGAAACAGCCAATACCGGTTGCAGATGGTACTTATGAATATGCGATTTTATTAGGAGCGAAAGTAGAATCGGATGGAAGACCAAGCTTAACTTTGCAGTATCGTTTGAAAGAGGCGATAAAGTATTTGAAATCCTATCCTCATGTAAACGTCATCGTTTCTGGTGGGAAAGGGTTGGACGAACCGATTAGTGAAGCTGAAGCAATGTACACATTTTTAGTGGAATCAGGAATTGAAGAATATCGAATTATCCTTGAAGAACAAGCAACGTCTACATACGAAAATTTGCTATATTCAAAAAAATTACTGCCAACCAATACAAAAAACGTTACGCTTATTACAAGCGATTTTCACTGTGCACGTGCAAAAATATTAGCAAATAAACTGGACTTAGAAGTGGACATAGTTGCATCAAAAACACCGAAAATTGTTGAGCAGAAGTTACATATTCGTGAACAGTTTGCACTCATAAAAACATTAATCCTTGGAAAATAAAACTTCCAACCGAATTGTAATGAGTGGAAAATGCTCGCAATTAAACACTCTTTATTGATTCTTTTTTATAAACGAAAATAGATTTGTATAGGAATTTTCAGGAAGTGTTAAACTTGGGTAGGGGTGAGTGAACATGACAAAAAAATTATGGTTTCAAGTGGGAATTGGATTATTAATTGCCTTATTAATTATTAAATATGTAATAGAAATTCATTGGATTTTTAATCCCATTGTTATTATTATCAAAACAATTTTTATTCCAGTGTTATTAAGTGGCGTCCTTTTTTACATATCAGAGCCTTTCCAGCGTTGGCTAGAAAAAAAGGGGCTTCCTAGATGGGCAAGTATTTCAACGATTGTATTAGTATTAGCAGGATTAGTAACGGGATTATTGTTAATTGTCGGAAATCCGATTGCTGAACAAGTGAACCGCTTAGTGCAAAATTCCCCAAATATTGGCGATAAAATAATGGAAGCAACGGATTTTATTCTAGAAAACAAAGACAATTTACCTCCTCAAGTTGAAAACTTCGTTGATTCTGTAACAAGTTCTATTCAAGACATTGTCGTTGTAGGTAGTAAAAGCATTGTAAACTTTGTTAGCGGTACTGTTTCTACAATTTTTACTTTAATTTTGGTTCCATTCTTTTATATTTTCATGTTAAAGGATCATGAAAAATTTGCACCAAATATTTACAAGATTTTTACCGGCGAGCGTCGGATATGGGTAAAGAATACGTTAGAAGACATCAATGAAGTACTAAAAAACTATGTACAGGGACAAGTACTTGTGAGTTTAATTTTAGCAACGATGATGTTTATTGGATACTTAATTATCGGACTTGAATACGCTTTATTACTTTCAATTTTTTCCTTTTTTATGAATATGATTCCGTTTATTGGTCCATGGATTTCGTTGGCGCCAGCAATTCTTGTCGCCATTATTCAAGATCCAGTCTTGGTAATTTGGGTATGTGTGATTACCCTTGTTGCGCAACAATTGGAGAGCAATTTAATTACTCCAAATGTTATGGGGAAATCTTTAGATATCCATCCGTTAACGGTTATTACAGTAGTATTAGCTGCTGGTAATATAGGTGGTTTTATTGCAATTATGATTGGAATTCCAACTTATGCGGTATTAAAAGTAATTGTAAAGAATATCTATGAGGAGCGGAAGAAAATTAAAGAAGCTGCAACGAAAACGTTATAATATAAAACAGTATACACCTAAAGAGAAGCTGTTTTTTTAAATCTTGTATTGTATACTTAGATAAGGCATTTTATTAGAGAGCGATTATTAGAAAAAGGGGATTTTGTATGAGCGGAAAGAGAGCTGCTATCATTCTCGTAAGTATTATGCTTTTAGTTAGTATTTTGGTGATCGTTGCCATTTCAATCTTTTATGCCACTTATCAGCCAACTATAAACCAAAGTATGATACCTTTTGAATTGAGTCATTCCAATAATACAATATAAAAAACACGAGCTATAAACGCTCGTGTTTTAATTTTAGAAGAATAAATCCAATATGAAATAAACACAACTAGCAATTACTGCTGAAATTGGCATTGTAATAATCCAAGTTAAAACAATTTTACGAGCTACTCCCCATTTAACACCTTTTACACGTTGAGCAGATCCCACACCCATAATGGATGAAGAGATAACATGAGTTGTTGATACCGGTAAGTGAATTAAGGTTGCTCCAAAAATAACAGTAGCAGATGCTAAATCGGCTGCAGCGCCATTAACAGGTCGGATTTTCATAATTTTTGTACCAACCGTTTTAATGATTTTATATCCTCCGATGGAAGTTCCTAATCCCATTGCAAGCGCACAGGCAATTCGTACCCAATCTTGTACATCGTTATCTGATTGGATGCCGGCAGCGATTAAAGCCATTGTAATGATTCCCATCGCTTTTTGGGCGTCATTCGTACCGTGAGTGAAAGCCTGTAATGCTGCGGTAAAGATTTGCATCGTACGGAATCCTTTATTGGTACGATAAAGGTTTAAATTTTTAAACAACAACTTGAATATTGACATGAATAAAAATCCGACACCAAAAGCGATAAATGGAGAAAAAATTAACGCCTCTAAAATGCCGATAAAACCTTTATAATTGAGAATATCAAATCCCGCTGCAGCAATTGCTGCTCCAGCAATGGAACCAATTAATGTATGAGAAGAGCTAGACGGAATTCCAAAATACCAAGTAAGTAAGTTCCATGTAATCGCAGAAATAAGTGCTGCTAAAATAACGACAGATCCCGTTGTATCATCTGGCGTTTGATTCAGTGAAAATGGGTCTACGATATCGCTAGCAATTGCTTTTGCTACTCCTACAAAAGAAATTGCTCCAAGGAAGTTCATGATAGCAGCAAGCATTACAGCTGTACGCGGTGGCAGTGCACGGGTTGAAACAGACGTAGCAATCGCGTTTGCTGTATCGTGAAATCCGTTAATAAAGTCAAATGCGAGCGCAAATATAACGATTAATATTGTGATGATTAAAATGGTATCCATATCTAAAACTCCACTCCGTTATTATGCATTGCGCATGATAATTGTTTCTAGTGTATTTGCTACGTCTTGGCAATGGTCAGCGATATCTTCCAGTTGGTTGTAAATATCTTTGTATTTAATTAAACGGATTGGATCTTTTTCATTTAAGAATAGTTGTTTAATGGATGAACGGGATACTTCATCACATTCGCGTTCATAGTCCTTGATTAAAATAATATGATTTCTCATTGAAGTTAAATCTTTTTTATTTAACAAGTCGATTGCTGATACAATTTCATCTGCACTTCTTGTTATGTATTTTAAAAATGTGCGCATTGACTCGTCTAATTCTGGAATGGAGAACATCTCTAAGTGAGCAAAACATTGCTCTATACCATCTAATACATCGTCCATTTTAATAGCTAATGCTAAAATATCTTCTCTTTCGATTGGTGTCATAAATGACTTATTTAACATGACGATAAGTTCGTGTATTAAATTGTCACCATCCGTTTCAAATTTTTTAACTTTGATACTTAATTCCTTTAAATCAGCAATTGAATCGATATTAAAGTCGTTAGCAAAGTGAACTGCATCTCGCATGTTTTCAGCAATTTTGTGTAATGACACAAAAAATGGATCTGATTTTTTTGGATTAAACATGAAAGTAATGCCCCCTGATATACGTTAGTTTTAAAACCTTTATTATGATAGCAAAAAAAATTCAAAAACTATAGAATGTAAATGCGGAAAATAACAAAATTTACATTCCTGTAATATTTATTTGGTAAGAATTAGTTATTGTGGTGAAAATAAGGAATATAAATAAGCATATTAATTGGCAGTGCCATATTAATATGCTTATTATGGATTGACTTTATGATAAGTATTCTTCAAGTTCCTTTTGCAAAAATGGCTTTGCTGATAAGAATTCAATAAAAGCTTTGTATCTTTCTAATTCGTTTTTGCCCGGTTTCTTTCCAGTATAAAAACCACGTATCAATATATTTTTAGGTGTATGCTCCATATCGATAAATTCCATTAACTGTACTTCATATCCGACTAATTTTAATATTTCTGCACGAATTGAATCGGTTGCGAGAGCGGCAAAACGTTCTTTGATTAATCCGTGTTGTGTCATGATTTCTAATTGCGGGGCGTTTAATTGACGATTCAATTCATGTTGACAGCATGGTACGCTTAAAATAACTTTTGCTCCCCACTTTACAGCTCGAGCCAGTGCCATATCTGTTGCCACATCGCAAGCATGTAATGTTACAACCATATCGACAGAAGTCTCTTCATCGTAATCATTTATATCTCCTACAATAAATTCTAAATTGTCATAATGTAAATCTTTTGCAATATTATTACATTCTTCGATTACTTCTTTTTTTAAATCGAGTCCTGTAACTTTAAGATCTAAACCTTTTTCGATTTTTAAATAATGATATAAGGCAAAGGTTAAGTAAGACTTCCCAGAGCCAAAATCGATAATCCGAATTTGCCGATTTTTCGGTAAGTAATTTAAGGAATCGTCAATAAATTCGAGGAACCGGTTGATTTGTCGGAATTTGTCGTATTTTTGTTTTTTGACTTTTCCATCAGGAGTTTGAACCCCAAGCCGCACTAAGAATGGATAAGGAGTTGTTTCATTCAGCAAGTAATTCTTTTTACGGTTATGGGCTAAAGACAGCTCTTTTTTCATTTTTGTTTGTTCTTCTTTCCAAAAGACTTTATTCTTTTTAGATAATTGGATTTGAATTAAGCGATCGGTGAATTGCCCGTGAAATTGTCTAAATTGCTGTAGCAACTCATCTAAATAGGGATGGAAATTTTCTAATAGGATATTTTTATGTTTTAATATCCTTTCATATTGATATTCGAGTTGAATATGGTATTGTCCCTTTATTTCAACTGGCTTTAATTTAACTCTTTTCAATTCATCTGATTTTTTCCTTGGTTGACTAATGGTTGCAGATATTAGTTTTTTATTAAAAATATGCTCAAGCAATTGTTGTTTCATATCAGTAAATTCCATGGATATCAAACCTTCTTCGTTTTAGGATAATCGACAATAGTTTAACACATAATACATTATTGTTATAGAAAAGGTCGGGAAAATTGTAAACCGTGTTGACGGAAAATTATTTTAAAACGGAAAATTATACAAAAAGAGAATTTTCCAAAAAAATATTATATCCAAAAAACCTATCCCTATGTTAAAGTATTGTTATAAAAGATTTCTTAGAAATCGACATTTTTTTCTCTATTTCGACACATTTTAAGTATGTAACAACAAGGAGGAGAATTTTATGAGTGAGTATGCTTTCCAAATGTTAGCGATCATATTATATATGATTGCAATGTTATTAATTGGTTGGTATGCATTCAAAAAAACATCTAACTTAAAGGAATATATGTTAGGTGGGCGCGGATTAGGGCCAATTACAACCGCTCTAAGTGCTGGAGCAGCCGACATGTCAGGTTGGTTATTGATGGGGTTACCTGGTGCCATTTATGCAGCAGGTTTAGTAGAAGCGTGGATTGCGATTGGTTTAACAGTTGGACAATATTTAAATTATGTTTTAGTCGCACCTCGTTTACGTGTTTATACGCAAATTTCCAAAGACTCTATTACAATCCCAAGCTTTTTAGATAACCGACTTCGTGACAATACGAAATTACTTAGAATTGCATCAGGAATCGTTATTCTTGTATTCTTCACGTTCTATGTATCTTCCGGTATGGTTTCTGGTGGTAAGTTTTTCCAAAGTTCCTTTGGATTTGATTATCACACTGGGATGATCCTTGTAAGTGCAGTTGTTATCATTTATACATTATTTGGTGGATTCTTAGCGGTAAGTTATACAGACGTAGTACAAGGAACGATTATGTTCTTCGCTTTAATTTTAGTTCCTCTTGTAGGCGTTTTCATTACAGGAGGATTTGGTGAAACTGGAAGCGCTATCACTGCTGTAAATCCTGAACATTTAAGTTTATTACCGTCAACAGCAGTAGCTGCAGGAATTATTTCTTCTGTTGCTTGGGGTCTTGGATATTTCGGACAACCACATATCATCGTTCGCTTCATGGCCATTAATACTGTAAAAGAAATGAAAAGTGCCCGTCGCATCGGAATCGGTTGGATGATATTAAGTTTGGTTGGTGCGATGTGTACGGCTCTTGTTGGGCTTGCTTACTTCCAACAAAACGGAATGACACTTGATGACCCAGAAACGATTTTCATTGTAATGGGACAAATTTTATTCCATCCATTTATTGCAGGTGTTTTACTTGCAGCCATTTTAGCGGCAATTATGAGTACGATTTCATCTCAATTAATCGTTACTTCTTCAGCATTGATTGAGGATATTTATAAAGCGTTGTTCAAAAAAGATGCTTCCGATAAGCACTATGTGACAGCTGGACGTTTAGCAGTATTACTAGTATCTATTATCGCAATGTTTTTAGCTTGGAATCCAAATAACTCAATTTTAGATTTAGTTGGATTTGCTTGGGCTGGATTTGGTTCATCCTTTGGTCCAATCATTCTCCTTGCTCTATATTGGAGAAAGTTAACAAACATTGGTGCATTAAGTGGAATGGTTGTAGGTGCTATTGTAGCATTCGTTTGGGGTCAATCCGCTACTCTTTCAGGCATGATTTATGAAATGGTTCCTGGATTCTTCTCTAACTTAATTGTGGCTGTTGTTGTAAGTATGATTACGTATAAACAAAATCCAGAAATTGAAGAAGAATTCAATCAAACATTAGAGGTTTTAAAAGCTGAAAAGCAAAAATAATGAGTTGCTAAGGAAGATCCACACCTTTGTGTTGTGGGTCTTTCTTTTTCTTTCGCAGGGTATACTGTATAATAACTGGATAAGACCCATGTTCGGAGGGAAGGATTATGACTCATTTAAAAGAAGTAGAGACGATTAAAGAGAAAGCTATTTTAGTGGGTGTCAACTTAAATGACCCAAATTTCGAATATTCAATGGAAGAATTGGCAAATTTAGCGGAAGCCCTTGACGTCGAAGTGGTAGGGCAAGTAACTCAAAATTTAGAGCGCATTAATCCATCTCATTATGTAGGAAAGGGAAAAGTAATAGAAATTAAAAATTTTTTTGATGAAGTTGGTGCAAACTTAGTTATATTCAATGATGAACTATCTCCTTCACAGATCCGAAATTTAGAAAATGATTTAGATTGCAAAGTGATTGACCGAACAACGTTAATTTTAGATATATTTGACCGCCGAGCAAAAACAAAAGAGGCTAAGTTGCAAGTAGAATTGGCGCAGTTGCAATATATGTTGCCTAGATTAGTTGGATTACATTCTTCTTTATCAAGACAAGCTGGAGCAACAGGTGGAGGTCTTCGAAATAGAGGACTTGGTGAGACAAAACTAGAGCTCGATCGACGGAAAATTGAAGACCAAATTACAAAGTTGCGAAAAGAACTAGAACAAATTAAAGAACAACGAGAAACTCAAAGAAAAAAACGACGTAAAAGTGAAATTCCTGTAGTGTCACTAGTTGGGTATACTAACGCAGGGAAGTCAACAATTATGAACCAAATGCTTGCGAAATTTGGGCAAGAGGACAAAGAAGTATTTGAAAAGGACATGTTGTTCGCAACGCTAGACACCTCAGTGCGAAAAATTGAATTACCGGATAAAAAACAATTTTTACTAACTGATACCGTTGGATTTGTAAGTAAGCTCCCCCATCAATTAGTAAAAGCCTTTCGATCAACATTAGAAGAAGCGAGAGATGCGGATTTATTGTTACATGTAGTGGATGTTTCTAACAGTGAATATAAGTTTATGATGGATGTTACGAATCGTACATTAAAAGAAATTGGAGTTGAAAATGTTCCAACCATTTACCTTTATAATAAATGTGACTTAGCCAATATTGCTTACCCAAAAGTTTACGGAGAAGACCTTTGGATATCTGCGAAAGAAGGCAAAGGATTGAATGAGTTAGTTGAATGTATTCGTAAACATCTTTTTTCAAATTATTACACTTGTGAAATGTTTATTCCTTTCAACCGGGGGGATATCGTATCCTATTTGAACGGGAATGCTTCAGTAAAGTCAACAGAGTATGAAGAAGCGGGAACAAAGTTAATAGTAGAATTGAAAGAATCAGATTATAAAAAGTTTGAAGACTTTGTAGTCAAGAAATAGTAGAAAGCGAGTGGAATCAAATTCCCCTCGCTTTTTTGGTATGTATAGACTTGATACATTCCAAACTACATAACAGGTGACAAATTATTAGAAGAAAAACTTTTTAAAGGATAGTAAATTAGTGAATTTGTTATATCCAAATAATAAAAAATGTGGTTATAAAGACATAAAACAGTTAAAATGATAAGAAATTTAGGAAAATATAAAATAAACTTAAAATTTAAACATTATACAGATATATTGAAAATGCTGTGGAAATTATTTAAAAATAGATATTGTAGTTGCTTCAGAAGTGATGAAATTTTCAGAAAAAAATAAAAAGTATAATAAAAGAAAGAAGGGAAAGATATGTTATCTAAAGAGGAAATTGTGAAATCCGTCCCCCAGAAAGGCTTTTTTGGACATCCTAAAGGATTATTTACACTATTTTTTACTGAGTTCTGGGAACGTTTCTCATATTATGGAATGCGCGCCATTTTAATTTTTTATATGTACTATGAATTACATGAAGGTGGATTGGGGCTTGAACGCGGAACTGCAAACTCCATTATGGCCATCTACGGTTCTTTAGTTTATATGTCTGGTATTATTGGTGGATGGTTGTCTGACCGAGTTTGGGGTCCTCGTAAGACGATGTTCTATGGCGGAATCCTCATCATGATCGGGCATTTCATTTTAGCTCTTCCACTTGCTTTAACAGGTCTCCTTATATCAATGGTATTTATCATTATTGGTACAGGTTTATTAAAAACGAATGTTTCATCAATTGTCGGCGAGATATACGCAGAAAAAGATAGCCGTCGCGACTCTGGTTTTAGTATTTTCTACATGGGTATTAACATGGGAGCATTTTTAGCTCCGTTTATTGTTGGGACTGTAGGGGAAACTTATAGCTTCCATTTAGGATTCGGTTTAGCAGGTATTGGAATGCTGATCGGTTTAATTATTTACATAGCCACGCAAAAGAAAAATCTGGGCTTAGCAGGTCTTCAAGTTCCAAACCCATTAAATGAAGCCGAGAAGAAAAAAGCGATTTTGAATTTCACAATCATTATTTTAGCGATTGTTGTTGTATTAGGCGGTTTGTATGCAACTGGCAATTTAACAATGGGTGTATTTAGTAAGATTATTACAACTTTAGGTGTACTAATTCCTACAGCATTTTTCATCATCATGTATAGAAGTCCAAAAACGACAAAAGATGAAAAATCTCGTGTGTTAGCATACATTCCTTTATTTATTGCCGCAGTAATGTTCTGGGCAATTCAAGAGCAAGGTGCAACAATTTTGGCAACTTATGCAGATACGCGAACAAATCTAAATGTTGGCGGCTTTGAATTAAAAGCTTCTTGGTTCCAATCGTTAAATCCATTATTTATTATTCTTTTTGCTCCAGTTTTTGCGTGGATGTGGGTAAAAATAGGTAATCGTCAACCTTCAACACCACTGAAGTTTTCCTTTGCACTATTCTTCGCAGGTGCTTCATTCTTAGTGATGATGATTCCTTCAAAACTGTCTGGTGGAACAGAATTAGTAAGTCCATTATGGCTAGTATTATCATTTTTCTTAGTTGTAATAGGGGAGTTATTGCTTTCCCCAGTGGGGCTATCGGCAACGACAAAACTTGCTCCACAAGCTTTTGCTTCTCAAACAATGTCTCTTTGGTTCTTAACTAGCGCGGCTGCACAAGCAATCAATGCACAGCTAGTAAGTATTTTTGAAGCCGTTACGGAAATTGTTTATTTTGGTGCACTTGGTGGATTATCCATTATTCTTGGTGTCATCATATTACTATTTACTCCGATTATTTCTAAAGCAATGAGAGGCGTAAAATAATAGGAAGGGGAGCCGTTTGATATTTTGAAACGGCTCCTTTGCGATGGGATAGATAGGTAGAAGTGTTTCAACTACCGCAAGGAGTAGAGATTTTAAATAAATCATAATTATGACAAGGTGAGGGGGCTTAGAAAGTATATGTTTTCTAGCCCCCCTCTTTTTTATTGTGTGGAAAATAAGAATATACAGTCAGGATGGTATATAAAATAAGAAATAACGCTAAAATTCATTTGATTTTCATTCTCAATTGTATTTGATTTTTATAGTTTTTCTCTTTATAATGATATTGTACTTGGTGATGAGAATCATTTTCATTAATGAGTACAGAAAAGAGAAAATTGGGGAGCAAAAATGAGACTATGGATGTTGATAGTAGCAGCAATCATCCTGTCATTCATTTCGCTATTCATTGGAGCAATCGATATAAAACCTACTGATTTACTAAACTGGGAATCACAAGAAACTCAAATATTTCTAATTAGTAGGGTTCCTCGATTACTTGCCATTATTTTAGCGGGTGCAGGAATGAGTATTGCTGGTTTAATTATGCAAAGTTTAAGTAGAAATAAGTTCGTATCACCTACGACAGCAGGTACTCTAGATGCAGCTAAGTTAGGGATTCTTATTTCGATTTTGTTATTCTCACAAGCTGCATATATGCAAAAAATAATTTTTAGCTTTGTGTTTGCATTTGCAGGTACGATTTTATTTATGCAAATTTTAGACCGCATCAAATTTAAAGATGTGATTTTCGTACCGTTAATCGGTATTATGTATGGAAATATTTTATCCTCCATTACGACGTTTTTTGCGTATGAAGGGGATTTGATTCAAAACATAAATACTTGGTTAATGGGTAGTTTTACACTCATTATTTCAGGACGTTATGAGCTGTTATATGTAAGTGTTCCTGCCATTATCTTGGCTTATTTATATGCGAATAAATTTACGGTTGCCGGAATGGGTGAAGACTTTGCAAAAAATTTAGGCTTAAGTTACAAAGCTGTGTTGAACCTCGGTTTAATTCTTGTGGCGACCATTTCTACGACCGTTGTTTTAACAGTCGGTGTAATACCTTTTCTAGGTTTGGTTGTTCCGAATATTGTGTCAATCTATATGGGGGACAACTTACGTAAAACGATTCCACATACAATTGTACTGGGAGTTGTTTTCTTATTAGTCTGCGACATTATTGGTCGAGTAGTGATTTATCCATACGAAATACCGGTCAATGTAACAGTTGCAGTAATTGGTAGTTTGCTCTTCTTAATTATGTTGTTTAGGGGGAGAGCATATGCGAAATAATGTTGTGAAATTAATAATATTAGCGATTATTGCAATCATTTGTATTTTATTTTATGGATTTTACGATATTAAAGGTGGATTCGATTATGCTTTCCCTCGACGTATGATGCGCGTTGGAGCAATGGTGATTACTGGTTTTGCAATCGCTTATTCAACGGTCATTTTCCAAACAATTACGCACAATCGAATATTAACACCATCGATTATGGGAATTGACTCCATGTACGAAGTGGTGCAAACCCTTATATTCTTCTTTGCAGGATCTGCATCAATCTGGGTAGTCAATCAATATTTAAACTTTTTCGCGGCGCTCGCCGCTATGATCATATTTGCTATTTTGTTATACCGTACATTATTTAGAGCAGACAAATATCCAATCTATTTGCTTTTATTAATCGGAATGATTATCGGAACATTCTTAGGTAGCTCCGTTTCATTCTTGCAAGTATTAATTGATCCAGTTGAATACTTGAGTTTACAAAACGTACTTTTCGCAAGCTTTATTAAAATTAAAGTTCAACTGTTACTTGTTGCAAGTATTATTTTAATCTCTGCCTTCATTATAGGTTTTAGAATGCTACATCAATTGGACGTTGCTACATTAGGCCGAGACAATGCTATAAATTTAGGTGTTAATTACGATCGTTTAGTGATGAATGTATTAATTTTAGCTTCAGTTCTTATTGCAACATCAACAGCATTAGTTGGTCCAATTACATTCTTTGGATTGATTGTTGCAAATCTATCCTATCAATTTTTTGTAACGTACAAGCATTCAGTTCTCATATTAGGAGCTGGTTTAATTGGTGTTATTGCGTTAGTCGGCGGGCAATTTATTGTTGAACATATTTTTGAAATGAAAACGACTTTAAGTGTCATTATTAATTTTATTGGTGGTATTTACTTTATATACTTATTACTAAAGGAAAGTAGGGCACAAGGATGATTGAAATTAAAGGGTTGACGAAAAAGTATGGTAATAAACCAGTTGTAAGTGATGTATCATTATCGATTCAACCAAAGGCTATTACTTCCTTTATTGGACCGAATGGTGCTGGTAAATCGACATTGTTGTCAATGGTTAGCAGGTTAATTGATGCTGATACTGGCGAAGTGTTATTGGACAAACAGAACGTAAAAAATTGGAAGTCTAATGAATTTGCTAAACGAGTTTCAATCCTTAGGCAATCAAACTTTCTTAACGTTCGATTAACTGTAAGGGAACTTGTGTCTTTTGGACGTTATCCATATTCAAGAGGAAGACTTACACCTGAAGATGAGCAATATGTGGACCAAGCGATTGAATACATGAATTTGAAGGGAATTGAAGATAAATTTTTAGATCAATTGTCTGGTGGGCAAAAACAACGAGCTTTTATTGCAATGGTTATTGCTCAAGATACTGAATATATTCTTCTAGACGAACCATTAAATAATTTGGATATGAAGCATTCTGTGCAAATTATGAAGATATTGCGCAAACTTGTTGATGAATTAAATAAAACGGTTGTAATTGTATTACATGATATCAACTTTGCTTCAGTTTATTCAGATTATATTGTGGCATTAAAAGACGGTAAAGTTGTGAAAAATGGGCCTACAGAGGAAATTATTAATTCAGAATCTTTACGAGAAATTTATGATATGAATATTCCAGTGCAAGAACAAAATGGTTGTCGCATTTGCGTATATTTTAACTCTCATACGTAATCATAATGATGATTTAGAAAAGCTTAAATGCTTTTCTAAATCATTTTAAAATGTAATACTTTTTAAATCATTTAATAAAAAATGTAAAAAAGTATATTGACGAACAATAAGCTAATGATTATAATTAGAGTCAGTTATTGATAATGATTATCAATATCAAATAGTATTGAAATATAAAATATAAAATATAAGGAATAGGAGAGAAAGTTATAATGAAGAACTGGAAATTATTCGCAGTTATTCTAACAATGCTTGTATTTGTTTTAGCTGCATGCGGTGGCAAAGAGGCAGAACAAAATACGGGCTCAAATACAGATGAAGGAAATACACAGGGACAAGCTCAAGAAGATGGCCGATTCCCAATGACAATTACATCTACAATTTCAGAAAGCAAAAACGAAGAAACTGGTGCAACTACTGTATTTGAAGATGTTGTTTTAGAAAAAATGCCTGAAAAAATTGTTGTATTTGACTATGGTTTCCTAGATACACTTGATGCTCTTGGTGTTGAAGGAATTGTTGGTGTTGCAAAAGATGGTACATTACCAGAACATCTTTCTAAATTTGCTGCTGACGAATATGCAAGTGTTGGTTCATTAAAAAGCCCATTACTTGAAGATATTGCTGAATTACAACCAGACGTAATCTTCATTTCTGGTCGTCAAGCAACTTTCTATGACCAATTAAAAGAGATTACTCCAAACGTAATTTTCGTTGGTACTTCTCAAGATGATTACTGGAACACATTCTTAAAATCAGTAGATATTGCAGCACAAATTTTCGATAAAGAAGAAGAAGCGAAAGAATTTTTAGCGAAATTCGATTCAAAACTTGAAGAAATTAAACAATTAGCAAGCCAATACAAAACTTCATTAGTTACAATGTATAACGAAGGTAAATTATCTGGCTTTGCTACAAATTCACGATTCGGTTATGTCTATGATATTTATGGATTTACTCCAGTAACTGAAGATATCGAAGCTTCATCTCACGGTTCAAATTTTGGTTTTGAAGCCATCTTAGAATTCGATCCAGAAGTATTATTTGTAGTTGACCGTACTGCAGCTGTAGGCGGACAATCAAACATCGAAGCTGACATGGAAAACGCAATTATCCAAAAAACACAAGCTTATAAAAACGGTAAAATCGTATACTTAGATGGTCCGCTTTGGTATTTAAGCGGTGGAGGCTTACAATCTGAACTTGCGAAAATTGATGAAATTTTAAATGAATTAAAATAATAAATCGTTTATCCAGTCATGGTCACCCAATACATCTTTGGGTGATCATTTTTTTGTCTGTTAACATTGATTTTGCAAATGTGATGAAATGAATCCATTATTACTGTTATTATTGTATAATATACTTTCGACTGAATAACATCTAAATTGCACAATATGTTAATAAGTAAATTTATTGTTATTATTAAGCTTTCATAAGGGTGATTTTTAATATTTTAAGGTGGAGAAGTTGATGAATAATCGTGTATTACTTTACATTAGTGGACTGTTTCATTTATTCCCTTTATTATTTTACGCTATACTAATGACACTTCTACTATCGTTTCATTTGATCAAAACATGGAATTATTATTAAAAGGTAATAAGTTTTTCAGCTTTTTCCACTATTTTGGTGAAATTTCACTAATAGATTTAATCGCTATTATTGTATTATTCATTTTATGGTTAAAGTTCAAAAATTACGAGGAATGCTTTTTGTGATTCTTACTATTCCGATTGGCCGATTGATCAATCATTTCGTAAAAGAATGGGTAGCACGTCCACGACCAGAAATAGCAGATCAAATGGCATCGTATAGCTTTCCATCTGGTCATGCTATGATGGGGTTATTGTATTTATTCACCATAGCTTATTTATTGTCTGAACTTACTAAAAATCATAAAAGTAAGTTGAGGTATTGGATTGGAGGATTGGTGTTAGCTATATTGACAGGATTAGCAAGAGTGGCGGAGAAAAATCATTTTGCAACAGATGTAATGGCTGGAGTTTAGGATTTACATGGTTTTGTATTTGTATTTTTTTGTATGAAAGTATTAAACGCTGATATAGCGTTTATTTTTTTGAAATAAGTTTTCTAAATCCACAAAATATAGATAAGGTAAAAAAAGTTGCACTAAGGAAAGTTCTGCGTATATAATAATATTAGGATATTAAAAGAAAGGATGTTCGAATGAGTAACATCGTATTAGCATTTAGTCTGACCTTATTTGCAGGGTTAGCAACTGGACTTGGTGCGCTTATAGCATTTTTTACCGAGAGAACGAATAAAAAGTTTTTATCTGCTGCTTTAGGTTTTTCAGCTGGCGTAATGATATATGTATCATTAATTGAAATTTTTTTTAAAGCGAAAGATGCATTAACGGTTGCTTTAGGAGAGTCGAAAGGGTATTGGATGACGGTGATCGGATTTTTTGGAGGAATGCTATTTATCGCTATGATAGATAAGGTGATTCCGAAAAAAACAAATCCTCATGAAGTAAAAACAGTAGAGGATGTTATGCAAGCAGAATTATCACCTAAGGAATTAGATGAAGCTAATTTAATGAAGGTAGGAATATTTACGGCACTTGCTATCGGTATTCATAATTTCCCTGAAGGGATTGCGACTTTTATGTCAGCAATACACGATCCGAGTGTGGGAATTGCTATTGCCATTGCCATTGCTATCCATAATATACCTGAAGGGATTGCTGTAGCTATACCGATATTTTATGCAACTGGTAAGAGGAAGAAAGCTTTTAAACTTTCCTTTTTTTCAGGACTTGCAGAGCCGATTGGTGCACTCGTTGCCTTTTTAATATTGATGCCGTTTCTAAATGACATTATGTTTGGAATAATTTTTGCAGCAGTTGCAGGAATTATGGTGTTTATTTCTCTGGATGAACTATTGCCAGCTGCGAAAAAATATGATGAGACCCACTCATCTATATACGGGGTGGTTGTGGGAATGGCGGTAATGGCGATAAGTTTAATTTTGTTGTCATAAAAGTATAACAGGAGTTGTTCTGAAGTAGGGAACTTTCGAACAACTCCTGTTTTATTATGCTTTAGAAACGCTTGATATTTCTTCAACATAAACGCCACATTGATCTGGTTTTGTCAGAATGATTTTATGTGTCGGGAATAATTCCTCCATTTTTGCAACAAATTGTTGACCTATGGAATTTGGAATTATTGAAATCATTGTTGGTCCAGCACCACTTAATGCAGTACCATACGCTCCAGCTTTTTTTGCTTCCTTGCGAATTTCATGGTAATAAGGGATAAGTTCTGCACGGAATGGCTCATGGAATAAATCAGATTCCATATATTTTCCGATGCGTTCATAATCCTTTGATACTAATGCTGCTGCGAGCATATTTGCACCAGCACTTGCTTGGACGGCATATGGTCTATGGAATGTTTTTGGCAACACATCTCTTGCTTCAGAAGTTTTTAACTTTACATTCGGAATAAATAATACAAATGATGCTTCAAGGTCATGGATGTGAATTGTATCAACATTGCCTGCTTCATCCATTGTTGAAATGGTTAATCCTCCTAATATAGAAGCAGTGGCATTGTCTGGATGGCCTTCAAACTGTGAAGATAGATTTAATTTATCTTGCACAGATAATTGAAGGTCACAAAGGAGGTTTGCAATTTCAATTCCTGCTACAATTGCTGCTGCACTACTGCCAATTCCTCGAGCAAAAGGCAGTTCACTTGTCATTTCGATACGACAGCTAGGCATTTCTCTGTTATATTGTTTTGCAGTTTCATGAGCGATTTTATAAATTAAGTGATCTTTTATTTCGAATTTTTTTGGTAACCCTTCTGATAAATGGATAATTTCCCATTCATCTTGAGGAGAAACAGTTAACTTTAAATAAAGTGATAGGCTAAGCCCTATAGAATCAAATCCCGGGCCTAAATTTGCAGTGCTTCCTGGAACTGTAATTTGCCATTTTTTACTCATACTAAACCCTCAATGTAGTTTCGAATTTCTTCCATGTTATTTTTCAAAGAAACGACTTCCACAGTCGATACATTCATAGCAGTATCAGGGTCTTTTAGCCCGTTCCCCGTAAATACAGTGACCACTGTGCTACCTTTTTCAATTTTTCCGTTATTTACGGATTTGATTACACCAGCAAGGGAAGCAGCTGAACCTGGTTCGACAAAAATTCCTTCACTTTTTGCGATTTCTTTATATGCAGCAATGATTTCTTCATCAGTAACGGAGTCGATTATTCCATTTGATTCATCGCGAGCCGCTTCAGCGAATTTCCAACTCGCAGGATTACCAATGCGAATAGCTGTCGCAACTGTTTCAGGATTGTCTATTGGTTGACCTTTTACAATGGCAGCTGCTCCTTCTGCTTCGAATCCATACATTTTAGGTAAACCACTGTTTTTTGCTTCATTATATTCTTTAAAGCCTTTCCAATAGGCAGTGATGTTACCTGCGTTACCAACCGGAATACATAAATAATCAGGGGCTTTTCCTAAAGCATCGACAATCTCAAAGGCAGCAGTTTTTTGCCCTTCTATACGGTACGGATTGACAGAGTTTACGAGCGTTACTTTTCCTTCTTCACCAATTTTACGAACGATTGAAAGAGCATCATCGAAATTTCCATCAATTTCAATGATTTTTGCACCATACATACAAGCTTGTGCTAATTTCCCAAGAGCGACTTTTCCTTTTGGAATAACGACAATGGATTGAATACCTGCGCGAGCAGCATAAGCGCTAGCAGCAGCAGATGTATTACCAGTAGATGCGCAAATAACACATTTTGCTCCTTCTTCCACAGCTTTTGCTACCGCAACGACCATTCCACGATCTTTGAAAGAGCCAGTAGGATTTAATCCTTCGTATTTTCCGTATAATTCTATGCCTAGTTTTTTAGATAAATTTCCTAAATAAATTAAAGGAGTATTTCCTTCATTCAAAGTTAATGTAGGTGTTTTTTCTGTCACAGGTAAAAATTCTTTATATTCTTCGATAAGACCTTTCCACATAGTAATATCTCCTTTTGTTTTCGCTGGATGAACATCTGTTTTTATATAAAAGACATTTTAGCGCACAATAATAGTATATTTCAATAGAAAACGAAAAATTTAAAATATTATATACACAAATTATTTTATCATTTTTATTAAACACAAGATAAATAATTACAAAAATAAATCAAATATAATACTTGCTAATAATAGTGAATGGGTTTAATGTAATAATATCATCTAAATTGTAAAGACAGGTGAAATAACAGATGGATAATAAGTTGTTGCAATCCAAGAAAGCCCGGACCATCTCTCGCAATAAATTGTTGGGGGTTGCTGGTGTCGGATGGTTATTCGATGCAATGGATGTCGGAATACTTTCATTTATTATTGCAGCACTAGCGGTAGATTGGGGTCTTTCCTCCAATGAAATGGGCTGGATTGGAAGTGTCAACTCTATTGGGATGGCCGTAGGAGCTTTTCTATTCGGATTGCTGGCAGATAAAATAGGAAGAAAAACCATTTTTATTGTAACACTATTGGTTTTCTCCATTGCAAGTGGTATATCGGCATTTACAACGACATTAGCTGCGTTTTTAATTTTACGATTTATTATTGGTATGGGACTTGGTGGTGAACTTCCTGTTGCTTCTACATTGGTTTCAGAAAGTGTACCAGCTAAAGAACGTGGTCGGGTAGTTGTATTGTTAGAAAGTTTTTGGGCATTCGGATGGTTGTTAGCTGCAATCATTGCTTACTTTGTTATTCCAAGTGATATATGGCCAATTGCCGGTTGGAGAGTGGCATTAATCATAACAGCTATACCAGCATTATACGCGGTATTTATTCGTTTGCATTTACCTGACTCTCCTCAGTTTGCCGCAAAACCTGAGGCGAAAAAACGCACTATTTTTCAAAATATAAGTGGTGTATGGTCAAAAAAATATGCGAAGTCTACCCTTATGCTTTGGGTTCTGTGGTTTTCCGTTGTATTTTCTTACTATGGAATGTTTTTATGGCTTCCAAGTGTTATGGTAGGAAAAGGCTTCAGCTTAATCTCTAGCTTTAAATATGTCTTGATTATGACCCTAGCTCAACTACCAGGTTATTTTACTGCTGCATGGTTTGTAGAAAAGATTGGGCGAAAATTTGTATTAGTTACTTATTTATTAGGAACAGCTGCAAGTGCTTATGTGTTTGGACAAGCAGAATCCATTACAGTGCTATTAATTTCGGGAATTCTTTTATCCTTCTTTAACTTAGGTGCTTGGGGAGCTTTGTATGCTTATACACCGGAACAATATCCATTAGTAATTCGTGGAACTGGCGCAGGGATGGCAGCAGCAATTGGACGGATTGGAGGCATTTTTGGTCCTTTGCTTGTAGGGTGGTTGCGTACGGCAGGATTTGATTTCGGATTTATTTTTGCTGTATTTTGCATTTCGATTGTAATTGGTGTAGCGGCAGTTGTTTTTTTAGGACAAGAAACAAAACAAATGGAACTAGAGTAAATAAATTGAAGGAAGCTTTTTTAAGAACAAAAAGCTTCCTTATAAGTTTGACAATTTAATGAATTTACTTAGTTACTCTTGAATATTTTTCTGAAAACTCATTGTATTCACTCATTATACATGCTAACCTACTTTCTATAATATTGCATACATTAAAGTAATTTCATGAAGGAGGAATTCATTAAGAAAATGGGCTTTTGTGATGAAGTGAAAAAACGCTTTATCCGACTTTCAAGGGGACAACGTAAAGTAGCGCAGTTTGTTATAGAAAATCCGAATGTAGTTGCTACTCATATTGCCTCTGAAGTAGGAAAAATCATCGGTGTAAGTGAGTCAACAGTGATTCGGTTTTGTTATGCAATGGATTTATCTGGCTATAGTGAACTGCAAGATAGAATTCGAAAGGATTTATTAGAATCGAAACATGTTTCGGCTGGCGAACAATTATCCATTGGAAAAAAACATGAATATTTATTCAGTGAAATAATGAATCGGGATGTAACGAGTATTTTAAATACAATACAATGTATTGATGCAGAAAGCTTTGAAAAAGCCACAATTTATTTACATGAAGCAGGGATCATTTATACGTTAGGTTATAGACAGTGCGCTCCATCTACATGTTATTTAACTTCAATGTTAGAAAATTTCGGAAAAAAGGTTACTCAAATCAAATTTAATGTTGAAGATATTGTAAACCAAATAAATAGAATGGATACAGATTCAGTATTGTTTGTAATCGCTTTAGATTCGGTATTAGAAGATATATTAACAATTGTTAAATTAGCGAAAAATAAAAAGGTCAAAATTATTGCTATAACAAATTCTTCCATATCCCCTGTACGTGATTATGCAAATATCAGTTTTGTTGCAGGGGCTCAAAAACAAGTTGCTTTAGAAGCAAATACCGCAGCTAATTCCCTTGTACACGCTCTCGTCGAAGGCATGACTCTACATAATAGAAATTATTATAAAAAATTTTTAAATTTAAATGCTCAATTAGATGATAGTCTCCAATTTTTAGAAAAACGAACGTTAACAATGAAATAGTGATACTTAAATGTTCGTAAAACTTTGAATTTTTCGAAAATATTTTTGTTTTTCATAAATTTTATGTGATATGTTACGTTTTTCTATTATAAGGAAGTTATGATAAAATAGACACGGACTATACACAAATTTAGGAGGAACTATTTGAATGAGCAAAGTAGTAGTTTTCGGACATAAAAACCCTGATACAGATTCGATTACATCCGCAATCGTTTATGCTTATTTAAAACAGCAACTCGGAGTAGATGCAGAAGCGGTAAGACTTGGTGAAATTAATAATGAAACAAAATATGCTTTAGAAAAGTTCGGTTTCGAGCCGCCAAGACTTATTTCAAATGTTGCAGAAGAAACTAGTGAAGTGATTTTAGTTGACCACAATGAGCGCCAACAATCTGCAGACGGAATTGAAAACGTAAAAATTTTAGAAGTTATTGACCACCACCGTATTGCAAACTTTGAAACGGCTGATCCGTTATATTATCGCGCAGAACCAGTTGGATGTACGGCAACGATTTTAAATAAAATCTTCAAAGAAAAAAATATTGAAATTCCTTCAAACATTGCTGGTTTAATGCTTTCAGCCATCATTTCTGATACGCTTCTATTCAAATCTCCTACTTGCACGGAAGAAGATGTACAAGCAGGTAAAGAGTTGGCTGAAATTGCAGGAGTGAATGCGGAAGAATACGGTCTTTCGATGCTAAAGGCTGGTGCGGATCTTTCAGATAAATCTATAGAAGATTTACTTTCTTTAGATGCAAAAGAATTTACTTTTGGCACAGTGAAATCCGTTGTTGCTCAAGTGAATGCAGTTGATGTGAATGATGTGTTGAACCGTAAAGAAGAATTAGTAAGTTTACTGAATAAGAATGTTGAAGAAAAAGGTTTAAACTTATTCTTCTTCTTCATTACTGATATTTTAAACAACGATTCCGTAGCAATAGTAGCAGGAAATGCTGCTCTAGATGCAGCAAAAGCATTTGGTAAGGAATTAGTGGATAACCAATTCGATTTACCAGGAGTAGTTTCACGTAAAAAACAAGTAGTTCCTGTGTTGACAGATGCATTAAGTTAATAAAAAACGGTGTTCAAGGTAAATCCTTGACACCGTTTTTTTTAGTGCGCCTGGCATGGGTGTAATCTATAGGGTGTAAGTCCCGAACTGTGAAGGCAGAAGTAACAGTTAGCTTAACGCAAGGGTGTCCGTGGTGACGCGGAATCTGAAGGAAGCGAGCGGCAAACTTCCGGTCTGAGGAACACGAACTTCATATAAGGCTAGGTATCATTGGATGAGTTTGCTAAACAAAACAAAGTCCTTTCTGCCAAAGGTGGTACAGAGTAAATGAAGCAGATAGATGGAAGGAAAGATTACATTCTTACCCGGGGAGGTCTGGCGGATATGTGAAGTACGCTTCATAACCTACTTAGTGATAAGTAGCTGAACCGTCAGAAGTCAGCAGAGGTCATAGTATTAGTTGGTTTAGAACTACTAAGAAGGACCGAACAATTAAGAGAGAATAGCCCTTGGCATTCAGTGAGTCATGATGAACACAGAAAACGTAGTACCTCACTTGAGGAAGGAAGCGGTGAATCCCGTGGGAGACCTCTTGGAGGGTGGAGTGACCACTGGCATAAAGAGAACAGCTATTCACGGAAGTTATAAAGACTTGCGTCAATCATCTTAATTGAACCGCCGTATACGGAACCGTACGTACGGTGGTGTGAGAGGACGGGAGTTAATCGCTCCCTCCTACTCGATTTCCAAAGATAGTGGATATACTGCTGGTCCTTCAATGACGTTGCCAAACTTATCGAATCGTGAACCGTGGCAAGGGCAATCCCACGTTTCATCCGCCTCATTCCATTGGGTTTTACAACCTAAATGGGTGCATTTTGGAGCTTCAATTCGCATTAAATAACCTTCTGCGAGATTTGATACTGTAAAGCCAATTGCCTTCAACATTCGCATAAAAGTTTTTCCGAACATATTTCTCGAAGGACTATAAAGATATTGGGCAGGGTGTTGGCCTTCCGTAATTTGTGTCGAAATTATTTCACCTGCAACAAGCGAGTTGGAAAGCCCCCATTTCCGATAACCAGTAGCGATATATATACGCGGTTCACTTTCTGAAATGCGTCCTACGTAAGGAATATAATCTGCTGTATTTGGATCTTGTGCACTCCATAAATATTCAGGTTTAGGCATATCGAAAGTTGACATAAGTTCTTTTTCTAACATTTCATAATAAAATTGTGTGTTTTGGACAGCACCTGCAACATGGGAGCTACCTCCGAAAATGAAGTATGGTTGATGATCGATTAAAGCTGTTCGAATTGTTCGGGAAGATTGATCGGTAGATAAATATTGGCCTTTCAATATCTCCGCAGTTTTGGTTGCCATTAAATAAGAACGGTCAATAGATAATTTGGCGATTTGCAGCCCCTTTATTGCCTCGATTGGATAATGGGTAGCAAGCACAATTGATTTGAAGTTTACTTCAAAATTATTCTCCGTTAAAAGGCGATTTTCATCAATAATTAATTTTGTTACCCTTGTATTTACAAATAGTTTTGCTCCCGCTTTTAATGCTAATTTTGCAAAATGATTCGTAAATTTCGTCGGATGGATTTGATAGGTATTTTCCATTTTTAATGCAGTGATAACATCAAAAGGCAGTTCAGTATCAGTTGTTTCGATTCCTTGTATACCTATTTTCTTGTAAGCCTCTATTTCTTTCTTGATTTTTTCCGCACCCTGTTCTGTTGTTGCATATAAATAAGAATCAACTCGTTGGAATGTATCCGCTGTTGCATCATGAAGTGCGTTTTCAATAGCCGTTGCATTGGCATCATAATAGGTGCGCACTTCTTCTTCATTAAAAGTGTTCAGTAATAAATCATAAACTGCACCATGTTGGGGAGTTAGTTTTCCCGTAGAGTGACCTGTTGTACCATTCGCAACAGAAGATTTCGCTTCTAGCAAAACAACATCTATCCCTTTATTTGCAAGTAGATAGGCAGTATAGACCCCCGTTAATCCACCGCCAACTATACATACATCGCAGTTCAGGGAAGCGGATAATGATGTTAAAGATAAAGGGGTTACATTATGTAACCAAAGCGAATTCTGCATGAAAATCCCCCTAAAAATGTGTTTTTTACGAGTATGTAAAAAAAATCACTACATTATTCAGTAGGAGCATATATTTTGTTGTTTTAAGAGGATACAAGTAAAATAGCGAAAAAGGAGGAAAAGAAATGAAAGTAGAAGTTTGGTCAGATTTCGTTTGTCCATTTTGTTATATCGGAAAGAAGCAGTTGGAGAAAGCAATTCAAGATACAGGGTATTTTGGACAAGTGGAAGTAGAATTAAAAAGCTTTTTATTAGATCCTACAACATTAGAAGATTCGGATGAGTACATTTATAAGCATCTATCAAAAAAATATGGGATGCCGATTGATGAAGTAATGAAAATGACAAACAGTGTTGTACAGCGGGCGAATGAAGTAGGACTTCAATATAATTTTGATGAACTAAAAACAGCAAATACTTTAAAGGCTCATCGATTGTCAAAATGGGCTTATTCAAAAGGAAAAGGTATAGAGTTCAGTGAACGGGTATTCCATGCGTATTTCATTGAAGGGAAAGCTATTGGAAAAGAAGATGTGTTAATCAAATTGGCAGAAGAAGTTGGACTTGAGAGTAAAGAAGTAGAAGAAATATTGAAGAGCAATCGATTTTCTGAAGAAGTCGAAAAAGATATTCAACAAGCTCAAATTTACGGTATTCAGGGTGTTCCATTTTTTGTATTTGAAAACAAATATGCAATCTCAGGAGCACAACCTCAAGAGTTATTTGAGCAGACAGTAAAGAAAGTAGCTGAAGAAAAGGGATTAAAACCATCATTACAAATGCTCGGCGGAGACGGAGATATTTGCTCGGATGGACATTGCGATATTTAATTTCAGCCAAAAGTATGAGTGTTATTTGCTTGATAAAATGAATCCCCCCTTTTATACTTGATTTTATGAATCTTGAATTTGAGATGTTTTAAATTAAAGAAAGGGAGCATATATACATCATGAAAAATGTGTTAGTAATTAAAGCAAATAACCGTCCAGACGGAATTTCAACAAAAATGTTTGAAACATATATTGAAGAAGCGAAGAAAATTGAAAATATTAATCTAAAAATATACGATGTTTTCGAAGAAGATATGCCATATTTCGGTCAACAATTATTCGATGCATTGGCAAAACAAAACGAAGGTAAAGAATTAACGGAATCAGAGTCTCATTTACTAGCTGCGAAGAAAAAAGCGATGGATTTAGTAAAAGAAGCAGAAGTAATCGTTGTTGCTTTCCCATTATGGAATTTAACAATTCCTGCACCTTTACACACATTCATTGACTATATTTATCAAGCAGGATTTATGTTTAAATATAATGAAAAAGGGCAACTAGTACAGTTATTAACAGATAAAAAATTCGTCATTTTGAACGCACGAGGTGGATATTACTCATCACCAGAAGCTCAACCTATGGAAATGAGTGTAAATTATATTAAAAATGTTCTTGGGAATATTGCGGGAATGGAGCTTCTTGATGAAGTGATTATTGAAGGCCATAACGCTGAACCAAATCGAGCAAATGAAATAATTGAAGCAGGTTTAGAACAAGTAAAAGCTTCTGTTCAAAAACTAGTACCAGTAGCAGTTTAAAAGAAAAAGAGGTGCCTGGAGTGATTTCAAGGCACCTCTTTATTGTAGTGCGCCTGGCATGGGTGTAATCTATAGGGTGTAAGTCCCGAACTGTGAAGGCAGAAGTAACAGTTAGCTTAACGCAAGGGTGTCCGTGGTGACGCGGAATCTGAAGGAAGCGAGCGGCAAACTTCCGGTCTGAGGAACACGAACTTCATATAAGGCTAGGTATCATTGGATGAGTTTGCTAAACAAAACAAAGTCCTTTCTGCCAAAGGTGGTACAGAGTAAATGAAGCAGATAGATGGAAGGAAAGATTACATTCTTACCCGGGGAGGTCTGGCGGATATGTGAAGTACGCTTCATAACCTACTTAGTGATAAGTAGCTGAACCGTCAGAAGTCAGCAGAGGTCATAGTATTAGTTGGTTTAGAACTACTAAGAAGGACCGAACAATTAAGAGAGAATAGCCCTTGGCATTCAGTGAGTCATGATGAACACAGAAAACGTAGTACCTCACTTGAGGAAGGAAGCGGTGAATCCCGTGGGAGACCTCTTGGAGGGTGGAGTGACCACTGGCATAAAGAGAACAGCTATTCACGGAAGTTATAAAGACTTGCGTCAATCATCTTAATTGAACCGCCGTATACGGAACCGTACGTACGGTGGTGTGAGAGGACGGGAGTTAATCGCTCCCTCCTACTCGATTATAAATGTATGGACGCTTCAATATGTATTTATTAAAAATGTTTATCTAATCCACTATGTTTCTTAAATAGATTTAGATTTATAAAACACTATAGTATTGGATAAATTTCAAATTCCGCATTAACATCTACTAATTCTCCAATTAGAAGTCCTCCAGATTCTAACCTTGCATTATAAGTTAAGTCAAAATCTTTTCTGTTGATTTTCGCTGCTGCTGAAAATCCATATGTATCTTGTCCCCAAGGGCTTTTAACATGTCCTTTATAAGTCGTTTCAAAGATCACAGGTTTTGTTACTTCTTTTATTGTCATATCACCATGTATGTAAAATTTATTATGATCGATTTGTTCTATGCTTGTTACGTTATAAGTGATTTTTGGATATTTATCCGCATAAAAAAACTCGTTTGAAGTTAAATGTTGATCTCTCAATAAATCGTTTGTTGAAATACTGGCTACATCAATTTCTATACTAATGTTTGCATTTATTAAATCTTCAATTGAATCTGCTTCGATTTCCGCATGATAAGAATTAAAGTGGCCTATTACATTTGCTATCATCATATGTTTTACAGAAAAAGTGATGGAAGAGTGGGAAAAATCTACAGCAAACTTTTTCATTTTTTCACCTGCTTTCAACATTCTTATTTTCATAATAGTTTATTATAATGTTAGAGACAATACTTGGAAGTATTATTTATAGTCTAAACTTTTATAACTAATGGAAAACATGGTACACTTATCGAGGAAAGATTTATGTTTTGAAAAGTTGGAAAATAATCGTAAAATTCTTGCAATTAAAGCATATATTTGCTTGTCAAAAAGTATACAATTACAGATACAAGGTTTAATACAGGAAAGGAATATGCTTTTATGACAATTGAACAATGGGTTAAGGATTTATCTGGGGTTACAAATAAAGAAAATATAAAAATAAACGAATCGTTAAAAAAATATACAATGACACAACTTGGAGGAAATGCTGATATATTAGTCATGCCGGAGACGGAAGAGGAAGTTGAGGCAATTGTACAGTATACGTATAACCATCAAATTCCGTTGTTAATTTTAGGAAATGGTTCTAACATGATTGTTCGTGACGGTGGCGTTCGTGGAATTGTAATGAATTTATCGAAACTCAATCAAATAAAAATTGAAGGAACCGAAGTGTATGCACAAAGTGGAGCACTTATTATGGATGTTTCCAAAAAAGCAGCAGAAGCAAGTTTAACAGGCTTAGAATTTGCTTGTGGAATTCCAGGTTCAGTAGGTGGAGCAATGGCGATGAACGCCGGTGCTTACGGTGGAGAAATCAATGACATCATCGTTCATTCCACAGTACTAACTAGGGAAGGAAAGCGTCTTGTATTATCAAAAGAAGAATTGGAATTAGGTTATCGAAAAAGCATTATAGCTCAGAAGAACTATATTGTGCTTTCATCATTATTCCGACTAGAAAAAGGTAATAAAGAAGAAATTGATGCAAAAATTGCAGATTTGACTTATAAACGACAATCTAAACAGCCGTTAGAATATCCTTCAGCAGGAAGCGTATTTAAACGCCCACCAGGTTATTTTGCTGGAAAATTAATTCAAGATAGTGGTCTTCAAGGAAAAGGGGTTGGCGGAGCAGAAGTTTCTACAAAACATGCTGGATTTATTATTAATAAAGGAAACGCAACTGCGACGGATTATATAGAAACAATCAAAATGGTCCAAAAAGTTGTAAAAGAAAAATTTGGTGTTGAGCTAGAACTTGAAGTGAAAATTGTTGGAGAAGATTAATGTCCAAGATAAATCATTGGAAATTTCCCAATTGAATCTTTATTATTCATAGGGAGGCAGCAACCTTCATTAAAAAGGTTGCTTCTCCCTTATTTTGTTTTTCTTTAAATTTTTCATACATAGTAGGTGGGAAAGTGAAATTTATTTCGTGGAATGTTAATGGAATACGAGCTTGTTTAAAGAAAGGGTTTTTAGACTACTTTAATAGAATGGATGCAGATTTTTTTTGTATTCAAGAAACGAAATGTCAAGCGGGACAAGTAGAGCTGCCGCTAAAAGGATATTATCAGTATTGGAACTATGCAGAGAAAAAGGGGTATTCAGGAACAGCAGTTTTTACGAAGCATAAACCTCTCTCCGTAAAATATGGAGTCGGAGAAATGGATTCTGAATCAGAAGGCAGAATTATTACATTAGAATACGATTCATTTTATTTAGTAAATGTGTATACACCAAATTCACAGAGGGATTTAGCAAGATTGGATAAACGATTGCAATGGGAAGATGATTTATTCGATTATTTGAAAGCGTTAGATCGTAAGAAGCCTGTTATTTATTGTGGAGATTTAAATGTCGCTCATCAAGAAATTGATTTAAAAAATGCCAAATCCAATATCGGAAATTCTGGGTTTACCTTTGAAGAAAGGGAAAAAATGACAAGATTATTATCAGAAGGTTTTACTGATACGTTTCGATATTTATATCCAAACCGAACAGATGCATATACTTGGTGGTCCTATATGAATAAAGTAAGAGAACGAAATATTGGATGGCGTATCGATTATTTTATCGTTTCAGATTTGATTGTCGATGCGATCATAAATAGTGAAATACATTCTGATATTTTAGGAAGTGACCACTGTCCAATTGTTTTGGAATTAAATGAAAATTTATTAGTTCATAAATAATAGGCAATTATCAATAATAGATATCCCTACTAAAGATATAGCATTCAGGATAAAATGTAAAAATGTTAATAAAAATGGCAAATTTTGAAATAATTCTACAAGATGAAATTGTATTTATATGGGATTATTATGAAAAAATAACTTGATACTATTGAGTATTTTGTTCTATCCGTTTATAGTATTAATTAATAAAAGTATAGTTTGAACGGAGAGAAAAAATAAATGTCACAACTAAGATTAGTGAATGTAATGGAAGAAATAGTAAGTGGACTTGTTCGTTATTTTTTACGAAGTCTGGAATATCAAACATTCTGTAATTGTGAAGAATGCGAATTAAATATAGTAGCAAATGTGTTAAATAATTTGCCTACATATTATGTAGTTTCTTTAAATGCTCGAGAAGAAGCGTTTAACGAATTAAAGGACTCAAGAAATATAGAAAACATTAATAAGGAAATCATACGTGCTATTCATGCAGTGGGCAAAAGAAGGGGTCATGTAGAGTAATGATGTCCAAAAAGTTGAAAACTAAACTTTTTGGACATTTTTGTTTGATTCTTTTGCCGTTAAAAGTTACATTTTTTAGTTACATTGTAGTAAACTGAATATGATAGACGAAAGTGAGGGGTCGTGTTATGCCAACACCTAGTATGGAAGATCATATCGAACAAATATATTTATTAATTGAAACAAAAGGATATGCCCGGGTGTCTGACATAGCTGAAGCTTTATCGGTTTTACCTTCCTCCGTAACAAAAATGGTGCAGAAACTAGATAAAGACGGTTATTTGGTATATGAAAAATACAGAGGGTTAACACTTACACCAAAGGGAGAAAAGCTTGGGAAGCGACTTGTTAAAAGACATGAACTTCTTGAGCAATTTTTAAGACTCATTGGTGTTGATGAAGATAAGATTTATGAAGATGTGGAAGGGATTGAACATCATTTAAGTTGGAATTCAATCGACCGCATCGCAGATTTAGTTCAATTGTTAGAAGAAGATGAGGAAATTGTAAAAAAGCTTGAAAAAATGAAACAACAACCATAATTTATTGGCGGAAGGGAAGCAATAATGAAAGATTTAAAAGCTGGTCAAGTAGTAGAGCTAACAGTCCTAGAGAAAGCTGGTTCAAGGTGGATACTGACAAATGGTGAACTAGAAATCCCACTTAATAGTTCTGAAGTAGCTACCCCTCTCACAGTAGGAGATCGTATAAAGGTATTTTTATATGCGAATCGCCGTGGGGAGTTATTAGCGACAACAATGGTACCGCATATTATTCAAGGAGAATATGGATGGGCAAAGGTATTAAAAATCTCGAATGAAGGTGCTGTTGTAGATATCGGCTCAACTCGGGAAGCCCTTGTGAAAGCAGAAGATTTACCAAAAATTCGTTCTTTATGGCCTAAGGCAGGAGATCACTTATTTATTACGTTGTATACAAATCGAAAGGGCGAATTGTTTGGGCGTCTCATAACAGAAGAAAAGGTAAGTGAGTTGTACGAAGAGGCTTCTGAAAAATTGTTTAATAAAAATATAATGGCTCGAGCTTATCGGCTATTGCCAGTAGGTTCGTTTTTATTAGGTATAGATCATCCTTATCGAATATTTGTACACCATAGTGAAATGGAATCTGAACCAAGGCTAGGGCAAGACGTAGAAGTTCGGATTATTGCTGTCAAGGAAGATGGAACAATGAATGGTTCCATGCTACCTCGCAGTCACGAAAGACTCAGCAATGATGCTGAGAAGATTTATGAGTACCTACAAAGTGTAGGAGGAAAGATGCCTTTTAGCGATAAGTCGACTCCGGAAGAGATTTATGCAATGTTTGATATGAGTAAAGGTGCATTTAAACGAGCTTTAGGTGTGCTCATGAAACAAAAAAAAGTAAAACAAGAAGATGGTTGGACGGAAATAATTTAATGCTTCTATGAATAGACACAAAAGGACAGTACGGAAACCTTTTGTGTTTTTTATTCGTACTAATTATGAGCAAACCTGAAGTTTAGGTTTGAAAGGAGAATTATGAATGAAGAAATGGTTGTCAATCATAGCTGGTTTGTTTTTCATGTTCAGTACGCTTATGCCTGGACAAGCATTAGCCACTCCTAAAACGATTAACGAAAAACTAGGTGTTCCAATAGTGGTTTATGGTGCAAACCTTTCAGATACTGAAAAAGAAGTGGTACGAGAAGTATTAAGAGTAGATGAAGAACAAGAAGTAGATGAAATCATCGTTTCCGGTCAAGACTTAGTAAAATACATTAGTAATAGTAATCCAAATGCTCGCATGTATTCTTCAGCCAAAATTACTCGAGAAGAAGAGGGGAAAGGCCTTACAGTCAGCATCGTAACGCCGGAAAATATAACAGAAGTGACATCTGAAATGTATGCGAATGCCATGTTGACGGCGGGCCTAGAAGATGCAACAGTGGAAGTAGCCGCTCCAAAGCCAGTAACGGGACATTCAGCCCTTGTTGGAATTTACAAAGCATATGAAGTAAAAACAGGAGAAACATTAGATATTGAAAGAACAGATGTTGCAAACGAAGAATTATATGTCGCAACAGAACTTGCTGATAACGCAAATATTAGCGATGAACAAGTTGCGCAGTTATTAACGGAGATTAAAAAGCAAATTGCTGAAATTGATCCACAAACAAGGGAAGAAGTGGAGAAAATAGTAACAGATCAATTATCAAAATTACAAATTGAGTTAAGTGATGCTGATAGACAAATGTTGATTGATTTAATGGACCGAATTCGACAGCTGGATATTGATTTTTCAAAATGGGCAGATCAATTGTCAAACATCAGTTCAAAGATTGAAGAAAAGTTTGGAAATCTTCTGCATGATGAAGGATTTTGGGAAAAAGTGAAAAACTTCTTTAGTAAATTAATCGAAACAATTTCCTCATGGTTCTCATCTTCTGAAGAACAGGAAGCAAACTAAATTACAATGCATGTTCCCTATGATATAGTAATTCAAAAAGGGGTGGAATGTTTATGGAATTCAAACTTGTTGAAAGAGGGACGAACTACTTTGCTTTTGAGTATGAAAAAGATGGGAAAATGTTAGCAGAAATTACGTGGAATCAGCATGATGGAATAATGGATATGACGCATACCTTCGTTTCACCAGAGCTTCGTGGGCAAGGTGTCGCGAAAAAATTATTAGAACGGGCAGTGGAATATGCGAGGGAACATCAATATAAAATGAATCCTATATGCTCTTACGTCGTGAATGAGTTTCGTAGTGGTGTATATGATGATGTAAAAGCGTAAAAGATAAGTGACATAAGAACATTATGTTTTTATGTCACTTTTTTTATTGTCAGTAAGAAAAGAAAATGAAAGGAGTTATTTCCATGGCAAAAGGGAAAGGTGTTGTATTGACTGCATTTGTAGCAGGTGTAGCAGCATTTCTCAGCAAAAAAGAAAATCGAGATAAAACGATGAAGATGATAAAAAATATGAGGACAACATTCTCGAAGGAAACTGACTTTGGTGAAAAGCGTTATAGCAAAAATAATAATAATGATTTAAAAGAAATTGCTGAAACGGCTGCAGATGATACTGAAACAAAAATTAGAGAAAACAATATGATTGCAGAAAGTGGCCTACAAACGGCGGTTATTTATTATAACGAAAACAATCAAGAAGTTAGATAACTATTTTAGTGCAAGGTTGGGATAACGAACTCAAAAGAAAAATGGTCGCAGTAGCGACGAGAATTGTGGAAACTTGTTTTGACTACCACAGGAGCAAATCATAAAATAATTTGAGGATGTCTAGAATATTTTCGGCTTTCTAGACACCCCCCAATCGGCCATTTTATTTAGCGCGGTGTTATTGTCCCAACCTTGCAATTGTTTATGCTTTATTATCAATCTGTTTTCTTTAAAGCCCATCATAATACATATTGATAGTTTGGAAATTTTCTTAATATGTGGAAGCTTTGAACGTATTCGATTGATGTAATGTTCTAAAAAAATAGCACAAACCAATGATTAGTTTGTGCTATTAATAAAATCATACATTATTTTACTTCTACTTCTTTTTTCATCGTGTTGTTTTTCAATAGGTTCACGTGCCAGCTTAATGCTTCCTCTAAAATATGAGGAGTTTGAACATTTCCGTATTTTTCTACTGCTCGATGATAATAATCCCAAAGTTGATCTTTGAAATCTGGATGCGCACAGTTTTCAATGATTAACGGCACTCGTTCTTTTGGCGCTAGACCACGTAAGTCAGCGATACCTTGTTCAGTTACGATGATGTCCACATCATGTTCAGTATGGTCATGGTGTGAAACCATTGGAACGATGGATGAAACTGCTCCACCTTTTGCATAAGATTTTGTTACGAAAATAGTTAGACGAGCGTTACGAGCAAAGTCTCCAGAACCACCGATACCGTTCATCATTTTTGTTCCAGCTACGTGAGTAGAGTTCACGTTACCGTAAATATCCACTTCAAGTGCAGCGTTAATAGAAATTAATCCGAGGCGACGAACGATTTCTGGGTGGTTAGAAATTTCTTGAGGACGCAAGCAAATTTTATCTATATATTTTTCAATGTTGCCATATACTTTTTGCTGTGCTTCAGCAGTTAAAGTAATGGATGTTGCAGATGCAAAGTTTACTTTTCCAGCGTCGATCAAATTAAATACAGCATCTTGTAAACATTCAGAGTAAACTTGTAAATTTTCAAATTCAGATTCTTTAAAGCCGTCTAAAACAGCATTTGCTACAGATCCAACTCCAGATTGAATCGGCATTAATTGGTTTGTTAAACGTCCAGCTTTAATTTCAGAACGGAAGAAGTCTAATAATAAATTTGCCATTCTTTGTGTTTCTTCATCTGGATCAACGATTTGTGAAGGAGCATCTGGCTCTTCAGAAATGACAATTGCTTTAATTTTCTCTGGGTTAACGCGAATTCCTTTTTCACCGATTCGTTGGTTTGCATTTGTTAAAGGAATTGGTTCACGCTCACCTTGAGGACCAGGAATATAAATATCATGAATACCAATTAAAGTTTCTGGATGGGAAATATTTAATTCAAGAATGATATTTTCAGCGTATTGTGCAAAAATTGGTGCGTTACCTACAGATGTAGTTGGAATAAGTAATCCATCTTCAGTAATTGCACAAACTTCAATAATTGCATATTGAATTGGACCGATAATTCCTTGACGTACTAACTCAGCATTGTGTGAAAGGTGTGCATCTACATATAGAATGTCACCTTTGTTGATCAAATTACGCATTGCTCTTTCGCCTTGGTAAGGTCCACGTTTACGAATAACGCCAGCTTCTGCAAGGTAATGGTCTACTTCAGGTCCAAGTGAAGCACCAGTATATACATCAATTTTGAATTGTTCTTTTTTTGCTCGTTCAACAAGAGCCATAGGAACAACTTTCGCATCCCCTGCACGTGTAAAACCACTCATGCCGACTACTGCACCATCTGGGATAAGGGCAGCTGCTTCTTCGGCAGATACAATACGTTCTTTTAATTGTGGTATACCAATTCTTTTTTCAATGATTGAATTCATATAATCCTCCCCTTTATTGATGTTCGTGTTGAACAGAGAAAAAAGCTTGTAAGAATTTTCAGTATATTGAGCGAGTAACGTTGCCATGCTCAAGAATACATTAATAATAGCACTTCTTTGTCACACAATCTTCAAATGTTGCATGAAAATGCTTAATTATCGTTTGAACGAGAAAATACGAGATTTTTCGACAAAAAATTATTTTAGAAAATTAAAAAACTATATAAATATGTTGGTTGATATAAAAAAACGCCGCTTTCTCAAAGGAAAACGGCAATTTTATTTAAAAAATTTATATGATGAAATTGCTGCAAAGTATGTGCCAAAACACTTTCGTTAGCGAAATATTAGAAACCTAATGAACGACGGAAGTAGCTTGCATATCTTTGGCTTACAGGAATTCTAGTACCATCTTTCATAACTAAAAGGAATGTTGAATGGGAATCAGGTTGAATTTCATCAATATAATCGATGTTTACGATATATGAACGATGGCAACGAATAAAATGGTCGTTGGATAGGAACAGTTCAAGATCGCTTAGATTTAAACGATGGAATCCTTCTTTATCCATTGTTTTTACGAAAGTTTTGCGAAGTTGAGTTTCTAAATAAACAACTTCATTATGTTTAATTGGATACCAGCAATCATCAACTTTGATTGTAATGTAGTTTGTTAAAAAAGGTGATGGCTTTTGAGGGAAAATAGCAGTGACAGCCCCTTTAATTTCTCCTTCAGTAATTAAAGGGATACTCATACCATAGTAAGGAACGCCAAAAACATCGGATTCAATGTAAGTGTTGATTTTTTTACCATATTGTATTGCTTTATATGCAGCAGAACCTTCTTTAATTGGGTCGCCAGGTTTAATTTTTAAGTCCACATGTTTACTTGGCTGATAATATATATATTCTTTAGTATCTGAAATAGCGATGGATGTATTTTCAGGGAAGAATTCTTTAATGACATCCATAATTTCTTCTATTTCTTTTGGATCCACTCTAAAACACCTCGTTTGTCCACATTTATAATTTTAATAATTTCTATTTTACTACATATTTTTAGAAAAGAAATAGAGAAGAATGTAATAACATAAGAACATTTTGCATCTGAGTTAATGAAAAAATTTGTTGAAAAATCTAGTTCTATTTTATTAGGAAATATATATTATTGAAAAACAGAAATCACATTTCCATAGTGTGAATCAAAGATAATATTCATCGGTAATTTAATTAGGAAATGGGAGTTGAAAAAAAAACGAAAATTATGGTAATATTCACTTTAGTTATAAATATTTATTTAAATTTTCAATTTTTTTCGGTCTTTAGGACAGATTTTTAGTATGAAACTAATCAAATTGTCACCTTTTTCATATTAAAAAATTTTTATTTATAGCATTTTTATGATTGGTTATATTAGTATAGTAACTATTGACATATATACGATTGATGCAAATTTCATTCTGAAGAAAGATGGGGTATTTTATGCAACTACACCAACAATCAATTTCTGAAACGATTTCGAAGAGATATTTTCAAGAAATTGACAGTATTAATCAATACACCGGTATTGAAGAATTTTTTACCATTGAATCACGTCTGTTATTTGAAATATTCCATTTGGAGGCAGATAAGGCGAAAAAATCATTGCACGAGCTAATTGATATCTTATCAATTCGTTTTGGAAAGCAAGTTATTAAAGAAGTTAGAAATTATTTTATGACACTTTCCTCGATTGTTGCAAGAAAACTTATGGAGAATCAAGTGCCTTCGAAGAAAGCCTTTGCCTTTAATGTTGCTTGTATAGACATGATTCAAAATAAAATGAAAGATGCAGAGTTCTTACAGTTTGCTGATGAGTTAATAGACTTTTATGTAAGTTTTATTGCGGATCGAAAACAACCTACATTCCGTCATCAAACTGTCAATAAAGTAATCATGTACATAAATGATGAATTAGAAAATGATTTAACGGTAGAAAGTATTGCGCAAAAATTTCATATTAGTACAAGCCACCTGTCCCGCATTTTCCGTGAACATGTAGGAATTACATTGGTAGAATACTTAAATGTAAGAAGAGTAGAAGAATCCCAATACTATTTAAGACATACAAATAAAAGCATTACATCCATTTCTGAACAATTCCATTTTTGCAACCAAAGTTATTTTACTCGTATTTTTAAAAAGTATACCGGAGTTACACCGAAACACTTCAGAGATGAATTGCATCATGATTTTTTTAGATTCGAACTTCCAGAAACAGCAAACGTCGAAAAAGAAAAAATATAAAGTTGTTTTTCATTTTGACACCTGCTGTTTGAAATTATAAAGTATATTCCGTATACTTCAATTTAGTTAGAATTTAATAGTAGGTGGAAAAATGAAAAAACTAATGCTGTTTTCACTTTTCGGCATCATGTTATTAGTGTTATCAGGATGCCAAGCAGTTGAAAATCAAGAAGGATTCTTTTATCATACCTTTGTCAAGCCAATGGATTGGTTGTTGAATACGCTTGGCGAATGGTTTGGCGGTAGTTATGGTTTAGCGATTATTGCGATTACAATTCTCATTCGCCTTATTTTGATGCCTTTTATGTTGCGTAATTATCGCCAACAATCGATTATGAAATCCAAAATGGATGTTATTAAGCCTAAAATGGATGAAATCCAAGAAAGATTAAAAAAGGCAACAACAAAAGAAGAACAAATGAAAATTCAACAAGAAATGTTAGCCTTATACCGTGAACATAATATTAACCCGTTAAATTTAGGATGCTTGCCGATTTTAATTCAAATGCCGATCATCATGGGGCTATACTTTGCTATTCTGTATTCAGACGAGGTAAAAACTCACGAATTTTTATGGTTTAATTTAGGAACACCGGATTTCGTTATAACGGCAATAGCTGGTATTGTTTATTTCATACAAGCGAGAGTTTCATTATGGACAGTTCCAGAAGCTCAAAAGCAACAAATGAAAATGATGATTTATATCTCGCCGATTATGATTGTAATCATCTCAATTTCGTCCATGGCGGCATTACCGTTATATTGGTCCGTCAGCGGGATATTACTAATTTTACAAACCTATATAGGAAGAAAATATTATTCTGAGCATCCAGTTGAAGAAGCAAAATAAGTAGTTTAGTCGAGTCTAAATGGGCTCGACTAATTTTTTTGAAGTAAATATGAGAAAATAGTGTTAAAATAATAGAGCGTGTTTTGAAATGAGACGGGATTAGGTGATTTTATGAAAAACAAAAAAAAGCATTATACACTACTTGGTATTTTGTTGATAATGATCATTGCTATTGTCTCCATCGTTTTCATTAATAACAATCTGAACAATGAGAGTGAAACAATTAAAACGGAAGATCAGGCTATTTCAGAAGAAAAAGAAAATGGGCTTGAAGAAGCAAAGGAAAATTCTGAAGTATTAGAAGATGAATTGGAAAATTCCAGCGACTCACAAGATGAAGGAAAAGTTGAAGGGGAAGAACCTCACCAAAAACCACAACAGCAACAACAACAGAAACCAGAAGATAAGAAATACAAAGAGAATAATGGTTATATTGAAGGGCAAACATTGCCTAGTGAGCCTACTTATATTAAGGGAGTACTGATTGCGAATAAAAAATATCCACTTCCAAAAGATTATGCACCGGGTGAAAACGTAGAAGCTCGTGCCGCTTTTGAGTTGATGGCCCAAGAAGCAAAAACATTAGGTTTTGAATTAGTAGCATTTAGTACATATCGTTCTTATGAATATCAGGAATTACTTTATAACAAATATGTAGAACGAGATGGCAAAGAGAATGCAGATCGCTACAGTGCACGTCCTGGTTATTCCGAACACCAAACAGGCTTAGCCTTTGATATTGGTGAAAAAGGCCGTGAAGATTTATGGCTTACAGAAGCGTTTGGACAATCGGAAGCTGGTAAATGGTTAGCAGAGAATGCACATAGATACGGCTTTATATTAAGATATCCGAAAGGGAAAGAGCACATTACAGGTTATATGTATGAATCTTGGCATTTTCGTTATTTAGGTGTGGAGCTTGCAACTAAAGTAAAAGATTCAGGATTAACTTTAGAAGAATATTTGGGAATTGATAAATAAAAAGAATTCGTTTTTCCAAAGGTTTTTTTGGAAAAACGAATTCTTTATAATATTGGAGTTAACAGTCTAGAAATTGACTCTTTAAATTTGATTATGACTGAACGATTTTCGTATTGTTCCAGTGTTAATTCTCTAGAATCTAAAATATCTTTTTCAAAGATTTCGGCTAATTCATGGCAAACAAGTTTATCATAAATAAATGCATTCACCTCAAAGTTTAATTTAAAACTTCGAACGTCGATATTAGCAGTTCCTACTGAAGCTGCTTCATCATCAATCACAATGGTTTTCGCATGGATAAATCCTTTATCGTAAATATACACTTTCGCGCCCGCCTTCAATAATTCCCCAATATAAGAATAAGTAGCCCAATAAACAAACAAATGGTCAGGTTTATTTGGAATCATAATACGAACATCGATTCCCGATAGGCTAGCCACTTCAATTGCATTTAAGAAGCTGTTATCCGGAATAAAATAAGGTGTTTGAATATAAATATACCGTTTTGCTTCCATGAGTAATTTTAAATATGCGTTTTTAATTGTTGGCCAGTCTGTATCAGGACCACTGGAGATAATTTGCATAGCCACATCCCCTTTTTTAGGAATGGCAGGAAAATAACGTTCTGAATACTCTATTTTGTGTTCGCTAGCTTGATTCCAATCTAAAATAAAGCGAGTTTGGATTGGAAGAACTGAACTGCCTTCTATGCGTAAATGGGTATCTCTCCAGTAGCCAAATTTATTGTTTAAACCTATATATTCATCCCCGACATTAAACCCACCAATGTAGCCAATTCGACCATCAATCACGACGATTTTTCGGTGGTTTCTAAAATTCAAACGCGGATTAATAAGCGGGAAAATCGAAGGGAAAAATACTTCAACTTCTCCACCTAATTCAATCAATTCTCTAAAATGTCTTTTTTTTATGCTTCTTGAACCCATTTCATCGTATAAGATTCTAATTTTGACACCCTGTTTTGCTTTTTTCTTTAATACTTCATAAATTCTTTGCCCTAAATTATCGAGCTTGAAAATGTAATATTGAATATGAACATGATCTTTTGCATTCAATATGTCATTGATTAATGACTGGAATTTTTCAACTCCATCATCAAAAATTTGAACTTGATTATCCTGCGTAAGAATGGCATCTCCCGTATTTAAATTCATTTGAATAAGATTTTTATAATTTTTAACGTAGTTTTCATTAAACTGAAACGTATCATTTTCAAGGGCTTCTATTTGATATTTGATTAAATTGTCGATGCCAATATCTTTTTGTCCATCCCAGCGAAATAAATGTTTTTTTCGTAGTTGTCTGCCAAGCAATAAATATAAAATAAAGCCAATTAAGGGTAGGAAAAATAAAACAAGGATCCATGCCCAAGTGGAAGATGCATCTCTTCTCTCTAAAAAGATAATTGTAATGGCAAGAATAATATTTAAAGCAAATAAGATAGGAATGAAAGGGATTGAATTAATGATGATGCTCATTCCACACCCACCTACTCCCCCAGTAATTATATATTATTATAACGTATTTATTGATTAGATAGAAATTATTGGCATATAAAAAGGCAACCACTTGATTGGTTGCCCATTAGCTAGTACTGTTCAGCCTGCAAATATATATCAGTAAAATCACATTGGGCGAGTTTTTTGCTATTAATAAAAAATTTGATGATTCCAGAGTCTCCCCACATAATATTTTGCTCATCATCTGAAACCATTTGTAATAGTAGCGTATCATACCGTTTTAACAGGGTTGAATGGGTTCTAGTATCTTGGTGAATGAAGTAGGGATATCCTCCGATTTTATGCTCTGCTCCTAAAAAATGTTCAAAATAATGTTCTTCAAGTGTACGTCCATCATGAAGCTGTTTATTTAGATCTGAGTGACTGATATATTTGGTTAATCGATAATCCATTGCAGAAACTGGTTCGACCGTATAGATAAATCGGAGTGACATCTCATTTCTTATCGGAGAGTATGCAAAGTTTGGCAGAAATGAAAAATCTGTGACTAGTTCATGTTCAGGTAATATATTGGGATAATAGCGAACTTTAAAATAATGTTGAAAAATCTCTTCGGTCAGTTGATACTTTGCTAATGAAGGTGAAATGAAAAATTGCAATATTCCTCGTGAAGGAAATGGATGAAACGAATGACATTGTTCAAAATTTATTTGAGCAAGAAGTATTAAATAATTCCCATCTATATCTTTTGGATACTTCATAGTTTTTGGTAAATATGGATAACCAGCAAATTTACTATCAGTGAAATTGGTTTGTTGAATGGTAGGTAAAATATTTATTGCTTTTAATAATGATGCTTCTAGTCTTGTACGAATCCCTTCAAATTGGGACGGCAATCGTAACAAATATGAAAAGTCCAAGTTCTATCCTCCAACACATTTTTATTATTCTTATAACCGTTTGTAGTAAATATATGCATAAAAATATGTTGTTACCTTTTCTAAAATATGAAAAAGGGGCGCTTGAAAGGATTTAGCGCTCCCTTTTTAGTGCGCCTGGCATGGGTGTAATCTATAGGGTGTAAGTCCCGAACTGTGAAGGCAGAAGTAACAGTTAGCTTAACGCAAGGGTGTCCGTGGTGACGCGGAATCTGAAGGAAGCGAGCGGCAAACTTCCGGTCTGAGGAACACGAACTTCATATAAGGCTAGGTATCATTGGATGAGTTTGCTAAACAAAACAAAGTCCTTTCTGCCAAAGGTGGTACAGAGTAAATGAAGCAGATAGATGGAAGGAAAGATTACATTCTTACCCGGGGAGGTCTGGCGGATATGTGAAGTACGCTTCATAACCTACTTAGTGATAAGTAGCTGAACCGTCAGAAGTCAGCAGAGGTCATAGTATTAGTTGGTTTAGAACTACTAAGAAGGACCGAACAATTAAGAGAGAATAGCCCTTGGCATTCAGTGAGTCATGATGAACACAGAAAACGTAGTACCTCACTTGAGGAAGGAAGCGGTGAATCCCGTGGGAGACCTCTTGGAGGGTGGAGTGACCACTGGCATAAAGAGAACAGCTATTCACGGAAGTTATAAAGACTTGCGTCAATCATCTTAATTGAACCGCCGTATACGGAACCGTACGTACGGTGGTGTGAGAGGACGGGAGTTAATCGCTCCCTCCTACTCGATTTGATAATTAGCTATTTATTCAAGTTCAGTGCGAAGGGATTTTTTTGAACGACTGAAAATGAAAATGAATACGATGATAATCAAACTAATGATGAACGAGATGTAATAAGTTAGAGACATTCCAACTTTAAATAAAACAGTGAAAAATAACGGTCCGATAATTCGGCCTAAGTTATCCATGGAGTAAGAAAGTCCGGCAGCGAGACCGTATTTTCCTCCGGATTCTTTAGTTGTTAGCGAAACAACACATGTTCTAGCTAATGCATTACCTGCTGTAAACACGCATAGAGCAATGCCGGCCGTTACCAGGCTAGATGTTAGAGCAATTAATAATAGCCCGATAGCAGTCACGATTTGAGCTGCAAACAGCCATTTTGTTTCTGTACCATCTTTTATTTGTCGAATGACTCCTCCTTGAATGAAAGCATCGACAAATCCACTAAACATAAATAAATATCCTAGTTGAAGGGGAGTGATGCTGATGCGATTAATTTGGAACAATTGAAATGTTGCTTCTACTCCCGCTAACGTAAATGTAACGAAAAATGAAAAGAGAAATAAATATCGAACGCGATATTGGAAAAGCGTGGATGCGCCTTTTGGTATGATTTGCCGCTTGTTTGCTTCTCCTTTTCTTTCAGGTTCTTTTAATCCAATGAGTGCGATAACAAAGAGAATGGCAATTAGAGCTGCTGACGCAGTGAAAGGAAGATGCAAACTCTTTTCACCGAGCACTCCACCAATCGCAGGACCAAAAATGAACCCTAGACCAATCGACATGCCCATTAAGCCCATATATTTATTGCGATTCTCGTTTGTGGATATATCACTGATATATCCTGTGACAGATGTATATAAAGCCCCAGAAAACAATCCACCAACGATGCGTGAAAAATATAGCATAAATAAATGATCGATAAATAAGCTGAAAATAAGAAAACTTAAACAAAAACCAACAAGACCTACTAAGATTAAATGTTTTCTGCCAAATTTATCAGATAATTGTCCCCAAAAAGGTGCTGTAAAGAAGCTGGCTAATGCGTAAACCGTTAATAACCCGCCAACATGAACTTCATTCCATTGGTTTTGCACAATTACTTCCGGCAAAACAGGAATAATAATTCCGAATCCCAAATAAACGAGAAATTGTATAGCTAATAATAGAACAATCTTTTTCATAATGTTCCTGCCTTTATAAATTTTAAATTAGTATGAACACTGTACATTGTAACTTTACCGATTTTTGAAAACAAGTAAATTCAATATGCCATAAATTTTTAGGGCATTTTATTTGACAAGATTGTAGTTGTAACATTTTTGAAAAATTAAACGGAATAGAATCATGGTAAAATATTTTGAGGATATTTGTACGAAACTTTTTTCACTATTTGTACGTTGTAAATAATATAATGTGAGGATAGGTGGTTGGAATGGGCAAGGAAGTGGATTTGAGAAAGATTGCTTCAAAATTATCGAAATTAGGGGTAACTGCAACTGTAACAAAGTCACGGCTAGAATTGTTAAAAGTATTAGCACCACCAAAAACTACTTCCCAATATTGATTTGGTTGAACGAAAAAATTCCCGCATCGGCGGGAATTTTTTTATAATTCATCATCTTCATTTGCTGAGAACATGTATTTTTTGTAATGAAACTTCATGCTAAATACAAGACCAATAGCAAGGGCATTTCCCATAAGTGAACTTCCACCGTAACTAATAAACGGTAAAGGGATTCCGGTAATCGGAAGTAGTTGTATTGTCATTCCGATGTTTTCAAAAACATGGAAGGTAATCATTGCGATAATACCAGCACACACATATGTACAGAATGGATCTTTTAATGTGAGTGTGATTTTTGTTAAATGGTAAATTAATAGGAAATAAAGACAAATGACGAAACTAGCACCTATAAATCCCCATTCCTCGCCGATTACGGCAAAGATAAAATCGGTATGGTTTTCTGCTACATATACTTCACGGTTCATATATCCTTTGCCGAAAATTTCTCCTGAACCAATGGCATTGAGTGAAGTGATTAAATGATAACCAGCTTTATCTGCATATGAGTATGGATCAATCCATGAATATATTCGTCCGAAATGGTAAGGTTTTACTCCTAAATATTCTGCAAGAAAATCTTGCATATATAAAGCCATCCATAAAATTAATCCGGCAATGCTCATACCACTGATAAAAATAGGTAGAATAATCTTCCATGAAATTCCTGCAACAACAATGAGTGCAGCAGTAATGGCAATAAATACTAGTGATGAACCTAAATCAGGTTGCTGCATGATAAGAGCAAGCGGAATGAATAATGACAAACCAATTTTTCCTAAAAGTAAAAAGTCTGTTTTAAGTGTTTTACTTACATACTTTTCATGGTGAGTGCTAATCAGTCTTGCGGTTGCAAGAATAAAAAAAGTTTTCATAAATTCAGAAGGTTGAATACTTCCGAGACCTGGTATATGATACCAGCTTTTTGCTCCGTTTTTTGGCTCCCCTATTTGGCCTTGACCTTCTGGCATAAAAATAAGTACAAATAAGAGTAAAATTCCAAAACCATATAAATACCAAGACATTTTTTTATATTGCTCCGGCTCGAAATACATGACAAAAGCAACGATGAAGGAACCAATCACGTACCATTGTAATTGTTTAAAAACAAAATTTATTTGACCATATTGCCCTGTCGTTTGAGCGGAAGAAATAGCTACTAAACTAATAATTAAAAACATGACGAGTATGGCAGCAAGTTTCCAATCGAATCTTTCTGCAAAATTTCTGTTATTCTCCATTTTGTCCACCTATGTTCTATAATATTGCAATCAACAAAGCTCTTCATCAATATACTGTATCATATTCTATATGGTATTATAGCGAAAATATGATTTTATCCGATTAAAACACAACAATAAGACGAAACCTTTGTGAAATTGTTTCAAAAAACATAATTACATCTTATAATAAACTTAACTGTTGCGGTATTGGAGAGTGATCGAATGGCTAAAAAATATAAGACGGTTGATGATTATTTTTACCATTTGTTTATACATATGAACGATGTTGATCGCTTTGTTATTTTTAGCGGTTTGTCATTAAAACAATTTATTGGAGCAATCGATTCAATCAAAAATATTTTACTGTTAAAACACAATTACGAAGATGGTTTATTTAATATGCATACCCAGCTAGATTATATTCCAAGCGATGAAATAAAAAACTTTGTTAAAAAAGTGGATGATACAAATCAAGATTTGTGCTGGGTTGATTTTGCTGACGAAAGGCATGTAAATCAGCTTACTCCCATTGAGCAAGCAGAATTATTATATTTAGCTCATAAAAAGGAACCTGTTTCAACACCGTTTTTTGTGAACCTGCAAAATCGTTATGTGTATTGTTCATCCGCAGCTGATCAAACAACGAAAATTTATTTTCGCTACTTAGAAGATTTTGAGACTCTCATTTCAACACTTATCAATAATATTATAAAAGAAAACGGAGGAAATGGGGGTTTTTGGCGAAGAAAGTCGAAGGAAACAATTCCAACGATTGACGTCTCATTATTAAAAGCATATCGCAATTATTTTAAAGAAGGTGCCTTGATTTCACTTTATAAAGTGGATAAACCAGACAACCACTTTGGCTTAGAAATTCGCACACTCTCCGATTATGATTATCCTGATGAAGTATGGAATGATTTAAAAATGATTTTAAAACAAGAACATGATGAACTTATTAAACTGAAGTAAACTTCCCTGTCCAAGGGTATTGCCAAATGACAGGGAGTTTTTTCTTTTTAGCATTCATGAATTAAATCTTTTCATGATAAACTAGTATTACTCAAAAGTTGGAGGTCGAAAAATGAAAAAACGAATCGGATTATTATATGGGGGGAAATCCGCGGAGCATGAAGTATCACTAATAACGGCTACAGCGGTAACCAAAGCTATCGATTTTGATAAATATGAAGTAATTCCGATTTATATTACCATTGATGGCGAATGGTGCAGAGGTCCTCAGTTAACGAAACCAGCTGAATCTATTGAAGAATTACAATTTACAAAGAAAGAAAGTAAACCAAACTACATTCTTGAATTTATTTTGGATGAGAATCAGGAACAAGCAAAATTTGATGTGATTTTTCCATTGCTCCACGGTACTTATGGTGAGGATGGCACAGTACAAGGATTGCTTGAATTATTGAACCTTCCTTATGTTGGAAATGGTGTTCTATCCTCTTCAGCTGGAATGGATAAGGTTGTCATGAAGCAATTGTTTAGCATTGCAGGACTAAATCAAGTACCATTCGTTTATTTTATTCGATATGAATGGGACCAAAACAAAGAGGCATTGCTTTCAAAGTGTGAACGTGAATTAACTTATCCGATGTTTGTTAAACCGGCAAACCTAGGTTCTAGCGTAGGAATAAGCAAAGCATCGAACAGAGAAGAATTAGAGAAATCGATTAATATCGCTTTTAAATATGATCGGAAAGTAGTTGTAGAGCAAGGAATTGAAGCCCGTGAAATTGAAATGGCTGTGCTTGGACATAATGAACCGAAAGTATCCGTAGCAGGAGAAATAAAGCCAACAACTGAGTTTTATGATTACGAATCAAAATATAAGGACGGATCAACAAAATTAATTATTCCGGCAGAAATTACAAAAGAAGTGGAAGAGAAAATGAAAGATATGGCCATTCGTGCCTTTAAAGTTTTAGATTGTTCCGGCTTAGTAAGAGCTGATTTCTTCGTATGTGGAGATGAAGTATTTATAAATGAAGTAAATACGATGCCAGGCTTCACTCCTGTCAGCATGTATCCACTTCTTTGGCAAAACAGTGGGTTAAACTATTCTGAATTAATTGATCAGCTAATCGAATTAGCACTTGAGCGACATAAAGAAAAACAACAACTTCAATTTAATAGAGAATAAGTGGGATGAATGATGAGAAAAAGTATTCAAGACATTGCAAATTGGTTAAATATCGAAGCTGGTGAACATGGTGAAAAAATCGTAACCGGCGTATCCATTGATACAAGAACAATTAAAGAAGGAGATTTATTTATCCCTTTTCGCGGGGAAAAAACGAATGGACATAAATATGTGCTTCAAGCTTTTGAAAAAGGAGCAAGTTGTTCCCTTTGGTTAAAAGATGAACCGAATCCACCAAAAGATGTACCGCTTCTTTTTGTAGAGGATTCTGGGCTCGCGTTGCAACAAATGGCGCGTATGTACCGCAATGAGCTGAAGGCAAAATTCATTGGAATCACAGGTTCGAACGGAAAAACATCTTCAAAAGATATTTTAGCAAGTTTGCTTTCACCATTTTATAAAGTGCAAAAAACGATTGGTAACTTTAATAATGAACTAGGTTTGCCTCTTACAATATTGTCTCTTGATGAAGATACAGAAATTGCAGTTTTAGAAATGGGAATGAGCGGGTTTGGCGAGATTGAGTTTTTATCCACATTAGCTAAACCGCATTATGCTGTTATTACGAATATTGGCGAAGCTCATATGCAAGATTTGGGATCAAGAGAAGGTATAGCGAAGGCGAAATTTGAAATTATTAAGGGATTCGATTCAGAAGGTGTATTATGTTATGACGGTGATGAGCCTCTATTGAGAGCATTAATTGAAATTACTCCCCAATTAAGATCGAAATCATTCGGTTTTCAACAAGGAAATGATTTAATGATTCGAGAAATAGAGACGACGGAAAAGGGCAGCCGCTTTATTGTTGATGGTGAATTAAACGGCGAATTTTTTATTCCGATATTAGGAAAACATCAAGTGAAAAATGCGTTAGGTGCTATGCTTGTCGCAAAATCTTTAGGAATGTCAGATGAACAAATTCGCAAAGGGTTGGAACAAGTATCTCTTACAGATATGCGGATGCAACTTGTTCCTGTTGGAGATGTTTTGTTTATAAATGATGCTTACAACGCAGCACCAACATCAATGAAAGCGGCAATTGAATTCCTCCAATCCACATCGATGCGAAAAGATAAATGGCTAGTTTTAGGAGATATGTTGGAGTTAGGAGATAAAGAGCAACAATTCCATGAAGAATTAGCTAGATACATTGATGAAAATCGTATTTCAAGAATATGTTTATTTGGGCCTCGTATGGAATGGTTATATCACAAAATAGCACCAAGATTTTCTGGGCGAATATTGCACACGAAAGATGACTACGGGAAAATCGTCGATTATATAAAACAACATGCCGATAAAGACTCGTTAATTTTAATTAAAGGATCTCGAGGTATGAAATTAGAGACGATAATTAATACTTTTAATAAATAAAGAATTCGCCATTATAGTGGAATTCATGGAGACTCCGGCAGAAAAGAACTAATGGTGTTCGAAGTGAATTTCACTTTTTTATTTGGAAGAATTCTTCTACAACAGGAGTGTTTCTTATGTCTGTTGGTGTATTGATGTTGCACGGATTTTCCGGAGGACCGTATGAGGTGCAACCTTTAGCAGAATACATACGAAATCAAACCGATTGGATTGTGGAAATCCCCACATTTTGTGGTCATGGTGAAACACTTTCATTAAAAGGTTTCACAGCTGAGCATTGGCTGATTGATGCTGAGCTTGCTTATAAAAGATTAGCTAAAAAAGTCGACAAGGTTTATGTTGTAGGTTTTTCCATGGGAGGAGTCATCGCTTTATACTTAGGAAAACGATATCCTATAAAGAAAATCGTTTTGCTTAGTGCGGCTGTGAAATATATTGCTCCAAAGCAGTTATTAAGCGATTTACAAAAGTTTGCAAAAGAAGCCATTGAAGGACATTTAAAAAATAATGAATTATTTAAGCGATATGAGTATAAACTAAAAAATGTACCTGTTAGTGCAGCAATACAATTTATGAAAATCGTCCGGCAGGTTGAACCATATATTGAGTCAATCAATATACCAACCTTTATTGTTCAAGGAAAATGTGATGGAATCGTTCCGTATACAACCGCTCAATATTTATACGATAAACTTTCATCAAAGGAAAAATATATTTACTTTTCATCTTGTGGTAAACACCATATTTGTTATAGCGACGATTGTGAATCTTGGTTTCCGGATGTACTGCATTTTTTACAATCTGAAAAATAAGCTTTAGACAATAGAAGCATTATCGTTGCATAATTTTCATGTACCGTGTAGACTAGGGAGAGCAATGGATACATTTTATACAAATACTCTTCAAAGGAAACGAAGAGTACTTTTTTTTGAGTTTATCGGTTTTATTCTATTGGAACATATTGAAATGCATAGAATTGAACCGCTCGGCAAAGACCGGGCTTTCCTTTTCATATAAATAAATGTTTTCTCTAAGTATGAGGATTTATTAATTTGACGGAACGTTCTAACTAAAGGCTCGATATTTGCCGACATTCCATCTGAAAAATGTAACCATTTGTCGACTTAAGAGAAAAAAGGAGATTGAAGAGTTTGACAAATTTTTCAGAATTTAATATTAGTGAATCTACATTACGTTCGTTAAAACGTATGGGATTTGAAGAAGCAACACCCATTCAAGAAGGAACTATTAAATTTGCTTTAGAAGGTCGCGACATTATCGGACAGGCACAAACAGGTACCGGTAAAACGGCGGCGTTCGGTATTCCGATTATCGAAAAAATTGATACGAATAATCCGGATATTCAAGCATTAATTATTGCACCGACTCGCGAACTAGCTATTCAAGTTTCAGAAGAGCTTTATAAAATTGGATATGATAAGCGAGTAAAAATATTATCTGTTTACGGTGGACAAGATATCGGACGACAAATTCGTGCTTTAAAAAACAAACCGCAAATTATCGTTGGAACTCCTGGTCGAATAATAGATCATATCAACCGTCGTACATTGAAACTTGAACATGTTCAAACCCTTGTATTAGATGAAGCAGATGAAATGTTAAACATGGGCTTCATTGATGACATTAATGCGATTTTAGAAAAAGTGCCTGAAAATCGCCAAATGTTGTTGTTCTCAGCAACAATGCCGCCAGCAATTCGTAAAATCGCAACGAAATTTATGAAGAATCCAAAAGAAGTGAAAATTAAATCAAAAGAAATGACGGTTGAAAATATTGAACAATATTTTGTGAAAACACAGGAACGAGAAAAATTTGATATTTTAACTCGTCTTTTGGATGTACATCAACCGGAATTGGCCATCGTATTTGGTCGTACAAAACGCCGTGTAGACGAATTAGCGCAAGCGTTAAATATTCGTGGATATCTAGCAGAAGGTATTCATGGAGACTTGAGCCAATCAAAGCGTTTGTCTGTATTACGTCAGTTTAAAGAAAATAAAATTGATATCCTTGTTGCAACAGATGTGGCGGCACGTGGATTAGATATTTCTGGAGTTTCTCATGTGTATAACTTTGATATCCCTCAAGATCCGGAAAGTTATGTACACCGAATTGGTCGGACTGGGCGTGCAGGGAAATCAGGACTTGCTGTTACATTTGTAACACCAAGAGAGATGGGCTATTTAAGAATCGTTGAAGAAACAACAAATAAACGCATGACGCCTCTGCGCCCACCAACTGAAGACGAAGCATTAGCAGGGCAACAGAAATTGGCGATTGAAAAGCTTGTGGAAGTTGTTCAAGCAAATGATTTAAAAGATTATCGATTGCTAGCAACAGAATTATTGGAAGATTATGATGCAGTGGATCTTATAGCTGCAGCCATCAAATCATTTACAAAAGAGCCGGACGATACTCCAGTGAAAATTACAGAAGAACGTCCGCTTCCAATACGCAAAGAACGTTCAAATGGACGCAGTGGGGGACGAAGTGTTCGCCGAGAACACCGTGGAAGCAGAAGAGAAGGCGGTAAGAAAACGGGAGAACGCCGTCGAGGTAGAAAGTAAGAATAAATGTAAGCAGGAAGGGCTTCCCTCCTGCTTTTTATATTTGTTGAACCGATTCAATATATTGTTTGCGTAATTGAACTTTTTGTATTTTGCCTGAAGCTGTTTTTGGCAATTCATCAACAAAAGATACACTTTTTATTGCCTTAAAATGTGCTAATTTTGAACGAGTGAAGTCGATTAGTTCTTGCTCAGTAACCTGGTAGCCATCTTTTAATACGACAATGGCGTGAGGAGTTTCTCCCCATTTTTCGTGTGGAATAGCAATGACGGCTGCTTCTTTTATAGCAGGGTGTTCATATAATACGCCTTCTACTTCTATGGAAGAGATATTTTCACCGCCACTTATAATAATATCTTTTTTACGGTCAGTTATATCGATATAACCTTTCTCATCAATGGTGCCTACATCGCCTGTATATAACCAACCATTAATGATTGTTTCCATTGTAGCGTTTTCGTTTTTCCAATAGCCTTTCATCACGCCGTGTCCACGAACAATAATTTCCCCCATTGTTTTCCCATCGTGAGGAACTTTTTCGCCGTTTTCATCCACTACTTTTACTTCTGTACCTATAAATGGTGTACCGGCTTTTGCTTTCAATCTCATTTTTTCAACTTCTGAAAGATTTTCATATTGTGAAAGTATTCGGGAACCTAAGCTCAGTGGTGAAGATTCTGTCATTCCATAAACTTGGATGAATTCCCAGCCAAGGTCTTTTTCAACCCGTTCAACAAAGGCAGGAGGTGGTGCAGATCCAGCAATAACAACTCTCACTTTATGAGACACCACAGGTTTATGTTCATCATAATATTGCAATAATGTATTTAATACAGTAGGTGCCATATGAATGACTGTTACTTTATATTTTTGAATAGCATCAAAGATTTGATCAGCTGCAACTTTTCTCAACGTAACGTGAGTTGCTCCATTGGCAGTATAATAAAAAGGTGATCCCCACCCGTTCACATGGAACATCGGTAAGACGTGTAAGTATACATCTCGATCTGTAACGCGTAAGAAATGCATCGAGCTTAAAGCATGTAAATAATTGTTTCGGTGTGTTAGAAGGACGCCTTTTGGATTACCAGTTGTTCCGCTTGTATATAATAAACTGCATTCATCATTTTCATCCAAATCAACTCTGTCAAAGTTTGAACCATCAAAAGAAGCAAGCCATTCATCATAATTGATTTCATTTGTTTCACTATTTTTGTTATGAACAATAATTGATTCGACAGTATTTAATTTTGATTTGATTGGTTCAATTAAATGATAAAGTTCTTGATCTACAAACAATACTTTTGACTCGCTATGATTTAAAATAAAAAGATAATCTTCAGGTTTTAAGCGAATATTTAAAGGCACCATTACTGCACCAACTTGATATATCCCATAAAAACCTTCTAGCATTTCAATCGTGTTTGGGGCAAGATATGCTACTTTATCATGTTTTTTAATGCCTAAAGATTGTAGCCCTCTTGACAGCTGATTTACTCGGGTGTTGAACTGGTAATAAGTGAATCGTCGATCCCCTTCATAACTGATAATTGCTTGCTTATTTCCGTATAATGCAACGGCTCGATCTAAAAAATGGGTTAAAACTAAAGGTACGTTCATCCAACTACACTCCTTACGTAATGAATAGTGAATTTATTAGACTGAAAATTCTAAAATTTATACAGAGAAAGCACTAGGAAGTCTAATATGATATATATGAATTTACTAAGCTAAAAAATGATGAATTAAAAAAATAAGGAGTTTTGAAACAAAATAAAAGGAAAACCGTATATGAAAGAGATAGATAAGAGGTGAGAGATAATGATAAGAAGAGAACCGGAATATCAAATTCCTAGAAAAGGATTAACGGTATGGAGATTATATGGACTTATTTATACTATTTTTCTATCAATAATTGCTGGAGTAGCTAGTTTTCTTACATATAAATTTGATGGGCCAACATTTATTTATTACATTGCAATTGTTTTTGTTGCCATCCCAGCCTTGGCATTAATTTGGCTATTTCCAAAAATTCGATGGGATCATTGGCGTTATGAAGTTAGGGAACATGAAATTGAAATTCAAAGTGGCTTATTTGTCGTAACGAGAACGTTGATTCCGATGGTTCGAGTACAACATGTGGATACATCACAAGGTCCCATATTAAAAAAATATGATTTAGCAAATATTTCGATTTCAACAGCAGCCACGACCCATGTAATTCCCATGTTAATAACAGAAGAAGCAGACCGTTTGCGAGCAAGAATTTCCGAGTTAGCGAGGGTGGCTGAAGATGATGTATAAAAAGTATAAACTCCATCCAGTTTCGGCTGTTATTAACTTTATAAAGGGATTAAAAGAATTAATTATTCCATTTTTAATTATTGCAGTTGCGAACGGTTTTAAAATTGAGAGTAATGACTTTTGGGAATATATCCCTTTATTAATTTTTTTATTGGTTCTAATATTTTATTTAATTTCCGGGTTTATTAGATGGTGGACTTTTGTTTATTGGTTTGAAGAAAATGAACTAAGAGTGGAATATGGACTATTTATCAAAAAGAAACGTTATATTCCTTTTGATCGCATCCAAAGTTTTAATTATAAAGAATCGATATTCCACCGTATTTTCGGTCTTGTTCAAGTTATGGTAGAAACAGCCGGAAGTACGGATGGTAAACCTGAAGTGGTGTTGACAGCTATAACGAGAGAAGAGGCTTCTCAGATTGAAAGAGAAACAAAGAAAGTAAACATAGAGCAAGCAAGTGAAAATGAATTCGAAGATAAAAACCAATTGGAAGCAGTTGAAGTTCAACAAGATCTTCATGAAATCATTTACAAAATTTCAGCAAAAGACTTATTTCTGCTTGCCACTACATCGAATAGTATAGGAGTGGTTATTGCAGGGGTAGCGGCTTTTATTTCTCAAGTTTCTGAATTTATACCTTACGAAAGGATTTTTGAAGAGCTATCAATATTTATACAATTTGGATTTATGATTGTGTTGATGACCATTTTCTTTACATTTTTAATGGCATGGATTGTATCAATCATCATTACATTTATTAATTACTATGATTTTACAGTTGTTCAAGAGAACGACCGAATTGTAATTACACGCGGTTTATTGGAAAAAAAGCGAATTACGATTCCAAAAAATCGAGTACAAGGAATTAAAATTGTCGAAAATCCTATAAGACAAATGGTTAAATATGCAACAGTCGTTGTAGAAAGCGCAAGCGGTGGTTTTGGAGAACACGATAAAAAAATCATGTTGTTTCCAATCATTTCGAATCAAAGAATGTTAGAACCGTTACGACAATTATTTCCACATTTTGATTTTGAAATGGAACCGGATTTTATTCGTCCACCAAAGAAGGCAAAACCTCATTTTTATAGGATTGATATTCTGTGGCTTCTTCCAATCATTGGATTATGTTCTTACTTCTTTTATCCATTAGGTTTATTTTCGATATTATTTGTACTTCCTGTTCTTATGCTTAGATTATGGCAGTATAAAACAAATGGCTTTATCATTACAGGTAACCAACTAACATTGCGTTATCGTGTGATTAGCCGAGTGACGTTTATTGCAGAAAAGAAACGGATTCAAGTTGTCCAGAGTAAACAAAATTATTTTCAAAAAAGAAAAAACATCGCTTCTATTCAAGCTACCGTTATGTCTGGTATTACAGGTGCAACTGCGAGAGTATCTCATTTAAATGAATCAGATGTAAATGAGTTACTTTCTTGGTTTGAAAAATCAAAGGAAATGAAAAAAGAGGATGCCTAATGCATCCTCTTTTTATATAAAAAATTTTTTATTGTCCAAATTAGTATTATTTCATGCGCCAACGTAATATATTTTTTGGTGAGAAGTAGGCAAGCCCTAACATGAATCCAGTAATTAATCCACCAACGTGGGCGTAAAAGTTCGTATTCGGTTGTAAAAATGTCATAATTAACCCGATGATAATAATTGGCATAATGATTTGTTTTAGTTGCGGCATTGTATTTCTAGTATAGTAGACAAGTGCTGCATAAGCTCCGAAAATACCATAAATTGAACCACTGGCTCCTACGCTGGCATAATCCAAATGTTGAAAAATGAATGTAGCGACGTTACCAAACAGTCCTGATATTAGGTAAATCGTAAAGAAGCGAATTTTACCAGAAATTCTTTCCAATTCTGGCCCGAATAAAAATAAAGCAAACATGTTAAATAGAATGTGAAAGAATCCTGCATGAATAAAAGTAGCAGTGATTACTCGCCACCATTCGCCTTCAGCGATCAACCTATTCACGCTCATTCCTGAGTAAAAAATTTTATCGCCAATAATAGGAATCAGCGTTAATATGTACACGATTAAGTTCAACGCAATTATCGTTGAAACTACTGGATAGAACTTAATATATTGTCTAAAATTTTCTCTTCGAACAAACATAATAGTCACCTCAATTTATAAAATTATTATACATTGTATTTAGAGATTATTAAAAGGAGAACGCCAACATATGATAAAAGGAATAGGTTTAGATATCGTAGAGATTGATCGAATATACGAGTTAATGAATCGAACAGATAAGTTCCAGAGACGCATTTTATCAGAACGAGAATTGTCCGTTTTTAAAGAGCTTTCTGAAAAAAGAAAATGCGAATTTTTAGCAGGAAGATTTGCAGCAAAAGAAGCTTTCTCCAAAGCAAATGGAACGGGGATAAGGGAGGGATGTGAGTTTCACCAAATTGAAATCTTAAATGATGAACTTGGGAAGCCAATACTTTATTTTAATGGCCAAGCTGTAAATGGTTTTGTCAGCATTACACATTCGAGGGATTATGCTGCAGCACAAGTTATTATTTTGAATTCCTGATTATCAACATGAAATTGTGTTATTGTCCAAAAGTGATAGCATAAACTTCTACTGCCCCTCATATATTTGTCGTATCGAGTTAGAGTAGAAAGGATGGAGTTTTGAGACACAAAGTCATTATATTTTTCGTTTTGCTGTTAAGTGTCGTCGTGCTGAGTGCTTGCGGTAAAGATTCGAAGGAAGAAGTTTTGGAAAAGCTGCACGAAAAATGGGCAGAAGGCAAAGGATACGAACTCGATGCTACAATGGAAATTAAAACAGGAAACGAACCAAGAGTTTATGATGTTAATGTATGGCACACACAACCAGATTTTTATCGAGTTGAAGTTTCTCAAAAAGATGAAAATGTAACCCAAATGATTATTCGAAATAAAGAAGGAGTATTCGTAGTCACACCTTCATTGAAAAAAACGTACAAGTTCCAAAGTGAATGGCCAAAACAAAATAGCCAACCGTATCTAATTGGAGCGTTAGCTGAAGACTTGTTGGCTGATGAAAATGTTGTGATGGAGGAAACGGAAGATAGCTATATCTTTACTGCTGCAACGAGAAATAATCATAAGAGTATCATGCCTACTCAAAGAGTAACTGTAGATAAGAAAACATTGCTCCCAAAAAGTGTTTCTATATTAGACGAGTCTGAAGAAGAGCAAATGCTAATTACATTTAAAAAGATCGATTTAGGTGTGCAGCATAAAGAAAAAGAATATGCAGTTGAACAATTTACGAAAGATAATGAACCAAATGTAGCGACAGAAAAAGAAAGTACTGAATTCCAAACTCATTATCCTGTATTAACTTGGGGTAATACAACTTTAGTGGATGAAAAACGCATTGAAAACGATGGTGTAGAGCGTGTTATTCTCACATTTGAAGGTGATAAATCCTTCACATTAGTACAAGAACCGATTGAGCTAGGCGAATCTGCAACAATTCCTGTATTCCAACCAGGAGATCCACTAGATTTAGGATTTACAATTGGAGCTATTACAGACCATTCAATTAGTTGGGAAAAAGATGGTATTTCATTCTTCATTGCTTCCAATGATTTAACGAAGGAAGAATTGATTGAAGTTGCAGCGTCAGTTACAGCGGGTAGTTTGAAGTAATTTCATTGCTTTGTTGGACGGAGAGATTTACAATACAAACAAGAAAGCTTAAGATTTGAAGTTTAAAAAAAATAAAAGAGGGAATACTTAATATGCGTAACAATAAGCACTTCCGTCCAACAAAAGCAATTATTGATTTAAATGCAATAAAATACAATGTAAATGAATTAAAAAAACATATTCAACCCAATGTTCAAATTATTGCAGTCGTGAAAGCGAATGCTTATGGACATGGAGATATTGAAGTAGCGAAAGCGGCGTTGGAAGCTGGAGCAAGCATGCTCGCAGTAGCTACTCCTGACGAAGCTCTTCATGTTCGGAAACATATACCGACAGCCGAAATATTAGTGCTAGGATATTCACCAGCATCCTTTGCAGATTACGCAGCAGAAGAAAATATTACATTAACGGTATATTCTCCAAATTGGGTTGAAGAAGCAAAAAAAGTTTGCAACAAGTCACTGAAACTACATATTAAAGTAGATACTGGAATGAATCGTATTGGCGTAACAACAGTAAAAGAGTTGCGCTCCCTGTATGATGCAATTCAATCGGCAGAGCACTTTATACTTGATGGAATTTTTACTCATTTTGCAACAGCAGATGAAGAGGATGATTCTTACTTCCAAAAACAAGTTCATCGATTTGAACAATTTATAAAAGCATTACCTGAAAAACCGAGAATCGTTCATGTCGCGAATACTGCAACCACATTAGTAAAAGATGCACGTTTGCAGTATGATGCAGTACGTTTCGGTATTTCAATGTATGGATTAGCACCATCAAAATTTGTAAAATCGAAACATCCTTTTCCATTTAAACCTGCTTTTTCATTGGAAACGGAATTAGTAGCAATAAAACAAATCGGACCTGGGGAGTCTGTTGGTTATGGAGCTACATTTACTGTTAATGAACCAACTTATATCGGTACATTACCGATTGGTTATGCAGATGGATTAATTCGCAAATATAGCGGACAGGATGTATTGATTGATGGAAAACGAGTACCTATTGTCGGACGAATTTGTATGGATCAATGTATGATTGCTTTACCTACTGCATATAATATTGGTGAAAAAGTTGTTTTAATTGGAAAGCAAAAAAATGAAGAAATTACTATTGATGAGTGGGCTACTAAAGTAGATACAATTAACTACGAAGTTCCTTGCATCATCACTTCCAGAGTACCGAGAATTTATTACAAAAATGACTAAAATACGACAAAATCCTCAACAAAAACTGTAAAAACATCAGAATTTGTAACATCTTGTCTTTTCAACTCTATATTCAGATGATAGAATGAGATAGAGTGATGAGAAAAGGTACGGTTTTTGTGGAGGTGCTTGTTGTGTACGCAAAAAAAGTGAATGGTGCAAAGGAAGTAAAGGTGGCTCTTCCTCAGGAAATGGTAATGGAATTTTGCGGTGGAAATTTAGAATATTCGAATAATGAAACGTTTATTTATACGTTTAAGAGAAGAGAAGCTGCGTGCAAGCAACCAAATCAAATACGGGAAGCTTTGAGAAAAGGCTATGTAGAAATGGCTCAAATTAATTTGTCGATTTCATGTGAATGTCTACATGCCGAGTATGAAGCAGAACATACAGTGGAGCGTCTCGTAAGCGGGGGATGACATTATTGATTGTAAAACGTGGGGACGTTTTCTTTGCAGACTTGTCGCCTGTTGTAGGTTCTGAACAGGGCGGTACAAGGCCTGTGTTAATTATCCAAAATGATATTGGGAATCGATTTAGTCCTACTGTGATTATTGCTGCAATTACTGCGCAAATTCAAAAAGCAAAATTACCTACCCATGTCGAAATAGATGCGAAAAAATATGGATTCGAAAGGGACTCGGTAGTTTTGCTTGAACAATTGCGCACTATAGATAAGTCCAGATTAACCGACCGAATAACCCATCTGGACGATGAGCTGATGGAAAAAGTTGATATCGCTTTGGAAATAAGTTTAGGTTTAATAAAATTTTAATACATATTCGATGAGGCTAATAAAGCAAACGATGCTTTATTAGCTTTTTTTGTTTAAAAAAGAGGAGAATGCAAAGATGATTTAGAAAATAATATTAATTAGATAGAAATAATAATTCGATCGTTCTTATCAAAAATATCTAAATTTTCGAAAGTACCGTCATTGCGGCTATATTTATGTAATTGATGGAAGATTATTCAATACGTTATATTAAATATATAAAATACTATTTTTATCAATATCCTTATCAATATTTTTAACTACATATTGTTTTAATAGAATAAAGACCTAGTGATTAGGGAAAATCAATGGGGGTGTTAATAAATGAGAGATCACCCGACAGTAAATATAGTTACGGAATTAGATATAGTTGCTGCACGTCGATTAAGCCGCTATTTAGCCAAGGAAATTGGCTTTGGAGTTGTTGATCAAGCAAGAATTGCCACCGCTACAAGTGAATTAGCAAAAAATATTTATTTATATGCCACCATGGGGGAAATTATTGTCGAAAAATTAGAGAAAGATGGACGAAAAGGAATTGCTATTACAGCAATAGATAATGGTCCAGGTATTTCTGATCCTCGCAAAATCCTGGAAGATAATTATACAACATCCAATAGTCAAGGAGTCGGACTTCCAGGTGTAAAACGATTAATGGATTCTATCCAAATCAATTCTGAATTAGGTAAAGGAACTGTGATAAGGATTGAAAAGTGGTTGGAATAGGGAGTGTATTCCTCTTGAAAGAATTAAAAGTCCAATATCAAAAAGTTTTATCAGATTATTTATTAAATCAAAATGAAAGCAATCTATACATCGGTCAAAATTTAGTGCGCCAATTAATGAAGAGTAATGTTTCTCCTGAAGATTTAGTTAGTATTCATAAACAGTCGCTAGAATATATTGTTCCAGATCTTCCTGATTCTGTATTAAATTCTTTTGATTTTTTAATCGAAGTGATGGTTGACTTTGGATTGATGTTAAAGGAACATCAAAGTTTATTATTAAAGCAAGAAGAGATTCGAATTGAAATGGAAATAGCCGCAAAAATTCAGAATTTATTGCTTGAAACAAAAATTCCGAAACCAAACGGTCTTGATATTGGAATGGTTTCTGTGCCTGTTCGAAAAATGAATGGTGACTATGTTCACTTTATGCATGATGATGGGAAATATTTTAGTGTAGCTGTTACGGATGTAGTTGGCAAAGGTGTACCTGCAGCACTATGTATGTCGATGGTGAAATATGGTTTGGATACGTTAGAATATGCAAACAATAATCCTTCCTATGTTTTAGAAGTATTAAATCGTATTATTGAAAAGAGCGTTGATGACAGTATGTTCGTATCCATGTTTTACGGTCGATATGATTTAGAAAAGGATATATTTACTTTTGGTTCCGCGGGGCATGAACCTGCACTCTACTATAACTCCAAACAACAAACATTTACAGATTTAGATTCTAATGGATTATTATTAGGAGTATTGCCTGAGATGAAGTACTCTCAAACTGACATTCATCTATCAGAAAATGATTTTATTATTATGATTACTGATGGTGTAACTGAATTTAGAAAAATGGACAACTTTGACTCACGAACATATATTAAGGAATTAGCGAAATCGTTAAATCATTTAAGTGCGCAAGAAATGTGTGAGAAGATTTTTGAATACTTAAATAAATTGCAAGATTTTCTATTGGAAGATGATTTTACTATTGTTACAATTAAAAAATATTAGAAAGTAATATAATTATAGGTTTAATCATTGTATTTTGGGGGAAAGGTACTATAGTCAATTTGGAGGTGTCCTGGATGAATGTCAATGTACAATTTCGGGAAGAAGGGAATCGTATATATGGGGTAATAGAAGGAGAAATCGACACTTACACTGCTCCAATGTTAAGGGAGGAACTAGAGGTAATCACAATCAATAAAAGTTCGATTATTGAATTAGACCTATCAAAAGTTACCTATATGGATAGTACGGGATTGGGAGTTTTTGTTGCATTTTATAAAAAAGTATTAAAAGAAAATGCCGAATTAAAGTTAGTACGCCTATCTAGTCGCTTAGCTAGATTGTTTGAAATCACTGGGCTGAGTGAATTAATGGATATTGAAACTGATAAAAAGGTGGAACCAGCTAATGAGTGCATTTGATTATGTAGAAATACGAATTCCTGCGAAGCCACAATATGTAAGTGTTATTCGGCTTTCGATATCTGGTTTAGCAACTCGAGTAGGCTTTTTTTATGATGAAATTGAAGATATGAAAATCGCAGTCAGTGAGGCGGTTACAAATGTAGTGCAACATGCCTATCATGGTTTGGATGAAGGAGAAATCGTCATCGGCTGTGCATTGTACAATAATAAAATGGAAATTATGGTTTCAGATTATGGAAATGGATTTAATTTTGAAGAGATTAAGTCGAAAATTGGACCATATCGAGAAGACGAAAATATTAGAAGTTTACGAGAAGGTGGACTCGGACTTTATTTAATGGAAACTTTAATGGACGAGGTGAGAGTAAATAATGAAGGTGGAGTTACTGTTTTCATGACGAAATATGTCGCAAGAGAGCAGGTGAAAGAAAATGTCCACAAAATCCCAATCACTTAGGCAGGAAGAAGAAGTTGTTTCTGTCATTCTCCAATATCAACAAACAGGAGATGAAGAACTTCTGACAAGCATTGTGCTTCATTATGAGAATTTAGTTGAATCCATTGCTAAAAAATATTCCTATGGAAAATCGCTCTATGATGATGTGTTTCAAGTTGGGATGTTGGGATTGTTGGGTGCAATTAAACGTTATGATCCCTCTCTTGGCAAAAATTTTGAAGTTTTTGCTATTCCGACAATCATTGGCGAAATTAAACGTTTTTTGCGTGATAAAACTTGGGATGTTCATGTTCCACGCCGTATAAAAGAGTTAGGACCGAAGATAAAATCAGCAGTGGAATTGTTAACAGTGAAATTACAGCACTCTCCTACCATTCCAGAAATCGCGGATTACTTAGATGTTGAAGTGGAAGAAGTATTGGAAGCAATGGAAATCGGAAAAAATTATCAAGCGTTATCGATTGATCATTCGATTGAATCAGATACGGATGGAAGTACCGTTACTTTATTAGATATGCTAGGAAAAGAGGATGATCGTTTCGAGCTTACAAATAAAAGAATTGTATTTTCTGAAGTAATAGATATCTTATCAGAACGGGAAAAGCAAATTCTTCAGCTTACCTTTTTAGATCAATTAAGTCAAAAAGAAGCTGGTGAAATGTTAGGAATTTCTCAAATGCATGTTTCTCGTATACAGAGAAAAGCCATTGAAAAACTGAAGAGCGCTATTACGACTAATAGCAGTGTTTCAATTTAATAGAATAGAAAATGTGGACAAGCCTGCTCACTGGAGTGGGCTATTTTTATATAAGTGTTCTTACTTACTATTACAAATACATCAATTGGTCATTTAAATAAGTATAATGATAAAATAACTCTGTCTAAATAATTTTTTAGTCGATTGAATTGGAAAGGTTCTAAGGTAGAAAGGCAGTGGAAAAATGGACGAAAAGCAAATGCTTCAATTGATTGCAAACGACGCAGAAGTTAAACCATCCCAAGTGGAAGCGGTCATTAAATTATTAGAAGACGGGAATACAGTGCCATTCATCGCACGTTATCGTAAAGAAGCAACTGGCTCCCTTGATGAAGTGCAGATTAAATTGATTGAAGAACGCTATCATTATATACAACAACTAGAGCAAAGAAAAGAAGAGGTTATTCGGCTAATCGATGAGCAAGGAAAATTGACAGAAGAATTAGCCGCTGAAATTCGAGCAGCAACGATTTTGCAACGAGTGGAAGATTTATATCGCCCATATAAACAGAAACGTCGAACAAAAGCTACTGTAGCCAAAGAGCGAGGTTTAGAACCGTTAGCTGAAGAATTAATGAAATTTGGAAACGATCCAGTAGAGAAGTTAGCCAGCCCATTCATTAATGAAGAGAAAGAAGTATTCACGGTAGAAGATGCGATAAATGGTGCTAAAGATATTTTAGCTGAACGTTTTTCTGATGATGCAAAAATTCGTGATTTATTAAGAAAACTAACGTGGAGAGAAGGGCTCATTACTACTTCGGTAAAAGATGAGAATAAAGATGAAAAGAAAGTATTTGAAATGTATTATGAATACGAAGAACCTGTAAAATCTATTGTTCCTCACCGAACACTAGCCATCAACCGGGGCGAAAAAGAAGAAGTGCTAAAAGTATCCATCCATGTCCCATTAGAGAAGGCTCTTTTCATCATGGAAAAAGAATGGATTCCGTTCAAATCGAACTCACCTTCAATTACACCGGTGAAAGAAGCAATTGAAGATAGTTACAAACGCCTGATTCAACCTTCAATTGAAAGAGAAATTCGAAACGAATTAACTGAAAAGGCAGAAATTCAAGCAATTCATATTTTCTCAGAAAATTTAAGAAGCTTACTTTTACAACCGCCAATACGCGGCATTATGGTTCTTGGAATAGACCCTGCATATCGAACGGGTTGTAAATTAGCGGTTGTTGACGAAACCGGAAAAATGTTAGAAGTTTCAGCCATTTACCCACATCCGCCAGTTTCGAAAACAGAAGAATCGAAAGAGATAATCAAATCGTTATTGAATAAATATCCAATTGATATTATTGCAATTGGTAATGGTACGGCATCTAGAGAAACTGAACAATTTATTGCGGATGTTCTAAAAGAAGTGGAACGAAAGGTATCTTATGTCATCGTTAATGAAGCAGGAGCATCCGTATATTCTGCTTCTGAAATTGCTAGGGAAGAATTTCCTGACTTACAAGTAGAGCAACGAAGTGCTGTTTCAATCGCAAGACGCCTACAAGATCCATTATCAGAACTCGTAAAAATCGATCCTAAAGCAGTAGGTGTTGGTCAATATCAACATGATGTATCCCAAAAGAAATTAGCAGAATCGTTAACGTTTATTGTAGAGACGGCCGTGAACCAAGTAGGAGTTGACGTAAATACTGCATCAAGTTCGTTGTTGCAATATGTTTCAGGTCTTTCTAAATCTGTAGCAGAAAATATTGTAAAAATGAGAAGTGAAAATGGAAAATTTACATCACGCACTCAATTGAAAAAAGTGCCTCGACTGGGCGCCAAAACTTATGAACAAGCAATCGGATTCTTGCGGATACCAGATGCAGAAAATCCATTCGATGCAACGGGTATTCACCCAGAAAGCTATCCAATAGCGGAAAGAATACTTGAAATTTGTGGACTAACTCAACAAGATATTGGTACTGAAAAATGTGAAAAGACGCTAAGTGAAGTGAACTTGGTAGAACTAAGCGAGAAATTAGGTGTTGGTGAAATCACAATTAAAGATATTGTAGATAGTTTAATGAAGCCGATGAGGGACCCTCGCGATGAGTTCCCGCAACCGTTGTTAAAAACCGATGTTTTAAAAATGGAAGATTTACAAGTGGGAATGGAATTACAAGGCACTGTTCGAAATGTTGTAGACTTTGGAGCTTTTGTTGATATCGGGGTTAAACAAGATGGTCTTGTGCACATTTCAAAATTGAAAAAAGGAAGAGTGAAACATCCGCTTGATGTCGTTTCCTTAGGTGATATTGTAACGGTTTGGGTAGAAAAAGTAGAAATTGAAAAAGGTAGAATTTCTTTAACGATGATTCCACCGGAAAAAGAAAATGTTGCTAACGAAATGGAAAGTGAAAACTTAATAATAGTTGTCATGTATTAAATGATAAATTATCAGTTCTATTATATTAGAAGTGCTAGGGGTGTCTAAACAACCAGACACCTCTTTTATTATTATGATAAACTTGTGTTGAAAAGGGATAAAATATTGTAATGAAGAACGGTGGGAAAATGACTGATCAAGAGTTACAACAACTAGTGGAACAATTGTCTTTAGAGTATTTCGGTCGACAGTTTATACATAAAGCTTATTTTAATCCTAGGTTAAGAACAACAGGAGGACGATACTTGCTTAAAAGTCACAATATTGAAATCAATAAAAAGTCATATGAGCTTTTTGGGATTAATGAATTACGGGGGATTATACTTCACGAACTTTGCCATTATCATTTACATATTCAAGGGAAAGGATATAAGCATCGCGATAAAGATTTTCGAGATTTATTAACTAAAGTTGGAGCACCTAGATATTGTTCTAGAATCGAAGAAAACATTAGAAAATATAATAAGATGATTCATTTATATGAATGCTTATCTTGTAAACAACAATATCCTAGAAAGCGAAGAATAGATGTTAGCAAATATCGTTGTGGTAAATGTTACGGCTTTTTAAAAAAATTAATGTACCCATGAAAAAATAGCTTTACATTATTAATAATTTATGTTAAATTATTAAAGTCGCTAAAATTACTTAGTTAGACCGTTGAATCCTCGAAAGCTACACATATTCATGAAAATAAAAATAATGAAAAAAAGTGTTGACTTTTCGGATGACCGTCTTTATAATAATAAAAGTCGGCAGGATGATTCTGCAAAATGATTATTCCGAAGTAGCTCAGTGGTAGAGCAACCGGCTGTTAACCGGTTGGTCGTAGGTTCGAATCCTACCTTCGGAGCCATGGCCCCTTGGTCAAGTGGTTAAGACACCGCCCTTTCACGGCGGTAACACGGGTTCGAATCCCGTAGGGGTCATTATAATTAGGTCCCGTGGTGTAGCGGTTAACATGCCTGCCTGTCACGCAGGAGATCGCCGGTTCGATCCCGGTCGGGACCGCCATTATTGGGGTATAGCCAAGTGGTAAGGCAACGGATTTTGATTCCGTCATGCCCAGGTTCGAATCCTGGTACCCCAGCCATTCCATTATGAGCCATTAGCTCAGTGGTAGAGCATCTGACTTTTAATCAGAGGGTCGAAGGTTCGAGTCCTTCATGGCTCACTTCTTTTATTAAAAACGCTTGACAAATTAAATCGAAAGTGTATAATTGATAAAGCCACCGATAAATGCGGTCGTGGCGGAATGGCAGACGCGCTAGGTTGAGGGCCTAGTGGGGGCAACCCCGTGGAGGTTCAAGTCCTCTCGGCCGCACCAAGTGCTAATGCGAGATCTATAACAATTCTTAATAATAACGCGGGTGTAGTTTAATGGTAAAACCTCAGCCTTCCAAGCTGATGTCGTGGGTTCGATTCCCATCACCCGCTCCATTTTTATGTATTAAATAATAAGAATGAACCTTGAAAACTGAACAACAAAACGTTAATGCAATAAATTATCTAGTTGTTAACCCTCGTTAACAATCTAGATTCGGACATTAAATTTTGAGCAAATCAAATTTTCTTTTATGGAGAGTTTGATCCTGGCTCAGGACGAACGCTGGCGGCGTGCCTAATACATGCAAGTCGAGCGAACCAATTGAAAGCCTAGCTTTCATGAGGTTAGCGGCGGACGGGTGAGTAACACGTGGGTAACCTGCCCTATAGACTGGGATAACTCGCGGAAACGCGTGCTAATACCGGATAATACATCAAAGTGCATGCTTTGATGTTGAAAGATGGTTCTGCTATCACTATAGGATGGGCCCGCGGCGCATTAGCTTGTTGGTGGGGTAACGGCCTACCAAGGCGACGATGCGTAGCCGACCTGAGAGGGTGATCGGCCACACTGGGACTGAGACACGGCCCAGACTCCTACGGGAGGCAGCAGTAGGGAATCTTCCACAATGGGCGAAAGCCTGATGGAGCAACGCCGCGTGAGCGAAGAAGGTCTTCGGATCGTAAAGCTCTGTTGTAAGGGAAGAACAAGTGCAGTAGTAACTGGCTGCACCTTGACGGTACCTTACTAGAAAGCCACGGCTAACTACGTGCCAGCAGCCGCGGTAATACGTAGGTGGCAAGCGTTGTCCGGAATTATTGGGCGTAAAGCGCGCGCAGGCGGTCTCTTAAGTCTGATGTGAAAGCCCCCGGCTTAACCGGGGAGGGTCATTGGAAACTGGGAGACTTGAGTGCAGGAGAGGGAAGCGGAATTCCATGTGTAGCGGTGAAATGCGTAGAGATATGGAGGAACACCAGTGGCGAAGGCGGCTTCCTGGCCTGTAACTGACGCTGAGGCGCGAAAGCGTGGGGAGCAAACAGGATTAGATACCCTGGTAGTCCACGCCGTAAACGATGAGTGCTAAGTGTTAGGGGGTTTCCACCCCTTAGTGCTGCAGCTAACGCATTAAGCACTCCGCCTGGGGAGTACGGTCGCAAGACTGAAACTCAAAGGAATTGACGGGGGCCCGCACAAGCGGTGGAGCATGTGGTTTAATTCGAAGCAACGCGAAGAACCTTACCAGGTCTTGACATCCCGCTGACCGCTATGGAGACATAGCCTTCCCTTCGGGGACAGCGGTGACAGGTGGTGCATGGTTGTCGTCAGCTCGTGTCGTGAGATGTTGGGTTAAGTCCCGCAACGAGCGCAACCCTTGTCCTTAGTTGCCATCATTCAGTTGGGCACTCTAAGGAGACTGCCGTACAAATACGGAGGAAGGTGGGGATGACGTCAAATCATCATGCCCCTTATGACCTGGGCTACACACGTGCTACAATGGACGGTACAAACGGTCGCGAAGTCGCGAGACGGAGCCAATCCGAAAAAACCGTTCTCAGTTCGGATTGCAGGCTGCAACTCGCCTGCATGAAGCCGGAATCGCTAGTAATCGCGGATCAGCATGCCGCGGTGAATACGTTCCCGGGCCTTGTACACACCGCCCGTCACACCACGAGAGTCTGTAACACCCGAAGTCGGTGAGGTAACCCTTTCGGGAGCCAGCCGCCGAAGGTGGGACAGATGATTGGGGTGAAGTCGTAACAAGGTAGCCGTATCGGAAGGTGCGGCTGGATCACCTCCTTTCTAAGGATATATACGGAAGCATTAGCGTTTTGTGTTCAGTTTTGAAGGTTTATGACCTTCAAAGTTATAGTGTTGTTCTTTGAAAACTGGATAAACGACATTGAAAGCAAGATATTTACTGTAAAGCGTAAACAACTAGGCTAACACGACGTAAATGCGACGTGGATTAAAAGCCGTAAGGGTTGCGAGACGCAAGCAAGACAAGGAAATGAGCGAGTGAGAACCGGAGTGTACTATATGCGTACATGAGGATTCGAACGAGCGAAATTGACGAAGTATTGCGCAGCGTATCGAAAACCGAAAAGGTTAAGTTGTTAAGGGCGCACGGTGGATGCCTTGGCACTAGGAGCCGATGAAGGACGGGACTAACACCGATATGCTTCGGGGAGCTGTAAGTAAGCTTTGATCCGGAGATTTCCGAATGGGGGAACCCACTGTTCGTAATGGAACAGTATCTTAACGTGAATCCATAGCGTTAAGAAGGCACACCCAGGGAACTGAAACATCTAAGTACCTGGAGGAGAAGAAAGAAAAATCGATTCCCTGAGTAGCGGCGAGCGAAACGGGAACAGCCCAAACCAAGAGGCTTGCCTCTTGGGGTTGTAGGACACTCTATACGGAGTTACAAAAGGATGGGTTAGACGAACCGTTCTGGAAAGGACGGCCAGAGAAGGTAAAAGCCCTGTAGTCGAAAATCCATCCTCTCCTGAGTGGATCCTGAGTACGGCGGAACACGTGAAATTCCGTCGGAATCCGGGAGGACCATCTCCCAAGGCTAAATACTCCCTAGTGACCGATAGTGAACCAGTACCGTGAGGGAAAGGTGAAAAGCACCCCGGGAGGGGAGTGAAAGAGAACCTGAAACCGTGTGCCTACAAGTAGTCAGAGCCCGTTAACGGGTGATGGCGTGCCTTTTGTAGAATGAACCGGCGAGTTACGATTACGTGCAAGGTTAAGCAGAAGATGCGGAGCCGCAGCGAAAGCGAGTCTGAATAGGGCGTTTTGAGTACGTGGTCGTAGACCCGAAACCAGGTGATCTACCCATGTCCAGGGTGAAGGTGAGGTAACACTCACTGGAGGCCCGAACCCACGCACGTTGAAAAGTGCGGGGATGAGGTGTGGGTAGCGGAGAAATTCCAATCGAACTTGGAGATAGCTGGTTCTCTCCGAAATAGCTTTAGGGCTAGCCTCGTGTGAAGAATACTGGAGGTAGAGCACTGTTTGGACTAGGGGCCCACCTCGGGTTACCGAATTCAGACAAACTCCGAATGCCAGCTATTTATACACGGGAGTCAGACTACGAGTGATAAGATCCGTGGTCAAAAGGGAAACAGCCCAGACCACCAGCTAAGGTCCCAAAGTAATCGTTAAGTGGAAAAGGATGTGGCGTTGCTTAGACAACCAGGATGTTGGCTTAGAAGCAGCCATCATTTAAAGAGTGCGTAATAGCTCACTGGTCGAGTGACGCTGCGCCGAAAATGTAACGGGGCTAAACGATTCACCGAAGCTGTGGATTCGTGCGTTGCACGAGTGGTAGGAGAGCGTTCTAAGTGCGTCGAAGTCAGACCGGAAGGACTGGTGGAGCGCTTAGAAGTGAGAATGCCGGTATGAGTAGCGAAAGATGGGTGAGAATCCCATCCACCGAATGACTAAGGTTTCCTGAGGAAGGCTCGTCCGCTCAGGGTTAGTCGGGACCTAAGTCGAGGCCGAAAGGCGTAGACGATGGACAACAGGTTGATATTCCTGTACCACCTCCCCGCCGTTTGAGTGATGGGGGGACGCAGGAGGATAGGGAATGCACGCCGTTGGTCGAGCGTGTCCAAGCAGCAAGGCGTGGAAGTAGGCAAATCCGCTTCCTAATACGCTGAGCTGTGATGGGGAGCGCGTTACGCGCGAAGTTCCTGATTTCACACTGCCAAGAAAAGCCTCTAGCGAGGCGGGAGGTGCCCGTACCGCAAACCGACACAGGTAGTCGAGGAGAGAATCCTAAGGTGAGCGAGAGAACTCTCGTTAAGGAACTCGGCAAAATGACCCCGTAACTTCGGGAGAAGGGGTGCTCATTGGGGTGCAAGCCCTGATGAGCCGCAGTGAATAGGCCCAGGCGACTGTTTAGCAAAAACACAGGTCTCTGCAAAACCGTAAGGTGAAGTATAGGGGCTGACGCCTGCCCGGTGCTGGAAGGTTAAGAGGAGGAGTTAGCGCAAGCGAAGCTCCGAATTGAAGCCCCAGTAAACGGCGGCCGTAACTATAACGGTCCTAAGGTAGCGAAATTCCTTGTCGGGTAAGTTCCGACCCGCACGAAAGGCGTAACGATCTGGGCACTGTCTCAACGAGAGACTCGGTGAAATTATAGTACCTGTGAAGATGCAGGTTACCCGCGACAGGACGGAAAGACCCCGTGGAGCTTTACTGTAACCTGATATTGAATTTCGGTGCAACTTGTACAGGATAGGTAGGAGCCGTAGAAGGGGGAGCGCCAGCTTCCCTGGAGGCGCCCTTGGGATACTACCCTGGTTGTACTGAAATTCTAACCCGCAAGCCTGATCGGCTTGGGAGACAGTGTCAGGTGGACAGTTTGACTGGGGCGGTCGCCTCCTAAAAGGTAACGGAGGCGCCCAAAGGTTCCCTCAGAATGGTTGGAAATCATTCGCAGAGTGTAAAGGCATAAGGGAGCTTGACTGCGAGACCTACAAGTCGAGCAGGGTCGAAAGACGGGCTTAGTGATCCGGTGGTTCCGCATGGAAGGGCCATCGCTCAACGGATAAAAGCTACCCCGGGGATAACAGGCTTATCTCCCCCAAGAGTCCACATCGACGGGGAGGTTTGGCACCTCGATGTCGGCTCATCGCATCCTGGGGCTGTAGTCGGTCCCAAGGGTTGGGCTGTTCGCCCATTAAAGCGGTACGCGAGCTGGGTTCAGAACGTCGTGAGACAGTTCGGTCCCTATCCGTCGTGGGCGTAGGAAATTTGAGAGGAGCTGTCCTTAGTACGAGAGGACCGGGATGGACACACCGCTGGTGTACCAGTTGTCTTGCCAAAGGCACCGCTGGGTAGCTATGTGTGGACGGGATAAGTGCTGAAAGCATCTAAGCATGAAGCCCCCCTCAAGATGAGATTTCCCATTGCATAAGCAAGTAAGATCCCTCAAAGACGATGAGGTAGATAGGTCCGAGGTGGAAGCACGGTGACGTGTGGAGCTGACGGATACTAATCGATCGAGGACTTAACCAATCATTTCAATGTCGTTATCCAGTTTTGAGAGAATAACCTCTCTGAAATTACATACATAATCAAATGAGTCTAGTGACGATGGCAAAGAGGTCACACCCGTTCCCATACCGAACACGGAAGTTAAGCTCTTTAGCGCCGATGGTAGTAAGGGGTCCCCCTTGTGAGAGTAGGACGTTGCTAGGCTCAAAAAGCTATTACTGACGTAAGGTCGGTAGTGGCTTTTTTTTATGCCCCTTACTACCAAGGACTGAAAGTCCAATCGGCGCGATACAGAAACCACATGCTAAACAAAAGCAAAATAAATATTTGAAGGAGACGAGAAGCACGGGGACCAAGAAGTTCAAGGAAGCGAGGCAGCCCGGAGCGGAGCGTACAGTGTACGTGAGCACCGGACTGCCGAAGCTGACACAGAAATTCGCCGGTCAACGTGCTTCGGAGTTAGCGCCGATGGTAGAAAGGGTCCCCCTTGTGAGAGTAGGACGTTGTTTTTTAATATGACACTGTAAATTGCAAATTTTACAAGTGAAAACCCAACGGTTTAAAAAAACAATAAATAGTTAATATTTACAGCATATAATTGAAAATAACAACAAGGACAAAAAGTCCACTCGAGTTCGATAAACCGCAGTACATCTAAAGAAACACTACAAAAGAAAAAGCATATATAACATTTAATTTCAATAAAAAGAGAAGATACAGTGTACGTGAGCACCGGACCGCCGAAGCTGACGCAGAAATTCGCCGGTCAACGTGCTTCGGAGTTAGCGCCGATGGTAGAAAGGGGTCCCCCTTGTGAGAGTAGGACGTTGCTAGGCTCAAAAAGCTATTACTGACGTAAGGTCGGTAGTGGCTTTTTTTTATGCCCCTTACTACCAAGGACTGAAAGTCCAATCGGCGCGATACAGAAACCACATGCTAAACAAAAGCAAAATAAATATTTGAAGGAGACGAGAAGCACGGGGACCAAGAAGTTCAAGGAAGCGAGGCAGCCCGGAGCGGAGCGTACAGTGTACGTGAGCACCGGACTGCCGAAGCTGACACAGAAATTCGCCGGTCAACGTGCTTCGGAGTTAGCGCCGATGGTAGAAAGGGTCCCCCTTGTGAGAGTAGGACGTTGTTTTTTAATATGACACTGTAAATTGCAAATTTTACAAGTGAAAACCCAACGGTTTAAAAAAACAATAAATAGTTAATATTTACAGCATTTAATTGAAAATAACAACAAGGACAAAAAGTCCACTCGAGTTCGATAAACCGCAGTACATCTAAAGAAACACTACAAAAGAAAAAGCATATATAACATTTAATTTCAATAAAAAGAGAAGATACAGTGTACGTGAGCACCGGACCGCCGAAGCTGACACAGAAATTCGCCGGTCAACGTGCTTCGGAGTTAGTGCCGATGGTAGAAAGGGGTCCCCTTGCGAGAGTAGGACATTGCTTTTCCATAATATCACGCAAAGTGGTGCTTATTTCACAAGTGAAAATCTAACGGTTTAAAAGTTGAAATCAAATGTGACGATGAATTTGAACCATAATTTGTAATACATTACAGTAGCTTTTTTGTAAAGCCCCCTCTATTTTATTGCTAGAAATTGTTATTGCAAGCCGCATATTTTACACATATAAATAAAAATACACTCCACCTAATCTGATTCGAAACAAACGGTCATGACATCATCGAATCAACACCATGTCATAAAAGCAAGTAAAGAATAAATATATTAGTAATATCCCTTTTTGAGGTGGAAAAATGAGACGGTTAAGAAGAAATATAATGGTGATAATTTTTATATTAATTGCAAGTCTTATTCATTTTATCTTTCATTATTTTCTTCAATAAGTGGATAGGGAAACGCATCTCTCTATAAAATGAAAACAATTTATTTCTAGATAAGAAATGAATGAGTTACTATATAGAGAGATGTTTTTTTTTGGATTTATAAATGATACATTTTGAATTAATGAATTCTTTTAGATAAACTATTGTTAATGTTAGGGTGAGAGGATACGTGAAGACGATGTACGAAAAGGAAGTGCATTCTTTAGAAGAAACAAATCAACTTGGAATTCGTTTAGCGAATTTACTTGAGCCGGGAGATAATCTAACATTTGAAGGGGATTTAGGTGCCGGGAAAACAACATTTATTCAAGCTTTAGCGAAAGGACTGGGTATTTCCCGAACAGTGAATAGCCCTACTTTTACAATCATGAAACAATATGAAGGGAAGTTGCCGCTTAATCACTTAGATGTGTATCGTTTAGAAAATAGTGATGAAGATTTAGGATGGGATGAAATATTTTATGGTGATGCGGTAACGGTAATTGAATGGGCACATTTAATTGAGGAAAATCTACCGGATGAAAGATTAGATATTGAAATTCAACGAATTGATGAAAATAAAAGAAAATTTATATTTAGACCAATAGGAAAACGGTATGAACGATTATGTGAGGAGTTATTTACATGATTTGGTTAGGAATTGAAACATCAAACGCTCCACTTTCCGTCGCTATCGTAAGAGACGGAGAAGTGCTTTCAGAAATAGTACAAAATACAAAATCAACACATTCTGTTACTTGTATGCCAACAATAGAAGAGGTATTTCGAAAAACTAACTTAAAACCTGTTGATATTGATGCCGTAGCGGTTTCCGAAGGTCCTGGTTCGTATACTGGGCTAAGAATCGGGGTAACGATTGCAAAAACGTTATCTTGGACTTTAAAGAAACCATTAGTTGGCATATCAAGTCTAAAAGTGCTTGCAAGTAATGTTGAATTGTTTGATGGCATTATTTGCACGATGTTTGATGCTAGAAGAAAGAATGTATACGCTGCAGTATATAAAGGGAAAGAATTGAAAACGATTATTCCAGAACATCATGGATCTTTGGAAGAACTGTTGCAACAGTTAAAAGAGTATCAAGAAACAATTATGTTTGTTGGTTCAGATGTGAAAAAATTTAAGGAAGAGATTCAATCCGTTTTAGGTGAACAGGCTAAATTTGCACCGCCTTCACTTAACTTACCGAGAGCTTCAAAATTAATCGAATTAGCTGAAAAAGAACCATTGCCAACATTAGAAATGGTTCATTCCTTTGTGCCAAAATATCATCGTTTAGCTGAAGCAGAGGCAAATTGGTTAAAAGCACATCAAAAGGAGCAAAAAGGATGATTCACTATCGAAAAATGACGGCACAAGATGTGGAGGCAGTGCATGCGATAGAGGTTGAATCGTTTCCAACTCCTTGGACCGAGGATTCTTTTCATTACGAAATGAGAGAAAATCCCTTTGCTCATTACATTGTAGCAGAAGATGACCATGGAACAATTGTTGGATATTGCGGTATCTGGATTGTCGTTGATTCTGCTCAAATTACCAATGTGGCGGTTACTGAAAAATCAAGAGGACAAGGCATTGGTGAAGGGCTTATGCGAGAGGCAATGAGAGTAGCGAAAGAACACAATGCGGAAACGATGAGTTTAGAAGTACGTGTATCAAACATAGTGGCACAAAATTTATACCGAAAGCTCGGATTCCAAGATGGCGGAATTCGGAAAGGATATTATACAGATAACCAGGAAGATGCTCTAGTAATGTGGGTGAATTTATAATGGAAAACTTAATTTTAGCAATTGAAACAAGCTGTGATGAGACAGCTGCTAGCGTAATTAGAAATGGAAATGAAATTCTTTCAAACGTAGTAGCTTCACAAATCGATAGTCAAAAAAGATTTGGGGGGGTCGTACCAGAAATTGCGTCTCGCCACCATGTTGAACAAATAACGGTTGTAATTGAAGAAGCATTGGAAAAGGCAAGCATTGTACCATCAGATTTAGACGCAGTGGCAGTGACGGAAGGCCCAGGACTAGTTGGTGCATTGCTTATCGGCATTAATGCAGCAAAAGCCTTTGCCTTTGCTCACGGATTACCGATTATTGGGGTGCACCATATTGCCGGTCACATATATGCAAGTGCGCTTGTTGAACCAATGAAATTTCCTTTATTAGCACTTGTTGTATCTGGAGGGCATACGGAATTAATCTATATGAAAGAACATGGATCTTTTGAAGTCATTGGAGAAACTCGCGATGATGCGGCCGGGGAAGCTTATGATAAAGTAGCGCGGGTGTTAAATTTACCTTATCCCGGTGGTCCGCATATTGATCGAATGGCTCATGAAGCTAAAAAAGGTGTAGATTTTCCACGAGCGTGGTTAGAAGATACGTATGATTTTAGTTTTAGTGGATTAAAATCAGCTGTTATTAATTATAAACATAATTTGGAGCAAAGAGGACAATCAATTGTGCCTGAAGAAGTCGCAAAAGGCTTCCAAGACAGTGTTGTAGAAGTATTGACAACTAAAACGATAAAAGCAGCTAAGGAATTAGGGGTTAAACAAGTAATAGTAGCTGGTGGTGTTTCTGCAAATCGTGGATTGCGAGAAAGTTTAAGTAAAGCGCTTGAACAGGAAGGGATACCATTTACGGCTCCACCACTTTCTTTATGCACAGATAATGCAGCAATGATTGGCGCCTGTGCGGCTTACATGTTTGAAGCGGGAGTAAGATCCGATTTATCGATGAATGGTTTGCCAGGGAAAGAATTGAAAAGTTGGAGTAATACAGACGACAAACTTCGATAAAAGTATAATATTTTCTTCAGAAAAAGATGGGGTATGACATGAAGTCATATCCTTTTTATTTATACACAAAATTATACACAGAATTAAAATATTGAATATTTTTCTTAAAACTTATTCGCAAGTTTGTGAATAGTTTTCTTTTTTGTCAAGACGAACATTCGTACTTATGCACAATCTGTGTATAACTTGTGGATAACCTGTGATAAAGCTGTGAAAAATCAATATATTGTGTGTATTTTTCCAGAACGAAGTGTGGATTTTTTTTTCTGGTGATGTGGATAATGTGGAAAAGGCTGTTGATATGTTGGTATCACTGAGTTTTTATTGTGAATAAAACTGTGGGGAAAATTTATCGAAATTTGTCTATTGACCAAGATATATGTAATATTCGAAAACAAGATTCATGTTTTCCATATATAAATGAAAAGCTACCTGAATATTATTCAGGTAGCTTAAATTTTCAGGTTTTCCAATTCTTCTTGTAGTTCAAGCCATTGAGTTTCGAGCTCGCTGTGAGATTGCTTTAACGAATCCAGTTTATTTTGGAGCTCTAATGCCTTTTCGTAATCACTAAAAATCTCTGGTTCACAAAGCTTCAGTTCGATATTGTTAATTTCCTCTTCATAATTGGACATTTCTTTTTCAAGCTCTTCAATTTTTCTTCGAATTTGACGCTCTCGTTTTTTGACTTCTTTGTTTACTGAAGATGGATGCTGGATTTTGATTTCTTCCTGTTTTGCTTCATGCTTTGTTTCATTCAGTTCAGCTAATTCCATTAATTCTTGTTTTTTCTCTACATAATAATCATAATCACCTAAATACTCAAATGTGCCTGTGGCGGATAGTTCAACGACTTTTGTAGCAATTTTATTCATGAAATAACGGTCATGGGAAACGAATAGTATCGTTCCTGGATAGTCCATCAACGCATTCTCTAAGACCTCTTTACTGTCTAAATCAAGATGGTTCGTTGGTTCGTCTAATACGAGGAAATTTGCTTTTTGCAACATGAGTTTTGCTAAGGCAAGGCGTGCTTTTTCCCCACCGGATAATGTATTAACAAGTTTTAGTACATCATCGCCACTAAATAAAAATTGACCTAAAACGGAACGAATTTCTTTTTCATTCATTAACGGCCATTCATCCCAAAGTTCATTTAAAACGGTTTTATTACTATCGAGTTTTGCTTGTTCTTGATCGTAATAGCCAATTTTAACGTTCGTTCCATAACGAATGCTTCCAGACAGTGGAGATAAATCTTTGACAATGGTTTTTAATAGAGTGGATTTTCCGACTCCATTCGGTCCTACTATCGCAACCCGATCTTGTCGGAAGATGCGCAAATAGATATTTTCAGAAATTATTTGATTTTGCTCATATCCAATTGATAAATCATCGATTGATAGTACATCATTTCCGCTTTGTCTTTCGATATCAAATCCAAATTTTGCTGATTTTTCATCACCAATTGGGGCATCCATCCATTGGGTACGTTCCAACATTTTTCTTCGGCTTTTTGCAAGCTTTGCTGTAGAAGCACGTGCGATATTTTTTTGAATAAAAGCTTCAAGTTTCGCTTTTTCATCTTGCTGTTGCTCATACATTTTTAAATCGCGTTCATATTGTTTTGCTTTTTGGTCCAAATAATCGCTATAATTTCCTATATACTTTGTTACGCGAGTTCTTGATACTTCATAAACGATATTGACGATTTGATCGAGAAAATAACGGTCGTGAGAAACGATTAAAATGGCACCTGTATAAGCTTTTAAATAATTTTCAAGCCAACTTAATGTTTCGATATCTAAATGGTTCGTAGGCTCGTCTAAAATCAGTAAATCCGGTTTGCTTAGTAGCAATTTTGCAAGGGCAAGTCGTGTTCGTTGACCACCCGATAAGGAAGAAACAGGTTTATCATACATGTCGGGGAAGAATTTCATACCATGAAGTACGGAACGTGTATCTGCTTCATATTGATAGCCACCGGATTCTTTAAAAGAATGTTGTAGTTGATCATATTCTGCCATAATACGAGAGTAATTAGTTGGACTCTCATACACGGATGGGTCAGCCATTTGTTGTTCTAATTCGCGAAGTCGCATTTCTTGTTTTTTTAACGGTTCAAACACCGTCATCATTTCTTCCCAAATTGTACGTTTGGATTCAAGACCAGCATGTTGTTCTAAATACCCAATTGTTATATCTTTAGGAATAATGATTTCGCCAGAATCGTAAGACAATTGTCCAGCAATGATTTTTAATAACGTAGATTTACCCGCACCGTTGCGACCTACTAATGCGACACGGTCACGGTGTTGAACTTCTAATTTTACATCCTTTAATATTTCATCAGATAAGAATGATTTTGTTAATTGATTTACTTGAAGTATGATCATGTTTACACCTCTGTTCACTACTATTAGTGTAATAGAAGACAGGAATTCAAGCAATGTGAACGCTTTACTTATTTAGCTATGTTTAGTAATATAAAATCAATTTCGAGTTGAAGTTAACAGGGGGATTATTGTGAAAAGAGATATAAAAATTCCACAGGCGACAACAAAAAGACTTCCTCTTTATTATCGGTTTTTACAGAACTTCGCAAATGATGGAAAACAGAGAGTTTCATCTCAAGAATTAAGTGAGGCAATGAAGATTGACTCCGCTACAATTCGAAGAGATTTTTCTTATTTTGGCGCCTTAGGTAAAAAAGGATATGGATATGATGTTTTGTATTTGTTGGAATTTTTTAGACAAATTCTAGATCAAGATGAAGGCGCGAATGTCGCTCTTATTGGCGTGGGGAATTTAGGAAATGCCCTTTTGAAATATAATTTCCAAAAAAATCATAATACGAGAATCGTTGTTGCGTTCGATACAAAGGCGCCAATGGAAGGGCATGAAGTAAATGGAATCCCAGTTTATCATCCCGATCGATTAGAAGAAATGTATCAAAAATATAATGCAGAACTTGCAATATTAACTGTATCTTCACGCTCTGCCCAAGCCATTGCTGATCGCTTATCAGCAATCAACGCAAAAGGAATATTGAATTTTACTCCTGTTCGTTTAAATGTTCCGGAAACGATGAAAGTAATGAATATCGATTTAGCAGTTGAACTAGAGGCTTTAATTTATTTAATTCGCAATAGTGATTGATAAAAAGTTTTCACAATCTATTTCCGTTATGTAATGCAAAATATGTCGAATTGGGGTAAAATAAATACATAAACTGAGGAGGTGTCATCGATGGTTGTGCATTTAAGTGCAATTACACCAACTGCCCTTATTATTATCGGGATTGTTGCATTGATTATTTTCGGACCGAAAAAATTACCTGAATTTGGACGAGCAATGGGAACGACTTTGCGTGAGTTCAAAAAGGGTACACAAGGTTTAATAGATGATAGCGATGTTACTGATAAAAAGAACATCATCGAGATAGATCAGCAACAAAAATCCATTGAGAAAGTTGAAACGAAAGAACAAGAACACAATAAGTAATAATAAGGATGTCTAAAAGAAAAATGGATCCAAAAGAACTTCCTATTATAGAACATATAGAGGAATTAAGAAAGCGCTTAATTATTTGTGCTGTTTTTTTCGTTATCGCATTAATAGCTGGATTCTATGTTGCAGAACCAATCATTAAATTCATTCAGCATGATAATGAAGAATTAGAGGCATTAACATTAAATGCATTCAAAGTAAGCGACCCGCTTACTGTATATTTAGAAGTATCCTTCTTTGTAGCATTAATTTTGACATCTCCGGTGATTTTGTACCAACTTTGGGCATTTATTGCACCGGGCTTGTATGAATCTGAGAGGAAAGCAACATTAAAATATATACCGTATTCCTTTGTTTTGTTTTTAGTTGGATTATTGTTTTCTTACTTTATTCTTTTCCCAAACGTTATGAATTTCATGATGAACTTGTCGGAGCGGTTAGATATTCAGCAAACAATCGGCATTAACGAATATTTCTCTTTTTTATTTAAATTAGTGATTCCATTTGGTTTTTTATTTCAACTTCCAGTCATTACATTGTTTTTATCCCGTCTCGGGGTATTGAATCCAAACTTAATGTCAAAGTTTAGAAAGTATTCTTACTTTGTATTATTTGTTATTGCCGTATTAATTTCGCCACCTGACTTAATTTCATATATTCTAATGTCCATTCCGTTATTTGTTTTGTATGAAATTAGCATTGCTATTGCAAAAATCGGATATAAGAAATATTTAAAAGCAGAAGAACAGCGTATGCAAGAAGAAAAGGAAGCGGAACAAAGACAACAAGTGGAAGCTGCGTTAGCAGAACAAAGACGTCTAATTGAACAAATGAAGGAACAAAATTAAAGCCTATTTTCTATGAAATTCATGGAAAATAGGCTTTTTCTTTATTCATGCTTATAAAGCAGGCTATGCTTAATGAAAAAATTGTTGAATTTTTTCAATGTTCAATTGTAAGTATGTAACAAAACCATTTAGCATCATGTGCGCAATGATTGGAGTGATTAAACGTTTTGTCTTATTATATAGGAAGGCAAAAATAAAACCAGTTATGGTATAAAGAATGATATGACTAAAATCTAAATGAATAATCGCAAAGACGATTGCACTTATGAAGGCAGCTAACCAAAAGTTATTTTGTGCTTGCATAATCGATCCAAATATTACGCGGCGAAACACAAGTTCTTCTAAAATTGGTCCAAAAATAACGGAAGCTAGAATCATGATTGGTGCGATTTTTGTAATGTTTATAATGGCTTCAGTATTTTCAGAGCCAAGCTCAATGCCTAATGCCGATTCAATTTGAATACCAATCACTTGACCTAAATAAATCATGAAAAAACCGATAATTCCCCAACCAATTGCTACCGCCAATGGCATTTTTTCTCCTTTTAAACAATTCCAAAAGTTTTTATTTTTGGAGATTAAGATAAAAGAAATAATTAATGCTATTCCTGCGGTAATGGATGACCACCAGCCTGCTAATGCAATATACGCTGAACGCCCCTCTAAATCAATAAAGCCTAAAAAGAAACTTTTTAGCGGGGGAATCCATAGTAAAAAAGAAGAAAGTTGAAAACAGATATAAGTGATTAATACATAAAAAGCGGTCTTTTGAGTTTGAATATTTTGCGAATTAGCCAATCGTATATTTCCCTCTTTCTTATGCAAATTCATTAAAATGTAATCATAATATTAATCTTTCCGATCCAAATTAAGGAATGGTGTTTTTACTAATCATATTCTATTGTAGAGGAAGATAGAAAGAAAAGAAATTTTTTATACTTCTCACTTGCAAAAAAAGGGATGATTCATTATTATATAATTGTGTTAGCACTCGGGTGATAAGAGTGCTAATAATGGTAGATAAAATACGAAATGTAGGAGGTTGTTTCACTTGCTAAGACCATTAGGAGATCGCGTGATTATCGAATTAGTTGAGGTAGAAGAAAAAACTGCTTCTGGACTTGTACTACCTGATTCAGCAAAAGAAAAACCACAAGAAGGTAAAGTGGTTGCTGTAGGTTCTGGTCGTGTATTAGATAACGGCACTCGCGTTGAGCCTGAAGTAAAAGAAGGCGATGTGATTATCTTCTCTAAATATGCCGGAACAGAAGTGAAATATGAAGGTAAAGAATATTTAATTTTAAGAGAAAGCGATATTTTAGCTGTTTTATAATCATATAGAAATCAAAATTGCGCCTCTTCCATTGTATGAAATGTCAGGCGTATTTATACCGATTTTGATTACCTATAGATAAAAATAAATGGAGGTAAGGCAAAATGGCAAAAGATATTAAATTTGCAGAAGAAGCTCGTTCGTTAATGTTACAAGGTGTAGATAAATTAGCAAACGCTGTAAAAGTAACATTAGGTCCTAAAGGTCGTAACGTTGTACTTGAAAAGAAATTTGGTTCACCTTTAATTACTAATGACGGTGTAACAATTGCGAAAGAAATCGAACTTGAAAATCCTTATGAAAACATGGGTGCAAAATTAGTTGCAGAAGTTGCTTCTAAAACAAACGAAGTAGCAGGTGACGGTACAACAACTGCAACAGTTTTAGCACAAGCAATGATTCGTGAAGGTTTGAAAAACGTAACAAGCGGTGCAAACCCTGTAGGAATTCGCAAAGGTATTGATAAAGCAGTAGCCGCTGCAATTGAAGAATTGAAAAACATTTCTCGTCAAGTTCAAAATAAAGAAGAAATCGCACAAGTTGCTTCTATCTCTGCAGCCGATGAAGAAGTAGGTAAATTCATCTCTGAAGCGATGGAACGTGTTGGAACTGACGGTGTAATCACAATCGAAGAATCAAAAGGTTTCAATACTGAATTAGATGTAGTAGAAGGTATGCAATTTGACCGCGGTTACGTATCTCACTACATGGTAACAGATACTGATAAAATGGAAGCAGTGCTCGAAAATCCTTACATTTTAATTACTGATAAGAAAATCTCTAGCATTCAAGATATTCTTCCATTATTAGAGCAAGTAGTACAACAAGGCAAACCATTATTAATTATCGCTGAAGATATCGAAGGTGAAGCTCTTGCAACATTAGTATTGAACAAATTACGCGGTACATTCCAAGTAGTTGCTGTAAAAGCACCTGGATTCGGTGACCGCCGTAAAGCAATGCTTGAAGATATTGCCATTTTAACAGGTGGACAAGTTATCACTTCTGACCTTGGCTTAGACTTAAAAACAGCTGATATCACATCTTTAGGACGCGCTGGTAAAGTAGTTGTAAATAAAGAAAACACTACTATCGTTGAAGGTGCTGGAGATCAAGCTGCTATTGAATCACGTGTAAATCAAATCCGTGCTCAAATTGAAGAAACAACTTCAGAATTTGATAAAGAAAAATTACAAGAACGCTTAGCAAAATTAGCTGGCGGTGTAGCAGTAATTAAAGTAGGTGCTGCTACTGAAACAGAATTAAAAGAGCGTAAACTTCGCATCGAAGACGCATTAAACGCTACTCGTGCAGCGGTTGAAGAAGGAATCGTTGCAGGTGGTGGTACTGCATTAGTAAATGTTTATAAAGCAGTAGAAAAAGTATTAGATGAAGTAGATGGCGATGTAGCAACTGGTGTGAAAATTGTGTTACGTGCTCTAGAAGAACCAGTTCGTCAAATCGCAGAAAATGCTGGTTTAGAAGGATCAATCATTGTTGATCGCTTAAAACGTGAAGAAGTTGGCGTTGGTTTCAATGCTGCAACTGGTGAATGGGTAAACATGATTGATGCAGGTATTGTTGACCCAGCTAAAGTAACTCGTTCAGCATTACAAAATGCTGCTAGTGTAGCTGCATTATTCTTAACAACTGAAGCAGTGGTAGCTGATATCCCAGAGCCACCAGCTCAAAATCCAGGAATGCCAGATATGGGCATGATGTAATAACGTTATAAATAAAGACGCCATCCTTTTGGCAGTGTTGAATAGAAAAGGGTTCTTTCCGAAGCAATGGAAAGAACCTTTTTTCTTTTCGCTTACATCTTCATCTATAACAATATTGAACTGCTAGTATAAATTCAAAATTACTAAATTTAAAGTAAAATAAAAAGGTAATATTTTTTTCTTGATAAATTTGAACTGTAGGTATAGAATAGATTTCGCTTAAATATTGTTACAGAGAGTGTGAATAGATATGACTAAAGAACTGTCAGCACAAAGGCCTCCTTATTTAATGATCGCTGTATTGTTTATAGGAGCCTTTATTTCGTTTTTAAATAATACCTTAATGAATGTTGCATTACCTACCATCATGCAAGATTTTCAAATTAGTTATGCAACTGTACAGTGGCTTTCTAACGGCTATATGTTAGTTAGCGGTGTATTAATCCCTGCCTCTGCTTTTTTCATCACGAGATTTAACACAAAACCTTTATTTGTAGTGGCTACTAGTATTTTTACTTTAGGTACGCTACTTGCAGCCTTCTCTCCTAACTTTGGAACATTGCTTGCCGGAAGAATGGTTCAAGCTGCAGGTTCATCCGTTATGGCTCCGCTCTTAATGAATGTGATGTTAGTTAGTTTCCCAATTGAAAAACGTGGGACAGCAATGGGCTTCTTCGGGCTTATTATGATGGCTGCACCAGCAATCGGTCCAACATTATCGGGCTATATTGTAGAACATTATAATTGGCGAATTCTATTTACGATGATTTTGCCTTTTGCAGTTATTAGTGTTTTATTAGGTTTATGGAAATTAGAGAATGTCATACCAACGAAAAAAAAATCATTGGATTATTTTTCAATTGTGTTAAGTACAATTGGGTTCGGTTCTCTTTTATACGGATTTAGTACAGCTGGTAATAAAGGATGGTCCGACCCTGTAATTATTACAACCATCATCATTGGTATAATTGGCATCGTTTTATTTGTATTGAGACAATTAAAACTTGAATCTCCGTTTTTAAGTATGGAAATCTTTAAGGCTCCTTCCTATACCCTTTCCGCAATTTTTAGTTCCGTGCTTGGAATGGGGTTAACAGGGGGAATGATTTTAACTCCAGCTTATTTACAAAGTGTGCGGCATATCGAACCGATGGAGTCAGGGTTAATGATGTTACCGGGAGCGCTTGTTATGGCTGCAATGTCACCTATTACTGGTCGCTTGTTTGACAAGTTTGGACCACGCGTATTGGCGATAATTGGTATGAGTATTATGACGGTTACAACATATCTACTGTCTCATTTAGAAATTGACACTTCAATTATTTATATCATTTCCGTATATACTGTTCGAACAATCGGGATATCTTTAGTGATGATGCCTGTCATGACAAATGGATTAAATTCTCTAGCACCTCGATTGAATCCACATGGTACTGCAGCAAATAACACCATTCAACAAATTGCTGGTTCCATTGGCACAGCAGTCTTGATTGCGGTGATGAACACAAAGGCTACATCCGTTGGAGAAAAAATGGCAGCGGAAGCGATGCAAGCTGGCACATTTTCGGAGGAAGTAATGGCAAGCATTACCCAACAGGCCCTTTTAGAAGGAATTGAATTAGCATTCTTTGTAGCAACTTGCTTTACTCTTATTCCACTACTTTTATCATTCTTCTTAAAACGTGTAACACAGCCTCAAATTAAATAAAAATGAAACGAACAAAAACCACCATTTTCAATATTGAAAAATGGTGATTTTATTTTCCAATATTCTTTATAAAATTTATAAGAATTATATGATTTATTTTATTATAAAATTATTTTATAATAATTAATGGTCTGATTTGAAATGATATTAAATAAAATTTGAGGAATGTTTAGAATTAGGGAAAGGGGAAGTAGCTCTTTTTTCAGTTATATGAATATTAGAAATGAATGTTCTATTTAAGTTGCTTTTTAATGCATTATTTCATGTATAATACAGTTAGCATAGCAAGTTTGAACATAATTTGTGTGTGGAGGTTTCTTATGGAAGTACTAGATATTTTAGATAGAATAAATGAAATAGAAGTGTTTTATGAGCCAATTTTTAGTGCGGATTCGCATTCGATTGTTGCTTATGAAGTTTCTGGAAAGCTTTTAATAAATGATAAAACGATCGATATTGTTAATTTAACTTATGATTCAACGATTCCCGAAGATTTGCGGAAAGAAGCAGAACTTACTCTCATAAAAAAAGCTGTTACAGAAGTAAAGGATTCGTTAAATGATTTCTATGTTTATTTACCATGTAATCCAAATTTGTTTATGACAGATGTTGGAGATGCTTATTTTCAAGCAATAAAACAAACAATTGGTGAATCGTTATTATCCAAAATATTTCTAGTAATTCCAGCGCATAAATATGAAGGGGAAGCTGATGAATTACAGCATCCAATTCGGTATATGAAAACGTATGGTGTCAAAATCGCTTTAGACGAAATTGGTAAAGAAAGCAAGTTGGATCAAATACTAATGTTGGAGCCAACTGTATTAAAAATCAATATTAATCAATTGAATTACAATGCTTGGGGTTCCCAAAGTCATGTGTTTACAACAATTCAAAGTTTGGCGATCAAAATGGGTGCCGCTTTAATGTTTAATGATATAAAAACGGATTATCAATTACATCACGCATGGAAGCATGGTGCTCGATATTTTAAAGGAGAATATTTACAGAAACCTTCTACACATTTAAATCCGAAAGACTCATTAAAAGAGCGATTCCGCAATGATTGTAAACAATTTATTGCAACTGAAAGAAAGCAGTTGGAATTAAAATATGAAGAAATGAAAAAATTGAAAAAGGATATTGCTACAATTGTTGATCAATCAAAACTACAAAGTCATGATGAGGAGTCACTCTTAGCATTAGCAAACAAATTAACAAAATATGCTTTCCGATTTTATATTTGCAATGAAGAAGGATTTCAAATATCCCCAAATATCGTGCGTAGAAATGGAAATTGGATAGTGGAAAAAGAAGCTATCGGTAAAAATTGGAGTTGGCGACCTTACTTTCTCTTAAATATCATCAAATTAAAAGATGATGTGAAAGGTGAACTTTCAAATATATATAGTGACATCAAAACCGGCGAATTAACTCGTACGTTCTCCATGGCATTAGCTGATAATGAATATTTATTTGTTGATATTTCGTACGATTACTTGTATGAACATAATCTGTTACATTAATATTTAATCGTGTTCGATAAATGGAAGGAAAAAGTGAATTTTAGGAGGCTGTCTAGAAATTTCTAGATAGCCTTATTTTTTTATGGAGAGAAGCAACTGGAAGGGGGCTATTTGCATAAGTTGAGAGATTAGCTATTCGCGGAATATCTGCACAAGCTAAGGACTTATCCGCACGAGTAGAGGAATTATCTGCAAATGCTCAGGATCTAACCGCACAAGTAGAGGAATTATCTACACAAGTTCAGGCGTTATCCGCACGATTCAAGGGAATCTTCTCACAAGAACTGCTCTATTCACATTCAATCCTCCATATAAACTCCTTAGAATGTTTATCAATTACAATTGTTATTTTCTTTCAAAACACATCATAAAATCTATTGATTGTCATAAGTGCAAAAAGGAGGATGCACCATTCAAATACACGTTGTTCGGCCGGGAGATACGATTTGGGGGATTGCTCAAAGCTACAATGTCAATCCACAAACAATCATTCAAACGAATCAAATTGAATTACCAAATGAATTAGTGGTGGGGCAAGCAATTGTGATTCCGATTGTTGGAAGTTTTTACTGGGTTCAGCCGGGGGATACGTTATTTACCATTGCACAGCGTTTTGGAATGAACTATCTCACCCTTGCACAAATTAACGGACTAAATCCCAATCAGCCATTGCTGCCAGGACTAAGATTATATATTCCACCGAGGGCGAAAACGAGAGCAGAAGTTAATATTTATATTGAACCATCCGGGGATACAGTTAGTGAACAATTATTGAATAGTGCCCGTGAAGTAGGAACTTATCTCACATACTTAGCGCCATTCAGTTATGAAGCAAGAAGAGATGGTAGTCTCGTACCAATGCCAATACAGGGAATACCTGAAGTGGCTCAGAATAGTGGGGCTTCTTTGATGCTTGTTGTGACGAATTTAGAAAATGGTCAGTTTAGTGGGGAACTTGGTAGAGATATATTGCAAAGCTCAGCAGTTCAGGATGTTCTTCTAGATAACATTATTGATGAGGCAAAACGTATTGGGACGGTATCAGACATTCATTTTGACTTTGAATTTTTGCCTCCAGATCAAAGAGAAGCGTACAATAATTTTTTAAGGAAAGCAGCAGATCGTCTTCATGAGGAAGGATTGTTAATTTCCAGTGCATTAGCTCCAAAACTATCCCGTGAACAAACTGGTCAATGGTATGAAGCTCATGATTATCGTGCACATGGGGAAATAGTGGACTTTGTTGTATTAATGACCTATGAATGGGGTTATTCAGGAGGACCACCAATGGCAGTATCTCCAATTAGTGAAGTGGAGAAAGTGTTAAACTATGCTTTAACAGAGATACCGCCAAGCAAAATTATGATGGGACAAAATTTATATGGTTATGATTGGACCCTTCCTTATGTTGAAGGAGGACAATATGCAAGAGCTATAAGCCCTCAACAAGCGATTGCTCTTGCTCGTGAACATAATGCGGAAATTCAATTTGACCCAATAGCTCAAGCTCCTTATTTTTATTATGTAGATGATGAGGGTAAAAATCATGAAGTTTGGTTTGAAGATGCTAGGTCGATTCAAGCGAAGTTTAATTTATTGAAAAGGTTGAATTTGCGGGGGATTAGTTATTGGAAGTTAAGCTTTGCTTTTCCTCAAAATTGGTTGTTAATTCAAGACAATTTTAATATTGTCAAAAGATGAAATGGCAATGCAATTATTAAATGGTTGATGGAGATTTCATTAATAGTGAATTGCACAAATTGCATGATTATAAAAAAGAATCATCAAAATTTAGGAAACTAGCCCGAGTCTCGAGATATAGAAAACTATTTCATCAGTAAGCTCGAGCCGGGCATTAATTTGTTCACAGAATGACATATCAAATATATTTTTCTAATACATAAAAGTACGGATTATTAGCAATATGTAAAATTGATAAATTTAAAATTATTAAAAAATGCTAATTTTGTTATAGAAGTATTATTTTCAGAGTTAAATACAGGGGTAATTTCCTATTTAAACCAATATAGAAATGTCTTAAAATTAAAATTAGTAAATAAAAAGGAGGACTATTGGTGAAATTTAAAAAAATAGGAACGATTGCAACTGCTGCTACATTGTCAGTTGGATTACTTGCAACACCAGCTTTAGCTGAAACGCCTTTGGACGTATATGAAAAACCTCAACAATTGGAAATTCTTATTGCATCTACTGAAACTACTGTATCAAAAAGCGAATTAATTAAAAAGTTTAAAGATGTTTTCCCAAATAAATATGATTTTTTATCAGAATCTGACTTCCATTTAAGAAGTGGACACTATCCAAATGATAATACCGTTCGTTACAATTTAAGCTTCCACAAAAAAATAAGCGGCAATCGATACGTTTATGGTGATATTACTTTTGCTGGGGAAAACTTAGAGATTGAATCTTTATATTTAGATCCAATTGATACAAAAGATGCTATGTTCCCTGCGAAAGTATCAAAAGATGAAGCAAAGGAAATTGCAAAAAAATTTATTGAACAATTTACAGCAGGCAAAAAATATAAACTTTCTGAAGAAGACGATGTATATTATTATCCAGGACCAAAACAATTATTAACTGAACCAGTTCAATATTCATTTTCATTTGTACGTACAGAAAACGGTATTGCAATTCCAGATCAAAGAATTTCAATATCAGTTTTAGGGAATGGAGAAGTAACTCATTTATATCGCAGTGAATTCTTATCAGCAACATTTGATGATGTAAATAAAGTAATAAATAAAGAAGAAATAATGAAAAAAATAAAAGACAATTTATCTGTTCAATTACGATATCAATTAGATTACAACTACTATACGGGAGAACAAAAAGCAGAGTTAGTATATGTGCCGTCCATTAAAGAGGGAATTCATGCCTTAACTGGAAATTGGTTGGTAGGAAATAAATTTCAATCTAATCCACCAGAAAACAAAAATGTGGACCAATTAACGAATCAACCCCTTTCACCAAAATATCAAGGGATGACTGTTGAACAAGCAAAACAATTAGCAGAACAAATTTTAAAGATTAATTCTAATAAAGTACGTTTAACGATTGATAGCGTGGAAGAGACAGAGAACTATTATGGAAATGAAATTATTTACGTTTCGTATAGCTATGAATATGACCGTGGTGGATATGGGACAAACATTACATTTGATAAACAGACTGGAGATTTAATCGAGTACTATGATATTAAATCTGACTTATTAGCTCAGATTGGAGAAAAGCCAAAAAATCAAAGAAAAATAACTGAGGAACAAGCTCTTTCTAAAGCGATTGGCTATTTAAAACAATATGCGCCATCAAAACTTCACCATTATTCAAAACCAATTGAGCAAAGGTTAGAACATTATAATGGATTGTATTTCTTTACATTCCCAAGAATAGTAAATGGAATTCCAGTGATTGGCGATGAATTACATGTAGCTATAAGTGATACTGGTGAATTGATTAATTTACATGTCGGATATCATGAAAACAGTGAATGGCCGGCAATAAATAATGCAATTTCAGCAGAAGAAGCAAAAAATATTATAATGAACAGTACAGATGTGGAGCTTAGCTATATACAACCAGATGAAAATCCTCATTATGCTTTAGTGTACTCGCCAATTTATAATGGAAATATTTATAGTTATTTAGATGCGATAAGTGGGGAATGGAAAACTCCGAGCTATTTGCAAAATCCAGAAATAAGTGAAGAGCAAAAGGTTTCTCATCCAACTGCGGAAAAAGAATTGAATTTCTTTATTGAGAACGGCTATTTAGAAATAGGGGATATTGATAGCTTTAATGCGGATGCTCCAATTACGAAAGGAGAAGTATTAAAAGGTTTAGTTAAATCTTTAACTTACTTCTATGAAGACTATTATTACAATAGCGAAGAAATGAAAAAACAAACATACGAAAATATTGGACCAGATCATCCGTATTTCCATATCGTAGAAAAAGCTGTTTCTATGGGCATTCTTGATCCGAAAAATAAAGGCTTTAACCCAGATACAAACATTACGAGAGAACAATTAGCTGTTTGGTACATTAGAGCATTAGGATTAGAAGAAGCTGCGAAGCATTCAGAAATATATAAAAGCAATGTGAAAGATGTAGATTTAGTAAATAGTCATTATATTGGCTATGTATCGTTAGCAAATTCTCTTGGATTAATTCCTGCAGAAAATAACCTATTTGAACCAAAACGACCTGTCACATATGCTGAATTTGTTACATCTGCAGTACGACTTGCCCATAAAGCAAATGATATGAATTTGTATTTTGACTAATAATGGTTGAAAGGCTGTCTAGAGATGTACTAGACAGCCTTTTTCTATGCATTTTTAAGTTGTTTTTTTGCTTGAAATGTATTAAATGCGAAGATTCCTAACACAGTGATTATACCAATTATATCTGTGTAAAATTCAGGAATAATTAATAACAATGATCCTACAGCGAGTACAAGACGAAGGACTATGTTGAGATTAGTTTTAAAGTACCCTTCAATCGCAGCCCCAATGCCTATTACACCTATTATGGAAGAAACCGTCACCTTAATAATATCAAGTGGAGAAGCAAATGGAAATTCTGTTGCATTCATTGGAAGACCTGTTGGATCGATTAATAACATCTCTGGTGCATAGACAAAAATATACGGAACGATGAAGCCTGCAAGTGCTAGACGTACGGAAATAAAACCGGTCTTCATTGGGCTTCCACCTGAAAGACCTGCTCCAGCAAAGGAAGCCAGTGCCACAGGAGGTGTGATGTTTGCGAAAATACCAAAGTAGAAAACAAACATATGTGCAACTAAAACTGGTACTCCAAAATCCGCTAATGCAGGTGCAACCATCGTTGCAGTAATAATATAAGCAGGAATACTTGGTAAGCCCATTCCCAAGATAATCGAAGCAATCATCGTTAAGAATAATGTTAAAAATAAACTATTGCCTCCAAGAGTTGTAATCGCAGATGTTAACGTAGCACCGAAACTAGTCAAGTTGACTACCCCAATAATAATTCCAACTACACCACATGCTATAACTGTCGATAATGACTGGCGTGTCCCGTCTTCGAGAGCAAGCAAAATGTCTTTAAAGGACATTCGTGTATTTTTGCGAAGAGAAGAGACTACGATTGTCAGGATAATTGTCCAAAAGGCAGCATGGGCAACAGGCATTCCTGAACCGAGTAATACAATAAGCCCGATAAGAGGAAGGATTAAATGGCCGCCTTCTTTAAATACTTCCTTTACCCGTGGTAAATCAGGTTTTGGAATCCCTTTTAAATTGGAACGACCGGCCCGGAAGTGAACTTGCATAATAACACCTAAGAAGTATAAAAGCGCTGGTATAATTGCCGCAAGGGCGATTGTGCCATAGCTGATTCCTGTGGTCTCCGCCATAATAAATGCACTGGCTCCCATTACTGGAGGCAAAATTTGCCCTCCAATCGAAGCGCTGGCTTCAACGGCACCTGCAAAGTTTTTCTCGTAACCGATTTTTTTCATTAATGGTATAGTAAATGCGCCTGTTCCAACGACATTGGCAACCGCAGAACCATTGATACTTCCCATAAAGGCGCTCGAAATTACTGCAACTTTTGCAGGACCACCTTGTCTATGTCCTGCAAGAGCAAGAGCCAAGTCGTTGAAAAACTGTCCCATTCCTGATTTGGCTAAAAACGAACCAAATAAAATAAAAAGGAAAATATATTGCACAGAGGCACCAATTGCAGTAGAGAATAATCCTTCCGTTTTTAAGTACAATTGCCCAAAAATGTCTCCCAAATCAAAGGGACGTGTCATCATGATACGAGGCAGCCAAGCTTGATGACTGAAGAATGGATAACTTAAAAATGCCAGTGCTAACAGCGGTAAAATCCAACCTGTTACACGTCTTGCAGTTTCAAGTACCAATAAAACAGTCATAATGGCGACTGCGATATCGAATGTATTTGGAATGCCTCCTCTAGCAGTCATAATTTCTTCGTATTCCATAAATAAATAGCCGCAAGAAACAAGACATAAACCAAACAAGAGCCAATCGTAAACCGGAATTTTATCTCGTCGTTGTTTTCCGTATGTAGGATAAAGGAGGGAAACAAGTCCCATCGCAAATAATAAGTGAATGGATCGCATGAGAAGTGTAGGGAGTGGATTGAAAGTTGTATACAAATGAAATAATGAATATAAAATGCCAAGAATACTAACAAAAATAATTAATTTTTTTGAATTGTATTTTCTCACTTTCGAATCGGCATCGTATTTTTCCAAAACCTCTTGTATTTTTTCGTCCGAAATATTTTCTGAAATGACTGGTTCTTTGATTGTTTGTGTCATAGACATTCCCCCTTCAATAACATGTCCCAAAGAGAAATTGTTTGTATGGAAATTGTTACGGGTTCGTAGTCTCCCGCCAGTTCATATAATAAAATTTCTTTATCATCGATAATTAAGGTACTCTTTACATTTTCAGATACGACTAGTTGAATGGATGGAAAGGAACGATTAATTTCCAATTCTACAAATCCATCTATTAATGCTGCTTGTTTACTCTCTTTTGGGGTGCTTGGAACCCCGGCACCGAAAGTTTTAAATTTTGTTTTTGTTAATAACAAAGCGTCTTCTTTTATTTCATAGAACTCCACCCATTCTTCCTTTTCTACAGAATGAATCCATTTGATTGCGAAATGTTTATTGGTTGACCAAAGTAGGTGGTCCTTAATTTCAAAAGTTAAGAGAGGAAACTTGATCAAGTGGGATAAGAAAAGGAGGACGAGAAAACCCGTACCTCCCATGAGAAGTGTTTTACTGACTTTGTTCATCATAGAAGCGTTTAGCACCTGGGTGAAGCGGTGCAACAATATTTTGTTGTGCACCTTCTAATGTGATATCATTTGCTGCTTGGTGAGCATTTTGTAATGTTGGCAAACTTTCGAAGAATTGTTTTGTTAATTTATATACATCATCTTCACTCATATCTGCACGAACTACTAGTGCATTCGAAACTGCTGCTGTAGGAATCGCTTCTTTGTTTCCGTAAGTATCTGCTGGAATGTCGTAAGCAACAAAGTACGGATGTTCTTTTGCAATTTCTGCCACTTTGTCAGGATTGATTGAAACTAATTGTAAATCGATTGATTCGGCTAATTCTAATACTGAAGCATTAGGAAGACCACTTGTTAAGAAGGCGGCATCAATTGTCCCCGCTTTTAATCCATCAGCTGCTTCTGCATAACCCAAATAATCCACTTTCAAATCATCGTAAGTAATGCCATGTCCCTTTAATAACACGCGTGCATTGATTTCAACCCCTGAATTTTGGTCACCTACGGCAACGCGTTTACCTTTTAAATCTTCAATCGTATTAATACCAGTTCCTTTTTTTGTAATAATTTGTACAACATTTGGATATAAAGTTGCTATATGAGATACATTTTTCACTGGCTCATTGAAACTTACTTCACCATTAATAGCTTGGGATAAAGCATCACTCATGACAAATGCAATTTCTGCTTTACCTTGTTCTAATAAATTAATATTTTCAACAGAAGCACCTGTTGTTTGAGTGCGGGAGTTCACATCAAATGTTTTGGTATATTGGTCGGCAAGTGTTGAACCAATAATATTGTAAGGACCACTTGCTCCTCCTGTTGCGATTGTTACAATGTTCGTATCTAAACCATCAGTTGCAGCTGATTTATCATTGTCGCTGGCTTGATTATTTCCGCTGCTGTTACATGCCGCAAGCATCAATGATAATGATAGTACAAAAGCAAAAAATAGTACCCTATTCATAAATTTACCTCCAAAGGATTTTTTTGAAACTATAGTTTTTAGTGTACATATAATAAAAGAAAAATTGAATACATCAAAAAACAGATTTTTCCGACAATTTACGACAAAGCTATTTATCAAATCGCTTATATAGATGTCAAAATTTCACGAATACTATCTTTTTTAACATTAATTAGTCGATATTTATTTAGAGTAAATTAAATTCTTTCACTACTTCCCATAGAGAAATCTATGATTTATAATATATTTATATGAACAAATGTTCATATAAGAAATTATTTGGGGTGTGTTAAACATGGAAAACGAATTCATTCATCAAGAAGAAAATTCCGAACATAATGATTTAGATGATGAAACATTATTTTTAGTTTCTCAAACGTTTAAAGCGTTAAGCGACCCAACTCGAATACGAATCTTATATTTACTTTCACACAATGAGTATTCGGTTAATGAGATTGCAAAAAAATTAAATTTAAGTCAACCTACCGTTTCTCATCAGTTACGATTTTTAAAAAACTTAAGGCTTGTCAAATATCGCAGAGAAGGTACAACACTTTACTATTCTCACGATGATGACCACGTGATGCATATGTTACATCAAACAATAGAGCATTCTAAACATTAAGAACATTTATTTTTATATGAATATATACTAATATAAAGGGGGTTTACTGATGGGGCATGGCCATAATCATGCACACCATGATCATACTCATGGTGCTAACAAAAAAACATTAACTATTGCATTTTTCATTATTGCCACATATATGATTGTAGAAGCGATCGGTGGCTTATTAACAAACAGTCTTGCACTTCTTTCGGATGCTGGACATATGTTGAGTGACGCAGTATCGCTAGGAGTTGGTGTGCTTGCCTTCAAGTTTGGTGAAAAGATTGCAGATTATTCAAGAACTTATGGATATCGACGTTTTGAAATATTAGCGGCGGTTTTTAATGGTGTTACATTAATTCTTATTTCAATTTTTATTGTTATTGAAGCAATTGAACGTTTCATTTCCCCTCCGGAAATTGCATCTGTTGGTATGCTTGGAATTGCAATTGTCGGGTTGGCAGTGAATGTGCTTGTGGCTTGGATATTAATGCGCGGTGGCGATACTCACGATAATTTAAATATGAGAGCTGCTTTTCTTCATGTTATTGGAGATATGTTAGGTTCAGTTGCAGCAATTGTAGCAGCACTATCCATCATGTTCCTTGGCTGGGGATGGATGGATCCAGTGGCAAGTATTATTGTGGCAATAATTATTTTAAATAGCGGCTATCGAGTAACGAAAGATGCCATTCATGTTTTAATGGAAGGTGTACCAAGCAACGTCAATATAGATGAAATTATTTCATTATTTAGCAATACGCCTGGTATTATCGGTATCCATGATTTACATGTATGGAGTATTACAAGTGGACAAAACGCACTATCCTGTCATGCAGTGGTAGATGAACATTTAACGTTAAAAGAAACTCAGAAGATATTAAGAAAAATTGAGCATGAACTGCTGCATTTAGGAATTGCACATATGACCGTACAAATAGAAGATGCTGATCATGTACATGAAGATTCTGTATTATGTAAAATTCAAGGTAATCAACACCATCATCACCATCATCATCATTAATATGGACCTCCATCAATTTTGATGGAGGATTTTTTATTTTAATATATTTTTTAATTCTTCAATGACTTCTTTAAAATTCTGTTTTTCTCCAGCCTCAAAATAATTGTTAAATGGGTTGCCTAACGTATTCAGTCGTTCAACCACTTTTGGAATCGTAAAGTTATTTGGATGCAATCCTTCTTTCACCTCTTCCCAGTAAAGAGGTGTTGCGACACAGCCTAATTCATTTCCACGGGGAGAATATGGTGCAATAATTGTTTTTCCTTCTGCATGTTGCACATAATCTAAATACAACTTATTTCCTCTTTTCTTTTTTAACCGCTCTAATGTAAAAATATTCGGCTCCTGATTTACTAAAAATTTACAAATGAATTCAGTAAAGATGCGGGTTTCATCATAGGTGAATTGATTTTTTGGCAACGGTATATAGAGTTGCAAACCTTTTCCGCCAGACGTTTTGACAAATGATTGCAGCTGAAATCGATCAAAAATTGCTTTCATTCTTAGAGCTGCTTCAATGGCATATGGAAATTCGCTGACGGAAGGTGGATCTAAGTCAAACACGATTTCTGTTGGATAGGTTGTGTTAATCGTTTGGAAAGGAATATGAAATTCCAATACTAATTGATTGCCTAGCCATAATAATGTGGGTATGTCGTTGCAAACAATATAATCAATAGAATCGATCCGCATAGTTTGAACGAAATCAGGTGCGTAGTCTGGTACATTTTTTTGATAAAAGTTTTCGCCAGGAACGCCATGTGGATAACGAATCGCCGTTAGAGCTCGGTTTTGTAAAAAGGGAAGCAAATAGGGAGCAATCATGTCTAAATAAAGAATATAATCATCTTTCAATAAATTAAGTTTCGGCCAGACTGGTTTTTCAGGATGAGTAACTTGTACATGTTCGGGTATGGGATGAAGTTGTTTTAAAAATGTTTTCCAATTACATTCTTCTGGTAGTAAATCGAAACGAAAAGAATGGAAACGAGGTTCTCTTAATGTTTTTCCATCAAAATCGATACATGCAATGTCAACGCAAATGGAAGGAGGTAAAGTCCAAATTGAACTGGAGATTTTTTCTCCTTTCGTCTCAAAAAACGATCCCAATGTGTTAAATTCTTCATCGGACAAACCATGTTTAAAAGTTGTTACTTCTATTAATTGATGCTCTTTAAAAATTGCACCTGTAAAATAGCCGTTTGCTTTGTTGAAGGAATGGACAACAACGGATACAAGTCGCCAGTTTTTTATTTTTAACCAGTCCGTTGAACGCTTTCCACTAATCCATAGGCTTGTTTTTCGTTTTGCAACCATTCCTTCACCATTATGCTCTTTAATGATTTTCCAAAGAACATCCCTCTGTTGGAAGCTTTCAATACATTGTATTTGTCCACGGCAGAAAAATTGTATATTTTTTGGGAGGTTCGCCTTTGAAAAAAGCTGACTTAAATGTTCTTTTCTTTTGGATAGAGGAAAGAAATGCATTTCTTTTCCTTTGAATTGCAGTAAATCAAAAGCGATATATTGGCAAGGAAATTTTTGGCTAGCTTGTTGAATTTTTTGTTTTGTTTTTGTTTTTCCCCGGGATTGAACGATAGAAAAATTACTTCGAAAATTGTTTTCTAAGTATACAATTTCCCCATCTAAAGTTAGTGGAAGAAAAGATTTAACGAACGAAAAATACCGCTTACAAAATTCAATTAATTCAGGGAAAAGTGGTGTTAATTCGTTGCCATTTCTGCTGATAATGGTAGGAATTTCATTTTCCCATACCAAGATCGCTCGATAACCATCATATTTAGCTTCATAAATCCACTCGTCACCTACAGGTAACTCCTCTACTGAAGTTAATAACATTGGCTTCATGACGAAAACCTCTTTTTTCATTATTGTTGAACAGAGGTTAAAGGTTATACATAGTTATTTTTCATTTAAGCATAATAAGAAAAAAGTAGGTGACGCTATGCATACGATATGGAAAGGTAGCATCAGTTTTGGGTTAGTGAATATACCTGTTAAACTCCACGCAGCTACAGAAAATAAAGATGTAAAACTTAGACAGCTTCACAAAGAATGTCATAGTCCCATTAATTATAAAAAGGTATGTCCCGTTTGCGACAGAGAAGTGAAAAGTGAAGAGATTGTCAAAGCTTATGAATACGCAAAGAATAAATTTGTCGTGTTGGATGAGGAAGATTTGGAAGAATTGAGGAAAGAAAATGAAGAAAAGGCTGTAGAAATTATAGAATTTGTCAAGCTAGAAGAAATCGATCCAATTTATTTTGAAAAAAGCTATTTTTTATCACCTGATACAGGTGGATTGAAAGCATATGCTTTGCTACGTCAAGCGTTGAAAGAATCAGGAAAAATCGGAGTTGCTAAAATTACTATACGTTCAAAAGAACAATTAGCAGTTGTTCGGGTATATGAAGATACATTGTTAATGGAAACAATTTATTTTCCAGATGAAGTTAGAAATGCTAAAGATGTTCCGAATATCCCGAGTGATGAAAAGGTTGTACAAAAAGAATTAGAAACTGCATTGATGTTAATTGATCAACTGACGGTAAAATTTGAACCAGAGAAATATCATGATGAGTATCGTACAGCACTTCTCGAACTGATTGAGCAGAAAAAAGCGGGAGAAACCGTAACAGCTGCGGAGAAAAATCCAGCCATTCCACCTGATATGACCGATTTGATGAGTGCTCTAGAAGCATCATTAAATAAAACGAAAAAGAAACCTGCCACAAGAAAGAAAAAAACAAAAGAGAAAAAAGAAGCATAATGTTGCACTATTTAATTTTTTGATTGATGTGTGAAACACTTCATTAGAATAAAAAATTTGATAAATACATTTTGAGTAAAGGGACATTCCAAAGATTAACTCCTTTGTAATGTCCTTTTTTATACGAAAAATTTACGAAAAAAATATGCTAAAATAAAATTTAAGTTACAAGGACGTGAAAAGATGAAGAATTACTATGTTGATTTACATATACATATCGGAAGAACTGAGAGTGGACGAGCAGTAAAAATAACAGGGAGTAAAAATTTAACGCTAAAAAATATATTACAAACCGCCTCAAGTCAAAAAGGACTTGACATCGTTGGGATAATCGATTGCCATTCACCTGAAGTCATAAAGGAAATCGAACAACTGGTAGAAGAACAAAGAATTGAGCTTCTTCCGGAAGGGGGATTGCGATTTGATAAGACGACACTCATTCCAGGCTCGGAAATCGAGATTTTTGATGAACACTGTAAGGGGCCGATTCATGTTCTCTCCTTCTTTCCAACTCTTGAGTACATGAAGAAATTTTCCGAATGGATGCGTCCTCTTTTGAAAAATATTCATTTAAGTTCACAACGCATCTATTGTGATGGGAGGACTTTACAACAAAAAGTACAAGAATTAGAGGGGCTATTTATTCCAGCCCATGTGTTTACACCTTTTAAAAGCCTTTATGGAAAGGGAGTAGAAAAAAGCTTATCGGAAGTGTTTGATCCTGAACGAATTGATGCCATTGAACTTGGATTGAGCTCTGATACATATATGGTGCAAGGAATTAGTGAACTTGAAAAATATCCTTTCGTCACAAACTCAGATGCTCATTCTTTAGGGAAACTGGCAAGAGAATATCAAAAAGTTCAACTGGAGGATGCAAATTTTAAAGAGCTTGTTTACGCTTTACAAGAAAAAGGCGGCCGAAAGATTTTAGCGAATTATGGATTAAATCCTCTATTAGGAAAGTATCACTCCACTGTTTGTCAAGAATGTGGTGAACATGTTGAATCGGAAGAATCATGTTCAGCATGCGGAAGCAGCCATTTGGTAAAGGGCGTTTCTAAAAGAATAAACGAATTGAAGGATCATAAACCCCCTACTCGTCATCGACCACCATATATCCATCAAGTTCCGTTAGATTTTATCCCGGGAGTTGGAGCAAAGACGATTCGTCGATTGATTGAAGCTTTCGGTACGGAAATGGCTATTTTACATGAAGTGTCGGTAGAACAATTGGAGCAAGTGGTTCCAAAGAAAATTGCTAATCTAATTGATTTAGCAAGAAGAGGAAAATTAAATATTGAGGTTGGCGGAGGCGGTGTGTATGGGAAAGTAATTGAGTAAAAAACATGCTTAACTTATTTAAGCTTCTCCTATATATAAATTAAAAACAAGCTACGAAGTTAGACGGGGATCTATTTCGTAGCTTGCCAAAGGGATGTATGTCTCAAGGACATATATTTTATAGCAAATTGGGGAATTTGCTAGGGGATACATTATTTATTATGTTGAGAAGATTCAAATATTATTCTTCCCATTTTAAACTTTCAAAGAAGCGATATACTTCTTCAAATACAAGGTCACGTTCTTTATCTACAGTTAAAATGTGACCTGAATTAATAAAGCTTTTAACAGATTTAATGCGCGATTTTACAGAGTTATAAATGTAATCTGCGCTTTGGCAGTAGTATTCATCATCATTTAACCCACGTAAAATATGAACAGGTTTGTCTATTTGATTTAATTTTGCGCTTGTATCATTAATAATGCCTTGCAAGTATTCTAGCTTCGGCATTCGATATGTTTTCGCTAAGTTTTCTGGTTTATCTACATCTTCATTATATGTGCCAGTTAATTTTTTGTAATTAATTGTGTAGCTAATAATACGTTGTTGTAAGCTGTCAACACTTTTAGATAACGCTGGTGCTGACATTGTTACGATTGCTTTAATTGGTCGTTCTTCACCTAGGCGTAGTGAGAAAATGCCGCCTAAAGAAACACCAGCAACCGCAATTTCTTTATACCCTCTTCTGCGAAGTTCATCGTAACCTTCAACAGCGCTATTCCACCATTCGATCGGGTCTGTGTTAATAAGGGTTAAAGGGTCACTTCCATGCCCTTTATATAAAGGAGCATGAACCGTATAATTGCGATCTGCTAAATAACGACCTAAACGCTTCACATCATTAGTGTTGCCTGTAAAACCATGTAGTAATAAGACAGCGCGTTTTCCCGTCTCAATAGTAAATGGTTTTGGCGAAACGATTTTCATTATGAAGTACTCCTTTTATAAATAATGTTACAATAAAATGAAAAAAAATGAAAATATCTTGTTTTTTAAAATGAATTTTGTTATGCAAATCAATCTTGTAAACTTATTATAGATACAGCCTTACATAAATACAATTTATTATTTTTATCAAAACCATTCTAAATGGTTATCAATTAACAAAAGGGGTATGTAAATGGAAATACAACAATTGGAATATTTCAAAGTTGTTGCTGAAATAGAACATATGACTCACGCTGCTGAATTGTTAAACATTTCTCAGCCGGCATTAAGTAAGTCGATTTCAAATATCGAACAAGAAATTGGAGTACCTCTTTTTGATAGGCAAGGCCGTTCCATTGTATTGAATCGCTATGGAAAACTTTTTTTGGAAAGAGTGAATACGATTTTAGAAGAATATAATCGAGCGAAACAGGAAATCAATGGATTGATTATGCCAGGATATGGAGAGGTATCATTAGGATTTATCCACACTTTAGGGATGGAGATTGTGCCTGAATTGATGGCTCATGTTCACGAAAAATATCCGAATATCAAGTTTACTTTAACTCAAGCTTCTTCATTGAATTTATTAGAATTGTTGGAAGAAGGGGATATCGATTTATGTTTATCCCAACGTATTGAATCAAAAATAGTTGATATTGAATGGATTGAATTATGGAAGGAAGAATTGTTTGTTATCGTTCCAGAAAATCATCGGTTTGCAAATAAAGAATTTATCAATTTGTCTGAAATAAAAGATGAACCTTTTGTATCTATAAAAAAAGGGAATGCATTACGTCATATTGTAGACCAATTATTAAAAGATGTGGGAATTGCTAAAACGAATATTACATTTGAAGGAGAAGATCCACATACAGTAGCAGGATTTGTTAGTGCTGGCCATGGTATTTCGATTATTCCAGACATTAAAGGATTGAATGAGTATAATGTAAGAAAAATATCGGTTAAAGAACCCATTTGTGAGCGGAAAATCGGTGTATCATGGGTTAAAGGCCGTTATATGTCTCCTGCTGCAACGAAATTTAAAAATTATTTAGTCGAATATTTTAAATGAAGATAAGGTGTCGATGGTGATGGAATTAGAGATGCAGGAAAGATTTGAAGAGCGTTTACAACAATTGCGTCATTTGCTTACAGAAGAACAAATGCTAGAAGCGAAAAATATATACCAACTTGCCCATGAAAAGAACGTAGAAGCGATGGTTGAATTAGCGGATATATACAGGATCATGGAGGAATATTCTCTTTCTGTTTACTGGTTGCAAAAAGCGAGTAAAGCGGGAAATAGTGAAGCACAATATCAGTTGGCTAATTGCTATTACGAAGGACTTGGCGTTGAAGAAGATATTGAAATGGCTTTTTCATTATATAAAAAGGCAGCAAAAAACGGAAATCCTGATGCAGCTAATAACTTAGCAGACATGTATTTAAACGGTGAAGTAGGAAATGTAAATTATAAGGAAGCTTTAAAATGGTTTGAAGTGGCTGCAAAACAGAATGTTGTAGAAGCAATGTTTACATTAGGAATTATGTATGAGCAAGGAATTGGGGTAAATAGAGATGACGAAAAAGCATTTCAATATTATTTGAAGGCAGCTGAAGGCGGGGATCTCGATGCCCAATATCGAATGGGTTCCATCTATTTTGAGGGTCTATTGGGCAGGGAGAGGAATGTCCCTCTTGCTATTGAGTGGTTTGAAAAAGCAGCGGAATACCATCACATTGATTCAATTTATAATTTAGGGTTTCTATATGAGAATGGAATCGGTGTTGAAAGAAACGGAAAGAAAGCACTTTATTATTATAAGAGAGCTTCGTTGCTAGGAGATTATCAAGCAAAGTTAAATATCGCATATATTTACGAAAATGGGATTGATGTTGAAGTAGATAAAAAAGCGGCAGCCCGCTGGCGAGAACTGGCAAAACAACAAAAGCAAAATGAGTATAATTAATAATAAGCACACTAAAAAGTATTGCATTACTACATTCCATATTCCGTAATGTAGTGGGGATGACAGAACATTACATGCTATGAAGAGATTGTGATTCTAAAGTTGGATTATGAAAAACTAGTTGAATATAGTGAAACAGTCCTTTGTAGTATAGTGGAAAGGGCTGTTTTTTATTGTTTAATAAATTGAATAAATTATCAAAATTCCTTTTGAAATAAATTCAACAGTCAAAAGCATATTTGTTGTTTACTATATTGAAATTTACTAAAGCCGACACAGAAAGAGTTATAAAAAAAGTTTATACTAAAAGTACGGTAAAATGATCTTATAGGAGTTGTAACGAATGAAAACGGTAACGGTTATCGGTGGAGGAATTACAGGACTTTGCACGATGTATTATTTACAAAAACAATTAAAGGAAAACGAAATTCCTGCCCGTTTAGTACTTGTGGAAAAAAATCCGTACCTTGGCGGAAAAATGCACACAGCGCGTGAAAAAGGATTCATCATGGAAACGGGAGCAGATTCCATTGTAGCACGATATCCAAGCGTAATTGAACTTGTAAAGGAACTAGATTTTGAATCGGAAGTCGTATATAACGAAACAGGAATTTCTTATATTCACACCAATAATGAATTACATGCGATTCCAAAGGACTCTGTATTTGGCATTCCTATGACTCTCGAATCCCTAAAGGCGAGCACATTAATTTCAGAAGAAGGGAAACAACGAGTGTTAAAAGATGAGGAAATACCGAATACGAAATTTACGAAGGAAAGTTCCATCGGAGATTTCTTAGAATACTTTTTAGGAAAAGAAATCGTGGAGAAACAAATAGCTCCTGTATTAGCTGGTGTTTATTCAGGGGACATTTATAAATTGTCCATTGCCTCTACGCTTCCATACTTAGTTGATTACAAAAATGAATATGGAAGTATAATGAAAGGTTTGCAAGCAAATCGGGAAAAGTTTGAACGGGAAGCGAATAAAAAATTCCTTTCTTTTAAAAATGGACTATCTCAACTAATTGATCGAATGGAAGAACTGCTTGTGGATGTAGAAATATATAAAGATACTGAAACAGTTCTTGTTGAGAAGAAAGAACAACGTTATGAAATTTCCTTCGCTAACGGAGAAAAATTGGAATCGGATGTTGTTGTGTTAGCATTGCCCAACCAAGTCGTGAAGCAAGTTTTAAATAATGATGAATTAAATCCTTATTTCAACAAATTTAAAAATGCATCAGCCATTACGATGTATGTAGGCTTCGATCTACCAGATTCTATTTTGCCTAAGGATGGCACTGGATTTATCGTTTCCTATAACAGCGACTTATTATGTAATGCCTCTACTTGGACAAGCCGTAAATGGAAGCATACTTCAACAGAAGGAAATCTACTTGTTCGACTGTTTTATAAAGAAAGTAATCCTCGCTACCAAGAATTAGTGAAAATGAGTGATGAAGAGTTAACAAAGGTTGCTTTGAACGATATTCAACTCAGTTTGAATATAGAAGCACAACCTACCATTGTGAATATTACAAAATGGATCGATGCCATGCCAACTTATGATTTAGCTCATCATGAAGCTTTGCAAGAAATAATTACAAAATTAGATAACCTCTATCCGAATCTTTACATTGCTGGTTGCTCTTATTTCGGCGTAGGAATTGGTGCATGCATTGATAACGGGAAAGAAACAGCAAAACAAATTATAAACAACTTTTTAAATAATTCCGACTGATTAACTTGACAAAATGAAGTATTGATTTTATGATGTAAGTTATTATATTGATATTTTAAAATCGAATATGACTTATCAAGAGAAGTGGAGGGAACTGGCCCGGTGAAGCTTCAGCAACCACTAAAAATTTTTAGTAAGGTGCTAAATCCAGCGGCAATTGCCGAAAGATAAGGTGACTTCTAAAGGAAATGACAAGCCTTCTTTCGCAAGAAGGCTTTTTCTATTAGATGAATTGACAGAAAATTTATGAAGTAAAGAAAAGTGAGGGAATTTCGGATGGGGCTACTAGATGCGTTAAAACATAAAGTGTTAGTTGCAGATGGTGCTATGGGAACGCTGTTATATTCATATGGACTTGAAAATTGTCACGAAGAAATGAATATTGAAAAACCGGAAATCATTAAAAAAATTCATAAGGAATACATACAAGCTGGCGCAGATGTTATTCAAACGAATACATATGGCGCTAATCGAATCAAGCTCACTCGTTATGGTTTGGAGTCAAAAGTAGTGGAAATTAACGAAGGTGCGATAGGTGTTGCCAAACAAGCAGCCAAGAACAGTGAAGTGTTTATTTTAGGTTCGATTGGTGGTATCCGTGGTGTTCGCAAAGTAGATTATACATTAGATGAAATTCTCGCAGCAGTTCGTGAACAAGCAGAAGTGCTAATTGCGGGGCAGTTAGATGGTTTGTTGTTAGAAACTTATTATGATTTTGAAGAGCTATGCGAGACGTTAAAAATGTTACGAGCCATGACGGATATGCCCATCATTGCTCAAGTTTCAATGCAAGAGCCGGGCGTATTAATGAATGGCATGAAATTGAATGAAGCATTAAAGCAGTTAGAAAAATTAGGTGCAGATATTGTAGGGGTGAACTGTCGACTTGGTCCATACCACACAATACAGGCTTTTGAACAGGTAGAAATTCCTGAACGAGCGTATTTATCTGTTTATCCGAACGCTTCTTTATTAGATATTGAAGAGGGGCGTGTCGTTTACGAATCAGAAGTAGATTATTTTGCAAGGGCAGCGGTTGAATTATGCAATGAAGGAGTAAGGCTCATTGGAGGATGTTGCGGTACAACACCGAAACATATTGAAGCGATGAAAAAGAAGCTTGCTCATTTTCAGCCGGTTGAAAAGAAAGAGGCAAAACCTCAGAGGGAAATAATCATTCGCGAGGCTGAACCGCATAGTTTTGAACCTCTCCACGAAAAAGCAAAAAGAGCACGTTCTGTCATTGTAGAATTGGATACGCCGAAGCATCTTGAAATTGAACAGTTTGTTGAAGGAGCAAAAGCTCTTTACAATGCAGGGGCAGATCTTATCATGATGGCAGACAATTCACTAGCATCTCCAAGGGTTAGCAACTTGGCAATGGGGGCCATTTTAAAACTGCAATATGGCATACGCACAATGCCACATATTACTTGCCGAGATCGAAACTTAATTGGGCTGCAATCCCATTTAATGGGGCTCAATGCTCTTGGCCTTCATGATGTGTTGGCTGTAACTGGTGATCCAACAAAGGTAGGGGATTTTCCGGGTGCAACAAGTGTTTATGACGTTTCATCGATGGAATTGATATCATTAATTAAACAGTTAAATGAAGGGATTTCTTTTTCTGGCAAAGCACTAAGAAAAAAAGCGAATTTCTCAGTAGCAGCGGCTTTCAATCCTAACGTGAGAGTGTTAGATCGTGCTGTCAGCCGTCTAGAGAAAAAAATTGAACATGGTGCGGATTATTTCATTACGCAACCAGTCTATTCGAAGGAAAAAATTGTGGAAATTCATGAGGCGACAAAACATTTAGATACACCAATTTATATAGGAATTATGCCGCTTACTAGCTTTAAAAATGCGGAATTTTTGCATCATGAAGTACCGGGAATTAAATTATCTGATGATGTGTTAGAAAGAATGCAACAAGTAAGCGGAAATAAAGAACAAGAAACAAAAGTAGGACTAGAAATTGCAAAAGAATTGTTAGATACAGCAACGAAATACTTCAACGGCATTTATTTAATTACGCCGTTTATGCGATATGAAATCACTTTACAACTATTGCAATATATTCAACAACTTGACGAGCAAAATAAAGGAGTTAAAGCAAATGGTTAACCATCCAATAGAGGAACAATTGCAAAAAAGAATATTGATTATCGATGGTGCAATGGGAACAATGCTCCAGCAGGAAAATTTAACACCGGAAGATTTTGGTGGGGAAGAATTTGATGGATGTAATGAACACCTTGTATTAACTAGACCTGATGTCATTTCTAAAATCCATCGAGCGTACTTAGAAGCTGGAGCAGATATTATTTCTACAAATACATTTGGAGGAACCCCACTCGTATTAAATGAATATGGATTAGGTTATAAAGCAGAAGAAATTAATAAGAGGGCTGTAGAACTTGCAAAAGCAGAAGCTGAAAAATATTCAACAAGCGACTGGCCTCGCTTCGTTGCAGGATCCATAGGTCCAACGACGAAAACATTGTCTGTAACGGGCGGTATTACATTTGATGAGCTATCTGAAAACTTCTATATCCAAGCGAAAGCACTAATTGAAGGCGGCGCAGATTTATTGTTACTTGAGACAAGCCAAGATATGTTAAACGTGAAAGCGGCAACCCTTGGTTTGAAGCGGGCATTTAAAGAAACTGGAAAAGAGCTTCCGATTATGGTTTCTGCGACGATTGAGCCAATGGGAACAACACTTGCTGGGCAATCTATAGAAGCTTTCTATATTTCTATTGAACACATCAAGCCAATTTCAATTGGGCTTAACTGTGCGACAGGGCCAGAATTTATGACGGATCATATTCGCTCGCTTTCCGAATTATCTACAAGCTATATAAGCTGTTATCCGAACGCTGGATTACCAGATGAAGAGGGACATTATCATGAAACGCCCGAATCTTTATCGAAGAAATTGCAAGGATTTGCTGAAAAAGGTTGGTTAAACATTGTCGGTGGATGCTGCGGTACAACTCCTGCCCACATAAAGGCAATCCGTGAAGCAGTAGAAGGCTATAAACCTCGAAAGAAGAAGGAAAAATCCCTTGGACATGCAGTATCAGGTATTGAACCGCTGCTTTATGATGATTCAATGCGTCCGTTATTTATTGGTGAAAGAACAAACGTTATTGGATCTCGTAAATTTAAGCAGTTAATTATTGATGGAAAATACGAGGAAGCGGCTGAAATTGCTCGAGCCCAAGTGAAAAACGGGGCGCATGTGATTGATATCTGTTTAGCGAACCCTGACCGAGATGAGCTAGAAGATATGCGCCGATTTATGCAAGAAGTGGTAAAGAAAGTGAAAGTACCTTTAGTCATAGACTCAACTGACGAGCGAGTGATAGAGGAAGCATTGAAATATTCTCAAGGAAAAGCAATCATCAACTCCATCAACTTAGAAGATGGAGAAGAACGTTTTGATAAAGTGCTGCCAATCGTGAAGAGATATGGTGCCTCAGTTGTTGTAGGCACAATTGATGAAGAGGGAATGGCCGTCACTCGCGAGAGAAAATTGGCGATAGCAGAGCGCTCTTATAAAATTTTAACGGAAAAATGGGGCATTGCGCCGGAAGATATTATTTTTGACCCATTAGTTTTCCCCGTAGGTACTGGGGATGAGCAATACATTGGCGCTGCAGAAGAAACAATCGAAGGAATTCGACTCATAAAGGAAAAATATCCGAGAGCTTTAACGGTTCTTGGGATTAGCAACGTTTCCTTTGGTCTCCCACCGGTTGGCAGGGAAGTATTAAACGCAGTATTTTTATATCACTGCACGCAAGCTGGCTTAGATTATGCCATTGTTAATACAGAAAAATTGGAGCGTTATGCCTCTCTACCGGAAGAAGAAATACAATTAGCTAATGATTTAATCTTCAATACAAACGATGAAACATTGGCGAAGTTTACGGCATTTTATCGTGATAAAAAGAAAGAGGAAAAAACTGTTGAACTACCTGCTACGGTGGAAGAACGTCTTGCTTATTACATCGTGGAAGGTACAAAAGAGGGTTTAATTGAAGATTTAGAAGAAGCAAGAAAAATCTTTGATACACCATTAGATATCATAAATGGACCGTTGATGGACGGAATGGCTGAAGTAGGCCGATTATTTAATGATAACCAATTAATCGTGGCGGAAGTATTACAAAGCGCTGGCGTCATGAAAGCTGCGGTTGCACACCTTGAACAATATATGGAGAAAGTGGAAGACAGTTCTGGAAAAGGAAAAGTGATTTTGGCAACGGTAAAAGGTGACGTCCATGATATTGGAAAAAATTTAGTGGATATTATATTAAGCAATAATGGGTATCAAGTGATTGATTTGGGTATTAAAGTGGCGCCTGCCGAATTAATTGAAGCCATTCGTAAAGCAAAGCCAGATATAGTTGGCTTGTCAGGATTGTTGGTGAAGTCTGCACAACAAATGGTATTAACCGCTCAAGACTTTAAAGCAGCAGGAATCAATATCCCGATTCTCGTAGGTGGTGCAGCTTTAACGAAACGTTTTACTGAAACAAAAATTGCTGCAGAATATGATGGACCAGTTATTTATGCTAAGGATGCAATGCAAGGATTAGAGCATGCCAATCGTTTAATGGATCCGAATGAACGTGAAGTATTATTAAAAGAAATTAGGGAGTCCCGTGAAAGACGATTAGAAGCAGATGCAAAACGGGCAAATCAATCAGTAAAAGAAGTCTCAAAAAGGAAAGCTCGCACTGTAGAGGATGCACCGGTTTTCGTTCCAAGAGATTTGAAAGTACACATTAAGAAAAATTACTCTGTTCAACATTTACTGCCTTATATCAATATGCGTACATTGCTAGGCCACCATTTAGGTTTGAAAGGCAATGTGGAAAAACTGTTGGCAGAGAAAGACGAGCGGGCGATAGAATTATATGATTTAGTACTAGATATTTTAAATTCTGGAGTTTTAAAACCTTCAGGGATGTATCAATTCTTCCCTGCTCAAAGTGACGGTGACGATGTAGTTATTTATAGTCCGATAGATAGTAAAACTGAAATTGAGCGATTCCATTTCCCACGCCAACAAGTGGAACCTTATCTTTGTTTAGCTGATTTCTTAAAATCTGTAGATAGTGGTGAAATGGATTATGTAGCGTTAATGGTAGTGACTGCAGGACATGGAGCGAAAGAGAAAGCAGATCAACTAAAAGAAGAAGGCAAATTTTTAGAAAGCCATGCCCTCCTTTCAACTGCATTAGAACTTGCAGAAGGATTTGCTGAACGCCTTCACCAAGAAATTCGTGATGGTTGGGGATTCCCAGATCCAACTGACTTTACAATGAAGGAACGTTTCGCTGCAAAATATCAAGGGCAGCGTTTCTCCTTTGGTTACCCAGCTTGTCCGAATTTAGAAGACCAGGAAAAGCTCTTTAAATTATTGAAACCTGAAGAAATTGGTGTGCACTTAACAGAAGGATATATGATGGAACCCGAGGCAAGTGTATCAGCAATCGTCTTTGCACACCCAAACGCGAGATATTTTAATGTTTAAAAAAGCATCCCCGTAGTTAGGGGATGTTTTTTTGGGGTCAAATACCTCTACAAAATTTTGTTGAGTGAACGCCAGTTTTTGTGACAATATGGGTTTATGAATAGTTGCGCTTAACGTGATGAAAAATGTTTGGGAGAAAACACACTGTAGCAAGGGGGAGATTCATAATGATTCGGCCAATGATAATGGAAGATTTAGCGAGTGTATTAGAAATCTATAACGATGCCATTTTGAATATAACATTTGTATACCGATTAGAGCCAGAATCTTTAGAAGAAAAAAAGAAATGGTTTTTAGATAATGAAAAGGAAAATAATCCGATGCTTGTCTATGAAGAGGACGGGAATGTTATAGGTTTTGCTACATATAAAAAATTTCGTCCCAGTGATGGGTACAAATATACGATGGAGCACTCTGTTTATGTATCATCTAAACATCAAGGGAAAGGAATTGGTAAAAAACTTTTACAAACATTAATTGAGGAAGCGAAAAATCGGGAAGTAAGAACGTTAATTGCTGTCATTGACTCAGAAAATATAGGAAGCATTAAATTTCATGAACAGTTTGGTTTTTGCTTTGCAGGTAAATTAAAAAATGTGGGCTATAAATTTGGTAAATGGTTAGACACTGTCTATTATCAATTAGACTTGCAATCATAAGGATGCAATAAGCTCAATATGGCGAATAAAAAACAAGATTCATCTCAAATTATGAATGAGATGAATCTTTTTTTAGTACCAACTTTTTCGTATATGACATTTGTAATATAAAATACATGATATTTGAGTCTATTGGAAACACTTATCCAATTGTACGATGAACATAACAAATAATCATAGGAACAGGTGAAACAAATGTCCATGTCAGATGCAGAAAAGACAAAAAAGCTTCGTAAAGATGTTGCTCCTTTTGCAAAATCGGAAACAAAGATAAGTATAATTCAGATAATGAATACGATAATTCCCCTCCTTATCATTTGGGGAATTGGATATGGTTTCGCGAATACAAATCCATGGATTGGCGCTTTTTGCGGAGTGCTTGCTTCTGGATTTGTAGTGCGCACGTTTATAATTTTTCATGATTGCACTCATGGCTCATTTTTCAAAAGTAAAAAAGCGAATGATCTCGTTGGTAACATCACGGGAATACTCACTTCCTTCCCTTATGCCAAATGGAGGAGGGAACATTTAATTCACCATGCAACAAGTGGCAATTTAGATAAGCGCGGCATTGGTGATATTGATATGTTAACGGTAGATGAATATTTGGCTCTTTCGAAAATGAAACGACTGGCTTATCGTTTATATCGCAATCCATTTGTAATGTTCGGATTAGGGCCTTTGTATTTAGTGTTGGTGTTGAATCGCTTTAATCGTAAAGACGCTAAAGAAAAAGAGCGATTAAACACATATTTTACAAATGTAATGGTACTATGTATTATTCTCTCTTTGATTATGGCATTTGGTTGGCAGGCAGTATTGCTAGTACATGGTACTACGATGTTTATTGCAGGAGCTCTTGGGATTTGGTTATTCTATATTCAACATACGTATGAAGATTCTTATTTTGAATATGACCCGGAATGGGATTATGTAAAGGCGGCAGTAGAAGGAAGTTCATTTTATAAACTGCCAAAGGTACTTCAATGGATTACTGGGAACATTGGATATCATCATGTCCATCATTTAGCGCCAAGAGTACCAAATTATTATTTAGAAGCCGCCCATAATTCCGTACCGCCACTTCAAAAAGCGACAACTATTACAATTAGAACGAGCCTTCAATCGATACGTTATAAATTGTACGATCCAAAAAAGAAAAAGTTTGTAACTTTTAAAGAGGTTGAAAAAGTGTATGCTGGAAAAGTAAAGTCGGTTGAGGCTTAAATGAGAAGTCCCAAAAGTATGTATAACCTACTTTTGGGACTTTTTAGTTTATCCATGTATAATGAATAGAAAAAGGACTTGATGAAAGCAATGCGTAGTTGGTACATGATTTTTCCAAAAAGTAAATGGATCAGTATATATATATGGATTATATTCTGTATTTTGCCTTTCTATTTTCTTGTTCGTACATTATCTCACATCCAGATTTTTTTCGGCGTAGTCATCATTTTACTCTATTTTTTATTTTATTATTTTTCCTTCCAGTCGAAAAACGGACTCTTATATATGTGGGTCAGCTTTGACATGGTGCTAAATATCATCATGACATTATTTTATGGCTATGTGTATTTAGCTATATTTACCTCTTTCTTTATTGGGAATATAAAAAGTACTGTCGGATTTTATATCATGTACGGTTTACATATTGGGTTTACGATTGTGTCAATTGTTGTTGGCTATTTCATTGAATTGGAGTCTTTCCTCGACCAAACGCCATTTATTATTATCGCAGTAGTTGGGGTAGTTATTTTGCCGATTGCCATTTATCACCGTAATAAGCAGGAAAACTTGGAAGGCGAGTTAGAAAGTGCGAAAGAGAGAATTGCAGAACTTATAATCCATGAAGAAAGGCAGCGAATTGCAAGGGATTTGCATGATACATTAGGGCAAAAACTATCCATGATTGGATTAAAGAGCGACCTAGCAAGTAGGCTTGTTGAAAAAAATCCGAAAGCGGCTATTCAAGAAATTAAAGAAATACGACATACGGCGAGAATTGCATTAAAGGAAGTACGGGAGCTCGTTTCCAATATGAAAGCGGTGAAGTTGAGCGATGAATGTATACGTGTAGAGGAAATGTTACAAGCTGCTGAGATTCACTATCAGTTGATTGGGGATGTCCATAAACTGAAAATACCGATATTAGTCGAAAATGTGTTAAGCATGTGTTTAAAAGAGGCAGTAACAAATATCGTAAAGCATAGCGGTGCAAAACATTGCAAAATCGAAATTCAACAAAATGAAAATGAAGTGATGATGATGATAGAAGATGATGGGAAAGGACTCAATAAAAAAGTTGGATATGAAGGGAATGGATTAAAAGGGATACGAGAACGATTAGAATTTATTAACGGCACGTTAACTATTGAAAATAATCCAGGAGCTAAATTAACAATTACCATTCCCCTTACTATTACTCATCAGGAAGGAAGTGTATGATGATTCGAATCGTGATAGCTGAAGATCAAGGGATGCTACTTGGAGCGTTGAGCTCACTATTAAACATGGAAGATGATATGGAAGTAGTTGGGCGTGCAAAAAATGGTGAAGAAGCAGTGCGACTTGTCAATGAATTAAAACCAGATATTTGCATTATGGACATTGAAATGCCAGTAAAAACCGGTTTAGATGCTGCTGAAGAATTAAATGGAAAAACAGATTGTAAAATTATCATTTTAACGACTTTTGCAAGACCTGGTTATTTCGATCGAGCAAGAAAAGCGGGAGTAAGAGGATATTTACTAAAAGATAGTCCGATTGAAGAGTTAGTAAATGCAATTCGAGTCATTATGGAAGGAAGAAGAATTTATGCTCCAGAACTCGTTGATATTGTATATGATGAAGAAAGCGAAAATCCATTAACTGAACGAGAAAGCCAAGTGCTAGAGCTTGTTGCAGAAGGAAAAACAACAAAGGAAATTGCTGCCGAACTATATTTATCAACAGGAACTGTAAGAAACTACATTTCCACTATTTTAGATAAGCTTGGGGTTGGAAATCGAATAGAAGCCATTTCTCGCTTTAAAGAAAAAGGATGGAATAAATAAAAAATGAAGGACATAACAACGTTTTGCTTGTTATGTCCTTCATTATATTTAATTATTTATTTTTCTTTGTAACGCGGCCTAATGCAAAGGCAGCAGCCATTAAACCAATAATTGTGTTTGTCTTTTTATTGAATACTTGTCTTGTTACAAGGTTGATGTTTTGTGGACGTTCCGCAAGTCTGCGCATGAAGTATCCGTACCAGTCTGAACCAAATGGAACATAAGTACAGAAATTATAGCCTTCTTTAGCCAATTCTAACTGCATATCTTTACGGAATCCATAAAGCATCTGGAATTCGAATCTATCTTTTGGAATATTATGGTCTTTCACAAATTGTTTAACATGATTAATTACGTTATGGTCATGAGTTGCAATTGATGTAAATTTGCAATTCAACAAGCTGTATTCAATGATTTCAATAAAGTTTAAATCAATATCTTTTTTATCTTGATAAGCAACAGTTGGAGATTCTTTATAAGCACCTTTTACAATACGAAGGCGGTAATTTTTATATTTTTCCGCGTATTCATTTGATTTAAAGAAATATGCTTGAATAACAGTACCTACGTTATCATAAGTTTCTGATACTTTTTCCATTAAGTCGAATGTTGGTTGAAGTAAATCGTGAGTTTCTTGGTCAAAATTCACGTGCATATTATATTTGTGTGCAGTTCCAACAATTTCCATGATATTATCATAACAGAAATCGAAGTCAATTTTTAAACCAAGTTGAGAAGGTTTAATTGAGATATGTGCATCAACACCATGTTCATGGATAGCTTCAATTGTTTCGATAATATATTCTTTTGCTTTAATCGCTTCTGAACGTTCGTTAACAAACTCACCAAGTACATCCACAGTACAAGAAATGCCGTGAGCATTTAGCTCTTTAATACTTTCAATAACTTCAGGGATATTTGTACCAGCAACAACGCTTTGTGCACCGAGTTTTAAACCGTATTTTTGTGCGGCTTTATTTAAAAGTTGATTTTCTGATAATGCGATGAAAAAATCTCGTAAAACTGGCATAGATGATCTCCTCTTTTCATATAAGTTGTAGTTTAAGTTCATTATATCACACAAGAATTATAATACTTTCAGTTAATACTTGTTAATCATTATTTTTTTGTGACAAGTTATGTGTGATAAATTGCATTCGTTCATTAAATAACGTTGGATAACTTAAGAAACCAATTAAAATGCTGGACAAAGTCGCTGTTGTAAGTAAGCCAAATAAAATTAATAGTTGGAATTGCACTGCTTGCACTGGATCGGCACCACCGATAATCTGACCGCTCATCATTCCGGGTAGTTGTACTAAGCCAATCGTTTTTTGACTTTCAATGGTAGGGATTACGCTTGTTTTAATAGCATTTATCAATTGATTGTGAATGGCTTGCTTAGGAGTGCCACCAAGAGATAATATCAGTTCTATGATTTCTACATTTGCCTCAATTTCTGCTGTAAACCGGTTTAAAAATAAAATGGACAACACCATGGAATTTCCTAGCAACATCCCGCTGATTGGAATAATGTATTGGGCGGTAGGCGGAATAATTTGAAAACCAATCAAAATCCCTTGAGTCACTATTTCAATAACAATCAACGTAAAAGCAATTTTCCATGTAATTCCTTTGATATTTTTTCCTTTTTTACGGGCGTTTAGTGTAGCTACCGTGATCATCAATAGCACCATTAAAATAATATAAAAAAAACTCTCGGAATCAAAGACAAATTTTAATACATAACCGACAAAAAATAGTTGGATAACAGATCGAACGGTTGCGATGATTGTGTCCTTTTCCAAACCTAATTTTAATGTTTTGGAAAGGATGAGTGGGATGAGTACAAACGCAAGAGTCAATGCGAGGGAAGTATATGTCATGTTTTACGCCTTCCCCTCTACGAATTGTTGAATTCGTTTGTTTGTACTATGATCAAGCAAGCTGCTTTCTCCACTTTCAACGAGCTCCCCACCCATCATCACCCAAGTATAGTCACCAACTCTTTTTGCCTGCCCCAAGTTATGTGTGATCCAAATGATTGTCACGTTATATTTCCTATTAATGCTTAATATTAGTTGTTCAATTTCATTTGTTGATGTTGGGTCGAGAGCGGATGTGATTTCATCTAATAAGAGTATTTTTGGTTGGTTCATTAATGTTCTAGCAATCGAAACTTTTTGTTTTTGTCCACCAGATAAATTATGGACATCTCTGTATAAAATATTCATATCTAATGAAACGTCTTCTAAGGTTGAGATCGCTTTCTTTTCCGATAACAATTTGTTTTGTAAAGTCATTGGTAAAGCTAAATTATCATATACTGTTCCTCTAATTAAAGGAGCATTTTGAAGGGCAATTCCAACATATTGACGCAAGGAAGTCGGGCTGAACTCATTAATATTCTTGCCATCAATTATAATATCCCCTGATGTTGGTGAAATTAATCCATTGCACATTTTCAGAACGGTAGTTTTTCCTGCTCCAGATGGACCTACGATCGTTGTAATTTTTCCCTTGTAAAAATCGCCGGTAACATCTTTTAATATGAAAGAACTATTTTTTTCGTAATGAACGTGTTCAAAATGAATGGTAACTTCCAAAGGTTGCGTCATAACAATCTCCTATTCAAAATGTTGATAATGGTCAATAAGTGATATGTGAAGATGCTAAGGTCATCATAACTTTTATATAGAACAAAAGAAAAATAATTACAAATTATATGTGTTATTACAAAAAGGATGTTTATAATAATTAAATATAATTTATTTAAAATTTCGATTAGAATAATGGAATAGTGTATACTAGGACTAATGAATAATGGAAGAAGGAGTTCCTAATGAAAGAAATATATAAGGATGATTCATTAACTTTGCACACAGATTTATATCAAATCAATATGGTGGAATGTTATTGGGCAGACGGTATTCATGATAGAAAAGCTGTATTTGAAATTTTTTTCAGAAAACTTCCTTTTGGGAATGGATATGCCATCTTTGCAGGGCTTGAACGGATTATTGAATACTTAAAGAATTTCCGTTTCACTGAAACAGATTTGGCCTATTTACGAGAGTTAGGATATGATGAGGAATTTCTTAATTATTTAAGTTCTTTACGTTTTACAGGTTCCATGTATTCAGTAGTTGAAGGGGAAGTTGTTTTTGCTAATGAACCGATTGTTCGCATCGAAGCTCCCCTAGCAGAAGCCCAACTAATAGAAACAGCCCTACTAAACATTATTAATTTTCAAACATTAATTGCAACAAAAGCGAGCCGTATAAAGCAAATTGTAAAGGAAGAAGCTGCTGCAGAATTTGGTGCTCGCCGTGCACAAGAGATGGATGCAGCTATTTGGGGAGCACGGGCTGCAGTCATTGGCGGTTTTGAATCAACTTCCAATGTTCGTGCAGGGAAAATATTTAATATACCTGTATCAGGTACCCATGCTCATGCGTTTGTCCAAGCTTATAAAAATGAATACGATGCTTTTAAAGCCTATGCAAGACGTCATAAAGATTGTGTATTTTTAGTAGACACTTACAACACGTTAAAATCAGGCGTACCAAATGCAATACGTGTAGCTAAAGAATTAGAAGGGCAAATCAATTTCGTCGGAATTCGTCTTGATAGCGGTGACATTGCCTTTTTATCAAAAGAAGCGAGACGTATGCTAGATGAAGCTGGCTTTACTAATACTAAAATTATTGCATCCAATAATTTAGATGAATACACCATCCTAAACTTAAAAGCTCAAGGGGCTAAAGTGGATTCTTGGGGAATTGGAACGAAACTCATAACTGCCTACGATCAGCCGGCATTAGGTGCTGTATATAAAATGGTCGCGATTGAAAATGAGCTAGGTGAGATGGAAGATACATTAAAAATTACTTCAAATGCTGAAAAAGTAACGACACCAGGATTAAAAAGAGTGTTTCGCATTGTGAATAAAGAAAACGGAAAAGCAGAAGGGGACTATATTACAATGGCGAATGAAAACCCGCAAGAAGAGAAGCGTCTAAAAATGTTCCACCCTGTGCATACGTTTATTTCAAAATTTGTTACAAACTTCGAAGCGAGAGAATTACATAAACAAATCATCGATGAAGGTGCCATCGTATATGAAAGTCCTTCAGTGATGGAAATGCAACAATATGCAAAGGAAAGTCTAGAATTATTATGGGATGAATATAAACGCTCTCTGAATCCTGAAGAATATCCTGTTGACCTTAGCCAAAAATGTTGGGATAACAAAATGCAAAAGATTCAAGAAATTCGCGATGCGATTGAAAATATCGAATAATTTAGGGGGATGCTCTTGGAAAGTTTACAAAAACAAATTATTGAAGAGTTGCGTGTACTTCCGAAAATTGATCCAGCAGAAGAAGTTCGAAAATCCATTGATTTTTTGAAGGAATATGCAAAGAAACATCCGTTTGTTAAAGGATTTGTCATCGCAATTAGCGGTGGGCAAGATTCAACACTAGTTGGAAAACTGACTCAAATGGCAGTGGATGAGTTAAATGCTGAAATTGGCGAGCAGATATATTCTTGTTACGCGGTTCGCCTTCCCTACGGTGAACAAAAGGATGAACAAGATGCTCAAGATGCGTTAAAGTTTATCCAACCTACTAAAGTTATTACAGTTAATATTAAAAAGGCGGTAGACGCTAGTGTTGAAGCATTGAAAGAAGCGGGAATTATTTTGAACGATTTTGCAAAAGGAAATGAAAAAGCCCGTGAACGAATGAAAGTGCAATATTCCATTGCGATGATGACAAACTCGGTTGTTGTTGGTACGGATCATGCCGCTGAAGCAATAACAGGTTTTTACACAAAATATGGCGATGGTGGAGTCGATTTAGTTCCGATTTTCCGTTTAAATAAGCGCCAAGGAAAACAGTTGCTTAAATATTTAGGGTGTCCTGAACATTTATATATGAAAACACCTACAGCCGATTTAGAAGATGAAAGACCGCTATTACCAGATGAAGAAGCTCTTGGGGTTACTTATGAAATGATTGATGATTATTTAGAAGGAAAAGCTGTTCCGGAGGATGCAAAAAAAATAATTGAAGGCCACTACTTACGATCAAAACATAAACGTCATTTACCTATCACAATCTTTGATGATTTTTGGAAGTAAATGAATATCATTTTATGAAGAGAATTCGCATACATTATTTGTAGCGAATTCTTTTTTTATATGCATTAATTGTATTGGAACGAAAAAATGAAAATATAAATTTAGTACAAATTTCATATTGTAAAATTTCATTTTAATCAATTTGTTCCGATAATATAATAAAAAAGTTGGTAAATAAACAGGGAATGGAGGTGAGCGCATTGAGAACTTCTCGTATTCAACCTGTTGCGAGTAGCACTTATTCGAAGCAATATTTACACACAAACAATGAACAAGTATTTCGAGTGATGGATGAAGGAAGAGGAAATCATCCGTTTTCGAAGAATCCTCGAGAACAGCGGAAAAATCGAAGTAAAAGTAGTGCTGTTCAATCACGCTTATCCAATACGGTTTTAAATCGCAACGCAAAAAAAATGTTTATTGTAGGGCAACAATTTGATGGTGAATCGATGGAAAAAATGCGAAAAAGATTATTACAACATAAAGAGAAAATCAAGAGGGCAAGAAATAAGAAAGTTCTCATCCGCGCTTACCGCACTTCTATTTGAAAACAAGATATAAAATAAATGGAAGAGCAATGTTTTACAGCCAGTAACAAAGATATGAAACAATGGTGAAATTTTAGATTTGGAAGGATTTATCCATAAAGTATAAACGTTCCATCACCTCGCGTCTTTTATAAATCTTTGCTCCTTCTGTAGTTGCTATCCTTATCGCAAATGGGCCGTCTCAAAATCATTTCAGACGGTCCATTTTTTTGTTTAATTTTTCGGTAAAAGGTGGAAACTATACTAATGTATAATCTTAACTTTTTTAAATTCTAATTAGTTGTCTTTTATCTGAAGGTTCGTTTATGCTTTATTTATGTTATTTTGTGTAAATTCTGACTTTTACGCAAAGATCAGGAGGATTTATGTATGCATCCAAAAATTGAAATGATAATCAAAAATATTGAGAAAGTAATGATTGGAAAACGAGAAGTCGCAGAATTGAGCATTGTCGCATTGCTTGCTAGTGGACATGTACTGCTTGAAGATGTGCCAGGAGTAGGAAAGACAATGATGGTGCGTGCTCTTGCGAAATCCGTGAGCGCAGATTTCAAAAGAATTCAATTTACTCCTGATTTGTTACCTTCTGATGTCATTGGCGTTTCAATCTATAATCCAAAATCATTGCAATTTGAATTTAGACCAGGTCCGATTGTTGGAAATATTATTTTAGCAGATGAAATTAATAGAACTTCTCCTAAAACGCAATCGGCTTTACTTGAAAGCATGGAAGAATCATCAGTGAGCATCGATGGAGAAATGTTTGAGTTACCGAAACCGTTTTTTGTCATGGCTACACAAAACCCGATAGAATACGAAGGCACATTTCCTTTACCAGAAGCACAGTTAGATCGTTTTTTAATGAAAATTCATATGGGCTATCCAACAGCACTAGAAGAAATAGAAATTTTAAGAAGAGCTGAAAAATCAGCACCGATTCAAAATTTAGAACCAGTGATTACAATAGATGAATTGTTAGCGATACAAGACGAAGTGAAAAACGTCTATGTAGATGATTCGGTAAAAGGCTATATTGTTCAGTTGGCTAGAGCCACTAGGGAAGAACCAAATGTATATTTAGGAGTTAGTCCAAGGGGAACTCTTGCATTAATGCGAGCATGTCAAGCATATGCGAAAATACACAATCGGGATTTTGTAAAGCCTGATGATGTACAATACTTAGCTCCCTTTGTTTTCAGCCACCGCATTATTTTAAAACCGGAGGCACGCTATGAAGGATTGACGGTGGATGAAATTCTAAACAATATCATTACAAAGTCTGTCATCCCTATTAGAAGGTTTGTAGAAAAATGAGTTATTGGAACAGAATATTCAGCAAGATCGGTCGCTTTATCGTCAATATCTTATTAATTCTAATTACCTTCAGTTATGCCATGTTTCAAGGTGGGTTTGTCAGTTGGTTTTTATTTTACACATTAATTCCATTTTTGCTTTATTCCTTAGTTCTCAACTTTATTCCTGTACGCATAGAGGAAGTTAAGAGGGAAATCCACCCTACCAAACTAGTGAGAGGCGATGGAGCGTCCGTCACAATTCATTTTAAAAATAAAACATGGTTTCCATTAGCATTTGTAACAGTAAGGGAGATTGGACTGAAAGATGATATTGTTGCAAAGTCTAAAGGGTGTTCAAACATTTTTTTTGCGGGATTTAAAAGAAGCTTTCATTGGACGTATGAGATACCTGAATTAGAGCGAGGAGTTATTGAATTTTCAACATTACAATTTACTTTTACCGATTTTTTTGGTTGGACGGTACGACATAAATTTGTAGATGTAAAACAAAAGGTAATAGTATATCCAAAAATAACGGAAATGAAATATCGCCAATTCCAACGGCATATTGATCAAGGTGGAGTGTTAGCTCCTTTTGCTTTCTTGAAAGATACTACTTTGGTTTCAAGCGTTAGAAATTATCAAGCTGGCGACCGGTTTTCTTGGATTCATTGGAAGTCATTTGCGAAGGATGAAACGTTAAGGACGAAAGACTTTGAAGTGCGGCAAAGCCATGAAGTAATGCTTGTGTTAGATGCTACTGTGAAAAGACATTTTGAAGAAGTGGTGGAATTAGCAGCATCAGTCTTGCAAACCATTGTAAAAAATCATGGTGAAGTATCATTTTTCATTGCAGGAGATGAACAAGTTTTTTATCCACAACTGAAACAAAGTCAATTCGGGAATATTATGAAACAACTATCGTTGGTGGAAGCGATTGATTCAAAAAATATAGAATGGATATTAACAAGAGAGGGCAAGACACTCGATTCTTTCATGCTGCTTTTTACAGGTGAATTAACAGAGTCGTTAAGAAATTTCTTTATGAATCACTCGAAAAAGACAAAAGGAATTATTTGTTTTGTCTTGTCATCCCAACAAGAAATAGGACAAGCGAGGGAAGAGTTTTTCAACGTAACTATTATACCAATTACAAAAGAGAGGTTTAGTGATGTCTTCACGGAGGTGATAAAACCGTGAAAAATGGAGCTTATAAAACAATAGAACTTGCACTATATTACGTTCTTATTTTTTTTATATTACGGGAATGGTTGACGCCTATCATGAGCATTACAGGAATAGGGTATGTGGATTTAATCTTGTTATTTATTGCTCTGTGCCTCGCTATTAGTTTGTTCCGTTTACCAATTTTTATTTCATGGATTATGAAAATATCTTATATTTCATGGTTTATCGTTTATGTGTATAGTGATTTATCGATTTTTTCAAATGAAGGCATTCAGTTTCTGTTGAATGAATTATTGTACAATTTTGCTTTGATGTTTCAAGGAGAATTTTTTCATATAACGAACTCTTTCCAATCTATTTTATTTTTTATTCTCATTTGGATGCTTGTTTATTTAGTACATCATTGGTTAACGGTAAGAATGAATATTTTTTACTTCCTTGTGTTAACGGTAGTATTCATTGGTATTTTAGATACATTTACTGATTACGATGGGACGACGGCCATTGTTAAAGTCGTGCTGCTTGGATTATTAATGATGGTATTTTTGTTTGTGAAAAGGCTCATGTTGCAATCAGGTATATCGTTCAATTGGTATAACTATTTAAAACTTGCATTACCTGTTCTGCTGATGATAGGAATGGTTGTATTGGTAGGGGCGTTATTGCCGAAAGCATCCCCACAATGGCCAGATCCTGTTCCGTATATCAAAACTATGGCAGGACAAGGAAATGGGTTGGGCGGCCCTGTGAAAAAAATCGGTTATGATGAAGATGACTCCCAACTAGGAGGATCGTTCGTTGGGGATGATACAGTTGTTTTTATTGCTCATGCTACGACAAAGCAATATTGGCGGGTTGAAACAAAAGATGTATACACGTCAAAAGGTTGGGAGACGTCGCATTCAGATGAATTGGCATCCATTCCACTTGGGGAGCCGATTCATCATTTTCACTCATTGCCAGTGGGACCTGATGAAAAAAGGCAATTTGCCCATATAGAACTAAGATACCCATACGATTTTATTATTCAACCGTATGGACTTATTTCCATCGATGCAAGAACAGACGTGGAAAACCCAATTCGTCTGATTATGAATCTTGAAACGGAGAAAATATCTACAGATTATGCTGGGGAGTTTTTGTATCACGTTGAGTATAGCACTCCGGAGTATTTATATAGCGATTTGACTTCAACAATTCAACAACCCATTGATTCTAGCATTCAGGAAAAATATTTACAGTTGCCAGAATCCCTACCTCAAAGAGTCATTGATTTGGCAAAGGAAATTGTTGAGGGGAAAGAAAGTGATTATGATAAAGCTCGCGCAATCGAAAGCTATTTTCGTTTAAATGGCTTCCGCTATGAAACGGAAGGGGTGCCTGTTCCTGATGAGGGCCAAGATTACGTTGATCAATTTTTGTTTGAATCAAAAATCGGTTATTGCGACAACTTCTCAACAGCGATGGTTGTCATGCTGAGAGCGGTGGGGATTCCAGCTCGTTGGGTTAAAGGGTTTGCTGGAGGCGAAGTGATTGCAAGTGACGGTGATTTAAAAACATATGAAATTACAAACAACGATGCTCATTCTTGGGTAGAAGCATATATTCCAAAGGTTGGATGGGTTCCATTTGAACCAACAATTGGTTTTACTACAAATCGTAACATTCATTACGATTTTGAAACGGATGCTTATCAGGATGATATGTTAACAGTAGATGAAGATACGGAACCTGACAAACTAAAAGATGAACAAAATGAGGAAATGAAACAACGTAATGTTGAGTTTACAAGTTTTAAGAATTGGCTTAACCATATCGGACCTATATTAAACATTGCCTTTATTGGAATAGTTATGGCGAGTATACTATTATTTATTTTCCGCAAAAGATGGATGCCGAAATTGTATAGTCGGTGGCTGAAACATCAAACTATTAATGAAGCAACTTTTGAAATCATTTATTTGAGACTGTTGAAAGTGTTGGAATTAAACGGATTGCAGAGGAAAGAAGGTCAAACGTTACAATCTTTTGCGAAAGAAGTTGATGAAATATTTTCTTCTACACATATGTCACAGATTACGGAAGCCTACGAAAATTATATCTATGGTAATAAACAGCAAATTGACTACGGAAAAGTGAAAGAATGTTGGGAAAATTTAATCAATCGCACTAGTAGTTGATTTTATATATGAGTAAGAGTAAAATTTAAAAAATTATAAGGCAGTAAATATAGAAGAGGTGTAAATCGTGACGACTCAATTAAAAGAACAAGAAAAAATCGTTGTTCTCGACTTTGGAAGTCAATACAATCAATTAATTACCCGACGAATTCGTGAATTTGGTGTATTTTCGGAGCTCTTGCCTCACACACTTTCTGCTAAAGAAATTAAAGAAATGAATGCGGTAGGGATTATTTTTTCAGGTGGCCCAAATTCAGTATATGACGATAATGCTTTTAAAGTCGATGAAGAGATTTTTAATTTAGGTTTACCGATTTTAGGAATTTGTTATGGTATGCAATTAATCGCCCATACTCTTGGCGGTAAGGTAGAAAGCGCAAATACTCGTGAATATGGTAAGGCAGAAATTGAAATTACAAAAGACAATCCATTGTTCGGCGACCTTCCAAAAGAGCAAGTGGTTTGGATGAGTCACGGCGACCTTGTAACTCAATTACCTGAAGGTTTCGAAACAATTGCAACGAGTCCAAGTTGCCCAATTACTGCAATGCAAAATGAAGAACGAAAATTATATGGCGTTCAATTCCATCCAGAAGTGCGTCATTCTGTTCATGGAAATGATATTTTACGTCATTTCGTATTTGATATTTGTGGCGCAAAAGGCGATTGGACAATGGAAAATTTCATTGATTTACAAATCAAAAAAATCCGCGAACAAGTAGGCGACAAAAAAGTATTATGTGCCCTTTCAGGTGGTGTGGATTCATCTGTTGTTGCGGTATTAATTCATAAAGCAATTGGAGACCAATTGACTTGTATGTTTGTCGACCACAACCTTCTTCGTAAAGGTGAAGCGGAGAGCGTAATGGAAACATTCGAAGGTAAATTCGGAATGAAAGTCATTAAAATCGACGCTCGTGAACGCTTCATGAACAAATTAAAAGGAGTAACAGACCCTGAACAAAAACGCAAAATCATCGGAAATGAGTTCATCTATGTATTCTCCGATGAAGCAAGCAAATTGAATGATATGGATTTCCTAGCACAAGGAACTTTATATACAGATATCATTGAGTCTGGTACAGCAACTGCTCAAACAATTAAATCTCACCATAATGTTGGTGGCTTACCAGAAGATATGAAATTTGAATTAATTGAACCATTAAAAACATTGTTCAAAGACGAAGTTCGAGAACTAGGTACTCAGCTTGGTTTACCGGATGAGATTGTTTGGCGTCAACCATTCCCAGGTCCAGGTCTTGCTATTCGCGTATTAGGAGAAGTAACAGAAGAGAAACTAGAAATCGTTCGTGAATCCGATGCAATTTTACGTGAGGAAATTGCAAAAGCTGGCCTTGATCGTGAAATTTGGCAATACTTCACTGTATTGCCTAACATTAAATCTGTAGGTGTTATGGGAGACCAACGCACATATGATTATGCGGTTGGTATACGTGCGGTAACTTCCGTTGACGGTATGACTAGTGATTGGGCACGCATTCCTTATGACGTGTTAGAAAAAATTTCTACTCGTATCGTAAATGAGGTGCCACATGTAAACCGCGTACTTCTTGACATTACATCTAAGCCACCTAGCACAATCGAGTGGGAGTAAACAGAATACCTGCTTTATGAATCAACAATCGACTTTCCTTTATCCAGTTCTTCATGGATAAAGGAAAGTTTTTTTGTGTTTTTTATTGCTTGTACAAAGCAGAAAAAGATTTGGCCATGTATGAAATATAGTATTGATATTTCTTATTTACATCACAAAAAAATAAAAAGGATCATCCAATCCAATGATTGAATAATCCTTCAAATGCGGTCTTTATTTCGAAGATGCATTCAGCGAACGCATGATGAACGTTGCAAATTGTTGTCTCGTTACAGGAGCGTACGGATTATAAGTTGTCGGAGTTGTTCCTGTTGTAATTTCATGATGGTAAAGTACTTCGATGTTTTTGTATTGCTCATATGAAGGGGAGATGTCTGTGAATGGAAGATCACTTTTCCCCTGTAATTGGAATGCTTTAGTTCTTTTGGAAATTATTGGTGAAAGACGGAGGAAAATGTTTGATCAACTCATTCGGTCAAAAGTGCAATGGCTAGTGGATAACGATCAGGAAATTATCGAAACTTTAGCGATGAACTTAATAAACAAGCATTTGGAGATATGATATATCACGAAGTACTAATATATCTCCAAAAATTGAAATGCTCCCTAATAGGTGGATAAAAAGTGAAAAATCCAACCTATTAGGGAGTTTTTTATTGTCATAAGAAAACTTATAAAAGAAAATAGGGAACATAATTTTTGGGAAAAGCGGAATGAATTTCACGAACTTTATTTTAAAAATATAAAAAAATGTTCGTGATTAGGGTTGAAAAGCGAAAAATAAGATGATATATTACAGGAGTAAAAATTAAAAAAACGTCGTATAATGTCGAGAATATGGCTCGATAGTCTCTACCAAGCTACCGTAAATAGCTTGACTACGACTTTATAGATAGAATTCATGCTTCTATGAATTCGTTTATAAAAGTTGTAGTCATGCACTTGTTGCATGACTTTTTATTTTTCGTATGTTATTCGAAAGGTAGGACATACTGAAGCTATCTGGACATAGGCGACGAGAGACGGAGGAAAATATGAAAAAATATTTTCAATTTGATGAACTAGGAACATCTTATAAGCAGGAGATTATCGGTGGTATTACAACCTTTCTAGCGATGGCGTATATTTTGGTTGTAAACCCATTAACGCTAACGTTGGCAGATATTCCTGATTTACCAGATGAATTAAGAATGGAATACGGTGCGGTATTCGTTGCAACTGCAGTTTCTGCTGCAATAGGATGTTTCATCATGGGGATTTTTGCAAAATATCCGTTGGCTTTAGCGCCTGGCCTTGGGTTAAACGCATTTTTTGCTTACACTGTTGTACTATCTCACGGAAGTCCATGGCAACATGCATTAGCAGCTGTATTCATTTCATCTGTCTTCTTCTTTATTTTAACTTTAACTGGTTTACGTGAAAAATTGATTAATGCCATCCCGATGGAATTGAAACTTGCGGTAGGTGCAGGTATCGGTTTATTTATCGCGTATATCGGATTGAAAAATGCAGGAATTATTGTAGCGAATGGAGCAACAGTTATTGGGATGGGGAATTTAAAAGATCCTCAAGTGTTGTTATCTATTTTTGGAATCTTAATAACAGTAATATTAATGGTTAGAGGATCTAAAGGCGGCGTTTTCTATGGTATGGTCATCACGGCTATCGTTGGTATGATTTTTGGACTTATAGATAAACCTGCGTCTATTTTATCAGCTCCTCCAAGTATTGCGCCAACATTCGGTAAATTATTTACAGCATTTTCTGATCCAAGCTTTTATTCATTATCAATGCTTTCAGTAATCTTAACATTCTTATTCGTTGACTTTTTCGATAATGCAGGAACGCTTGTTGCGGTAACAAACCAAGCTGGATTTGTAAAAGATAATCGTTTGCCACGTGCAGGCAGAGCGTTGATTTCAGATTCAATCGCATCAATGATCGGTTCTATTTTCGGTACATCAACGGTAACATCTTATATTGAATCATCATCAGGTGTAGCAGCAGGTGCAAGATCGGGATTTGCTTCTGTAGTAACAGGATGTTTATTCTTATTGGCATTGTTTATTTCTCCAGTACTATCTGTTATTACAAGTGCGGTAACGGCACCGGCATTAATTATTGTAGGTATTTTGATGGCTGCTTCATTACGTGAAATTGAATGGAATAAATTCGAAATCGCAGTACCATCTTTCTTAACAATGTTTATGATGCCATTGTCTAGTTCGATTGCAACAGGTATTGCGGTAGGCTTCATTTTCTATCCGATTACAATGATCCTTAAAGGGAGAGTTAAAGAAGTTCATCCGATTATGTATGTATTTGCTATACTCTTCTTATTATATTTAACGACATTGTCAGAATAACCTATGAGGGAAAGCAGAGAAGCTGCTTTCCCCATTTTTTTTTATTCATATCTAATGGATGAATAAGTTTTTAATAGTAAAAATAATATGAATTGTTTTTTTATTCATCAGATGCTTGCAAAATAAAAACGAAGATGTTATATTAATAAACGCTGTTGCTGATGATAAAAAACAGCAAAAAATAATAAAAAACATTGTTGACAATCGATTTTAGATTTGTTAATATAAAAAACGTCGCTGTTAAAGCGATTGAAAATGAACCTTGAAAACTGAACAACAAAACGTTAATGCAATAAATTATCTAGTTGTTAACCCTCGTTAACAATCTAGATTCGGACATTAAATTTTTGAGCAAATCAAATTTTCTTTTATGGAGAGTTTGATCCTGGCTCAGGACGAACGCTGGCGGCGTGCCTAATACATGCAAGTCGAGCGAACCAATTGAAAGCCTAGCTTTCATGAGGTTAGCGGCGGACGGGTGAGTAACACGTGGGTAACCTGCCCTATAGACTGGGATAACTCGCGGAAACGCGTGCTAATACCGGATAATACATCAAAGTGCATGCTTTGATGTTGAAAGATGGTTCTGCTATCACTATAGGATGGGCCCGCGGCGCATTAGCTTGTTGGTGGGGTAACGGCCTACCAAGGCGACGATGCGTAGCCGACCTGAGAGGGTGATCGGCCACACTGGGACTGAGACACGGCCCAGACTCCTACGGGAGGCAGCAGTAGGGAATCTTCCACAATGGGCGAAAGCCTGATGGAGCAACGCCGCGTGAGCGAAGAAGGTCTTCGGATCGTAAAGCTCTGTTGTAAGGGAAGAACAAGTGCAGTAGTAACTGGCTGCACCTTGACGGTACCTTACTAGAAAGCCACGGCTAACTACGTGCCAGCAGCCGCGGTAATACGTAGGTGGCAAGCGTTGTCCGGAATTATTGGGCGTAAAGCGCGCGCAGGCGGTCTCTTAAGTCTGATGTGAAAGCCCCCGGCTTAACCGGGGAGGGTCATTGGAAACTGGGAGACTTGAGTGCAGGAGAGGGAAGCGGAATTCCATGTGTAGCGGTGAAATGCGTAGAGATATGGAGGAACACCAGTGGCGAAGGCGGCTTCCTGGCCTGTAACTGACGCTGAGGCGCGAAAGCGTGGGGAGCAAACAGGATTAGATACCCTGGTAGTCCACGCCGTAAACGATGAGTGCTAAGTGTTAGGGGGTTTCCACCCCTTAGTGCTGCAGCTAACGCATTAAGCACTCCGCCTGGGGAGTACGGTCGCAAGACTGAAACTCAAAGGAATTGACGGGGGCCCGCACAAGCGGTGGAGCATGTGGTTTAATTCGAAGCAACGCGAAGAACCTTACCAGGTCTTGACATCCCGCTGACCGCTATGGAGACATAGCCTTCCCTTCGGGGACAGCGGTGACAGGTGGTGCATGGTTGTCGTCAGCTCGTGTCGTGAGATGTTGGGTTAAGTCCCGCAACGAGCGCAACCCTTGTCCTTAGTTGCCATCATTCAGTTGGGCACTCTAAGGAGACTGCCGTACAAATACGGAGGAAGGTGGGGATGACGTCAAATCATCATGCCCCTTATGACCTGGGCTACACACGTGCTACAATGGACGGTACAAACGGTCGCGAAGTCGCGAGACGGAGCCAATCCGAAAAAACCGTTCTCAGTTCGGATTGCAGGCTGCAACTCGCCTGCATGAAGCCGGAATCGCTAGTAATCGCGGATCAGCATGCCGCGGTGAATACGTTCCCGGGCCTTGTACACACCGCCCGTCACACCACGAGAGTCTGTAACACCCGAAGTCGGTGAGGTAACCCTTTCGGGAGCCAGCCGCCGAAGGTGGGACAGATGATTGGGGTGAAGTCGTAACAAGGTAGCCGTATCGGAAGGTGCGGCTGGATCACCTCCTTTCTAAGGATATTTACGGAAGCATTAGCGTTTTGTGTTCAGTTTTGAAGGTTTATGACCTTCAAAGTTATAGTGTTGTTCTTTGAAAACTGGATAAACGACATTGAAAGCAAGATATTTACTGTAAAGTTCTTAATTTTGGTTAAGTTATTAAGGGCGCACGGTGGATGCCTTGGCACTAGGAGCCGATGAAGGACGGGACTAACACCGATATGCTTCGGGGAGCTGTAAGTAAGCTTTGATCCGGAGATTTCCGAATGGGGGAACCCACTGTTCGTAATGGAACAGTATCTTAACGTGAATCCATAGCGTTAAGAAGGCACACCCAGGGAACTGAAACATCTAAGTACCTGGAGGAGAAGAAAGAAAAATCGATTCCCTGAGTAGCGGCGAGCGAAACGGGAACAGCCCAAACCAAGAGGCTTGCCTCTTGGGGTTGTAGGACACTCTATACGGAGTTACAAAAGGATGGGTTAGACGAACCGTTCTGGAAAGGACGGCCAGAGAAGGTAAAAGCCCTGTAGTCGAAAATCCATCCTCTCCTGAGTGGATCCTGAGTACGGCGGAACACGTGAAATTCCGTCGGAATCCGGGAGGACCATCTCCCAAGGCTAAATACTCCCTAGTGACCGATAGTGAACCAGTACCGTGAGGGAAAGGTGAAAAGCACCCCGGGAGGGGAGTGAAAGAGAACCTGAAACCGTGTGCCTACAAGTAGTCAGAGCCCGTTAACGGGTGATGGCGTGCCTTTTGTAGAATGAACCGGCGAGTTACGATTACGTGCAAGGTTAAGCAGAAGATGCGGAGCCGCAGCGAAAGCGAGTCTGAATAGGGCGTTTTGAGTACGTGGTCGTAGACCCGAAACCAGGTGATCTACCCATGTCCAGGGTGAAGGTGAGGTAACACTCACTGGAGGCCCGAACCCACGCACGTTGAAAAGTGCGGGGATGAGGTGTGGGTAGCGGAGAAATTCCAATCGAACTTGGAGATAGCTGGTTCTCTCCGAAATAGCTTTAGGGCTAGCCTCGTGTGAAGAATACTGGAGGTAGAGCACTGTTTGGACTAGGGGCCCACCTCGGGTTACCGAATTCAGACAAACTCCGAATGCCAGCTATTTATACACGGGAGTCAGACTACGAGTGATAAGATCCGTGGTCAAAAGGGAAACAGCCCAGACCACCAGCTAAGGTCCCAAAGTAATCGTTAAGTGGAAAAGGATGTGGCGTTGCTTAGACAACCAGGATGTTGGCTTAGAAGCAGCCATCATTTAAAGAGTGCGTAATAGCTCACTGGTCGAGTGACGCTGCGCCGAAAATGTAACGGGGCTAAACGATTCACCGAAGCTGTGGATTCGTGCGTTGCACGAGTGGTAGGAGAGCGTTCTAAGTGCGTCGAAGTCAGACCGGAAGGACTGGTGGAGCGCTTAGAAGTGAGAATGCCGGTATGAGTAGCGAAAGATGGGTGAGAATCCCATCCACCGAATGACTAAGGTTTCCTGAGGAAGGCTCGTCCGCTCAGGGTTAGTCGGGACCTAAGTCGAGGCCGAAAGGCGTAGACGATGGACAACAGGTTGATATTCCTGTACCACCTCCCCGCCGTTTGAGTGATGGGGGGACGCAGGAGGATAGGGAATGCACGCCGTTGGTCGAGCGTGTCCAAGCAGCAAGGCGTGGAAGTAGGCAAATCCGCTTCCTAATACGCTGAGCTGTGATGGGGAGCGCGTTACGCGCGAAGTTCCTGATTTCACACTGCCAAGAAAAGCCTCTAGCGAGGCGGGAGGTGCCCGTACCGCAAACCGACACAGGTAGTCGAGGAGAGAATCCTAAGGTGAGCGAGAGAACTCTCGTTAAGGAACTCGGCAAAATGACCCCGTAACTTCGGGAGAAGGGGTGCTCATTGGGGTGCAAGCCCTGATGAGCCGCAGTGAATAGGCCCAGGCGACTGTTTAGCAAAAACACAGGTCTCTGCAAAACCGTAAGGTGAAGTATAGGGGCTGACGCCTGCCCGGTGCTGGAAGGTTAAGAGGAGGAGTTAGCGCAAGCGAAGCTCCGAATTGAAGCCCCAGTAAACGGCGGCCGTAACTATAACGGTCCTAAGGTAGCGAAATTCCTTGTCGGGTAAGTTCCGACCCGCACGAAAGGCGTAACGATCTGGGCACTGTCTCAACGAGAGACTCGGTGAAATTATAGTACCTGTGAAGATGCAGGTTACCCGCGACAGGACGGAAAGACCCCGTGGAGCTTTACTGTAACCTGATATTGAATTTCGGTGCAACTTGTACAGGATAGGTAGGAGCCGTAGAAGGGGGAGCGCCAGCTTCCCTGGAGGCGCCCTTGGGATACTACCCTGGTTGTACTGAAATTCTAACCCGCAAGCCTGATCGGCTTGGGAGACAGTGTCAGGTGGACAGTTTGACTGGGGCGGTCGCCTCCTAAAAGGTAACGGAGGCGCCCAAAGGTTCCCTCAGAATGGTTGGAAATCATTCGCAGAGTGTAAAGGCATAAGGGAGCTTGACTGCGAGACCTACAAGTCGAGCAGGGTCGAAAGACGGGCTTAGTGATCCGGTGGTTCCGCATGGAAGGGCCATCGCTCAACGGATAAAAGCTACCCCGGGGATAACAGGCTTATCTCCCCCAAGAGTCCACATCGACGGGGAGGTTTGGCACCTCGATGTCGGCTCATCGCATCCTGGGGCTGTAGTCGGTCCCAAGGGTTGGGCTGTTCGCCCATTAAAGCGGTACGCGAGCTGGGTTCAGAACGTCGTGAGACAGTTCGGTCCCTATCCGTCGTGGGCGTAGGAAATTTGAGAGGAGCTGTCCTTAGTACGAGAGGACCGGGATGGACACACCGCTGGTGTACCAGTTGTCTTGCCAAAGGCACCGCTGGGTAGCTATGTGTGGACGGGATAAGTGCTGAAAGCATCTAAGCATGAAGCCCCCCTCAAGATGAGATTTCCCATTGCATAAGCAAGTAAGATCCCTCAAAGACGATGAGGTAGATAGGTCCGAGGTGGAAGCACGGTGACGTGTGGAGCTGACGGATACTAATCGATCGAGGACTTAACCAATCATTTCAATGTCGTTATCCAGTTTTGAGAGAACAACCTCTCATATAGTGAAGTGACGATGGCGAAGAGGTCACACCCGTTCCCATACCGAACACGGAAGTTAAGCTCTTCAGCGCCGATGGTAGTAAGGGGCTTCCCCTTGTGAGAGTAGGACGTCGCTTCGCAGAAGGCACCACAATAATGGTGCTTTTTTTATTGCAAAAATTGAAGCCCCTTACTAACAAGGACTGAAAGTCCGATCGGCGCGATACAGAAACCACATGCTAAACAAAAGTAAAATAAATATTTGAAGGAGACGAGAAGCACGGGGACCAAGAAGTTCAAGGAAGCGAGGCAGCCCGGAGCGGAGCGTACTATGTACGTGAGCACCGGACTGCCGAAGCTGACACAGAAATTCGCTGGTCAACGTGCTTCGGAGTTAGCGCCGATGGTAGTTAAGGGGTCCCCTTGTGAGAGATAGACGAGCGCTTCGCAAAAAGGCACCACAATAGTGGTGCTTTTTTATTGCAGAAATTGAAGCCCCTTACTACCAAGGACTGAAAGTCCGAACGGCGCGATACAGAAACCACATGCTAAACAAAAGTAAAATAAATATTTGAAGGAGACGAGAAGCACGGGGACCAAGAAGTTCAAGGAAGCGAGGCAGCCCGGAGCGGAGCGTACTATGTACGTGAGCACCGGACTGCCGAAGCTGACACAGAAATTCGCTGGTCAACGTGCTTCGGAGTTAGCGCCGATGGTAGTTAAGGGGTCCCCTTGTGAGAGATAGACGAGCGCTTAGCAGAAGGCACCACAATAGTGGTGCTTTTTTTATTGCAAAAATTGAGCTCCTTACTACCAAGGACTGAAAGTCCGATCGGCGCGATAGAGAAGTGGCAATTAAAACGAAAGCAAAACAATTATTTGGAGGAGACGGAACGTGGACGGGAGTTAACAACTTCTTCCAACTCTATTGTACTGAGTTTTCACAAAATAAAATATTGACATTATTGTTAGACGCTTCAACTTCTACATCAATACCGTTTGGAATTGTCATCATTGGATCCGTGTGTCCAAAATCAACATTATACACAATTGGAAAATCATATCCTTTAGTAGCTTGGCAAATGATATCTATAAATGTATAATCTTGTGAAAATTCTACTTTTGGATGAAAACGTCCGACCACTATTCCATTAATTTTTTCAAAAACCCCCATATGCCGTAACTGAGTTAAATAGCGATCGATAGTACCAGGATTTTCTTGTTCATCTTCTTCTAAAAATAGTATTTTGTTATCAAAGGTTGGAAGAAACTCTGTTCCTGCTAATAGTAACATTGTCCCCATATTGCCAGCTAAGATACTTCCCCTTGCTCTTCCTTCTTTAATAATAAGAGGTCCTTCATTTTTAGTAAGTTGTCGTGGTCGATTATCCTCTATATCCCAAGCTAAAAATTCGCTTGTCCAATATTTACTAGGAGGAATGCGTATTTCATCATTTTGGGTCATTAAAACGTCTTTAAATATTTTCTTTGTGTATTCTAACATTCCACCATATTCACCAAATTGAGGTAATAGTGCGGGTCCCATAAAGGTTATTAGTTCAGATTTTTTATGAATAGCTAATAGAATAGCAGTGAAATCACTATAACCCAATATTATTTTTGGATTTTGCTTTATAAGATTATAATCAATGTATTCTAATAGTTGGTGTGAATTGTAACCACCTATTGTATTAATAATAGCTTTTACTTCGTGATCTTGAAACATTTCATGTAAATCCTCTAACCTTTCTTCAACGGTTCCTGCTAAATGTCCAATGCGTTTCAGAGCATTTTTCCCTATTTTCACCTTAAAACCCATACTCTCTAATTCAGAAATTCCTCTTTGAAATCTATTAGGGCAAGCTGCTGCAACTGGAGATGAAGTAGATATGATTCCTACAGTATCCCCCGGTTTTAATAATTTTGGTTTAATCATAAACATAACCTCTCTTTACCCAGTTTTTTATTGAATGATTAAGTTTATCATAATATCCTTCATGTCTATGTCAATTGTTCGGATGTATGTATCGTATGTATCTGTTTTAGTACATCAAAACCATGCAATTCGGGCAATATTAAATCAAAAAGAATTATCATATTCACTCTCCCGATTTTTAATTAAACCTTCAGTTTTAGTATTCGCTACATCAGTAATTTATCCTTCAAACTTAAGATCCACTTAATACTCGGGCATTAATCAAAAAATAAATTCTTATGTTCCATAAATAGCATCAGTTTTTACAAATAATATTAATTAAAGAATTACACACGAAAATAATAAGAATTTACTAATTAGTTATTGAATCTTCCATATAATTCATTATTTTTCTTTATGTATAATAGGAGAATAAAATGTTTTTCATGAAAGGATGAATTATTTGGCTAAAAAAACAATCTGGGTGGAAATGGAAGAAAATGAAACGCCTGAACAATGTATAACAAGAATAGAACAAATGGGGTATAAGCCAATTGTTCGAAAAGAGGAGCCAGTCTTTCAATATTTTAATGGTGAGATTACGTATTTTCGTCAAAAAGTTAAATTTAAGGCGGAATTACTTGAAGAAAAAACAAAAAATGAGAAAAACACGAACATTAAATAGTGGTATTTTATAATTGTTCGCATTTTTTAATTGATTTTCTTCTTCACCCTTGCTACAATGAACAGAGGAAAACTCCCTCATATATGCTAGAGAATATGGCTCTAGTGTCTCTACCCGACACCGTAAATGTCGGACTATGCGGGAAAGCAACTTTTGGATGATTCGGTAGGTTGGAAATAAATTACCTCAACCTTCTGTTTTGCTATGTCCTCAAGTACTCTGCTTTCTACCGTGTAGCGAAGGCGGGCTATTTGAGGATTTTTTTACGAATACATGTAAATACATTGTTAACTTAAAAAGGAGCGTTATTAATGAATCCTAAAATCGGAGTCATAATGGGAAGTTCCAGTGATTGGGATACGATGAAACATGCTTGTGACATATTAGACGAGTTAGAAGTGCCATACGAAAAGAAAGTTGTATCAGCTCATCGAACTCCTGATTTGATGTTTGAATATGCCGAAACTGCCCGTTCACGTGGTATTGAAGTCATTATTGCCGGAGCGGGAGGAGCAGCTCACTTACCGGGGATGGTTGCAAGTAAAACAACTTTGCCAGTCATCGGTGTACCTGTACAATCAAAAGCTTTAAATGGACTTGATTCATTGCTTTCCATTGTGCAAATGCCTGGTGGTGTTCCTGTAGCGACAGTTGCTATTGGCAAAGCAGGTGCCACAAATGCTGGACTCTTAGCAGCACAAATTTTATCCATTACAGATAAACAAATAGCAGAAAAACTGGAAGCAAGACGTGAACAATTAAAACAAAAAGTATTAGAAAGTTCAGGTGACTTGAAGTGACAAAAACAATATACCCCGGTCAAACGATTGGCATCATCGGGGGTGGACAGTTAGGACGAATGATGGCTCTCAGTGCAAGAGAAGCAGGTTTCAAAATTGCAGTTCTTGATCCGACAATGGATTCACCATGTGGTCAAGTTGCAGATATACAAATTGTAGCTCCGTATGATGATGAAGCTGCACTTGAAGAATTAGCGGAAATAAGTGATGTCATCACTTTTGAGTTTGAAAATATAGATTATGAAGGACTAAAACGATTAACAGAGATTGCCTACGTTCCTCAAGGCGCGGAAATTATTCGCATTACTCAAAATCGAGTAACGGAAAAGGAAGCTATTGTAAATGCCGGTTGCCCTGTTGCACCGTATATTGTTTGCGAGAGCTATGAAGAACTTGTTGAAAAAATAGATCAAATTGGTTTTCCGAGCATTGTGAAAACTGCCCGTTTTGGTTATGACGGAAAAGGTCAACAAAAGCTTCTATCAAAAGAAGACTTGCCATTAGCTAAAAATTTATTTAATCACTCACAATGTATTGTGGAAGGATTTATCCCATTTGAGAAGGAAATTTCCGTCATTATCCAAAGGAATGGAAATGGAGAAACTTATTGTTTACCAGTTGGCGAAAATGTTCATATTAACCACATTTTACATGAAACAATTGTGCCTGCTCGAATTTCTACAGAAACAAAACAATTAGCGGAAGAAGCAGCACGAAAAATCGCTGAACATTTGCAATTAATTGGAACATTAGCAGTTGAAATGTTCGTATTAAACGATGGACAAATTATCATTAATGAACTAGCACCAAGACCGCATAATTCCGGTCATTATTCCATTGAAGCATGCAACATTTCTCAATTCGCGCAACATATCCGTGCTGTTGCAGGATGGCCATTGCGTGAACCAAAACTACATTCTCCAGTAGTGATGGTAAACGTATTAGGGCAACATGTAGCGCCGCTTTCCAATTCCATTACTAAATATCCACATTGGTCGATTCACCTCTATGGAAAGAAAGAGGCAAAAGTTAACCGAAAAATGGGACATGTAACAATACTAACTGATAACATCGAAGAAACACTAATAGAAATTGAAGCTTCTGGCATTTGGTCAGAATGAGGAAAAGGAGATTTGAAAATGATTGAACGTTATACTCGTCCAGAAATGGGAGCAATTTGGACTGAAGAAAATAAATTTAAAGCTTGGCTTGAAGTTGAGATTTTAGCGTGTGAAGCATGGGCTGAACTTGGAGTTATTCCAAAAGAGGACGTAGTGAAATTGCGTCAAAACGCTTCATTTGATATTAACCGTATTTACGAAATTGAACAAACAACGAAACATGATGTAGTAGCATTTACTCGCGCTGTTTCTGAGACGCTTGGGGAAGAAAGAAAATGGGTTCATTACGGACTGACTTCAACAGATGTTGTAGATACTGCCCTCTCTTATTTAATTAAACAAGCAAACAACATTCTACGAAAAGACATTCAAAAATTTATTGATGTATTAACAGCCAAGGCAAAAGAACATAAATATACGGTGATGATGGGGCGCACTCATGGAGTACACGCAGAACCGACAACATTTGGATTAAAACTTGCCTTATGGCGTGAAGAAATGTTACGCAATCTAGAACGATTTGAAAGAGCAGCAAAAACGATTGAGACAGGTAAAATTTCAGGAGCTGTTGGAACATACGCCAACATCGATCCATTTGTAGAGCAATACGTTTGTGAAAAATTAGGTCTAACGCCAGCACCAATTTCAACTCAAACATTGCAACGTGATCGCCATGCAGAATACATTGCAGCATTAGCTCTAATTGCAACTTCCATTGAGAAATTCGCAACGGAAATTCGAGGATTGCAAAAATCCGAAACTCGAGAAGTTGAAGAAGGATTTGCAAAAGGACAAAAAGGTTCATCAGCAATGCCGCATAAACGCAATCCAATCGGATCAGAAAACATGGCTGGAATTGCTCGTGTAGTACGTGGACATGTGATCACAGCTTACGAAAATGTTTCTTTATGGCATGAGCGTGATATTTCTCATTCATCAGCAGAACGTATCATTATTCCTGATACAACGATAGCACTTAACTATATGTTGAACCGTTTCAGCAATATCGTGAAAAACTTAACCGTTTTCCCAGAAAACATGAAACGCAATATGGACGCTACGTTCGGACTAATTTATTCACAGCGTATTCTTCTAGCATTAATCGATAAAGGATTATCTCGCGAAGAAGCTTATGATACTGTTCAACCATTAACGGCAAAAGCTTGGGATGAACAAAGACATTTCCGTCCGCTTGTTGAAGCAGATGAAAAAATCAGTTCACTTTTATCTAAAGAAGAAATTGATGATTGTTTCGATTACAACTGGCATTTGAAAAATGTTGATTTGATTTTTCAACGTTTAGGATTAAATGATTAATCGGTACAGTAAAAGGCGAAGCCATTGAAAAATTTAAATTATTGGGGGAACGGTTATGGAAAAAGGTGCGCTGTTATACGAAGGAAAAGCGAAACGCTTATATGCAACAGATGTGGAAGATGTTTTGTTTGTTGAGTATAAAAACAGTGCGACAGCCTTTAACGGGCTGAAGAAAGCAGAAATTGAGGGGAAAGGAATATTAAATAATAAAATTTCTACCCTGATTTTTGAAAAATTAAAACAGCATGGTATCGAATCTCACTTTATTAAGAGTGTATCTGAACACGAACAACTAGTAAAAAAAGTGGATATCATCCCCCTTGAAGTGGTTGTTCGCAATATATCAGCAGGTAGCTTCGCTGAAAGGCTTGGCATTGAAGAAGGAACAAAGTTAAAGCGTCCGATTGTTGAGTTTTACTATAAAAATGACGCATTAAAAGATCCTTTGATTAACAACGAACATATTGACATACTTGGGATTGCATCAAAAGAAGAAGTTGAAACGATTACTAACAATGCATTTAAAGTGAATGAAGCATTGAGGAAAATATTTGAAGAAATCGATGTAGTATTAGTTGATTTTAAATTGGAATTCGGTCGTGATAAAGAAGGCAACATCTTGCTTGCGGATGAAATCTCTCCAGATACTTGCCGACTCTGGGATGCGGAAACGAATGAAAAGCTGGATAAAGACGTATTTAGACGTGATCTTGGTAGTTTAACAGATGTTTATAACATTATTCTTTCTAGACTTGGAGGAAAGTGATATGAAAAAAGTTAAAATTTACGTTACGTTACGTGAAAGTGTATTAGACCCACAAGGCTCTGCAGTAAAAGGATCTTTAGTAAATATGGGATATAAAGAAGTTGAGGACGTACGTATCGGTAAATATTTAGAAGTATTAATTTCAGATACTGAACGTGATATTGACGCATTGGTAAAAGAAATGTGTGAAAAGCTGCTGGCAAACACTGTGATTGAGGATTATCGCTTTGAAGTCGAGGAGGCTAATTAATCATGAAATTTGCTGTACTCGTATTCCCAGGGTCGAACTGTGATATCGACATGTATCATGCAATAAAGGACGAACTAGGTGAAGAAGTAGAATATGTTTGGCACGATGCAACAGATTTAAGTAAATTTGATGCGATTTTAATTCCTGGAGGATTCTCATACGGGGATTATCTCCGTTGTGGAGCCATGGCAAGTCAATCAAATGTTATGAAAGCAGTGAAAAAGGCAGCAGAAGAAGGAAAACCAGTTTTAGGAGTTTGCAACGGATTCCAAATTTTAACGGAAGCGGGTTTGCTACCAGGGGTTTTACTTCGCAACCAAAACTTAAAATTCATTTGCCGAACAGTTCAATTAAAAGTTGAAAATAACAATACGCTATTTACAAATCAATATGAGCAAGGGCAAATCATTAATATTCCAATCGCTCATGGTGAAGGAAACTATTTCTGTGATGAGGAAACATTAAAAAAATTACAAGAAAAGAATCAAATCGTTTTCACTTATTCAGGTGAAAATCCAAATGGAAGTCTATCAGACATTGCAGGTATTGTGAATGAGCGTGGTAACGTTCTTGGTATGATGCCACACCCTGAACGTGCGGTGGATGCATTACTTGGCAGTGCAGACGGACTAGCATTATTCAAATCAATTGTGAAACAGTGGAGGGAATCACATGTCTAATTTAGAACCAACTGCAGAACAAATTAAGGAACAAAAGCTTTATCGTGACATGGGGTTAAGTGATGAAGAGTTTGCGATGGTTGAGAAAATTTTAGGCCGTCTTCCAAATTGGACAGAAACAGGTTTGTTCTCTGTTATGTGGTCTGAACACTGTTCTTATAAAAACTCAAAACCGGTATTGCGTAAATTCCCAACAAGCGGACCTCGCGTATTACAAGGTCCTGGAGAGGGTGCGGGGATTGTTGACATAGGTGATGAGCAAGCAGTTGTATTCAAGATGGAATCTCATAACCACCCTTCAGCGATTGAACCTTACCAAGGTGCAGCAACAGGGGTTGGAGGGATTATTCGTGACGTGTTCTCCATGGGTGCTCGTCCAATTGCACTGTTAAACTCTTTACGTTTCGGTGAATTAAAGTCGCCTCGAGTGAAATACTTATTTGAAGAAGTAGTGGCAGGAATCGCTGGATACGGAAACTGCATCGGTATCCCAACTGTTGGTGGAGAAGTTCAATTTGACCCTTGCTATGAAGGAAATCCTTTAGTAAATGCTATGTGTGTTGGTTTAATTGACCATAAAGATATTCAAAAAGGTGTGGCTAAAGGTGTAGGCAATACTGTCATGTATGTGGGTGCTAAAACAGGGCGTGACGGTATCCACGGTGCGACGTTCGCTTCTGAAGAATTAAGTGAAGAATCAGAAGAAAATCGTCCAGCAGTTCAAGTTGGGGACCCATTCATGGAAAAACTTCTATTAGAAGCTTGTTTAGAAGTTGTAAAATCAGATGCTCTCGTTGGTATACAAGATATGGGAGCTGCAGGTTTAACTTCCTCTTCAGCAGAGATGGCTTCAAAAGCTGGTTCAGGTATCGAAATGAATTTAGATTTAGTGCCGCAACGTGAGACAGGCATGACTGCCTATGAAATGATGTTATCAGAATCACAAGAACGAATGCTTTTAGTCGTGAAAAAAGGTCGCGAAGAAGAAATCAAACAAATCTTCGAAAAATACGGATTAGATGCTGTTGCAATCGGCCGAGTGACAGACGATAAAATGTTGAGGCTGATTCATAAAGGTGAAGTTGTAGCTGAAGTTCCAGCTGATGCATTAGCAGAAGATGCACCAGTTTATCATAAACCTTCTAAAGAACCTGCTTATTTTAGCGAGTTCCAAGCAATGGAAAACGCGGAGCCTGAAGTAAGTGACTTGAAAGAAACGTTGAAACAATTACTTCAAGCACCGACTATTGCTTCAAAAGAATGGGTTTACAATCAATTTGACTATCAAGTTCGTACAAATACAGTAGTAACTCCTGGTTCAGATGCGGCAGTATTGCGCATTAGAGGTACAAATAAAGCACTTGCTATGACAGCTGACTGCAACTCTCGCTACATTTATTTAGATCCAGAAACAGGTGGCAAAATCGCGGTGGCAGAGGCTGCTCGCAACATTGTTGCATCAGGTGGCGAACCGCTAGCAATTACAGACTGCTTAAACTTTGGTAATCCAGAAAAGCCAGAAATCTTCTGGCAATTAGAAAAGAGTGCGGATGGTATTTCTGCGGCTTGTACAGCTTTAAAAACACCAGTTATTAGCGGCAACGTTTCCCTTTATAATGAACATTCAGGTCAAGCTGTATATCCTACTCCAACAATTGGTATGGTTGGTTTAATTCAAGATTTATCACATGTGACAACACAACAAGTTAAACAAGCTGGTGACGTTGTTTATATACTTGGTGAAACGAAAACAGAATTCGGTGGATCAGAACTACAAAAATTAGTTCATGGCAAAATCTTTGGTAAAGCGCCAAGCATCGATTTAGAGGTGGAGGCAGCGCGCCAAAAAGCATTACTTTCTGCAATTCGTGCTGGACTTGTTCAATCTGCTCATGACGTATCTGAAGGCGGCGTAGCAGTTGCGTTAGCTGAAAAGACTTTCGGAACTGAAGGGTTAGGACTTCATGTGAGATTAGAAGGATCACCTGTAACTGCTTTATTCAGTGAATCTCAATCTCGTTTTATCGTCACAGTAAAAGAAGAAAACGTGAAGCAATTTGAAGAATTGATTACTGATGCAAAGAAAATCGGACTTGTTACAAATGATGGGAAAATCACAATTGAAGGCGAATCAGGCTTGTTAATTGAGGGGTCTGTGGAAGAATTTTGTTCTGCTTGGAAAGGAGCTATCCCATGCTTGCTGAAATCAGAGGCTTAAATGAAGAATGTGGTGTTTTTGGGATATGGGGACATGAAGCGGCAGCTCATTTAAGCTATTACGGTTTACATGCTTTACAACATCGCGGTCAAGAAGGTGCTGGCATCGTCGCTACTGACGGCCAGTACTTCAAAGCGGTAAAAGGTGAAGGTTTAGTAAATGAAGTATTTAATGAAGAAAAATTAAAAAGTTTGAAAGGCACTTCTGCCATTGCTCATGTTCGCTATACAACTGCAGGCGGCGGAGGAATAGAGAACGTACAGCCGTTATTGGTTCGTTCCTCAACTGGCACGATTGCTTTGGCTCATAATGGTAATTTAGTCAATGCGAATCATTTGAAACAACATCTTGAACGATCAGGTAGTATTTTTCATTCTACTTCAGACACGGAAGTAATTGTGCATTTAATTAAAAAAAGCAAAAAGCCTCGCTTCCGTGAGCAAGTAAAAGAAGCTCTTTCTCTATTGAGAGGTGCATTCTCCGTCATTATTTTAACGAAAGATAAAATGATCCTAGCTCGAGATCGCAATGGTTTACGTCCACTGTCAATTGGTAAATTAGGGGACGCTTGGGTGGCTTCGTCTGAAACTTGCGCCTTTGATTTGATTGGTGCGGAGTTTATACGGGAAGTGGAGCCGGGAGAATTAGTTGTTATTTCAGAAAAAGGTATCGAAGAAGATCGCTATGCTCAAATGGAACAAAGAGCAATGTGTGCAATGGAATATGTTTATTTTGCACGTCCTGACTCAAATATTGATTATGTCAACATTCACATGGCTCGTAAACGTTTGGGTAAACAATTAGCAAAAGAAATGGGTTCAATCGATGCGGATGTTGTAACAGGTGTTCCGGATTCCTCCATTTCAGCTGCAATTGGTTTTGCAGAAGAAATTGGCATTCCTTACGAAATGGGATTAATCAAAAATCGTTATGTGGGAAGAACATTTATTCAACCGACACAAGAATTGCGTGAACGCGGAGTAAAAATGAAATTATCTCCTGTCGTTCAAGTCGTTCGTGGAAAACGAGTAGTCATGGTGGATGATTCCATCGTTCGAGGAACAACTTCTCGTAGAATTGTCAAAATGTTAAAAGAAGCTGGAGCAAAGGAAGTGCATGTAGCAATCACTTCTCCTCCAATTTCGAATCCTTGCTTCTATGGAATAGACATTTCATCAGATGAAGAGCTAATCGCAACAGGAAAAACAATCGATGAAATCCGTGATGCAATTGGTGCAGATTCCTTAACATTTTTATCTCCAGACGGATTAGTAGAAGCAATCTCAAGACCTTTTGACGATGAGAATGGCGGTCTTTGCATGGCATGCTTTACTGGAAAATATCCAACTGAAATTTTCCCAGACACTGTCTTACCACATATTAAAGAACTTTCACATTAAGGAGGAAGAATCATGTCAAAGGCATATGAACAAGCGGGAGTCAATATTGAAGCTGGTTATGAAGCTGTTAAACGCATGAAATCCCATGTAGAAAGAACAAAACGAATTGGTGTCATGGGAACGTTTGGTGGCTTCGGTGGCATGTTCGATTTATCTTCATTAAATTTAAAAGAACCTGTTCTAATTTCTGGTACAGATGGTGTCGGGACTAAGCTCAAATTAGCATTTATGGCCGATAAACATGACACGATTGGCATTGACTGCGTGGCGATGTGTGTGAATGATATCGTTGCTCAAGGTGCAGAACCGTTATACTTTTTAGATTATATTGCAATTGGGAAAGCAGACCCTGAAAAGATCGAGCAAATTGTAAGTGGCGTTGCAGATGGCTGCGTTCAGGCAGGTGCTGCACTCATCGGCGGGGAAACTGCTGAAATGCCTGGTTTGTATGATGAAAATGAATATGATGTAGCTGGTTTTGCGGTTGGGGCTTGTGAAAAATCTCGTGTCGTTACTGGGGAAAAAATTGTTGAAGGGGATGTCCTTGTTGGACTTGCATCTAGCGGCGTGCATTCCAATGGTTATTCCTTAGTTCGCAAAATCGTATTTGGAAATTGCGGCTATAAATATGATGAATTGATTGAAGGTTATGAAGATTTGGGGCCAATTGGTGATGCTTTGCTTACACCAACAAAAATTTACGCCAAACCAGTTCTTGAGATGTTAAAGCAAGTGGACGTTCACGGCATGGCTCACATTACTGGTGGTGGATTTTATGAAAACTTGCCTCGAATGATGCCAGAAGGACTTGCAACAGAAATTGATTTAGGATCATGGGAAACTCTTCGAATTTTCGAATTTTTGAAGGATAAAGGTTCGCTATCAGACAGAGATTTATACAACGTATTTAATATGGGGATTGGATTTGTTCTTTCCGTTTCTCCTGAAGATGCGGATAAAATAATTCAAATTGCAGAAGCCCACGGGGAGAAAGCGTATCAAATTGGGCGTGTTGTAAAAGGCGAAGGGGTTTTATTTAATGGAAAACACGATGGGAGCTTGAGCCAATGACAACGAAAATAGCAGTGTTTGCATCAGGAAGTGGATCGAATTTTCAAGCGATTCAAGAATCCATCGAACGTGGAGAATTAAATGCAAACATAGAAGTTGTAGTAACAGATAAACCCAATGCATATGTGGTTAAAAGAGCGGAGAAATTCGGCATCCCAGTTTTCGCATTTTCACCAAAAGATTATGCTTCAAAAGCTACATATGAATCTGAAATTGTAAAAATATTGAAACAAAAAGCGGTGGAATGGATTGTATTAGCTGGGTATATGCGCTTAATTGGCGACACATTACTTACTGAATATCCTAATAAAATCGTTAATATTCATCCTTCTCTATTACCAGCTTTTCCTGGAAAAGATGCGATTGGACAAGCAATGGAACATGGCGTGAAAGTCACTGGGGTTACTGTTCATTATGTTGATGAAGGGATGGATACAGGTCCAATTATTGCACAAAGAGCGGTAGAAGTTGTGGATGGTAATCGAGAAGCAACGGAAGAACGTATTCACAAAGTAGAACATGAACTTTATCCAAAAACGTTAAAAAAATTATTTGAAAATAAATAATTGCAAAAATAGAGTATAAACTGGAGGCTTTAACTGTGGCAAAACGTGCACTTATTAGTGTTTCAAATAAAGATGGAATTTTAGAGTTTGCGAAAGAATTAGTTGCGCTTGGTTATGAAATATTATCTACTGGTGGTACGAAAAAGTTATTGCAAGAAAATAACGTACCGGTAACTGGTGTAGATGAAGTAACAAAATTTCCTGAAATTCTTGACGGACGTGTAAAAACATTAAATCCCATGATTCATGGTGGTCTATTAGGGAAATTTGATGATCCTTCCCACCAAGCACAAATGCAAGAACACGGAATTGAACCAATTGAAATCGTTTGTGTAAACTTATATCCATTTGTAGAAACAATTTCAAAACCAAATGTCACTTGGGAAGATGCAATTGAAAATATTGATATTGGTGGCCCTACAATGTTGCGTGCAGCTGCGAAAAATCATCAATATGTAACAGTAATCGTTGACAGCAATGACTATGCTACGGTTCTTGAAGAATTGAAAGCGAACGGTACAACTACTTTTGAAACGCGAAAAAAACTTGCAGCGAAAGTATTCCGCCATACAGCAAGCTATGATGCATATATTTCAAACTACTTAACAGAAGAATCATTCCCTGAAAGTTTAACACTTACTTACGAATTACAACAAACGTTGCGATACGGTGAAAATCCTCACCAAAAAGCTGCATTTTATAAAAAACGTTTAGGTTCAGATTTTTCTCTTGCCTATGCTACTCAATTACATGGAAAAGAATTATCCTTTAATAATATTCAAGATGGGAATGCAGCTCTTCAAATTGTAAAAGAATTTAAAATACCAGCTGCCGTAGCGGTAAAACATATGAACCCATGTGGTGTTGGTACTGGTAGCACGATTGAAGAAGCATTTGACAAAGCTTATGAAGCAGATCCAGTTTCAATTTTTGGTGGAATCATTGCGTTAAACCGTGAAGTAAATGCACCAACTGCAGAAAAATTAAGCAATATCTTCTTAGAAATTATCATAGCACCTTCATTTACAGAAGAAGCATTAGAAATTTTAACGAAAAAGAAAAACATTCGCTTGCTTACAATCAATTTCTCTCAAGAAAAACAAGATCCGTTCAAAGTTGTTTCCGTTGAAGGTGGTTTACTCGTCCAAGAAGACGATACATATGGCTTTAACGATGCCGATATAAAAGTTGTAACAGACCGTGAACCAACGGAGGAAGAATGGGAAGCCTTAAAACTTGGTTGGGCCGTTGTGAAACACGTGAAGTCAAATGCTATTGTCGTAAACAATAAACAAATGACATTAGGAATCGGTGCAGGTCAAATGAACCGTGTTGGAGCAGCGAAAATCGCATTAGAGCAAGCTGGTGAAAAAGCGAAAGGTGCGGTAATGGCTTCGGATGCTTTCTTCCCAATGCCAGATACAGTAGAAGAAGCAATCAAAGCTGGAATTACAGCAATCATTCATCCAGGGGGATCTATTCGCGATCAAGACTCCATCGATGTGGCGAACAAGGCTGGTATTGCCATGGTTACAACAGGAGTAAGACATTTTAAACATTAATGAATAAAGACGGCTCGTTTCGTAGCCGTCTTTTCTAAAGTTAAAATATTTTTTTGGAAGTTGCAATTATTTCTAACTTCATTTGAAATATATATGCCAATAATTTGTAGGAGGGCATCGATCGTATGAAAGTATTAGTAGTTGGTAGCGGTGGACGTGAGCATGCTATCGCAAAAAAATTCAGCATTTCTCCATCCGTAGAAAAAGTGTATGTAGCACCTGGAAATGATGGAATGCGTGATTGTGCAGAATTGGTTGCGATTGATTCAATGGATTTTGAAAGCTTGGCAAACTTCGCAAAAGAACAACGTATTGATTTAACTTTTGTCGGTCCTGAACAACCTCTTGCTGAGGGAATTGTGGATTATTTCCAAGAACGAGGTCTTGTCATTTTTGGACCAACAAAACAAGCAGCTCAAATTGAAGGTAGTAAGTCATTTGCAAAACAATTAATGAAAAAATACAACATCCCAACAGCAACTTATGAAACGTTTACTGAAATGGATAAAGCGATTGAATATATTAAACAACAAGGGGCACCGATTGTTGTAAAAGCAGATGGCTTGGCAGCTGGTAAAGGTGTAGTTGTTGCAATGACAGAACAAGAAGCGATTGATGCTGTAACGGATATGATTGGGAATCAACGCTTTGGTGAATCTTCATCAAAAGTAGTGATTGAGGAATATTTAGAAGGAGAAGAATTTTCCTTCATGTCCTTTGTACATAAAGGGCAAATTTATCCAATGGTGATTGCTCAAGATCATAAACGAGCTTATGATGGCGATACAGGTCCAAATACTGGTGGTATGGGTGCATATTCACCGGTTCCGCAAATTCCGCAAGAAATGGTATCTCGCGCATATACAGAAATTGTAGAACCAACTGTAAAAGCTATGGAAGAAGAAGGCGCATCCTTCACTGGAGTTTTATATGCAGGATTAATTCTTACGAAAGAAGGTCCAAAAGTTATTGAATTTAATGCACGTTTTGGCGATCCAGAAACACAAGTAGTGCTTCCTCGCATGACTTCTGATTTTGGATTATTCATGAAAGCATTAATGGAAGAAAAATTCTTTGATTTACAATGGTCTAATGAAGTAATGCTAGGAGTTGTCATTGCGGCAGAAGGCTATCCTGGAACAGTTGAAAAAGGACATCCACTTCCAAATTTAGATGAGCTTAGTAAAGAATATGAAGTATATCATGCAGGAACGAAACTTCAAGATGGACGATATGTAGGTAATGGTGGACGTGTGTTATTAGTGGCATCAAAAGCAGAGTCTTTAAAAGAAGCGAAAGAAAAAGTATATGCAGGAATAGATAAGTATTCTTGGGATCATTTCTTCTACCGCAAAGATATTGGATGGAGAACATTTAAATAATTTTTCCATGAGATAAAATGAAATAAAAAGCACAAACCAAGAGTAATGGGGTTTGTGCTTTTTCTGAGTTAAACATTTTTATTTATTTGGATTTCTTCTGATTTGCATTATTTGTAACACCTTGAATGGCTTTGGCAGCTTCCTCCATCATTGTGCCCGATTGGGTTGTGTTAGCAACTGTCTCTGCAACTTTAGCTGCAGTTTGTGTCATTTGTTGCATAGTGGAGCCATTGCCGCCATTGGAATTTTGATTTCCGCTATTATATCTTGAATTAAAAGCAGTCATTAAGCTATCGCCATCCATAAATTCTTGCATGGATGTTGTAACGGCATTTTTCACATTATTGCTGAACATTGCTTTGGTAGGGCAGTATAAAAAGATACCTTCAGCAATTTTTAATGAACCAGCTGTAATTGATAGCATTCCTAAAGTTTTGTTTCCGTTCTCTTTCACTAAATGACTAATTCCACAAGCTGTTAACCCAATGCCTAAAGCAAGTCGAACGAAGCCACTTTTTTCAGAAATATTTTCTTCCAACATCAAAATCACTCCTTTTCAAATGTGCTGATTGAAAGAACTTTAATTTAGTAAAGTGCTGTGTTACGATAAAATCAGATATGCTTGCTTTTCAGCATTGTTAGTATGTGCGAATAAAACTCGATTAAACGAAATAAATATTTTATATAATAGAAGGGAGTGTAACATATGCCAGAATCTATTTGGAAGATTCAAGAAATCCGAAATCAAATTGCTGTGATAGAAGGAAAGCTATCACCAACCATTGTTTTAAAAAATGCACGCTTTTTACATAGCATGTTAAAACAATGGGTTTTCGGTAATATTTGGGTTCATCATGATCGAATCGTATATGTTGGTAATGAAATGCCAGAAAATTTACTAGATACTGAAGTAATAGATTTAGGGGGAAAAACGGTTGTACCAGGTTATATTGAACCCCATGTCCATCCGTTTCAATTATATAATCCTGTAACATTTGCAGATTACGCAGCACAATTTGGAACAACAATGTTTATAAGCGATAATCTACATTTTGCGTTACAACTCCCTAATACGAAAGCGTTTTCACTTCTAGATGAATTGAAAAAGATGCCGTTTTCTTATTATTGGTGGACTCGTTATGATGCGCAAACCGAATTGGGTAATGAAGATCAAATATTTACGAATAAATCTATTTTTGAATGGATTGGAAGAGATGACGTTTTACTTGGAGGCGAGTTAACTGGTTGGCCACGTCTTTTACGTGGTGATGACCAAATGCTTTATTGGATTCAGTCTTCAAAGAAGAATGGGAAGAAAATTGAAGGACATTTTCCAGGTGCATCTGATAAAACCCTTGTCAGAATGAAATTACTTGGAGCAGATGGTGATCATGAAGCAATGACGGTTGAGGAAGTTGAAAAACGGATTTTTCATGGTTATGGTGTAACGCTACGATATTCTTCCATCCGTCCTGATCTTCCAAATCTATTAAAAGGAATACTAGATAAAAAGTTAAATATATTTGACCATTTAATGATGACAACAGATGGTTCAACACCTTGTTTCCATCGTGAAGGTGTCATGAATTTATGCATCCAAATTGCACTTGAAGTAGGAGTCGACCCTATTGATGCATATAACATGGCTTCATATAATATCGCGAAGTATTATAATTTATCTCATTTACATGGTTTGATTGCGACAGGAAGATTTGCTACTTTAAATATTTTAAAAGATGAATTTACTCCAAATCCGGAATCGGTATTATCAAAAGGTGTTTGGTTAAAAAAAGATGGACAAAAAGTACAAACATTACCAGAAATCGATTGGAATAAGTATTATCCATCTCTTGAACTAGAATTTGAGTTAAACGAGGAAGATTTCCAAGTATCTACACCAATTGGAATTGAATTGGTTAACGATGTCATAACAAAACCATACTCTGTGAATTTCCAATTGCATAAAAATGAAATTCTTGTAAATTCCGATGAAAGTTTATTAATGCTTATAGATAAAAACGGAAAATGGCGAATTAATGCAATCTTAAAAGGTTTTGCAACAAATGTAAAAGGATTTGCTTCCTCGTACTCTAATACAGGGGATATCATTTTAATAGGTAAAAATGAGCAAGATATGATGCTTGCTTTTAATGAAATGAAAAAAATGAAGGGCGGCATTGTCCTTACAGAAGACAATGAAGTTATTATGTCTCTACCATTGACTGGAGCAGGTAACTTTTTCACTGGAAAGATGGAAGACTTAATGGAAAATGAGGCGGCATTAACAGCGGCATTGCGAGAAAGAGGTTATAAGCATAGCGATGCGATTTATACATTGTTCTTCTTACAATCAACTCATTTACCTTATATCCGAATCACACAAAATGGAATTGTTGATGTCATGAAAAAAGAAGTAATGATTCCATCAGTGATGCGCTAGCTGAAAGGATGAAGATTATGTTTCGAAAAAAAACATTGCTTTGTGTCTTAGCAAGTATCTCACTTCTTGCAGCATGTGGAGATGGTAGTGAAAAAAGCATAAGTGATAAACCAATTGAACCAGTTCAAGAAGAACCGAAAGAAATATTATATCCGACACCATTTACTGGAGAACTGATTTCTAATGAGATTACAATGAGGCCTGTTATTGCTACGATTAACAATCACCCAGCTGCCCGTCCGCAATCTGGTATTGCAAGTGCTGATGTAGTTTATGAAATGCTTGCAGAAGGGGATGTTACAAGATTTTTGGCATTGTTCCAATCGGAAATTCCTGATAGCATCGGACCAATTCGTAGTGCAAGATCCTATTTTATTGAATTAGCGGATGGACTTGACGCCTTTTACATTGCACACGGTTTCAGTCCAGAAGCAAAACAGATGCTCGAAAATGGCATCGTTGATAACATTAACGGTATGTATTACGATGGTTCCTTCTTCAAACGTTCTAAAGATCGGGTTGCACCACATAACTCATATTTTATGAGCGATAACCTAGAAGCTGCTGCAGAAAAAGTGAATGCTTCACTTCTCTATCAGAAAAAAGTATCGTATACTTATTATGATGAGGAGGAAAGTGTTAAAGTAGGTGCGCAAGCAGATCGTATACATGTCCGTTATAGTAATAATGAAAACTTTAACAGCACCTATTCATATGATCCAGTGAGCAACACTTATTCCCGCTCTTCTGGTGGAACGGTAACAACAGATTTATTGACGGGAGAACCGATAAAGTTATCCAATGTGTTAGTCTTGGAAATGGATCATCAGGTGATTGACAACAAAGGCCGTAGAGAGATTGATATTTATTCTGGTGGGAGAGCTTATATTTTCCAACAAGGGATGATGCGAGAACTGCGTTGGGAAAATATTGACGGCGTTTTAACAGCGGTAGAAATCGACGGCAGTGAAGCAAAACTTATGCCAGGTAAAACATGGATTCATTTTGTACCAACAAATCCGGGAATTGCTACTTCTGTAACTTATTCAAATTCTGAGCAGCAAAGTTGAAAGGATGAGGAAGAAAATGCAGGTAGATAAAATTCGTGGTCCTCAAACAGATCAGCTTTTTAGAGCGATATTAGAATTGAGAGACCTTGAAGAATGCTATAAATTTTTCGATGACTTATGTACGATTAGTGAAATTCAATCGATGGCTCAACGATTTGAAGTAGCTCATCTATTACGTTTGAAAAAAACTTATGAAACAATCAAAAAAGAAACCGGAGCTTCTACTGCAACCATTTCACGGGTGCGTCGTTGTTTCGATTATGGCAATGATGCTTATGAAGAAATGTTAAGTCGACTTTATCCAAATGAAAAACCATATGAACCAAAAAGATAAGTTTGTTAAAATTGGGATTGTTTAGAAGTAAAAATTATCACTCAGTTTAATTGGGTGATAATTTTTTGTTTGTCGATTTTCGATTTTATGATGCTTTCTTCATTCCTCATACTCTCTTTTTCGGTCAAGGACAACTGAACGAGGATTGAGAAAAGTTTCTTATATAAACAGCGATTTCACTTACAGGAAAGTAGGTAGGAGTTTTCGGTAAAAGCTACTTTGAGATATACTTATAAGCACAAAATAAATAGGAATAGGTGAGGACTTTATGGACTATAAAAATTGGAGACATGTATTTAAAATTGACCCTTCAAAAGAACTTTCAGATGAAGCATTAGAAAAGGTGTGCGAATCTGGCACAGATGTCATTTTAGTAGGAGGGACAGATGGGATTACTTTAGATAACGTGCTCGAACAACTCGTTCGAATCAGAAGATATTCTGTTCCAATTGCCTTAGAAATATCAACAATTGAATCTATTACCCCTGGATTTGATTATTATTTGATACCTACTGTCTTAAATAGTACGAATACAAAATGGGTAAAAGACCTTCATCATGCGGCCATTAAAGAATTTGGTGATGTCATGGTATGGGATGAACTAGTTGCAGAAGGCTACTGTATATTAAATCCAGATTGCAAAGTAGCAAAAGCAACGGAGGCCGATACAAATTTAACAAAAGAAGACGTAATTGCATATGCCCGACTTGCTGAAAATTACTTTAAATTGCCTATTTTTTATGTAGAATACAGCGGTACATATGGTGACGTAGAAATTGTTGCTGGGGTAAAAGAAGTATTATCAGAAACTCGACTATTTTATGGTGGAGGTATCCGCAACGCTGAACAAGCAAAAGAGATGGCCAAATTTGCAGATACTGTTATCGTTGGAAACGTCATTTATGAGGATTTAAAAGAAGCGCTAAAAACCGTTGTGGCAGTAAAAAGTGTAACAAGATAAACGGTGCGAAAATGATCTCTTTGTAGTATAATTGAGAACAAATGTTTGTAATAGTGAGGTGCACCATGGAACACATAACAAAAAATTTATTGGATGGAATGAATCCACAACAAAAGGAAGCGGTCAAAACAACGGAAGGTCCCCTTCTCATTATGGCTGGTGCAGGTTCAGGAAAAACGAGAGTGCTGACTCACCGGATTGCATATTTAATTGTTGAAAAACAAGTATACCCTTCAAATATTTTAGCGATTACCTTTACGAATAAAGCTGCAAGGGAAATGCGTGATCGAATTGATGCTTTACTGGGAAGCGGTATATCCGAAAGCATGTGGGTTTCTACATTTCACTCCATGTGCGTTCGCATATTAAGAAGAAATATTGATCGCATCGGTATCTCAAAAAACTTTACGATTCTTGACTCATCCGACCAATTAACAGCAATAAAAAACGTTTTTAAACAACTCAATATTGATACGAAACGATATGATCCAAGAACGGTTTTAAGCACGATTAGTTCTGCTAAAAATGAATGCATCACTGCAGAAGAATATAAAAAAATAACCAATTCACATAATCCTTACGAAAAAATCGTAGGAGATGTGTATGAGGAATATGAAAAAACCCTTCGTAAAAATCAATCCCTTGACTTTGATGATTTAATTATGATGACGATTACTTTGTTTGAACGCGTACCGGACGTATTAGAATACTACCAAAATAAATTTCAATACATTCACGTCGATGAATATCAAGATACGAACCATTCTCAATATAAACTTGTCAAAATGCTCGCTTCAAAATTTAAAAATATTTGCGTTGTAGGGGATTCTGATCAATCCATTTATAAGTGGCGTGGTGCAGACATTCGAAACATCTTATCTTTTGAAAAAGATTATCCGAATGCAAACGTTATTTTGCTTGAACAAAACTACCGCTCCACAAAGAGAATTTTGCAAGCAGCAAACGATGTCATCTCAAACAATGAAAGCCGTTATCCAAAGAAGCTGCGCACAGATAATCCTGAAGGCGAAAAAATTGTATTCTATACCGCTCGTGATGAAAGAGATGAAGCGCAATTTGTAGTTAAAACAATTAAAGAATTAATGGAAAAAGAAGGGCGTAGTTTAAAAGATTTTGCTATACTTTACCGCACAAATGCCCAATCCCGTGCAATGGAAGAAGTTTTAGTGAAATCCAATTTGCAGTATACGATTGTTGGGGGTACGAAATTCTACGATCGTAAAGAAATTAAAGACTTACTTGCTTATTTGCGATTAATTGCCAACAATGATGATGATTTATCACTGGCCCGCATCATCAATGAACCGAAACGAAGCATTGGTCCATCAACTTTCGATAAAATTGCGACTTATGCAATTGAAAACGATATATCCATTTTTAAAGCATTCAATGACATTTCCTCCATCGGGTTAACACCTAGGGCAATGAACGCAATTGAAAAATTCCGTGAATTAATTGAAGGATTGACGAAAATGCAAGATTATTTATCTGTCACGGAATTGGTGGAAGAAGTCATTGAGAAATCGGGATATCGTGCAATGCTTGAGAAAGAAAATACGATTGAATCTCAAAGTCGATTAGAAAACATTGAAGAATTTTTATCTGTAACAAAAGCCTTTGAAGAAAGAAGCGACGATAAATCCCTCGTTGCATTTTTAACAGATCTCGCATTGATTGCAGATATTGATTCGCTAGATCAAGAAAGCGATTCAAAAGAGAGCATTGTATTAATGACGTTGCATTCCGCGAAGGGATTAGAGTTTCCGGTTGTATTCATTATCGGTATGGAGGAAAACATTTTCCCTCATTCCCGCTCAATTGGAGATAAAGCTGAAATGGAAGAAGAACGCCGCTTAGCTTATGTGGGAATCACACGGGCAGAAGAACGGCTATACTTAACTTGTGCCTCTTATCGCACGCTTTTTGGCCGCTCTAATTCAAACTTACCGTCCCGTTTCATCAAAGAAATTTCGGATGACATCATTTATCCAATTTCGAAATCATATAGCTTTGGTGATGTGGAAGAAAAATTGCCTTTCGCAGGTCAGCAGAGAGCTTCAAGTTACAAAAGAAAAATTGGTGTTGTTCAATCAAAATCGCAAATTGCTACTCTCCAATCGACTGGTGGAGAACAATTCCAATGGAAAGTTGGAGATAAGGCGATTCATGGTAAATGGGGTACAGGTGTTGTTGTTAGTGTAAAAGGTGAAGGTGACGATATGGAGCTGGATATTGCCTTTCCAGACAAAGGCATCAAAAGGCTACTTGCCAAGTTTGCCCCAATTACAAAAGGTTAAATAACATTTCACTTAACAATTAGTGGAGGATTACGATGAAAGACCTTGAAAAACGTGTAGCTGAACTAAATAAGCTTTTACATGAATATGCTCATGCCTACTATGTACTAGACAAGCCTTTAGTTCCTGATGCGGTGTATGATCAGCTAATGCAAGAATTAATGGCAATCGAAAAGGAACATCCGGAATTCATCTATCCGGATTCACCTACTCAACGGGTTGGTGGAAAGCCGCTTGAAGGGTTTAACAAAGTAACTCACAGATACCCGATGTTAAGCCTTTCGAATGCATTTTCCGAAGATGATTTGCGGGATTTTGATCGAAAAATTCGTCAAGCGATTGGCGATCGATACAACTATGTTTGTGAACTGAAAATAGATGGGCTTGCCATCGCATTAAGATATGAGAATGGAATATTTGTACAAGGCGCTACCCGCGGTGATGGTACAGTCGGCGAAGATATTACAGTAAATTTAAAAACCATTAAAGACATACCATTGCGATTAAAAGAGCCGGTAACAATTGAAGTGCGCGGAGAGGCTTATATGCCTAAAAAATCCTTTGAAGAATTAAATAAACAGCGAGCGGAAAATGGAGAAGATCTTTTTGCTAATCCTCGGAATGCAGCTGCTGGATCACTGCGCCAACTCGATTCAAAAATCACCGCTTCTCGAAACTTAGCAACATTTATCTATTCAATTGGTGGAGATGGAGAAGCATACGGTATTGATAGCCATGCAGAAATGCTTGAATACTTAGATTCGATTGGTTTCCGTGTCAACAAAGAAAGAGCAGTTTGTGAAACAATAGATGATGTATTAGCGTTTATAAATAAATGGACAGCGGAACGCCCAAACTTGCCCTATGAAATCGATGGTATTGTAATCAAGGTGAATCGATTTGCTCACCAAGAAGAACTCGGTTTTACAGCAAAAAGTCCTCGTTGGGCAATCGCTTATAAGTTCCCAGCGGAAGAAGCCATTACGAAAATCATCGATATTGAATTAACAGTAGGACGCACAGGTGTTGTAACTCCTACAGCAATTCTAGAACCTGTCAGAATTGCAGGTTCTACAGTGGGTCGAGCTTCCCTTCATAATGAAGATTTAATACGTGAAAAAGATATCCGAATTGGTGATACGGTCATCGTTCATAAAGCAGGAGACATTATTCCGGAAGTCGTTAGCGTCATTTTAGAACAGCGGCCAGAAGGTACTGTACCATATAAAATGCCTGATCATTGCCCTGTTTGTGGCAGCGAACTCATTCGTATTGACGAAGAAGTAGCAATTCGCTGTGTAAATCCTGCCTGTCCTGCTCAAATTGCTGAAGGAATTAAGCACTTTGTTTCTAGAAATGCAATGAATATCGATGGGTTGGGAGAGAAAATAACGGAACAACTTTTAAAAGAAAACTATATTCGTGATGTAGCGGATTTATATCATTTACAAGTGGAAGAGCTGGCGAAATTGGAACGTATGGGGCGACTTTCTGCAACAAATTTAGTCAATGCTATCGAACGTTCAAAAGAAAATTCATTAGAACGGTTATTATTTGGCCTTGGAATTCGCCATGTCGGTGAAAAAGCAGCAAAGCTCATTGCGGAAGAATTTGAAACAATGGATCGCATCATGGAGGCAACAGTAGAAGAGCTGACGAATATTCATGAAATCGGTGAAAAAATCGCTCAATCAGTTGTTTCTTATTTCCAAAAAGATGAAGCGAAACAATTAATCGCCCGACTCAAAGAAGCCGGTGTCAACATGGTGTATAAAGGGAAGAAGAAGTCTCAAGCAGCAATTTCAGATAGCCCATTTGCAGGGAAAACGATTGTTTTAACTGGAAAATTGGAAAGATTGACACGCAATGAAGCTAAAGCGAAAATAGAAGAGTTGGGTGGTAAAGTGACAGGAAGCGTCAGTAAAAAGACAGATCTTGTTATTGCAGGAACAGATGCAGGCTCTAAACTTACGAAAGCACAAGAATTGGGTATAGAAGTTTGGGACGAAAACCGCCTTATTGAACAATTAGAAAAGTAAAGGGGATTCATACAATGAACCGATTTCGCTGGATAACGGCGATGGTCGTTGTCGCTGTGCTTAGCGGTTGTACGCCTTCTTTTCGAGAAGATACGGAAGTAGTAGGACCAAATAAAAAATCTGAAGCAGAAGTTGAAACGACTATCATCCCAAATATGCAACTGGACGAAAGATATTATAAAACATTGATTCCATATAAAGAGAGTGCAAGCAGAGGTCTCGTCGTATCAAATATTTATACGAAATACGACATTAAAGAAGCAGAAGAAGGGTTAATGCGTATTTCGCAAAACGAATTCGGCACAGATAAGTATTATTTCCAAGAAGGACAATATTTAGATAGTGATACGGTCAGCAGTTGGCTTGCACGAAGCAATCAAACTGAAGACGGGTTAAATCCCCCTGCTGAAAAAGACATGGATCCTGTAAAACGGGCAAAAGAAGCGCCTGTATACTTAGCGCATATTATCGAGCAAAACTACTTAACAAAGACGAATGACAATAAAGTGACACTTGGCGGAATCTCCATTGGACTAGCATTAAATTCTATCTATTACTATCAGAAAGAACAATATGGCGAATGGTATGATGAACCAATACCTCCTGCACAACTAGAGAAAAAAGGAAAAGAAATAGCGGAAGAGGTAATTCGTCGTTTACGTGCCCGTCCAGAGTTACAAGATATTCCTATTCTAATTGCATTATTTAAACAGGAAGCGCGTAACTCCATCGTTCCGGGAACTTATTTTGCATATAGTCTATCCAAACCAGGACAAAATAGTTTAGAAGAATGGACGTCTATCAATGAAAAATATGTAACGTTCCCTATGACAAATCCAGAGGATATTTATCGAGAAATCAATACAAACTTCCTAAACTTCAAACAAGATATTCAAGATTATTTTTCAAATTATACAAGCGTCATCGGTCGAGGGTTTTACCAGAACGACCAATTAGTCAGATTAAATGTGGAAGTGCCGATCCAATTTTATGGAACGACGGAAATAATTGGTTTTACTCAATATTTAACAGGCGTATTAATGAAAAGATTCCCAAATAGCCTTGATATTGAAGTGAGCATTACTTCCATTAATGGACCGGAAGCACTTATTCTAAAAGATCGCAATGATCAGGAGCCATTTGTTCATATCTATGATTATTAATGAAAAACAGTGTTACGATTGCGTAACACTGTTTCAAATTGGTTGTTTTCTCTTTGATAGTGATGTTTGAAAATATGCAGTTTTTGGAGATAATTGAAAAGTAATATTTAACTGAAGGGAATTTCCTATAAAAGTGTGATTTTTCAATAAAAAAATGGTATTATTATTGCCAGGTTTACGAAATGTGGAGGTGTAATCATCAATGTCAAAATTGACGAAGGAAGAAGTAAAGCACGTAGCTCACCTTGCTCGTTTAGCAATTACAGAAGAAGAAGCTGAAAAATTTGCTGAACAGCTTGGAAAAATTACGGAATATGTACAAACATTAAATGAATTAGACACAACAAATGTAGAGCCAACGTCACACGTTTTACCGATCGTTAATGTAATGAGAGAAGACGTAGCTGAAAAAGGATTGGATCGGGAAAAAGTGTTATTGAATGTAAAAGAACATGAAGATGGTCTTGTTAAAGTTCCACCAATTTTAGAAGAATAAAAGTTAATGGATGGATTTGTTAATGGCAAAAGCCATTATTTTTTGTGTAAGTCACTAGCGAGGCTTGCATTGTTCAATATACCCATATTAAAGGAGGGAACTTCATGACGTTATTAGAACGTTCATCTAAAGAATTACAAGAAGGTTTACATAATGGCGATTTTACAATTGTTGATTTAGTGAATGAATCTTATAAAAGAATCGAAGAAGTTGATGGAGATGTGCAAGCGTTTCTTGCTTTAAATAAAGAAAAAGCGCTTGAGGAAGCAAAAGAAAAGGATCAAGTACCAAAGAACGAACGCGGCCCATTGTTCGGTCTACCAATTGGAATTAAAGACAATATCGTGACTGAAGGACTTGAAACGACTTGTTCTTCTAAAATCTTAGAAGGTTTCATTCCAATCTATGACGCGACAGTTGTGAAGAAGCTTCGAGAAGCTGGCATGATTACAATTGGTAAGCTCAACATGGATGAATTTGCGATGGGTTCATCAACGGAAACTTCATATTACAAAAAGACGAAAAACCCTTGGGATCTTGAACGTGTACCAGGCGGTTCTTCAGGTGGATCAGCAGCAAGTGTTGCAGCAGGAGAAGTTCCATTCGCATTAGGTACAGATACAGGTGGTTCAATTCGTCAACCTGCCGCATTCTGTGGTGTAGTCGGAATGAAGCCAACTTATGGCCGTGTTTCCCGTTTTGGTGCAGTTGCCTTTGCATCATCTCTTGACCAAATCGGACCAATTACACGCAATGTGTATGATAATGCGTTATTACTAGAAGTGATTGCTGGCGTGGACCCTAATGACTCTACAAGTGCCGATGTGCCAGTGCCAAACTACGTATCTAAATTAGATGGAGATATTAAAGGACTTCGCATCGCAGTTCCGAAAGAATTTTTAGGTGAGGGTGTAAGTGAATCTGTACGCAAGTCTGTTTTAGATGCTCTTGAAGTGTTCAAAGGACTTGGTGCAACAGTTGAAGAGGTTTCACTCCCTCACTCTAAATACGCTTTAGCAACTTACTACATCCTTTCATCTTCTGAAGCTTCATCTAACCTTGCTCGCTTCGACGGAATTCGTTACGGCTTCCGTGCAGAAGGCGTGAAAAACTTAATGGAATTATATAAAGAAACACGTGCACAAGGCTTTGGCGATGAAGTAAAACGTCGTATCATGCTTGGTACGTATTCACTTTCTGCAGGAACATATGATGCTTACTATAAAAAAGCACAACAAGTTCGTACATTAATTAAGCAAGATTACGATAAAGTATTTGAAGATTATGATGTAATCGTTGGTCCAACAACACCATCACCAGCATTCAAAATTGGTGAAAACATCGATGATCCATTGACAATGTATGCGAATGATATTTTAACAATTCCAATTAACTTAGCGGGTGTACCTGCAATTTCGATCCCTTGTGGCTTTGACAACGGCTTGCCACTAGGTTTACAAATCATTGGTAAGCACTTTGATGAAGAAACAGTTTATCGCGCTGCTTACGCATTTGAAAAAGCAACAGATTTCCATAAACAATCTCCTAGATTGGGGGGTAAATAATCATGAATTTTGAAACAGTTATTGGTTTAGAAGTACACGTTGAATTAAAAACAAATTCTAAAATTTTCTCTGCAGCACCTAACCAATTCGGTGCAGAGCCAAACGCAAATACAACAGTTTACGACCTTGCTTATCCAGGAGTACTTCCGGTTTTAAATAAAACTGTTGTTGAATATGCAATGAAAGCTGCTCTTGCATTAAACATGAAGATTAATCAGCATACAAAATTTGACCGTAAAAACTATTTCTATCCAGACAATCCGAGCGGCTATCAAATCTCTCAATATGATAAACCTATCGGCTATGATGGATGGATTGAAATCGAAGTACCTGCAAAAGATGGACAACCTGGATATACGAAGCGAATCGGTATTACACGTCTTCATATGGAAGAAGATGCTGGTAAATTATTACACGGAGATGGCTACTCACTTGTTGACTTTAACCGTAAAGGAACGCCACTCTTAGAAATCGTTTCTGAACCAGATATACGTACTCCAGAAGAAGCGTATTTATACCTTGAAAAATTAAAGTCCATTATCCAATATACAGGCGTTTCTGATGTGAAAATGGAAGAAGGTTCATTGCGTTGTGACGCAAATATTTCCATTCGACCATACGGACAAAAAGAATTCGGTACAAAAACAGAATTGAAAAACTTAAACTCTTTCAACTTTGTTCGTAAAGGGCTTGAATACGAAGAAAAACGCCAAGCAGAAGTTTTAATGAGCGGTGGGGTAATCAAGCAAGAAACACGCCGTTTCGATGAAAAAACAGGAAAAACTATCTTAATGCGTGTAAAAGAAGCTGCTGAGGATTATCGTTACTTCCCAGAGCCAGACTTAGTTCATCTTGAAATTGATGATGAATGGTTAGAGCGCGTGAAAGCTTCCATCCCTGAGCTTCCAGATGCTCGTAAAAAACGTTACATTGAACAGCTTGGTTTAACAGAGTACGATGCAAATGTACTAGTAGTAAATAAAACGATTTCAGACTTCTTCGATGAAATGGTTAAACTCGGTGCAGATGCAAAACTTTCTGCTAACTGGCTAATGGGTGACGTTTCCGCTTACTTAAACGCAGAACAAATTGAAATTACAGAAACAAAATTAACGCCTGAAAACTTGGCTGGATTAGTAAAACTTATTTCTGATGGTACAATTTCTTCCAAAATTGCGAAGAAAGTATTTAATGAGTTAGTGAAAAACGGTGGAGATGCTGAAAAAATCGTGAAGGAAAAAGGTATGGTTCAAATTTCTGATCCAAACGTACTTCTTCCGATTATTATTGAAGTGCTTGACAATAACCCACAATCTATCGAAGACTTTAAAAATGGTAAAGATCGTGCTATTGGCTTCTTAGTAGGTCAAATTATGAAAGCAACAAAAGGACAAGCAAACCCACCAATGGTTAATAAAATATTACTTGAAGAAATTAATAAACGATAAATAATATGTGCCGCATAAGCTTCTTTGGCTTATGCGGTTTTTAGTGCGCCTGGCATGGGTGTAATCTATAGGGTGTAAGTCCCGAACTGTGAAGGCAGAAGTAACAGTTAGCTTAACGCAAGGGTGTCCGTGGTGACGCGGAATCTGAAGGAAGCGAGCGGCAAACTTCCGGTCTGAGGAACACGAACTTCATATAAGGCTAGGTATCATTGGATGAGTTTGCTAAACAAAACAAAGTCCTTTCTGCCAAAGGTGGTACAGAGTAAATGAAGCAGATAGATGGAAGGAAAGATTACATTCTTACCCGGGGAGGTCTGGCGGATATGTGAAGTACGCTTCATAACCTACTTAGTGATAAGTAGCTGAACCGTCAGAAGTCAGCAGAGGTCATAGTATTAGTTGGTTTAGAACTACTAAGAAGGACCGAACAATTAAGAGAGAATAGCCCTTGGCATTCAGTGAGTCATGATGAACACAGAAAACGTAGTACCTCACTTGAGGAAGGAAGCGGTGAATCCCGTGGGAGACCTCTTGGAGGGTGGAGTGACCACTGGCATAAAGAGAACAGCTATTCACGGAAGTTATAAAGACTTGCGTCAATCATCTTAATTGAACCGCCGTATACGGAACCGTACGTACGGTGGTGTGAGAGGACGGGAGTTAATCGCTCCCTCCTACTCGATTATTAGTGGTTACAGCATGAATGAGATGCTTGTGCAAAAGGGTGTCTAGTTGTGAAAATAGGGTTTCCATTTGTGTGGATGGGATGTACACTTGTGCAGATATGATTTCTACATGTACATAGGAGTGCTGCTTGTGTGTATAGAGAATGAACATGTGCGGATAGGAGCATCACTTGTGCGGATAAAGTGTCATTCGTGCGGATAGAAGTGCTGCTTGTGTGTATAGAGAATGACCATGTGCGGATAGGAGCATCACTTGTGCGGATAAAGTGTCATTCGTGCGGATAGGAGTGCTGCTTGTGTGTATAGAGAATGAATATGTGCGGATAGGAGCATCACTTGTGCGGATAAAGTGTCATTCGTGCGGATAGGAGTGCTGCTTGTGTGTATAGAGAATGACCATGTGCGGATAGGAGCATCACTTGTGTGGATAAAGTTTCATTCGTGCGGATAGGAGTACTGCTTGTGTGTATAGAGAATGACCATGTGCGGATAGGAGCATCACTTGTGCGGATAAAGTGTCATTCGTGCGGATAGGAGTGCTGCTTGTGTGTATAGAGAATGACCATGTGCGGATAGAAGTGCTGCTTGTGTGTATAGAGAATCAACATGTGCGGAAGGGGTGTGCAAAAGTCATAGCACTTCATTTTTTGCAGATGCAACATCCCTTTATATAATCAAAAACATTGTAATTCTAAACTTTTCCATGCAATATAGTAACAAAAGGGAGGTTGATGACATGAAAACAGAACAACAATATTTCGAACAGGGGATTTCCATGGCAGAATACATGGAGCAAATGAAAACAAATTTAAAAGAGGGAAGTTTTGAAATATATCACAACTTCAAAATCGATGAAAATGACGAACTGATCCCGCTGCTTAAAGAGAAAAAGCCACATATTTTAACTATTACGGAAGATTGGTGTGGAGATGCCATGCTCAATAATCCCATCATGCGTAAAATTGCTGAAGCAGCCGGGTTGGACATTCGATGTGTATTCCGAGACGAAGATACAGACTTAATTGACCGCTATTTAACAAACGGAGGAAGAGCGATTCCAATTTATTTATTCCTAAATGAAGAAGGACAAGTCATAGGAAAATGGGGACCTAGAGCTCCAGAGCTGCAACAATTAGTAGTGGAAGAAAGAGCAAAATTGCCGGCTAAAGATAACCCAACATTTGAAGAAAAACAAAAAGAGTTGTATACTACTTTGCAGGAGAAATTTGTAAAAGATCCACAATGTGCAAAGTGGGTATATGAAGATATGAAAAAAGTTATAATGGAAATGTTATCTTAATTTCAAACCAAAGTTTGTTAAACTAAGAAAATTCCCTTTCGTTGGATTGGGAATTTTCTCTTGTTAATTTCATTCATCATAAGGAACATTCAAAGATACATAAACGTTTTTAATTTAAAAGAATAAATAGGATGGCGAAAACATGAAAAGAGCGAGAATTATTTATAATCCAACATCAGGTAGAGAAACTTTTAAAAAGCACTTGCCTGAAGTGCTAGAAAAGCTGGAGATTGCTGGGTATGAAACATCTTGCCATGCAACAACTGGCGCAGGTGATGCAAAAGCTGCTGCAGAAAAAGCCGTTGAACGTGGATTTGATATAGTTGTTGCTGCTGGTGGAGATGGGACATTAAACGAAGTCGTTTCGGGAATCAGCTCTTTTGAAAAACGTCCAAAGCTCGGTGTCATTCCAATGGGAACAACAAACGATTTTGCTCGTGCCCTACATATTCCTAGGAAAATTGAAGATGCTCTTGATGTGATTGTAAAAGGCGATACAATCCCAGTCGACGTTGGATTATTAAATGAGGAGCGCTATTTTATCAATATAGCAGCTGGTGGACGCATCACAGAGTTAACCTATGATGTACCAATAAAAATGAAAACGGTTTTAGGGCAATTAGCATATTACATTAAAGGAATTGAAATGCTTCCTTCCATCAAAGCAACCAATATGCGATTTGAAATGGACGGAGAAGTGTATGAAGGCGAAGTGATGGCCTTTTTATGTGCACTCACGAACTCAGTCGGTGGGTTTGAAAAAATTGCCCCAGATTCAAGTATTAACGATGGCAAATTTACGATGATGATATTAAAAAAATGTAGTTTAGCTGATTTCATTAAAGTTCTTACGTTGGCACTTCGAGGAGAACATTTAAGTGATTCACATGTAATTTATCGTAAGGCAAGTGTCGTGAAAGTATCATCGGATGAGGACGTGTTGATTAACTTAGATGGAGAATTAGGTGGAAAAGCGCCAGTAACATTTAAAAATCTAAAAAGACATATTGAAGTTTTTGTACCAATTGATGATATTCGCGAACAAGATCGTGTTTAGTTTGACTCGAAAAAATGTGCTAAGAGTCCTTACACCTATGCAAATGTTGTTATACAAGCATTTGCATAGTTTTTTTTTATTTACACAAAATAACTGGAGATGAAAGGAGTTTATATGAAATGTATAAAAAGCAAGAAAAATGCTTGGTGTATTTAACCTTTGGAGTGGCTATCATTATGTTTCTTTCGATGATCGGAAGGATTTTCGGTAGTTAGGAGGATAACTTTTGATGAACGAGTCCGCTGTATTTTGGAGTCGAATGTTAACGGAATTAACATTATCCTTTCACATTATTTATGCAACCATTGGAGTCGGCGTTCCGCTTATGATTATGATTGCTCAATGGGTAGGGATGAAAAATAATGATGAGCATTATATTTTGCTTGCAAGGCGTATTACACGAGGGTTTGTCATTACGGTTGCAGTTGGCGTCGTGACAGGGACGGCAATTGGGTTGCAACTATCACTGTTGTGGCCGAACTTTATGCGATTGGCTGGACAAGTGATTGCGTTACCATTGTTTATGGAGACTTTCGCCTTTTTCTTTGAAGCTATTTTTTTAGGAATTTATCTATATACGTGGGATCGATTTGATAATCAAACAAAACATATGCTGCTCCTTATCCCTGTGGCGATTGGTGCATCGATGTCTGCAGTGTTTATCACCATTGTGAATTCTTTTATGAATACGCCACAAGGATTTGAATTGGTAAATGGGGAGCTAGTAAATATTCAACCGCTTGTTGCGATGTTTAACCCATCAATGCCAACAAAAGTAGCCCATGTATTAGCCTCTGCCTATATGACATCCGCCTTCTTACTAGCATCCATTGCCGCTTTTCGTCTACTTAAAGGTTCAAACCACATCTATTATAAAAAATCGTTGTTTTTGATGATGAAGTTGGGACTAATCTTTTCGATTGCTACGGCGGTGATTGGGGACTTTTCAGGAAAGTTTCTAGCAGAATATCAACCTGAAAAATTGGCTGCTGCAGAGTGGCATTTTGAAACAGAAGAAGCAGCATCACTTATATTGTTAGGATTTATGGATCAAGAGGAAAATATAAAGCTTGCCATTCGAATTCCTTACGCTTTAAGCATATTAGCTCATGGAAATCCAATGGCAGAAGTGATTGGTCTAAATGAATTTCCTGAAGATGAAATTCCTCCGCTTTATATCCACTATTTGTTTAATATCATGGTATTTATTGGAATGTTTATGACGTTACTTTCAATACTTTATGTTGCTGGTGTATGGAGAGGATGGCAATTCATTAAAAAGGCATGGTTCAGATGGTTGACCGTTTTAGGAGGACCATTATCCATTATTGCGATAGAAACTGGTTGGTGGCTTGCAGAAGTAGGGAGACAGCCATGGATTTTAAGAGGATATATGCGAACTGCACAAGGAGCTACAACGAGTGAACATGTCGATATGATGTTTATTTTATTCTGTATTTTGTACATCGTTTTAGGAATTGGAAGCATTGTCGTATTAAGTAGAATGTACCGTGCTAACCCAATTGAACAGGAGATCCAAGACCGAATGGCTGAAGTGGAAGGGGGCGTACGATGAATCTAGAAGTGTTAGGAATTATTGTGTTATGGATTTTCCTTTTCGGGTACGTCATTGTCGCTTCAATCGATTTTGGAGCAGGATTTTTTAACGCTTATAGTTTATTAACGAACAAATCACATATTTTATCGAATATTATTCAACGATATTTATCCCCTGTATGGGAAGTGACGAATGTTTTTTTAGTATTTTTCTTTGTCGGCATAGTTGGATTTTTTCCGCAAACTGCCTTCTATTACGGAACGGTATTGCTTGTACCTGTAAGTATCGCAATCATTTTATTAGCGGTACGAGGTTCATATTATGCCTTTGAATCGTACGGATCAAGAGGCCATAAAGGTTATGCATTTGCTTATGGAGTATCAGGCTTACTCATTCCTTCATCACTTTCTGTTGTGTTGACGATTTCAGAAGGTGGATTTGTTGAGATAATCAATGATCGCCCTCAGTTAGATTTTTGGGCTTTGTTTACAAGTCCCTTAACTTGGAGCATCGTTCTTTTAAGTATTGCCAGTGTGTTATATATATCTGCCGTGTTTTTAACATGGTATGCATGGAAAGCGCAAGATTGGGAAGCTCATGAATTAATGAGAAAGTATGCGCTCATTTGGGCAGGACCGTTAATTTTTATGGCCGTTGCAATCATCATACAAATGCAACAGCATAACCCGGACCGATTTCGAAATATGATTTCCATTTGGCCGATGTTTGGCATTTCTGCGACGTTATTTTTGATGACGGTTTGGCTGATTTGGAAGAAACGGGGGCTAGGGCTTTCAGTTGGGTTGTTGATTCTTCAATTCTTATTTGCTTTTTTTGCATACGGTATTTCCCATTATCCATATTTACTCTATCCCCATTTAACAATCTATGAAGGGTTTACGAATCAAGAAATGGCCATTTCTCTTGTGATTGCCTTTATTGCGGGACTATGTTTGCTTATTCCGTCACTCTATTTACTGTTTCGATTGTTTTTATTTAATAAAGAATACGTTACTGGGAATCAAAAGGATTTTCATGCCTAATAGGAGGATTTGCCATGAATGAATTCATGATATTTGTAGCGCCGCTTTTGACGGTTTTACTTTCTCTTGTTATTGCTTTTTTTACAGCACCTCTGGATAAAGGGGTTAGGGAAGAAGAAAAATAAACTCTCGCGCAGCTGCGAGAGTATTTTATTTTTGTTCACGGGAAGAAGCGATTCTTCCTCCCACTTTAAATAATAACGGAATCAGTGACAATAAAAGAGTTCCAACCACAATGGTTGATATGATAAGCTCTTTCCATGTAAAATAACTTTTTTGGAATATTTGAACGATGATGAATGAATTGATTGGAATGTTTAGGAATAAACCAGTGAGAAGTCCCGGTGCATACTTTTTCATTAAAATCGTTGCTATAAGGTGCGGAAAAATCGCATTCACAATCATGGAACCTAAAAATCCGATGAAAAACCATTTTGCCAATTCTGATGCCTGATTATAGAAAAAATAAAATGCGGATAAATAAGCCAGCATAGTAATGACAAACACTGCAAAATGAAATTCACTTGGGGTGACGGGTTTATGAAACTTCGAAGCTTGTTGTGACCATTTCGGCAACCAAACGGCTTCTTCCATGTTATGAAGGGTAATGGCAAAACAAAACAATGCGACAAGATAAAAGTCCATCATCATCCACCCGATACATATTGATAGTTCTATTTTACAAGCGGTTCGAAAAAAGGTGAAATTTAAATATATCCATTTCCTATTTTGAGGTAGAATAATATTTGTTTGATTTTAATAAAAACTCCGTGCGACAAAGAAAAACGAAATGGAGGACGGAATGTATGACAGCACCCGTAAAGAAAAATGATCGAGTAACGGTTTATATAGAAGATTTAACCCATGAAGGCCTTGGTGTAGGGAAGGTGGATGGGTATCCTTTATTTATCCATGGAGCGCTTCCGAAAGAAACGGCGGAAGTGCATGTGTTAAAAACGTTAAAAAGCTATGGCTATGCGAAAATGGTTGAGATAAAAGAACCTTCTCCTGACCGTGTAGAAGCGCCTTGTATTTATTTCGAAAAATGCGGTGGATGCCAATTGCAACATTTATCTTATGAAGCCCAGTTGCAATGGAAAGAAAACATGGTTCGCAATGTCATGAAACGCATTGGAAAAATTGATGCACCAGTACGACCAATCAAAGGAATGGAACATCCATGGAATTACCGCAACAAATCGCAAATTCCTTTTGCTATGAGTGAAACAGGTCCAATTGCAGGTTTCTTTAAAGCGAGAACCCATCAAATCGTCGATATGGAACGCTGCCTCATCCAAATGAGTGAAGCGGATATCATCATGGCCAATTTGAAAAAAGAGTTGGAGAAGATCGGGATCGAGCCTTACAACGAAACGACTCATCAAGGAATGTTGCGCCATGTGATTGTGCGGACAGGAAGAGCTACTGGCGAAGTGATGGTGGTGCTCGTTACAAAAAAACGCAAATTTCCTCAGAAGGATGCGGCGGTGGAAGTGATTCGAAAACTCATTCCACATGTTACATCCATCGTACAAAACGTGAACAGTGAAAAAACGAATGTCATTTTAGGAAAAGAAACGATGACGCTTTGGGGGAAAGAGACAATAGAAGACACAATCGGCGATATCCGATTTGAAATTTCTGCTCGTTCCTTCTATCAAGTAAACCCGGTGCAAACGGAAGTATTATACAACCAAGCCTTGAAATATGCGGCGCTGACGGGGGAAGAAACGGTCATCGACGCCTATTGCGGCATTGGAACGATTTCCTTATTTCTAGCGAAAAAAGCGAAACAAGTGATGGGAGTCGAAATCGTCGAGGAAGCCATCGAGGACGCCAAACGGAATGCGGAACTGAACGGATTTACCAATACGTATTTTGAAGCGGGACCGGCGGAAGAAGTAATCCCTCGTTGGTATAGCGAAGGAAAAAGAGCGGATGTCCTCGTTGTCGATCCGCCGCGCAAAGGCTGCGACCAGGCATTGCTCAACACGATTATCGAATACAAACCAAAACGGGTAGTCTATGTATCCTGCAACCCTTCCACCCTCGCGCGGGACTTGCGTATTTTAGAAGACGGCGGCTACAAAACGATGGAGATTACACCAGTGGACATGTTTCCGCAGACGACGCATGTTGAGTGTTGCGCGTTGCTTATAAAAAAATAAATATTTGGAAAAGCGCGTTTCTGAAAATCAATGAAACGGGCTTTTCCTATATCCTTTATTCATTTAAAAAATCATTTGCAAACCGATAATAAATTTTCGGTGAACCGTCTTCTTTTATTTCGATTCGATCAACCAAACGGTGAAGCATCTCAGGGGTTAATTTATTGAAATTTATATATTCTTTTAATTCATTTTTTAGTTTTTTCATATTCTTTCGTTCCCGTTTGGATTGATCTTTAGATTTTTCTAGCTTCAGTTTATCGGACATCAAATCATTAATTTTTTTATTGATTTCTTCAATTGTTAAGCGGTATTCTTCAATATCAATACTGTTATCTGCAAGCAATGAGGTTAACTGCACTTTCTGCTTTTTGAGCTTTTCAATATTTTGCTCAACTTGGCTTAAACGGTTTGTATTATTTTTTGTATCAGATTCTAGCTGCTTTATCACTCGGTCGATAAGGCCATCCAGATCCATCTGTTGCGCAATACTCTTTATATCATTCAGGATTATTTCTTCTAACTCTGTTTCTTTAATAAAATGGTCAGAACATGCTTTGCTGCCATGTTTGTTAAAGTTTCCGCATACATATCCTTTACGGTTCTTTTTAAAATGCATCCCCCGGCCACAATCTGCACAGAAAATTGTATTCGTAAAAAGATGAACCTCTGCTTGAGGACGAATTCTACTTCTTGAGATGATTAACTCCTGTACTGTATTAAACATTTCAATAGAAATAAGTGGCTCATGTGCATTTTCAATAATTACATATTCTGACTCAGGTAGAGGTTGTCGTTTGTCAGTAACTGAAGGTTTAGTATCCCGGCATTGTACCAATGTGCCGGTGTAATGCGGATTTGTTAATATAACCTTAATTGTTGAACCGTGCCATTTATCACTTGCGTTGGATTTACCTTTAAGCTGTGCTGGTGTCGGGATGGATTCATTGTATAATTGCCGAGCGATTGCATCAAATCCTTTTCCCTGTAGATACATATTGAATATACGTTTGACCACTTCAGGTGTATAATCATTTCGTACATATAGCTTTTTATCTTTTAAATAATATCCGTACGGCGGCTCTGATCCGTTAAATTCTCCTTCTTTGGCTTTTGCTCTAAATGTTTGTTTAAGACGATTGCTTGTTTTTTGTGATTCCTGTTCGTATATCCACGCATATAAACCGAATTTGTCCAGATCACCGTTCAAAGTATCAATTGCCCCATCCAGCGTTTTTAAGTGGACTTTGTGCTTATTTAAAATTTCCCGTAATTGATACGCCAGCGGTACATTACGAGCAAGCCGAGATAATTCTTTTGCTAAAATTAGATTAAATTTACCTTCTTTAGCATCGTTAATCAACTGATTCAGACCTTTGCGGTTAGTGCGTGTCCCAGTTTCTACTTCTTCGTAGATATCGTATATTTCCCAATTATTCTCTTCACACATGCGTGTGAATATTTTTTTCTGCGTATCTAAAGAAGATTTTTGCTCTTCTTTTGCGGTAGATACACGAACGAGAATGGCAGCTTTTAAATTTTTTGAACACCGTGTTTCAATGGATGAATTTTCGTTAGTCTTCTGTTTGTTCAAATTATTTGCAAATACCAATCTCATGATTTATCACCTTTATAATCATGAGATGCAGTGGTGTCATTATTAACATATACGCTTTTTAAGGCATCGTCAATTTGGTTTTTAAATAGCTCAGTTAAAATGTATTCTAGTTTAACTTCATTTAGATAAATTCTTTCAACTTTCATTGCTGTCGTAGCTTCCATTTAGTTTTTTAAATATTGGTGGCTAGACGTTTCAGCCGGCTTACTAATCTAGCTGAAATATGATACTTTCGGATTCTTAATATTTTAATAGGGATAAAAAAGTTTAAATTTTCTGATATATAAAAAGAGAATTAGTGACATTCTTAAAATAATAACTGTAGTGAAAGGAATTTGACGCAATAATTATAGAGATAAGCTAACAGATACTAACCAAAAATACTCTTCTACCATTAAAATTCCCAACAACAGCGTAATTTCATTTTGGAAATCGTTCTTGAGGAAATATTTTTCTTTTTGTGTATTTGAAAAAATCGAGTAGGAGGGAGTGATTAGCTCCCGTCCTCTCACACCACCGTACGTACGGTTCCGTATACGGCGGTTCAATTAAGATCATTGACGCAAGTTTTCATAACTTCCGTGAATAGCTTGTCTTCTTATGCCAGTGGTCACTCCACCCTCCAAGAGGTCTCCCACGGGATTCACCGCTTCCTTCCTCAAGTGAGGTACTACGTTTTCTGTGTTCATCATGACTCACTGAATGCCAAGGGCTATTCTCTCTTAATTGTTCGGTCCTTCTTAGTAGTTCTAAACCAACTAATACTATGACCTCTGCTGACTTCTGACGGTTCAGCTACTTATCACTAAGTAGGTTATGAAGCGTACTTCACCTATCCGCCAGACCTCCCCGGGTAAGTACATGCACTTTCACACCATCTATCCGCCTCATTTACTCGATATGACCTTCGACAGAAAGAGCTTTGTTTTGTTGTAGAAATGATAATTTAAATTTGTACACAAATGCTTGAATAATAATGTACAAAATTGATTTTAGATTACATACTAATCTTGAGGTGATTAGTATGTACATATCGATAAATGTCGAAACTGATTTTAAGATTAAGAGTCTTGAAGACTTACCAAAATTAAAACAACTAATGGAGCATTTGAAGATGAAAATTAATAAAAGTCAATTAGCTAGAGATTTAGGTGTAGATCGAAGAACCATTGATAAATATTTAAATGGATTTATTCCTAAACGTACACGAAAGAAGCCCTCCAAAATTGATGAATACTATGAAATCATCGCTGCACTACTTTCGGAAGATGCTAAGCAAAAGTTTTATTATCGTCGTGTGCTATGGCAGTATTTAAAGGATAATCATGGACTGGATTGTGCAGCATCGACGTTCCGAGCGTATATTGCGAAAACGCCCGAATTTAATGCTTACTTTGAAGAGGATAAACGAATTCCTTCTCCTAAAGGCACAGCACGTTTTGAAACGCCTATAGGAAAACAAGCACAATTGGATTGGAAAGAGAGTATTCCTTTTGAAACAAAGGATGGTCAGAACGTTGAAATCAATGTTGCAGTACTGATTCTATCTCATTCACGTTTCAGAACCTTCCTAATGAGTATTTCTAAGTCACAAAGTGTCCTGTTTTCCTTCTTAACAGAAACATTCGAAGCTCTTGGAGGGGTGCCAGCTGAAATCATCACGGATAATATGAAAACCATTATGGATGAGGCAAGAACAGAACATTCCCCAGGAAGAGTAAATGCCAAGTTTGCACAATTCGCTAAGGATTTTGGTTTTGAGGTGAAGCCATGCATTGCTGGACGTCCAAGGACAAAAGGAAAAGTGGAAACCACAATGAAAATATTAGATGAAATTCATGCTTATCAAGGTCAGTTGACCTTGGAAGAATTACATCAATTTGTGCAAGATTTATCTCATCGAGTAAACCATGAGGTCCACCAAGGAACTGGAAAAATTCCTGCGATAGAATTCAAAAAAGAAAGGAATCACCTACTCCAGTTACCAACTGAGAAAGTAAGAGATTCCTATCGGATCAAACATACGCTTGTAAAAGTAAATGCATCCAACATGATTTCCTACAAATCAAACCAATACTCGGTACCAGCACAGTACCAAGGAAAGAAAGTAGGCTTACAAGTGTATGATAATTAATTATGGATTTATTATAACACGGAACTGATTGCGCAACACCCAATAAGTAATAAGAAATTAAATTATCAGGAAGCACATTATCAAGAAGCCTTGGGCGTTTCCATGCCGAATTATCCGGATATTGATGAACTAGCGAAACGGAATTTAGCAACGATTGGAGAAGTGTATAAATAATGAATCCTACAACAAACTATCAACAACTCATACAAAACTTAGATTATTTGAAGCTCAAGCAAATGTCCTTACATTTAAATGAAGTCTTAGACTTCAGCGTTAACCATCAATTGTCACTGGTAGATACGCTAGTGAAACTGACGAATTACGAAATTGATGTACGTGAACAAAATATGATTCAATCGATGGTGAAGGTTGCGGCTTTTCCGCATTTGAAAGAAATAAAGGATTTTGATTTTAGTTTTCAACCGTCAATAAATCAAAAACAAATTTTAGATTTTCTAACACTTCGATTTATTGAAGCAAATGAAAACATAGTTTTTCTAGGGCCAAGTGGCGTAGGAAAAACACATTTAGCCACTTCCATTGGGATTGAGGCAGCGAAGAAACGTACAAGCACTTATTTCATTAAGTGCCATGACTTAATTCAAAATCTGAAGAAAGCACGTTTAGAAAATCGGTTAGAGAGTAGATTAAAACACTATACAAAATATAAACTCTTAATTATCGATGAGATCGGTTATTTACCGATTGATGCCGAGGACGCAAAGCTTTTCTTCCAACTCATCGATATGCGTTATGAGAAGCGTAGTACGATTCTTACAACGAATGTGAATTTTAAAGCATGGGATGAAATCTTTCAAGAACCCAAGCTGGCCAATGCGATTTTAGACCGCATTTTACACCACGCAACCGTTGTCACTATCGTTGGAGATTCTTATCGATTAAAGGATCATTTAGAGAAAGAAAACGAGTGATTTTGTACATCCTTAAACAAGCAAAAGTGTACATATTTGTGTTGACATTTATAGAAAATGGTGAAGAGACAAAAAATATACACCCTTCTGGGTGTTTTTTAATGTTGTGTAGGCATCATGATATTATGTGAAGGTGTTATGATGAATGGACTGATCATATATTCATGGTGCCTTATTAAGTATTCATGAATTTTTTCATGAATCTTGCTAAATATGTTTATGTAATCCTCTAGGTGATCCATGAAGTTTTCATCCTCTACTATATAGGCCCACATTTTTCTATTGTTTGTAGCTACCATTCGAAATTCAGCTATGATAGTTTTCTTTAATACCTTTTTATCTTTGTAGATTACCTTAAAGACTTTATCTTCAGGTATTTTTGTTTTGACGATTTCTATTACCTCTACTCCATTCACCTTCATGACTATTCACCCCCCCTTTTTTATTTCCATTTATTTCTACATATTTTTTGCAACTCCTTTTTTGTATGGTATTTTTGACATAATTTCCGGCTTATTAGAAGTTTATATCAAACAATTGGAAGATTGAGGATGATTAAACACCTTTAGTAAACTCCTTAAAGTTTCTAAATAATACTCTAGAATTTTTGAATGAACCCTATATAAGGGGTTTTTTTATAAAAAAATTCCGAGGGGGAGTAACATTTATCAAGCCTTCGGCTACTAACGTTTTGCGCCCCACCCCCTTCGGGTATAGAAGATGTAATGAGTGTTAAACTTTTATACAAATACAGAATGATTTTCCAACAAATATGAAACGTTTCGACAGTTCTTTTTCATAACTTAATCGTATTACTTTATGTTAATTTTTTATCTTAATTTATATAGAAGGGGAAATAGGTTTTTATAATTGTTGATTGGAAATTAAGGTAAGAAAAAGAAAATTATTAACTTTTAGTATTTTAATCACAAAAATATGTAAATTATTTAGTAAAATAGTTTATAAATGGATTATGATTTTGTGAGGGATAGAAATGAAGAGTACTGTTGACTTTACACTAGATTATTTATTTGAATTACACGATTTCCAACCAAATGAAGGGCAAAAAGAAGCTATTTTATCAGTAGATGGTCCTTTATTCCTAATGGCTGGACCAGGATCTGGAAAAACTCGTGTGCTTTTATGGCGTACAGTCAATTTAATCGTCTTTCATGGTGTTCAACCAGAAAAAATCTTTTTATCTACGTTTACTGAAAAAGCGGCTAAACAATTACAAGATGGACTTCAAGCAATTTTGGGAACTGTTACTAATCTCACAGGTAAACCGTATGATATATCTAAAATGTATGTAGGCACAATCCATTCTCTTTGCCAAAGAATTATTGGTGACCGTAGATTTATTCAAGACCGTTCCAGAATGAAAGTTCCGTCACTGTTAGATGAATTAGATCAATATTTCTTTATAAACTCTTCTATGTTTTGGGAAAAGGTGCGGGAAATACTTCATATTGAAGATGATGAAGAGTTTAGGACAGAGCTTAAACAATATTTTGAGAACCGAGGAAGTTCAAAACATGAATCGGCACAATCATTAATTGGTATTTTTAATCGCTTCTCCGAGGAAAATCTTTCATCTGAAACGATAAAAGAACAGGCACAGGAATTAGGAGATACTACACTATACAAAATAGCGAATTTGTATCAATGGTATAAGGAAGAACTCTTTGCCAAAAATCAAGTAGATTTCTCTTTGTTACAACAAAAGGCATTAGACGTTTTAAAGATGAGTGAGCACACAATTTATGAATTTGAACACATTATCATTGACGAGTTTCAGGACACAAACCGTATTCAGGAACAACTGATATTTCGTTTAGCTAAAGGATTTAAGAATGTGTGTGTTGTTGGGGATGATGACCAAGCGTTGTACCGTTTTCGTGGTGCAACTGTAGAAAATTTTGTTCAATTCCCAGAACGTTGTAACTTATATCTACAACGAAGTCCAAAGGAAATTGAACTAAACATTAACTATCGATCACGAAAGCAAATTGTAAATACATATACTAGTTTTATAGATAAAGTGGATTGGGTTCGTGAAGATGGAAAGGGCTATTACCGTCTACATAATAAGAATATCAAGCCTCATAATCGGGATGAAGATGTGGCAGTTGTTACATCAACTCCCTCATCATACGAAAGTGTAGCTAAAGAAATTGCACAGTTTGTGAAAAGGTTAATTGATGAGCAAAAGGTGGAGGACCCAAATCAAATCGCTTTTTTATTTCCTGCACTAAAAAATAATACAAAAGCTAGAACAATGAAACGTGCTCTCGAAAACTTAGGACTAAAAGTGTATGCACCTCGTGCAGGTAGATTTCTAGATTCGGATGAAGCGAAAGCAATGTTTGGTTTATTTCTTCAAATCTTAGGAAAACCAGAAGAATATGAGTATGGCGGGGCTTATCTTGAATACCACAATTGGTTAAGAGTAGCAATGGATGTTGCTAAGGCATTAATGGAAGAAGATGAGCGTTTAGCAACATTTGTAAAAGCGAAGAAAGAAGAATTAAAGACATGCTCGGATGACTATATAAGACTCCTTGAGACGGTCAATAGTAACGGATGGACTTTAAAAGACTCTTACCATCCTCAAGAGCATAAAAGGAAACTGTTAGAGACTCCAGGTATTTCGCAAAAGACAAAAAAGGGTCTTGGAACTCAAATGTTAGATAAGATTGCAGAGGAAATGATAAAGGAAGGTAAGCCGTTCTCACTAAACTACATTTTAAATCGCTCAACTTCTGTAGACTGGAGCATTCTTGACCTGTTCTATCGGCTTTGTGGATTTTCATATTTCTCACATATGTTCAAACTTGCAGAAGCAGGAGAAGATGAAGGTCCAATCTGTAACCTTTCTATGATCTCAGATTATTTAGCACGCTACATGGAGCAAACTCGCTCAGTCATTACTGGGGCATCTTTAATTGAAGGGAAACTAATTGCAGATTTTTTTGGTAGATATGTATATGGATTATTCCGTTTAGGAGAATCAGAGTATGAAAATGATGAAAACCCATTTCCAAAGGGACGTATACCGTTTTTAACCATTCACCAGAGTAAAGGGCTTGAATTCCCGTATGTTGTATTGGGAGCACCTGAAAAAAATATGCGAATCCAAAAAAACGAAGTAATTATAAGAAAAATTGTTAACGAAGATTCCGAACCATTATATAGAATCCCAGAGTTTGACGCTATGCGATTATTTTATGTTGCATTATCTCGGGCAGAGAAAATGTTAATTATTGCAAACCCAATAGGACGTGGAACGAGAACCCATCATGCTTTTAAAGAACTGTTTGAAGAAAAAAATTTTAAGATTGTTTCGCAAGTTGATATTTCCCAATTACCTGAAGTCAAGGCAAAGACTGATGAAATCCCTAAACTATACTCTTACACAGGGGATTACCTACTTTATCAGATTTGCCCACGGAACTATATGGTATTTAAGAAATACAAATTTGTGCCTTCTCGAAGCCAAACCATGTTCTTTGGTAATTTAGTTCACAAAACGATCGAAGACATCCATAATAAAATTATTGCTATAAAAGAGAGGGGATAACTCTTGGTGAAAGATGAGGAAATGTTAAAATTTATAGAAGAAGCATTTGAGGAGAATTATGAGCTATTACGTCTGGAAGGGGGGCACTCGTTATCCCCTTTCGTAAAAAATTTAGCTTTAAGGCAAGTAAAGCTCTACTGGAAGAAGCTAAAATCATTAGCAGAGAATGTTTCTGAAACAGAAGTAAAATTAACATTGCCTTTACAAAAAACACCAAAAGGAAGAACTTATACAATACAAGGAGTGGTTGATGTTGTCAAAGAATGCGACAAAACTAATCTTTATGATATAAAAACTCATGATGTAGACTTTGTCCGTTGTCACAAAGATGATTACGAAGGGCAGTTAAATATCTATGCACATATTTGGCAAACCATTAAGGGACAAACGTTAGATGGGACATCTATCATTGCTACAGGACAAACTGAGGAATTAATAAGAGCATTCCAATCAGGAAATCCAAAGAGAATTGAAAAAGCATTGGAGGAATGGATACCTGAGGTACCAATTGAATTTAGTCCTGAAAAAGTAGAAAGAATAATAGAATCTTTTGGTGAAGTAGTGGACATGATTGAAGAAGATAAATTCACTCCTCCTCCTGTTACTAAATTAACATCTAAAGTGAGAGATAATAAGCTCTTTGTTGATCACGTTTGTCGGAACTGTGACGTTCGTTTTTCTTGCAATTCGTATAAAGAATATGCATTAACATCAATGAGGGCGAGAAAAAACTTTTTATCGTACTACGATGATTATGGTACAGAACATGAAAGAGCAGAAATATTGGATGCAAACTTAGAAGAAGAAGATGAGGTGTAGAAAGTGTCATTTGAAGAATTAACAAGACCAAAAAGAATGATGGATGAAGAACGAATTCAGAAACTAAAGGAGCTATTTCCAGAAGCATTTGCTGATGGAAAATTAAATATAGAAATATTACAAGAAGAAATCAACGGTATTGACGAAGAATTAATTGAAAGTAACACGGATGAATTTTATGGGCTTCAATGGGTAGGTAAAAAAGAAGCCCGTCGACTTGCTTTTTTACCCCCACAAGGAACTCTTAAATTTGTCGAGGGTGAAGGGGTTAATGAGGACAAAACGAAGAATATTGTGATTGAGGGAGATAACCTTGAGGTTTTAAGGATTTTACAGAAAAGTTATGCAGGTCGTATAAAAATGATTTATATTGATCCCCCTTACAATACAGGAAATGATTTTATTTATAAAGATGATTTTAGGGAACCATTAGAAAAATACTTATATAGGTCTGGACAGTTAGATGAAGAAGGATTATTAACGAGTAACCCAAAGTCCAGTGGAAGATTTCATGCTAATTGGCTAAGTATGATGTATCCTAGATTAAAATTAGCACGAAATTTATTAAGAAATGATGGAATAATATGTGTTTCTATTTCTGATATAGAAGAAGCCAATTTAAGAAAATTATTAGATGAAATATTTGGGGAAGAGAATTTTATTAACACAGTATCAGTGAAATCTAAAGTTAGTGCAGGTGCTTCTGGTGGTGGAGAAGATAAGAGATTAAAGAAAAACATTGAGTATATTCATATATATGCAAAAAACATTGATTATATTGATCCCTTAGCTAATTTATATCAAAACGTAAATCTTATGCATTTAATCAATGAAATGCGTGAAGAAGGACAAAGTTGGAAGTATACAAGTGTATTAGTTGGATATGGTGAAAGAGAAAAATTAACAACGATTGAAGATGGAGAGGGCAACCCGATTGACATCTACCTAAGAAAAGATGTTAAAAGGAAAACAGTTGCACAATTAATGAAGGAAGAGAATTTGTCTGAAGAGCAGGTTTATAAGAAGTATTTAGATAGGATATTTTCCGATACTAATGCTCAATCAAGTATAAGAACCCGAGTCATAGAAGCAGTTGGAAACTTACCAGAAGGGGCTATGTACGAAGTAGAATATACTCCGAGATCTGGAAAGATGAAAGGGAAAAAAGTAACCCATCATTATATTAGTAACACCGTTAGACGAGTTATTTGGTTAAAGGATGTCGCTGAGATAAAGGATGGGGTAATTTATAAGAAAGAACGTCTAAGTACATTATGGGAAGATATTGATTTTAATAATGTTGGAAAAGAGGGGGGCATTTCTTTCCCTAACGGTAAAAAACCAATTGAGTTAATAAAGCGTTGTATAAGCATTGATGATGATCCTGAAGGAATTATATTAGACTTTTTTGCAGGCTCTGGATCAACTGGTCATGCTGTGTTAGATTTAAATAGATTGACAGGGGGGAATAGAAAGTTTATTCTTGTCCAAATCCCTGAAAAAGCTAAAGAACATCAGTATGAAACAATAATAGAGATAACTAAAGAGCGTTTGAAAAGAAGTATACAAGAACTAAACGAACAAGATAATAATATTCAATCTGAGGATCGAGGATTTGCGTTTTATCGACTTAGTAAAACAAATCTTCGCAAATGGACTGGCACTGTAAGTGAAAACATCGAACAATTAGAAGCTAACTTAGACATGTTCGTAAACGCTCACTTTACAGATGGATGGACAGAAAAAGACGTAATCATTGAACTAATGCTAAATCAAGGTTTCCCACTTGATAGTTTAATCGAACAGTCAAAGGAGATTACAAACAATACAGTCTGGACAGTTAGACATGAAGATGTTCCGTTCAATATGCATATATGCTTAGATGAGTCATTGCATAAATCTACTGTTGACCATCTTGCAAGTATTTTCGACAAAGATGTATTCATCTGTTTGGATGATGCTTTGTCTAATGAAGAAAAAATTATTTTAAGTGAAACGATGAAAGTGAAAACAATTTGATGAGGGGAGGGGGAAAAGATGAAAAAGAAGCTCACATTCCAATTCGATCCGAATCAAAGTTATCAACTCGATGCGATTGCCAGTGTTGTTGACCTTTTTGAAGGAGTTCCATATCAAGAACAGCAAAATATGCTTCAAGGTACAACAGAAGATATAATTGGCAATTTTCCTCGAGATGAGAATTTAGATGAATTTCTCTTGTTGGATAATTTACGAATGGTTCAACAACGAAATAACGATGAGCAAAAAGGTAGTGAGTTGGAAATTAATGATGATTTATATGTAGATGATGGAATGGTCATGGAGGTTGCGGGACATGACTCTGTTCGTGTCCCACACTTTACTGTAGAAATGGAGACAGGTACTGGTAAGACATATGTTTATTTACGCACCATTCATGAGTTACATAAAAGATATGGGTTTACGAAATTTATCATTGTTGTTCCGAGTGTAGCCATCTTCCAAGGAGTTGTTAAATCAATTGAAGTGACGAAAAATCACTTTAGACAGTTATACGACAATAAAGTGATTTCCTATATTGATTACGATAGTAACAAAATTGGGGAAATCAAAACCTTTGCAACAAGTACAGATTTAACTGTATTAATTATGACAATTGATTCGTTTAATAAAGCATCTAACAACATCTACAAGCATACAGAAAAAATTCCAGGTGAATGGAAGCCATATCAGTATATACAGGCTACACGACCAATTTTAATTTTAGACGAAGCGCAAAACTTTGAATCGGAGAAGGCAAAGGAATCGCTTCGTACTCTAAAGCCTTTATTTGCGTTACGTTATTCGGCGACACATAGAGAAACACCAAATCTTGTATATAGGCTTACACCAATTGATGCATTTAAAAACAATCTTGTAAAGCAAATTCAAGTAATTGGTATTTCAGAACTCGATAATTTAAACGAAAAGGTCTTAAGACTTGTTGAAGTGACAAAGAAGCCAATCACCGCTGTAGTCAAGGCAATGGTTTTAGAGAATGGGGAATTAGTAGAAAAAGAAATTACTTTAAAACAGGATGATGACTTATTTGAAAAGACAAAGAATCGAGATTATGAGGGATTTATTGTTTCGGAAATTCGGTATGGTAAAAAGGGAGAAGAACAAATTGTTTCTTTCGAAAATGGTGTAACTTTAAGTGTAGTAGACTCTGTATTCTCAAAAGAAAGCATCTTTAGAGCAATGATCGAAAGAACAATAATTGAGCATATGGAAAGGCAAGAGGAGTTAAAAGAATTGGGAGTTAAAGTGCTTTCGTTGTTTTTCATTGACCGTGTAAAGAACTATGTCACTGAGGATGGAATAATTAAGCGTTTGTTTGATGAAGCTTTTGAAAAATTAAAGCATCGCTATGATTATTTCAAAAATTTCTCTGCAAGTGAAGTTCGTGAAGGATATTTTGCCAAGAAGAATCAAAATGACCCTGATGAAGAGGCGATTGATACTGAAGGAAAAAATAAGACTCAAAGAGAGATGGAAAAAAAAGCTTTTGAGCTGATTATGAAGAAAAAAGAGAGACTTCTATCTTTTGAAGAACCCGTAAGCTTTATATTTGCCCATTCAGCCTTAAAGGAGGGGTGGGACAATCCGAACGTGTTTCAAATTTGCACATTAAACCAAACTATCTCAACAATAAGAAAACGCCAAGAAATTGGACGAGGGTTACGACTTGCAGTGGATCAAACTGGAAAACGTGTCGAAAATCATGATATTAATGTTCTTACGGTCATCGCTAACGAAAGCTATGAAGCATTTGTTTCCGGATTGCAACAAGAGTATATTGACGATGGAACTGAAGCACCTCCTAAACCTAAAAAGCCTGAACAAGGTAAAGCAAAACGGAATGATCAATTATACAATACAAAAGAGTTTCGAGACTTTTGGAAAAAGCTGAATAAGCGAATGCGGTACACAGTGTCAATTGACACTGAAAAACTAATTGAAGAGTGTGTAGAACGATTAAATAATACAAAATTCCCAAATCCTCTGATAGAGATTTCAAAGGGAAGTTTTGTAATGGCGGATTATACAATTTCATTACTTGACGTTAGTAGTAATGATGAATTTGCTAAACTTCGTATTCAAATGGAAGATACGCAAGGTAATCATCTTGAAACCACTATAAAAGTTGGTGAAAAAGATGATTTGAGAAAAATCATAAAGGATGACCGTTTAAGAGGATTTAAGGTTTTACGGATTGGTCATCAGCATGGTGAGCCATATGTTAAGTTTGATAATGAGGTTGTTGTAAAGAAGTTTGAACCATATCGTTTTACAGCTGAAAAGGCTGTTAAAGTTCAAAAGCGGGTAATGGAAGCAGAAAAAAACACCTATCCAATCCCAGATTTTATTACTCGTGTAGCGGATGAAACAAACCTTACTAAGAAAACGGTTTTGGAAATTTTTAAGCGAATGAATCCGAAGCAGAAAGAGAACATCTTTTATAATCCAGAGGGATGGATTGCAGAATTCCTGTCACAAATACGCATAATATTAAGTGACCATATTGTTAGAAACATTGATTTTGAAATTATTGACGATAATGAGATTTACAATATTGAAGAATTGTTTCCACCAGTAGTGAAACAACCTCAAAGGGAATTAATAGAGGCGGGAAAAGCAGGACTATATGATAAAGTACAAGTTGATTCTGATGTTGAGCGAGGATTTATCAAGAACCAAGTAATTCCCGATGCTGAAGAAGATAACACACTGCTCTATTTTAAATTCCCTCCAAAATTCAAAATCCAATTGCCAAAAATTATAGGTAACTATAATCCAGATTGGGGCATTGTCCGCTGGTCCAAAGATGGGAATCTTAAATTAGAATTAGTGCGTGAAACCAAAGGGGGAGTAGATTTAGAAAGACTCCGCTTCCCGAAAGAAAAACGTAAAATCCTTTGTGCAGAAAAATATTTTAAGAAACTGGGCATTGACTATCGAGTTGTAACAGACACAACCTATGACTGGTACAAGGAAGAAGATAAGCAGCTAACTATGACAGATAAAACCGTCCTTTAATAAGGGCGGTTTATGTCTAATTTCATATGGTAGATAGCTATGATAGCATTTTTGAGAATAATGCAGAAATTATAAGGTATGTACATCTTCTTTATTTTACGGAATGTACTGTTAGTTCAAGGTGTTAGTAGAAGTTTTGAATGCTTTAAATAATCAAAGTTATGTTGAGACTTTCAACTTGACCTATAAGGAATTTTTACAAGAATGGTTTAATATAGGCGTACAAATGTGTAGAAGATTTTGAAACAGTATTAGACGGTATTTTATTAGCTTATATGTTTGTTGTCCTTGGTCTAGTTTAGGATTCAACTAGTACCATAAGTAAATACATATTATATTGAATGATACATAACAATGTACGAATTAATCAGCAAACACTATCCGCTTCTGAATAGATTGTTTTTACTGTATAGTCAACACACGTCGAGTGCGTCACATTGATGTCAAGGGTGTTGTAACCCCAAAATAAACTCCTGTACTTTATAATAAAGTCGCAATATCCATATTCAACCGTTTAAAATAAAGTCCTGTACCCAAAATGCCCGAAACCCTTGTCACTACTATCTTTTCTCAATGTTTAACTTACAGAACTATTTTTTAAATCGAAAAAAACGTGAACAAAAAGCGTGAAAAAAGGGTAGAAAAACGGTAAAAACGTGATCGAAAATGTGTGAAAATGAGGGTAAGATATGGTGACTTTATTTTAAACGGCAATGGTGGAATGCGGGTTGGCGGGGTGTGAAGATGGGGTGAGTTTATTTTAAATGAACAGGTTGAGAAATAAAGATACTTTAAACACTTATAGATAAAGGGTTTCCTGACATTGAATTTTTTCTGGTTCTTTGTCAAATGATGTTGGTGAATAAATGTTAGTGACATTATTTGGTAATATGTAATCGGATGGCTTAGGGGAAATTCGAGGTTCCCCTAAGCTGTTTTGATTTTCGCTAAGTTTTGGGTAATGAATATGCGGTTTCTAAAGTGATAGAAGGATCGATAACCGAAAGAAATGCGTTTAATCACTTTGATTTTGTTAATAATCCCCTCTAAAATGTCGTTATTATAATCGTACTTTAGCGTATTCTCGACGTAATTGATGTATTTGTTGATTGTCTTGATGGCGGTTTTCATATAGCTGGAAACGATATTTTGTTTATTCTCTAATGTTTTCTTTAGGAGCTCAAAGTCTTTGGTTTTGATGCAATGTTGCACGTATTGATATAACTCATAGGACGCTTTTAATTCAGAATCTAAATCAATGAGATAGTGGAGAATCTCCACCTCACACATATGCTTTTTAAAGCAACGATGATATGTATAGTTCTTATAATCAAGTTTTGTGTTTATGGCAAACTAAAAATGTAACGTTTGGCAATTAATTTATGCAGGTCCTATAAAACAAAAAACCACTTGAAATGCAACATCATTTTCAGGAAGTATATTTAAATTTTAGGGGGAATAATTCCACAATACTCTAACACCATTGGGTTGTAAATTGACTCTATACTAAATCGACTATTCTCCTGACACAATCTGTCTGACTTGATTGATGGAAATTGCTTAAGCAAAACCTACATGTTCATTTATGAAACACCATCCTTTGAATTTTGAGCGGACAATCAATTGGTTATCACATTGCCGCGATATCGCTTATTGAAAAATACATTAACAAGAAGCCGAGCTTCGATTGATGATTAGGGTAATGGGTTCATATATTAAATTAAAAACTGTATAATTGAAATAATTATTGCCACTGCGGCTATAACTAATGATATTATGTTCGAAACCATACTAGCTTTTTTATCCATCTTAGCTTTCATGATTTCTAAAGTATTTTCAATGATTTTATTATTGTCAATGTGCTTATTCTCTAGCTCTACATATTTGTTTTGTAATTCTGTTATTTGATTTGATAGTTCAAGATTTGAACACAAAAACTCATTAATCAGTTTATCATGTTCTTCATTCTTTGCAGCCTGACGAGCTAATTCCTCATCCTGTATCTTATCCTTTATATCCTTCTCATCAAACTTTCTGTCGTGCTCCTCATTTTTTGTAGCTTGACGTGCTATTTCTACGTCTTGTTCTTTATCCTTTTTAATCATATCAGCTAGAATTCTATCATGCTCCTTAATCTTTTCTGTATACTTTTTTAGCAACTCATCTTGATTTTTTTCATGCTCTGAAAATTCTTTGAACCACCTATTATATTCTGCTGACTTTCTTTCCTGTTCAACAAACTTACGTTCATGATCTTTGATACGTTCAGAAAGTTCAATTTGTTTTTTCATGATATCTTCTTGCGCTTTGAGTTGTCTTACAACTCCCAATATCTCCTGGCGAGCTAATTCATCTAATTCCTCTTCAGAAGCGCCTTTCAATCGCATTTCCAATTCACGAACAACGCTTCTATTCATTGCAAGATTGCTCACTCCAAGTCCGAATAGATATTTCGTTATTTCACCTAATTTCTTCTGATATTCGAATGATAGCTCCTGTGCTTCAACTGCTGTAATCTGTGCCTCAGCCAAATGAACCGTAGCTTCTTGCAAAGATTTAATTGCTTCTTTTTTGCGAAAGACTCCCACAGATTCTTTTTTTGCTTTCTCTGCTGAAAATTGGGCAATCTCAGCTTTTTCTGTAGCAGTTATAATTTTATCCTTCAGAACCTTCAAATAAAGAAATTCTTCATTTATTCTTGAAGGCACCTGGCTTTCCTCTATATTTTCAAAAAGAATAAGTTCATTCATATCCATATATTACCCCCATTTAAGTATATCATTAATATCATTAAGTAATCCAACATTCTTAGTTTCAATCTTTGTAGTATAGTTTCCTATTTTCTTAATATCTTCTTTTATATCATTATAGGCTTCATCATATACCTTGGCTGTTTTTTCTATCATTGAATATGCTTCTTCTATTGTTTTACCGGCGTCTTCAGCAGATATCCACATTTCAGCCTGTTTGTAGAATGTTTTACCATTTAATAAGAATATCTGCTTATTCATAGCTATAATACGCTCGTTTCTCAATTTACTTCTCTTAGCTCCCATCTTAACATCTGATCCTACAGCAATTGCAAATCTACCAACACCTACAAAATTAACCTTAATAAGCATATTGGATAAGAATTCAGGTCCAATACCATCTGATTTATCAGCAGACTCAATAGCTGCGTCTGCTAAGTCAATAGCTGTCATAGTACCTGTTGAAATTGTTAACATTCTGATAACAGTTCTGTTCTTAAACGGAAGAGTATTCTCCCAATTTATATTTTTTAAATCCTTAATATTTCTTATGTTTTTATCACGAATCTCCAAAAATAGTCTTCTAATAAAATAAAAGCCTCTGACAATACATTCGTTTATTATAACAGGTATTGCCTGCTTACCTAACTGCTGTGCTATACCTATTTCTGTTCTTAAATCAAATTTCAAAGGAATTAACTTGTTATTTTCATCTCTCTTGCTCAATAAAGTTCCATTGAAAAGTTTTGAAATCCACACTGAAAATTCTTTATAACCATTTTCATTTAAATTCTTAAAAATTGGTAATGCCGATATTTCTTTTAATAAAGAAACAAGTGGTCCAGGCAGACCAGTTCCTGATTTTCCATCTAATATAGAACTTGATGAACCAGCCATGTCACTGACCATATGGAAAAACCAATTTACCACACCAAATGTAACTTTTTCAGGAAAGTTCTTTCCTACTAAAATAAGGTCTTCTTTTTTTAAATCAACAGCCTTAAATACTCCTGCAACGTCAGTACCATACACTTTATTTGTAAACTGAGTCAAAAGAGAAAAGAAAAGTCCTATTGGAGTAGGATGATGTGAAAAATCTCTAAGATGATGCTGTAATCCGCCGCCAAAATAAACTGTTGCCTTGTCTGCAGCAATGGGGAACTTATCCTCTAGATATTTTACTGCACCGTATAAATCATCACCTTTGTATCCTTTTTTTTGCGCAATTTTAACAATAAAATTATTAATTTTCTCACTTCCCAGCTCATGTGCCTTTTCCAATGAAAAATCATCAACAAAAAATGCATCAATTAAGCCTGACAAGACACCGCTTGCAACGGCTACCATGTAATCAATTTCATCTGCATGATTTGTTAACTTGTCAATATTTGAATTTAACTCATCCAGCAATTTCTGGTTTTCAACTAATAGATCATCTATTAAGTCCAGTTTTTTAGATATCTTTTTCCTGCGATCATCCTTTTCTGTCTCACTATTTACCAGTGGTAGCACCTCAAATTCGACTGAAAAATCATCGTATGTATTTTTTAGATTTACTAAAGCTCCCATAAGCACAGCTCCTTTTATCGATTGAATCAATTTCATAAATCATAGTATTTCTGAAGTATAGAGTACCCCTATACTAAAAACTTTGTTTTTTTTTAAATTATGCAACTTGGTTTTGTTGCTGTAATAAAGCATTGATTCGATCAACTGCTAGTTTGCAGGTATTATAAATTAACGGTAAGCGTAAAATAATCACCACCTTTTAATGATAGGGATTAAATACTATTATTGTGATAAGTTATTAAAAACCCGACAATTCAAAGGAATTGTTTTGGACCAAGGAAGTAGTTGATCAAGCTTATCCATATCGCTTATATCCATATTGGGAAGTCTTTCAAATAAGTAGCGAAGATAATAAAATGGATTTAATTTATTCTCTTTTGCTGTCTCCACAATACTGTAAATGATTGAGCTGGCCTTAGCTCCTTTCGGAGTATTGCTAAAAATCCAGTTCTTCCTTCCGATCACAAATGGTTTAATGGATCGTTCACTTCGATTATTATCGATTTCTAAACGTCCATCCTCTAAAAATGCCACGAGTTTTTCCCATTGGTTGAGGCAGTATGTAATGGCTTGACCTAATAGACTCTTTGGTAAAACATTGCTTTTCTCTGTTTTTAGCCATGCTGAAAAAGCCTCCAACAATGGTTGGCTGTGTTTAAGTCGTTTTTTATATCGTTCTTCTGGTGTACATTCTTTCAAATCACGCTCGATGGCAAATAGCTGATTACAGAAATTGAGTCCTTCCCGAGCTGTGACTGCTGAATGACGTTTGGATTCAGGAAGTACGTTTAAAGCCTCATCGAACTTTCTGCGGGCATGAGCCCAACATCCAACTAATGTTACGCCGGATATCTTATGGTATCCTGCATATCCATCGACATGCAGGTATCCTTTAAACCCTTTTAGGAATTCTTTGGCATGTTCTCCTGCTCTAGTTTCCTGATAGTCATAAAGGACAAGTGGTGGATCCTCTCTTCCAGTCCGATAAAGCCACATGTAAGATTTCGATGTACTTGACCTTCCAGGTTCATGTAAAACCTGAACAGTTGTTTCATCCGCATGTAGAATGTCTTTAGAGAGGAGATGCTCTTTCATTCGTTGATAAATTGGCGCAAGCCATTTTTCGGCACCATAAAGCATCCAATTGGCCATGGTTTGCCGGGATAAGATCACACCTAATCGTTTGAACTGTTGTTCTTGGCGATATAGAGGTAGCCCCTCTACATATTTTTGATTCATAATATATGCCATGCTTGACGGTGAAGCTAAACTTTTTGGATACACAGATTTTGGGGCAGGTGCTGTAACGATTGGTGTCTCTATTTCATTACGCTCACAATGACGGCATCCATAGACATATCGAACGTGTTTTAAAACTTTGACTTGAGCCGGAATAATCACTAATTCTTGTCGTACTTCTGTGCTCATTTCGTGTGTTTTTTCACCGCAACACGAACAGACCTGCTCTTCTTCGGGTAAACGATATTCAATCGTTTCCATAGGCAGGTTTTCAAACGTAGCTTGACGTTGACCACGTTTCTTTTTACGACGATATGTAATTGTTTCAACAGTTGGCTCTTCGGCTTTTACATTAGACTCTACCTCTGCTTCATTGAATAAAGGTAGTTCTAATTGATTAGGATTTGTTTTTTCGCTTGGAGAGCCAAATTTTCGTTTTTGACTAAGACGATACTGTTCTTCATCCCATCGTAATTTCGCCGTCAATTCAACGATTTGCTGTTGAAGTTTTTCAATTAATTCAAATGGGTTTTGGTTAGGATTCTTTAAATTTTTCATCATGTAGTAATAATTCGACGGTTTTAGCTATTTTCCTCCAAGGTTTTTGTTAAAAGTAAAAAATTCATATAACTGTTCTAGCCTTTACTTCTGGGTGTGCTTTCTTTTGCTCCATTGGAAGACCATCCAATAACCAGCGTAATTGCCGATAACTAATTTGTATCGTTCCAGTGTCATTTTCATTTGGCCATTGAAATTTTCCTTTTTCCAATCGACGATAATAAAGCCAAAAACCATTATAGTCCCAGTGAAGAATTTTTAATTTATCTCGCTTTCGATTACAGAACACAAAATAGCTTGATGAAAAGGGATCTAAATCAAATCCCTCTTTCACCAAAGCAGCTAATCCATCAATGGATTTTCTCAAATCAGTACTTCCTTTTGCCAAGTAAACTCGTTCAGCTCTTGTACCAACTAACATGTTGATTTCAACGTCCTAACCACTTCTGAAAGAAAGGCCGGATCGAAACCAGGTTTTACTTCAATTGAAATCCCACTAATTTCAATCCGTAATGAATTTTCAACTGTTTGTGAATGATCTTCTAGGATAACAGATGCCCATTTTGTAGACTTTCCTTGATTTTTTATTGGATTTTCAATTTTTCTTAACCAGTATTTAAACTGGTGAATACTCCATTGATTTTCCTTGCACCAGTTTACTTGAGTTTGACCGCTTTTACGATAGTCAGCGATTCGTTGTTCCCAAACCTTTCGTAATTCAGGATTCTTAGGCATAAAAAAACCTCCTTCAATTTCATCTTGAGGAGATTATCTCATGAAATTAGCACATCAAGAAGGTGTGCAAGATTTGACGCTTACCTTTAAATAATACTGTTTTCTAAAAATTTTATTCCATTTATTTTTAACATTGTTAATCCTGGATTATCAACATTTGGTAATATATAATATGATATATACCGAATTTACTTGGTGGCAGGGTGGATTACTTTTTTGTTTTATCAATTAAAGTAATCACAAGGGTACACCGAAAAGGGCTATCTCATCAGTTTTATGAGATAGCCCTTTTTCAATTGAACACATTTCGTAAATTATAGACAAATGCAAATGAAGCTTTCGACAATTGTTAAGACGATTTATTAATATGTTTGAATATCATACATACTTATTCTGCATTGTCAGAATTACTATGATCGCTCATAACAGCAATTATGAGTGGTTACACGTGATTTCAGAAAAATTCATTAGATATGCCAATGATTATATTGTATGTACTAATTCCTTGTCTTTTCTCCAACGTTTTATAACCTCTTCAAATGTAACGTCTTTCCACGGTTTTTGCCATTCATGGTTAAATCTTATACTTTGAGATTTAGGTTCAGGATTTGGTTTTCTTATCTTAACAATAGTAGGCATAACAACTGAATCACCCACTATAATACATTCACCTTGACCTAAAGTAGGTAGGATATCACCTAACTTCTCAGTATTTTCAGGCATTAAATTTTTAATATAACTTTGGTCATTGTGATTTGTTAATCTTAAGGAAATAAAATTATTACATTGAGCAAATATGGTTTCAGATACTTCCGAAGGTCGTTGACTGACTACCATTAAGCTTAAACCGTACTTTCTACCTTCTTTAGCAATTCGTTCTAGGGATTTTTTTGATGATCGATATTCAGCGCTATCTTCTCTTGGTATATAATTGTGAGCTTCCTCGCAAACGAGCAAAATAGGTATATCATTTAACAAACCTTTATCTTGTTGAATTTTTGAATAATGGAAACAAAAATCAAAAATAAGTCTTGAAATAAGACTAACAGTAATACTAAGAACTTCAAATGGTATTCCACTTAAGTCAATAATGGTAACATTTGACTTGTTAATATAACCTATGAATTGTTTCATAATTTCTTCAAAATCGTTTGTAGTATATGACGTCCCATCTTCCTTTTTAGGGTCTATAAGAAATTTCAATCTTTTATCACTTAACTTTGTCTCTAGTCGAGATATAAACCTATTGAATTCGCCATGAAAGGGTCCATTTGAAGCTTTTGTAGCGCTGGCAGTAGATGGGGGCACGAATTCATGTATGCCCTCAAAATAAAAATCTTTCCTTTCTCTTACAAGTGTCCCATCAGCAAGTTTAGGACAGTTTTCATTTGGTAATTTACTTATTACTTCTCTATTCATATTTTCTATATAGTAATAAACTTCTTTTATATTAAAATAAACTGGAGTATCATATGTAATTTCGGTTAAGTCAGGATTGTATTTTTCTTTGTTTAGAATAACTGCTTGTTTAAAAATAGAAATTTGATTGTGAGAGTTACTTTCATTACTTTCTATAAATAATGCTTCCAATTCTTCTGAATTCATTAACCAGTATGGAAGTTTTAGATTATCAATTGTCAGATTATTTAGAGTAAAGTTTTGATTATCCTGTAATGTAAAAGCTGCTGCATACTCTGAGTGAATATCAAACATAACAATGTGGGAGTTTTTTTGTTCAGATAAGTGTTTGTTGCATCCGTCTTCAATACCAACAACACTTTGTAATATCTTTGCGACAGTACATGATTTACCTGAACCAGTAGAACCTACCACAGCAATATGCTTTCCAAAAAGTTTATCCCCATTTACTTTAACTTCAATATTCTCGTTTTGAAGAAGATGTCCAATCGGAAAATTAAAATCCTCACTTGTTTTAAAAATTTGTTCGAGTTCGTTTTTGTGAAGGATATATACTGGTTCTGTAGGTACGGGAAGAGAGTTATTTCCTCTTTCAAATTCATTATCTATCAGTTTACCAATTGGTTGACTTTCTATAATTACTTTTAAGTCAGATTCTATATCATAATTAATGACCTTTATGTTGTTGATAGTACAAATAACATAACTTCGGTTACCGTCTGCAATTTTTAGATGTTGACCAACTTGTAGATATGATTTATTTTCCTCAAATATGCTTAAATTTTCAATTTCAACTGAAATTAAGGTTGGTGAACTTGCTATTACTTTACCTATTGCATTACTCATAAGTATCAACCATCCCCATTGCATATCTTATTTTATTTATGTCATTCAAACCTATATGTTCAATATTAATATCCTCAGTGTCCAGTTTGTCAGGAATATTGTCCATAAAAATAAAACAATCTTCACATTTGATATGGTTTAAGATATTTAATGCTTCTTCACTAAAATGAAGCAGTCTTAATTGAAATTCAGTATAATAATTATTTTTTTCAATAACTGCTCGTACTGGTCCGCTCAAAAACTTGTCCCTATCAAAGATCTCAGCAACAATTCCGTCATTATATTTAATTCCCTTTTTATGAAGTCGCAACCTAATGTTGTTAAATGTTTCTAAGGAACAGTCTAGGCAAAATATAGGTGTTTTATCATGAACTGGTTTATAGTGATACTTTCCTAAATATTCACTAATGAATGTTACTATTACATCTTTAAAATTATCAATTGAATGTTCAGAAATAATGAAGTATCGTAATCTTGAGTTTTTGGATAAATTCTCTCTTAATTGCAATCTCCTTGATTTTAAGAGTTTATCTATAGTTTTAAGTTCTTTTGTCCATCTAGAAATAGCGGTTTTCTTAATTTTAGTTAATTTTGACAACATATCTTTTTTAGTTATTATCCTCATTGTTGGATCATGCATTGTGCTTATATCAGCAATCATTTGAATAGCATTAGGATAAATTAAGGTATCAATATCACTCTCTGACATGCCATTTTCTATTAGAGATTTTTGTACGGTATTAACTAATTCATCCATAGGTGGACCGAATTCTAAGATGAATCTCTTTCTAAATTCGTTTATATCCACAGAGCCATTTAGTTTATCTATATACTTCTTTAAGCTCTTATCAGTAGACTTAAATATTTCTAATATTTCTTCTTCTTCCAATATTTTGGTTGTACCTAATTCCTCATTTGGAAAATAAGCAAAAAGCCTGTATTCTATATTACTTTCTTGATTTTCATAATAATGATCCATCATTTGCAGAACAGGCTTATATATACAACTTAGGGTAAATTTTTCTTTTGCTTCATGGTATTTACATTGGATTGCTTTGGTTTTTAAGCTAGATTTCACTTCTATGTCTTCAATAATTCCCTCAATGGCTATTTCGGAATCCTCAGTAGCTTCTAATATTTCTAATAATGTTTTGTTAAATTGGTAAATAAACCCTTGTATAGTATAATCTGCACTTCTTGTCAATTTTATCGCCTCCCTCTCACAAGTAATATTCTCCATTATTTAACAAAACCCTTCCATAAAATGCTTATTTCGAACTTTATCAATGTCGAAATATGTATCTTGATGTTTTTATCTGTCGTCCCATTGGTGTTATGTCAAGGAAACGGACATGTTAGCAGAGAGAAATAGCTGATCTTATGCAGCTACTTTCCTCTAGTTAGCGTAGTAAGCAGTCCCAAATAACTAATACTGCTAATAAAAACCATAATTATTAAAATAAGAGGTTGGGACATAAGTATTTTTCAACCTCAAAAATAAGGGGTGAGTTGTTTGAAACAGCTCACCCTTTTACAATTTCATCCAATTCATGAGGGTTTTACACCCCTCGTAGTGCATATTTTCTTAAATTTGTGGCCATTAGGGCAATTCCCATTTCAATTTTTACTTTGAATTTTCCTCGAACGGAAAATCGTGTGAATCCCAAAATAGCCTTCAGAAATCCAAAAACTGGTTCTACATCAATTTTACGTTGATGATAGATTTCGGCAGTTTCAGGCTCTGAAAGCTTTTGTTGTACATATGCTTTTTGTTGTTCCCATTTCAAATTTATACGCAATCTTCGATTCGTACTTTCTTTTGCTTTCGTACATAAATGACGGATTGGACAACCTGTACAATCTTCACACTCGTACACTTTAAATTGACGAACAAATCCAGAAGAATCCTTACGTGTCGAAACAAATTTAAATGAAAGAGTTTTTTGATTCGGACATATATAGGTATCATTTACTTCATCATATATCCAATTGCTTGGTTTAAATGGGTCATCCTTGTATTTTTTCTTCTGCTCTTTTTCATACATCCCATATTTAATCAAAGGTGTTCGTTCTCGTTTTATCATAATGTCATCATAATTCGGTTCACTACCATATCCAGCATCCGCAACTATATATTCTGGTAAATCAAAATACCGTTCTTCAATCGTATCCAAGAAAGGTGTCAATGTTTTCGTATCTGTTGGATTTGGAAATACATCATAAGCAAGTGTAAATTGATTTTCTGTTGCGATTTGGATATTGTAGCCTGCTTTTAATTGTCCATTTTTCATATAGTCATCTTTCATTCGCATAAATGTCGCATCGTGATCCGTTTTAGAATAGCTGTTACGGTTTTGTAGAATCTCCAAATCATTTTGATACTTTTCTTTGCGTGCAATCCAATCATTCACTTGCTTTAATATCTGTTTTGGTGTTTTCCTTTCACTACGTAGTCGTTTTCGTTCCACCGGATCTTCAGAAGCTTCAATTTTTGTAGAATAGTCATCGACTACTTTTTCAAGAGATGATGCTACTTCTTTTAGTTCTTCTACTGAAAGCTCTTCTTCATTTTCACGTTCAATTGCTGGTAAGACTTGTTCTTCAAGTAAACGGTCATAGACTTCATTTGATTTTTTAATTAAATTGGCATGATGCTTTTCGATCGACTTTTTCCATACAAATGTAAATTTATTTGCGTTCGCTTCAATCTTAGTACCATCAATAAAAACGGCTTTTTCATCTATTAATTTTTCTTCAATAAGTTGACAACGGAATTGTACAAAACATTGACGGATTAATTCTTGCATTTGGGGATGTACACGAAAACGATTAATGGTACGATAGCTTGGTTCATATCCTTGAGCTAGCCACATCATCCGAATGCTATCTTTTGTTAAATCTTCAATACGACGACCTGAAAAGACAGATTGCGTATAACCACACAAGATAATTTTTAACATCATTCGGGGATGATAGGATGGACAACCAGTTTCTTTATAAAACGGAGCGAAAGCTTCGTCTGGAATGCTTTCGACTAAATGATGAATATGGTAGGCAATATCATTTTCTTGTAATATAACTTCTAAATCTATAGGTAAAACTAATTGATTCATGTTATAATATTTAAACATAAAGAGGCTCCTTTCTAAGATTTTGTTGTGGTGACTTAATTTTATCAAAAGAGCCTCTTTTTTTGTTTATATAAATTTAAGAAAGTTAAGTTGTTCGACGTGGAGGCCGCGACTCCTGCGGGAACAGCACGAGCCTCAAGACCCCGCAGGTGCGAGGTACGAGTACCGAGGAGGCTTGAGCCGTGCCCGCGGAAAGCGTCGGCCGGAACGGAGAACAACGTTTTCCATAAAAAATCGTCACTTCATGAAAAATCATAAGTGACGATTTTTTATTAGCTAGGGTTTTGTCCCAAGCTCTTAGTAGTTTATTCTATATCTTCTAAATAGGCATTCAATTTTCGTATTACATCTCGATATATTCTTATTTACCTTTTCGCAAAATTGATTCCTTGCAAGGTATTAATTAGACTTTGTAGCCTATTTTGGATAACTATAAGATTGTGATCAACATTGATGTAATTTTCTCCTTCTGTGTTAGTATGATGCTTAATCTGCTCAAGATTTTTTATTATTGAGTCAATAAGTAATAATATATCTTCCTTTTGTCCCTGGATATAATCTCTTTCATCTTTTATAAGCTTGACCAGATAATCTAATATGATATGTTGACCGTTATTATTCATTTTAAAAGCCCTCTTTCCAATTTAATATTGTCGGAAAGCTTGTCACATCAACCTTTAGAGGACTGTGCCATAATTGGTGTCGAATTTGGTTCCCAAAATGGTGCCATTCGATAAATTCGGTATTACCTAACGAATGTTCAAATTAGCAAAACCTTGATATATCAACATTTTTCAAATGTTAAAGGTCTTATCTTTATCAAATAAAATTCAGAAAATCCTCTGTTTCACCTTAACAGGGTGGAGGTCGCTGGTTTGAGACCAGTCGGAATCAACGAGATGAAAAGTCATAAATCCTTGAGATATAGGGCATTGACCTATTTACATGTTCAAAAGTTGAGAGTCGATCGAGTAGTGGAAACAAAAGATTGATTATTGAATCACCCGCCAAAGTGATGGAAAGGTGCGTAAAAATGTTAGGGGAAAGTAATGGAATGGCGTTTAAAAGTGATTGAATCCCTAGCCAAAGTGATGGGAAAGTGCTTAAAAGTGATTGAATCCTTAGCCAAAGTGATGGGAAAGATCCCAGAAGTGATTTAAATCCCCAGCAAAAGTGGAGGAATCAATCGATCCTAGAAGTAACCTATCAAATTTGCAGCAATCGGTGAATGACCGATTGCTTTATGTGCGCCCGGCATGTACATGAACTATAGGGTGTAAGTCCCGAACCCCGAAGACAGAAGTAGAGGTTAGCTCAACGCAAGGGTGTCCGTGGTGACGCGGAATCTGAAGGAAGCTGGAGGCAAAACACCGGTCCGAGGAACACGAACCTCATATAAGGCTAGGTATGATTGAGTGAGTTTGCGTAACAAAACAAAGCTCTTTCTGTCGAAGGTCATATCGAGTAAATGAGGCGGATAGATGGTGTGAAAGTGCATGTACTTACCCGGGGAGGTCTGGCGGATATGTGAAGTACGCTTCATAACCTACTTAGTGATAAGTAGCTGAACCGTCAGAAGTCAGCAGAGGTCATAGTATTAGTTGGTTTAGAACTACTAAGAAGGACCGAACAATTAAGAGAGAATAGCCCTTGGCATTCAGTGAGTCATGATGAACACAGAAAACGTAGTACCTCACTTGAGGAAGGAAGCGGTGAATCCCGTGGGAGACCTCTTGGAGGGTGGAGTGACCACTGGCATAAAGAGAACAGCTATTCACGGAAGTTATGAAAACTTGCGTCAATTATCTTAATTGAACCGCCGTATACGGAACCGTACGTACGGTGGTGTGAGAGGACGGGAGTTAATCGCTCCCTCCTACTCGATTTTTAATTGATTCTCCTCGAGGCTCTACCAACCTTACTCATCCAGGTCATAGATAAAATATGATACCAAAATGATTGTTTTCCTCTTCTCTTATTAGCTCCAAATCCTATAGGCCTATTACAGTTTACGTTACCATTTTTTGTTCATCAATCTAGTCCGTTTGTAAAAGTAGAAAATTACTGAATCAGCTTTTAAATCTATTTTACATACACAAATTTCGAACAAAAATCCGGATGTATAATTTATTTTTTCAAAATCCTCAACATTCATTACCTCCTGTGGCTATTAGGTAGAGGGGTTTCCTCTCTGACTATATTGCAGAAGGTAATTCGTATGGACGAATTAGTAAAAATCAATTATGGAAATCAACGACCAACCGTACTCGGTCGTGATTTACATGAAGCCTTGGAAGTAAAGACCGCTTATAAAGATTGGTTTCCAAAAATGTGTGAGTACGGATTTGAGGAAGGATCTGACTTTAGCTCATTTTTGAGTGAAAGTACTGGAGGCAGACCAAGCATTGACCATCAGTTAACAATTGACATGGCAAAAGAGTTGTGCATGATACAGCGTACTCCAAAAGGGAAAGAGTGTCGTCAATACTTTCTTGAAATAGAAAGAAGATGGAATTCCCCAGAAGCAATCATGGCAAGGGCACTTCAGATTGCCAATCAACAGCTAACACAAGTAAGGAAACAAAATAAAGTGCTTGAAGGTACGGTTGCTGTTCAGAATCAGCAAATTGCAGAAATGAAACCAAAAGTCTCCTATTATGATGTGGTTTTAAATTGCAAAGACCTCATTTCTACATCAGCAATTGCCAAAGATTACGGCAAGTCAGCTATTTGGATGAACCGCTATCTTAATAAAAAGGCATCCAATTTAAACAAGGTGGCATCTGGCTTTTATATCAGAAGTATGCAGAAAAAGGCTATACCTGCACCAAGACACATAGCTACATTGGTAGTAACGGTGAACTGCATACAAAAGTCCATACATATTGGACTCAAAAAGGCAGACTCTTCATTTACGAACTGTTGAAGGCAGATGGTATTTTGCCGCAGATAGAAATGGAGGGTGTGTAATGGGAATTGATAAATTTAATCATGAAGGATACCATGACCCAACTCCCCATGAGGCGCTGACCAACATAATAAGAAAGAAAAAGGCAGAGAAAAAATCTGCCTTTAAGCCACTTGTACATGTTTGTTCTCCCTATTCCGGTGATGTAGAAGGAAACATTAAAAAGGCTCGCAGTTTTTGCAGGTTTGCATTAGATCAAAACTGTATTCCGATTGCTCCCCACCTTATGTTTCTACAGTTTATGGATGATGAAAATCCAGAGGAACGGGAACTTGCCATATTTATGGACATCGTGCTTATGGGCAAATGCTCCGAGGTTTGGGTGCTAGGCAATACCATCTCAAGCGGTATGGCAAGGGAGATTGAAGTAGCCAAGAAACGCAGACAAACGGTCAGATATTTTAGTCCAGAGCATGAGGAGGTCGAAAGCTTATGAAAATCGCTGTGGGCAACAGCCGGATGGACAAGAAATGGAAAAACAAAGATATCTCCTGGGAGGAATTTTGCTCCCGTGTAAAGACGACGCAACGCACTACGGAAACAGTAGAAGAATATCGGAAACTTAAAAAGGGTCAGCAAGATGATATCAAAGATGTGGGCGGCTTTGTCGGAGGACATTTAAAAGAAGGAAGGTGAAAGAAGGGCAATGTTCTCTGCCGTTCTTTACTTACCCTTGATATGGATTATGGTAGACCGAATATCTGGGAGCAAATCAGTATGCTTTTCGATTTCAAATTATTGTTACATTGCCTGAAGCAACACGGGTATTTGAAGCTCAGAGACTGGGTGATGACCTAAATAGAGCGGGAATTAATAATAAATGGTGGGTGGTTAATCAGTGCCTTTCATTGACGAATACTAAAAATAGTATGTTAATAGCTCGCGCTGATGCTGAAAAGCAATGGCTGGAAAAAGTTAAGCAAATAAGTGCTGATAACTTTGTTGCAATCCCCTGGTTTCAGGATGCATCAATTGAAAATTTAATGGACTTTTCTGGAGGTAGTAAAAGCGATGAATAAAAGTGATGCTGGCTGTTGCTCTTGTGGCAGTGATTGCTGCGGACAAGAACAGGAAAAAAGGCAGATTATAATTGATTTTCTTTATCTCGACCTAAGTGTATGTAAGAGGTGTCAAGGAACTGAAACTAACCTCTATGATGCAGTCAATGAAGTATCTACAGTATTAAGTGAGGCAGGATTTGAGATAGTAGTTAATAAGATTAATTAAATTCGAGGGAGTTAGCCATTAAAAACCATTTTTTAAGTTCTCCAACAATTCGTGTAAATGCCAGGGATATTGCTCTTGAGGTTAAGGAATCTTCCTGTAAGGAATGTGGGGATCTGTGTGGTGACTCTGTGGATTGCAGGGTTTGGGTGCAGGATGGTATAGAGTATACGGAACCTCCAAAATCCATGATTATCAACGCAATTTTGAAAGAAGTTTATAGTGGCCATGGTTCAATCCCTTTATCAAATGATAAATATGAAATCCCACAAAACTTAATTACATTTTTTGATAGCTTAGAAAGAAAGGGGGATTGATTTACATGAGTAAGGAACGTAATAGTGGAATTGGATTTTTTGAAAAGTACTTAACCGTATGGGTTATTTTATGTATGTTTGCAGGGGTATTGATTGGAAAGTTTTTACCCGGAATCCCAGCGTTTTTAGGACGTTTTGAATATGCAAATGTTTCAATACCTATGGCGATTTTAATCTGGCTTATGATATATCCAATGATGCTAAAAGTAGATTTTCAAAGTATTAGAAATGTAGGAAAAAATCCTAAGGGGCTTTTTGTTACATGGATAACTAACTGGCTGATAAAGCCTTTTACCATGTTCGGCATTGCATGGCTGTTTTTCTTTGTAATTTTTAAATCTCTAATTCCGGCAGAATTGGCACAAGACTATCTTGCGGGAGCAATACTTCTTGGAGCGGCACCGTGTACAGCGATGGTATTTGTATGGAGTTATTTGACTAAAGGCAATGCGGCTTATACCGTCGTGCAAGTAGCAACAAATGATCTTATAATTCTCATAGCTTTCACGCCCATAGTTGCGTTTCTTCTAGGTGTGGGCGGTGTAACCATACCCTGGGACACTCTTGTTTTATCTGTAGTATTGTTTGTTGTTATCCCGCTGACTGGTGGTATAATTACCCGTAATTACATCACAAAAAAGCGAGGACTCGATTACTTTGAAAAGAGTTTTATACCGAAGTTTGGGAATATCACTACCATAGGTCTATTGCTAACATTAATAATAATCTTTTCATTCCAGGGCGATGTAATTCTGAATAATCCACTTCATATTGTTTTAATTGCTATACCATTAATTATTCAGACTTTCCTAATCTTTTTCATTGCATATCTAGCAAGCAAGGTTATAAAACTACCTCATGAGATAGCAGCGCCTGCTGGTATGATTGGTGCTTCTAACTTTTTTGAACTGGCAGTTGCCGTTGCGATTGCATTGTTTGGAACACAAAGCCCAGCTGCACTTGCTACCATTGTAGGGGTTCTAACAGAAGTGCCTGTTATGTTGATATTAGTAAAGATAGCGAATAATACAAGGCACTGGTTTCCAGAAAAAAGCTAGAAAGGAGGTAATGCTTAATGAGTAATAAACTAAAGGTCGCATTTATATGTGTTCATAATTCATGTCGAAGCCAAATAGCCGAGGCACTTGGTAAGCACTTTGCAGGAGATATATTTGAAAGCTACTCTGCTGGCACAGAAACAAAACCTCAAATTAACCAGGATGCTGTGCGCCTAATGAAAGAGCTTTATGATATAGATATGGAGAAAACTCAACATTCAAAGTTGCTTGATGAAATACCTCCAGTAGATATTGTTATTACAATGGGGTGTAATGTGGAATGCCCTTACCTTCCATGTAAACACAGGGAAGATTGGGGGTTGGATGATCCTACAGGTAAGAGTGATGAGGAATTTAAAAAAGTAATATCAACAATAGAAACAAAAATAAAAGAGTTAAAAGCAAAACTAAAGTCATAATAATTATAACGCCAATTACAAATCTAGTAGTTGGCGTTATAATTATATATGTCGATATGTTCCCGCCTACCGATAGTGCAAAAAGTGCCTTTGACTTGTTTCCGACTACCGACAATGTAAAAGACATCAATCCACCCCGCTCGTTGCATGTGGAGTGCGTGGTATTGATGTCAAGGGTTGAGAAATAAAGATACTTTAAGCACTTATAGATAAAGGGTTTCCTGACATTGAATTTTTCTCATGACATCTTTGTCGAGGACGTTAATGTCGGGAAACCCTTATTTTTATTCTTTGAGGAAACATGTCAACTACCATGAAAGTGATAGGGGTTGAGTTGATAGGTTAGATTTTTTATTGGGGTTGAGAAGGCAGGATAGATAATTAAAGGTTCTTTGTCAAATGGTGTTGGTGAATAAATTTTAGTGACATTATTTGGTGATGTGTAATCGGATGGCTTAGGGGAAATTCGAGGTTCCCCTAAGCTGTTTTTATTTTCGCTAAGTTTTGGGTAATGAATATGCGGTTTCTAAAGTGATAGAAGGATCGATAACCGAAAGAAATGCGTTTAATCACTTTGATTTTGTTATTAATCCCCTCTAAAATGCCGTTATTATAATCGTACTTTAGCGTATTCTCGACGTAATTGATGTATTTGTTGATTGTCTTGATGGCGGTTTTCATATAGCTGGAAACGATATTTTGTTTATTCTCTAATGTTTTCTTTAGGAGCTCAAAGTCTTTGATTTTTATGCAATGTTGCACGTATTGATATAACTCATAGGACGCTTTTAATTCAGAATCTAAATCAATGAGATAGTGGAGAATCTCCACCTCACACATATGCTTTTTAAAGCAACGATGATATTTATAGTTCTTATAATCAAGTTTTGTTTGATCTTTCAGAAGGAGCTTCCAGTATGTTTTCAATTTATTGTAATTCTTTTTATCCCGATTCATGACGTTGATGCGCGTTTTGTTTAAAGCTCTGCTAAATAGTTGGAGGATATGGAATTTGTCGAGTACGATTTCCGCTTTAGGGAAAACTTCGTGAATTAAGGAAATATAAGGGCTGTACATATCGATGACAATCGTTTTTACCGCATCTCTCGCCTTCTTGGAATACCGTAAGAAATACTCTTTGAGGACATGTAATCTCCGGTCCTCCACGATATCCACAATCTCCCCCGTTTCAGAGTCGCAGAAAATAAAGGACATCGCTCCAGCTGCGATTTAAACTCATCAAAACACAAATGCTTTGGAAGGTAGTGAACATTTGGTTGATAGTAGCTATAAAAGCTGTCAATGACACGACTGACAGTGGCATGAGAAACATGATGTTTCATCGCAATATCTTTTTCGGATATCTCTACCTTGAAGGTGATGACGCTTCCATGGCAACTTAGGCACCTTTAAATGCTGCAAGGCTGATGAGTGAAGCCTTTCTAATTGTATCGTGCTTGATCCTTTTGGTGGTTCAGGAAGCACACTGATTGCCTGTGAGCAGACAGATAGAATCTGCTTATGATGAATTTTTAAAAATTGAAGACGAAGTGCAGTTCAATTGTCCAGTCTTAATTACTTATGGAGAGTATGACAAGACAGGTTACGTGAAAAAATATTGTCATAACTGGGCAAAGAAAACGGGATATCCGTTAAAGGAAATAAGTAATGCATCGCATAATGCAAATTATGATAACTATGAAGAATTTAACGAGTTACTAATTTCTTTTGTGCAATCATTATAAATAATATTTTGCAATTGAGCACAAATGTAGAACAATTAAATAATTTGTTGAAGCCCAGAAAATAATCTGGGTTTTTGTTCGTACAAAATCTCATAAATAAACTTAATATTTTTTTGTGGGAGGTGATGGTAATCGGAAAACTAGAAGTATACAAGCCAACGATTTTTAAAGCGGAACAATCATACTATGACAAAGAATCGGCAGACCATGCAGTAAACTTTATTAACTGTTTAAAGCATACAAAAGGTGAATGGTTTGGAAAAAACTTTGACTTGATAGATTGGCAGGAGCAGATTATTCGGGATGTGTTTGGAACGATAAAGCCGAATGGATATCGACAGTTTAATACAGCCTATATTGAGATAGCTAAGAAACAGGGAAAATCAGAACTCGCCGCTGCGGTTGCCTTACTTTTAACATGTGGTGATTTTGAACATGGTGGAGAAGTGTATGGATGTGCTGCGGATAGGCAACAAGCATCGATTGTATTTGACGTTGCGGTTGATATGGTGGAGCAATCACCCGCACTTAAGGCACGATTTAAACCGGTTCTTTCACAAAAAAGATTGATATATAAGCCATTGGGTAGTTTCTATCAAGTGTTATCTGCAGAGGCTTATACAAAACATGGATTGAACGTTCATGGGGTTGTATTTGATGAACTTCATGCACAGCCAAACCGAAGGCTATATGATGTTATGACCCACGGTTCAGGAGATGCAAGGAAACAACCATTGTACTTCTTAATTACAACAGTGGGAAATGATCAACATTCAATATGTTATGAAGTACATCAAAAAGCAAAAGATATACTTGAGGGAAGGAAAATAGATCCTACATTTTATCCCGTTATCTATGGCGCAGAAGAAGATGATGATTGGACGGACCCAGAGGTTTGGAAGAAGGCAAATCCATCACTAGGAATTACAGTTGATATTGAGAAGGTCGAACAAGCATGTGAAAGTGCGAAGCAGAATCCTGCTGAGGAAAACCTGTTTAGACAGTTGCGACTGAATCAATGGGTAAAACAATCTGTCAGATGGATGCCAATGGAAAAGTGGGATAGGTGTGGTTTACCAGTTGATCCTGAAAGTTTAATTGGCAGGGGGTGCTATGCAGGTTTGGACTTATCATCAACAACAGATATCACAGCATTTGTTTTAATCTTTCCACCAGAATATGAAGATGATAAATATGTGATATTGCCATACTTTTGGATACCAGAAGAAAACATCAGGCAACGTGTAGATAGAGACAGGGTGCCTTATGATGTGTGGGAACAACAAGGATATATGCAAACAACGGAAGGAAATGTTGTTCATTACGCTTATATTGAAAAGTTTATTGAAGAATTAGGGCATAAGTACAACATTAAGGAAATCGCATTTGACCGTTGGGGTGCAGTTCAAATGACCCAGAATTTAGAGGGGTTAGGATTTACAGTAGTTCCATTTGGACAGGGATTTAAAGATATGAGTCCATCATCAAAAGAATTAATGAAGTTAACACTAGAAGAAAAGCTAGCGCATGGTGGGCACCCAGTTTTACGTTGGATGATGGATAACATTCATGTTCGGACGGATCCAGCTGGAAACATTAAACCAGATAAAGAAAAATCAACGGAAAAGATTGATGGTGCGGTGGCAACAATTATGGCACTTGACCGAGCGATAAGAAGAAGCGGAACAAGTGATTCTGTTTATGATGGTAGAGGATTGATTGTGTTCTAACGTTAAGGAGGTGATGTTCATATGCGGTGGTTTACAAATTTGTTTAAAGCAAGGGACAAACCACAAAACTATTCATTTGGAAGTAACTATAGTTTCTTTTTCGGAAATTCTAGTAGTGGAAAATCCGTTAATGAATTTACTGCGATGCAAATGACTGCAGTGTATTCATGCGTACGTATACTAGCTGAAGCGGTAGCAGGTTTACCACTGCACTTATATAAGTACACAGATACAGGTGGGAAGGAAAAAGCAATATCCCATACCTTATATTTTTTACTTCATGACGAACCAAATCCTGAGATGAGTTCATTTGTGTTTAGAGAAACATTAATGACTCATCTTTTATTATGGGGAAATGCGTATGCTCAGATCATTCGCAATGGAAAAGGGGAGGTTATTGCACTTTATCCACTTATGCCAAATAAAATGTCAGTCGAAAGAGATACGAGAGGTAATTTATATTATTTATACACAAAAACATTTGAAGAAATGAACGGGTCGGAGGAGACAACTGTTGCATTAAAAGCTGAAGATGTACTTCATATACCCGGACTTGGTTTTGATGGTTTAGTTGGATATTCACCAATTGCGATGGCTAAAAATGCAGTCGGTCTAGCAATGGCCACTGAGGAATATGGTGCAAAGTTTTTTACTAATGGAGCGGCACCAGGTGGTGTCTTAGAACATCCAGGAACTATCAAGGACCCCCAAAGAGTAAAGGATAGTTGGAATAAAGCTTATCAAGGTTCAAGTAATGCCCATCGAGTTGCTGTATTAGAAGAAGGGATGAAGTATCAAGAAATCGCAATTGCACCCGATCAAGCACAATTTCTAGAAACAAGAAAATTTCAGATTAACGAGATTGCTCGAATTTTCCGAGTGCCACCACATATGGTCGGTGACTTGGAAAAGTCGAGCTTTTCTAATATAGAGCAACAATCATTAGAATTCGTTAAATACACACTTGATCCATGGGTTATTCGGTGGGAACAAGCAATTAGTCGTTCACTGTTTACTAAAAGTGAAAAGAAAGCATACTTTGTGAAATTTAATGTAGATGGATTGCTTAGAGGTGATTATGCTTCACGAATGAGTGGCTATGCAACAGCAAGGCAAAATGGCTGGATGAGTGCTAATGACATTCGTGAACTTGAGAATTTAGACCGAATACCGGATGAACTTGGAGGAGATTTATATTTAATCAATGGGAATATGACGAAACTCCAAGACGCAGGTGTGTTTGCAAAGAAATATGAAAAGGTGGAAACCGAAGATGAAGAAGTTTTGGAACTGGACAAAGAATAATGAAACTGACAAACGAACCCTTCATTTATATGGGGCAATAGCAGAGGAAAGTTGGTTTGATGATGAAGTCACACCATCTGCCTTTAGGGATGAACTCGTGCAAGGCAAAGGTGATATCGAAGTTTGGATTAATTCTCCGGGGGGTGACTGTATTGCAGCTGCACAAATTTATAACATGTTAATGGAGTATCCAGGTGATGTCACAGTCAAAATTGACGGCATTGCCGCATCGGCAGCATCTGTGATTGCGATGGCAGGCACTGAAATTCAAATGTCACCAACGTCCCTAATGATGGTTCATAATCCGTTTACTGTTGCAATTGGTGATAGTGAAGAAATGAAAAAGACGGTGTATATGCTTGATGAAGTAAAAGAAAGCATTATTAACGCTTATGAAATTAAAACAAGTTTATCAAGAAATAAACTATCGGAATTAATGGATGCTGAAACGTGGCTGAATGCACATAAAGCAATTGAACTGGGATTTGCGGATGCCATTATGTTCGCAAATGGTAAAGATGAAAACCAACCTGAAAATAGTTTCGTTTTTAGTAGGCGAGCAGTTACAAATTCACTGTTAAACAAAATACAAAAACCACAAGTAAAACAATCAGTTGAGCCGCTTTATGAGCGGCTTAATTTATTGAAATATTAGGAGGAAATCAATATGAATAAAATTTTAGAATTACGAGAGAAGAGAGCAAAAGCATGGGAGGCAGCTAAAGCATTTGGTTTCAGATGAATTGTTAAATGATAGTGTGTTTAATTTAGAGAACTATATTTCAACTGAGTTTGCTCGAAGAATTGGTGCTAAAGAGGAAGAGGCATTTCTTGTAGGTAATGGCGAGGGAAAACCGACGGGAATCTTTAATGATACTGGCGGTGCTGAACTTGGAGTAACAGCAGCATCTACCACAGCTATTACTGCAGATGAGATTATTGATTTAGTGTTTTCTTTGAAGGCGCCTTATCGTAAAAATGCAGTATTCATTATGAATGATGCAACAGTAAAAGCAATTAGAAAATTAAAGGATGGCCAAGGACAATATTTATGGCAACCATCATTAACAGCGGGTACGCCAGATACTTTATTGAATTGTCCAATCTATACATCAGCTTATGCACCTACAATAGCGAGTGGAGTGAAGTCGATTGCTTTCGGTGATTTTGGTTACTACTGGATTGCGGATCGTCAAGGTCGTTCATTCAAACGATTAAACGAATTATTTGCAACGACAGGTCAAGTTGGTTTCTTAGCCAGTCAACGTGTCGATGGAAAGTTGATCTTGCCAGAAGCAATCAAAGTCTTACAACAAAAATAATAAAGGGGTAGAGTGCGATGGGGTATAACACTAAAAATTATACAGAACAAGGCGGAGAGAAAACGGTTATTGGTGGAGAGCTTGTTATTGAAGAAGGAGCGAAGGTTACTGGCCTTCCTTCTTCTTCAAATGAAAAAATGGCAAATCAATCTGATAGTACAGCAAAAACAATAGAAGACTTAGTTGCGGATTTTAATGCATTACTATCGAAATTAAAAACATCTGGTTATATGTCAGAAGAATAAAGGTGGCGAAAGTAATGACATTACTAGAAAAAGTAAAGGCTAATTTAATACTCCAACATGATAAAGATGATGCTTTAATAGAAATGTACATCACTGCCGCCATTTCTTATGCAGAGAGTTATCAACATATTAAAGAATGCACATATTTAGATGAGAATATGCCCGCGACAACGGAACAAGCGGTTATCATGTTGGCATCACACTTTTACGAAAGTCGAGATGGCAGTACAGGTGGATTTTTCGCAGATAGCGCACTTGCTGGAGAGCAAGTTTGGAAAACAGTCAACCTTTTATTAAGGCTAGGTAGAGATTGGAAGGTATAGCGTATGAGTTTTGGTAAAATGCGTACATTTATCGATATCGTAACACGTGAAATTGTAAAAGATGAAGAGTCTTTCAGTGAAGAAACCGATATAATCCTAGCATCTGTGACAGCATACAAAGAAGAACGCTTTGGTAGTAAGACTTGGGCAAATAGGGCAGCCTTTTCTGAAGCGAATTCGTTATTTCGTTTTAGAAACATTCCCGATTTAACCATTAAACCGAAAATGTTTATTGTATGTGATGATGGGCGATATGAAGTAGTAAGCGTTGATAATGTGAAAAATAGAAATATGTATATCGAGGTTTTAACAAAAAAGGTGGTGGCAGCAGATGGCTAAAGTTAATATTAAAATGCCAGAAGAATTCTTGATGAAGATATCTAGATTGGGAAGTAAGACAGATGAAATCGTTCCGAGGGTTCTAGAAGCAGGGGGAGAAGTGGTATTAGATAAAATGAAGTCCAATTTAAGTTCGGTAATTGGAAAAGATACAAAACTGCCAAGTAGATCAACAGGTGAATTAGTATCTGCATTAGGAGTATCACCCGCCTTAGTTGACCGCAGGGGAAACCACAATGTTAAAGTAGGGTTTAATGAACCGAGTAAAGACGGGGTGAGCAATGCTAAATTAGCAAACATCATCGAATATGGAAAATCTGGACAACCTGCAAAGCCATTTTTAAAACCTGCAAGAAGAACATCAAGACAGCCTTGTATGGAAGCAATGATTAAAAAATTGGAAGAAGAAGTGGAAAGTATATGAGTGTACTAGCCGAAGTGACTCAAATTGCAGAACAATGTGGTATTCCAGTTGAAACCGGTATCTTTTCTGATACTGCTCCTGATTTATATATTGTCATAACACCGATTGTAGAGATGTTTGAATTACATGCGGATAATTTCCCGAAGTACGATGTTCAGGAGGTTAGAGTTTCGTTGTTTTCAAAAAAGAATTATACATCAATTAAAAATAGTTTAGTCCGTACTCTTTTGGGTGCGGACTTTTTTATTACAGATAGGAGATATATCGGGCATGAAGATGATACTGGTTATCACCATTTAGCAATTGATGTAGCAAAATATTATGAATTTGAAATGGAGGAATGATTCATGGCAACTATCGGATTGGATAGACTTTATTATGCAAAAATAACAGAAGGAGAAAATGGTGATGAAACCTATGAAACTCCTACTCCTTTAGCAAAGGCGATTAGCGCTGAATTATCTGTTGAGTTAGCTGAAGCAACTTTATATGCAGACGATGGTGCGGCTGAAGTGATTAAAGAATTTCAAAGTGGAACATTATCGCTTGGTATTGATGATATCGGTGTGGCCGCAGCTAGTGATTTAACTGGGGCAACAATTGACGATAACCATGTCTTAATTTCAACAAGTGAAGATGGTGGAGATCCAGTTGCAATTGGTTTTAGGGCGAAAAAGGCAAATGGAAAATACCGATATTTTTGGCTATACCGAGTGAAATTTGGTATTCCAGCAACAAACCTTGCGACAAAAGGAGATAGTATTACTTTCTCTACTCCAACAATTGAAGGCACGGTTTTACGGAGAAACAAACTTGATGGGCAAGGAAAGCATCCATGGAAAGCTGAAGTGAGCGAAGGTGATGATGGGGTAAACCAAGAAATTATCACCGGTTGGTATAGCGAAGTGTATGAACCAGTATTTGCTGCTGGAACTGAAGGATAAAAGGAGTGAACAATTATGACGAGTGAAAGAAGTGCAAAGATATCAATCGGTGGTTTGGACTATGAATTAATCTTAACAACTAAAGCGACAAAGGAAATTGCAAAAAGGTATGGGGGCCTAGAAGATTTAGGTGAAAAGTTAATGAAAGCTGAAAACTTTGAGATGGCTTTAGATGAAATTGTCTGGTTAATTACCTTACTTGCCAATCAAAGTATTTATATCCATAATCGATTGAACGAAGAAAAGAAAGAATTGTTAACGGAAGATGATGTGGAACTGTTAACATCTCCTGCTGAGATGGCAACTTTTAAAGATGCAATTATGGAAGCAATGTTTAAAGGGACAAAACGATATATTGAGTCGGAGGAAACCGATACAAAAAACGAAGTGGTCGAGTAAACGATGAAGAAATGTTTGCTCGACTTATTTATTATGGAGTCACGCAGCTAAAAAGGACTAAAGAAGAAGTGTGGTTAATGCCTATTGGCCATTTACTTGATCAATGGGAAATCCACAAACAATTCACAGGTCTCACAAAACCTAAAAATGAACTTTCAATTGATGAAGTTATTCCATATGGTATTTAAATATAAAGTTTCTACTAGTACCTCAAATCAAAGAGGTGCTTTTTTACTTGTTATGGATAGGAGGTGGCAGTATGGCAGACAATTTTGGTCTTAAAATTGGTGTTGAAGGGGAACGAGAATTTAAGAAATCTCTACGGGAAATTAACCAAAGTTTCAGAGTGTTAGGCTCAGAAATGAAATTAGTGACATCAGAATTCGATAGAAATGATAAATCTATTAAAGCAATAACAGCAAGAAATGCAGTATTGAATAAAGAAATTGATGCACAAAAGGAAAAAATATCAACGCTAGAAAAGGCCCTTGCCAATGCTGCTGAATCCTTTGGAGAAAATGATAGAAGAACACTTTCTTGGCAAACCCAGTTAAATAATGCGAATGCTGAGTTAAATAACTTAGAACGTGAACTGAAGGACTTACAAGAAGAAGTAAAGAATCTTAATCGAGAAAAAGTAGAAAAACTTGTGAATGGTTTAAAAACAGCTGGTGAAATTGCGGGTAAAGTATTGGTGGCAGGTTTAAAAGCAGCTGCGGCTGCCATGGCGGCAATTGGAACTGGGGCAGTCGCATCAGGTAAATTTATTAAGGACTCTTTAAATGTTTACGGTGAATATGAAGATGCCATGAAGCAAGTTCAGGCAACAATGGGACTTACAGGCGAAGAAGGGGAAGAAGCCTTTAATAAATTATCTCAAGCAGCAAAAGATGCGGGAGCAAGTACACGTTTCTCGGCATATGAATCAGCCGAAGCGTTAAATTATCTAGCTTTAGCGGGATATGATACAGAACAGGCGATAGGAGAACTTCCAGGTGTGCTTACACTTGCTGCCGCGGGTGATATGGATTTAGCAAGAGCATCTGATTTAGTGACATACTCGATGGCTGCCTTAGGTCTTGAAATTGCTGATATGGATTTGTATATGGACAAAATGGCAAAGACATCACAAAAGTCCAACACAGATGTACAGCAATTAGGGGAAGGTATACTTGTTGCAGGTGCAACAATGAAAAATGCTGGGCAAGATTTAGCTTACGTGACTGCCGCCACCGTGCCTGGTCATCGTATTTTGATGGAGCGAATCGAGCGTGTTCAACAGCGAGTAGGATATTCTCCTAAAGAAATCGTGTTAGACGCTGGCTATTATAACGCCCGACTAGCAAGAGAATTAGAGAAAAAAGGGATTTTGGCGTATATGTCGTATCGACGTTTTCATCGAAAGGAACATCCCGATTGTCGTTCCGTAAAGTTCCAGCAAGTCACAGACGATGTGTATGCGTGTCCCTGTGGTGTAAAGTTCACGTATTCCACGTCCACCCGTTCTGGATATCATGAGTACAAACCAGCAGTAAAAGGAAGTTGTGTGGGATGTCCTGCCGCAAAAGGCGCAAAGGATCGTGTATTTCGAGTTTCCGTTCATCAAGATATCTACGAACGAATGCGGAAACAACGATTATCGATGAGAGGAAAAGTGTTGCGATCGGTACGTCCATCGACGATTGAGCGAAGTTTCGCCGAAAGCAAAGAACTCCACGGTCTTCGTTTCACACGATACCGTGGAGTCCAGCAGAAGGAGTTTTGACAAAGGATGTCAAATATAAGACATGGCAAGGAGGAGATTGTGATGAAAACAGCTGATTTATGCGATGAATTTTTAAGTGAATTGCAAGTATGCCAGCTGCCGATGCAATCTTACGGCGGCAAAGCGGAATTTTCCGGACCGATCGCGACGGTCGATGTATTTTAAGATAATGTGCTCGTTCGTGAGGCGCTCGAAACTGTTCCAGCGGGCACCGTATTGGTCGTAGACGGAAAAGGTTCGCGAAATTGCGCGCTGCTCGGAGACCGTCTTGCCCAGATCGCTTGTGAGCGCGGGCTTGCCGGGGTGATTATTCACGGATGCATTCGCGATTCCGCAGAAATCGCCAATATGCCGCTTGGGGTGATGGCGATTGGCACTTGCCCGGTGAAAAGCAAAAAAGAAGGAAAGGGAAAACGGGACGTTGCGCTCGAATTTGGCGGCGTTCGTTGGGAGCCAGGCGCCTATGTGTACACTGATCAAGACGGGATTGTATTGGCGAAAACGGACTTATTGAAAAAAAGTGGTTGACGATGTTTGAAAATTTGTACTACTATGAATAACAGAAATGTTCTTTGAAAAATCGACATTATATGCCAAACAAATAAGGTGCCTTTCTCATTAGAGAATAGGCTTAAAAGGGAAGTACGGTGAAAATCCGTCACGGTACCCGCCACTGTGATGGGGAGCTTTGTTGCATCATGTCACTGAAGGAAACTTCGGGAAGGCGCAATAAAGCGATGATCCTAAGTCAGGAGACCTGCCTTATTTGTTCGGACGGATACCTACGGGATTATAGGTAGACGTGCGGGAGAATGGTATACTTTTTTTGCTATATTTGTATGCATTTTTCTGCACCTCTGCGTATAGAGGTGCTTTTTATTTTGCAAAAAAGGAGAGACTCAACATGACAACATGGAACTTAATCGGAATGAAACATCATGTGCTGATTTGCAATGGAGGCAGCTGCATTCGTAAAGGGGGAGAAGAAGTAACGCTTGCCATCCGCGAAGAAATCGCGATGCTGGAGTTAGATGGCATTGTACATACGACGCGGACTCGCTGCAATGGCCGTTGCCAAGACGCGTGTGTAGTCATCGTTTACCCTGAAGGCGTATGGTACAACGGTGTGACGCCGGAAAAAGCAAGGGAGCTTGTGCAAAGGCATTTGCGAGATGGGGAATGGTTGGAAGAAACGATAACGTACCGTTATGAAGAGAAGCAAGGATTGATGATGACAAAACAATCAAACACCCCTCTAGGAATCTCGAAATTATGTAAAGCAACGGGAGGAACGAAAGCATGAAAAAATGGAAAGTCGCCCTTTTCCTTTGCGGTTTAGTCGTCTATTTTACGTTTACCGGCAGCACATCGGCATTTGCGATGCATATTATGGAAGGATTTTTGCCTGTTGGATGGGCGATTTTTTGGTGGCTTGTTTTTTTGCCATTTTTGATCATCGGTATGCGTTTACTAATTCGGATTACACGCGAGCATCCGGAACTAAAGCTGCTCATTGCGCTGTCCGGGGCATTTACGTTTGTGCTGTCCGCCTTAAAAATTCCATCCGTTACTGGGAACAGCTCACATCCAACGGGGGTAGGACTCGGTGCGGTGCTGTTTGGCCCATGAACGATGGTAGTGATGGGAAGCATTGTATTGCTGTTTCAAGCGTTATTGCTGGCACATGGCGGATTGACGACATTAGGGGCAAATGCCATGTCCATGGCAGTCGTCGGCCCGCTTGTGGCTTACGGCATTTATCGTTTTGAAAAAAATGGAATATATCGCGACGCTGGACGATTTTTTTCGCTGCATTTTTCTCTGATTTGGCACATATGTTGTCACCTCATTGCAATTAGCGCTGGCGTTCCCGGATGCGACAGGTGGGGTTTTCGCTTCGTTTGCCAAATTTGCCGGCATTTTTGCTATCACGCAAATACCACTGGCGATTACAGAAGGGCTGCTTACGGTCGTCGTTTGGAATTTCTTAACCACTTACAGTAGCGGCGAACTAAATCAGTTAGAGAGGGGAGTGTAATATGAAGCGAAGTCTTTTTCTTCTTGCTATTGCTGTTTTACTGGTAGTAGCGCCGTTATTGTTCATTCATCACTCTGATTTTGGCGGCACGGATGGCCAGGCGGAAAAAATGATTCAGAAGCTCGCTCCTCATTATCAACCTTGGATGGAAACCATATTTGAGCCGCCAGGCGGAGAGGTGGAAACGTTGCTGTTTTCTGTGCAGGCGGCAATCGGTGCCGGAATTATTGGCTATATTATCGGCGTCTATAAAGGCCGGGCGAACCGAAAAGAGGAAGCAAAATGATCCGGCAGTTTGACACCATCGCTTACGATAACCGCCTGCGGACAATACGCCCCGAACAAAAAGTGATATTTGCGCTTCTGTTATTAATGATGGCCATCACAGGAAACTGGAAAACGCAAGTAATGATGACGATTTGGCTTGCCATTTGGATTATCGGTTATGCGCGTGTTTCGTGGAAGGTGTACGCCAAAGCCCTCGGAGTCGTGGCATTGTTTCTGATGATGAGTTTTCCAGCTTTGCTTGTTTCGATAGACAAATCTTTTCATGTTTCCATTGACCGTTCGAAAATTTTCATCGCAATGTCTTTGCTCTCTCGTTCGGTCGCGGCATGGTCTTGCTTATTTTTCCTCTTGATGACTACCCCGTTTCCAGAGATATTGTATGTGCTCAAACGAATGAAAGTACCATCCATTATCATTGAGTTGTTGTTTTTTATGTATCGGTTTGTATTTGTTTTCGAGAAAGCAGCAGAAGAGCTATACGTAGCAATGAAAGCAAGAAATGGAGGAAACCATTGGCGGCATGGTGGGATGTTGGTGTTCCAGCTTTTTTAAAAAATATGGCATTCCTATGAAGTGTTGCGCCTTGCTTTATGGGCGCGCGGAGTTTCCGATGAAATGACCTATGTTCATGTGGAAACATATAACGAAAAAATAAACGTTATCTGTGGGAAGCAGCCATCGGCATATGTTTGCTTCTACGGCTTGGATGATAGGAGGGCAGCAGGCAATGCTGAAAATGGACGAAGTATATTATACGTATCCGAACGGACCATGCGTGTTAAAAGGATTAAGTCTTCATGTTCCCACTGGAAAAAAATGCGCACTTATCGGTCATAACGGATGCGGCAAGACAACGTTATTTTTACATGCGAACGGGCTGTTGCGGTCCGACTCCGGAGACATCTATTGGAATGGAGAGAAGATGGATTATCGGCGTCAAACATTGCAAAAATGGCGGAAAGAGGTCGGCATCGTTTTTCAAAATCCGGCACACCAGCTTGTGGCGCCGTTGGTACGTGATGAGCTGGCGTTTGGCCTGCACCATTTAGGAATGAAAAAACATGAGATGGACTAGCTCATTGAAAAAGCGCTGGACGAGTTTGGATTACGTTCATGGTTGGACAAGCCCGTTCATCATTTAAGTCTCGGTCAAAAAAATGGCTGACGCTTGCCGCCATAATGGTGATGAATCCGAAATTATTAGTGCTCGATGAGCCGACGGCATATTTAGATTGCCTGCAAATCGAGAGGTTTGTCGAGAAGAACAACGATATTCATCGAGCTGGCACGACAGTTTTGATCGCTACTCATGATTTTGATTTTGTCTTAGAGTGGGCAGATATCGTGTTTGTCATGCATGACGGACAAATTGTCATGCAAGGATCACCGCAAGACGTATTTGCAAGGCAGCATCAATTGCAAAAATGGCGTCTTGGTGTTCCGCTGCTTGCTTTTGTATGGAAAATATTGTTTCCACACGATACGCGCATCCCGCGAAATGTGGAAGAAATGAAACAATGGATGAGAATGGTTGAGCGCACAAACCTCCGTATTAGTGAAAAAGTGATATAGTGTTTAATTTTTTTCATTTATAACAAGAAAAGACTTGCAGAAACAGAAAGAATCATCGGTATTAAATGACTTTACCATGTGATTGTTACATGTATAGCGTGAGTCTAAAAGAAAACGGTTTTAAAAGTCATAAGTAAAGGGGCTTTGCCCCTTTTTGTAAGAGTATGTTGCTGGGAAATATTTATAATATTTGGGAAGGAGGGGTGTACGAGAGATGAAAAGATGATTCTTATCTTATTTTGTATTGTACGATCTCGTTGTTCTTATCCATAGGAATGAGGATTTTTTATGTGTATGAAGGTACTCTATGTTTAAGAGGATTACAGATAGGGAGGTTTGATTCGTTTGCTTCAGGATCATTTAAAGAAAAAAGAAAAAATTGTTCCACAAGTTCCATTTTCAGATTACCACCATAAACGAGGGTTTCGTTTGATTTTTTTGTTTCTTTTTTGTGCGCTTTTATTGTCCATTACATTTGCTGTTACACTTGGTCCGGTCAAAATGTCTCCCTTCACAGTATGGAAAATTGCTCTATCACATTTTTCTTTTTTGGGTGATCACATTGAAGTAAATTGGAGCAAAGCACAAGAACGAATTATTTGGGATATTCGATTACCTCGTGTCTTACTTGGAGCTGTTGTAGGAGCTGGACTTTCCGTTGTAGGAGTAGTCATTCAAGCATTAGTACGTAATTCACTCGCTGATCCGTACATACTTGGCATTTCTTCTGGTTCCTCTGTTGCAGCAACACTTGTAATTCTATTTGGCGCACTACCATTTTTCGGTCAGTATGCCTTGTCGCTTGGAGCTTTTTTCGGTGCAATGTTAGCGTTGGTGGCTGTTTATTTGTTAGCTCAAGTTGGAGGAAGAATTCAGACAACACGCCTTCTGTTAGCTGGGGTTGCTGTTTCTTTCATCATGTCAGCTTTAACAAATTTTATTGTGACGCTCGCACCAAAAGAATCGGGCATTCGTGAAGCAACGTTTTGGATTATGGGTAGTTTAGCTGGAGCTAAATGGGAGTACTTAACTATTCCAAGTGTTGTGGTGATAGTTGGCTTAGTATATCTATTATTTCAATATCGCTCTTTAAATATTTTATTAATGGGAGAAGACGTTGCAGCAACACTTGGAGTCAATATCGATACGCTTCGTAAAGGACTCATCATAATCACATCGCTTATCACAGGAACAGTTGTAGCAGTCAGTGGTTCAATTGGTTTTATTGGTTTAGTTGTTCCACATCTTTCACGTTTGCTAGTCGGATCTGACCATAAACGAGTGCTTCCTACGAGTATATTAATTGGAATGATTGTCGTTATTTGGTCTGATGTATTTGCCCGCTTGGTACTTGCCCCTCAAGAGCTTCCTATTGGTGTAGTGACAGCGCTTTTTGGTGGCCCTTTTTTCATTTGGCTTTTACGTCGCAGTACGTATTCATTTGGAGGTGACAGTAAATGAAACTAGCCATTGAACATGTATCCTGTACCATTATGGAAACATCAATTATTCAGGATATTTCCATTCATATAAAGGATGGACAGTTTGTTGGCATAATTGGTCCAAATGGCAGTGGAAAATCAACACTTTTAAAAATCGCCTCACGTATTTTGAAACCAAATGCTGGTGCCGTTCGATTAGATGGTCAACATTTATATGAACTGTCACCTAAAAAAGCAGCTCAAGAAATAGCGGTGGTTAGTCAAGAAACATCCTTAACATTTGATTTTTCTGTTCAAGAAATCGTTTTAATGGGGCGTAATCCACATAAGCGGTTATTTCAATCGGATACAGATGAGGACCTTCGCATTGTCAACGAAGCTTTGGAGCGTGTTGGAATGCAAGGATATGAGGAGCGAAGTTTTATGAGTTTATCAGGGGGTGAGAAACAACGAGTTTTGATCGCAAGGGCGCTTGCTCAGCAGGCGAAACTTATCATTTTAGATGAACCGACAAACCACCTTGACATCCGTCATCAACTTCAATTAATGGACCTTGTAAAAAAACTTAATGTCACTGTTTTAGCGGCATTGCATGATTTAAACCTTGCATCCAATTATTGTGATTATTTATATGTAATACAAAATGGACAAGTTGTTATGTCTGGCACACCAGAAAGCGTGCTAACAAAAGATCGAATCAGAGAGGTATTTGGAGTAGAAACAGAAATCATTATTCATCCTTTAACTAAAAAACCTTATATCACTTTTTTAACACACGTTTAAACATGGCAATGAAACATATATAAATTTGGAAAGAAGAGGAAAATTATGGAGAAAAAGAAAAACAACCACATGTTTTGGCTAAGTATTTGTTTACTTGTAATGATGATGTTGGCAGCTTGTAACAGCTCAAATGAATCTGTTGCCAAAGAAGAAAAGCAACAAAAAGACAACAGTGAATACAGTGAAGTAGTGATCAATAACATGGGGCGTACTGTTAAGTTTACAGAACCTCCAAAACGAGCGATCACATTAAATCAACATGCAACAGAAATTATGCTTGCATTAGGATTGCAAGATTCGATGGTTGGAACAGCTTACTTGGATGATCAAATTTTACCAAAGTTCAAGGATGCTTATGAAAAAATTCCTGTGCTCTCAAAGCAGTACCCATCAAAGGAAGTCTTTTTAGCAAAAGAACCAGATTTTGCGTATGCAGGTTGGAAAAGTGCTTTTACAGAGAAAACGTTAGGAACAGTTGAAGAGCTCGAAGAGTTAGGCATTAAAACGTATATTCAAGAATCTTCAAATAAGGTAGCACCAACATTAGAAGATGTGTACAAAGATATCGAAAATATCGGACGTATTTTTCAAGTGGAAGCAAAAGCAAATGAAGTGATAAATCAAATGAAAAAAGACATAGAAGAAATAACAAAGCAAATTGGAACAGTTGAAAAACCGCTGAAGGTGTTTGTGTATGATAGTGGAGTTGATAAACCGTTCACAGCAGCTAACAACTATTTAACTCATTTAATCAAAATAGCAGGCGCTAAAAATATCTTTGATGATATTCAAAAAGGATGGGCCGACGTCAGCTGGGAAGAAGTTGTAAACCGTAATCCAGATGTAATTGTCATCATTGACTATGGAGATACAACAGTCAAACAGAAACAAGATTTATTGCTTTCTAAAAAGGAACTTGCTGATGTTACTGCTATTAAAAACAAGCGATTTATTATTCTTCCTCTTTCAGCAGCAGCAGAAGGAATTCGTGCTCCAATTGCATTAAAGACACTAGCTGAAGGGCTATATCCAGAAAAATTCAGGAAATAACAATGGAATAATAAGGCACAAACCTATCTATGTTTCATGAAATGATATGATGTTGTAAGAAGGCTAAGCTTTTTTGATATGATCCCCTTATAATAGACAGAAAAAAGAAAGCCAATTAATCTGTCTACTATGGAGGGGATTTTTCTATGGGGAAAATACGAAAAACATATGATGCAAAGTTTAAAAAGAAAGCTGTGGATTTATATTTGAAAGAGGGCATGGGATACAAAACGGTGGTGAAAGAATTGGGGATTAGTCATTCCATGGTACATCGATGGGTGAAACGCTATGAAAAGGAAGGAATACAAGGTCTGGAGGAAAAATGTGGTAAAGCGAAAGGACCAAATAAAGGAAGACCGAGAACTCGTCTGGAAGATCCTGAAACGAAAATCAAGCGTCTTGAGGCGGAAGTAGAGATGCTAAAAAAGCTCTTAAAGAGGTGAAAGGGGGAATGGAAGCAGTACCAGCCCACAAGAAGTTCGCGATCATTCAAGAAATGGCCGGGTGTTATGGTTCTATTCAACAATTATGTGAGATTGCAGGCGTGTCTCGAAGCGGATATTACAAATGGGTAAAACGACAGGAACACCCTTCTCAGAAGCACTTGGAAGACGAGCAGCTAAAGGAAAAAATCAAAGAGTGCCATGAAGAAGTGAAAGGAATCTATGGGTATCGGAGAGTTCAAGTTTGGCTGAAACGGAAATACCAACTGGATATCAACCATAAACGAGTACAAAGGCTGATGAGGGAGATGGGAATGCAGGCGGTGATTCGGAAGAAACGGCCTTATTACGGAAAGAAAGAGCCTTATGTGATTTCGGACAACCATCTAAACCGAGATTTCCACGCGTCAAAGCCAAACGAGAAGTGGGTTACAGATATTACTTATTTAATTTTTAATGGGCAAAAGCTCTATTTGTCCGCCATTAAAGATCTGGAATTCGACCAAGACGCGTGGGAACAGGCGAGACGGAAAGCCTCCCGGTTTGTTCTCGTCACGACGGTGCCGGAGGAATGGAAGGACCGACGAATGGACGAGAAAGAAATCTTGAAGCTGTATAAAGGGCAGATCTCGGTGGAAATGAACTTCTCCTTCCTGAAAGATCCGTTCTTTACGGACGAGATTTACGTGAAAAAACCGGAACGAGTGGCGGTGTTGGGCTATTTGTTTCTCCTCGCATTGGCCATTTACCGCGTCTTCCAGCGCCGGGTGCGTCAGTTTATTACGCCGGAGCGCCCGTTAAAGGGCGCAGGAGGCCGCAAGCTGACCCGTCCGACCGGGCAGGCGATTTTTCAGTTGTTCTGGTATGTGAAAGTCGTCCTGTTGGAACTGCCGGATGGGCAAATCCAACGCGCGTTAGGTAAACCGCTCACCTACGAGCAGCGAAGGATTCTGCAAGAGTTGGGAATGGACGAAAGCATTTACGTCTAATCTCATAAGGAACGATGAGCGATGGTAAAAAAGGATTGCCATCGCTTGTTGTGTGTGCGCCTGGCATGGGTGTAATCTATAGGGTGTAAGTCCCGAACTGTGAAGGCAGAAGTAACAGTTAGCTTAACGCAAGGGTGTCCGTGGTGACGCGGAATCTGAAGGAAGCGAGCGGCAAACTTCCGGTCTGAGGAACACGAACTTCATATAAGGCTAGGTATCATTGGATGAGTTTGCTAAACAAAACAAAGTCCTTTCTGCCAAAGGTGGTACAGAGTAAATGAAGCAGATAGATGGAAGGAAAGATTACATTCTTACCCGGGGAGGTCTGGCGGATATGTGAAGTACGCTTCATAACCTACTTAGTGATAAGTAGCTGAACCGTCAGAAGTCAGCAGAGGTCATAGTATTAGTTGGTTTAGAACTACTAAGAAGGACCGAACAATTAAGAGAGAATAGCCCTTGGCATTCAGTGAGTCATGATGAACACAGAAAACGTAGTACCTCACTTGAGGAAGGAAGCGGTGAATCCCGTGGGAGACCTCTTGGAGGGTGGAGTGACCACTGGCATAAAGAGAACAGCTATTCACGGAAGTTATGAAAACTTGCGTCAATTATCTTAATTGAACCGCCGTATACGGAACCGTACGTACGGTGGTGTGAGAGGACGGGAGTTAATCGCTCCCTCCTACTCGATTCTTGAAGCCAGTTATGTACCAGCCGTGTTCTTGTTCTGTCATCATGTCATTGGCATACAATGCTCCGTCGGAAAATAAAGGTTTCCCAAAAGAAGCGATCTGTCACAGTCTGGAATTACAAAACCGATTATTATAATAATTCCGTAAATAAAAAACTAATTATAGAAGAAGATAATCAAATTTTTTACATTTAATCCTAAATAATGTAACATTATCAATAAATAGATATAAATAAGAGGTGATGTTTAAGAAAGTACTGGTTTAAATTTTTACATCTTTCTCCCACTAATGATGGAAATGATTTTTGAAAAAGAAATGCATCACGTTGAGTGTGTATTTCAGATGATTTTAAAGTAAAAAAATAAGGCAAAATGAGATTCCTTATCTTGCCTTAAAAAATTCCTAAGAAAATCTTCAGATCCTCTCTTCCTTTCTCTTCATAATTGTTACCTATACTGAATACGTCATATTAATAAAGAAATGACAAAACTTGACTACAATTCAATCAACTGCACCATACCTTTTCAATCAGTATATTAATGGAGGAATAAATATGAATAGAACTGTAGAAAAATTATTAGGGATTATCGGGCTGATAATTAACATTTTATCGGCAGTTCCGATTTTTTTTATGTTATTTTTTTAAATGGGATTGCAGATAATCCAATGTTTGAAAGAGAATTAGAAGATGCGTTATATTCAACCGGTTTTACTGAAGCGGATCTATCCTCAGTTTGCAAATGATTTCTTGGCATGGTTTAGTGGATTCAGTTGGTTTATTGGGATACTAACAATTATTGCAATTGTTCTTACGATTATTGCCCTCGTTAAATTAAAGAGTAACAGCAAACTGGCTGGAATTCTCTTTATTATTTCTGGTGTGATTTCCGGATTTATTTCGATTCAAGGTATTTTATTATTAATCGCTGGTACTGTGTGTTTAGTCCGCCAACCAAATCAAGATGAACCAATAATAAAAGTTGATGAAAATGGCTCTTTCCTTGAAGAATAAAGGGAAGCGCTATTTCGTTTTAAAGGCCATATTCGAAAAGATATTGTTAGGAAAAGGATATCCAACAACAGTGGAAACTTTTAAATTAAACTTAAATAACGATAGAAAAATGAACTTTATTTTCGGATGTGCAAATGGCATTATTCTATTATTAGATTATAGTAGCAACGTTTATTAAGAATAGTAATTAATATTTTTATTTGACGTAATAAAAAATAGGCATCTACATTGTAATCGGGTAGATGCTTTTCTTATGTTTCACTTCCTCCAAGATCTTTCTTTTTGAAAGGTGTGTCTGAAAAGTTCCATCACTTGATTATTTTATTTTATCAGCAATATGAATTGTATATCCTTCACTATTTATTTGATAACTAACACTTGTTGCAAAATGTCTATTTTCCGGATAAATCAGCTTCAAATGGATTTTTCCATTTATTTTACTATTTGGTTTCACTGTCACATATCTAATTACATCATTTTGGATTCCGCTCGGTACGTTAATTCCAGAACTAATATATAATTTTGTGATAGGCTTAGCCACCCTAATTTCATCATCGGTTTGATTATAAATTCTTGTTTGAAATGTGGTGATAAATAGTAAATAATTATTAATTTTTACTTCAACTAAAACCCCATTCTCTTCACCTAAATATACATATTCCTTATGAAGAAGCTTACTAGAAAATAAAATAAAAAATATAATGATAATTAAATAAAATTTTTTTTTCATTTAATCACCCTATTTTCAAATTTTTTGTTGATTTCTATATACCAATATTATACCATTTAGGTAAAAAAAGGGAGGTATTTGAGATGAGATTAATTAATCATTTACTAGTATTTTTTGTTACTTTTTTTCTTTTTTTCACTAGTACATCTTTTGTAATGGCTTCCGAGATTAATAGAAATCCGACTCAAATGGAATTGGAGAAAAACATTAAATTAAGGAAAACCCTTGGATTTGATATAAATAGAAATCATGTATTATCAATTTTAAATGATGAAAACAAAGAAGAACGCTTTTCTTATGGATTTACAAAAGAAGAAGCAAAAGAATTTGATAGACGAATGAAATTGTAAACGTCAACCCCAAATGAACAATTTTTGCTCATTTCGGATGAACACTTTTTGCTAAGAAAAAATTGTTTCTTGATGTTTTAATCGGTAACTTTCGTTGTTCATATGAATCACTTCAACTCGATGTAACAGACGGTCAAGTATTGCAGTCATCATCCCTGGATTATCTACGAGTTCTATCCATTGTTCTGGGCTTCGATTGGATGTTAAAATTAACGAACTTCGTTCATATAATTGATGAATAAGCTGGAAGAACAATGTGCCTTCTCGTTGATCCATTGCCATATACATGACATCATCAATTATCACAAGATCTGATGCACGCAGTCTCTTTAACTTAGTTTTTGACTTATTGACATATTCTTCTGTTTTTAATAGCTGAATTAATTCCCCCATGGTCACAAAATACACTTGAAAGCCTTTTTGAATCGCTTCAATTCCAAGGCCAACGGATAATAAAGATTTTCCCGCTCCAGGTGGTCCAAGTAATATTAAGTTGTATGCTTGTTCTAACCATTGAAATTCACGTAATTGCCTTAATTGCCGCTCTGTAATGGCTGTTTGCTCATCTATATTAAACATACTTAAAGGTTTATAGAACGGGAAACGAGCCCAATTCATTCGTCTTTCAATACTTTTCTCCTCACGTCTTTTTAGTTCATACGTAGTTATCTGTTCTAAGAACTCTAAATATGTCCAAGATGATTGCTCTGCTTTCCGAAGGAGCTCTGGGAGCTCCTCCGCTGTTTCGGATAATCTCAATTGTTTAAAGGCTTGTTGAATTTCTGGAACACTTTTATTCATTTGTTTTTCCTCCCATTCTTTGAATGTATGTATTGAAATCCCTTGTTTCTACAGCTATCGAAGAAACAAGTTTAGTAGAATTGACCTGTATTTCAAGAATGGGATTAGATTCTTGTAGCTTTAAGTAATTTACGACATCTTGAAAAGCATTTGCACTATACAGTTTTTCACGGATACATTTCTCTAACGCCATTGGAATCCAATGAGGATCATTTTCGGCAACCCTTTGTAAAATGAGTAATTGATCACGGCGATAGCGCTTATATCTCTGGCAGATTTCATCAATATATTGTCTCGATGCTTCTCCAGTAGGAAATAAATGAAGCACTCTTTGTTTAAGCATATCAAGCGATTCTGTATGATCTCGTGCATGATTCGTATTTTTAATTAGCTTTCCTTTTTCTAAACTTATCGTGTGCTTGGCAAGTATTTCACCAGTTGTAGGTTCTATGATGATTAATTTTTCATTATTGATTTGCAGATTCACTGTAGGGCATTTCGTATATGTGCCGATAGATAGGTACTGAATAGCGATTCGATTTGTAACGAATCGTGTTGTCCTTATTCACATTCCTTGTTATAATTTCAATAGGGTTGCTTTCTGTTAAAGAAAGCGGTGAGGAGATCTTTCGTAAGTGTTTCTTTTCCAGTTGATACACTTCGTAAGGTCTCTTTTTTATTGTTTGATGCACTTTATAGTTCCCAGTACGTTCTAGCCAATTCCAGGCTTTTTCATTCCAATCTCCGATTGTTGAGAAGATACGATGTGCTGCGAAATTATACTTGATATATTTCACAACGTTCTCAATTTTTCCTTTCGATTGGGGATCTGCTTTTCGACATAGGTAAATCTGAAATTTACGTTCGTTCACATATGCCTGAAATTTCTTTGTTAAGATAAGATCTCCAGCATTTTCGCTTACCGCAATAAGATTGTCTTGATCATAAACAATTTCTTCAGTCATTCCCCCAAAATATCTAAAGGCATTTTCGTGACAACGAATGGTGTCTTTGGTTGTAAAGGGGCGGTCTTGCCATTCCATATACTTTTGTCGAGAGTGAGATAATACAAAGGCAATAAAATAAAGTTTGATGTCCTTATTATCTATTGTTTTCTGAATGGTTTGTCCCCAGTCTACTTGCATTTGTTTTCCTGGTGGTAATTCATCAACAGCTTCATGTTCTCGGGGTTCATCCGTTTTTTCAATTTGATAAATTTCTCTCATCTCTTTGACATACCGACGAACTGTACTTTCTCCAACTTGTAAGTCAGGAAACTTTTCTTGAAGCCAGTCCAAAATTTGTGCTCCACTCATGCTTGGATTTTCTTGTAACCATGTCACAATCCAATCCCGATAGGGATCTAACTTTTTCTTTCGCTCAATCGTGCCAAACTCCTCCACCGCTTCTTCAAATGTCATATTTAAATACTTATAAACTGTATTACGTGAGATTTTCAATTTCCTTGCGATTTGTGAAATTCGCAATCTTTTAGTACGTAATTGATGGATTTCAATATATAACACAAGCTTCTCCTCCACTAGTACAACCTCCAATAAACTTAATAAACTAGTTTATTAGAAGTGTATTTGATAGTGAAAAAGTGTTCAATCCAAATGAGCGGAATCTGTTGATTTTATTTTATCGTTTACAATTAGCTAAAAATCCTGCGGAATCCCATTTAATAAATAAAAATTAAAGATAATGGACATGGAATTCCTATAGAGAAATTAGGTATTGCAATATCACATGCGGGTTTTTCAGGAGGAAAAACATTAAATGAACATGGATTAGGTATGAAACAAGCAATTGCATCTCTGGTAACATTAAAATAGTTAATTATTAAATAAATATTCATAAACTTTTTCATTATATAGTCGAGAATAAACTACATAAATATCCAATACATTGCTTTCTTGAACTTCATGAATCTTACTAGATTTTCTATTTGCATCTTTCAAGCCCCCTCTATTTAACTTTTAAAAATCCTTGAAAATCTTTTGAAAATATAAAAAAGCGATTATCAATCGCCTTTTTACAATTGTGAAAAAAGCAATTAAATTCTTTATTTATATTTTTATATTTAAATCAGCTTGAAATGTTTAGTTTTAAGCAGAACTTGTGTCGCACTTTTCCTATATAGGTATGTGTATTTTAAAAAATTTGTTGTATACATTATTGGTATTTTTGATATAAAATTACAGATAATGGAGGTGGGTTTATGGCTACTAGAGAAATTGTATATGGGCGTGTAGTAAAAGGGATAAAAAAAGGCCTTAAGATAAAGGGAACATTTAGGGAAAAAAGAATAGTTTTTAAACTATCTGAATATTTCGGGGTTACATTTTCAAGAATTGAGAAGTTTAAAAATACAGATTATAACTTTGTGTTTCTTCAACCTGGCGATGAGTATAGAGAAAAATTTAATATGTATAATGAAATTTTGTTATTATTTTCTCCATTTCAAGATTTTGATAGAAGAGCATTAGACTTTGTAGATAAGACCCTTGTTGACTATGATAACAGACTAGACAAAGTATGTATTTTCTTAGTTAGTAATGATCAATACATTACAAATAAAATAGCTGCATTGAATAATGAAAATAAGGATTCTAAATTAATCGTTCCATTTACATATACCGAGTTTGAAAAAGGTACAATTACTAAACAAACCATCGAAAATAAATTAAGAAATTATTTTTATAGCAGAGATTTATTTGCAATTGAATCCCCAATTAAAAATGACAGCTATTTTTTTGGTCGAAAAAAAATAGTACAAGAGTTTTATTCTAAATATATTAGTGGGGAACAGGGAGGACTATTTGGCTTAAGGAAAATAGGAAAGACATCAGTTTTATATGCTTTAATGAGAACTTTGGATTCTAAAAATGGAAAGTATGTATTTATCGATTGTCAAAATCCATCAGTTCATTCATTAAGATGGTATGAATTATTAGAAAGTATAATAGAAAAACTTATTGAAAATTATAGTTTGAGAATAAATAAATCAACATTTTTTTTTGATGAAAAAAATGCCGCAAAAAGTTTTGAAAGATTGTTATGTCAAATTTATAAAGAATTAAATGAACAAAGAATATTACTCATTTTTGACGAAATAGAAATGATTTGTGTAGATACTTCTAGTTCTCTACATTGGAAAAATGGAATGGATTTTATTTACTTTTGGCAAACTATACGTGCTTTTTGTCAAGAGTATCAAGACAAATTGTCCTTTTTGGTTGCTGGAGTAAACCCGCACTGTGTAGAAGTAGTATCGGTACAGGGTATTGATAATCCTATTTTTTCAATGATCGATCCAATATACTTAGAACTTTTTGATATCGAAGATGTAAAAAATATGGTTGGTAGCATAGGTAAGTATATGGGTCTAATTTTTGAAGAAGAAATTTACACAAAACTCGTAGAGGATTATGGGGGGCATCCATTTTTAATTAGACATATCTGTAGTTTGATTAATAAATCAATTCCATTGGACAGACCTCAAAACGTAATAAGATATGACTATGAAAAAGAAAAAGTAAACTATGATTTTGCAATAACAAAGTATATAGAACAAATTATTCAAGTTTTAAAATATTCTTATCCTAATGAATATAAATTGTTAGAGATATTAGCTGTACATGGAAATGAAGAGTTTCTAAAAAAATTAGGTAGATCAGATTATACAACAATTCAACACTTATTAGGATATGGAATCTTAAAAAAACATAAAGAAATGTACTTTATTACAATAGAAGCTCTGAAATTATATTTAAAAAATACATCGGATATTGAAATTGCTAATACTATTGAAGAAAAAAGAACGATTATTAGTAAAAGACGTAATAAGTTGGAAACTAAGTTAAGAGATTTAATCTTGGATGTTTTCAGATCTAAATACGGGAATATTGAAGCAAGAGAACGGATATTGAAAGTAAAAAAATCTGTTGATCGATTAAAATTTGATGGAATACCTCTAACTCAATTGATGGAAAAAGAATATTATTTTCCTGAATTAAAAGTGTTAATTGATAAGAATTGGGAAGATTTTTCAAAGATATTTGTGGATAAGGCAAAATTCAATTTAAACATGGAGATAGTAAATGCATATAGAGTTGATGCTCATGCAAAAAATATAAATGAAGAAGAATACTCATTAGTTACATATGCGTTAAAGTGGTTAGAAGAATGTGTTTTTTAGGGCTGATAAATGATTAAATTATTGACTTTTCTATTTACTGTTTTACCAGAATAAACAAGAAATTTATTCTATATATTGTAGGCAATTTAAGTTTCTCGTTCTAAATCCAAATTGTGAAAAAAGTATAATCTACAAGGTAAAGAAATGCGTCGATACGAGTAATTAAATTCTTAATAGTAAAGAAATTAATAAATAAAAAACTGAAAACGATTGAATTATTGTGGAAACTAATAAATAACATCCTTAATTATAAAAGGATGTTATTTATTCATTACAAAATAATCACAACGTTACTAGTGAAGACAGGTTATAAGGAATTCTAAAATCAGTTGTTACTATGTTTGTTATTTTGGAATAAGGTCATTTCAATAATGAGGGGGAGGAAGAATTTGAAAGAGGATATTATTAATTTTTATAAAAAGGACCTTGGTGTTTGGAATATGGTTTATAAAAACATGAATAGGATTGTTCTTGTTTTATTTATAATATTTTTTATTTTACTTATTACCGCTTTAATTATAAGTACAATTATACAAAATACAAAACTCATTTTGTTAGTAATCATATTATTAATTCTTGAAGGGTGCTTATTAAATAGTTATAACAAAAAGTTAGTTGAAAAAATACATAAGATACCTAAAAAAGATCAAGGATTTTTTTGGGGAGGATATAAATTACAAAAGAAAAGAAGTGAGAAGTTAGAACAATATATTTTGAAAAAAATAGATACGAAAGAACAACTTGAAAAATTAATAGATATATTAAGAAGAGAGGCTGAAACGAGGAAATTTTCGGGTCTTTTTGTGAGGGGATTAGGAATAGGATTATTCTTGCCATTATGGAATTACTTTCTACAATGGTTATTTAAAGAAGTAGATAGCGTTATTAATGTTGTAATTCTCTTTATTTCAATACTAATGATTATAGTATTATTAGCTATTTTTAGTTTTTTAATGAAATTAATATTGTTAGACTTATTTGATAGAGAGGCTAGAAAGTTAAATGAATTAGCAAATATGCTGGAAGACTTTACAATAAAAAATAGATGTAGTATAGATTTATGGACACAACTTGGTTAAGTCATTAATATTAAACTAACGAAAGGTTGTGTCCGAATCATGAGTCAAAAGCGCTATAATCAAGAATTTAAACAAACAGTAGTTGAGCTTTATCGCTCAGGCACTCCAGTCAGTCAACTCTCTAGCGAATATGGTGTTTCAGAAGTAACGATTTATAAATGGATTAAGCAACTCTCTCCAATTGAATGTGAACAGGAATTAACTTTGGCTGATATAGAAGCCATTCAAAAGGAAAATCTTCGATTAAAACAGGAGATCGAAATCTTAAAAAAGGCTATGACCATATTCGCGAGAAAATAGATGAGCAAGAACTGATTGACTTGATTACAAAAGAAAGCGAACATCATCCAATCCAAATGATGTGTCGTGTTTTAAAGATGCCTAAAAGTACGTATTATCAATCGTTTCACAAGAAGCCGAATAGCTATCATGTCGCCAACGAACAACTGCTTGAACGAATTCGAGCAATCCATAAAGAAAGTAAGGGTCGTTATGGGGCCCCTAAAATCTTTGAAATACTAAAAAAAGAAGGCTATACAGGCAGTATCAATCGAGTTCAACGTTTGATGAAACAAGCAGGCATCCAATCATGTATTGTAAAAAAATTCCGCCCAACACCAACACAAAAGCCCGTAGAAGAACGAGAAAATGTATTAAATCAAGATTTCACTACAACAACAATCAACGAAAAATGGGTAGCTGATATTACATATGTCCATACGCTTCGTGATGGTTGGTGTTATCTAGCGTCCGTTCTTGATTTACATACAAAAAAAGTGCTCGGATATAAATTCTCTCGTACCATGACAACAGAAATTGTGCTGGAAGCACTTCAGAATGCGATTCAAGATCAAAAGCCCGATCCTGGTCTTATCGTGCATACAGATTTAGGCACACAATATACAAGTGAAGCCTTTCAAAAACTACTAAAAAAACATGAAATAGTTCCGTCATTTAGTCGAAAAGGATGTCCATATGATAACGCTTGTATTGAATCTTTTCATGCCATATTGAAAAAAGAAGAAGTGTATCTAACCAAATACGAAAGCTTTGAGACAGCGAGAATTGCGTTATTTCAATTCATCGAAGGTTGGTATAATCGCAAACGAATTCATGGAAGCATTGGTTATTTGACACCGGATGAATACGAAAAAATATGCCGAATAGCAGTGTAAAACATGGGGTACAGAACACTTCCCCCTTCACATTTTTTGGCACAACAGCCATGGGTTTATTTCTCCACGTCCCAAGTAGATTGTCAAAGGATCTCTTCACTTTGACAATCTACTTGGGACGTGGAACAATCCATGAATGGTTGTTGTGCAAAAAAACTTAATCTTTTTGTGTCCAAAAACTTGACGTAGATCCAAAAATTTAAATTTTGAAAAGAAGACGGGGATTTATTAAGGTAAAGATTAACTTAACTCTTAGATGTTTAGAAAGCACGCGATATAATGCCGTTCTTTTTGACTTTTACTGTCATTGAAGAATTGTTGAATTCGATTCTTCTCATGATAATTCTTATCATCAGAAGATAAACAACAAAAGTTAAATTTAATATATAAGTGGAAGATTTGTCATAAATAAAACATTTTAATTTAGTAAGAAGAGTATATTTTTGATTAAAAGTTTTTTCATAAATATTTTCATTATTATATAGAAATCCAGAGGCAATAGCGTATGGGGTTTAAAGTATATAAAAGAACCGAACTTGATGAACTAGAGAAACCGTATCCGCTGCTCTATATGCATTTGTAGCCGTAATTGGAAGTCTCTGATGCCTAAGATGATAATTTCATATTTATATTCAACTCGGCTTATACCATCAATGTGTGTCCATGGACCATATTGATGGTATTTTTTTGCCCTTAATTAGGTAGGATCGAGGATAATACAAGTCGTCAGCTGGTCCAAAGATCCAAATATACCACTCCAAATTTAATTATAACATCTATAAAATTGCAGAAATAGACTGTTTATTCTGAATTTCGACTGCTATACTTCGATAGTACATTATTGGTATTTCTTCGGGGGAATTTGCCATACTAATAATTTGGTCAGCTCAATTAATTGAAGAATTAGCTAACTGCAAGCCAATGGAGAAGGTTTTGAGAAGTTAGCTTCTGTATTTACTCATCATAACTATTTGGAGGAAAGATGAAATGAATAAAATATTTGATCCAAATAATCCTATTAATAAACTCTGTATAAGTGGAATGGAATTGGAGGAAAGTGGAAACGGTGAGGATGCAATCACGATGTTTCATAAAGCATGGCACGAAGCATCAGATGACTATGAAAGATTTATTGCATCTTATCATATAGCCCGTATACAAAAGAGTGTAACAGACAAATTAAAATGGATGGAGACTTCTCTACAGTGTGCCCTAAAGATCAATGATGATAATGTTAAAAGTGCATACCCAACGTTATATTTACACATTGCCAAATGTTATGAGAAGTTGGGTGATTCCGAGAATGCAAAAAGAAATTATGAATTGTCCAATTCAGCTAAGGCTGCACCTGCTGATGAAGGTCCATTTTATCATGGGACAAAGGCAGATTTGAAATTTGGTAATCTACTGACAGCAGGTGGAATTTCAAATTTCAATCCCGAAATTAAAATGAACCACGTTTATTTCACTGCTAATATTAATGTTGCTGGACTAGCAGCAACATTAGCAAAAAGAGAAGGAAGGGAACGCATTTATATAATAGAACCAACAGGTGAATTTGAAAACGATCCAAATGTTACGGATAAAAAATTCCCTGGTAACTTAACACGTTCTTATCGCTCGACGGAACCTTTAAGAATTATAGGTGAAGTAACAGAGTGGACGAAAATGACAACTACTGAACGACAAGAATGGCGTGAAAAAACAGCTAAAAACAAAGGCGAAATTATTAACTAAATGCATTTAATGGTGTGATAGTTAAATAACCTATGTTACATTGAAACTTGACAGAAAAGTTAAATATTTATTATAATTGCAGTCAATAGGCTATAGGCTAATGAAGAGCCTAATAAAAAATTTAAGAAAGGTAAGGTATCTGCAGAAAATGTACAACTAATTCACTTAACTAGGAAGGAAAATGTAATGAAGTTTTGAGAAAGTCGTTGGAAAACGGCTTAACAATCATGCATTTTTTACCAGTGAGTGGATAGTACTGACTTCTGTAGATAGCTTTCGATAACTATACTTTGCTGTAGATTCTGTTGCCTGAGAGAGTACTTATTTTTTGTTTTTTGGCTTATGGCCATGGGCAATAGAAGATATAGTTTTTTTGGTATGGTTATGGTCTGATAGATACTATCCTCTCCGGTAAATTTAGGAGGGGTTTTTATTTTATTAGTCGAATGTAGAAATCTAAAAAAATCTTTTGGAGATCGTCTTATTTTGGATATTGAAAATCTCTGCATATATGATCAAGATCGTATTGGTATTGTGGGCGTAAATGGGGCAGGAAAAACAACACTATTGAACCTTTTAAGCCAAAGAATAGAGCCTGATGAAGGATGGGTAAAACTTTATGGGGAATGCGCCTATATCTCCCAACTAGAGCCCCCTGAAGAAAAAACAATAAAACAAGAGACGGCTTCAAAATTTAAAGTTCCCCAAACCTATCGGGAGAGTATGAGCGGAGGAGAAAGAAACCGCTTTAAGCTGGCGGCCAGCCTAGGTCAAAATCATGCCATCATTTTCGCTGATGAACCCACTAGTAATATGGATATTGAAGGAATTCAATTAGTCGAAAATTCCTTTGCCAACTTTTCTGGTGCCCTAGTCTTGATTTCTCACGATCGAGATTTGCTAGATAGCCTTTGTAACAAAATAATCGAAATAGAAGAAGGGAAAATCAAAACCTATTCCGGTAACTATAGTGAATATATTAAGCAAAAAACTGAAGAGCGAGAGCTAGCACAATTTGAATATGAGCAATATGTTAAGGAAAAGAAGAGACTAGAAAGGGTTATAATTTCTACACGAGAAAAAGTAAAATCCATTCGAAAAACTCCCCGAAGGATGGGTAACTCTGAGGCTAGACTCCACAAGATGGGCAATCAAAGAGCAAAAGCGAATTTGGATCGCGCTATTAAAAATGTGGAGGCAAGAATTCAACATTTAGAAGTTAAGGAAAAACCCCCAAAAATCGAAAAAATCAAATTTGACATTGGGGACGTACAGAAAATATATAGCAAAGTAATCATTGAAGGAAATGGGATTAACAAGAGTTTTGGGGATAAAGTGATCTTTAAAGATGCTCAATTTCATTTAGAAAACGGAGCTAAGGCAGGGTTAATAGGTCCCAATGGGTGTGGAAAAACCACTTTGCTAAAAATGATTTTGAACCAAGAGTCCCCAATCAAAATTGCTCCTAACGTAAGGATTGGTTATTTCAGTCAGGAGTTAAGTATCTTAGATGAAAATAAGAGTATCCTCGACAATGTGATGGCAGAAAGCGTTTATGAGGAGAGTTTTGTTCGAATATTATTGGCTCGTCTTCTTTTCAAAAGAGATAGCGTGTATAAAAAGGTTAGGGTTTTAAGCGGAGGGGAGCGAGTGAAAGCTTCCTTTGCCAAAATAATATGTAGTGGCTTTAACCTATTGATTCTTGACGAGCCTACAAACTATCTAGATTTAAACTCTCTGGAAGTGGTGGAAGAAGTTCTACGAGAATATGAACACACCCTGCTCTTTGTCTCTCATGATCGGCGCTTTATAAATTCAGTAGCTAATCAGATTATGATTATCGAAGACTGCAAACTTAAAACTTTCAAGGGCAGCTATGATGAATATATGGCTAGCAAGACTGAAGTTAAAGACAGGAAAAAAGAGCAGATTAAGGAAGAAATTTTACGATTAGAAACTCGGTTGACGGAGGTAATAAGTAAAATTTCTATGCCTTCCAAAAAGGATGACCCCAAGCTTTTAGAGATAGAATACAATGAGATTTTAGGAGAAATCCGTCGTTTGAAAAATCTCCTTCAATAAAATCGAAATACAAGATCTACGCCAATCATAAAAATAGCCCTCAGTCCGAAAAAATCGTGATTGAAGGGCTATTTGTCATGTGTCCTAAAAGAGCAGGAGTTTTTTATTCGTCTCACTTGATTCGAGCTTACTTTAATTTGATGACAACGATAATAGTTGTCGTTTTTTTTGATGAAAAATTCTATCGTACTAAAAAAATCAAAATAATCCTTTTTTCGTGTAAAATAAATATGGACATAAAGGAGGATATGCACATGTATTTCGTTGATAATAAAGGCATTACAGACCCTAGAGTGAACTTGGCAATTGAAGAATATCTTGTAAGAAACATGGATGTTGAGCAGGATGATTTTTTACTGTTCTATATCAATCAACCGTCCATTATTATCGGTAAAAATCAAAACACATATGAAGAAATTAACACAGACTACGTTGAAGAAAATGGAATTATCGTCGTTCGGAGACTTTCTGGTGGCGGAGCGGTGTATCACGATTTAAATAATTTAAATTTCAGCTTTATCACAAAGGACGACGGAAACAGCTTCCACAATTACAAAAGATTCACCCAGCCTGTAGTAGATGCATTGGCAAAATTAGGGGTGAACGCGGAACTTTCTGGTCGCAATGATATTTTAGTGGAAGGACGAAAAGTTTCAGGAAACGCGCAATATGTAACACGCGGCCGTTTGGTTAGCCACGGCACATTGATGTTCAATCTAGATCTTGATGCGGTGGTAAATTCATTAAAAGTAAAGCAAGACAAAATTGAATCAAAAGGAATTAAATCCGTACGTTCACGTGTAGCAAACATCATTGATTTCTTGCCGGAAAAAATTACGGTAGAACAGTTCCGAATGGAAATTTTGAAATCTATTTTCGGTGGCGAGGAGAATATCCGATATTACGAGCTATCGGAAGAAGATTGGGAAAATATTAATACGATATCGAAAGAACGCTACCAAAAATGGGAATGGAACTATGGAAAATCACCGCGCTTTAATATGCAAAAGCAAAAGCGCTTCCCATCTGGGGAAATTGATATTCGTTTAGAAGTGAACAAAGGAATCATTGAAGAAATTAAGATTTTTGGTGATTTCTTTGGCATGGAAGACGTAGAAGAAATCGAGCAACGTTTAGTTGGTGTACGCTATGCTTATAAAGATATTGAAGAAGCTTTGGCGGATGTTGATATTTCCAGATATTTCGGCGGCGTAACGATGGACGATTTCTTACAATTAATTTATTAAGTAGTTAAAGTTAAGCTAACAGTTGAATATTAACAGCAAAGGCTGAAATAAAAAAGAACGAATTTCCGGTTAAAGAAGTTCGTTCTTTTTCATGTGTTCAACAATTATTTTTATTGAATGAATAGCCGAGGATAACTTATTGTCGCTTTTTAGTTTTCTTATTATTATGTTTTTCTTGCGGTGTTAAAGGTTCGTTTGCAAGTTCATGATCAAATTCTCTTGATAGTTCTTTTCTTACTGCCTGCTCATCGCTGAAGTTGCCACTTAAGTTTTTCTTTTCTCTGTTACTCATCATCACACCTCCATGACATTAGTGTGTCATTAGGTGTCTTAACTATGCATTTGAAAAGAGATAAAGTCCTTTTTCATCTGTTGGTTTATTTCATAATTGAAAGGGTATTGAAGAAGAAAATATATAGAAACCGATCAATGTTTGTGTAAAATATTTGAAATTTAGTATGACAAAGATAGTATTAACCAATTCAAATCTGTCAATGATAACAAAAGAGGAGGTGTGAGATAATGCAACAAGAGATTCTTTGCGAAGTAAATAACTGCAAGTATTGGGCTGATGGAAACAAATGTAGTGCTGAAAGAATCTATGTAGTAAGTCAAAAAGGAAAAGAAGCATCCAATAGTGAAGAAACAGATTGCAAAACATTTACACCAGAGAATTAATTTTTATCAGGTAACCAATGAAAATTGGTTACCTTTTATAGTTATAGTATTGATAATAACTCTCATTTTCATTCGTTTTTATTGAATTATTTTTAGCTTTTCTAATTGTTAAATTTTTTAATAAGCATAAAATAGGATTTCTCCACTTTATCTTCAATATAGTCTAACGAATAACAACCGAATGGATCCGCTAATTCTCCAATAGCACGAGAAAGGTTGTCAATCACAAAGTTCAAATCTTCAGATTGTTTATGTTCTGCTTGTGAATTTATTTCATACATAATTTCATGAGCTAAACGTTGTATACGCTGTAAACGCATTTCTTTTATCAGCACAGATTTCCCCCTTTTTTCAGCATACACAAAACATTATATGGTAGAGGTGTAAAGTACATGAAAATGTTTCAAGACGATTTTCTCTCTTGGGGAGCAGGATTAATTAATGCATAAAAAGAAGTACATCCGCAATGAACGATAAGTTTTCGTATAGCGGAAATTAATGGTATGATTTATGAAAGGAGGAAACGATAATTGAGGATGACTGGATTAGTCTTAGGGGGAATCGCTGGGATTTTCAGCATCGGTTTGTGGATTGTCTTTGTTTTTTATAATCCTTATTCGTCTACAGTTATTGAAGCCGGTCCAGCAATTAATACTTTTCTGTCGTTATGCCTCCCAGCCTGTTAAGCAATAATTGCTTTAATTATTCAAAAAGACTACCTTATGCTAATCGCTTTTATTTGGTCTTTGCCAATAAGCCTGTATATGCTGGGAACACCAGCAATCTTCCATTGATTTTTTGCTCCATGTATTGATTATTTTATATGTTTTCTACTTTTGTATTTTTCTAAGATAAAAGCAAGAACCAAGTTTGATATAAGATGATTTTAACGAATTGTTTGATTCGATTTGGGGAATTTCCGAATAAGGAGGATATAAAATGTCATTAATTACTCCAAAATGTATGAAATGCAATAAAGTAATAGAAGATGATGAAGAAGTATTAATACAACTTCGATATCCTAAGAGAAAAGGAATCACTGAAATTAAAGCGTATTTAAATCTTGAAGGCAAATTTATTTGCAGCAATTGTTCAAAGAAAATGAATATCTAAATCTGTGTGAGTTAAGGAAATTTAAGATATGAGAAGATTAAGAGATGTATTTTATATCAATGCCAATTTAGAAGAACAATATTTTATTTACTATGGAATGGAATTTCATGAATTTATTCAGTATTGCCCGGTAAACTTAGAAAATTTACTAATTACAGATGGGCAATATATTGCCAACGGTTTTAATGTTCATTGGTTTTTTGAAACGGCAGTGGGGAAAGAGGGAATTTTAGAGTTAGCAAGAGAAGATATTTACGGTTTAGGTAATTTTCATTGGATTGATTACAACAATGAAGAAGATTTAAACCAATGTACACCGGAAGAGAAAGCGGAAGTATTGTATTTGTCTCATTTTGGCAAGCCATTAAATTCGCCATTTTTTGATCGAATCAAAAATCAATTTGTTTATCTCGCCCACGATGATGGATGGTATTGCAAACTATATTGCAGAGATATTTTAGTGTTTAAGGAAATACTCGCAAATAAAATCATTGGAACTGTTTCCACAAATAAAAGAAGAAAAATCTATCCAATGGCTGAGGAAATAAAAAATCAACTATTTGAATTGACAAAAGAAGGTTTATTAATCGATTTTTCGAATATTTACCGGGATAGTCAATCAATTGGGCTAAGATTTTATGTAATAGGTCACTATGAAGATATGGATGAAATGTATAACAATCTTGAACGTAATAAGCGTAAAGCGAAATTCAGTCGGTTTTTAGAACATAAAAATAAGCAGTGGAAAATTTGTAATGGGTAACATTTTATAGCTGCAATGCTCCAAATCCTTTATGTGTTTTTATATTAAACATAGTAAAGGATTTTATATTTATAAAGAAAAAATAGATGATTCAATAAATTTATAAATAACTGAAAAAATCACATATTTTGCTATTCTATCTGCATATCAATTATACTAATCCTGTAAGATTTATTGCATAGGAGGTATTTGTTATGGCAAAGGTTGCATTTTTACTAGCAAGTAATTTTGAGGATTCTGAGATGAAAAATCCATATGAGGCAATTAAAGAAGCTGGACACCAAGCAGTCATCATTGGTTTGGAAAAAGGAGCAGAGTGCAAAGGTAAAAAAGGAACAGTTTCATATACAGCAGAGATCGGTGCGAAAGATGCAAAAGCAGATGAATTTGATGCTGTTGTAATTCCAGGCGGAAGTTCTCCAGAAGCATTGCGCGTCAATGATGATATCGTTCGCTTTGTAAAAGAAGCCAATGAACAAGGCAAATTAATTGCGGGTATTTGCCACGGACCTCAAGTGATGATTAGTGCGGACATTTTAAAAGGAAAAGCGGCAACATGCTATATCGGCATTCGAGATGATGTAAAGCTAGCTGGTGCAGACTATCGTGATGAAGAAGTCGTTGTGAGCGAAAACATCATCACATCCCGTACTCCGAAAGATGAACCTGCATTTATTCGTGAGATTTTAGCGAAATTAAATTAATAGAGGATAAAGAAAAAACGATTTCCGAATTACGGAAGTCGTTTTTTTCTTTAATAAATAAACAATTTTGTTAACAATAACAGAAAATTTGAATGGAAAAAGACATATTTTTATTTATAATGTATAAAATTCCAAGTGACATTGTGTCCTAGTATAATTTTATTATTCCAAGTCAAAAATGGGGGTGTTAATAACTTATTTGGAGGAAAGTCATGATAATTAAATGACCTTCATGTAATAGAAAAGTAAAAAGAAAAATGGTCATGGAAGATGCAAATGTGGTGCTCATGTAAAAATAATTAATAGATAATTTACCTAATCCCTAAATATAAAAAAATAAGAAATTTTATATTTAATACTAATTTGAAATGAACTTAATAGAACAAATTGGAAAAAGCCCAATACACTACACTATTAACCCAATTTATTTTGAAGAAAAATGAATCTCGATAGAATTTTTAGAGACGATTTGAACATCACATTTAAATTTTAATTCCAATATTCAAAATGCGAAAAGCTAAAAAAACAAAAGTAAGCATTTTACAAAATAGAAATCTATAAACATGAAGTAACATGTTGTGATTGTTGCGTATTTATGCGGCTTGAGCCACTGTGGTGCTTAAGCCGTTTATTCATTTAGAGAGTTTTAATTTCAATATGATGGGTACCCAATATTTCCATATTAATATAGAGATATATTTAGATATAATGAAGTTATATGTGTAGAAGTAGGAGGAAGCTAGATGATTACAGGTGAAATCAAAAATAAGGTAGATAAAATATGGGAGACGTTCTGGACGGGTGGAATCACCAACCCATTAACGGTAATCGAACAATTTACCTACCTTTTATTTATAAAAAGTTTGGATGAAGCAGAAACCATTAAAGAGAAGGAAGCAGAAATTCTTGGTATTCCTTTTGAAGGAATCTTTCCAGAAGATAAACAACATTTACGTTGGCATCGTTTTAAAAATCTTGGTTCCCCAGAAGAAATGTATCATATCGTATCGGATGAGGTTTTCCCTTTCATTAAAAATCTTCATGGTCAAGAAGATTCTGCATACTCAAAATACATGAGCGATGCAATGTTTTTAATCCCAACTGCTAATATGCTGGCAAAAATTGTAGATGGCATTGATACCCTTCCATTACAAGACCGAGATTTCCAAGGAGATTTATATGAGTATTTATTGTCGAAAATTTCAACGGCCGGTACAAACGGTCAATTCCGTACACCAAGGCATATTATCCAAATGATGGTGGAATTGGTTAAGCCTATGCCAGAAGATATCATGATCGACCCTGCAATGGGAACGGCTGGATTTTTAGTTGCAGCAAGTGAATATTTACGGAAACATCATCAGGATTTATTTCTCGTTCAAGGGTTAAAAGAACATTATCATAACACGATGTTTTACGGAAATGATATGGACCGAACAATGCTTCGAATTGGTGCCATGAACATGATGCTGCATGGTGTAAATAATCCGAATATTGAATATCGGGATTCCTTATCTGAAATGAATAAAGATCAAGATAAATATACGTTAGTGCTAGCAAATCCGCCATTTAAAGGATCATTAGATTATGAAGCAGTATCAAACGACTTATTGAAAATTGCTAAAACGAAGAAAACGGAATTATTGTTCTTATCTTTATTTATTCGAATTTTAAAACCAGGTGGACGTGCAGCAGTTATTGTTCCAGACGGTGTGCTATTTGGAAGTTCGACAGCCCATAAAGCTATACGCAAGGAAATTATTGAAAATCACAAATTAGAAGCCATTATTTCCATGCCTAGTGGAGTGTTTAAACCGTACGCAGGAGTATCTACGGCGATTATCATTTTTACAAAAACAGGTGCAGGTGGTACAAATCACGTTTGGTTCTATGACATGAAAGCAGACGGATTCTCTCTAGACGACAAACGCACTCCAATTGAAGAAAATGATATTCCGGATATTATTTCACGCTTTAACAATTTGGAAGCAGAAAAGGAACGGAAGCGAACAGAACAATCTTTTTTTGTACCGATAGAAGAGCTACGAGAAAATGAATATGACTTGTCTATTAATAAATATAAAGAAATCGAGTATGAGGAAATTGAATATGAGAATCCTATGGAAATACTCGAAAAAATTGGAACTTATGAAAAAGAAATAATGGATGGTTTAAAAGAAATTGAAAATTTAATAAAAGGGGCTAATTGAATGATTTCGAAATATGAATGTTATCCCCTTAAAAATTTTATCAATCAAATTAGAGGGGTATCTTACAAAAAAAATCAAATATCAGAAAAACCAATCGATGGATATATCCCATTGTTAAGAGCCACAAATATTCAAAATGGAGAAATAATCTATCAGGATGTGTTGTATGTAGATTCTTCTCTCGTAAAATTGGAACAAAAATTAAGAAAAGGCGATATCTTAATTGCAGCATCGAGCGGCAGTAAAGAAGTTGTTGGAAAGTCGGGACAAGCAAACGAAGATTGTGAATATACTTTTGGAGCCTTTTGTAAATTAATTAGGCCAAAACAAAATATTAATGCGGATTATTTAAGACACTTTTTTAATACAGATTATTATTCTCGAACAATCTTACAGTCTATTAATGGGGCGAATATTAATAATTTAAGAAATGAACATATAGACGATTTAATGATTCCCATTCCATCATTAGAGATACAAAGCAAAATAGCGGCATTATTAAATAAGGCTCAAGATGTAATTAAATGTCGCAAAGCTCAAATCGATTTATTAGATCAATTAACGCAAAGCATATTTTTCGAGATGTTTGGGGATCTGGAAACAAACCCTAATGGATGGGAATCTAAAAAGTTAAGTGAGATTTGTCAAAATTTAGATAGCAAGAGGGTTCCAATTACTTCATCAGAACGCAAAAAAGGTATTTATCCATATTATGGAGCTTCAGGTATCGTAGATTATGTTGATGATTATATTTTTGATGACGATTTATTACTAGTTTCAGAAGATGGAGCCAATCTGTTATCTAGAGTAACGCCAATAGCATTTGAAGTGAAGGGAAAAATTTGGGTTAATAATCATGCCCACGTATTGAAGTTTGAACATTTATCCACCCAGCGTTTTATTAAATATGTTATCAATTTACAAGATATTTCACATTTGATTACTGGATCTGCCCAACCTAAACTAAATCAAAAAAATTTAAATTCATTTATGGTTCCATATCCACCGCTAGAATTACAAAATGAGTTTTATGAAAAAGTGGAAAAAATTGAAGAACAAAGGAAGGTATTTGAATCTAGCTTACTAGAATTAGAAAATTTATATCAGGCATTGTTGCAAAAATCATTTAGAGGCGAATTATTTTCAGAAGAAGAATTGTCAATTATTTAATAAAAGGGAAGTGCCAACATGTCCAATTTTGGCTTTTTAAAAGATAAGAAACAGTATCAAAGTTTTGCAGAGACTTGTTTTGAAGCAGAAAAAGGATTGGTTGTAAGCCCTGCTGTCAGCGCCATTCAATCTCGACGGGCATTGGAGCTTGCGGTGAAATGGGTTTATAGCTTTGACAGTGCGGTAAAAGTTCCTTATCAAGATAATCTATCCAGTTTAATTCATGATCGAGAATTTTTAGGGATTATTGATGATGACTTATTACCAATGATGAAGTATGTAGTGAAGCTCGGCAATCAAGCGGTTCATACGAATGCACCGATAACGCGTGATGAAGCGGTTTTGTCCCTACATCATCTATTCCAATTTGTTGCGTGGATTGATTACTGCTATTCCGATGAATTTACTGCAGGGGACTTTGATGAATCTTTACTTCCTGTTGGTGAAGAACAACAGGTTCGACCGAAAGAATTACAAGATTTATATGAACAATTAAGTGCAAAAGATCGCAAACTAGATGAAATTATCAAAGAAAATCAACATCTACGCAAACAAGTGACGGAAAAACGAATCCGTAATACAAAAGAATACGATTTCCATGTGGATGAACTCAATGAAATTGAAACAAGATTGAAATATATTGATTTAGATTTGAAACTTGCAGGTTGGGATTTGAATAAGGATATTTTACGAGAATATCCTGTTGTAGGTATGCCAAACAACCAAGGCAAAGGATTTGTTGATTACGTATTATTCGGAGATAACGGTAAACCATTAGCTGTAGTTGAAGCAAAGCGCACATCAAAGGATCCGAAAATGGGTAGACAACAAGCGAAACTATACGCTGACTGTCTTGAACAAATGACAGGTACTCGCCCAGTGATTTTCTATACGAATGGTTTTGAAACGTTTATTTGGTGCGATCCTTATCCGCCACGAAAAGTTTCTGGCTTCTATAATAAAGAAGAATTAAGTTTATTAATAGAACGCCGTCAAATGAAACGGCCGTTTGATCAAGTTCAAATCAATGATTCAATTTCCAATCGTTATTATCAAAAAGAAGCAATTTTATCGGTTTGTGAAGCATTGTCTCGCAATCAAAGAAAAGCGCTTCTTGTGATGGCTACAGGTAGCGGGAAAACGAGAACGGCCATTTCCATAGTGGATGTGTTAACTCGTCACAATTGGGTGAAAAATATTCTCTTTTTAGCGGATCGGAAAGCATTAGTAAATCAAGCATATCGAAATTTTAACAAACTATTACCTAGCATACCGTTATGCAATCTATTAGATAACAAAGATAATCCGGAAGAAAGTCGCATTGTCTTTTCCACCTATCCAACGATGATGAACGCCATCGATGAGGCGAAACGAAAAGATGGGAAAAAATTATTTACGGTTGGACATTTTGATCTCATCATCATCGATGAATCACATCGAAGTATTTATAAAAAATACCGTAGTATATTTGAGTATTTTGATGGGATATTGCTCGGTTTGACTGCCACCCCAAAAGATGAAATCGATAAAAATACGTATGAAGTATTTGACCTGGAAAATGGTGTTCCAACTTACGCTTATGAACTTGAACAAGCTGTAAAAGACGGATTTTTAGTGGATTATCGAACAATTGAGACAAAGACGAAATTTTTAGAAGAAGGCATTCACTATGATGATTTGTCTGAAGAAGATAAGGAAAAATACGAAGAAACATTTGAGGAAGAAGAGTTTTTAGATGATATTGACAGTTCTGCCTTAAATGAATGGTTATTTAACGACCATACGATCGATATGGTATTACAAGATTTAATGGAAAAAGGCATTCGGGTGGAAGGAGGAGACAAGCTAGGTAAAACGATTATTTTTGCAAAAAATCATCGCCATGCGGAACGGATTGTGGAGCGTTTTGACGCATTATTTCCAGAATACGGTGGACAATTTGCAAGAGTAATTGATTACAGCATAAAATATGTTCAATCATTAATCGATGACTTTTCAGATAAAAATAAAATGCCACAAATTGCGGTGTCAGTTGATATGCTTGATACGGGTGTGGACATCCCTGAAGTAGTTAATCTTGTATTCTTTAAAAAAGTTCGTTCGAAAACTAAGTTTTGGCAAATGATTGGTCGTGGCACAAGGCCTTGTTCAGATTTAATAGGAATTGGGCAAGATAAAACCCATTTCTTAATCTTTGACTATTGTGGGAATTTTGAGTTTTTCCGTGAAAATCCAAAAGGAATGGAAACGCAAATCGGAAAAAGCCTAACGGAAAAACTATTTAATGTGAAAGTCGATATTATTCGTGCATTACAAGAAATTCAATATCAAACAGAAGAATATATCAGTCATCGAAATGAATTAGTCCATGAAGCAACTCGAGAAGTTATGGCCCTTGATAATGAAAACTTCCGAGTTCGTCAACATTTGCAGTACGTAGAAAAATTCAAGAATAAAGATAACTGGTTGTCGCTATCTGTTCTAGATACGAATGAAATTAAAGAACACATTTCACCAATTATTCTTCCAGTGCAAGATGATGAATTTGCTAAACGTTTCGATTTATTAATGTATACGATTGAATTGGCGAAATTACAATCAAATAATGCAACAAAACCGATTCGCAGTGTCATCCAAACGGCGGAAGCTTTATCGAAACTAGGTACGATTCCACAAGTCATGGAGCAAAAGTACATTATTGAGAAAGTCATGACGGAGGAGTTTTGGGAAAGTGCGGATATTTTTGAGTTAGATGCAGTACGTGAAGCACTGCGAGATTTAATTAAATTTATCGAAAAGGAAACACAAAAGATATATTATACAAATTTCCAAGATGAAGTCATTGATGTGAAAGAACATGGCTCAATGTTCTATGTAAATGATTTACAAAATTATCGGAAGAAAGTCGAACATTATTTGAACGAGCATAAAGATCAAATGGCCATTTATAAACTTTATCATAATAAACCATTAACAGCACAAGATGTGGAAAGACTAGAAGAAATACTATGGAAAGAACTTGGCACAAGGGAAGAGTATGAAAAAGATTTTGGAGATACACCGATTACAAAACTTGTTCGCCAAATTGTAGGTTTGGATCCGAAATCCGCTAACGAAGCATTTTCAGAATTTCTTTCTGATGAACGGTTAAACTTAAATCAAATTCGATTTGTGAAACATATTGTTGATTATGTCATTAAAAACGGAACGCTTGATAAAAAAGTTTTACAGCAGGAACCATTCAGATCTGTTGGAAGCATTGTCGATTTATTTAAAAATAATATGGATGATGCTAGAAAAATCATCAGCATTATTGACGAGATTAACCGCAATGCGGAAGAGATTGTAGGTGCATAGTCTGTCTCAGAGCGGTTTTTTTTCAGCAACTTTTATGATTCCAATACAATGTATATACAAAAGAAGAACGAATTCCATGTTGAATTCGTTCTTTCTTTTAGTGCGCCTGGCATGGGTGTAATCTATAGGGTGTAAGTCCCGAACTGTGAAGGCAGAAGTAACAGTTAGCTTAACGCAAGGGTGTCCGTGGTGACGCGGAATCTGAAGGAAGCGAGCGGCAAACTTCCGGTCTGAGGAACACGAACTTCATATAAGGCTAGGTATCATTGGATGAGTTTGCTAAACAAAACAAAGTCCTTTCTGCCAAAGGTGGTACAGAGTAAATGAAGCAGATAGATGGAAGGAAAGATTACATTCTTACCCGGGGAGGTCTGGCGGATATGTGAAGTACGCTTCATAACCTACTTAGTGATAAGTAGCTGAACCGTCAGAAGTCAGCAGAGGTCATAGTATTAGTTGGTTTAGAACTACTAAGAAGGACCGAACAATTAAGAGAGAATAGCCCTTGGCATTCAGTGAGTCATGATGAACACAGAAAACGTAGTACCTCACTTGAGGAAGGAAGCGGTGAATCCCGTGGGAGACCTCTTGGAGGGTGGAGTGACCACTGGCATAAAGAGAACAGCTATTCACGGAAGTTATAAAGACTTGCGTCAATCATCTTAATTGAACCGCCGTATACGGAACCGTACGTACGGTGGTGTGAGAGGACGGGAGTTAATCGCTCCCTCCTACTCGATTGGTTGCAATTGGAGTGTTATTTCTGGTTGTTCTTAGATATCGCTACAGGAAACTAACGTACTGCATTCATTTATTGATCTAAAGCATATAGTCCTCGCTTAATTGGTTACAGAAACTTTTTTTCCCAATGCTGTCTCTTTTTATGATTTTTTATTGTAACCACGCTCTCCATAAGGTTGTAATTTTTCCAACCATTTTTCTTCAAGTTTGAGTAGTGCTTCTTTTTCGTTGTAATATGGGTCATCATCTTTCTTTTTTAATATTTCTAGAATTTCAAATGTGAAAGCATCTTTTCCATATTGGTTCCAATCTTTCTGAAGTTCTTTGTTTGTTGTATAGGTATTCATTTCGAGCATAAATTTTATTCCATTTAGTGTTTTGATATTTTTCGTACTTCCAATTAATATTTTGTTGTTGATTGTATTCTTAATTTGAAAAATCCCAGCTTCTACTTTTGTTTCTTTGAATTGTTGTTTGAGTGCTTTTTTTCGGTCCATATTTTTCACCTTCTGATTCGTTTATTTGTTTAACCAATAACTGCTTCCGTCAGATTTGCGGTTTAAAAATCCGTAATCTACCAAATACCTTCTGATTAGAGCATAGTCCTCATAAATCCCTTTTAAAATCTCGTTTAATTCTTTTTCCTCATAATGGTTATCCGGTTTTAAACGATTCGCGATTTCTCTAAGAATGATGAGTCTTTGTTTTTCTTTATTAGGAAATTTCGTCAAAACCCCATTGGAAAAGTATTTTTGAATTATTTGCTCTTGCTCTTCTTGTGTAACGTTATATCGTTCATCAACCATTGTGGCTGTTTTATGCACGGGAACAAAAGCGGGTGCATGTTGATCTTTTTCTTTCAACAATTCCATTAAAGCTAGAAAAATCTTCGCCTGACGCTCTTTTTCTTTTAATGCAAAACGATGATGGCGAATTGTTGAGGTGCTTCCAATTCCCAGTTCTTTCTGAATTTCTTTATCGCTTTTCCCTTCATAAAAAAGAGATAATAATTTCTTTTGATGTTCTGTAAGACCCGTGAGTTTCTTATCCATTGAAAGTATATAGTTAAATACGGAAATGTGTGCATTTTCAATATGAATTCGCATATATCTTTCAGCTTCATAAAGTTTATTTTCGTAAGGATAAATTATTCCTTTTTCAATTCTTTCTCCACATAAAAGACAAGTAAATGAATCTTTGTCTTGGATATAACCATTTTTCAAATCTTCTATTGAAGCATTCCAAAAAATTTTTGATAATTCCAATGTTCGTTGCACTTCCTATCTATTTTTGAATAAAACAAACAAAAATTCATTTTGTTTATTATTTCATTGAATATTTTATATAAAAGTTTGAAATTGTTCAACTTATATACCAAACGTTTTATTGGATTGTTTGTTTTGGTATAAACGAATTTAATTTTTGTTTATTACATTCGCAACCATTCATAATCGGAAAATAAAATGGCTAGGTTTTACCTTCTAGTAAGACCTAGCCAGTAGATTGTTTAAGATGACGATTTACAGACGCGAAAACTCTTTTGAAAGGCATTATGTTATAATTTTTGAAAAATAAAATAATGAAGGTCGTTATAACATGAATCATATCAAAGGTATCATATCTTATCTACTGATGTTACCTGCAATACTGATTGGAATCTATACAATGGTATGTTATGATGTGCCACGAAGTATTTGGGTTCAAAATATAATTATTTGGATTATTGGATTTTTAATAGGTTCTATTTTTATTAGTCGAAGCAGAGTAAAGTATAAAATGGGTGTTCATAGCAGACAAACTATTATAATTGTCATTTTGTTAGTACTACCTTTTTTCTTTAGTGGTATAGATGGTATTCATCGATGGGTGACTGTTGGACCTATTAATATATATATTACAAGTATTATTTTACCTGTACTAATTTTTTACATATGGAAATTAGCAATAAACAATCGGCAACGTAATGTATTGGTTCTAACATTCATCACATTATTAATATTGTTGCTTCAACCCGATGCAGGTCAGCTTTCTGCATTTGCAAGCGCCACAGCAATCATTTTTTGGAAAATGATTAGAAGTAAAACTATCAAAATAATAAGTATAGCAACAATCTTACTTTTTGTTATGGTATCATGGGTATTCTTAGATGATTTGGAACCAGTTTCTTATGTTGAGGATATCATCTTCTTAGTTGCAGGTTTGGGGAATGTTTGGCTAATTGCAGGTATTTTGTCTCTTGTTTTATTATTCATTCCATTCTTTATTTACGGCAAAAACAATGTCATTTCTTATTCATTAGGAGTTTATTACTTTACGATGATGATTGTAACCTTTATCGGAAATTTCCCTTTGCCGATTATGGGGTATGGAATATCACCAATTATTGGTTACTTCATTGCGATATCCTTGCTTCATAAAGACAATTTAGTGCGCTTATAAATTAAACCGCCAACATGATGACAGATTATTAAAATAGCGAAGGAAAGGAGGGCGTTAATGAATACAATTAACAAAGAAACTAAAGTTTTGTCCATTCAATCTTTAGAATCAACATTACTTAAGCTTACCAATGCATTAAACAGTATGAAAGAAAAAGGTTCAAATACAACGCTAGTTGAAAAGAGAATGAATGCGGTGAAAGTGGGTTTAAAGAGTCTCAAAAATGATTGGAATGGCGAGGTTTTTTCTTATGATGAAGAAATAATATACTCAGCAAAGGAAGCCCTACTAAATATCATTCCATCTATTGAAAAACAAATTGCAAAAGCAAAAGAAGGAAGTTCTCAAAAGACACTAAATGAACGCCGTTTAACTGCAATGAAGTTGGCAATTCAATCATTAGAGAACCGATTGACGAGTGCTTCTTAGGTGTAGCAATTTGAATGTAGAGAATTTTGTAATTCGAAAGTAGAAAATCTTTCATCTATAAACTGAAATAGAGAGGTTGATTAAAATAGAAATTTTAGAACTACCGATTGAATTTGAGTTTAATGGTCAGATGCAGAGAATTTATCCTAGCTTAATTGTGCTGAATGATCAACTTACATTGGTGGATACTGGTTATCCTAATTTCCTGCCATTAATTGAGAAAGAAATAATTAAAAATGGATTTGATCTGAAGAAGTTAAGAAATATCATCATTACCCATTATGATGATGACCATATAGGCTCATTATTTGATTTTAAAGTAAAATATCCTTGGATAAATGTAATAGCAAGTGAAGTGGAATCAAAGTTCATAAGCGGTGAAGAGAAATCAGAACGATTAGTTCAAGCAGAGGAAATGTTGGAAGTATTGCCGAATGAGGAAAAAGAATTTGGTGAATGGTTTATACAACAATTGAAGAGTTTAAAACATGTGTCGGTAGATTACAAAGTTAAGGATGGCGACAAAATCCTCGACGGAGCATGTATAGTTGTTGAAACCCCAGGCCATACTTCTGGCCATATTTCATTATACATTCCTTCTTTAAATAGCGTTATTACTGGAGATGCTGCAGTAAATGAAAATGAGAAACTAGCGATTGCAAATCCTCATTTTTGTTTAAATATTGAAAAGGCAGAGGAATCCTTAAAAAAATTACAAAATTTGAATGCTGAAAACTATTATTGTTATCATGGTGGGAAGTTGACTTTGAACACGAGGTAGTAAACATGTTCCTTATAATTTTAAAGGAGATATAGATACTTTGCTGAAGTTTTTAGGCAAGGAATGATAAGTGGGAAATCCTTTTTCTGAGGGTTTCCCATTTTTTATTGATGAGTAAAATTTTCATTATTACTTATTTCCGAAAAGGTTTCTTCTTCACTCTTACATGGTAACTAACTTTAGCAACTATGAAGAGTTGTACGTTTATAAGCGCATTATAGGACAAAAAGTATATAATTTCCACTTCGAATCTTGTTGTGATTCAAACTATTTTCCTTATTATATAAATTTACATAAAAAATTAATAAAATATACCTGATTTTCTAAACAAAAGAATAAGGTAAAAAGTTATAATAAAGAAAAGACTTTAGAATCATATATTAGAATTATTTACTAATCATAAGCGAATTATTTAGTAATTCTTGTTTGCATTACCAACATGATGCTAGATAAGTTAAAGGAGTTGGTATGAATGGCATTCAATCTTTATTATTACGAAAGTAAGATGGTATGTAATTACTGTAAAAAGGAGTATACAACTTACAAAGTACGTCCTGGTCGATATAAAGTCATAGCACAAGATACAGATTTTATGCCAATTTACGAAGGAATCAATCCGCTATTATACGAAGTAGCTGTTTGCCCGCACTGTGGTTATGCATATCATAAATCAATGGCAAGAACATATGGACCGTTCATGCTACTAATTGGGGAAATTTATATCAACCAATTACAAAAAATTATGAATCTCTGTAAAGAACGGTCGATTGATGAAGCAATTGCAAGCTATAAATTAGCTTATTTAGTTGCGAGAGCATCAATGGTTGGCTAACTTTGCTCTGAAGATTGCTTGGCTGTATCGATTAAAACAAGATAAGGAATTAGAAATGCGTTACCTTCGATCGGCAAGGGAATTATTCAATAAATCCCATGCAAACAATAAAGAAGGGGAAGAAAGGATGCAATATTTAATTGCAGAAATCAGTCTACGGTTAGGAGATATTGAAGAAGCGAAAAGAGGATTTTCACGATTAATTACAAGTAGGGAAGTTTCGAATAAGTATCGCAACTATGCGCGGAAACGTTGGGAAGATTACAAATATGAAAATCAAGCTGTTAAGGAGCAGGAGGGATAACATCTCGTTATTAAGGGGGGATTAAAATGAATCTAAGGATAGGGAGAAAATTGGATTTAACAGAAGAAGAAGTATTTGCTGAACTGCACCACTTTTTATTAAGAAAGAACAATCGTGTACTTAGTAATGATGAAGTAATTGAAAAAACGGGCATCTCTCCTGAACTTCTTTATAAATGGGTGAAATCAGGGAAATTAAAACGATCGTTGTTTCCAAACCTTGGAGCTCCTTGTGAAAGATGTGGAAAATTTACAAACTACTCTAAAATATGTTTCGAATGTTCCACTTCGATTACGACTCTTTTAGAAAAAGAAGAAAAAGATAAAGAATGGTTCAAACAAATTCAACAAATGAATAGATTAAATACGTACCATCATAAATAAGAAAATTAATGGATGCTGCATTTTTTCAAGTTGTACAAAGTTTTACCTTTCCAATTTGGTTGGTTCATCGTTATAGAAGAGATTTAGACACTTTTCCATCTTAGAAAAGTGTCTTTTTTGTAATGAAGAAGACTAGAAGTAGGAAAAATGTTAAAGTGATGAAACGAAAAAAGTAATGAAGTCGTCTTAATGTTATATAAATAATTTAGAGGTGTGGCGATGTTTAAATATTGGTTACAAATGATAGTGGGGGTTGCGATCTTTATTATTTCAACATTTTGTGCATGGTATGAAGGTAGTGAAATTGTTGAAAATTCGTTTGAATGGAACTATTCAACACCATTTACGAATGTATTTATTCAAGTGATTACAAATGGACGCGATATTAGTCAACTAGACTATTTCGTGTACGCTGTAAAATTTCACCCCTTGTTTCCCACTATGATGATGATTAGCCTGCTTTATATTCTAGCTGTTGCAGGTATTTATCTAATAAAAGTTAAATCAAAATGGGTTATTAGTTTTTGGGGAATCGTGGGACTCATTTGTGTATTATCAAGTGCTTTCATTTCAATTTCATACACAATAGGAAGTAGTATTTTCTTCTGGATTACTTCTATTAGTGGACTGCTATTTATTGTGATAGCAGGTTTAATGTCGTTTACAAAATACAAAAATCAACAGAACGGTATTACAAATGAAGTGTAACAGAAAGCAGTGGTATGAGTTTTAAAAGGGATGGTAAAAACATACTAAGATTAGTAGTACAAACCAAGGCCAAGGTTTGTGCTACTATTTTTTAGAAAAGTCGACCAGTCTCAGGGATCTTTGAATCCGTATTAAAAACTGGCTAACTTCACACCCTTATGCGAATCAGTTTAGTATGTTGGGTCCATAGAGATCGTGTATAAGAAAGTGGAATCGATAAGGTAATGTGAAGACTTCTATGAATTGGCAAAGAAAGAGTAATGGAATGAAACAGGTTATTGGATTAGATGTTAGTAAAGGAAAGAGTACAGTAACGATCTATGATAGTTATCGTCAGTGCAAATATGAAGGTGAAATCAATCATACACGAAGAAATTTTGAACAATTACATAAGCGAATAGTAGATATTACATCACTTGATGACCAAGCACCAGACATTGTATTTGAAGCAACAGGTGTTTATTCAAAACCGATTGAAGCATTTTTAAAAGATTACGGTTATGCATATTATCCCCTTGAAGCGAACTGACAAATGGCGAAGATGCGTCGACATAAAACCGATATAAGCGATGCTCATGAATTCGCCAAAAAACATTTTAAAATGGAGAGAGAACCAACCTATATCCAAGATGATTATTATGAGCAGATGCGTGCATTGACACGTTATGATGATGAAATTGATGAAGAAATGATTTTATTAAAAAATCGTATGCATTCCATTTTACAATTGAGTTTTCCAGAATTAGAAAAAATACTGACACCAAATTCTGCACTATTTTTAAATATAGTACAACTATACCCTCACCCAACACTTGTTTTAGCTCACTCTAAAACTGTCATTAAGAATCGTCTAAAAGCGAATACAAGAAAGAACCTTTCTTTAGAACGTGCAGAGAAAAAAGCAATTGCTTTATTAGAAGCTGCTCAAAATAGTTATCCAGCGATTAAATCTACCGATGTGCGATGTGAACAAGTCCGTGATTACGCAAATCGAATAGCAGAATTAAAGGATAAAAAAGAAGCACTTGTCCAACAAATGATTACTTTATCAAAAGATCGAAAAGAGTATATTGTTTTACGTTCCATCCCTGGTATCGGTGATTCTACTGCTTGTAGATTAATTGGGGAAATGGGTGATATTCGTCGCTTTCAAAATGCTAAACAATTGAATGCTTATGCGGGAATTGATATTATGCGCTATCAATCGGGGAATACACAGTATCATGATCGTATTAATAAAAGAGGTAACAAACACTTGCGAAAGCTTTTATATTTTATGGTGTGTGCAATGATTATGAAGAAGAAAGATAAACCGAATCATTTTGTAGATTACTATTATAAATTAAAAACACAACCTCAGAGAAAGCCTCATAAGGTTGCGATTATCGCCTGTATCAATAAATTTTTAAAAGTGACGTTCCAGTTACTGACACATGGCATTTTATACGATTATGAAACTGCCTTAAGTTAAATAATCGATTAACTACACTATACCATAAATGACCTTTCGAAAAAATTAAAAATCGTTAGGTCTTTTTGGCATGCCAAAATTTAGTTGTAGTTGTGAGGGGGTACCCCCTCACAACTACAACTAAAATAAAAACATATACAAATTAATAAAATATACTTGACTGATCAACTGACCAAAAATAATGGAGAGAAATGGAAAAGGGAGAATTTGAGTTGGCTCAAATTCTCCTTTTTCCTATCTTGAAGCTAGTTTTTTTTGTTGAAAAATTTAATTGTGTAAACGATGAAATACAAAATAATGTATGGAACAATAATGTACAAAGTAATTACCAACATATCATCTTTATATTCAGCAATTTCTTCTAATAGAGTTAAAGGTCTACCATCGTATACAATATCTTTAAAAGAAAATATGAAATGATCAACAGTCAAATCAGCGAGCATGATTATAATCAAATATGCAATGTAGATGAGTGTATTGATAACGAATTTGAATCTTCTTTTTGAATTTATAGATTCTATCAAAATAACAAAAAATACAAAGGAAATAGCCAGCATTATGATTTCATTAAATTTAACATACCCTGAATTATCAATCAATAATGCAAAGACTATAATAAAATTTATAACTGCCAGTATAATCAAATTTTTCTTTTTCATCCTTTTCCCCTCTCCCAATATAGTAGTTCCAATTTTAACGAAAAAATATAATTTTTAAAAAATAAAATTAGATTTTTTCAAACAATTTAAATATTTTTTACAAAATTAAGAATTTTTGGATATTATTCTTTACATATAACCTAATAATTGGTATATATCGATATATATGGAATTATTTCAAAGGAATAGGGAGTATTTTGGTGAAGAAAAAACATTTTTTACTGTAGCAGTGACTGTCATCATGTTATTCAGTTTAGCTACAAATCATGCTTTTGCATGGAGTTACAGTAATTATAATTACGGATCTTATGTTCCAAAGTCGGGAACTGGTACAGCAACTACGTATTACGACTCAAGAAATTTCTTACAAACGAGAATTGATTTCAAGTTTGATAGTTATAATGTCAGCTCCATAATCAGTTACAACAAAGGCAATGGCACTGGCGGAAGCTGTCCAGGATATAATGCATATGTGACTTTGGATCAAACTGCTATTCCTGATGGTTCATCCTTAAAAATTTCCGCATGGGAGGTGCTTACTAATCTGCCAAATCCCAAAGTGGACATTGAAGATAATAATCTCTGGGGAGCTGATGATGAATCAGAAGTGGTTGCACTAGGGACTGTCGTTGCTGATAAAGCTTATTATATGACAACTAAATGGCTTGATAATCGTGGAGGTAAATCAACAGATAGCGGAAGAATTCAAGCTCAATTTGCCATGAGCAAAAAAGGTATTTTGGACTATAACAACTGCACTCAATCTTCAACAGTACAGCACACATTCACTTATGGTGATAACCAAGGTAAAGTTGCTTCTATTCAACCTCAAATAACAAAAAGTCTAAAAGCAGTAGCTAGTACAACTGTGCCAGTATCTAATACAACAAGTACTACAAATTCTCAATCTGACTCTCAAGTCATTACTGAATATAAAGCTATTGAACCAACAGAAGATGGGATTACAAAATATAAATCAAAACAAAAAGAGATAACTAAGAAATTAAAATCTAATAAAAAAATTAATGACATTGCAGTCACAGTTACTTTTGCTGAACCATTAAGTTTTGATGAAGTTAAAACAATTACTGAAAAATACAATGTTAATATTGAAGAATTGGAAGCAAGATCAATAGACAGTAATGGCGACAGAATCACTCATGCTATTAAAGGATTGAACAAGTCATTATCTCAAGATGGAAGTAATTTCATAGGATATACTAGTTTACAGGGATATGTTTCATCAGAAAATATTTTTGGTTTAGAATCAGAGGAAAAAATTTTCTTAGTTGATGCCAGTGGAGACAATAATGTAACAGAATTAGAGAAAGACAATTTCGCAGTTCCTCTTACATGGTATTTAGAAGATTTGAATCCTGAAAAACATTTAAAGAAAAAAAACCTTTAATTTAAAATAAGATTGGTTTCGACAGTTTCATTCTGTTATTTTATTTATTAAATGTGCAAAAGGACCGGATTCTTGAAGGCTAATTTGCGTTTCACTCGATTTTCCGTACTAGGAAAATCGAAGGTGGAAAATGAAATCGGAATTGCCTTAATGGCTGTGAATTTACGAAAATACACGGCCAACAAAGATCAACTGACCAAAAATAATGGGGATAAATGGAAAAAGGAGAATTTGAGTTGGATCAAATTCTCGTTTTCCTATCTTGAAGCTAGTTTTGTCCCAGCCTGTTTTTAGTTTTTGCTATTCCTCATAAATCATTTTTCTTGTCATTCCACCATCCACAACAAGGTTAATGCCTGTCACGAAATCATTTTCCTTCGCTGTTAAATAGAGACAAGCGCGCGCAATATCGTCTGGTCTTCCGACACGTTTTGATAAATGCTGCTCGTGATCAATTTTACGTAATTTGGAATAATCGCCTGTTTCAATCCAACCTGGGGAAATCGCGTTCACGGTAATTCGATCTGCACTAAATGATGCTGCAAGCGCATGAGTTAATGCAACAATTCCACCTTTTGTTGCTGCATAGGCTTCTGAATTCGGTTCAGACATAATGGCCCGTGTGGAAGCAATATTAACGATGGAGCCGCCTTCTTTATTATTTCGCATATATTTTGCGGCTTCCCTTGATGCTAAGAAAACACTTCGTAAATTGGTGTTGATAATATCGTCCCATTCTTCGATTGACAATTCATAAGGGGACTTAAATACTGATTTCCCTGCATTATTGATTAAAATATCAATTTGACCGAATGTAAGGTTTGCAATTTCCATTAAGCGGATGATGTCATCCTCAACTTTTACATCGGTTTTTACAAAAAGCGCGTTTCCCTCTTTTTCTTTAATTACATCAACTGTTTTTGATCCGGCTATTTCATCAATATCCGCTATCACAACATTTGCACCTTTTTCTGCATAAAGCAAAGCGATTCCTTTTCCAATGCCCTGTCCAGCGCCGGTTACAATCACCGTCTTATTTAAAAAATCCATGTTTTTTACACATCCTTAATGAAAAATTCTCCATATTTAAGGTAGCACAAAAAGTGAACACCGTAGAACTCCCAATAATAAAAACAATTAGTCACATGTAGAATGCTTTAATTTAAACAAACATATTTAAATGAATGAGGCTTTTACAGAGGAGGGAAATATTGTCGATTGTCAATCCTCAATATGGATTTTTAAAGGCTGATTATCTAAATCCTAATTTAAGGCAAAGGAACAAGACTGTTGATGCTGCTTCATCGAAGACACAAATTAAAGATGAATCTGTATTAACAACGGATATAAATGCAAAGTTAATCTTTATTTATAATTGGTTGATGATTATATCAGCTGATTTATATTGTGCAATTATTTTTGTTTTAGCCAATTTCTTTTGAAACTTTTACATGGTTTAAAGAGTCCAATTTATAAAATGGCACTATTGGAATTTATTAACTTAAAGTTTCAAGTCCAAACGTGTGGATTTGAAGCTTTATTATTTTGAAATTCATCTAATACATAAGTTGGGGGTGGTCTTATGAAAAAAGAATGAGTTTTCGTGGTTAGATTTAAATTATAGCAAGGAAATATGGAGCTGTTTGAATGTGATTTTTTACCAGTTATTTTAAGGTGTTTAAGGAGGAAGCATTTTGAGACTATCTGAAATTCATCCATTTTTTTATCATGCAAGAATCGAGCAAAAAAGACTTTTTAGAACATTAACAGATTTAAAAGACAGAAATCGATTTGCAAAGCAAAGGGACTTAACGAATACATTTCCATTCACTTGTAAAAAACATCAATCCTTATTGAGAAGGAAATTAGGAAATAGCGATCCTCAGTTACAAGAAAATAAAATTACAAACTTAAAAATTGCAACAGGTGAAATTGATGGTGTGATTATTAAACCGGGTGAAATTTTTTCTTTTTGGAAACTAGTTGGTCGAACATCAAAAGAAAAGGGCTATATTGAAGGTATGCAGCTCAAAATGGGAGAAGTGAAAACGGGTATTGGCGGTGGAATTTGCCAGCTTGCTAATTTACTTTATTGGATGGTTTTACATACTCCTCTCGTTGTTATTGAAAGACATCACCATAGTTTTGACCCGTTTCCTGACTCCGGGAGGACACTGCCTTTTGGAAGCGGAGCAAGTGTTTTTTATAACTACGTAGATTTACGTTTTTATAATCCAACTAACCAATCTTTCCAAATAAAAGTATGGGTAACAGATAAACATTTAAAAGGTGCTATTTTTAGTAATGAAGAAATGCCATATTCCTACCATATCGAAGAAAGAAACCATCAATTTTTACAAAAGGACGGAAAAAACTATCGTCAAAATGAAATTTGGAAAAAGACATATGATAAAGTAACCGGACAAATGGTCAAAGAGGAACTACTAATCAAAAACTTTTCTGAGGTTAAGTATCCAATACCTATAAATAATGAAGAAATTTCAATGAATAACTAAGGAATTCAAAATAATAAATATATGGACATTGAAAACGATAATAAAACTGCTTAACAATCCCCGCTGCGATATAATCTGACATAGTTAAAATTTCCCCTTCAATTTCATCGAAAATTTCGATATCCATTTGATAGTTTTCACAGCTTCGTTTTTCGTTAACTTTAAATGAGAATAAAACATTTCTTGCAGAATTTCTTGAGAACAATGATTTTTAAAAAATTTTAAAAAATTTAACATTCTATCCACAGATAATCATTGGAATGTTTTGTAAAATATAGTTACTACTTTTTGGTAGTAAATATTTGAATTGGAGTGTGATACTCGTGAAAGCGGCACTTTGGTACAATGCAAAAGACATTCGTGTAGAAGACATTAATGAACCTAAAGTAACACCAGGACGTGTAAAAATCCAAGTTGCGTGGACAGGCATTTGTGGAAGCGATCTTCATGAATATGTGGCGGGTCCAATTTTTATTCCTGTTGAAAAACCTCACCCAATAAGTAAAGAAATGGCTCCAATTGTAATGGGGCATGAATTTTCTGGAACAGTTGTCGAAGTAGGTGAAGGGGTTACAAAGGTAAAAGTAGGAGACAAAGTTGTAGTAGAACCCATTTTAGCTTGTGGTCAATGTCCAGCATGTTTAAAAGGAAAATATAATATTTGTAAACATTTGGGGTTCCATGGTCTATCCGGAGGCGGCGGAGGCTTCTCGGAATATACTGTAGTGGATGAACGTTGGGTGCACAAAATGCCAGAAGGGTTATCACTTGAGCAAGGTGCTTTAGTAGAACCAGCTGCAGTGGCGTTACATGCAGTTCGCATGAGCAAATTGAAAGCGGGAGATAAAACGGTTGTATTTGGTGCAGGGCCAATTGGTTTATTAGTAATTGAAGCATTAAAAGTAGCAGGTGCATCAGAGATTTATGCAGTCGAACTTTCAAAAGAGCGCAGAGAGAAAGCTTTAGAACTTGGTGCAACTGCTGTAATGAATCCAGCTGAAGAAGAGGATGTAGTAGCTAAAATTAAAGAGCTTACAAATGGTGGGGTAGATGTTGCATTTGAAGTAACAGGTGTACCAGCAGTATTAAAACAAGCAATTGATTCAACAACATTTGAGGGTGAAACAGTAATTGTTTCTATTTGGGAAAAAGAAGCATCACTCCAACCAAATAATATTGTGTTATCAGAACGCACTGTAAAAGGAATTATCGCATATCGAGACATTTTCCCAGCGGTTATGAATTTAATGACAAAAGGATACTTCCCTGCTGAACAATTAGTTACAAAACGTATTAAAATTGATGATATCGTGAAAGAAGGATTCGAAACATTAGTTAACGATAAACAGCAAATAAAAATCCTTGTTTCTCCAAAATAAGACTAAAAAACATCATTTTCTCCTTTTGAGAAAATGATGTTTTTTTGATATGCACATCTTTATAAACGGAATTTACTACTATTTTTTTACAAAAAAAGCTGAATATATTCATAACTTATATAGTAAACATTTTCTATTGAAAGATTAATTGAGAATGATTTTCATTTGTTGTATATTTAAAATAGCAAACATTTTATGAGTAAGGAGAATTTAAATGCAAATTCATTGGATCAAAATTAAAAAAATCGTTGATGAAACACCTGATATAAAAACCTACTTCCTTGAAATTCCTGAAGGATATTCTTGGGAAGAAGGGGCTCATCTTCACTTAGCTCTTGAAGGTTTTAATGTCGGAGAAAAGCCAAACAAAAGTCTAGTCCGTCATATGTCAATATCTACTTTGAAGAATGAAAATGCGATTGGTATTACAACACGTATTAGACAACAGTGCTCAGAGTTTAAAGCGATTTTAAGAAATCTACAAGTTGGAGATCAAGTGGCGATTTTTAAAACTCATTCCAATGTGCCGCTTAGACGAGAAAATAAAAACATTTACCTATTGTCATCAGGGGTAGGTTTAGCAACTTTCAGACCAATCGTGTTGAAATATTTTGAGCAACCAGAAAATGTTCCGCAAATTCATTCCTTGAACATTGACTCTTCAAAAAACTATTTATTTACTAATATTTTTAAAACAAATCATGATAAAAATTTCACCGCTCATTTTGTAGATAACCGTGAAGAATATTATGATAGAATAAAAAAGCTTTCTACAGATAAAAATGGCCTATACTATGTTGTCGGCAGTGATGATTTCCTTAAACAAAACATTCAGGTGTTGTTAGAGGAAGGTATTAAACCGGAACAGATTATGCTCGACAAACCTCCACGTAGATTGCCTGATTTTTTACCAATTGAATTATCGAATTAAATCGACTAAACGACGACTCTCCAAGCAGATTCGTCGTTATTATTTTTGGGGAAAAATGTATTATTAGGAAAAAAGAAGATTGGGAAAATTTAGAAGTTAGTAAAAATTGAAAATATAATATTATAACTAAATAATTTTATTGTTTTGTCGAAATAATGAGTGAGATTAATTTGAATAGGGTGTGCTAATTTTGGAGGCTACTGTTTACTAACTGTGACCTTATTTAAATTAATCTTTTTTTGGTTATTATAGGGATTTAAGTTAGATAACTTTATTGGAGGTTAAGCAAATGAAGAAAAATTTCTATCTTTACGTTGCTTTATTTGTAGCAGCTATTGTTGCAATCTCTGCTATTGCATCTAGTTTTTCTGCAAAAGCAAATAACGAAAATGTAACAGTCAATAATGAAAATAATAATGAACAAAAAGAAGAACTTCCAAATGTCGTGATTCTTGCAACTGGGGGAACGATTGCAGGTACAGGTTCTTCATCAACACAGACGACTGGATATAAATCTGGTGATTTAGGTATTGAAACTTTAATTGAAGCAGTTCCTGAAATGAAGGAGCTTGCAAATATTACAGGTGAACAAATTGTAAAAGTTGACAGCACAGATATCACAAATGAGATTCTTCTTAAATTAGGTAAGAGAGTGAATGAATTATTAGCTTCCGATGATGTAGATGGAATCGTAATTACGCATGGTACTGATACACTAGAAGAAACTGCTTACTTCTTAAACTTAGTAGTAAAAAGTGATAAACCAGTAGTTTTAACAGCTGCTATGCGTCCTGCAACAGCAATGAGTGCAGACGGTCCTTTCAACTTGTATAATGCTGTTTTATTAGCTAGTCATGAAAGTTCAAAAGGAAAAGGTGTTCTTGTAACACTTAACGATCGTATTGCTTCTGCAAGAAATATTACGAAAACAAATACGACAGCAACTGACGCATTTAAATCTTTTGAAAACGGATATTTAGGAGCAATCGTTGCTGGAAAACCTTATTACTATAATAATGTAGAACGTCTACATACAACTGAAACACCATTCGATATTTCAAAAATTAAAAAATTGCCACAAGTTGATATTATTTATGGATATCAAAACAGCCCAACTTACATGTACAAAGCTGCTGTACAAAACGGAGCAAAAGGGATTATTGTTGCAGCACCTGGAGATGGAACATTATCAGCAAAGTCCGTTGAAGGTGTAAAATATGCAATGAATAAAGGTGTAAAAGTAGTACTATCTTCTCGTGTTGGTACAGGAACGGTTTCACCAAAAGAAGGATATATTACTTCTGACTCTTTAAATCCTCAAAAAGCACGTATTTTATTAATGCTTGCTTTAACTGTGACGAATGATCCTCAAGAGATTCAATCCTTCTTTGACAAATACTAATACGGTATTTGTAGGTTTTAATAAATCCAATTGAGCCAATATTTGCATTGGGACAAGGAACCATTACCTTGTCCCAGTTTACTATTTCGTTTATTTTTTTTATTAAAAATATCCAATTTTTATAAAGTTTGTTTACACATGGTAGATATCAAGAATTATTTTAATAAAATAATTTAATTATTACAGCTCTAAGTGATTATTTCCTCCCAGTTCTACTAAATGAGTTCATAATGTGATGGATAGCCTTGATAGGTTTAAATACATGGAATAAGTTTAGTGATTTCAAAACCTATTCTGCTTTCCTTATTTTTTTAAATAAATATAAAGGAGGTAGCAAAGTGAAAGATATTTCAAAAATAAGTAAGTTTAGTATTCGCAATTTTCATGTGAAATTACTTACTTCTTTTACTACAATATTAATCATTTCAGTCTTATTGATTGGATTATTTTCTTTTAAAACTGCTAAGGATGAGTTGGAACATCAAATATTAAATAGTGTGAATGAAAATGTAGAAATACTGAATAGTGCAATTGAAGATGCAATTCAACCAAAAATCCTTGATATCGAAGCATTGGCTGATCGCATTACAGCTAATCAATACGGGGAAACAAGTAGCCCTGAAATTCAAAAGTTATTAAAATTTTATCAAGTGACACATCCAGAAGTAGATATTGTCTATACAGGTAATGAAGATGGAGTATATGTAATGGAGCCGGCTGAGCTAGGGGTGCCTGAAGGGTACGATGCTAGAGAAAGAGATTGGTATAAGCAGGCAATGGAACGGAAAGGGGAAGTAATAATTTCTGAACCATACGTTGCTGCAAGTACTGGTGAAATGGTAATCACTCTTTCAAAAACAATAGATGATGGTACCGGCGTTGTAGGGATTGATATTAACCTAAATAAACTGCAAGAAGTAGTGCAGAACATTCGAATTGGTAAAGAAGGATATGGATTTATATTAGACCAAAATAAAAAATATTTAGCACATCCTACCGCTGAATTAGGCAGCGTAGCAGAAGGCACACTGTATGACAACTTATACAAAGAAAGTAAAGGACAATTAAATGAAGTTTTTAATGGAAAATCCATTATTTTGGACTACATAACTAATGATTTGACTGGATGGAAAATAGGCGGAGTTATCTATACAGAAGAGATTAACGAAGCAAACTCATCTATTTTACATACGTCGTTGATTGTGGGGATTCTTTCCATATTATTTGGGCTAGTTGCTTTAATGTTGGTTATTAAATCAATTGCAAAACCGATTAAACAATTAGGCCAATTAGCTGTTAATGTTAGTCGCGGAGATTTAACACAGTACGCAGAAATACAAACCAATGATATTGTCGGAAAGTTAGGAAATGCTTTTAACGAAATGATAGATGGTCTTCGTACACTAACTCAAAAAATAGATGATACGGCTGGAAATGTTGCGGCCACTGCAGAACAACTATCTGCATGTTCACAAGAAACAAATGCAGCGTCTGAGCAAGTATCTGTTTCCATCCAAGATGTAGCAAAAAATGCGGAAGTACAGACAAATTCCGTTGATAAGGTATCCCTTATTTTTAAGGAAGTATCGAACGGAGTTAGTAACATTGCTGAACGTTCATCAAAAGTAACAGATCTTTCCCGCCAAGCAATTGTTGAGGCAGATGAAGGCGGTAAGGCGGTAGCGAAAACCGTTTCACAAATGAAATCGATTCATTCATCTGTAAGTGAATCACAAGATACAATTCAATCTTTATATGAAAGCTCGAAAGAAATAAGTGAAATTTTGAACGTCATTACAAATATTGCGGACCAAACGAATTTATTAGCATTAAATGCTGCCATTGAAGCGGCTCGTGCAGGTGAGCATGGTAAAGGATTTGCAGTTGTAGCGGAAGAAGTAAGGAGTCTTGCTGAACAGACACAAGCTTCAGCGAAGGAAATATATACAATTATTAAGAAGATTCAAGATGATACAGATAATACCGTAAAAATGATGGAGCGAATTACGACTGACGTAGAGAACGGAGTAGAGATTACAAGCGAAGCAGTTGAGAAATTTAATCATATACTCCAAACAACGAAAGATATTTCGCCACAAATGGAGGAAGTTTCTGTGGCAGTTGAAGAAATGTCAAGTGCTATACAAGATGTAACGGCACAATTAGATGATATTGTACTTGTGGCACAAAACAACACTGCAACATCAGAAGAAGTAGTAGCTTCAGTAGAAGAGCAATTGGCTTCAATGGAGGAAATTTCGGCTTCAGCCCAATCCCTTTCATCAATGGCAGAAGAATTAAAAAATGCTATATCTACATTTAAATATTAAAAATTAAGGGGAGTTTCTCGTAGTGTTGCACTATGAGAAGCTCTTTTTTCAATTGCTTTGCATGAAAGGTTAAATAGACAGACTTTTTTCTTTCATGTAATTTATATTATATTTATATAACAGAGATGTATTAAGAGTTATATTTTTATATGAATCCATTTATATATTGAACGTTTAATTATATTCTTATGTTTGTTAAACAGTTTAAAATCATGATATAAGAGTAAATAAATGATTAAATAACTATTTAAAGATTATTCATCATGAGAGGAATTGAGTATTAAATGAAAGAAAATTTCTGGTTGGATTTACCTCGGCCATTTTTTGTGTTAGCTCCAATGGAAGATGTAACGGACGTTGTGTTTCGCCACGTTATTAGCAAAGCAGGTAGACCGGATGTATTTTTTACAGAGTTTGCAAACACAGATAGCTATTGTCATCCAGATGGTCAAAAAAGCGTACGTGGGCGTTTATTATTCACCGAAGATGAGCAACCAATCGTAGCCCATATTTGGGGAGATAAGCCTGAATACTTCCGACAAATGAGTATAGGTATGGCGGAACAAGGATTTAAAGGGGTTGATATTAACATGGGATGTCCTGTCCCGAATGTAGCTTCCCGAGGAAAAGGAAGCGGACTGATTTTACGTCCAGATGTGGCGAGTCAGGTAATCGAAGCTGCTAAAGCGGGAGGACTTCCTGTTAGTGTTAAAACAAGACTAGGATATACAAATGTGAACGAGTGGGAAGAATGGCTAACTCATGTCCTCAAACAAAATATTGCAAACCTTTCGATTCATTTGCGGACAAGAAAGGAAATGAGTCAAGTTCCTGCCCATTGGGAACTTATTCCTGAAATTAAGAAGCTTCGTGATCGCATTGCTCCTGAGACGCTCTTAACAATCAATGGAGATATTCCTGATCGTCAAACAGGCCTTGAACTCGTTGAACGCTACGGAGTAGACGGGGTGATGATTGGGAGAGGAGTCTTTAAAAATCCTTTTGCGTTTGAAAAAGAGCCGAGAGAGCATAGTGTTCAGGAATATTTAGATTTACTAAGATACCATTTAGATCTTCATGATCAATACATTGAAGAAATTCCGCGCTCCATTACAGCTCTTCATCGCTTCTTTAAAATTTATGTAAAAAGTTTCCGTGGAGCAAGTGAATTAAGAAATCGGTTAATGAACACGAAATCTTCAAATGAGGTGCGGCAATTGCTGGATGAATTTGAAAAACAAATTGATTTGACAGATATTGTAAAATAATTAGGGTTATGAATAGGTTTGGGCAATACAATCTCCTTCTGATGGGAATTTGTTGAAAGATGTATTGAAAATAAATAAACTGAAGTAAAGATGTAAAGAGGCAAGGATTCTATTCATTCTTGCCTTTTTCTTTTAGTGGGGAATGTCAGATTTATCTGTAAATTCTAGGTGTTTATATTATAAATGATTATGAGGAAGTGTTGGCTTTGCCTAAATGGAATTGTCCAAAATGCAATCATTCTAATAATAGTCATGCGACATATTGCCTTAAATGTGGTTTTTTTAAAAAGGATATCAAAAATTATAAAATGTATTGGATATGCCCTTCTTGTCATGAAGAAAATAGCAATCATGTTTTTTATTGTATAAAATGTGGCCATCGATACCAAGATAGTCAATCAACGACACTTAATATGAACAATAATGGTGCTTCTAAATGGAAGAAGTTTACTGAAAATGTAAAAGTTATTGTAATCCTAGAACTTATCATAATGGGAATTGCATGTTTTATTTCTATTGGAGGAGAAGAAGGAAGTGTCAATGGGGTCATCACAACCATCTTTTTGATTCATTTATTTTTTGGAATGTATTATATCATGTTGACATTTTCAAAAAGTGGTTTCGGAGAGGCAATGAAATCTATTTTAATTCAAGGTGGACTATTGATAGGAATGCTAATGATGATTGCATTGACGAATGAGTCGAGTGATCATACAGTTATTGATTCGTACTCTCTTAACTTTTTAAAAAATAATGCCATTGAAGTAGATTATGACAAGTTGTATCACATTGCTTTTGAACGTTATGGTAGCCAAAGGAATCAATTAGTTAAATTCTCTGGAAAAGTGTTTCTTTTAGATGGCAGTGATTATATTTTGATCGACATGTCACCGGAACCATACAAAAACCAAGTGGTTTATGTAAAAAGAAAAGAACAGGATCATATGGTCAGTATAAACGATCAGGTGGAGATTTACGGTAAAGTATTAGGTACTGCTTCAGTTGCAAAACATCTTGATAAACAATTAAATGTTCCAGTCATAGAAAGCTATTCACTCACATTGCGTTAATATATCAATTTGTTTTTCGGGTTTATCCCGATTTTTTTTTTACATAATTTCAGGCAACAATTGATTTCTCTCAATCGTTGAAATAGTCATGCTTATAGGTGTTGAAAGCATATCTATTATAAAATATAGCTTTTTCTAGAAAGTTTTAGATGAAAGAATGAAAAGAAGTTTATTGGGGGGATGAATATGGAAGTTTCCTTATTTGCTACTTGCCTTGTCGATATGTTTCAAGGAAATGTTGGGAAATCGACAGTGGAATTGTTAGAAAGACTTGGTTGTAAAGTAAAATTTCCGACTGAACAAGTATGCTGTGGTCAACCTGCTTATAATAGCGGTTATGTTGAACAATCCAAGAATGCAATGAAAAATATGATTAAAGCTTTTGAGCAAGCTGAGTATGTCGTTGCCCCATCCGGTTCGTGTGCATACATGTTTAAAGAGTATCCCCACATTTTTAAAGGAGATGAAGAGTGGGAAGAAAAAGCTCAACAATTAGCCAATAAAACCTTTGAATTAACGGAATTTATTGTCAATGTGTTAAAAGTTGAAAATGTCGGTGCACGATTGAAAGGTAAAGCTACATATCATACTTCTTGTCATATGACTCGATTGCTTGGTGTTAGAGAAGAACCTATCAAACTGTTAAAAAATGTAGAGGGATTGGAGTATATTGAGCTTTCTGGAAAAGAGCGATGTTGTGGTTTTGGCGGGACATTTTCAGTGAAAATGGGGAACATTTCTACACAAATGGTAGATGAAAAAGTACGTGACATTGAAGAAACAGAAGTAAATATATTAGTCGGTGCAGATGCTGGTTGCCTTATGAATATTGGTGGTCGTATGAGTCGCCTAGGAAAACCGATTCGCATTATGCACATAGCAGAAGTATTAAATAGTCGATAGGGGGATTTAGAAATGGCAATGAAAACAAGCGCTGAACAATTTAAAGATCGGGTAGCAAACAATTTAAATGATTCATTTATGCGCGGGGCAATTTCATCTGCACAAAATAGATTTCAATCCCGTCGACAAGAACGAGTGAATGAATTAGAAAATTGGGAAGAATGGCGAGCTCATGGTGAAGAAATACGAAAACATGTGCTTGATAATTTAGATGCTTATCTATATGAATTAAGTGAAAATGTCTTGAAACGTGGTGGACATGTATTTTTTGCTCAAACAGCTGAAGAGGCATCCCAATATATAAAGAATATTGCAATTCAAAAACAGGCTAAAAAAATTGTAAAATCGAAATCCATGGTGACTGAGGAGATTCATTTAAATGCGGCACTTGAAGAAGCAGGTTGTGAAGTAATTGAAACGGATCTTGGAGAGTATATTATTCAATTAAATCATGAACCTCCTTCCCATATTATTGCGCCATCACTACACAAAAACCGATATCAAATTCGAGACATCTTTGCTGAAAAAATCGGTTATAAAAATTCCGAAAAACCTGAAGAAATGGCTCTTTACGTTCGTGAAAAGTTACGTAAAGAATTTTTAACTGCTGATATCGGGATCACCGGCTGCAATTTTGCAGTAGCGGAAAGTGGAACGGTGACCCTTGTGACAAATGAAGGGAATGCCGATTTAGTTACGGCTTTACCAAAAATCCAAATTACTGTTATGGGAATGGAAAGAATTGTACCTACTTTTGAAGAATTAGATGTGTTAGTCAGTTTATTAACAAGGAGTGCAGTTGGCCAAAAAATATCCAGTTATGTTACAATGATTACCGGCGTAAAAGGGGAAGAAGAATCTGATGGACCAGAAGAATTTCATTTGGTCATTGTTGATAATGGACGTTCCAAAATATTAGGTACAGATTTTCAACCGATTTTACAGTGCATTCGATGTGCAGCCTGTGTCAATGTTTGCCCTGTATATCGACATATTGGAGGGCATAGTTATGGTTCAATTTATTCAGGTCCAATTGGAGCTGTATTAACACCGCTTCTTGGAGGCTATGCCGATTTCAAAGAATTGCCATATGCTTCAACTCTTTGTGGAGCTTGTACGGAAGTATGTCCAGTAAAAATTCCATTACACAAACTATTGCATTTACATCGTCAGAAAATAGTAGAACAAGAAGGAAAGGCTCCCATCTCGGAACGATTATTAATGAGAGCGTTTGGTTTTGGTGCTTCTAGCCCTCATCTCTTTAGTACAGCAACAAAAATTGCATCGTCAATGATGTCTCCCTTTGTAAAGGAAGATAAAATTCCTAGCGGCCCTAGACCATTGAAAGCATGGACAGAAGATCGGGATTTTCCTGCACCAAATAAAGAAAGCTTTCGCAATTGGCTAAAAGAAAGACAAAAGGGGGAGCAAGGATGACTATAACTAATCGAAAATCATTTTTAATGAATATTGCTAAACATCTTGGCCGTCCTATGAAAACGAAAGTAGAACGGCCAGTATGGAAACACTTGCCACAATTTCAAATCTTAAATCATGCAACTCAAGAAGAACTAATAGACGTGTTAAAACAACAATGCCATAATATCCATACAGTTTGTTTGCAAACGACGACTGCGAATTTAGCAAGCACATTGCAACAAGTAGTAGAGGATTATGGTGGTATTTCAGTAATGATCCCAAAAGATGACCGACTCAAATATTTTGGTTTAACAGAAGTGTTTAAGTCATGGCAGTCTAAGGGAATCGAAATATACGAATGGCATCCTCAAAATCGCGAACAAAATATCCAACTAGCAGAAAAAGCGAATATAGCGATATTAATTAGTGAAATGACGTTAGCTGAAAGCGCATCTGTCGTACTATATAGTCATCCAAATAGAGGACGTTCATTAAATTTATTGCCAGAAAAAACAATCGTGCTTATACCAAAAAGTACAATTGTTCCACGGATAACACAAGCGGCACAAATTTTTCATAAACAAGTTGAACAGGGAGAACAAATTCCTTCGTGTATATTGTTTATGTCGGGCCCAAGCAATTCAGCCGATATTGAAATGGTGTTAATTGTTGGTGTACACGGACCTATAAAAGCAACTTATATCATAATTGAAGATCAGTAAACCCGTTTTTAACTTCACCCATTTGAAGTAAATTCTTTCTATTCACTTGCAATAAATAAGTGCAGCTTTTGCGGATGTTAGCAAAGTGCTGCACTTTCATTTTATAAATGTTTTATTTCATATTTAACTTTGCTACTTCCTTATTTTAGAAATTAGAGAACATCAATTCTTACTAGTAAAGCAATTAAAATTTGTAGTAATAATTGAATGTTAACAATTAAATCATTATCAGTAGTTGTAATTCTTACACCTCTAGAATTTTCAACATAAGTTTGTTGTCTATTGATTTGTTTTGATTTTACATTGGCAATTAATTCTTGTGTGATTCTTTCAGCATCTCTGCTGCTGCCACCTATTGAAATGCTAATAACTAAGCTAATTGCAGCTTGCAATGCAACTTGAAGAGATAATGCTGCTTGCGTATCTGTTGTAGTGATTTCTACATCAGCTGAATCAATGACAATAATTTGCTCATATGATTCTTGGATATTTTCGATTGCACCTTCCAAATTATTCATATCACGATCTAATGGATGTGCAGAGGAAGGGTCTAAAGCACTCCATCTTCTATGTTCATTTCTTCTCGTCATATCAATACCTTCAACAGAAGGCATATTTCCACGCCATACTTTGCTGTTACCCATTCATTCATTCCTCCTTTTTGACAGTAGATTGCTATTTTTTAATTGTTTTTACTAGTTTGTTCACATTACTTTCTAAATCCATTAGTAAATTTTTTAACTTTCTTTTTTCTTGTGCGCTTAATCTTGGCTTTCTTAGTTTTACTCCGTGTCTTTTTAGGACACTATCTATTAAAAGATTCACACTCTGGTTAGTAATGGAGTCTAAACTTCGATTACGCCGACTCAAAAATACTCCTCCTTTCTATTTATCTGAAAATAGAATATGTAAGGAATGAAATGATACTTGGGTAAATATTACGAGTTTTTGTTTATTTTCATAATTGAAAGTTAATTGACTTCTTATAGAAATTACTAGAAGAGAAAAAAAACATCATTTTCTAAAAGAGAAAGGTTCTGCATCCAAAAGTTAGATTTTGACTCTAACTTTTAGGGGTCACTACCCTTCTCAAAAGAGAAAATGATGTTTTTAAGTTTTGTCCCAGCTTCTTTAATTAATTTGAATTTGTTTTGTCAGATTTACATGTTCTTTCATACAATAACATAACGCAAATCCTCAATAAATTAACGATGTTTAGGCGGATAACTAATTACCTTTTTACGTTTACACGTATAAATAATAATGAATTTTATAATGGGAGGAACAAGAATGAATAGGGAGTTAATGCTTTCTTTATTGAACAAAGTGGTTAGAGTAGATCGCGGTGGGCCTGAGTCTAGGGTTGGTAAAGTATTTTCTGCTCAATCTGATTATTTCGCATTGTTGACAGAAGAAGATGGAATAGTGTTTTACAAATATCAACATATCAAGAGTATTACTCAAGATTCAAGAAATGGCATGAAGTTGAATGTTGAAGTTCCTGAAGATTATCCATTTGCTAGTTTCATGGATTTCAGATCCGTATTAAATGAATTACGTCATAAATGGGTTAAAATTAACCGCGGTGGACCTGAGTCAGTGGAAGGTGTATTAGAAGAAGTATTTGATGATTTTATAACAATTGTAAAAAATGAAGAAGTAATCCGCGTGGCAATGTTCCATATTCGAAATGTGAGTTATGGACCAAAACCAGAAAAGAAACCTGAAAAGCAAGATGAAGAAAATAACTAATAACAAATTAAAAGGGGAGACTTCGTGCGGATTGCATTAAAAAGGAGGCCCTAATGTTGAATGCTGAATTTTTGTTAGATACAATAAAAGGTCTTGAAGGTTTAGAGATTGGCTTATTTTTAGCTGAAAATCAATCCATTCAAGGTACTTTATTAAGTGTTCAAGAAGACCATTTAATTGTTAAAGTCAACGAAAATGTAATATATTTCCCTATCACCCAAATCAAAGCATTATCGAAAAACGCAAAAGAATCAAGTGTCATAAATAAGGGATTTAGTAACACTTCACTTAACAGATTTAAGTTGGAAGAAATATTAAAAACAATGTATTTACAATGGATTACTGTTAATAGTTTTGGCAATAAAAGCTTTTCAGGAGTGCTCAGCAATGTTTATGAAGATTATATCGTGTTGATTAACGGAGAGAATCAATACTATATTTTAAAGTCACAGATTACAAGTATTCTCAATGAACAAATCGATGAAAACCAAATTATAAATCTAGAGGCTAATGGAATTGCCAATACAGCATTGACTAATTTACCAACATCCAATTTGACTTCAGAGGATGGGCAACTAACTGAGGAGCAAAAGAAAGCTATATCAGATGCAATTAAAGAAAAGGTAAAACAGCTTTTTCCAAAGACAAATGAAGATGAACAGCAAGATACAACATCAGATATGAATATAGACGATTTAACGGCGACAATAACACAAGAAAATCAACTTGAAGAATCATCTCCATCACAAAATGAAGAAACCCTCCAAGACGAAAGGTTAGCACAAATCACTGCAACATCGAAAAATATCCTCCAAGAACCACCATCAAAACTAGAAGCGACCCTCCAAAATATCGAAAACAATCCAACAAAACAGCAAGAAAACACATTAGCTATTTCAAGCAAAAACTCCAAAAAAACCCAAAAAAGACCATTCTTCCATGAGGTAAAATTCAATTCTCCAATACAAGAATGTACTTGGGAAGATATGACGATGGAATCGCATAGTCCAAGTAAAGAGAAGGAACAAACTGAATTATTTTATGAAGATCAAGAATTAAAAAAAACAGAAATGAGTTTAATCGAAAATACTGTAAAGATTGCAGAAAAAGAAGATTTCGAAATCAAAAATTTATTAGAACCGTCGGAAGAAATACAACAATTATCTGAAGATGTGTATGAAATTCAACCAGTATCCGGAAAGATAATTGCAGCCCAACAAATAGATGATGCAGAAGAAATCGTTGAAGAAATCATGGAACCAATTGAGTGTACATCTTCCAGTGAAGAATCAGAATTCATACACGAACCTGTAAAAATGTTAATGGAAGATAATAAGCGACTTTTAAAATATCAGTACTATGCATTAATGAAATTTGCAGAAAGAATGTATCACATCGAAAACCAATATCGAGCGATCATGAAACATGCTGAGAAGATGTATTTGCAGTTAAAGGAGAGAAGTTATTATTAAGGTTGATAGGAGAAGGAGGGAAAACGAATATGATGCTCCTTTACTTCTCAATTGTGGGTGTCTTATTTTATAAATTATTTTTGCAACCACCTTCGCCAGTAAAAGAAGAAACAGTGATAGAAACAGATCAATCAACTTATGAACAATCTAAGGCGGCTGTTTAAATGGTAGATTATTCTACAATATTAATGTTAACCATTTTTTTAATCTCCATAGGTATAATGCTATGGAGACCTAAAGGAATCAATGAAACGATTCCCATTACAATAGGGGCTGCGATTATTGTCATACTAGGATTTGTAAGCTATGAAGATCTTAAAAGTATACTAAGTATTGTAAGTGGCCCCTCACTTACAATACTTTCTACTATTATGATGTCCATTGTATTGGAGAGTATTGGTTTTTTTAAGTGGATTGCTCAAAATATCATATTAAAATCGAATAATTCAGGGCTTAGGCTTTATATATATACCAATTTGTTATGTTTTTTTATGACTATGTTATTTAATAATGATGGAAGCATACTCATAACAACTCCTATCATTATCCACATCATCAAGTATTTAGCACTTAAACCACCTCAGTATATCCCCTATTTAATTTCTGGGGCGCTGATTGCAACAGCATCTAGTGCGCCGATTGCTGTAAGCAATATTTCGAATTTAATCGCATTAAAAATAGTTGGTTTAGATTTAAATAGCTACGTAAAAATTATGTTTATTCCATCGATGATAGGCATTTTAACAATGAGTTTATTATTGTATTTACTTTTTAGAAACCATATTCCGAAACAATTAGGATTACTAACTTTCAATGATAAACCGTCGAATATCTTTACTCATCCCCTTGATCCATCAGCTCAATCTGAATTAGACAAAAATTTATTTAAAATATGCATTGCCGTAGTCGTCATTACAAGAGGGGCATTTTTTGTTCTTTCACCATTTGGTATTCCATTAGAGTTGATTGGATTATTTGGAGCATTCATATTAATTACGATTCGTTGGTTAAAAATGAGAGTCGGAATAAAAGATGTAATTATCAATTCTCCGTGGCATATATTAATTTTTGCCTTTAGCATGTATGTACTCGTATATGGATTGAAAAATGTAGGATTAAACACATTGATTATTTTAAATTTTAAAGAGTTTATTGAACAAGGTACATTTAATGCAACAATGATTATGGGATTATTAACTACTGCTCTTTCCAATATTTTTAATAATTTGCCTGCCGTGATGATTGGAACACTTTCGATTACAGAAATGGAATTGAATCCATTATTAATGCAAGTTGCATATCTAGCTAATGTTATGGGAAGCGACATTGGTGCATTATTAACTCCAATCGGTACATTAGCTACACTTCTTTGGATGTTTTTACTAAAAAAACATCGAATTAAAATAACTTGGGGAAAATATATTAGCGTTACAATTTTAATCATACCAGTTACACTCATGGTGAGCTTGCTCAGTTTATATTTGTGGATACTTCTTATCTTATAATAGCGTTCTGAATGAAATGATGAGGTGTAGGAAATTAAAAATTACACTCATATTCATGCTCCTCCTCTAGTTGCTAAGGAATTCATCCTAATTAGAGGAGGAGAAATGCTTATAATAGTGATTCAAGTTGGTCCGATAAAAATTGATTACGCTTTTCAATAAATTGTAGAATATATTCTTTTTCACTCATGAAAATTTTTTCGTTATGTTTTATATATGGATCTTTTTCGATATAGGGCAGAATTAGAGCTTGCAGTTGTTCAATTTGGGGTTTAATTGCAGAAGGAATAAATTGTTTGTGTAGTGTGCTTTCTAAAATCCGACGATACTTTTGTTTAAAATGCTCGTTTTCTAATATACGAGCAGTTAATGTGTTGTATCCCCAAATTGGTACATATTCAAGTTCAAGGGGCTCTCCGTGTAAGTTCCTTCCCCATGAACCATCATAATCCCATGGGGAGATTTCAAATAGTTGAGTTTCACTATTATGATATAAAGCATAATTATGAATAAATCCATCAAAATTTTGCGTGCAAACTGCCCCAGCAAGCCACAGTAAATATTTTTCAATATCTAATACTTTCACTATTTCTTCATTAAATTTATCTTTAGGATAAGTGTTAATAATGACTAACATTTTTATTAGATGTTCTTCTTCCTGAAAGGAATATTTTGTTGTATAACCATCCATTAATGATTTTTTTATATATCCTTCAGGCGTATATAAAGAGAAATTGGCATCATCATTCGTAGCATAATAGATTGAACCATCCGGCAAATTTCTCTTCTTTAAGAAGTACTCATCAAAAGACTCAATGGCTAGATATACTCCTTCACTTTTCCCATTGATGAACAATTGAATATGGTTGGAATTTGGAGAGAGAACACCGATTTTTTGAAAGAAATCAAAAGATAATTTATTTCGAATCAAAGAAGGATCATTAAACTCCGCATTTAAATGGATTTCATGGTGACCGTCCATTAGATGGGGATGTTCAAATATGATATGATAAGACTTTTTTTTATGTTTTCGAAGTTGATTTCCTCTCAAACTAATTTGAATGTCATAACTTTGGCTATTGATTGTTAGTTGGGCAAAAAAATAATGTTCTGTCCAAATATTTTTATATAGTTTTTTCAAATCGCTTTTTGATATTTCAATAAAATAAGTTTCCACACAAATGCCTCCTGAAAATGCCTCTTTATATTGGTAAATCACCTAAAGTGTTTGAAATAAATTACATAAACTATAAAGAACAAATCATTGTGTTTGGAGGGGATTATCATTAGTACTTTAATTGTTGATGATGTTAGGAAACTAGTTGAAATTGCTAAAGAGAATGATTTAATTCAATATATGTATAACAATCCAATTGAAGACCCAGAGTTAATTCAAACAACAATCGCGGTAAAAAATAAGAAATCGAATGGCAGCAAAGGTGGATCCAAAGGAAATAAAAAAGGAAGTAAAGGTTCAAAAGGAAATAAAAGTGGAGGTTCTAAAGGAGATAAACAAAAAAGCAAAGGCTCAAAGGGGAATAAAAACGACTCTAAAGGAGATAAGCAAAGAGAGAAAGGTTCAAAGGGAAATAAACAACAAGGAAGCAAAGGCTCAAAGGGGAATAAAAACGGCTCTAAAGGAGATAAGCAAAGAGAGAAAGGTTCAAAGGGAAATAAACAACAAGGAAGCAAAGGCTCAAAAGGGAACAAAAGCGGCGGATCAAAAGGAGATAAGCAAAGAGAGAAAGGTTCAAAAGGGAACAAAAAACAAGGAAGAAAAGGATCGAAGGGGAATAAAAACGGTTCTAAAGGAAAAAAGGAAGAAAATAATGCCCTTTCATCATTAGCAGAAGAAATCCAAGATAAAGTAAAGGAATTTGTTCAAAAACAACAAATGAATTAACAATCTAAATAGATTGCAAGGAAATGAAGAATGCCAGGCATGTACCTGGCATTTTTTAATAATGAAAACGATTAATTATGCGGCTAAGATGAATAGCTTCTTCCGCTAGTTTTGTAGCATTTTGAGCGAGTGCATTTATGCCTTCCACTTGAATATCTACGCTTTCATTTGTAGCTACAACCATATTTGTAAAATCTTCTGCAATTGTATTCACTTGCTGCATAATCTCCTGTAGTTTATTTCCGTCTTCATGAACAAGATCAACAAATTTTCTATTATTTAATACTAAATTTTTTGTTGAAAGCGTTGTTTGAATTAATTGTTCTATGACTTGATCTGTTTGAGAAACGGCTTCCATCCCTTCATGAATAGCCTTCACATTATCTTCAACTTGAGCTACAGTAGTTTCTAAATCTTTATATGTTTTTTCTAATAATGTCATAATTTCTTCTGCAAATTCATTCGTTCCTTCAGCGAGTTTTCGAACTTCATTCGCGACAACTGCAAAACCGCTCCCCGCTTCACCAGCCCGAGAAGCTTCAATGGAAGCGTTAAGTGCAAGTAAATTTGTCTGTTTGGCAATTCTTGTAATGGAGGCAACTTTATCCTTCACAGCATTTGCTTCTTGAGTGATTTTGCGGATTTTCGCTGCAGAGTTTGCAACTTCAGTTTGAATTTTTGCCATTTGGCTGTGGGCAATTTGAATGGCTTCTTGTCCCTTACTTGCATCTTGTAATGCATCATCTGCACCTACCACAGCTTTCTCAACTTCTTCTTGCATTTCTTGTACTTGATTCATCATCATTTCTACCATTTCGTTGGCGTTAGTGATTGAGTAACGTTGTGTTTCTGCACCACTACGGAAAGTTTGGACAGCTGCTGATAATTCTTCAAAAGTTGTCGAAATGCGTTGTGTTTCTTTTTCTTGTTCTTTACTAATTCGTTCCACAGTTTCCGCGGCATGTTTAAATTCATCAATTATCGCACGAATCCCTAAAATAATTTTATTGATTTCATAACCGATTTGGTGAAATTCATTGCGAAGACCTACCTTTTCAATTTGTGCACTCAAGTTGCCAGAGGATATTTTTTTTGTAACGCTATACCATTCTCGCAAATTTTTCATTATGATAGTATAAAAAATTAAACTAAAAATAACCGTAACAATTGCTGTTCCAATGAGGACACTTGTTGTCATAGATAAATCATTGCTTAAAAAATAAGCAATGATAGCAGGAACTATACTGGACAAAGTAATTAAACTTCCAAATATTGCCCCAATAAAAGGTCGTTGAACTAGTCTACCCATTCTCAGATTAAAGCGTTTCCCATTCTTATCTGTTAACAGTGGGCAAGATGCATCAATAAGTATTTCTCCCGTATCTCTTGGATAAATTTGCAATAGTCCTGTATTAGTTTTGGCAGCAGCCAAACCCACTTCATCGGTGAAGGATGAACCTTCTCTTAAGCGGTTCGTATGAATATAACCTAAACCATTTTCATCAACGATAACAAGGTATTCATCTCGGGCAAGTTCTTGATCCAATACAGTACGAATTTGATTTATTTGTTCTTCAATTGTTTTTTCATGGTCCCAGACGCTTCTAACTTTGGATGCGACATTTTGAACTTTCATCAGTGCCTTTTTTGCAACATTTGAACGTAATAATTTACTCATATTCACTCCCCCTGGATATATATCCTTGCATAATCCCCTTTGTATGTATTTAAAAATACCCTTTTTAGCATCTATACTTTGAACGAGTATAGATGTCATAAATTGTAATTCTATTATATCAGCAAATTAGACTAACTTTAAGGAAATATATGAAAAATTTTGGATAATCTGTATTATTAAATGAGTATTATTGCATTAAATCAATTTAAATTGCTATGGTTTATTTGTACCAGAAAATAGTCATCTTCTCATAAGAATCGTTTACATTTTTCCTTCATAAATTCATTGTAACCTTCGTTTAATCATGTCACAATGAGTGGTAGTATTATAGATTTGAAAAATTCAGTAAATTTTCTGGAGTGAATTTGTGTGGAGATAGTTGAAAAAGTAATAACCTAGTAGGAAGAAATTTATATTAATGAAACCTATAATTTTGACTAATAAAAATTGATTCAAAAACTTTCATCCTTCTAACGAATTAATAACTTTTCTATGTTCTGGTTCGTAAGTAGTGAATCATCCTAAACCGTTTTTTTGTCTTACACATAAAATGATAAGAGGAATACTTTAGAGGTTTTACTCTATTAACTTTCAATAAGAAGAGGGATGAAAGATGGATATTATTATATTAGAAAATTATATATATCCTGAGTCAGTTATTATCATTCCGGTACTTTATCTACTTGGATTGTTTTTGAATCGAACGCCAAAAGTTCCGCCATGGGTCACTCCTTGGGTACAAGTTGTTCTCGGAATTGCATTTTGTATCGGGTATTATGGATTTATTATTGAAGCGGTGATTCAAGGGATATTAGTAGCAGGAGCAGCTGCGATTGTAAAGGATTTATTCCATAAAGCCAATTATTTAACAAAGAGAGACCAAAACGGAAAAGAATAATCTATTTTATTAATATAAAGATGATTGGCTGAATCAATAAAGGTTCAGCTATTTTATTGCGGACAACTTGTAATGAAGGGACATGTTGGAAATTTATTGGTAGTAGCCTGTTGAAAAAAAGTTAATGATTATACAAAAAGAGGAATCAACAATTGAATAATGCAAAAAATAAGCAAGAACTCACTAAGGTTTGATTATTTATTAGGAGAAAATTCCTTTTAATATTGTTCATTTTCTCTTAAATTATCCATTCAAAAGTTTATTTTTGTGTGATAAAATTCTAAACGAAATTGATAATCATTATCGTTTTTAATTTCACCCAGGAGGATACATAATGGAAACACACAATTTATATGATGTGACAATTATTGGGGGAGGACCTAGTGGTTTATTTTCCGCATTTTACTGCGGTTTAAGAGAAATGAAAACGAAAATCATTGAATCCCAAAACTACTTAGGGGGTAAAATAAATGTTTATCCTGAAAAACTAATTTGGGATGTTGGTGCATTAACGCCAATTACAGGTGAGAAATTAATTCAACAATTGATAGAACAAGCAACGACTTTTGATCCAACTGTTGTGATAGGAGAAAAAGCAACGGAAATTTCTAAAAATGAAGAAGGTATATTCGAAATAAAAACAGATAAAGGACATACTCATTTTTCAAAAACGGTAATCGTAGCAATTGGAGGTGGCATAATCAACCCTCAGAAGCTTGAAGTGGAAGGGGCTTCTAAATTTTATAGTTCCAATTTAAATTATACAATTAAATCCACTAGCGTCGCATTAAAATAATTTAACACCTTCAAATAAACCGAATTTTCTGAAATATAATCTAAACACAAAAAAATCCTTTATAATGGTTGGGTGGTAGTAAACCATCCAAATCCAATACAAAGGACAAAACCATGGATAAGTTTACACGAAAAACATCATTTGAACAATGGTTTTCACCGATTAATCGTCCATTATTTGACGACCTAGTGAAAACACATCAATTAAATCACTATACCAAGAAGCTTTATATGGCTTCATTTATGAAACTGCTTTTGTATGCCCAACTCCATGAAACCGAGAGTTTACGGGCGTTGAGTGACGCTGTCTTTTTAGAAGAATTACAACGAGCAACGGGATTGGAATCGATTAGTTTTTCACAGTTAGGGAGACGAATCAATACCATCCCAACTGAGTTCTTTCAAACGATTTTTCTCGATTTAGTGGCACAAATTCATCGGAAAACCAATTTCCAAACAAGAAGAAAAGTGACAACGCCTTTGAAAATCATTGATTCGAGTACATTACCGCTTAATTTGACCAATCATAAGTGGGCAGAGTTTCGAAAAACAAAATCAGGAGTAAAGCTTCACTTACGACTTGTTTTTATGGAAAAAGGACTCTCCTATCCAGATAAAGCCGTACTCACGAATGCCAACGAACATGATCGTGGTCAACTAGAAGTATTCGTGGATGACAAAGAATGCATGTACGTGTTTGATCGTGGTTACTTGGATTATGGGCGCTTTGATCAAATGACGGAAGATGGCTATTTCTTTGTGACCCGTTTGCGTAAAAACGCTGTTGTCCGAGTGTTAGAATCCTTTTCGTTACCAGAAGATTCACCCGTATTCTCTGATGAAATGGTTGTCATTGGAACACCACAAAATCGTTCTGAAAACGTGTTTCGCTTACTCAAATTGCATGATACAAAAGGAAATGAGCTTCATTTACTGACAAATCGGTTTGACATTGACGCAGATGAAATTGCAGAAATCTACCAATCACGTTGGGCAATCGAACTTTTTTTCAAATGGATGAAACAACATCTGAACATTAAAAAGTTTTTTGGTCACAGTGAACAAGCTGTACATAATCAAGTGTACGTAGCCATGATAGTGTACTGTCTGAATGTTTTAGCTCAGCTGAACACGAATAGCGAACGCAGTTACTTACAAATTAGTCGCTATTTGAAGGCTTCTTTGTGGAAATCCGCTCACATTTGGTTACGAAAAATCGAAGGAAACGGCGTCCCATAAAGGTTTGCCAGTCGTTGTTGCACAAGTCATAGGTTTATAGTAAAAAAATGGATGTTTACTACCCTCGCTTAGGTGTTTTCGTTTTTTCTCTAAAGTCCAGAAAAAATAAAACTGAAAATTCAGACACCATTTATGCGACGGTAGTGAATTAAATCTTTAAAAAAATTTAAAGATAAGATTGTAATCGTTTCAGGTGGAGGACATACAGCAGTTGATTGGTGCAATGAGTTGGAGCCGATTGCGAAAAAAGTTTATTTAACATATAGAAAAGGTCAATTGAATGCCCATGAAGCACAAGTATCACAATTATTGAACAGCTCGGTTGAATGTTATTTCTATACAGAAATCACTAAATTAATTCCAAGCCAAGATGGTATGTCCATTGAGAAAGTGGAATTAACGAATAATCAGACAGGAGAAATCACTTATTTAAATGTAGATGAAGTGGTTGTGAATCATGGATATGTAAGAGAAAAAACTTTACTTGAAAATAGTCCGTTACAGATTGAATTCGCAAATGAGCACTACATTAAAGCGAATATATATTGTGAAACAAACATCCCAGGGCTTTATGCAGTGGGGGATGCAGTTGATTATGAAGGAAAAGTTCACATGATCGCTGGTGCATTTCAAGATGCAATCAACGCAGTAAATAAGGCTAAAGTGTTTGTTCAACCGGATGCAGAAGCTATTGGCATGGTATCTTCGCATAATGAGGTCTTCTATAAACGAAATCGGGAACTAATTGAAAAACTGATTTAATTTTTTAACTTCTGACTCAATATCGTCCGTTAAATGCAATGCTTCAAGGAGATGAAGATGAAACAGCCATTTTCATTATGCGAGCGATAGGATTCATCTTCAGTCAAACAAGAGTAGAAATGGTTGATGAGTAGGAATTTGTCATCAAGCTGATGATATAAGGGAAAGAAGAGTTTTAGATTGTAAAGCCGAAACCTATTTATCCAGAACGTATGAAAGATAAGCTTCCTTCTGCTGTTGGAGGGGCGAAAAATTTTAACCAATTTATAGATATAGAATGCAATATCTTCAGCAGTATGGAAGAAATGGTGTAATGAGGAATAAAATTATACAGAGGGCTTAGCTTTTTTGGGCTATGTCCTTTTTTGTGATTATGATTGCGGTTTTGGTAATTGAGAAGGGTTAGCATTTTTGTAAAGTGACTTTCTAAAAAAATACTTACCACATCACCCCTAACGAATTGTAACAAATGCCTATAGAATTGAAAAATTAGCCTGTTCACATCATTTTACTCATTCATATACTAATATGAATTCTGTAAATGTGGAGGGTTGATGCATGGTTACAATAAGCTTGTGTATGATCGTCAAAAATGAAGAAAACGTACTAGAGCGTTGCTTAAATAGCGTAAAAGACCTTGTTGATGAGATCGTTATTGTTGATACGGGCTCGTCCGACAACACAAAGGAAATTGCAAAAAGATTCACTGATAAAGTATTAGATTTTGAGTGGATTGATGATTTTTCAGCAGCGAGAAATTTTTCTTTTAAACATGCCACAATGGATTATATATTTTGGCTAGATGCCGATGATGTCATGTTAGAAGAAGACCGACAAAAATTTAAAAAATTAAAAGAACAATTAACAAGCGATGTTGATGCGGTGTCAATGGTGTATCATCTTGCTTTTGATGAGTACAATAACCCTATCTATAGCTTTAGAAGATTTCGATTAGCCAAAAGAGAGAAAAATTTTGTTTGGAAAGGAGCTGTTCATGAATACTTAGAAGTTAGAGGGCGATTACTCCAATCTGATGTTGCGATTACTCATCGGAAAGAAAAAAAGGAAGAACGGAATGATCGGAATATAAAAATTTATGAAAAACTTTTAGAAAAAGGAGAAAAATTCACACCAAGAGATCTATTTTATTATAGCAATGAATTAAAAGATCACGGCCAGTATGAAAAAGCAATTGAATATTACGAAAGATTTATAAATCATGAAGATGGTTGGGAAGAAGAAAAAATCCGTGCATGTATTAATATGGCTTTTTGTTATAGAAGCTTAGGAAACATAGAAAAAGAAATCGAGACGTTAATCCGTTCGATACAATACGATGTACCAAGACCAGAAGTATCTTGTCGAATGGGTGATTTGTATCTAGAAAGAAAACTCTACGATAAAGCGATTATGTGGTATCAGTTTGCTTTAATGGTAGACACATCAAACATACAAGGTATTGTACAAAAACCATATTCTACTTGGTATCCATACTTACAGCTTTGCGTTTGTCATTGGCATAAAGGGGATAAAGAATTGGCAGTCGAATATAATAAAAAAGCAAAAGAATATCGTCCGAATGATCCATCAGTGCTTTATAATGAAGAATTTTTCAAGAAGTATTTCGAAGAACAAAACAATGAAAAATAAAACAGGCTGTATCAAATCGATACAGCCTAAATTTTTTATTTATTGTTTTTGAGACTGTCTTAATTTTTCTAAACAAAGTTGTTTATAATGTTCTGCTTTAAAGCTTCCAGTTCCTTTTAATATTAAATATTTAGAGTTATGTTCCCCAAGCTCGAGACATTTTTCAAAACATGCTAAAGCCTCTTCATAATTGTTGGTTTGATAAAATATTAATCCTCTTAAAAAATGTAAATCTACATAATCAGGATATAAAGCAATGGCTTTTTCTATTCCTTCTAATGCATTATCCAAACTATTTGTATCAACGAGAATCCCATATTTTAAACGGTAGAGAATAGATGGAGGCTTAATTCCGTTTAGTAAAAAACGAAAAATGGATTCATTTAAATAATCAAAAGCTTTATTATAAACTCCTCTACGATAATATTCATTTGCTAAATGGTATTCAATCCAGGGACTATGGTTTGGATTTTTATACTCCTCTTGAATAAGTTGTAGATTCCGTTCTGCTTTATTACGCTTGGTGGTTAATTTGTCAATATATCCATAATGATGAATTGGAATCTCTAAATAATCGGTTGTGTAACTGGAATCATGAGGATTAGGAAAAATAGGGGTTTCATGAATCCGATTATAGAATTGGATGCCTTTATGGTTTTGAAATAAACGTGGTTGATAATATATAAAAGCTTTTTCCCGATCAACTGGAAACGATTCACCGTAATAATTCATTACTGGCATTAAATACATTGTAGTAGTGGAATTCTTTAAAACTTCCATTAGCAATTGTTCATGGCCAGTTTCCAATTCCTCATCTGCATCGAGCCATAAAATCCAATTCCCTGTTGCCTTGGATAGGGCGAAGTTTCGCGCTTCTGCAAAATGATCATTCCATGCATATGAAAACACGGTCGCATTATATTTTTTACATATATCTATTGTCTTATCGGTTGAACCAGTATCAACAATAATTATTTCTTGCACAATCTTTTGAACACTTTTTAAACATTGTTCAATAAAATCCGCTTCATCTTTAACAATCATACAAAGGGAAATTGAAGGGGAAGACAATAAACCTACACTTCCTTTTTCCGAGGTATTTGCATATTGTTTGCCAACCAAGGTGGAGGTAAGGGTGACAAAATGATTGTTACGAGATTTGATTCGTCATCATTTGATTCTTCATAGGTTTCTTCATGAATACGAATGTAATAATAGTTCAAAATCTGAGCAACCGTTTTTTCTGAAATCATTTGATGTTCTTCAAGAAGAAAAGGATATTGTTGTAATAACATTTGCATTTTTTCAAATAGTTCTCTATTTGAGTCCGTAAACGAAGGTGTTATTACTTCGTAAGAAAAGTATGTTCGATAAATATAAAAGTGAAGAAAGAGCAGCATGTGTAATTTTTCAATTAATACTAATGATTGGATTACTTGTGTTTCACTTTGAAGTAGTTCTTCTTCCGATAGTTCTTGAGTTTGATTGCGACGTTCAAAATAGTTTATTAGGAATTGGGCAAAAGAATAAATGAATGTTGAAAAGTTTAGTGAAGATTGTAACAACTCAACTTGATGATTTTCTTGCATTGTTCACCCCCCTCGTAAAATGCATATCGATTAATGATCGTATTTTTTTTCGGATTTACACTTTGAACAATGACAATCCTTTTTCTTTTTGTTTGGGCAATAGCATAATGAAGAATCGAACGAGTCTTTACAGTGATGATGTTTACATTTACAATCTTTGTCTTCCTTGCATTCTTTACATTTATGATGTTTTCGTGGATGACAGCAAGATTTTTGATTTAGTGTTACTACATCTTCAAGTTTAAATTGAAGTAAGATTTGTGATTTCACAACAGTACGTAATGTTTGATTAATACTTTCGTTGATTTTTAAGTAGCTATGAAAATCGCAAGGAGACTTTTTAATAAACATTTGAAGTTTTTCAGCTTCAGCATTCAAAATATGGGAAAGTCCAATTTCTTCTAATGCAATTGAAGAAAGCAATAAATTGATGGTTTTACATCGATCTAATGTAATCTCAGGAGTAATATCCGGAATGGTAGGCAAAGACATTCAAAGTGACCTCCTTAAAAATTTAACCATACAAAGTGGCGTAATGTACTCTCATACACTCTCTAGTGTATTGAACAGAAGTTAGATTTGTGCCTATTTTCAACGATTTCGTTGATGATGGAATTATTAATTAGTGAGTACCTATCACTAGTTTCTCAATTAAGTAAAATTGGTGTTGGAATGAGTGATTTCATAAAAAAACTGCAGATCACTTGAATGATTCAAGTGAGTCTGCAGTTTAAATGGATTGGCTTAAGCGATTCGGTGGATGGACCAAACGATTGGAGCGTCAGCACCGCCAAGGGTTATGCTAATTGTTAATCCATCATTTACATAGAATAGACCTATATTATCATTTGCAGTAAGTTCTACTTCTCCTGCTATTGTGACTGTTCCATTACCAAGAATAGCTCTTAAACCAACACCTAATGCAAGTTCAATGTTTAAAATTGGGAATAGTCCTACGATTAAATCATCGCCGGTAGTAATATTGCGTACTACAAATGCTGGGTCGCCACCAAAGATTCCTGTTAAAGTTGCAGTTGTACTATAGCTGATAGTTGCTGCGATTGAGTATCTTCCAGTAGCTGGAACTGTAAAGACACCAGTAGTAGGATCAAAGCTAGTTGTATTAAAGTATGGTGGAGCTACACTCCAGTTGCCAAGCTGAGTACCTGTGGATACACTAGCTGCTGTTCTAACTGCCGAGAATCCTTCATCTGCAAAGTTTGGTCCCGTAGGTCCAGTTGGTCCCGTCGGTCCCGTCGGTCCCGTCGGTCCCGTAGGTCCCGTAGGTCCAGTCGGTCCAGTTGGTCCAGTTGGTCCAGTAGGTCCAGTCGGCCCAGTCGGTCCAGTCGGTCCAGTCGGTCCAGTCGGTCCAGTCGGTCCAGTCGGTCCAGTTGGTCCCGTAGGTCCAGTCGGTCCCGTAGGTCCAGTTGGTCCCGTCGGTCCCGTAGGTCCAGTCGGTCCAGTTGGTCCCGTAGGTCCCGTAGGTCCAGTCGGTCCAGTCGGTCCCGTAGGTCCAGTTGGTCCAGTTGGTCCCGTAGGTCCCGTAGGTCCAGTCGGCCCAGTCGGTCCAGTCGGCCCAGTCGGTCCCGTAGGTCCAGTTGGTCCAGTCGGTCCAATTGGTCCCGTAGGTCCAGTCGGCCCAGTCGGTCCAATCGGTCCAGTTGGTCCAATTGGTCCAGTCGGTCCAGTCGGCCCAGTAGGTCCAATCGGTCCAATCGGTCCAGTTGGTCCAGTAGCACCTTGAGGTCCCGTAGGTCCAGTTGGTCCCGTAGGTCCAGTAGGTCCAGTCGGTCCAATTGGTCCCGTAGGTCCAGTTGGTCCAGTAGGCCCTGTTGGTCCAGTAGCGCCTTGAGGTCCCGTAGGCCCAGTAGGTCCAGTCGGTCCAATTGGTCCCGTAGGCCCAGTTGGTCCCGTAGGCCCAGTTGGTCCAGTATCACCTTGAGGTCCCGTAGGCCCAGTAGGTCCAGTCGGTCCAATTGGTCCCGTAGGCCCAGTTGGTCCAGTAGCGCCCTGAGGTCCCGTAGGTCCCGTAGGTCCAGTCGGTCCAATTGGTCCCGTAGGCCCAGTTGGTCCAGTAGCACCTTGAGGTCCCGTAGGTCCAGTTGGTCCAGTAGGCCCTGTTGGTCCAGTAGCGCCTTGAGGTCCCGTAGGCCCAGTAGGTCCAGTCGGTCCTTGAGGTCCCGTAGGCCCAGTAGGTCCAGTAGCGCCCTGAGGTCCCGTAGGTCCAGTTGGTCCAGTATCACCTTGAGGTCCCGTAGGTCCAGTAGCACCTTGAGGTCCCGTAGGCCCAGTCGGTCCAGTCGGTCCTTGAGGTCCCGTAGGCCCAGTTGGTCCAGTAGCACCTTGAGGTCCCGTAGGTCCAGTTGGTCCAGTATCACCTTGAGGTCCCGTAGGCCCAGTAGGTCCAGTAGCGCCCTGAGGTCCCGTCGGTCCAGTCGGTCCAGTCGGTCCAGTCGGTCCTTGAGGTCCCGTAGGTCCAGTTGGTCCAGTAGGCCCTGTTGGTCCAGTAGCGCCTTGAGGTCCCGTAGGCCCAGTCGGTCCAGTCGGTCCAGTCGGTCCTTGAGGTCCAGTAGGTCCAGTAGCGCCCTGAGGTCCCGTAGGCCCAATTGGTCCAGTCGGTCCTTGAGGTCCAGTAGGTCCAGTAGCACCTTGAGGTCCAGTAGGTCCAGTAGCACCTTGAGGTCCAGTAGGTCCAGTAGCGCCCTGAGGTCCTGTAGGTCCAGTAGGTCCAGTCGGTCCTTGAGGTCCAGTAGGTCCAGTAGCGCCTTGAGGTCCAGTAGGTCCAGTAGCGCCCTGAGGTCCTGTAGGTCCAGTAGGTCCAGTAGGTCCAGTTGGTCCAGTAGGCCCTGTTGGTCCAGTAGCGCCTTGAGGTCCCGTAGGCCCAGTAGGTCCAGTCGGTCCTTGAGGTCCCGTAGGCCCAGTTGGTCCAGTCGGTCCTTGAGGTCCCGTAGGTCCCGTAGGTCCTGTTGGCCCTGTCGGAATTGAAGGTAAATTAATATCTACAATTGCAGAACCTTCAGTAACTTCAATATCCAATGTATCAGATCTAATAGTTAAGGTTTCACCTAAACGGATTGTGGCAATACCTGAATTACCTTGCACATAGAATAAGAACTGATTTGGATCAAATACTCCCGTAGGTCCCGTAGGTCCAGTAGCGCCCTGAGGTCCCGTAGGTCCAGTAGGTCCAGTAGGTCCAGTAGGTCCAGTTGGTCCAGTAGGCCCTGTTGGTCCAGTAGCGCCTTGAGGTCCCGTAGGTCCAGTAGGTCCCGTAGGCCCAGTCGGTCCAGTCGGCCCAGTAGGTCCAGTAGCGCCTTGAGGCCCAGTCGGCCCAGTAGGTCCAGTAGGTCCAGGCGGTCCTGTAGGTCCCTCAGTTGAAATTAACTTTGTAACTTGCTTTAGTTTATTGTCCAATAATAATTCTTTCTTAATTGACATTGCGATTGTATCATGAACACTGCTATTAACTTGTAACAGATCATCAAGCGTTGCTGCTGGTGATAGCCCAGAAATACCCGGAATTGTTCCTAACGCATATTGGATTTTTTCACCCTCAGCATTAAGAATATGAGCTAAACTTAATTCTTCCATTGCAATGGAAGCAAGCAATAAGTTTATGACATCAGCTCTGCTAATGGTTATATTGGGGGTAATGTTTGGTAGATTGGGCTGAGACATTCCATAACTCCTTTCCTTTAAAATGTAAATGTCTCACCATGGCATTAACTAAGAACCTTAAATAGTTAATGACCATTGGTAATACAGTCGTTAATAATCTATTCTTTCTTGAAAAGGAGATAAGGAATAAAAGCCTATTTGCGTTGAAAAACCCAATTCTTAATTCAATAAACAAATTTCATAGATTTTATTACAATAAAGTTGAAAAATTAATAACACCTATGCTTATTCTTCAGTAATTCGATTACTTGTTTTAATTTATTATCTAATAAAAGTTCCTTCTTGATTGCAGTAATTAAAGTATGATTAACACTGTCGTTAATTTTCAGGATTAATTCAGCAGTAGTTGGAAGATGAGAACATGATTCGTTCATCTTTTCAATTGCAAATTGAATTTTTTCACCTTCTGCATTAATGATGTGAGCTAAACCGATTTCTTCTAAAGCAATAGAAGCTAATAAAAGGTTGATGACATCTTCACGATCTATACGAATCTTAGGTGAGATGTCTGGAATGTTAGGCATTGACATAGAATACGCTCCCTCCACATAAACTCTAACGTACGTAAGATTAGGCATACATACAATAGTAATATATTCATGAATTGATTAGGGGTTCATTTGTCGATATTGATGGAGTAATCGATTTATACTCACGAATAAAGGGGAAGTGGTGAGGCGAAAAGGCGAGGACTGGGACATCTCTGCTTAATCAATATAGTAATCTAAGTAACAGAATAAAATTGTAGAAAAAAGTAAACTGATTTATCTTGACCTCAAATATCAGAAGATTCAAAATAAAGATATCAATGAAAAGGGGTGGAGAAATGAGGTATCTACAATACCGCCAAACAGAGGAGATTGGCTATATTACCATCGATAATATGCAGGAGTTTAACACCTTAACGATGGCATTATTAGAAGAATTGGACAATCTTTTGAAGCAAATTGCCAAAGCACGTGAGGTGAAAGTAGTAGTTTTTGAAGGTTCAGACAAAGTTTTTTGTGCGGGTCATAGTTTGCGAGAGATTGAATCGATGACAGAGAATGAAGTACTCAAACTTTTCCAAACATGTCAAACAGTTATGCGAACAATACGAGAGTTGCCGCAACTTGTTATTTCAAAGGTAAAAAAAGCAGCGGTTGCGGCTGGTTGCCAATTAGTTGCTGCAAGTGATATGGCTATCGCTAGTGAAGATGCTAAGTTTGCAACACCCGGAATAAATAGTGGACTATTTTGTAGTACCCCGGCAGTATTTTTAAGCCGCAATATTGGAAGGAAAAAAGCAGTGGAAATGTTGTTTACAGGAAACTTAATTTCTGCTGAAGAAGCGCTTCAACATGGGTTGGTTAATAAAGTGGTTCCCCCTGAATTACTAGATATCGAAACAGAAAAATTAGCAAAAGAAGTAACGAAGCAAAGCTTAAATATCATTGAACTTGGGAAACGACAATTTTATCAGCAAATTAATATGGAAGATTTCCAAGCACTTAATTATGCTACAGAAGTAATTGCTCTAAATAGTAAGCATCCAGATGCTCAAGAAGGAATTCGCGCTTTCTTTGAAAAGCGTCAACCAGTATGGACGGATTCCAAAACGGTTATATAGTAAAAATAAGTTTACATTTTTAAAAAGGAGAATTTGAACAAAAAACAAATTCTCCTTTTTTAGTGCGCCTGGCATGGGTGTAATCTATAGGGTGTAAGTCCCGAACTGTGAAGGCAGAAGTAACAGTTAGCTTAACGCAAGGGTGTCCGTGGTGACGCGGAATCTGAAGGAAGCGAGCGGCAAACTTCCGGTCTGAGGAACACGAACTTCATATAAGGCTAGGTATCATTGGATGAGTTTGCTAAACAAAACAAAGTCCTTTCTGCCAAAGGTGGTACAGAGTAAATGAAGCAGATAGATGGAAGGAAAGATTACATTCTTACCCGGGGAGGTCTGGCGGATATGTGAAGTACGCTTCATAACCTACTTAGTGATAAGTAGCTGAACCGTCAGAAGTCAGCAGAGGTCATAGTATTAGTTGGTTTAGAACTACTAAGAAGGACCGAACAATTAAGAGAGAATAGCCCTTGGCATTCAGTGAGTCATGATGAACACAGAAAACGTAGTACCTCACTTGAGGAAGGAAGCGGTGAATCCCGTGGGAGACCTCTTGGAGGGTGGAGTGACCACTGGCATAAAGAGAACAGCTATTCACGGAAGTTATAAAGACTTGCGTCAATCATCTTAATTGAACCGCCGTATACGGAACCGTACGTACGGTGGTGTGAGAGGACGGGAGTTAATCGCTCCCTCCTACTCGATTATCTTCATTAATTTGTTAAAAAACAGATGCTTATTATACTGATTATTCCAATCATGTTTGTTAAATCAATTTGAATTTGCTAAATATCCAATGAAGGTTCCGGTAAATTGAAAAGTTTACGTGTATTCTCTGTTGCATGTTTCGCAACCACTTCCGGTTTGACGCCCATAAATTTAGCGATTTCATTTACGATATGAGGCAAGAAGGAAGGTTCATTTCGCCGATTTTTTGGTCTATTTTCCATATTCCTAGGAAGAAGGTAAGGTGCGTCTGTTTCGATTAATAATCGGTCAAGTGGTATGTATTTTACTGCATCTTGCAAGGCTTGCCCTCTGCGCTCATCACAAATCCAGCCGGTGATTCCTATATAGAATCCCATCGATACGTATTTTTTCACTTGCTCTTTATTCCCTGTAAAACAATGGACCACCGATTTTTCGGTCATATCCATAAAGTTTGCAAAAATTTCGCAAAAACGATTGTGAGCATCACGTTCGTGCAAAAAGAGAGGCATCGAAAGTTTTTTTGCTAAATGTAGATGGGCTTCAAAACACTCTTCTTGAATATCTTGGGGAGAAAACATTCGATTGAAATCTAGACCGCATTCACCAATGGCAACGACTTCATCATACTGTGCTAATTGTTCCAACTCATCGATTGTGTTATTAGTAAAAGTTTTGGCATCGTGGGGGTGAATACCGGCAGTTGAAAACAACACATTTGGATATTCTTTTGCAATTTCTAAACCCTGTTTACTGTTCCTTAAACTAGTGCCAGTAACAATCATTTGAACTACTCCATTTTGAAGTGCACGTTCAATAACTTCACTTCGATCATTTTGGAATTGTTTATCTAATAGATTAACTCCAATATCGATTAAATGCTGCATTAAATTTCCTCCACTATGTATTCAAAATTAATGTGAAAAGCATTATAAAAACAATATACTGACAAAAAGGTGATTTCAAGAATAATGAGTTAAATCTATGGATATTGTATGGAGTAAATAAAAGGAGAACTTGAGTAAACCCAAATTCCCCTGTCTCATTTTTTGTATTAGAATGCCCAATCGCCTTTGCGGAAAATAGGAACGATGGAGCCATCTCGTGTTATTCCATCAATATCCATTTCTGCAGAACCAATCATAAAGTCCACATGAACGTTTGAAATATTTAAACCTTGGGCACGCAATTCTTCTTCGCTCATTTTTGTACCACCTTCTATTGTAGAGGGGTAGGCGGAACCAATCGCGATGTGATTTGAAGCATTTTCATCAAATAATGTATTGAAGAATGTTACGCCCGATTGGGAAATTGGAGAAGGATCAGGTACAAGTGCAACTTCTCCCAAGCCGGTAGCTCCTTCATTTTCAAATACAAGTTTTTTAATAACTTCATCGCCTTTTTCTGCGGAAATATCCACAATCTTTCCGTCTTTAAAATGAGCTACAATGCCTTCAATTAATTGTCCTGCATAACTTAAAGGTTTCGTGCTGCGAACGACTCCGTCCATGCGGCGAGTATCGGGTGCTGTGAAAAGTTCTTCCGTTGGCATGTTGGCAATAAATTGCTCACCTTTTGGATTATAACTTTCTGCACTTGTCCAGATGTGATTTTTTGGCAACCCTAATTTAAAATCAGTTCCTGGCGCCTTGAAATGCAGGGCTTCAAATTGGTATTCATTTAATTTTGTTGCTTTTTCATTTAATAAACTTATATGTTTGTCCCATGCAGCAATTGGATCGTCCTCATATACCCGGCAAGTTTTAAAAATTTGATTCCATAAAGCATCGACTTGTGCTTCAGTAGTTTCTAAGTGAGGGAACATTTTATTTGCCCAAGCGCTGCCAGCTGCTGCTGCAACGGTCCATTTCAAATCGTTATTTTGTGTTGCTTTTCGTTGAACTTGGAAGGCTTGACTAGCTGCTTTTTGGAATGCAGCTACTTTTGCTGGATCCGCTGAATCAAGTAAACTTGGATCGCTAGAAAGGATGGCAAGTCTCGAAACGCGCTTATTTAACACATGGTCTTCTGATTCCTCAATTTCATATGGAGGAATGTCCGTTAGTACTTCTGTAGGCTGATGAAGATAATGTAATTTAGTAATTTCATCATCATTCCATTTGATAATCACTTTTTCAGCACCTAATTCGTAAGCCTCTTCTGTAATAAGTCGAGCGAGTTGAGCTTGCTCAACGGAAATTGTTATTTTCACCCAATCACCAGATTGAACATTTATTCCTTTTGACACTAATAGTTTTGCATATTTTCTTAAGAGTTCATCGAAATTTTGTAACATATCTATTCCTCCACATGTGTTTTTTCCAATTTTATCATATTCATAATAGAATGATTCAAGGAATACATTGTATGGTTATTTCTTTGTAAAACGATTCGCATAGGTGCTTGCAACAAAGGAGTCTGGTTTAATCTTTGCTTCAATTCCAAGGGAGTTCATTCTCGCAATCATTTCATTGACAAAGACGCTTGTTTTGTTTCGATTTCCGCTTCCAATATCGATATGTCCTTCAATGGTGAAGCTAGCTCCTTTATATACATAAGGTAATACGATATTTATTAACTGCTCTATTTTTTCTTCTGTAAATAAAGAAACGACTTCTTCGGTTAAAGAGGTTTCGTAAGAAATACGTTCATGTAAGTTTGTCATTCTCCTTGGGACAATGACTTTTCGAAAACATGCCCAAACGCCCTTTCCTTTTTGCTGAATGACAATTCCGGTAATAAATTTTGTTTCTTTACTAAATACTTGTGAATCTGTTCCAAACATTAAAACAAAATTACCGGTTGGTTCTTTTCTCATAAACTGTACAATTGCGTCGAAAACTTGCTCGAAAGTCATGTTCTTTTGACTCAAATTTTGAAAGGTTCCGTCTGTTATTCGATCGCTCTCCATAGAGATCTTACCTTTCTTAAGTTGTTATTGAATTAGTACAGTTTATTCACTATTAGGACATAAATGTGCTTTTCCAATAGTACAAAAAAGACCCAATCATTTGGGTCTCTTATTTTATGCACGGTTCAATTTCATTACCTGTTTTGATATCGATAACTTTTTCATTATGAAGAGGAGCAGGAATCGTCTTGCTTTCTGGTGGTTGGATATTTTGTTCTACCCAATCCACCAACAAATTAAATGCTTGATGCGCATACGGCAACAATGGTTGAAGTTCTTTGTCTGGATCTGTTGCTGGATTCCAAACGAGTCCATCTACATGATTACCATTTTCTATAATATATAATCGATGTAAATGTTCTCTTTTCGCTCGTTTCACTAATTTTTCATATCCTTTTGCATGAATTTCTGGGAATATAAGCGTATCTAATGATCCTGTAATACTGATTAACGGGACTTCAATCTTACCTGTATTTTCGATTTCTTTTATATTATCTTTGATTAATTTTCGTCTTTGATTATACTGATAGTTTTTGAAAATATGGTCAAAGGATCGATCACGTAAGCCGTTTTCGTCAAATCTTAAGTAATTTGGCCATTCTATCCGATTAGGTGCAGTTGGATCAAAATGGTCACGATAAATGTTTAACGTGACAAACCAATATATTTGGTCATGATAAACCCATAATTTTTCAGATCCTTTTGGAACGCCTGCTTTAAATAATTCTTTTATCGCTTGTTCCTTTGCTTTTCCGCTACCATAAAGGGCTTCTTCTGCATGGTTGACAACAGAAACTAACGAACTTATGAGATTAGGGGCTTTTTCTGTCCAAAGAACACCTTCCCAGTCTACACCGCCATCGAAAAGTCGCGGTTCTCCGGTTTTTTCAGGGTTATCATTTTCCAATGCGAAACGAACAACATAACCTCCATTTGAGATTCCAATGGCATATGTCGGCACTTTATGATCTGGCCGAATTAATTTGCTTGCAGGATTTGAAGCATCATTCGGGTTAATAAGTCGGTCGCTAAAATTGTTTATCAAATATTGATGTGAAGCTTTAGTAATTTGTCTAAAACGAAGATGCCATTCTCGAACAGAATCATCTTCATCAACTAAAGCATTTTTCACTTTTGCCAATGGATCACCTTCGACTTCAGTGCCTTGAGTTCCTTTATCAATCGCTGCAAAAGCATACCCTTTTTCAAGAACAAAATCGCTAAATAAAAGATCTGTTGAGGTTTCATTTCTTGTTGCTGGAATGCCTGAAACGACTAATTTGCCATTCCACTGGTCAGGTACTCGAATGACAAATTGTGCATCATCAAATGCACCGGTTACTTGAGTGCCTGTTATTTTTGCAGGTTTATACATTTGAAACCAACCTGTTTCCTTTTCTGGGTCACCCCAATAAATGGGAGCTATTATATTGTTGCCATAAAGGTTAGCTTTTTCAAGTTGTTCAGGATTCAATGTTGTGAGCCAACGATCATCTTGTCCATCAAAATAAGTAACTTTTACAGAATGTGCTCCAGGGATAATTTCTTCATTTGCATGGGCTGCTGCACCTCCACCAATTGAGTGAGCACCAAAGAAGATCAATGGGGTTAATGTAATTCCAATTAGTTTTCGATACAAAGAAAGGCCCCCTTTATAAAACGAATTTACTCTATTTCTATATTCAATTTTCTTACAATTTATGAGATGTATTCAGCTTTTCTGTAACTATTTGGTAAATGGAGTTAAATGGTTATAACAAATTTGATATAATTTATTCATATTAAAGAAAATTCTTTTAATTACAGGTGAAAAAAATAAAAAAACATCATAAAATATAATTAAAACGAAAATAGGAGGAATGCTGATGATAACCGGTCAGTTAGAGCGGGCATTTCAGTTAGCTGAAAAGCATCGTCTCGAAGTTAGTACCATTTTAGAATTAAACAAAATCATAAGGAAGGAAATTAATTCGACCCCTATGGTAGAAGAAAAAATCCTTCAACAAGTCATTAAGATATTGGAAAATAATAAAAGATTACTTAGGGAGGCAACTTAGGAATTGGAAAAACATGTTGAATTATATGGTGATATAGACGAATTTGATTAAAGGCACTGCTCTGTAATAAGAAATGAGAGCAGTGCCTTAATAATTTATACATATTCTATTATTAATTTGATTTACGCTCTTTTGCCCATTCAGCTGTTGCTGTAAATAATACGTCGGATGATGAATTTAATGCAGTTTCACAAGAATCTTGTAATACGCCAATAATGAATCCAACAGCTACAACTTGCATAGCAATATCATTGGAAATTCCAAAAAGACTACAAGCGACAGGAATTAAAAGCAATGATCCTCCAGCGACACCAGAAGCTCCTGCAGCAGAAAGTGCAGAAAGTACTACTAAGATGATAGCGGTCATTACATCTACTTCAATTCCTAGTGTATGACTAGCTGCAAGCGTTAATACAGAGATTGTAATTGCAGCTCCCGCCATATTAATTGTGGCACCTAATGGAATAGATACAGAATATGTATCTTTATTTAAACCTAATTTTTCACATAATGCTAAATTGACTGGAATGTTTGCGGCAGAACTTCGAGTAAAGAACGCAAAAATTGCACTTTCTTTTAATGTAAGCCATACAAGCGGATATGGATTTTGCTTTGTAAAAATAAATGTGATGAGCGGGTTTATAACTAATGCAACAAAGAACATACAGCCAAGAAGAACAATTAGCAATTTTCCGTATTCAACTAATGTGGAAAGACCATTTGTTGCTATCGCATCAAAGACAAGCCCCATAATACCAATAGGTGCAAATTCAATTACCCATTTCACAATTGTTGAAATTGCTTCTGAAAGATTGTCAATCATGGTTTTTGTTGAATCTGCTGCTTTCTTAAGCGCAATTCCTAGAAGAACGGCCCAAGCCAATATGCCAATGTAATTTGCATTCATAAGAGCATTTACCGGATTACTAACAACATTAAAAAGCAACGTTTCAAAAACTTCTGCAATACCTTCTGGAGGAGACACATCTTCAGCACTCATTTTTAATGTCAGTGTCGTTGGGAAAATGAAGCTGGCAATGACACCGATTGCACCAGCGGAAAAAGTACCGATAGCATAAAGAATTAAAATCAATTTCATATTGGTTTTTGTTCCGCTTCGATGATTTGCGATTGCTTGAATAACCAATACCAATACAAGTACTGGTGCCACGGCTTTTAATGCACCGACAAACAAGTTTCCGAAAATGGATACCCAACTGAAAGTATCAGGTATTGTAATAGCTAGAAGAATACCTAAAATTAAACCGATTAAAATTCGTTTGACTAAGCTAATTTGACTCCATGTATGAAATAGTTTTTTCATAAAAACCTCCAAAGATTAAAATCTTGCTTACAAATACAAATGTTTACACCAAAAGGACATTTAAGATAGATATAGTTTAGCACGAATTTTTAAAATCCAAAGAAATTTGTTATTTCGGAAAAATGTAAATAGTATTTATATTTAGATAAAATAAAAAATCTCCTCACCAGGAGATTTTTATAAATGGTTATTTATTTACTTCCCATAAACCTTCGCCATTTAAGATTCTTTGGATGCCTGCTTTACATACACCATAGGAACGCCATGTACAACTTTCACAAAGAATATCTATATCTTCAGGAGTTGCGAATTTTTGTATGCGAGACTCAATTTCTTCCCAAGTGAGAGTTTGACCAATCTGTATCCCTAACTTTTCCAAAATTTGTTTATCTCTTATGTAGATGTTTTCATCTTGACAATGATATTTTCCGCAGTTTGGGTATTTTTCACAAATTTGATCGATGCCCTCGATGATGTGAATTAAAGTCTTGGGGTTTTTCCTAAGTTCTTGGTGAATGCGCTTCATATTTTCCGCAAATTCTTTAGAATATCCCATACCTCTAAAGCCAACAAGGCAAAATAAATGATGCCCTCGTATTTTATACATGAAATGCTCCTCCTAAAGTTAACGTTAACTAACTAACATATTAACATACTGATTAGGAGGAAAAAATTAGAATATATGACACTATTGTAATAATGTTACAACTTAAATAATCTGTTTTTTCCAGTGAATCTCAATGTTCCCTACATTTCTAAAGTATTAAAAGCTATAGCTTGAGCATTCTAATGGCACAAGGAGGTGAACAACATGACAAATCGTAGTTCTAACAAACTAGTATTCCCAGGGGCAGAAGCTGCATTGAATCAAATGAAATATGAGATTGCACAAGAGTTTGGCGTAAACCTTTCACCAGATACTTCTTCCCGAGCTAATGGTTCAGTTGGTGGAGAAATTACGAAACGTCTTGTGCAAATGGCTCAACAACAATTGAAAGGAAACTCAGAATAATTGGCAATAATAAACACACCTAAGTTCAAATGTTCTTAGGTGTGTTATTATTGTAACCATTATAATTAAATTTTACTCATATAAAAATAAAGAATCAAAATAATAATAACGTCAAATATAAACCAACTAATGTGAAGAATAGTATTGGAAGTGTCAGGATAATCCCCATTTTAAAATAAGCTCCCCAAGAAATTTTAATCCCCTTGTTTGAGAGTACATGTAGCCACACAAGCGTAGCAAGTGAACCAATTGGTGTAATTTTGGGACCTAAATCTGAGCCGATTACATTGGCATAAATTAAAGAATCGCGAATTACACCTGACGTGGAAGTTTCCGCTATTGCTAATGAGTCAATCATAATTGTAGGTAAATTATTCATAACTGAAGATAAGAAGGCTGCAATATACCCCATTCCAATCGTAGTAGTGAATAATCCTCCTTGCACTGTCCATTCAATAACATAGGCTAGTCCTTTCGTGAAACCTGCATTTCCTAATCCATAAACGACTAAATACATACCGATGGAGAAAAATACAATATTCCATGGCGCTCCTTTTATTACGGCTTTTGTATTGACTGCTGAACTTTTTCGAGCCATCGCCAATAAGAATATCGCCATAATCCAACCAATAATACTAACGGGTACATGAATCCATTCAGCTGAAAAATAACCGGTTAATAAAATTGCCATTACCGGCCACGCTAATTTAAACATCTTTTCATCCCGTATGACTTCCTGTGGGTTTTTTAGCATCATTACATCATACTTTGATGGAATAGATTTCTGGAAGTATAAAAATAGAACGATAATGGTTGCTATTAATGAAAAGAAATTAGGAATAATCATTCGTAAAGAGTATTCCATAAAGCTGATTCCAAAAAAATCTGCTGCGATTACGTTTACTAAGTTACTTATTAAAAAAGGGAGGGAAGTAGTGTCAGCTATAAAACCACTAGCCATAATAAAAGGGAAAATCATTTTCTCATTAAAATTTAAATTTCGAACCATTGCAAGAACAATAGGGGTCAAAATTAATGCTGCACCATCATTTGAAAAGAAGGCTGAAACAAAAGCTCCAAGAACTGTAACGTAAATGAACATTCTAATACCGTTCCCTTTTGCTATGCGAGCCATGTGCAGTGCAGACCATTCAAATAAACCAATTTGATCCAATATTAAGGAAATGATTATAATCGCAATAAATAATAATGTCGCATTCCAAGTAATGTTTACAACTTCAAAGACGTCATTAATATCCACTACTCCAACAATCAATGCAACTATTGCGCCACAGCAGGCTGACCAACCGATATTGATATTTTTTGGTTGGCGAATTACGAGTATGAGCGTGATGATAAATATTAAAATGGCTAATAGTAAATTGAGCAAAATCATATCCTCCAACAAAGTTGAATTGTGACATATTGAAGATAAAAAAATAAGCACTTATGAATTTAGTTAAATGCCTAAAATTCACAAATGCTATTATATCACTATTCATTTTCCTATCGAATATTTTATTTACTTTTCCACCAAGTATTATTTATCAAAATAAAAACCTGCCATTTTCATGGCAGGAGAATATTTATGAAATCAATTGTAATTGTGTATTTCTTAATAAATAATCTAGCATTTTTTGTTGCTCTTCGTTTAATGGCACTAGTGGAAGACGAACACCACCAACTGTTATGCCTTTCATATTTAATGCTGCCTTAACAGGAGCAGGATTTGGTGCAATGAACATCGCTTTCATAATTGGTAACAGGTTTCGATGTTCTTTTGCAGCTTCTTGAATATTTCCAATGAAGAAATTTTTAATCATAGATTGCATTTCATTGCCGATAATATGAGAAGCAACGGAAATTACTCCTGTACCACCAATTGCTAATGTTGGTAATGTTAAGCTATCATCCCCGCTATATAGTGAGAAATGATTTGGCGTGTTTTCGATAATTTGTGCCATTGCATCTAAATTTCCACTTGCCTCTTTAATTGCAACAATATTCGGTATTTTCGCAAGACGAACTACCGTATCAACGGATAAATTGACGACACTACGGCCAGGAATGTTATAGAGTATAATTGGCAGTTTTGTATTTTGTGCAATTGCTTTAAAGTGTTCATACATTCCTTCTTGGTTTGGCTTATTGTAGTATGGAGTTACAAGCATGATGCCATCCACCTCGGCATCTTCTGCTTTTTTAGTAAGCTCAATGGAAGCTCTCGTATTATAAGAGCCCGTACCTGCAATTACAGGAACTCTACCATTTACAGTCTTCACAGTAAATTTAAACAGTTCTACTTTTTCTTCATCTGTTAAAGTAGGAGATTCTCCAGTTGTACCACATACCACTAATCCGTCTGTACCGTTTGCAATTAAATGTTGAATTAGAATTTCCGTAGCCTCAAAATCTACGTCACCATTTTTGTCAAATGGCGTTACCATTGCTGTTAATACTCTTCCGAAATTCATTCTTCTCCACATCCTTTTCAATGTTTTTTAATGGAGAAGGGCAATTTCTTTATAAACGCAAAAAGCAACAACGAAGAGCCTCGTTGTTGCAAAAAGGAAGATTTTTTGCGTAAGATAGCCCTCCATATAGTTTCCTATATGACAGTCCTACACTTATTCAATGCAGAACCAGCCCCTAGAAAAATGAGTTTCTAGAGACTTCGGCAAATCCCCCTTTCCACAATTATCATTGGACCTCATTATCCTCAAACTGTGTACTCTTGGTTTTTGCGCCTCTATCCTTACTTCAAAGCAATATTGAAATAAGTCGATGGATAATTGTATATAATTGTAGCTCCTTTTATTTGGAAAAGCAATAACAATTAAGTATTTAAATATCATTTATGATTGAATTTTATACAATATGCAGAAAAATTTTGAATTTTCAATCGAAAATTTTGTTAAATTGAAAATTTAAAAGGAATTCTAACTTCTTTGCAATAATAATGCTGTTATTTTTATAAAAAGCATCCATACTACTTTCTGAGGTGAAATAGAATGTATAAATTGCTGTCCCACAATGATTTAGATGGAGTTGGATGTGGCATTTTAGCGAAACTTGCCTTTGGACAAGATGTAAAAGTCCGATATAATTCAATTGCTTCACTTGAACGGGAAATTGAATACTTTTTAGAAAATGATTTGCCTGATACTTTTTTATTTATTACAGATTTATCACCTAGTGAAGAAAATGAAAAAAGATTAAATGCACATTTTAAACAATATAAAAATATTCAACTTATTGATCATCATAAAACAGCGTTGCATTTTAATGAATATGATTGGGGAACGGTATTAGTCGAAAATGAGGAAGGGAAGCTAGAAAGTGCAACTTCATTATTTTATCAGTTTTTAGTTGCAAACGAGTTATTAAAGCCAACAGAGGCAATTGATGAATTTGTGAAGCTCGTAAGACAATATGATACTTGGGAGTGGGAAAAAAACGATAATCATAAAGCCCATTTCTTAAATTCATTGTTTTTCTTAGTGTCCATCGATGAATTTGAAGAAACGATGATTGACAGACTAACTTCTTCTGAACACTTCGATTTTGATGAATTTGAAAAAAAGCTGTTGAATATGGAAGAAGATCGGATAGAACGATATATTCGTCGCAAAAAAAGAGAGGTAGTGCAAATAAAAAATGATGAGTATTTTGCTGGAGTTGTGTATGCGGAATCTTATCATTCAGAATTAGGAAACGAATTAAGTAAAGAACATCCTCATCTTGACTATATCGCTATATTGAATATGGGAAGTAAAAAAATTTCTTTCCGCACTATTCATGACCATGTGGATGTTTCGGAAATCGCAGCAGTGTATGGCGGAGGAGGACATCAAAAGGCAGCGGGTTGTAACTTAACAGAGGAAACATATCAAATATTTGTACAAAATACTTTTCAGCTTGATCCAATGCCTCAAGATGCGAAATATAATCGGTATAATGTAAAGGAATCTTCTTTTGGTACGATGTATGCTGATGCCGATGATAACAATTATTTTATATTACAAAAAGATGGCGTTTGGATGATTGAAAAATCAGAACAATTAATAGAAACAACTTTTGCAAGTTTTGAAGAAGCAGAAAAATATTTAAAAAGGATGTATGAAGCCTATCTAGTACGTGATGAAGTGTTTGTTGAGTATTTAATGAATCGAGTAAAAAAAGAACATTAGAAGTAGATGATTGAAATATTTTTTATGAATGCAAAATTCGCTAGCTCCTTTCAATTTAGCTAGCGAATTCTTATTATTATTTATGTTGTGATAAATATAATGCGGTTTGGAAAACGAACTTTTTATTTTCATCCTGCATCATATTTATTAATTCATCGTGATCAATTAAAAGTATATGGTTTAAGGAAGAAAACTTTTTGGCAGATGGTGTAAAAGATTGATTTGTAATAATCATTGCGCCATCTGCACTGTATGTTTTTATATTGACAGCAACTTGTTGAACCTTTCGGATGTCAACTGCATTTGCCCCTTTTATAATCTGTACTATATATTTTCTCGTACCTTTCCATAAAATAAGATCCACATTGAAAGTTTCAATGTCCTTTGTAATAAGTGCTACGTAACGATGTTTTTCAAAAAGTTTTTTTAATAGATGGATGTACTCCGTTTCTGGCAAATTATTCAATTGTATAAGTTCTTTCTGTAAAAGATCGTTGTCAGTGTGAACGGTTTTTATTAAATGCAATGTACGATTAATTAAATAAAAAATAAAACGAAAACTTGAAGTTCTAAAAGGCTTGTAGAATATCACCAAAGTAATGAAAATCATGAAATACAATTTAATATCATATACATTTAGTTCAATAGAAATCAAACTGAATAATGTGATAACAATACCAAAACTGAACATCAAAATCATTAAAAATTCAATTACTTTGCTTTCAAATTTTCTTTCTTTCATCTACATTCATTCCTTGTTTTTTATATTATTTTTAACTTTTGGAGCTGAATATATTCTAAAAAAGGATGAGAATTAAAAACAGAATATTTGATAATCATCCTAATATTTGTGTATGATTACAAAGAAAAATATTTCAATTTCGAGATAATATGTTTTGTATGTGGAGGGAATGAGGATGGAAATAGGGTTAACGACATTTGTAGAAACGACGCCAGATGTAAGAACGGGAAAAGTGATAAGTCATGCGGAGCGACTTCGAGAAGTTGTAGAAGAAATTCAACTAGCTGATGAAGTGGGATTAGATGTTTATGGAGTAGGTGAGCATCATCGAAAAGATTATGCTTGTTCATCACCTGCTGTATTGCTTGCTGCGGCCGCAACGAAAACAAAAAATATTAAATTAACGAGCGCAGTAACTGTATTATCTTCAGATGATCCAGTGAGAGTGTATCAGCAATTTGCTACATTGGATGCAATTTCGAACGGGCGTGCAGAAATTATGGCAGGCCGGGGTTCTTTCATAGAATCTTTTCCGTTATTTGGTTATGACTTACAGGATTATGATGAATTATTCGAGGAAAAGTTAGATTTATTACTACAAATACAGAAACAAGAAATCATTCATTGGAACGGTAAACATCGTCCAAGTATTAATGGTCGAGGAGTATACCCAAGACCAGAAAATGAAGTTCCGATTTGGATTGCTAGTGGTGGAACGCCTCAATCGGTAGCTCGAGCAGGTGCGTTAGGCTTACCTTTATGTTTAGCGATTATCGGCGGCAGTCCATTACAATTTGCTCCTTTAGTGAAGTTATATTATCGTGCAGCAAAAGAAGCAGGACATGATATTTCCAAACTAAAAGTAGCATCTCACTCCCATGGATTTGTTGCGGAAACGACAGAAGAGGCGGTTGAAAAGTTCTTCCCTCCAACCCAATACGCAATGAATGTTTTAGGTAGAGAACGAGGATGGGGACCATATACGCAAGCGACATTTGATTATGCTAGAAGTTTAGAAGGAGCATTGTACTGTGGCGATGTAAAAACGGTAGCAGATAAAATTATTTTCTTGCGTAAAAATGTTGGAGTTACTCGCTTTATGCTCCACTGCCCAGTTGGTTCAATGGCTCATGAAGATGTGATGAGATGCATCGAATTGTTAGGGAAAGAAGTTGCACCAATTGTACGTGAAGAAGTAGCGAAATGGGAAGCGGAAGGTAATGGGCAAATCATAGTCTAATAATAACTATCCATATTGGCTATTATTTTGCAAACTTTTACTAATATCTTTTTTAGCTTGACTATTAAGTGATCGATTTTGGCTAATATCGGTCTTTCTCGAATCGAAATTGAAACGATTGGCAATTAAGTTCGCACATTTGACTATTATCCATTTTAGTTTGACTATTAAGTGATTGATTTTGGCTAATATCGGTTTTCCCTAAATCGAAATTTAATCGATTGGCAATTAAGTTCACACATTTGACTATAATCCAATTTAGTTTGACTATTAAGTGATTGATTTTGGCTATTATCAGTTTCCATGAATCGAAAATGTTATAGCTAAGCCTTATTTCAAATGAGAAATGATAAAGAGAGGACTGTCATCAACTTTTGCACAGTCCTCTCTCTTATAACACGAATATTTCTAATCAATAAACGTATTCAGATTCAATTTCTTTAATCTTTTCATACAGCATTTTATTTACCGGTGTATCAATTCCGTACTTTTTGCCAAGTTTTAATACAGTTCCAGCAAACAATTCAACTTCGCTTAGTCGTTTTGCATCGACATCTTGTGCCATTGATGGTTTTCCTTCTGGACTGAGAGTATCTAATACATCAAGCCAGTAATTTAAATCATCTTCTGTCAATGGAACACCAGCTTTATCTGAAATAGCAATAACTTCTCGCATAGCAGCAATCATCGTATTTCTTGCTTCACCTTCATTTTGTACTTCCCCATAATTGCTATTGTAAACGGCAACCGTTTGATTGACTCCAACGTTTAGCATGAATTTGCCCCAAATTCGATGGGGCATGTTTGTATCCACTTGATGTGGAAGTTCAACAGATTTGAAAAATTCGCTTAATCTTTTTGTTTTTTCACTAAGGATTCCTGGTTTTCTATCACCAAAGACGAGCATTCCTTTATGTTCAAATGTTAATTTGTTATCAATTTTTACTGCATCCATTCCTTGAGCGACACAATAAAGTACCTTTTCAAAGCCGTAAACTTGTCCAATCATTTCTTCGCTGATGATGCCATTTAATGCCGAAATGATTATCGTATGTTCACCTACATGGTGCTTAACAGATTGAATGGCTTCTTCTAAACCGTTAAACTTAACAGTAAAAATAAGTAAATCTGCAGGTTCTACATGCTCATCAGGTGTTACAAAGTGGAATTCACATCGTTCTCCGTTGCAAAATACCCCTTCAGTTTGATATTTTTCAATACGTTTTTTATCGGCTATGATTCGTACATTTTCTTTCGGAAGTTTTTGAGAAAAATGTTGACCATACATAATGCCTAATGCACCTAAACCGATAATTGATACCTTCTTTATACTCACAACCATCCCTCTTTCATTAACTTCTTACAAACGAAATCATTTCATTTAGTTTATCAAATTATTTGGCAAAAGGAATTCTTATTAAGGGTTATAAAAGCTAGAAAAAAAGAGATGCGAGGGTTATTCTCGCACCTTATAGATAAGAAAGGGGTTGTGAATATTTTGAACATGTTTAAAAACATGAGCAACTAAGCGGGATAGTTGAGCCATTCATCAGCTAAAGCTTTAATTCATTTCTTTATTGAGATTGTACTTCCAAAAAACATAAAATAAAAGGCATTAGAAAGGAGTTCAAAGATATTTCAAAACTTTTCGAACAGATAAAGAACAAAGAAGAGTTCAGCGGAATGTTGATGATCATTTCTCAATGATTATTTTTCTAATATAGAATTATGTTATAATTGAAGAAATTTTGTTGGGATTATGAAAATAGAGGTGAGCCGTATGATTAAAATAACAGCCGATAGCACTTGCGATTTATCTCCTGAAATTATTGAGCAGTTAGATATTTCATTAATGCCATTACATGTGTTAATTAACGAGGAAGATTTTCGCGATGGAATTGATATTACGCCAAAAGATATCTTTCGTTATGTAAGTGAAGAAGGAAAAACTTGTAAAACGGCTGCGGTAAATGTATTTGAATATGAAAATTTATTCAAGGAGCTATCACCGCATTACGATGCTGTGATACATATTAGTTTAGGTTCTGGTTTTTCCTCTTGCTATCAAAATGCCAAAATTGCATCGGAACAATTTGATAATGTGTTCGTTGTAGATTCAAGCAACCTTTCTACTGGAAGTGGACATGTTGTCTACGAAGCGGCACTTATGGCAAAAAAGGGAGCACAACCAGAAGAAATCATAAAACATTTAGAAGAGATTATTCCTAAGGTAGATGCAAGTTTTGTGATTGATACTATGGAATACTTACGAAAAGGCGGACGCTGTTCCGGAATTGAAGCTTTCGGTGCTACATTGTTAAGAATTAAACCTTCCATTGAAGTTGTAGATGGTAAAATGATTGTTGGAAAAAAATATCGTGGGAACTTCGATCGCTGTATCGTTAATTATGTAAAAGACCGGCTTGAAAATAATGATGACATCGATTATTCAAGAGTGTTTATTACTCATTCCTATTGTTCACCCGAAACGGTTCAAAAAGTAAGAGAGGCAATTGAACAGTATGCATCATTTGAAGAGATTATTGAGACAACGGCCGGTTGTACCATTTCAACTCACTGCGGACCAAACACATTAGGAATCTTATATAAAAGAAAAAGTAAAAAGTAGTATGTGGACTAGCGGGTTACGAATTTTACACTGAAGAAACAGGGTGTCCAATCTTTAAAGATGCATTAAGCTTTTTTGAATGTAAAGTGGTGGACAAGATTGAAAAAGGTGACCACTATATTTACGTTGGTGAAGTGATTAATGCTGGTGTACACCGTGAAGGAGATCCGCTAACAATGAAAGAAACAGGTTTCTATTATGGCGGATAATAAAATTTATTCATATTTATAATGCAACAACATAACATGATTATTGAACAATCTTCAAAAGCTTTCCTAAAGCAGTAGTGCTCTTAGGAGAGCTTTTTTCTATCTCATTATGTTCGTTTCCAAAACTAGCTAATTAAAAATCAGTGGTATCATAAACAAAACGTAATCATACTATGTTATAAATTAGCCCTGAATGGAGGGAAGGCGCTATCGACATTTTAAAGAAAGTGAAAGAGTACAGAGAAGAAGAAGAAAAGCTGAAGTGGGAAGGTACCTTTGCTGAGTATTTAGAAATAGTGAAAAAACGCCCAGAAGTTGCACAAACTGCTCATTCCAGAGTTTACAATATGATAAAAAGTGCAGGGATTGAGGAAAAAAATGGACAAAAAATCTATAAGTTTTTTAGCAATGAAATCTTTGGATTAGAATCAACAATTGAACGTTTAGTGGAAGAATATTTCCATCCGGCTGCTAAAAGACTTGACGTTCGAAAACGGATTTTGCTTTTAATGGGCCCTGTCAGCGGTGGTAAATCAACAATTGTTACTTTGTTAAAACGCGGATTGGAAAAATATACTCGCACCGATGAAGGAGCGGTATATGCAATTAAGGGTTGTCCTATGCATGAAGATCCACTGCATTTAATCCCTCATCACTTGCGAGAAGATTTTTATAAAGAATACGGTATACGTATTGAAGGAAGTTTATCGCCATTAAATCAATTACGTTTGGAACAAGAATATGGTGGCCGCATTGAAGATGTAATGGTGGAGCGAATCTTCTTCTCAGAAGATAAACGTGTAGGAATTGGAACGTTTACTCCATCCGATCCAAAGTCACAAGACATCGCTGATCTAACAGGTAGCATCGATTTTTCAACAATTGCTGAATACGGTTCGGAATCCGATCCACGTGCATATCGATTTGACGGAGAACTAAACAAAGCAAACCGAGGAATTATGGAGTTTCAAGAAATGTTGAAACTCGATGAGAAGTTTCTATGGCACTTATTATCATTATCTCAAGAAGGAAACTTCAAAGCTGGCCGGTTTGCGTTAATCAGCGCAGATGAATTGATTGTTGCTCACACGAACGAAACGGAATATCGTTCATTCATTGCAAATAAAAAGAATGAAGCTCTTCATTCAAGAATTATTGTGATGCCAATTCCGTATAACTTAAAAGTGAGTGAAGAAGAGCGAATCTATGAAAAAATGATTAAGGAAAGCGACATGGCTCATGTACACATAGCACCACATGCGTTAAGAGCTGCTGCTATCTTCTCGGTTTTAACGAGACTTGAAGTGCCGAAAAAACAAGGCATCGATATTGTAAAGAAAATGCGGTTGTATGATGGAGAAACTGTTGAAGGGTTTAATTCAGTTGATGTAGAGGAATTAAAAAAAGAATATCCTAATGAGGGAATGAAAGGCATAGATCCTCGTTATGTCATTAACCGTATATCATCAGCTATTATTCGCAAGGAAGTACCATCCATTAATGCATTAGACGTTTTAAGATCATTAAAAGATGGACTAGATCAACATCCTTCTATTACGCCAGAAGATAAGGAAAAATACATGAACTATATTGCTATCGCAAGACGGGAGTATGATGAAATCGCGAAAAACGAGGTACAAAAAGCCTTTGTTTATTCTTATGAAGAATCAGCAAAAACATTATTAAACAACTATTTAGATAATGTGGAAGCCTATTGCAATAAAAATAAAATTAAAGATCCGTTAACAGGAGAAGAAATGCCGCCAGATGAAAAATTAATGCGTTCTATTGAAGAACAGATCGGCATCTCCGAAAATGCGAAAAAAGCATTCCGAGAAGAGATTCTCATTCGACTTTCTGCTTATGCACGAAAAGGAAAAAAATTCGATTACAATTCTCATGAGAGATTAAGGGAAGCAATTCAAAAGAAACTATTTGCTGATTTGAAAGATGTAGTAAAAATTACAACATCTACAAAAACTCCTGATGAGGCACAATTGAAAAAAATCAATGAAGTGATTGCTAGGTTAATTGATGAATATGGTTATAATTCCACTTCAGCCAATGAATTATTGCGTTATGTTGGAAGCTTGTTGAACAGATGAATAATGAAGAAAGAAACTATTAATTTATGTGCTAAGATTTTTTCTTAGCACTTTTTTATTTTCAAAATGAAGTGGTAATTCCATAAAACTCCCGCATATGATAAAAAAAGTGATTTTCCAGATAGATTAAGGAAAGTCATGAAAGATGGGTGATGATGAGATGGGTAAAAACGATAATAAAAGCTATATTGTTTCTCGAGAAGATTGGTCATTACATCGTAAAGGTTATCAAGATCAACAACGTCATATGGAAAAGGTTAGAGAAGCTATTAAAAATAATTTACCAGATTTAATTAGTGAAGAAAGCATCATCATGTCAAACGGTCGTGAAGTGATTAAAATTCCAATCCGCTCTCTCGATGAATATAAAATCCGGTATAACTATGGGAAGTCTAAACATGTTGGTCAAGGGCAAGGGAATAGCAAAATTGGTGATATTGTTGCAAGGGATTCCCAAGGTGCTCTAGGGCCTGGAAAGGGGAAAGAAGCAGGGAACCTTCCAGGGCAGGATTACTATGAAGCAGAAGTTAGTCTTGATGAGGTACAAAACATCCTATTTAGCGAATTAGAATTACCAAATTTGCAACAAAAGGAAATATCGAATATTACAACAGAAAAAATTGAATTTAACGATATTCGTAAAAAAGGATTAATGGGAAATATTGATAAAAAACGCACCATTCTTTCAGCATTTAAACGAAATGCCCTAAAAGGGAAACCAGCAATCGCACCGATTACAGATGAAGATTTGCGATTTAAAACATGGAACGAAGTAGTGAAACCAGAATCGAATGCAGTAGTTTTAGCGATGATGGATACGAGTGGTTCAATGGGGAATTTTGAAAAATATTGTGCTCGCACGTTCTTCTTTTGGATGACTCGCTTTTTACGTTCAAAATACGAAAAAGTTGAAATAGAGTTTATTGCCCACAGTACAGAAGCAAAAGTAGTGACAGAAGAGGAATTTTTCACAAAAGGTGAAAGTGGTGGAACAATTTGTTCATCTGCCTATTCAAAAGCCATTGAACTTATAAAAATGAAGTATAGTCCAAGTCGATATAATATTTACCCAGTTCACTTCTCAGATGGTGAAAACATGTCCAGTGACAATGAAAAATGTTTAAAGCTCGTAAACGAACTAATGGATGTTTCCCAAATGTTTGGATATGGGGAAGTAAACGCTTTAAATCGTTATTCCACTTTAATGAATACGTATAAAAAAATCGATAACCCGAAATTTCGCCACTATATTATTCGTCAAAAAAGCGATGTATATGAGGCGTTAAAAAGCATGTTCCGTAAACAAGAAGCAAATGCTTGATTTTCCAAAGAGAGGTGAGTTTTCTTGGATAAAGAGCTTCAAAAAGCAATTGATGAAATTACGGAAATAGCTATTGGATTCGGGTTAGATTTTTACCCTATGCGCTATGAAATCTGCCCTGCGGATATCATCTATACAATTGGTGCATACGGAATGCCGACAAGATTTTCCCACTGGAGTTTCGGAAAGCAATTTTACAAAATGAAATTGCAGTATGATTTAGGTCTCAGTCAAATATATGAACTTGTCATCAATTCGGATCCTTGTTACGCCTTTTTGTTAGAGTCCAATACACTAACGCAAAACAAATTAATTGTAGCCCACGTATTAGCCCACTGTGATTTCTTTAAAAATAATATTCGCTTTTCTAATACAAGAAGAGATATGGTTGAAAGCATGACAGCAACAGCTGAACGCATTGCTAGCTATGAGAGGGAGTACGGAAAATATGAAGTGGAACAATTTTTAGATGCGGTCCTGTCCATTCAAGAACATATTGATCCCTCTTTAGTTCGTCCACATTTAATATACGAAGAGGAAGAAGATGAAGTTGAGAGCAGCATCCTTATTCAAACCCCATATGATGATTTATGGAATTTAGATGAAAAATTAGAAGGGAAAAAAGAAGAAAATCGAAAGAAAATAAAAAAGAAGAAATTCCCACCGAAGCCGGAAAAGGATTTGTTGTTGTTCATTGAACAATACAGCCGAGAGTTAGATGAGTGGCAACGGGATATTCTTACAATGATGCGAGAAGAAATGTTATACTTCTGGCCACAGCTTGAAACAAAAATTATGAATGAAGGATGGGCATCCTACTGGCACCAACGAATTATGAGAGAATTAGATTTAACGACGGCAGAAACCATTGAATATGCAAAACTCAATGCTGGTGTACTTCAACCATCAAGAACGTCAATCAATCCATACTATTTAGGATTGAAAATCTTTGAAGATATTGAAAGACGTTATGACAATCCGACAGAAGAAATGAAAAAGATGGGCGTAAAACCTGGATCAGGTCGGGAAAAAATCTTTGAAGTGCGAGAAATTGAATCGGATATTTCCTTCATTCGAAATTATTTAACAAAGGAACTTGTGGATCAAGAAGATATGTATTTATTTGAGAAAAAAGGGAATACGTATCAAATTACCGATAAGGATTATGAAAATATTCGAGATCAACTAGTTTCAATGAGGGTGAATGGAGGATTCCCGTACATCGTTGTAGAAGATGGTGATTATTTAAGAAATGGAGAATTGTATTTAAAACATTGTTACGAAGGAATGGAATTAGACCCTCATTATTTAGAAAATGTGTTGCCATATATTTATCAACTTTGGGGCCGTTCTGTTCACTTAGAAACAGTTGTTGAAAATAAACCTATTCTCTATTCATATGATGGAAAACGAAATACAAGGAAGACATTATAATGGTTTCTAAAAAATGCTCATGAAAAACTAGATTCATGGGCTTAATTTTTTTAGTATTCAGCAAACTTTCTTTTAGAGCATAGGCTATCTGAAATGAAAGCGGCGATTCTCTGTAGCGCACGCTTAGTCGCAATTTATCTGCGATGAAAAATAAGTGACAGTCACAAAGATTTCCTGTGTGAAAAGCGTCAAACAATACAAAGCTCCGAGGAGTGTGAAGATGGGCTCCTCGGAAAACGTCTGATGAAACGAAAAAAGGCAAAAATAATCATCTATACAATTGAAAGGTGATTTTTTTTTGGAAATGTCCTAATAAGATTTTGTATCTTTTCCTTTTTGAATGGCTTGTTCTACCGCTTTTTTCGCGTTGTAAGCGCCAAGGGGATGAAACTCTTCTGCAATTTCTTCATGATGTTTTTCTTTATTTTTGGCTTCTAAACCTTCTCTTAAACGTCTACCATATCCTTCATCGGCAGCTTTTGCATAAGAAATCATTTTTTCTTGAATATCTTTTGGACAGATGGATAGGTCATTAACGAGATTGTTAATCAGCTCATCTTTTTCCCATTGTTCAAAATTACGGTATGTTTCTCCAGCCTGTTTAAAATCGTTTGTTCGATCAATCGATTCTCGCACGAGATTCCCTTCAATCATAGGCGTATATTCTTTTCCAACTTGTTCTGCTTCTTTTAAGCCTCCCATGCTTGAAGGTTCATAGTTTACATGCAAGTTTTGATTTGGGCCTTTATCATTATGATAACGCATGAATCCGCCTTCTTGATTCGTTGCAACCCGCTTCTTTGGAGCGTTTATTGGTAATTGCAAATAGTTAGCTCCCAGGCGATATCGCTGCGTATCAGAATAAGAGAATGTTCTTCCTTGGAGCATTTTATCATCTGAAAAATCTAATCCGTCTACGAGTACTCCTGTTCCAAAGGCGGCTTGTTCAACTTCTAAAAAATAGTTTTCTGGGTTTTTATTTAATACTAATCGACCAACCGGTAACCAAGGAAACTGATCTTTTGGCCAAAGCTTAGTACAATCTAGTGGGTCAAAATCAAGCTCAGGATGCGGCCCGTCCTCCATAATTTGGACGAACAGTTCCCACTCAGGGTAATCTCCCCTTTCGATTGCTTCGTATAAGTCTTGTGTTGCGTGGTTAAAATTTTTCGCTTGAATTTCTTGCGCTTCTTTTGTCGTTAAATTTTTAATGCCTTGTTTTGGTTCCCAATGGTATTTGACAAGAACTGCTTTTCCTTCGCTGTTGACCCACTTATATGTGTTTACTCCGGAACCTTGCATCATGCGATAGTTAGCAGGAATTCCCCACGGAGAATAGACAAGAGTTACCATATGAAACGTTTCAGGAGAATTTGCACAAAAGTCAAAGAATCGTTTTGCATCTTGTATGTTTGTCACTGGGTCTGGGCGAAAGGCGTGAATCATATCAGGGAATTTCATTGCATCCCGAATAAAGAAGATTTTTAAATTGTTTCCAACTAAATCCCAGTTGCCATCCTCAGTATAAAACTTTACTGCAAAACCTCGAGGGTCGCGAACGGTTTCAGGAGAATGTGTACCATGAACAACAGTTGAAAAACGAACAAACACTGGTGTTCTTTTTCCTTTTTCTTGGAATAACTTCGCTCTTGTATATTTAGAAGCTGGTTCATCACCTACTGTACCATAAGCTTCAAAATAACCATGTGCACCGGCACCACGAGCGTGAACGATGCGTTCTGGTATCTTTTCCCGGTCAAAATGGCTAATTTTTCCAATAAAATCGTAGTTCTCTAACGTAGCTGGACCACGATTCCCGACCGTACGAATGTTTTGATTGTTTGTGATTGGATGACCTTGTCGGTTTGTTAATGTATCATCATTTTCAATATTGGTAAGTTGTTTTTCTTGGTTGTTAGTCATGATGGTTAACACTCCTTATATTGGTATAATGATTGGTAAGATCATCGGTTTTTTCTTCGTTTTATCATACAAATATTGACCAACTTCCTTTTTGATGGCTTTCTTCATCGCAAAAATGTTCGGGTCTTTAAATGCATCGACAGCCCCTTTTGCGATTTCGTTAATATTACGAATAAGTTGTTCCGATTCTTTCGCATAAACGAACCCTCTAGAAATTGAATCAGGTTCAGAAATTCGGCTACCGTCCGACTTATTAATGGTGATGACAATGACAAGCATGCCTTCTTCTGAAAGTTGTTTTCTATCCCTCAAAACAATATCTTCAATTCCTTCTTCACCAAAGCTATCAACATATGCGTCTCCTGCTGGTATTTTTCGTGTCTGGCGAGCTTCCTGAAATTGAATATCCACCACATCGCCATTATTCAATATGAAAATATTTTTACGATCTACCCCAACATCTTCGGCTAATTTAGCGTGCAGATGTAACATGCGATATTCTCCATGAATCGGAATGAAGTATTTCGGTTTCATTAATGTCAACATTAGTTTTAAATCTTCTTGATAGCCGTGTCCGGATACATGCATCCCTGTTTTGCTAGCAGCACCGTAAACAACATTGGCACCTAGTTGGAATAAGTTATCAACGATTTTGGTGACGTCTTTTTCGTTGCCAGGGATTGGTGATGCTGCAAAGATGACCGTATCTCCAGGATCTATTCGAACATCTCGATTGCTATTCGTCGATAAACGTGAAAGAGCAGCAAGGGGTTCTCCTTGGCTGCCGGTACATAATACAACCACCCTTTCAGATGGCCATTGTTTAACGTCACGTGCATCAATAAGCAGCCAATCAGGAATATCGATATAACCTAATCTTTTGGCAACGCTGACGACGTTTACCATACTTCTGCCAAGAAGTGCAAGTTTTCGGTTTGTTTTGATTGTTGCCTCTACAATTTGTTGAATTCGATTTACATTGGAAGCAAAAGTAGAGATAATAATTTTTCCTGATGCATTAAAGAATGTTTCTTCGATATGTTTGCCTACTTCTTTTTCAGAAGGAGTTGATCCAGGTCGTTCTGCATTTGTACTTTCAGAGATGAGTAATAATACCCCTTCATCTCCAATTTTCGCCATTTTATGAATTTGTGAATATTGCTTATTCACTGGTGTGAGATCAAATTTAAAGTCGCCAGTATGGACAATTTTTCCTTCTGGCGTATTGAATACAATTCCTAGACAATCAGGAATGCTGTGGCTCACTTTAAAAAAAGTTGCTTGGATTTGTCCAAAATTCAATTCAGATTCTGAATGAATTTCAATCAATGTTGATTCCCGTAAAATTTTATGTTCCTTCAGCTTTAATTCAATTAATCCTAATGTAAAGCGTGTAGCATATACAGGAACATTGATTTTTTTCAATAAATAAGGGATGCCACCAATATGATCTTCATGTCCGTGGGTAACAATGATTCCTCGAATTTTATGTTCATTTTCTAACAGATAGGTAAAGTCAGGAATGATTAAATCAACACCTAAAAATGTTCGATCAGCGAATTTCCCCCCACAATCGACAATAACCAAATCATCTCCATATTCAATTACATACATATTTTTTCCAATCTCATTGATACCACCTAATGCTAATATAGAGAGCATATGTTTAGATGACAAAATCATCCCCTCAATCCATTAAAATTCTTTTAACAGTATTGGTTTTTCTTTTATTTCATATACAGTAGAAAAAAGAAAAAGCCTGCATCCTCTTTTAGTGAAGGATACAGGCAATAAATTTATTTATTTAATGCATTCATAATGGCATTAGGATTAAATCCAACAATCCATTGACCATCGATTTCTATTTGAGGAACCCCCATTTGTCCTGTTTTATTTACTAGCTCTAACATTAGCTCAGGCTTCGCTTCCACATTGATTTCTTCGAAAGGAATACGTTGTTGATTCAAAAAGTTTTTCACCATCACACAATAAGGACAACTATTTGTCGTATAAACTATGACATTCTTCAATATATTCTCCCCCTTTTTAATTTTTAAATACCCCTATGAGTATATTATATTTAATCGAGAAATATGTCTAATGAAAATGGAGGATTCAAAATAAATTTCGTTTACCGAATGGGGTATTTAGATAAAAATTCTAATTAACAATCATAAATAAGAATTCAGCGAATAGTATGTTTAATAACTAATAGAAAGATTGAAGTTTTGGTTAATGACTTTAATAGAGGTGATATTGAATGTCTCTCATAATATGCGTGTTGGAAATAGTTTATTTGTTTTTATGGATGGAATCTGGAAACAATATTTTTTTCTTTGTTGCATTAGGAATTTTCCTTTGGTGGATTATTGAAAGGCGAGAGGAAGAAAAACGCTATCAAGAAAAAATCGAAAAGGATACGATTGAAAAGTTGGAACGAATTCCCCATAACCGAAGAGCTGTATCAGAAGATTGTTTATCAGCTATTTTGTTAGACGATTATTCAAAAACGTTTTACTATGTGAAAAGAAAAGATGTTGAGTCTAACTTTAAAAAGAAAAGTTATGCATTTGATGAAATTTATGAGTGTGCCATTAGTGTTAACGATAATATCTATTCTTTAATATCAAAGGGTGGTATTCATGGATGGTCAATATTAAATGATGATGAAGAATTATATAGTGATGATGATGTTGACGAAGAAGATGTTATAAATAAATTAAGTTTAAAATTAATTGTTGATGATTTGTCCAATCCGCTTATTGAATTTGTGTTTTATGAGGACGAGCGAGGCATTGATACTGAATCAGAAGAATTTGAGGAAATTTGGGAAGAATGTAAAAATTGGCATAAGAAATTTAGTATTATCATTAAACGAGATCAGCGAGAAAAGGTAGCGGTAAATAGTTGGGTTCATCATTAATCTTCTCGTCTTTTCCAACAAAAATTACGAGAATGTAAACATGCGTAATCTTGATAATTATGCGTGAATAACAAAGCAATGAGAAACAAAGTAGCTAGAGATTGAAAAACTATAATAGTTTTATACAAGTATTGATAAGCGGGCCACATAATTTAATTATGGTACAAAATAAGGGGACATCTCATCGGTTTTTTTAGACGCCCCCAATGAATTAATAATGAATATATACAGCTGTTCCATTTGGTACAATGCTTGCCAATTCTTCCACGTCTGCATTTAACATCCGAACACAACCCCTTGAAACAGCATAGCCTATTGAACTTGGATCATCCGTTCCGTGAATTCCATAACTTTCTTTGGAAAGAGTTAACCACATTGTACCAAAAGGGCCGCCTGGATTAGGTGCTCTATTAACAATGACAAAATTTCCTGTTGGTGTTTCAAAAAGCATTCGTCCTACAGCAATTGGATAAGTTTTTACTAAGATGCCATTATTATATAAGGATAATGTACGATTATTTATTGAAATATCGATTTCATATGGAATTGTACTTGGATCTGGCAAACCTGGTATATTAATAGGCTGACCAATGTATAACAAATCCGGATTTGTGATTTGAGGATTGTTTTCCAAAAGTACTAGATACTCGATTCGATAATCTCTTGCTATTTGTACAAGGGTCTCACCAGGTCTCACATAATGAATCACAATAACACCTCCAGCCCTTAATAACTAAACACATATTATTCGTACCAGGTATAATCGGTGCTAAAAAATCAAAAAAGGAAAAAGTACAATAGGAATTGTCGCTAACTCAACAATTGTTGAAGAATAAAAACGACCTGGTATGCAATGTCTACCAGGTCATTATGTTGAGTAAACGAGGCGATCTCTTCCATTTCTTTTCGCATTGTATAAGTTTTGGTCCGCATGATAAATTGTTTCTATTAAATTCATTTCGCCCTTAAATTGTGATAAGCCAATCGAAACTGTGATGTTAACTTTCTCAACGGTGCTATAAGGGAAGGAAGTATATTTAATATCTTTTCGTATCTCTTCCAGTATATTTTTAGCAGTTATCAAATCCGATTCTCCTATATATACAATAAATTCCTCTCCACCAAAGCGACCAACGACTAAATTTTTGCACTCATATTTTCTTAATATTTTAGCCACTTCTACTAATACTTTATCTCCAAATAAATGACCATAAGTATCGTTTACTTTTTTAAAATGATCAATGTCGATCATCGCTATGTAATGATTTGGCTTTAAAGTATTTACCTTCTCTTCTACTAATTCATAGAACTTTCTTTTATTTACTAGTTTTGTGAGCGGATCTTCATCAGCCATTTTTTCTAGATGACTATTCAAAAATCTGCGTTGTCGATCTTGCATAATGAATGTATATAGAATGATTGAGGTAACAACAATGGAGGATACTCGTAATATTGCTGTGTCTTTAAAAATCTCCCATCCATTCGGTACGATAAATATAATAGGGAAATCTGAAACGAACCAGCATAAAAGAACAATAAATATTTTTTCTATATAGTGTTTTTTGATGTTTGAGCGATGGTGGAAGATAAGGGCGATGAACGTCGGCAATATCATGCCATACAAAATTCCTGGAACCATTCCATCTCCCCCCATGAAGAAGCGCCATGTAGAAGCAATTAATAATGCTGGTATTGCAATCCATCCTTGTAAATATGCTAAAAAGGCTAAAGGAACTAATCGCATATCGACGAAATAGTTTTCATTTAAATGGATTGGTAAATAAAAAAGTACAATTACACAAGTAGAATTTAAAAAGATTGAAATGACTTTCCTATAGAAAGGCGGGATTTTTTTTGATAATCCCATATGAAGGTCATGGTTAAATGCATTAATAAAATTACAGCTATATTGGAGAGGACAGACTGAATCAAAAGGGGTACATCCTTTCATAATGAACTCAACTTTATAAACCATCCATAATTTTACCACAATGATTATTTAATAAATGCATGTTCTGAAATTTTTCATTATTCGTTAAAAATATAAATATTTAGAAATTAGTACATTTTACATGCTAAAATGGATAAATAATGTTTGATTTTATAAATGTCTTTATGGAGGCGGCTATGAGTAAATATATTGGAGAAATAATGCTTTTTACTACAGCGATTATTTGGGGGAGCGGATTTGTGTTCAGCGCAATTTCGTTAGACTATTTAACCCCTTACCAAATACTAGCTGTTCGATTTTCCGTTGGTGTATTAATTTTAAGTTTTATATTTTATAAGAGGCTGAGAAACATTAAGAAATCGACTCTATTGAGAGGTTTTATATTAGGATTTCTATTATACTTGGCATTTCTATTACAAACGGTTGGTTTACAATATACAACACCGTCAAAAAATGCTTTCATTACTGCTATTAACGTTGTGATAGTCCCCTTTATTGCATTAATTATGGATAAAAGAAAAATCGATAAATTTGAAATGTCCGGAGCGTTCTTAGCCATTATCGGAATTGCTTTTTTATCGTTGCAATTATCAGTGGGGAAAATTAATATAGGTGATTTGCTAACATTGGGATGTGCTTTTGGCTTTGCTTATCAAATTTATTACACTTCCAAATATGTAAAAGATGAAGATCCAATCTTGCTTACCGTTGTGCAAATGGGAGTAGCAGCACTCTTTGCATGGATTTTTGTCATTGGAAAAGGAGAAATCTATTTCTCACTGGAATGGGAAGGTATTTTATCCACATTATATTTAGGAGTATTCTCGACGACACTCGCGTATTGTTTTCAAACGATGGCGCAAAAATATACGAGCGAAACAAAAACTGCAATTATTTTATCAACAGAGGCGTTATGGGGAATGGTTTTCTCTGTTTTGATTTTAAGTGAAGTATTAACTGGAAGAATGATTATTGGAGCAATTTTAATATTATTGGCCATCATTTTAGCAGAAACAAAGCCTGACTTTTTCAAAAGAAAGGCGATGGAGGACATATAAAGAATTTAAGGTAAACCTTTTATCTTTTGCTGGTTACAGCACTAGTTGTGATTCCAACAGTAACAATGGCCATAATTGATAACAGCAAGGTGCTTGCAGATAGTAAAAGCCCTCCGATCAAGACAATAATGGAGTCAATAAATAAAATAATTAATCCAACATTGATTTTTGTTTTGTCGCTGATGAATTGAGCTAGTAAGTCAGTTCCACCAGTGCTTGTGTCATATCTAAGCATTATGCCTATACCAAGCCCCACAAATATCCCACCAATGATTGCAGCAAAAGAGGCTTCTATGTCTAAGAGATAACGAAGGGGCTTGAAAATATCGATAATTACAGAAGAAGTTAGTAAACCGTGAACACTATTGTAAAAATATCGTCTATATTTGAACCATGCCAAAATAAAAATTGGCGTGCTTAACACAATGACCATCAATCCGATTTTGAGGTTAAAAAGATAATGCAAAATAAGGGATAGCCCGATAATCCCACCGTCCAATATTTCATAAGGTGCAAGAAAAAGGTTAATGCCAATTGCCAATAAAATGCTGCCAATCATAATAGCTAGTCCCTTTTGTAAATAGTACATGAACATTCCTCCACATTAGGACATGCACTATTGTATGAAAGGGAAAAAAAGAAAATGATAAATCATGTTGAAAGCAAAAAGACCCTCTATTGCTATGCCTTTAATAACGATATTCATTCGAACAAAGATTTTTTTCAATATAAAGTGCTCCATTTGGAAAAAAATATACGGAACATTACACGAATAATTAACTGCAAATTTAGCATGATAAAGGCATAACAATCTTGGAGGTGTTTTTATGGCTAATAACAATAAACGATTTACTCAAACTGGAACAGATATTGAAGAAGTAAAACGTCAAAATGCACAAGGAAAAAGTAGTTCAACTTTCGGTACTAATCCTCAAAAAGTACGAGAGGAAATAGCTCAAGAAGGTGGTTTTGGAAACCAAACTTTTGCTCAACCAAGTCAACCAGGTAAAACACCAGCTGGAACAAATATTCAACAAGTGAGAGAAGAAATTGCAGAAGAAAGTGGTTTTGCAACTCCAAATAAACCGCAACCAAATCCGACGCCAGCGAAATCACCAGCTGGAACAAATATTCAACAAGTGAGAGAAGAAATTGCAGAGGAAAGCGGTTTTGCAACTCCAAATTCGCAACCAAATCCGACGCCAGTGAAATCACCAGCTGGAACAAATATTCAGCAAGTGAGAGAAGAAATTGCAGAGGAAAGCGGTTTTGCAACTCCAAATTCGCAACCAAATCCGACGCCTGCTAAAACACCGGCTGGAACAAATATTCAACAAGTAAGAGAAGAAATTGCAGAGGAAAGTGGATTCCAACCGCAACAACGTAACAAAAAGAATCAGTCTAATCAATAAAATAAAAAACGCCTCTTCATTTGAGGCGTTTTTCATCATTTTGTACCATATAAAATAATTTATCTAAAACAAAATTTGTTAGTATGGGAATAGTAGGAAAAATTAGTAAGGTGATTTTTATGGAAAAACGAAAAATTATTGGTTTACAAAAATTAGGAACGCAATGGACTACAGAAAGCCCTTTTATTTTAACCGTATATCACAAAGATCATTATCCACCAGGCAACGATGAACAAGGGGTAGACAAAGAGAGGTTAGCAGGAAGAAACTTAGGGGAAGATTTTGAATTAAAAGATGGATTTCGTATGTATCATGGAAAATCAGTTCCGGGATTTCCCGCTCATCCCCATAAAGGATTTGAAACAGTAACGATTGTTCTTCAAGGTGTTGTTGATCATTTTGATTCTAAAGGTTGTTTTGGTCGTTATGCTAGCGGCGATGTTCAATGGCTAACGACGGGCAAGGGGTGCCAACATTCAGAAATGTTTCCGCTTGTGAATAGAGAACAGTCGAATCCACTTGAATTGTTTCAAATTTGGTTAAACCTAGACCGAAATGGAAAAAAGGCAGAACCGGAATATCGAATGTTTTGGAAAGAAGATATACCTGTAATTGAGAATCTTAACAATGGCAACAAAACAACAGTAAAAATTATTGCGGGTGAAATGTACGGCATCAAAGCATTAGAGCCAAATTTAGCTTCATGGGCAAGAGAAGAGTCGCATCATGTAGGAATTTATTTGATACATATGGCACCAGGAGCAACATTTACACTGCCTAAAGTATCAAGTACTATTAACAGGAACTTATATTTTTACGAAGGCAATACAATTCAAATTGAAGGGGCAACAATTCAAGCTTCTTACCGTTGTAAACTTGTTGGAGATGAAGAAATTGTTATCCACAACGGTAATACAAACAGCTCCTTACTCCTTTTAGAAGGAGAACCTATAAATGAACCGATTGCCCAATATGGCCCGTTTGTAATGAATAAAAAAGAAGAGATTTATGCCACTTTTGCCGAATATAATAAGACAAAATTTGGAGGCTGGAAATGGGATAGACAGGATCCCGTTAACGAAAGGAATGCGGGCAGGTTTGCCCAATTTGCTGATGGCACTATAGAAAAGCCTAAAGAGGAATAGAGAAAGGGTTTCCTGTTTGCGTTATAGCCTTTGCAGGAAACCCTCTATCATTTTGTACAACAATACATCAAGTTTTGCGGAAGTACCAATATGGTTGAGTATCGTTGGCTAATATTTGAATGGGATTGACTAATATCATGTCCCGAATTGCTAATAAGTTTCCAAGAATGACTAATATTTGCAGACTGGAAGCTCAAAATTTTTTCGTTGGCTAATATTTGGATGAGAATGACTAATATAATGCTCCAAATGGCTAATAAGTTTCTGAGAATGACTAATATCTGCAAACTGGAAGCCCCAAATTTTTTCGTTGGCTAATATATGGAGGAAGTTGACTAATATTGTGCTCCGAATGACTAATAAGTTTCTGAGAATGACTAATATCTGCAAACTGGAAGCCCCAAATTTTTTCGTTGGCTAATATATGGATGAAGTTGACTAATATCGAGCTCCGAATGGCTAATAAATTCCCTAGAATGACTAATATCCGCAGACAGGAAGATTAATAAAATTTCATATAAACTAGTAGAAAAAAGAGGAGCCTAGAAAACTTTCCAGACTCCTCCACCTCTACATCATCATAATATTATCTTTGCTTAAGTGTATAAACCAGTTTCCACAATTCTTATTGCAAGGGGACTGTCTAAACATCACTTTTTAGACAGCCTCTTTAACTTAAAGGGTTCTTTAAACTTATTTCAAAACATCATGATCAACATAACGTTCGCTGTTTAATTCGCTAATGACGTTGATTGCCACTTTTGCACCGTCGCCAGCAGTGATGATTGTATGGACACTCACACCTGCACAAGTACCTGCAGCCCAAATCCCTTCTACATTTGTTCTGCCTTCATTGTCCACATCAAAAATTGTTTTAACTCTTGGCTCAGTGCCAGGTTTTGTTGCTAATCCAACACTTTCAGCTAAGTCTGTTAAAAATCCAGTTGCAAGGATGATATGTTTCGCTTCCACTTCACCATTCTCATATTGCAATTTAAATCCTTTGTCTGTTTTGGAAATACCAGTTACTTTTGCTTCGATTAGTTCAGCACCATAGTTTTTCGCTTGTTCAATTCCCGTTTTCACTAATTCTGGACCTGTTATTTCTTTAACGCCGTAGTGATTGTAAAGCATTGCGCGTTTTGTAACACCTTGGTCGCTATCTAAAATAACTGTTTTTTTACCTGCCTTTGCAGTAAAAATTGCAGCACTTCCTCCAGCTGGTCCTGCACCGATAATGGCTACATCATACATTACAAGATACCTCCTTTTCTATATTTATCATTCTATCAAAATACAAGCATACTCTCTAAAAATTTGTCTATTTTTTCAAAAAATAGAGGGATTGTTTGAAATTTAATTTTTTGAGTATTACGATTTTATTGTCAACACTTATATGGTTTTTGGAGGGGATAGTAGTGGCAAGTTTGTTGTCAATTGATTGGGACTATTTTATTTCCGCTGAAAATCAAGAAATTACTTCAAGTGTTGAAAATAAAAGAACTATTCATGACTTATGGTACAAAAAATACTTCCAATACAAATCTTTTGGGAAAGATTTTGAAAAGTCTTTTTTTCTTTCAAAAGATGTCGATCAATTCTGGAATAAAATTAAACAAATTTTCCGATGGGATCAGCAAGTGAGAATATATGTGTCAGATTCTCATGCGTTATCTTACAAAATTGCAGAAAAATTTGAAGTCGATGAAGTATATCTATTTGATGCTCATTCTGACTTAGGCTATGGAGGACTTGCTTCCTTACAATTTAACGTTAACTGTGCAAATTGGCTTGGAAAACTTTTGCAAAATCGAATAATTCAAAAAGCATATATTATTTACAGTCCTTTTACAAAAGAAAAACCAGAATTTTTTAATGAAATTAATAAAGCTTTTAATATTCAATATTTGAAGTTTGAAGATTTATATGAAGGAATTAAAACGAATGTTATTCATATTTGTCGTTCGGGAGCATGGACTCCACCTTGGTTTGATGGGAAATTTGTAGAATTCGTAAGAGCAATTGGCTTGCCTTATAAAGTGTATCAATGTCCAATTAGAAAATGGAATCCAAATAATGTGACATTTGCTGAAAAATTGGATTATTTAATGGCGTGACGTTGATTTTGAATAAAGAAGCACAATCAACACATACTACAAAAAAGGAGTGTGTTGTTGATATGAAAAAAGAATCGCTTCCAGAATCAAAAAAGAGATTTGCTGAAATGCCTTATGAAGAAAAACCCGACCGCGTACCATCAGATAATATCAGCCTTTTTGATTTGCATGAAGACATGCAAACGGTGGACGCGATAGCGGTGGACGAATTAAATAAACGGGTAAAAGCTGAAGGAGATGAACTTTTAGAAGAAGTGTTTCGAAAAGAATCTCCTGATGAGAAAGAACATTTTGATAATGCATAGAGGTTGGGACATAAGTATTTTTCAACCTCAAAAATAAGGGGTGAGTTGTTTGAAACAGCTCACCCTTTTACAATTTCATCCAATTCATGAGGGTTTTACACCCCTCGTAGTGCATATTTTCTTAAATTTGTGGCCATTAGGGCAATTCCCATTTCAATTTTTACTTTGAATTTTCCTCGAACGGAAAATCGTGTGAATCCCAAAATAGCCTTCAGAAATCCAAAAACTGGTTCTACATCAATTTTACGTTGATGATAGATTTCGGCAGTTTCAGGCTCTGAAAGCTTTTGTTGTACATATGCTTTTTGTTGTTCCCATTTCAAATTTATACGCAATCTTCGATTCGTACTTTCTTTTGCTTTCGTACATAAATGACGGATTGGACAACCTGTACAATCTTCACACTCGTACACTTTAAATTGACGAACAAATCCAGAAGAATCCTTACGTGTCGAAACAAATTTAAATGAAAGAGTTTTTTGATTCGGACATATATAGGTATCATTTACTTCATCATATATCCAATTGCTTGGTTTAAATGGGTCATCCTTGTATTTTTTCTTCTGCTCTTTTTCATACATCCCATATTTAATCAAAGGTGTTCGTTCTCGTTTTATCATAATGTCATCATAATTCGGTTCACTACCATATCCAGCATCCGCAACTATATATTCTGGTAAATCAAAATACCGTTCTTCAATCGTATCCAAGAAAGGTGTCAATGTTTTCGTATCTGTTGGATTTGGAAATACATCATAAGCAAGTGTAAATTGATTTTCTGTTGCGATTTGGATATTGTAGCCTGCTTTTAATTGTCCATTTTTCATATAGTCATCTTTCATTCGCATAAATGTCGCATCGTGATCCGTTTTAGAATAGCTGTTACGGTTTTGTAGAATCTCCAAATCATTTTGATACTTTTCTTTGCGTGCAATCCAATCATTCACTTGCTTTAATATCTGTTTTGGTGTTTTCCTTTCACTACGTAGTCGTTTTCGTTCCACCGGATCTTCAGAAGCTTCAATTTTTGTAGAATAGTCATCGACTACTTTTTCAAGAGATGATGCTACTTCTTTTAGTTCTTCTACTGAAAGCTCTTCTTCATTTTCACGTTCAATTGCTGGTAAGACTTGTTCTTCAAGTAAACGGTCATAGACTTCATTTGATTTTTTAATTAAATTGGCATGATGCTTTTCGATCGACTTTTTCCATACAAATGTAAATTTATTTGCGTTCGCTTCAATCTTAGTACCATCAATAAAAACGGCTTTTTCATCTATTAATTTTTCTTCAATAAGTTGACAACGGAATTGTACAAAACATTGACGGATTAATTCTTGCATTTGGGGATGTACACGAAAACGATTAATGGTACGATAGCTTGGTTCATATCCTTGAGCTAGCCACATCATCCGAATGCTATCTTTTGTTAAATCTTCAATACGACGACCTGAAAAGACAGATTGCGTATAACCACACAAGATAATTTTTAACATCATTCGGGGATGATAGGATGGACAACCAGTTTCTTTATAAAACGGAGCGAAAGCTTCGTCTGGAATGCTTTCGACTAAATGATGAATATGGTAGGCAATATCATTTTCTTGTAATATAACTTCTAAATCTATAGGTAAAACTAATTGATTCATGTTATAATATTTAAACATAAAGAGGCTCCTTTCTAAGATTTTGTTGTGGTGACTTAATTTTATCAAAAGAGCCTCTTTTTTTGTTTATATAAATTTAAGAAAGTTAAGTTGTTCGACGTGGAGGCCGCGACTCCTGCGGGAACAGCACGAGCCTCAAGACCCCGCAGGTGCGAGGTACGAGTACCGAGGAGGCTTGAGCCGTGCCCGCGGAAAGCGTCGGCCGGAACGGAGAACAACGTTTTCCATAAAAAATCGTCACTTCATGAAAAATCATAAGTGACGATTTTTTATTAGCTAGGGTTTTGTCCCAAGCTCTTTTTTATTTACTTTAAAATCTCCATGGTAAAGATTACTACCTTTTAACTTTGTATAAAAATTTACAGAAATCACAATCTTTTAATCTTATAATAGAGTCAGACGGGGACTTTGAAAGGGGAAAAGATATTAATGAAACATTTTATCATTCTACTTCATACATTGGTTCTGTGTGGATTATTAATTTTAAGTCCTATTAATGTCCATGCAGAGAAAGTATTTATAGATACAGATGTGTTTAATGATCATTATGAAAGCACGAATTATTTAAATCAGTTAAACGTTTATGATTATATAGAAGGGAATCAATTTTATCCTAATCAAAGTATATCCAGAAGCGATGTTGCAAAAGTAATACATACATTATTCAAAGACCAGTTAAAGAAAATTAGGGATTATGAGGAGCAACCATTTATTGATGTGTTATCAACGAATCCTTACTATGAATCTATTATTTGGTCTTATGAAGTAGGAATTTTTGATGGAGATCATGGTCGTTTTAAAGGAGAGGAATCATTAAATCGAGCTCAATTAGCAAAAATACTAGTCAATACATTTAATTTACAATCTTCTAGTAAGACTCCATCATTTATTGACGTTCCTGAAGGACATTGGGCATATGACTATATTTATACATTATACGGACTAGGAATTACGAAAGGAAGCAACGGCTATTTTATGCCAAATCAACCTGTAACAAATGGCCAATTTGCTAGTTTCATTTATCGAACAATGCAAGTTACAGGATTAGATGAAATTTTAGCCTCCAAAGAACCTAAATTTAAAGAAAAAAAGCAACTAGCAAGTAAAAATGTATTAGCAACTTTCCCGTCAGAGTACGATTTTGTTTGGAATCAGATCGGAAAAAACGAACAGTTAGAGCTGGAGGGAGTCAATGAAAAAAATGAAGTTGTTGGTTTCTACAGCACAATTATAGGAAAGGAGTTATTTGACATTACAATTGGAGAAAGTGATAAAGAGGACGTCTTACGGCTTTATGGGAAAGGGATTGAAGCAATATTAAAAAATAATACGCCTTATATTTTAGCAAAAGATGATGGACATGCAATCTACTTAATTGAAGGTAAATATGTTACTTTCTTTTTTGATCAATTCCAAAGTGATGTAGTGAGATCAATACTTTGGATAGAAGAAGAATACGAGATGAAAAAAGAAGGTTTTTATGGTAATTATCGCGTGGAAGCTCGTCAAGAAGGCTTTGAAAATTTAATGGTTGAGCTAATGAATCAAGCGCGGGTCATTTTTGGAGTACCACCGCTAAAAAGCGCACAACAATATAGGGAAACGGCGAGAAAACATAGTATGGATATGGTCAAAAATCATTTCTTTTCTCATACAGGTAGCGACGGAAAAAATGCTCTAGAGCGAATGCTTGCTGACGGTATGAATTTTATCCATGGTGGAGGAGAAAACTTAGCAGCAGGTGCATATAACACGATTTATGCTCATGAAGCGTTAATGAATAGTAAAGGGCATCGGGAAAACATTTTATTTAAGCAATATACACACGCTTTTACGGGGGTAGCCTTTGATGGCACAAGGCCGTATTGGACAATCAACTTCTTTATTGCAAACGAATGATATTAGTTAGGTTTTACCTATCCAAATAATTGATTTTGATACCATTTCGTGCTACTTTCATTTTAGTCAAGAAATTTGTCTGTAAAAATAAAAAGTAAAGATGAAGAGAGATGAAGAAGCAATGAATCAACCGTTTTTACCTGTATTATGTGGTTCAGATATGAATGCCTATGGAATGGCACGCGCCTTCCATGAAGCATATGGAATAAAATCAATCGTAGTGGGACGCTCTCACTTAACAGCAACACAGGACAGCAAAATCATTATCTTTGAACAAGTGGACAATTTTAATAAGCAAGAAGCCTTTTTACCAGCATTAGAGAACATTGCAGAAAAATATAAAGATATAAAACTATTGCTTCTTGCTTGCGGAGACGATTATGCAAAATTAATCATTAAAAATAAGCCTGAATTGCAAAAGCACTTTATTGTTCCATATATTGATGAATCTTTAATGGATCAAATCTTATTAAAAGAAAACTTTTATAAAATGTGCGATAAATATGGCTTTAAATATCCAAAAACAACGATTATTAGCTATGAAAATTATAAAGAGTTTGAAATTCCATTCGATTATCCAATTATCATCAAAGCATCTAATTCTGTAGCCTATTGGGCATGTTCTTTCCCGGGAAAGAAAAAGGTATTTGTTGCCCACGATGAAAAAGAAAAAAATGCTATATTAGATGCTATTTACAGCTCTACTTATAAAGATCATTTAATTATTCAAGAGTTCATTCCTGGCGACGACTCTTATATGCGCGTTTTAAATGCTTATGTAGGAAAAGACGGGAAAGTCAAATTAATGTGTTTAGGCAATCCGATTTTAGAGGAGCATTCACCTGAAGGGATTGGCAGTTACGCAGCGATCATTACTACATACGATAAGGAATTAATGGATCGTGTACGTCATTTCCTTGAAGATATCGGATATACGGGCTTTGCCAATTTCGATATGAAATTAGATCCGAGAACTGGAGAATACAATTTATTTGAAATTAATTTGCGAAATGGACGTTCAAGTTATTTTGTAACAGCTGCTGGATATAATCTTATGAAATATGTTGCGGATGATCATGTGTTTAATATTAAACAAGAGTTAACATATGCCGATAACAAACATTTATGGCTTGTTATTCCTAAAGGCGTATTATTTAAATATACTACAAATGAAAAATTAAAAATTGAAGCGAAAAAATTAATTCGAGAAGGCAAATGGACAAACTCCCTATATTATTCATATGATATGAATGCAAAACGTTGGATGAAACTAACATTAAATAAATTAAATTATTACCGAAAATATAAAAAATACTTTAATAAAAAAGGTTTGGCAGAATAATGAAAAAAACTTTAGGAATTATTGGCGGCGTTGGCCCACTTGCAACGATGTTTCTTGGGGAAACAATCGTCCGCCTAACAAAGGCAACATCAGATCAAGAACACATTCATACGATTATTGACAATGATACATCAATTCCGGATCGTACAGCCTTTATTTTAGGTAAATCCAATCGAAATCCAGTACCCATTATTATTCAAGATGCGAAAAAGTTAGCAGAATATGGTGCTGATTTAGTATGTATACCATGCAACACAGCGCATACATTTTATGATGAAATACAACAAGGTTCGCCTATACCTGTTATTCATATGATTAAGGAAACAGCGAAACAGGCACGAAAACTTGAAGCGAAGAAAGTAGCAATATTAGCAACGGATGGCACCATTCAATCAAATGTTTATCAAGAGGCGCTGATTGAAGAGGGGATAGAGCCAGTCATTCCAGATGAAAATACCCAAAAACTCGTCATGTCCATTATTTATGATGATGTAAAATCGGGTAAAGAAGTTACGAGAGAACGGTGGAATGAAGTGGAAGATGCAGTTGTTGCGCTCAATTGTGACTACATTATTTTAGGATGTACAGAGTTGTCCGTTGTAAATAAAAACTTGCAATTAGGAAGTCGTTACATAGACTCATTAATCGTACTTGCAGAAACAGCAATTCGTAGCTGTGGATATGAAGTAAAAAAATAAAATGAACAGAAAGAATTCGCTTATATGAAGGCAGCCTCAATTGGGGAGGCTATAACTAGTACTTAAGCGAATTCTTTTTTCGTGAACGCTAATAAGGTTGCTATTTATTTATAAATAACTTGAACACTTTAGGAAAGAATGGATGTAACAACGGTTGATATTTTCCGAAATGTGGTAAAATAAATTTGGGAAGGTGGGAATGCTGATGTCAGCTATCAATTTATTGAATGAATCATTGCAAAAAAAGTGGAAATTTGAAACAACAATGAAAGTACAAGAGCAAATGATTCCAGCGATGTTGGAGGGAAAAGATATTGTTGCCGAATCTCCAACGGGTTCAGGGAAAACATTAGCTTATGTATTACCTATATTAAATAAAGTGGACGGTTCAAAAAAAAGCACGCAAGCTTTAATCGTCGCACCTTCTCAAGAATTGGCTATGCAAATTGTAGAAGTGATTCGAGAATGGATTGTTGGAACAGATATTACCGTCCAACAGCTCATTGGTGGAGCGAATATGGCTCGTCAAATTGAGAAACTAAAGAAAAAACCGACCATCGTTGTAGGGACACCGGGTCGATTAAATGAATTAGTAAGAGCGAATAAATTAAAATTGAGAGAAATCGAAATCGTTGTATTAGATGAATGTGATCAATTATTGAGCAGAGATTATCGGGTCATCGTGAAATCCTTTATTGAAGGAGCATCTCCAAACCGACAAGTCGTTCTTGTTTCAGCGACGATAACTGATGAGATTCGGTTAGTTGCTAGCAGAATGATGAAAGATCCTATCAACATTCAAATTAAACCGGAAGATATGGTAAAAGTGGGGAAAGTCGTTCACTCCTTTGTGAAAGTGGATGAGCGAGAAAAAACGGATGTGTTAAGAAGACTCGCAAATATGGAAGGGGTACGAGGCCTTGCTTTTATCAATAATTTGGATCAATTATTATTAAAAGAAGTGAAATTAAAATATAAAGATGCAAAAGTAGTATCCCTTCATGCAGATATGAATAAAGAAGAGCGCAAAAAATCTTTGGATAATTTCCGTAAAGGTGAAGCCCGCATTTTGCTCGCAACAGATTTAGCCGCAAGAGGATTAGATATTGAAGGGCTTACTCATGTGATTCATGTTGATTTGCCTCATACAGTTGAACAATATTTGCACCGTTCTGGACGTACTGGCCGAGCGGGTGCTGATGGAGAAGTGATAACGCTTCTTTCATATAAGGATGAAAAAAATTATAAAAAATTATTAAGAGAAGTAGGACAAAAACCTGTGCAAAAGATAATTTATAAAGGTCAATTAATTGAAGGGAATTCAAAAACCATCGCTAAAAAGTGAGGGAAAGTTTATGACATTTGAAGAAAAATTAGAACAATATGCGGAATTGGCTGTCAAAGTCGGTGTAAACATTCAAAAAGGGCAATATTTATTAATTAATACAACGACAGATACATTAGATTTTACTAAAATCGTTGTGAAAAAAGCGTACGAAGCGGGAGCAGGAAGAGTACATGTCAATTTGTCTGACCAAGAAATTACCCGTGCTTTTTATGAATATGGAGCGGAAGATGAATTTAGCAAGTTTCCAAAATGGATTGTTGCACAGCGGGATGAATGTATTGAACGGAAAGGGGCTATTCTTTGGATTGACGCAGAAGATCCTGATTTGTTAAGCGGGATTCCAGCGCGTCGCATTACTGCTCAGCAAAAAGCTAGTGGAGAGGCGCTCGTGAATTATCGAAAAGCAATTATGAACGATGATATTGCTTGGTCAATTATAGCTGTGCCTTCAAAAAAATGGGCTGCAAAAGTATTTCCAGACTTACCGGAAGACGAACAAATGAAGGCGCTTTGGGAAGCAATTTTTAAAACCGTTCGCATCGGTGAAGGAGATGCAGTTGAAAATTGGCGCAAACATCTTGCCGAGTTGGAACATCGAGCAAAACAATTAAACAGTAAAAAATATGCGAAGTTACACTATAAAGCACCTGGTACGGATTTAACAATTGAACTTCCTGAAAAGCATGTATGGTGCACTGGTTCAAGCAAAACGCCAGAAGGAGTTACATTTATTGCGAATATGCCGACTGAAGAAGTGTATACTCTCCCATCAAAATTCGGGGTTAACGGTTATGTAAGCAATACGAAGCCTCTCGTTTATCAAGGAAATATTATCGATAAATTTACACTCACATTCGAAAACGGAAAAATTGTAAAGGCAGACGCTAAGCATGGCAATGAATTGTTGCAGGAGTTAATTCAAACAGATGAAGGTGCTGCATATTTAGGGGAAGTGGCATTAGTCCCACATGAATCTCCAATTTCAAAGTCAGGCATTTTATATTACAATACGCTTTTTGATGAAAATGCCTCCAATCATTTAGCGATTGGGGAAGCCTATCCAACTTGTTACGAAGGTGGACGGGAATTAGAAGAAGGGCAATTAGAATCGCTCGGAATTAATGTTTCAGTTACCCATGAGGATTTCATGATTGGCAGTGCTGAGATGGATATTGATGGCATTTTGTCAGATGGAACTAGAGAACCGATATTTAGAAAAGGGAATTGGGCGTTTTAATTTCGGTTTGACCACATCTTTTCTCTATGAGAGATGTGGTTTTTTTATTTGGAATAAAGTTTTTCAGGTTGAGGATGAAAATTTTTGTTTAACGAAGTTGCAAGTATTAATACGAAAATTTTAAGTTGATGAAGAATTTTCCAAAATCGATAAGAACATATATTCGTAAATTTGGTAGTCACTCAATTGAACTCGTGTTAAAATAGATGCATAGCAAAAAGCGGAGGTCGATTGAATTTGAAAATTTTCCATACGGCAGATTGGCATTTAGGAAAGCTTGTGCAAGGGGTGTACATGACAGAAGACCAGCGTTATGTACTCAATCAATTTATAACAGCAATTGATGAAGAAAAACCGGACGTTGTTATCATTGCTGGAGACTTATATGATCGAGCTCTTCCCCCGGTGGAAGCGGTAGATTTACTTGATGAAATTTTTGCCGAAATCGTGCTGAAACGAAACGTGCCTGTACTTAGCATAGCAGGAAATCATGATAGCCCTACACGTCTTGAATTTGGGAGCAAATTGATGAAAGAGAGCGGATTGTACATTGTCGGCGAACTCGATCACCAATTAAAACCGATTATTTTACAGGATGAATTTGGAGAAGTGCATTTTCATCTTGTACCATTTGCAGAACCTTCCACTGTGAAAAATGTATTTCAATGCGAATCAATTCACACATACGATGATGCCATGAAAACTATCATTGAAAAAATAGAAGAAAATATGGATAGAACGAAGCGTCATGTGTTCGTTGGACATGCCTTTGTAACGCATTCTGGAGAAAAGGGAGAAAATACAAGCGATTCTGAACGTCCGCTCTCAATTGGAGGATCTGAATGTGTCAATGCTCATTATTTCCAGGCATTTCATTACACAGCCCTTGGGCATTTACACAAAGCTCATTACGTATTAAATGAAACGATACGATATCCGGGATCTCCATTAAAATATTCGGCATCTGAAGCGAATCATCAAAAAGGATTTTTAATAGTCAATTTAGATGAAAATGGACAAGTTTCTATTGAAAAACGAAATTTCACACCGAGACGAGATTTGCGCATCATTGAAGGCACCATTCAAGAAATTTTAAAACATGATTACTGTGAAGATTATGTATTCGTACGATTGACTGATTTAACACCAGTTGTAGGAGCGATGGAACAAATTCGCACTGTTTACCCGAATGCCATGCATGTGGAACGAAAAACGATTCAAAGAATTGAAAGTGCTGAAGAGAATATTAAAATTCAGCGAGAACAATTGGATGATATGACGTTATTTAAAGCTTTCCATAAAGAAATTTTAGGCTTTGAGCCGACAGAAGAAGCTCTTCAATTATTTGAAGAAGTATTGAATGAAATGTTGCGTGATGAAAGAGAAATGAAAGAGGAGGCGGTGACGAAATGAAGCCAATTTTATTAAAAATGACCGCCTTTGGACCATACAAAAATGAAGAAGTGATCGATTTTACAAAACTTCAGGAAAGAAAGCTTTTCGTGATTTCCGGACAAACTGGCGCCGGAAAAACGACGATATTTGATGCCATCTGTTTTGCGTTGTATGGTTTTGGTAGCGGTCAAGACAGGAAAGATACAAAAATGCTGCGCAGTGATTTTGCAGAAGATGATGTGCATACTTCTGTTGAATTTGTTTTTGAAATACGTGGCAAAAAATATCGTGTTTTGCGCAGGTTGTCCCATGTGAAAAAAGGAAGAAAAACACCAACTGGTGAAAAATATGAGTTGTTTGAAATACTGCCAAATAACGAAGAAATTCCAGCGGTGGAACGGCAACGAGTGACGGATATTAATGAAAAGCTTGAAGAATTGATTGGATTAACTTACGAACAATTTAGCCAAATCGTGATGCTGCCACAAGGAGAGTTTCGTAAATTATTAACTTCTAAATCGGACGAGAAAGAAGAGATATTAAGAAAAATCTTTAAGACAGATCGCTTTGTAAAAATGGCTGATAAACTGGAAGAAAAGAAACGATTAGCGGATCAACAACTAAATGAAGCAAAGGCATTAAAAAATAGCTATATTAATCAAATTGAAGGAACATTACCAAAACGAGAATCATTGTTGTTTACAATGCTTAGTCAACATTCCAATATTTATCAGATTCTAGAAGGATTGGCAGAAGAACAGCAATATTATCAGAAAAAAATTAAAGATGATGAACGAATGTATCGAGAAGCTTTCAAAAAACATCAAGAGGCATATGAAGTTTATGTTGCGAATAAAAAGTTAAATGATCAAATTGATGAATATGAAAGGAAAAAAGAAAAGCTATCCTTTTTACAATCTCAAAAAGACCATTATGAACAAATAAAACAAACAATCGATGCAGCAAATCGTGCAAGCCGAATTTTCCCACTCTATTCTTATCTGATGGAACTGGATAAGGAAAAACAATCCATCGAAAAGAGAATGGAACTCGTTACAAAACAGTTAGAAGCAGCAAAATGGACATTTGCTAAAGCAGAAGAAATGTTCAAGATGGAAGCAATGAAAGAGGAAGAACGGGAACAAGCGAATGAACGAGTAAATGAATTAGAAAAACTTGTCCCTATTTATGAGCAAATGAACGAACAAATAAAGCTCGTGGACAAACTGTTGAATGAAAAAAATCAATTGCAAACTCGCCTACAAAACATAGTAAAACAGATCGAAGAAAAGGAATGGGCTATTCAACAGTTGAGCGAGATGATTGAAAAGCTGGAAGAAGACACAGAATCATTGAATGAACTATTAGAACAGCAACGACTATTAAGAGAAATTGTAGATACCTACACAAAATACTTTGAGGTAAACGCTGAAGTCCATAAACTAGAAAACGAATGGCTTAAAGCGACATCTACCTATGAAGAAGTTCAAAATATATATGCTCAGGAAGAGGAAAAATGGTTGAATAATCAAGCGGCCATTCTTGCGAAGAGTCTCCTGCCTGGAATGCCTTGCCCTGTTTGCGGTAGTACGGTACACCGAATCGAACATACAGCATCAACTGAAACCGTTAATCAAACGGAATTGAAAAAACTGAAAGCAACATTAGATGAAGCTCAGCAAAAGAAATTTGCTGTTCAAGGGAAATTAGAATCGAAACGACATCAATTACAAGAAATAGAACAAAAATTAATGCAATATCATGCGCCATTAAAAGAATATCAAAAATATGTTCATCAATTACAAGATATAAATATTGCTATAAAAGAAAAAGAACGTCAAAAAGAAGTACTTACATTAAATAAAAAACAAATAAAAATTCTGCAAGATGAAAATGCACAATTAGTTCATTTTCGTAAGGAAATCGAACGTCAGTATCATGAAAAACATGAACAATACACGCAGAATAGTACGATTTTAGAGCAACAAAAAAAATTAATACCAGAAGAGATTAAAGACCTTTCCCAATTACAAGTTGCACTTCAACAAGCAATCAGCAATAAGCAACAATTAAAACAATCTTGGGAAACAGCCCAAAAGCAGTATCAGGAAGCTAACAAACAAGTTGTAATGAATGAAGAGGCATTTAAACAAATAACTGAACAAGTGAAACATATTCAAGTAAAATGTCAACAATCAAAGGAAAATTTCCATTCAGCTCTTCTACTAGCAAGGTTTACATCGACGGAAGATTTTCTACTTGCTAGACGTCCAGAACAGGAAATTGAAGCTTTACAAATGCAATATGATAATTATTCAAAGGAGCTTCATTTTTTACAAGTGCAAGTGAAAGAGGAAGCAGAAAAATTAAAAGATAAAGAAAAGGTCGATTTAACAGAAGCTGAAAAAGAATTGGAAGCGTTGCAGTTTAATTATGAAAAAGCATTAGATGAATTAAACTACTCGAAAGCTTGTGAAAAACATTGCATCGACTTTGCAGAGAAGCTTGAAAGACTTGCCAATAATATATTTCAAATGGAAGAAAAATCGAATCAAATCATAGAATTATATAATTTACTTCGTGGACACAACAGCAAAAAAATTTCCTTTGAACGCTATGTACAAATGGGGTATTTAGAGCTCATTACAGAAGCAAGCAATCTTCGTTTGAAAAATTTATCGAACGGTCAATATTATTTACAAGTTTCTGACCGATTGGAGTCCTACGGTAGGCAAAGTGGATTAGGATTAGATGTATATGATGCATACACTGGACAAGCAAGAGATGTAAAAACTTTATCTGGCGGAGAGAAATTTAATGCTTCGTTAAGTTTAGCACTAGGAATGGCGGATGTGATTCAAAGCTTCCAAGGAAATGTTCAAATCGAAACAATGTTTATTGATGAAGGTTTTGGCTCCCTTGATGAAGAATCGTTGATGAAAGCAATTGATACGCTCATTGAACTACAAAAATCCGGCCGAATGATAGGGGTTATTTCTCATGTGGAGGAATTAAAATCGGCAATGCCTGCTATATTACAAGTAGAAAAATTAAAAGAGGGCTATAGTAAAACATCCATTATATTAAAGTAAATAATGAGGTTGCAATCTTCATATAATTTGATAAAATGACATTGTTCCCAATAGAATATAAGATTTGTACCACAAGGGGTGCTGATGAAGTCAGCTGAGAGTGTGCCGGATGCACTAACCCTTAGAACCTGTAAGTTAGTACTTGCGTAGGGATGTGGATAGAAACCGAAACAAAGACGTCTCGGCTCTGTCCGGACGTTTTTTTATTTTGTAGTTTTCTATCCTTCTCTCAAGTTCTATAAACGAAGAGAAAGGAGATAATTGAATGAGAAACCAAAAATTATTATGGATGGTTGAAATTGCGATTTTTGCTGCAATTGGTTATGTGTTAGACCAATTGAAATTTTCTATTTGGGCGCAGGGTGGATCCGTTAGTTTAGTTATGCTGCCTATTATTTTAATCGCTATTCGTTGGGGACTATCTGCAGGACTTATGACTGGATTGATTGTAGGATTATTGAACATGACAATTAATCCTTATATTGTCCATTGGGCTCAAGCATTGCTTGATTATGTTTTTGCATTTACTTTCGTAGGATTTGCGGCAATTGTTCGTAAACAAGTGTTAGATGGAGTATCAGGAAATCGTAAAAATAAAATTGCATTATTTGTTATCATCGGAACAATTATTGGCGGTTTGTTGCGCTTTATTTGTCATACACTTGCAGGAGCTATTTTCTTCAAAGAATATGCAGGCGATCAAAATGCCTGGATTTATTCTATCGGGTATAATGGTTCATATATGGTTCCGGCTATTATTTTAACTGCAGTTGCAGCGGTGCTCATCTTTACTGCAAGCCCAAGATTGATAAAAAAAGAAAATTGATTACAATTGAGTTAATTTCATAATTCTCACCCCTTGATTTTCAAGGGATTCAAGACAATAAAAAATGGGTACCTCCCCAAATTTCGTTATAATGGTAAGTAACCAAACAAACCATACGAAAGAGGTGAGTACCCTATGACTATTGTAAAACAAATTTCTCTTTTTGACATCCATCAATTATTAGAAATGGAAAGTTCCCATCGTTATGATGCCATTTTTAGTGTGATTGACATTCAACCTATTTTTCAATTGTTTTCTAAAAAGACATTGAAAGGTGCACCACGTGAATTGAATTATGGTGCAATGATTCAATCGCTGATTATTCGTATTGTCGAACGAATTCCAACAATGAAGGATTTAGTCAAACGTTTGGTCCATGATCCTTTATTTCGTTTCGACTGTGGATTCCTTGTGTCTGATGTCGTACCATCTGAAAGCTCTTATTCACGCATGATTCAAGTCATTAGTGAATCAGATGTGCTAGATAAAATGAACGATACACTCATCAAAACAGCGATGTTGGAAGGCTTTCTAAATGATGAACATGTCGCCATCGATGCGAGTCACTTTGAAGCTCGTGATGCTTTCACACCATCAGAAAAGAAAGCACCTAAAACTCCTAAAAAACGTGGTCGTAAAACTAAAGCTGAACGAGCTGTTTGGTTAGCCGAACAAGTAGAGAAAAAAGGAAATCAATCAACCTATGAAAAAGAACTGAAAGAACAGCTGGATATCCCATTAGAAACCCTTTGGAAGGATGTACCGATTGAGCCAAAATGGGGTGTGAAAAAGAATAGTAAAGGAAAAAATACATTCTGGTTTGGTTATAAAGCACATTTAGCTGTTTCGACGAAAAGTCAATATATCATCACTCGTTTGATGTCCTCAGGTAATTTAAGTGATTGTAAAGCTGCGATTCCATTATTGAAAAAACTTCATCACTTAGGAAACGGTCAATTTACAATAGCTATATTTGATGCTGGTTATGATGTTGAACCTATTTACCGTCAAGCCGTATCACAGTCCATGCGAGTCGTGATTCCTTACAACGTTCGCCGAGAAGGAGAATATATAGGATTCGATGAACATTTTCGTCCAACCTGTGTGCGTGAACATAGTTACCAATATGACAGCTTTGACGCTAAGTACAATACATTAAAATTCACACGTCCAAAGGAATGTGCAACTTGCCCATTACGAGAAGACACCCTTTGCCAAAAAGTTTTCAAAATCAAATGTGATATAGATATCCGTAAATTTACCTATCCAGCACGTGGGACAGAACGATGGAAACAGCTTTATCAAGAACGTACAGCAGTCGAACGCGTTAACGCTTATTTAAAGGAATACTTTCAATTAAACAATGTCCGTCATCGTACAGGAAAGAAAGCAAAAATGCATTTCAATCTGGTGACGTTAATTTATAATACCTGCAAACTAGCAGTTGATCGAATCAATGCTTTATTACAGCAACAAAACCAAGTTGCATAATTAAAAAAAAAAAACGAAGTTTTTAGTATAGGGGTACTCTATACTTCAGAAAAACTATGATTTATGAAATTGATTCAATTGTGAATTAAAATAAAAAGCGAATTGGGAGACAATATTGTTTTCCTAATTCGCTTTTTTATGGATAAATTTTTATACGTTTATCTAATTTTACCTACAATCCATTTCCCAAAAGGTAAATACGAAATGCATTTTGAAATGGTAATGGCAACGATTAGCGTTGATATCATCATTGCTAAAATTGCTAGATAACCATTGTTGAAAAATGATACAAAGTACTTTGCGGTTAATGATAATATGTTCCAATGAATTAAATAAATCATAAATGCATATTTGCTAATGATTCGAATAATTTTAAAAGATGGAATCAGTTGTCCATAGGCTAAGATCATGCTTGTTATTCCAACGACAAAAGGAATCAAATCCATCCTTCTAGAATGTATTTCAACCATTCCGAATTTATAGCCATACCAAATATAAAGAGCTGATAGTGCCGTGAAAATTACAGTGAAAATGCGATATTTTTTCAATAGTGGCTGAATTTTTTCATAATTTGCACCGATTATGAATGCGATTACAAAATAAACGAACCAAGCTGTTCCATACAATTTTTCATACTTCATATTTTCTTGAAAGAATGGATATGGTAAATCAAAAATTCGATGCTGCAGAAAATACAACAATACACATAAAGGTAACACGACAAAAGATGGCCATTGAAATTTAATCATTAGCCAAAACAATAGATACAATTGAAGAATAACTAAAACAAACCAACCTACAAATTCACCTAGAACGATATTGTTATAAAAGGTTTGCCAAATTAGACCATTTTGGTAGTTATATTCAATGACAAGGGCATCAATAAAAGCCCAAAATATATATGGAAGTAAAATGAATTGAAGCCGTTTTGACCAAAACGATTGTGGGATTCCATCTTTATATTTTGCTGCAAGTATGATGATGGAAAGTAAAATAAATGTCGGTGTAGCATAACATAGAAGTATTCGGATATAATGAACCATTACTGAATTTTCAGAAAGACCTGATTCTAGGTTATAAAAAGTAGTTGAATGTAATAGTAAAATTGATAAACATGCAATAACTCTTAATAAATCCCACTCTTTAATTCGCAATGATAAAACTCCTATTGTTTTTATATTTATTTTTTATAATGTTTGATTATAACATGATTAAAATACCAAGGTATAAATAAATTTTCATTGTATATTCTATCATTTCTAGAATAAAATCATATATCATATTGTGTAGTACATTCCTAAATATAAACTTGGATTTCCGAAAAATTTTATAGAGTATGTTATATTATAAAAAGAAATTGTATAGAAGAAAGGAAATTTTACATGATTGTAAAAACACAAGAAGAATTAGAAGCGTTAAAAAAAATTGGGCGCATTTGTGCAGAAATTCGAGAAGCGATGAAAGCGGCAACTAAACCAGGCATCACAACGAAAGAGTTGGATGAGATTGCCGGCCGCATGTTTGCTGAAGCAGGAGCACTTTCTGGTCCAAAAGGTGAATATGATTTCCCAGGATATACATGTATTAGCGTCAATCACGAAGTTGCACACGGTATTCCAGGCAATAAAGTCATTCGAGAAGGTGACTTAGTCAACATTGATGTTTCAGGCTCACTAAATGGTTATTTTGCCGATACAGGCATATCTTTTGTTGTAGGCGAAGGGTATGAAGACAAAGAAAAACTTTGCCGTGTTGCTAAATCTGCCTTCGAACGAGCAATGACAAAAGTAAAAGCAGGCTCTAAATTAAATCAAATTGGGAAAGCTGTTGAACGAGAAGCAAAAGAACATGGATTAAAAGTCATTATGAATTTAACGGGGCATGGAGTAGGGCGTTCTTTGCATGAAGACCCACAACACATATTAAATTACTATGATGCGTGGGATGGAACTATTTTAAAAGAAGGGATGGTTCTTGCGGTAGAGCCATTCATTTCTGAAAAGACAGATCATATTATTGAAGCTGGGGATGGATGGACATTTATTACACCTGACAAATCACTCGTTGCACAAGTTGAACATACAATTATTGTGACAAAAGATAAGCCAATAATTATTACGCAAATTAATGAATAATCATTCGCTTTTATTTCATAAAAAAAATCCTGAACGTTTAATGACGTACAGGATTTTTTTTCATAAATAATACTCCAACAATTAATACACCACTTAAAAATAGGGATGAAGTTGTAACTAATAGTTCATCAAATCCGTTTGAAATTGCAATTCCTATAAAAGACCAAACAAACACAAGTGGATATGCGGTGTCATAATGATGATAACGTAAATGCAATGCAACTAATGTGGCAAATGTTAATATTATTACCACCCATAAAGCATTACTCAAGCCGAACCCGTGCCATTCTTTATACAATAGTAAATAACAGGTATTGAGAATAAAAATAAAAGTAATCCAGCCGAAATAAATAGCAATAGGAATTCTTTTTTTCAGATGTTCTCCTTGCATCGGATATGTAAGATATAGTGCGAATAAGGACAGTAGTTGGATTCCAACGCATATAAAGGAGTAGAATAATGCTTCCTTATTCCATAAGTATATCGAAAGTATTTGGAAGATCATCACGAGCAAAAAGAAAATTGTCTGAATAGGCGAAATAAAGGTTTCAGAGTTACGCTCCTTTGAATAATTAATTGCCCAAATAAATAAAAGAATAAAAAGAAAGAACCAAAATATATATACATAGGTAGAAGGCGATATTAGAAGTGGTAGGCGATTGATAATTGCTATAGTGGATTTTCCTTCGATTGGTAGCCAAAAAGAATATAAGGTATAGATGGTCGCTGCTATAAGGCTACAAAAAATGACGATCATTCGACCCATGTTTCGCACTCCTTTCCATAAAATTATAAACGTTTATTTCAACAACTTAAAGTGAGGAATTAAATTTTTCACTTTTATATATGACAAATATAGCAAGAGGAAAATATTCGAATAGTACTTTGGAAAACAATAGATTAAATGAATAGAGAGAACGAAATGTGGATGAAAACTAAACAAGCACAGCTTTTAACGTGCATATAATATTGTACAATCGAGTAGGTAAATAATGGAGTTTACGGTTCTGCAAGAACAAAAACAATCTAGTAAAGTTTGGGTTTCTTTAGCATGTTTATAACCTACTAACTAAATGCTAGTAGAATTATAAAATATGGAAGAAAGGCATTAGGTAAATACAATGGTGAAGAAGCTATTACAAATATTTAAAAAGAAGGGTGATCATGTGATTCGAATCGAAAGCGACAGGTTGCATTTACGTACCTTTGTAGAAACAGATGCAAAAAAATTAGCGGAATTATTACAGCGAAATAAATATTTTTGGGCAACTTATGAGCCATTACATGATGCGGAATATTATACAGAAGAGGCACAGTTTCGAAAAATTTTAGAAGGATTGCATCTTCAGCGTACAAATCGCGAATATTCCTTTGGGATATTTACAAAAGATGAGGAACAATTAATTGGCCATATTTCCCTATATGCGATTAAAAGGTTGCCATATAGCAGTGCATTTATCGGTTACTCCATCGACGAACGATTTACGGGACAAGGTATTGCAACAGAAGCAGTGAATGAAGTTGTGCAATTTGCTTTTAATGTAGTGAATTTACATAGAATCGAAGCATATGTATCACCCAAAAATATAGCTTCTGTGAAGGTTTTAGAAAAGGCAAATTTTAAACGAGAAGGTCTATTAAGGGAATTATTGTATATTAACGGATCTTGGGAAGATCATTATATGTATGCCCTTTTACAAAGCGATTATTTTCGTAATCAACGTTAACCGTTCGCTTCTTAACTAAAATCCTAAAATTAGCGATTTTAGTTAGGAGCGAATTTTTTTATATTGCATGTGTGGGAAATCGTGTGTCTTGTGTGAGGGAAGTCAAGCTCGAGCGGGAAATGCTAGAACATGTGCTGGAAATGAATTAACTTGAGCGGATGAAACGATGCTGGTGTGGGAAATATTCTAGCATGTGCGGGCAATCCTTCAACTTGTGCAGACCTCTCTTAATGTTAAAAAAGATAAACTTGCAAAAAAACCACCCGCTAGCCAGTTTAATTCCTGACCTATGCAGATGGACTCAATGTTCAATCGTTGTATCATTTGTTACCTAAATATTCATGTCCATTTGTTAATAAATCAAGTTTGCCTGTTTCAGGATTCATAACTAAGCCGTGCACTGGCGTATTTTTTGGAAACAGTGGATGGTTGCGAATGATATCAACACTATTCAATACGTTTTTTTCAACATCTCCGAATCCACGTAACCATTCAATCAAATCGATTCCTGAATACTTAATAGATTTGATTATCTCCTCACTTATCCCTTTTTCAATCATATGATCAACCATCAAATAAGGATCAACAGTGCTCATGCCACAATCATAATGACCGATTACATACACTTCATCTGCTTGTAGTTCATAAACAGCCACTAAAATGCTTCTCATAATTCCCCCAAAGGGATGGGCTACCATTGCACCGGCACTTTTAATTATTTTTGCATCGCCATTTCGCAAATTCATCGCCTTTGGTAATAATTCGATTAAACGTGTATCCATACACGTTAATATAACAATTTTTTTATCTGGAAATTTTGATGTTTTATATGGTTCATATTGCTTTTTTTCAACGAATTCTTTGTTAAAACGCAAAATCTCATTTAATGATGCCATTTATTAATCCCCTTTCTGATGTTAAGGACGATTATAGCAATAAGAAATAGGTTGATACAAATGAATGAATTGAATATGAATAAATATAGCAAAAAGTGATAAAAAAAATCGACAAATACAGCTTAACCTGTTTTGTCGATTTTTCATTCAAGTGCTATGGCATTAAAATTTTTCAGATGGTTTTGCGTCAACTTTTACTGAAGAAGTGGAATCTAAACCTTTACGTAAATAGTGAATGAACATCATAACTGCAACTACAAGAAGGCCAAGATATCCAGTTACAGTTGCTAAAAATAAGCCCATTGCTAGACTCCTTTCTAAAAAACAATAATGATTTAAATTAATTATACTATAACTATACGACAATTATAAAGGTTTTAGGAGAAAAATAGGATTAGTAATTCCAAGGAACGTTACGCTATTTTGCTATTTTTGTAGAAATTGTGACAGACAATAATGGGAAGTATGCAAAATTTGATGTGAAAGTATCATTTTTTATTTCCTTACATAAATATTTATTAATTATAAAAAATAATATTTGAATGAAAATAGAAAATTATTATATGAACCATTTATTTTCTATAAAAATTACTCATTATTATAGTTATCTAGTAAAAAGATACTTAAAAAAATATTGGAAAATGTCGAAATATAAAGTAGTGGAAGATTTGGAGGTACAGTTATGGATTTAGCTACAGTTATAGGTATTTTTCTTGGCATTATTGCGGTATTTGTCGGGATGGTAGTAAAAGGGGCGTCCTTGAGTATTTTAATCAACCCGGCGGCATTTTTAATCATTATCGTTGGTACAATATCATCTGTTGTGATTGGATTCCCAGGAAAAGAACTAAAAAGAATCCCTAAATTATTAAAAGTAATTTTTACTGAACAAAAAACAGTAAGCGATGTAGAAATCATTCAAATGTTTTCAAAGTGGGCAGACCTAGCTCGCCGTGAAGGTCTCCTTGCATTGGAAAGTGAAGCCCAAGAAATTAAAGATCCATTTTTACGAAATGGTTTAATTCTTGCAATCGATGGTCAAAGTGCAGATTACATACGGGATGTATTAAATGAAGAAGTTGAAGCGATGGTAGAGCGCCATGAAAGTGGTGCCCAAATTTTTTCGCAAGCAGGTACATATGCTCCAACACTCGGAGTACTTGGGGCGGTTGTCGGTCTAATTGCCGCTTTAGGAGATATGGAAAATATCGATAAATTAGGTTATGCAGTTTCTTCGGCTTTCGTTGCAACATTATTGGGGATTTTCACTGGTTATGTATTATGGCATCCATTTGCTAATAAATTAAGACGTAAATCCGCTTTTGAGGCTAGACAAAAACGATTAATGATTGAAGGTGTTTTATCTGTATTAGAAGGTGAGGCTCCGCGTATTATTGAACAGAAATTAGCTTCGTATTTGACAAATGAAGAGCGTAAACTATTCTACGAAAGCGGGGCTGGCGGTCTTGGCAAAGAGAACTAAAAAGCGTGGAAAAGAAACAGAAATCAATGAATCATGGCTTTTACCGTATTCGGACTTAATGACGTTGCTATTAGCGTTATTCATTGTATTATTTGCTTCCAGTAGTATTGACCAAGTAAAGTTCCAAAAAATGTCGCAAGTGTTCAATGAAATTTTTAATGGCGGCGTTGGGTTTATGGAAAATACCTCAGTCATTGATAATCCAACGGCTAGAACGGATGGAATGACAGTAGAGCAAAAAGCTTATTTAAGAGACCAAGCTCAACTTAAACAAATTCAAAGTGAAATTGAAAATTTTATCGCTGTCAATGAATTGGAAGATACATTTTCAGCAAAAATGACAGATGAGGGATTGCTGCTTACAATTCGTGATAGTATTTTATTCGATTCAGGGAAAGCAGATATAAAACCTGAAAACATCCCAATTGCTCAGGAGTTATCGGCTATTTTAGAATTTGACCCACCACGTTATATTGTTATTACTGGACATACGGATAATGTGCCTCAAAATACTCCGGAATTTCGATCAAATTGGGAATTATCTGTGATGCGGGCAGTGAATTTCTTAAAATTAATTATCGATTCAAATCCGAATTTAGATCCTAAATATTTCAGTGCAAAAGGGTATGGAGAATACAATCCAATTGCAACGAACGAAACAGCAGAAGGTAGAGCGAAAAATCGTCGGGTTGAAGTGTTAATTCAACAACTCGTGAAAAAAGATGAAACTACAACTTCAGAAACGAATTAAAACAATATGATGTAAAGGAGCGTTTCATAGTGGAACGCTCCTTTTTAAATCGTTTTATTTAAAGTGTATGATTTACTTTAAAAGAACATAATGAATGCTTTTACAAGATATTTGAATAATGATTAATTAAATAGGAAAAAGTATGCGGTAGTTAATAAAATGAAAATGGTTTATTTTCGAAGCGAACCTAATTCAGAGACGATTGCCTCTATTTCGCTAGGGCTAAAGGAATCACGCTTCATGACCATTTCGTATAAGTCATACAAATCTTCGTAATTAGCTTCTGTAAAATCTTCTGAACGCAATGCGCTCGAATTGACCATTTTCAATTTTTCTTTAATTTTTTCTACAATATACGCCACATTATCTTTGGAAGGCGTTGATAAATTCATCTCTTTTTAGCCACCTTTCAATTAAGCTTTGTATCATCATTTCATTTCATATTATTGTTGTCAAGTTGTATCCATGTATTCGCCCTTACTTTTAAAAGATTAAAAGTTCTTATAGAATATTATTAGTAAAACTTTACATGAATCGACAGGAGGAGAAGGTAATGAGCCAAAGCAAATTATGCAAAGGTGTTGTGATTGGTGCAATAGTAGGTGCCGCAGTGAGCATGTTTGATCGTAAAACAAGAGAACATACCGTTGAAACAATGAAAAATATAAAGGATTCTGTTATTTACTATGCTAAAAATCGTGATGAATTCCAACAACTCGTTTATGAAAAGATAGAAAAAATGCAAAAATTATATGAAGATACGACGGAAAATGTAAATTTTATTATGGAAAAAATCGATGAAATGAAAGAAATTCCAAGTACCGTTCAAGCGATTGTCGAAGATACAAAAGCAGCTTTTTCATCGAAAGAAGAAAAATAATGTGATGTGGGATGAAGGGAAGTGAGCTAGCGCTTGAATGATTCAAAAGTTTCGCAAACAAAATGGGTTTTAATGTTTCAATCAATTTTTAATCCAGATGAATCAAAAATTGATATTACGACTTTTAAAGGATTTGTCCAGGAAATCATTATCAGAATGAAGAAAGTGGACATTTCCGGAATGGGGGCGCAACTAGCTTACTTCTTCTTACTATCATTTTTCCCGTTGTTATTAGTCGTAGTTTCCACATTACCTTTTTTGGATATTAATCAAGAACATGTTTTTCGTTTTATTCAAACCATTGTACCAGCTGAAGTTTTCATGTTGACCCAAGGAACGATTGTAGAAGTATTGACAACGTATAATGGGGGCGGTGTTTTATCAATCGGGATATTAGGTACATTGTGGTCTGCTTCAAGAGGAATGAATGCGATAATTAAAACGTTAAATGAAGCTTATGAAACAGAGCCAAAGATGGGAATTATAAACCGAGCTTGGTCATTAGTCTTTACAGTATTATTAATTTTAATATTGCTGCTTGCTTTAATAGTGCCGATTTTTGGTCAACGATATGTATACTTGCTATTCGATTTTTTAGGAGTCGAGACATCATTTGTTGACTTTTGGAATTATGTACAATGGATTTTACCACCACTACTCATTTTTATTGTGTTACTTTTATTGTACTGGGTTATACCTTATACAGAATCACGAGTTCATATTGTGACTGTATTACCTGGAACAGTATTTTCAACTATTTCATGGGTAGTGTTAATTTACGGGTTTTCTTTTTATGTGAATCATTTTGGTAATTTTACTTTTACTTATGGAAGTATTGCCAGTGTCATTATTTTTATGCTTTGGTTGTATTTTACGGGAATGATTTTAATATTCGGTGGAATATTAAATGCAGCAATGCATAAAAGACATTTTGCGAAAATAAGAAAAGGCAACATCTCCTAATTAAAAAATTTCCCAAAGCAGACACTCCACTCATAGCAATTTTGTACTTCATACAATTAAACAGAAAAGCGGATTTAGCTATTAAAACAGCTAAATCCGCTTTTCTGTTTACATATAAACCAATGCATCAACTACAATAATTATATTCTATGATTGTGTTTTAAGCATTCTTAATCCATTTAATATCACTAAAATAGTGCTACCTTCGTGCCCAACTACCCCAAGTGGGAGATCGACGATTTGAAGAAAATTAGAAATGATGAGTAAAGCAATGACTGCTGTTGAAAAAATAACATTTTGTTTCACAATTTTTTGCATTTTTCTTCCTAGTTTAATTGCGTAGGCAATTTTCGATAAATCGTTTTTCATTAATACGACGTCTGCCGTTTCCAATGCTACATCAGTACCTCCGCCCATAGCAATTCCTACAGTTGATTTTGCAAGGGCAGGTGCATCATTGATACCATCGCCTACCATTCCAACGTATTGATGTTGTTTTAAAGCTTTATTAATAAATTCTGTTTTTGTAACTGGAGAACATTCAGCAATATATTCCGTTACCCCTGCTTCTTTCGCAATCGTTTTGGCTGTTTTTTCATTATCTCCTGTAATCATGGTAATATTGATTCCAAGTTCTTTCAATGTTTGAACAGCTTCTTTCGCTTCATCACGAATTATGTCTTTTAAAGCAATCAATGCGGCAATACCTTGCTCATCTTTCATAAAGACAACGGTTTTTCCCTCTTCTGCCAGTTGAGCTGCAACACCATTCGCAAATGTCTTTGCTTCATTGCTTCCTACAAAATCTCCCTTACCAATCGTGTAAGATTGACCGCGAATATCCCCTTTTAACCCAAATCCAGGAACATCAGCAATATCAATGCCGGAGATAATTTCCACTTGTTGTTCTTTCGCATACTGAACAATGGATTGAGCAAGAGGGTGATTGGATTGAGCTTCAATAGATGCAATAATTTGAAGCGTTTCATTAGTATCCAAATCTTCTCGGACAATCACATCGGTTACTGACGGCTTTCCTTCCGTTAGTGTTCCAGTCTTATCAACTGCAAGTAATTTAATGACGCTCAAATTTTCTAAATGGACGCCACCTTTTAGTAAAATGCCGTGTCGTGCACCATTTGAGATTGCTGCGAGTGTAGCGGGCATAATGGATGCAACAAGGGCACAAGGTGAAGCGACAACTAGCAACACAATTGCTCTATAGAAAGTTGTATTCCAGTCCCAACCAAATAGGTAGTGAGGAAGAACCATCATAATTAAAACGGCAATTAAAACACACTTTACATAGAGATTTTCAAATCTTTCTATAAATAGTTGGGAAGGGGATTTTTCACTTTGAGCTGATTGCACGAGCGTAATAATTTTTTGGAAAAGCGTTTCAGAATTTGGTTTTGTCATGTTAATTGTAATGGTGCCATTTAAATTGATGGTACCTGCGAAAACTTCATCACCTACATTTTTGGAAACGGGAATAGATTCACCTGTTATGGCTGATTCATCAACAGATGAAGAGCCTTTTATGATTTCACCATCTGCAGGAATTCTTTCTCCCGGTTTAATTAACAGATGGTCGCCTACTTTTAAAGAAGAAACGGGTACTTTCATCGGCTCAAAATTTCCTCGTACGAGCCATGCTTCTTCTGGTTGCAAATTCATTAAGGATGAGATTTCACGATGACTACGATTCATTGCATAAGTTTCAAGGGCGCCGCTTAAGGCAAAAATGAAGATCAGTATGGCACCCTCTGTCCAGTAGCCGATTATCATTGAACCGATGGCTGCCAAAATCATCAATAACTCCACATTTAATGTTCTATTTTCTATAGTGTCAAGGATTCCTTCCTTTGCTTTCGCATAACCACCAATAATAAAAGCGATTATATATGAAAATACCGAAGCTGTTGATAAGCCTTCTTTTTCTAATTTCCACGCCATTAATATAATGACTCCGCTTATAATAGCTGCGATTAGTTCCTGATGTTGTTTTATATTCTCAATTATTGAGAAACTTTCTCGATTACTGTTATCCATAAAATCCTCCTTGTGATAATGAATTTCAGTTTCAAACCTCTATTTTTATAGTGATTGATAATCAATATCAATTATTTGAAATAAGTTTTATTTTAAAATTATTCTAATCTAAAATAGTTCTTTTGTAAACAATTAAACACTAAAAATTATAGAAAATTTAAATTATATTAATCTTACTTGACTTATCGGAATAAAGATGTATTATAAAGTTTGTTCATATAAAAGGAGGTTAAGTGATGGGAATCATAGTAAATATTGCTATTTTAATAGGCTTGTTGGTCTTTCTATATTTTTTAAAGAAAAAAAATGTAAAATTTTCAAACAGAGTGTTTATAGCGTTAGCTATTGGGGTAGTATTTGGAGCTGTTCTGCAATGGATTTATGGATTTGGTTCAGAAACGATAACGAAAACGATGCCATGGTTTAATATCATCGGAAATGGTTATGTAAAATTATTGCAAATGGTTGCAATGCCCTTAGTATTTATTTCAATTTTGGCGGCATTTACGAAAGTGACAATAGGAAAAAATTTAGGGAAAATTGCAAGCATCATTTTGGCTGTGCTAATTGGTACAACTGCCATTGCTGCATCCTTAGGTATTTTATCAACAGCCATTTTTGATTTGGATGCTTCACAAATCATGCAAGGGGAATCTGAAGTTGCACGTGGAGAGGAAATTGTGCAAAAAGCTGAAAATGTAAAAACATTGCCAGAGCATATTTTGGAAATGTTCCCTGCCAATCCATTCCTTGATATGACAGGTGCCCGTTCCACTTCAACGATTGCGGTTGTAATTTTTGCAGCCTTATTAGGATTTGCTTATTTACAACTTCAACGAAAAGATGAGGAAACAGCAAACACAGTGAAAAAAGGCGTCGATGCCATTTATGGTCTCGTAATGGGCGTTGTACGCATCGTTCTGCAATTAACGCCATATGGGGTATTGGCGATTATGGCACGTACGGTTGCTACAAGCAACTTCGGTGCAATTGCCGATTTAGGCAAATTTGTCATTGCTTCTTATGCAGCGTTGATTGCAATGTTTATTGTACATTTAATAATTGTTTCGTTGACAGGTTTAAATCCAGTATTATACGTGAAAAAAGTTGCTGAAACTTTATTATTTGCATTTTCATCACGTTCAAGTGCAGCTACATTACCGTTAAATCTTCAAACGCAAACAAAACGTTTAGGCGTTCCAGAAGGAATTGCCAACTTTGCAGGTTCTTTTGGCTTATCCATTGGTCAAAATGGTTGTGCTGGTGTATATCCGGCAATGTTGGCTGTTATGATTGCGCCGACTGTTGGAATTGATCCGTTTACACCAGGGTTTATTGCAATGCTTATTTTAATCGTTGCGATCAGTTCATTTGGTGTAGCCGGTGTTGGCGGTGGTGCAACATTTGCAGCAATCATTGTATTATCTGCTATGGATTTGCCGTTAGCGCTTGCGGGTATTTTGATTTCAGTAGAACCGTTGATTGATATGGGACGTACTGCGCTGAATGTAAGTGGTTCTATGGTGTCCGGTATTGTATCAAGCCGTATCACAAAAGAACTAGATACAGAAATTTATAATGACACTTCAGAAAAGACATCTTTGGTTTAACCATTAAATAATACTCCAATTCGCCAAAGGAAAATGGGCATTCATCACAAGTGAATGCCCATTTTTATGTGTTTTTATAATAGTTGCAAAAAGTTCATAAAAAAGCTGCTCAAAAAATCAAATGTTCATCTGATTTTTTGAACAGCAAAACCTATATCATTCTGATTTAATTAGAATACTCTTTCTGCGAATTGAGCTAATTTTTCTAATGAAGATTTTTCGATATCTGCGTGTAAAGAGTTTCCGTGAGAGTCCATTGTAACAACTGCAGTGAAGTCTTCAACTGTTAAGTGCCACATTGCTTCAGGAATACCGAATTCAAGAAAGTCCACACCGTCTACGCTCTTAATGCAGTCAGCATAGTATTGTGCTGCACCACCAATTGCATTTAAGTACACGCCACCGTGTTCTTGTAATGCTTTTAATGTTTTTGCACCCATACCGCCTTTTCCAATTACTGCGCGGATTCCGAATTTTTTCATGATATCGCCTTGATAAGGTTCCTCACGGATGGAAGTTGTAGGACCAGCCGCTTTTACAGTCCAATTTCCATTTTCGTCTTTTGCCATAACAGGACCGCAGTGGTAAATAATTTGACCATTTAAATCTACTGGTGCATCGTGTGTCATTAAGTGGTGGTGAATTGCATCGCGACCTGTGTACATGCGACCGCTAATTTTTACAACGTCACCCACTTTTAGTTCACGAATTTGCTCTTCAGTGATTGGTGCTTTTAATTCAACTACGCGGCTTTCAGATTTTGTTTCAGCTTTTTCTTCTTCGTTTCGGAATGTAATTTTTTCACCATCTTGATAGTGCCATTTTTTGATTTCGCCAGTGTTAGCATCAATATCAACCGCCATGCGACGGAATGCCCAACAGTTATAAGCAATTGATACGAAGAAAGAAGCTGGAATACGGTGCATTACGCCAATTTTACAACCTAATAATGTTGCTTCACCGCCGAAGCCCATTGTTCCTACACCAAGTGTATTTGCTTTTTCAACGATGTACTCTTCTAATTTAGCAAGTTCAGGAATAGGATTTGTATCTTCTAAGTGGCGGAATAATTGTTCTTTTGCAAGATCGTAGCTGCTAGAGCGGTCTCCACCGATACCTACTCCGATAAAACCAGCAGAACAACCTTGTCCTTGAGCTTTCCATACAGCATGAAGAATACATTTACGAATTCCATCAAGATCACGTCCAGCGCGACCAAGACCTTCTAATTCGCAAGGTAAGCTGTATTGAGCATTTTTGTTCTCACAGCCTCCGCCTTTTAAAATTAGTTTCACTTCAATATAATCGTTTTCCCATTGTTCAAACTTGATAACAGGAACGCCTTCACCAAGATTGTCACCGCTATTTTTTCCAGTTAATGAATCAACAGAGTTTGGACGGAGTTTCGCATCTTCAGTTGCTTTTTTTACTGCATTGCGGATTGCTTCCTTAATTTCTAATTGGTTAACACCAATAGGAGTTTTTACTTTAAATGTTGGAAGTCCTGTATCTTGGCAAATAGGTGATACATTATCTTCTGCCATTACAATGTTATTCGTAATAGTTGCTAAACTCATTGCAGCACGAGTACCAGCACTTTCAGCTTCCTTTGCTCGTTTAATGGCACGGCGAACATCTTTCGGTAAATTTGTGGACGTTTCACAAATTAAGTCATAAAGACTTTTCTCCAAAGTTTGTAAATATGTTGTTGCGACTGACATGAAATGTCTACCCCCCAAAATTAATAAAAAAAGATTAAAGTCCATGTCTATTATACCTTTTTATAATTTCTATTAAAAGAGTAGAAGCTTAAAAGGGAAACTGTCAAAAGCAGGGTTTTCGACATGTAAAAACGTCCATTCTCGAGTGAAATGGACGTTTATTGTTTGGATTTGTTTGTTAAATTTGGAAATAAACAGTTTTGTTAAGATCTTTGTTTAAACTGCTCGATTTTTTCTTCAATATCGTCAATCATTTTAATTAAGCGATCAATGTCTTCGATACCCGCAGTTTCTTCATCAATTGCTTCCAATACTTCGAGGAAGATTTCTAAACGCTCTTTTAAGTATTTAACTTGTGTGTTTTTGTCTTGAATTGGTTTCACGTTTCCACCTCTTTCGTCTAGGTCATCATAACGAAAAACAGCGATAATTGCAATAAAAGAATAAAGTTTTAAATTGAAAATAATAGGTATTTAGAATTAATTTTATTTTTATTATTCAGAATATTTACAAAAATGAAGTGTTGTGTTAAATTATAATTAACAATTCGTAAAGGGGATGGTCGAAAAGAACACGCTCACTCTAATTGCAAAGGAGGGAGTTTAAACAATCTTTCGGCCTGACTAATTGCCGAAAACTGTTTATACAACAATAATGGTGGTAAGTAAACGATAAACCCTAGTTGATGTGCATCAATAACGATGCACAATCCTAGGGTTTTAATTTTTGTGTTTTTTTAATACCGGTTCCAATTAAACGATTAAAAAAATTCAGGAGTTGTTTTTGTCCTTTATTTTCTTATTGTTGCCGATTTTTTACAGCATAATTAATGGGTACAGGGGTTTTCTGAAAATAAGGGCAGTATAAAAAAACACCAATTGGTGGCTAGTCCAATTGGTGTTGAATAATTACGATAAACGATTACGGTAATCTTCGTACTTAAACTGTCTAATTACTTTGATGCCTTCTTCTTCATTATATAAGCAAATGCTCGGTAAGTTTACACCGTTAAACATATGGTTTTTCACCATTGTGTAATGAGCCATATCAGTAAATACAATTTTGTCTCCAGGTTTTAGCGGTTCATCGAATGAATAGTCACCAATAACATCTCCTGCAAGGCATGTCATACCACCAAGTCGGTATGTGTATGGTTTATCGTTTGGTGTACTTGCACCGATAATTTGAGGACGGTAAGGCATTTCCAATACGTCAGGCATATGACAAGTTGCCGATGTATCGAGAATTGCGATTTCCATTCCATTTTTTACGATATCAAGCACAGTTGTAACAAGGTAGCCCGTATTTAATGCAATCGCTTCACCTGGTTCAAGAATAACTTGAACATCATATTTGTCTTTTACATAGTTAATCAGATCAACTAGTTTATCGATATCATAATCTTCTCGTGTAATATGATGTCCGCCACCAAAGTTTACCCATTTCATCTGGTGTAAGTATTTCCCGTACTTTTCTTCAAAGTGTGGAAGTATACGTTCAAGCACGTCTGAATTTTGTTCACACATTGCATGGAAGTGGATTCCTTCAACACCATCTAATTCATCTGGACGGAATTGGTCAAATGGAATTCCTAATCTTGAATTGATTGCACATGGATCATAAAGTGCAGTTTCCACTTCAGAGTAACCAGGATTTACTCGCAAACCAATGGATACGTGCTTGTCTAATTTTTGGATTTTTTCTTTATATTTATTTAACTGATCAAATGAGTTAAATACAATATGGTCAATATATTTTAAATACTCATCAATTTCATGTTCAGCGTAGGCTGGTGAGTAGGCATGCACTTCTTTTCCAAATTCCTCGTATCCTAAGCGGGCTTCAAAAAGGGAACTTGCCGTTACTCCCTTCAAATATTTGCTCACTAAAGGAAATGTGGAAAACATGGAAAAACCTTTTAGCGCAAGCAATATATCGCAGCCTGTACGCTGTTGAACGGAATCTAAAATTTCTAAATTCCGTTTTAATAAACGTTCATCGACAATATAACTTGGGGATGGTGCACTTTTCCAGTCAATCGCTTTCATTATTTTACCTCACGCTTTTCCAAATCTAATTCAAGCAATTCTGGCTCGAAGCTTTCTTTCCATGGAAGTCCCCATTTATTTAATTCTTCCATGAATGGATCTGGATCGAATTCTTCTACGTTCCAAACACCAGGTTTTTTCCATAGACCTTTAATAACAAGACTTGCACCAATCATCGCTGGAACGCCAGTTGTATAAGAGATTGCTTGGCTTCCCACTTCACGATAGCATTCTTCATGGTCACATACATTGTATAGATAGTATGTTTTTTCTTTTCCGTCTTTAATGCCGCGGAAAATACACCCGATATTTGTTTTACCTTTTGTACGAGGTCCTAATGACGCTGGATCTGGCAGAACCGCTTTTAAGAATTGAAGAGGTTGAATCATTTTGCCTTCAAATTCAATCGGTTCAATTGATGTCATTCCAACATTTTCAAGTACTCGTAAGTGCGTTAAATATTTTTCAGAGAATGTCATCCAGAAGCGGATTTGTTTTAAGCCTTTTACGTTTTTCGCTAAAGATTCTAATTCTTCATGGTAAAGAAGGTAAATATCTTTTGGACCAACTTCAGGGAAGTTGTAAACTTGTTTAAATTCTAATGGTTTTGTTTCAACCCATTTTCCTTCTTTCCAGTAGCGGCCGTTAGAAGTAATTTCGCGAATGTTAATTTCAGGGTTGAAGTTAGTCGCGAATGGTAAGCCATGGTCACCTGCATTACAATCTAAAATGTCGATGTAATGAATTTCATCAAAATGATGTTTTAATGCGTAAGCTGTGAAAACACCTGTTACACCTGGGTCAAATCCACAACCTAATACAGCAGTGATTCCAGCTTTTTCAAATTTTTCTTTATAAGCCCATTGCCATTTATATTCAAATTTAGCTGTTTCAGGTGGTTCGTAGTTAGCAGTATCTAAGTAGTGAACACCTGTAGCTAAACAAGCTTCCATAATAGTTAAGTCTTGATATGGTAATGCTACGTTAATTACCACATCTGGTTTAAAACCATTGATTAATTCAACGAGTTCGTCAACATTATCCGCATCTACTTGAGCAGTGTGGATAATTGTTTTGCCACCGTCGAGTTTCTCCTTTAATGCGTCACATTTTGACTTTGTTCGACTGGCAATCATAATTTCCTCGAACACGTCTGAATTTTGCACACATTTGTGTACCACAACACTAGCTACACCGCCAGCACCAATAATCAATGCTTTACCCAATTCTTTATAACCCCCTTAATGGAAAAATAGTATTAAACAATGAATTAGATTATACATAATAATTTTTTTCGTATCAATTCTTTTTTAAATGAAAATAAAAAAAATTTTAGTCAATTAAAAAACTAGATAAGATTTGAGTTTCTTCTTATTTTATTTGTTAATTGGCTGAAGTATATGTTGTCTACTTTTTAAATGGGAATGAGTGAGATTTTACGATACAAAATATTCAACATTTATGAGTTTGTAATTGGTCAATTAAGCAGGGAAATTCGTCAAATGGGTTCAAGTATTCGCAACTTTCGGCAAAAATATTGTCTAGGAAAAATATATCTATAAGTCCGAGAAGTCATGCTTTTTAGCAATTAGTCAATTTTTAATTACTAAGAAATAAAAATTTGTTATACACAAAGTAGAACAATTTTGTTATAATAAATGTAGAACAGATTGGGGTGAGGATATGATCATTAGAATTGAACCAGATTCAGATATACCAATTTATATTCAATTAACGAATCAAATTATTGAAGGGATTGCGAAAGGTGATTTAAAACCAGGGGAATTTCTTCCGTCTGTTCGTGCTTTTGCAGCGGATTTGGGGGTGAATATGCATACAGTCAATAAAAGTTATCACGAATTAGAAAAAAAAGGGATTATCGAAATTGTGCCAAAATCAGGTGCGGTCATAAAGAGACATTCCCATATAGATCAAGAAGCATATGAAAGGCTTTATCAGATGCTTAAGCCTCAAATTGCTGAAGGGCTTGTATTAGGGATAGAGAAAGAAGAATTGGTGGATTTAATTGAGAAAATTATAAATGAAATGAAAAAAAATCCTTAAAGGAGGATTGCAATGGCATTATTAATTTCATTGACTATTTTACTGTTTTTAGGGGTTATTCAAGCGATTGTGCCATATTTAGTTAAAAGAACAGTTGTTTTTGGAGTAATGATTCCTGAACAACATATAAAAGATGATTATGTCGTATCTTATAAAAAACAATATTCTATATGGGCCTTAATTTTTTCTTTATTAATGATATTAATGTTTTGCTCATGGATAAGTCTAAAAAATCCTTCTGATGAATTATTGATTTTAGTATGCACTGTCATTGAATTTGGAATTATTTTTGTAAATTTAGCATTATTCTATTACTTCCGAGAAAAAATGAAACAATATAAAGAAGAAATGCAGTGGACGAAACAAATGAAACAAGTGTCAGTAGTTGATGTATCTGTTCGTTCAGAAGATCATTTGCCACCATGGTTTATTTATTTATTCCCAATGGTTATTACTATTGGATTAATAGTTTATACGCTTTATCAATATGATTTATTGCCAAATCAAATTCCAACTCATTGGGGACTGAATGGAGAGCCAGATGCCTTTACTGAAAAAACACCTTTGACTGCTATTCAAATGTTGCTATTTTTACTGTTGCTTCAATTGATGTTTTTGGGAATACAAATAGGAATGAAATTTTCTGGAATTAAGCTGAGTGCCACAAACTTGACTGCTTCGAAAAATCGTCAATTAACATTAAGAAAATCAACTAGCTGGTTTTCGTTTTACACTGTATTGTTATTAACAATGTTGTTTTCATTCTTCCAATTGACGACCATTCATCCGGAATTGTTCGGCGATTCAATATTGAAAACGATTTTGCCTTTTGGATTTTTATTTTTGATTTTAGCTGGAACAATTGGCCTTGTAGTAAAGGTAGGTCGTTCGGATAAAACGCCACCAGCATCGTTAGAAAAGGGAATTATGGATGTGAATGATGATCAATATTGGAAAGCAGGTTTGTTTTATTTTAATAAAAATGACCCATCGATTTTCGTCGAGAAACGATTTGGTGTAGGGTGGACGATTAATTTAGCTAACCCAATTGGTTTCCTTATTCTTATTGTCCCAATAGTGATTATTCTTATTATTACATTGTTGATCAATTAATTAAGATATCAAGTCATACTCGTTAATAGGGTATGACTTTTTTTAATCGTTAGATGATATTCACTTTAACGTCAAACCTACATAAAATACTGTGGAACGAACTATGTGATGAAGGTGAAAACGTTGATACAAAAACTTAGATCCCTGGAGTTCCAACATCGATTAGCACGTGTTTCTCATGCGTTTGAGCAAAACGTAACAAAGCATGATGAAAAAAAAGAAATGCTTCATATTGTTTACGTTATGACCCATACAGGTGTCTCAGGCGGTGCAAAAATTATATTTGAACATGCAAACAGACTTACACGGCTTGGAGCAAAAGTTACAATCGTTGCTCATTATGAAAAGCCGGCTTGGTTTCCGATTGAAGCAGATTATATTAAAGTTCCTTTTGATTTAGAATTAGCGAAAGGCATTCCAGACTGCGACTTGATTGTAGCGACTTACTGGGATCATATTCAACCATGTATTGAAACAGGTATTGCCCCAGTTGTTTATTTTGAACAAGGTGATTTTCATTTATTTGATTACGACAACATGAATCAAACATTAAAGAATTTTATTCAGAAACAATTTCAATTACCTTCTTTTATTTATACTGTTTCTCAACAAGCTGCTGATTTAATTGAAGCTATTTATGGCAGAGAAGCGAAAGTATATCCCAATGCAGTTGATGAACATATTTTTACTCGTGAAGGCCATCGGGAGGAAGGAGAGCATCCATATTTATTAATGGTAGGAGGAGAAAGAACTGCGTTTAAAGGAATCTCCTATATTATGGATGCTTATGAAAAGCTCAAAAATGAAATTGCACTTGATTTATATTGGATTACACCTGAAACACCGTCAGAAAAAATGAAACAAAGAGTAACGAAGTATTTTGTTAGTCCAACACAAGAAAAGATTGCTTCTTTATATCGAGGTGCTGCTTTATATGTATCTGGCTCTACTTATGAAAGCTTTTCCTTGCCTCCACTAGAGGCGATGGCATGTGGATGTCCAGTTGTAACGACGGATAACAAAGGGGCATTAGAATATGCAGTACATCAAAAAAATGCATTAATTTGCCGTATGAAGGATTCAGAAGATATGGGGGAAAAAATTAAAGAATTGCTTACAAACCAAGAATTGAAGGAAAAGTTAATTCATAACGGATTAGAGACGGCAAAGCAATATAACTGGAATAAAATTATTGGAAATATTTTCCATTATTATCGAGAAATTGCATCCTTTAAAGTTCAACCACGAAATAAATTAAGCGATTGGAATATCGTGATTCATCAAGAAAATTGTTTCAAACATGAAGATTATAAGAGATTAGAAAAATTCCTCCTTGTTACAAATGCTGATATTGTGAAAGTACCTGTCATTTATCAAATCGATAAAATTCCTACAATTGCACGATGGGAAGTAGCAGCAGTTCGAAAAGAGGTTGAAGATGGCTTGGTAGAAACATGTTTTTGTCCTGTACGTCCAGATAATAAGTTTCAACTCTATAATCTGAAGGGTTATCAGTCTTTTCTTTTAAAACTATTTGAGCAAGCGTTAGAAGAATTTTTGGCGTTACAGAAAAACGGAGATGAGAAGGAGCAAGCCGTAGCTGAAAAATGGGTTATATTGACGTTAATGAGATTGCAAAGAAAAGAAGAAGCAAAGAGAAGATTAAAAGAATTAATGACAAAACATCCATATAATGCAGATTTATATAAATTATCTCTTCTATTGGAAGGAAAGGATAAGGACAATTTAAAACCGATTTACAACCTTAAAATATTAGGTGATGCCACATCCTATCCCGAATTTTTCTTTAACATTGTTTCAACAGTATAGGGGGATAAATTAGGAAAGAGGTGGACAGATGATCAGTGTCATTTTACCAGTCTATAATGCTGGTCATTATGTAAAAGATTCGATTGCTAGTATATTGCAGCAAACTGAAAGGAATATTGAGTTAATCGTAGTGAATGATGGTTCGACGGACAATAGTGAAGAGATTATATTGTCATTTAATGATGAACGGATACGTTATGTAAAGCACGAGACCAACAAAGGAGTTGCCGCTGCCTTTAATGAAGGATTAAAAATTGCTAAGGGTGATTATATTACTTTTCATGGCGCAGATGATTTGTCTTTGCCCAATCGATTTGAGCGATTATTAGCTGAATTTTGCTGTGAGCAAATTGGGTATGTTCATTCCGATATGTTGCTTATTACGGAACATAATTCTCCTTTTAGTTATTGGCAAGCTGCAAATATTTCTCCGAATGATATTTATTCATTTTTCCTTAATGTTGGTACCCCATTTAATAATGGAACCATCCTATTTAGAAGGGAAGCTGTAGAGCATATTTATTTTGATGAAAGCATCAAAGTTGGTTCCGATACAGATTTTATCTTAAAAGTGGCGAAAGAAAAATGGCGTTCTTCCCATGTTCCTGAACCGTTGTATATCTATAGAAGACATCAAGCAAATATTACGAAGAATAGAAGTTATGAAGAATTAGCGAGGCATATCCGTTTAAATATTCAAGATGAAGATTTGATGAGTCTTAACGAAGTCAATGAAAAAGGAGAGGAAAACAATTTATTAACAGCAAAATTGATTGCAGGGCTTGCCTTATCACGAAGATGGATGAAACAAGAGGGATTTTCTCTCTTTCATGAGGCAATACCATTAGTTAAAACAGAAAGGGATCGTCACTTTTTTGAAGGAATGAAGGGGTTAGTTGAAAATAATTATAGGCATGCTGTCCATCATTTTCAGCAAATTACGGATCGCAATCATATTGAGGAGAATTATCTTGGGGAAGCGTTTCTCCATATGAAGAATTATAATACGGCCTATGAGCACTTTATAAAAGCACTGCAACTATCACCAAACTATCATACGCCTGTGAAAAATTTAAAAATCATTGGCATATTGAAAGGGTATAATATTATTGATAAACATGTGGATCATTTCAGATAAAAATAGTTTTTAATAAAAAAGAGCGAATGGAAGGAAACGATGAAAAATTTCCCCTTCGCTCTTTTTTTTAAAGGTTAGACAGATCTAACATCTACTCGTGCAGATAGAGTATCCACAAGTGCAGATAAAGATTCAACTTGTGCGGATAATGTTTCTACTTGTGCGGATAATGTTTCTACTTGTGCGAATTGCGTTTTAACATGTGCGGATAATGCTGCTACTTGAGCGGATAAAGTTCCCGCTTGTGCGGTTAGCGTATCAACATGTGCGGATAGTATTCCCACTTGTGCAGATGTTACTTCTACTTGTGCAGATAGTGCATCTACTCGTGCGGATAGAGTATCACATGAGCGGATAATTCTGCTACTAGTGCGGATAGTACTCCTCCTCGTACGGAAAGAGTTCGTACTGTACAGAAACGTTTTCGTTAGTGCAGGATCCTCCTTCTACAGAAGCAGCTTATGTCGTTTTACTGTACACCAATTCCTCGATATTTCATTCCTAAACTCTCAATCTTTTTCTGATTGAGAGCATTTCTTCCATCTAAAACGAATTGACAGTTTGGGAAGAGTTCAAATTTAAAATCTCTATATTGATCATGAAAAGCTTGAAGAATGATAGAATCAATCTTTTCACGATTTTCTATAGAAAAAGGCTTTACTTGAAAAGCAGCAATTTCTTCTGCAGTGTAAAGAGGATCGTCAACATATACTGTAGAACCTCTTTTTTTCAATTCATTTGCAAGCAGAAGAGTAGAAGATTTTGTAGTTTCTTTCACATTTTCTCGGAATGAAAGTCCTAAAATGAGAATGTTTTTATTTTCAAGAGTTGAGAAATATTCTTCCACTTGATCAACAGCATATTTAGCCATTTTGTCATTTATTTCCCTTGAAAGAGGTACCAGTCCATCACTTAAACCATTGTTAATAAAAAAGTAAGGATAAACCGGAATACAATGGCCGCCTACTCCGACACCAGGAAAGTGAAGATGGGAAAAAGGCTGGCTATTTGCTGCTTGAATTACTTCCTTAATGTTAACTCCTAATGAGTCAGCATATACAGCCAGTTCGTTCGCTAATGCAATATTAACATCACGGTAAACGGATTCAGCTACTTTTGTAAATTCAGCGGTCTCTAAATTGCTGACAGGCATGATGTCACAGTTTAAAGCTTTTTTATAAAAGGATATGACTAATTCTAGACTTTTTTCGTTATCACCGCTGACCACTTTTGGATAGTTAGAAAGGTCTTGAATAATACGATTTGAGTAAACTCTTTCAGGACTATAGCCTAAATGGAAATCCGTTCCTAATGTTAATCCTGAAAGCTCGGCGATTCTTTTGCCAAAACGGTTTCTAGTATCTCCAGCAGGTAATGTTGTTTCAAAAATAACTAGCGTTCCTTTACGAATCCCTTTTCCGATATCTTCTACAGCTGAGTCAATGAATTCATAGTTGATTGTTCCTTGTTCATTTACTAATACGGGTACAATGACAATAACCACATCAGATTGTTTCACTGCTTTAGTCGTATCAACTGTGGCTCGAAATGTCCCCGCTTTCCATGCTTCATATAATAGCTGATCTAATCCTGGTTCATTTTGAATATGTGAAATTCCTCTATTCACAGTTTCAATGACTTTTTCGTTTTTATCGGCGCCAATGACATTGAAATGCCCAGAGTTTGCAACAACTGCTGCAAGTGGTAATCCAATTTTACCTAACCCAACAACAGTAACAGTTTTCATACATTCAACTCCTTTTTACCTTAACAACTTTGTAGAGTTCAATCCTAAAAAAACTCTATTTTCTTTCCATCACATAAATCATATGTATAAAAGTTGTCGATGGTGTAAGAGTTTCTCATCTTTTCTCTTTTTTCAGCAAATTTAGTGAGAACGTTTAAACACTTGGTATGAATGAAACATATATTGAATGTTGTGTAGGGTAGGAGGGGGTAAAATGCAAAAAAAACTTAAAATATTAATTCTGATTCGACAATTTACAAAAAATTTTCCGAAGCATAAACATAAATTTGAAACGATCAAAGCGATTGAAAAATTTGCTGATGTTCGATATTGGTACAGGGATGGAAATATTCACGATATTCTAAAACAACTTGATTTTAAACCTGACTTTATTTTCCATTATGATATAGGTTGGGGATACGTATTAGCCCCAAGGATTACAGGACTTCATGAAATAAACATTCCAAAAGGTTGTTATGTAATTGATACACATTATTCACCTGCAGAAAGACGAAAATATTTCGAACAAAATAAAATCGATTTGATTTTTTCTGCAACGAAATCTTCTTTTTTGAAAACTCATGCAAAATATAAAGATAAATTCAGATGGTTGCCTTTTTCTATTGATCCAACTATTTTTAAAGATTGGCAATTAGAAAAAGACATCGACTTCTTATTAATTGGACAATTGTATGACAGAACAAAAAAAACAGGGTATCAATCAATGACGCCAAAAGGGAAATATCCATTTAGAGAAGCGGTATTGGAGAAATTGAGGGGAGAGAAAGGATTTGTCTTTCATCCTCACCCAGGCCATAATGCTTCTTCCAATGCTTTAGTAAATGAGAAATATGCAAAAGAATTGAATCGTGCGAAAATCTTCTTTACTTGTGGCTCGAGATTACAATATCCTGTCTTGAAATATTTTGAGGCTCCAGCTTGTAAAACCCTTCTCCTTGCAGAACCTGTACCTGATATCTTGGAATTGGGATTTAAAGATGGAGAGAATTTTGTTGCATGTAATCAATCTAATTTCTATGAAAAGGCTATGTATTATTTAAAAAATGAAAAAGAGCGCAAAAGAATCACGGAAAACGGCTATCAATTTATTCATACAAAACATACAAATGATGTCAGGGCAAAAGAATTTGTCCAAGAGGTGCAAAAATTTTTAGACAAATTGTAAAAGTACAATCAGTTTCAATGGATTTTGCATAGTATAACGTTTAACATCCTTTAAAAACATTTCTAACTTTTAAGAGTTGGAGGAATCAAATTGAATATTCCCTTGATTGACTTAAAAAAAGAGTATGAGATGTATGGAAAAAATATTGAAAAAGCTGTTATCGAAGTAATGCAAAGTGGTTCTTATATTCTAGGAAATAAAGTAATGCAATTTGAAAATGAGATTGCAAATTACTTAGGAGTTCAATTTGCTGTAGGTGTAGCAAATGGTACGGATGCACTGCTTCTAGCTCTCGAAGCACTGGATATAGGTGAAGGAGATGAAGTGATTACTTCGCCGTTTACTTTTTTTGCTACTGCAGAAGTTATTGCAAAAGTTGGTGCAAAGCCTGTATTTGTTGATATAGAACCGAATACCTATAACATCGATGTGAATAAAATCGAAAAAGCGATTACGGAAAATACAAAAGCGATTATCGTTGTTCACCTGTTCGGTATGGCAGCAGAGATGGATGAGATTATGAAGATTGCTTCGAAATATAAGTTAAAAGTGATTGAAGATGCTTGTCAGGCAATAGGAACGGAATATAAAGGTAAACGAGTTGGTGGTATTGGTGATATTGGCTGCTTTTCCTTTTTCCCAACGAAAAATTTAGGTGCATTTGGGGATGGAGGATTAGTTGTAACAAACAATCCAGATATTTTTGAGAAAATTTGTTTTTTACGCAATCACGGCAGCAAAGAAAGATATGTTCATACATCAATAGGGATGAACAGTAGATTAGATGAAATACAAGCTGCAATTTTAATAGAAAAACTTAAATATTTAGATATGTTTATATTTAAGAGAATGACTGTTGCTAACAAGTATACCCAAGAACTTAATCATTTGAAACGAAAGCCGCCGCAATATACAGATAGGAGCCATACGTATCATCAATATTGTATTGAAGTAGATGAAAGGGACCAACTTATAAACTTTTTAAAACAAAAGGGAATTGCCACTGGAATCTATTATCCTATTCCGTTGCATTTACAAAAAGCCCTTCAGTACCTTCAATATCAACAAGGGGATTTCCCTGTTTCAGAGAAGGTGGCAAAACATATTTTAGCACTTCCAATTAATCCTACGATTACTGTAACAGAACAGGAATATATTATTAAAGCTATGAAAGAGTTTGCAGGTGTTTCATCATGAGTTTAGTAAGAGTTGGTGTCGTAGGTACTGGAAAGATGGGTTTTTTTCACTGTTCAAAATTAAAGCAAATGAAAAATGTGAACTTTATCGGAATTTATGATACAGATATGAATAGGGCAAAAAAGATTAGTAAAGCCTTTCAAGTTAAAGCGTTCAATACTTATACTGAACTATTGAAAAATATTGATGCGGTCATTATCGCGACACCTACACCATTTCACTTTTCATTAGCAGCAGAAGCGATTGTTCACAATAAACATGTATTTGTTGAAAAACCAATTACAATGACGGTAGAAGAAGCAGATAAAATTAAAGCGCTTCTGAAAAATAAAAATCTTAAATTTCAAGTAGGGCATATTGAACGGTTTAATCCAGCTATAAGGCGAATTCATGACTATATTCGCCCTGAACAAATTATGAATATTGAAGCAAGAAGACTTGCTTATTCAGATAGAATAAAAGATACAGATGTTGTATTGGATGTTATGATTCATGATATTGATATTATTTTGAGCATAATTAAAAGTCCGATTAAACGAATCTCAGCAGAGGGGATTCGTTTACGTGATGCTGTGAAGTATGACACCGTTTCAGCAATACTTCTGTTTGAAAATGGAATTGTCGCAAATTTATTAGCAAGTAATATATCTCATGAAAAGGTGAGAGAACTTATTATTTATGAGAAAGAAAAAGTGATTAAAACGGATTATTTAATGAGACAGCAACAACTTGTCATGAATGAATTAAATAATCATTCTACAGTTCCAGTCGGAACAGAGACCGTTATTGCTAATATTGCCCTACCTTATTCCGATCCATTACTGGAAGAGCTTCTACATTTTATTGACTGTATCTATTCAGATACAAAGCCGCTTATCGGCGTTGAGGAAGGAAGAGCGGCGGTAGAGGTTGCATTGAAAATTAAACAAAGTTTAATAGATTCACAATAAAAAAGAAATGTATAACTCTTTATGATGATGGTAAAAGAGTTATACATTTTTTTAGTTGTTATAAATATATGAATTTCTCTTTACTTTTCTGCATCGTTAGAATTTATTTTTGAAATTTTTTTAGCAGGCACGCCGACAACTGTTTCATTTGGCTGAACGTCTTTTGTTACTACGGAACCAGCACCGACTATAGCGTTTTCGCCAATAGTTACATTTGGTAGAAGGGTAGCGTTATTTCCAATTTTCGCTCCTTTTTTAATATGCGCTCCTTTTAATTCATACGGTTTTAACCCCATGTATTTATCATTTGACATAGACACACATGGACCGATAAAAACATCATCCTCTAAAATGGTATCACCAGTTATATAGGCCAAGGTTTGTATTGTACATCTTTTCCCAATTGACGTATTTAGCTCAACAATAGCACCTCTGCCAATAACTGTTTGGCTGCCGATTGTTGAATTCTCTCGAATGCTAGCATGGTCAGCAACAAAAACGTGGTCTGCAATCTCTGAGCCAGCGTAAATCGTTACATTATTTCCGATTTTTGTATTTTCTCCGATGATTAGATGAGGCTGTTTCACATTGGATGCCCTCATTTTTTGATTTCCGCTTTTTTTGACCCCTAAAACACAATTGGACCCAATGATTACATTGTCACCAATAATCGTGTTTTTTAGGATTACTGTATGATGTCCAATCGTAACATTTTCTCCGATTGTGACCCCTTCTTCAATTACCACATGTTGCCCAAGTTTAATGCTTTCAGGTAGTTGAGGTTGCCCCAGTTTGCTCATCCTTTCATTTTTGTTTTTGGAAATAGGGCTTTTCGTTTTCTAACTTCGAATTAATCGAAAATAAGGAAATTCACCTTCAATATTTTAGACTTACTATTTAACGCTATCTTTCCTATTTTGATTTTTTAAGTAGCTTTGAAAAAATTCTTCATTATATAAAACTTTCGGATCATTTGGGATATATTGTTTCGTCAATTCGTGGTGTTTAATTGATTCTTCAACATTTCCTAATTGCCAATAGCAAACGCATAGAGCGAGATGCGGATACCAGGTTGTGTAAGAAGTATGGTGAAAGCCGCCTGTTTTTTTATGTTTCATCTTCACAGCCAACTGATACCAAAACAAAGCGGTTTTGAAGTCTTTTCTTGCTTGGAAGATGTCTCCGATGCGGCAGCAGGCCTCAGATCTCGGTTCATCATAGTTAAACGTTTTAAAGAGAGCCATCAATTCATTCTCTTTTTCTCCGAGACGAGCATAACAGTCGGCCATATATATACAAGCTCGAATATTATCTTCTATCCAACCTTTTTTGCCATCTAAAAATTCTTGATAATAAATAATCGCTTTATTGTATTGTTTATGATCTTTAAGCTCATTGGCATAATAAAACAAATCTCTTGGTGAAAACTCTTCTCCATTTTTGATGCGATTTTCATAAATTCTTAGGTTTCTGCCGATTGATTGAGTATCCACTTTTTTCTCTCTCTTTTTATGATGGATGGAAATGTCCGCTTCCAATATATTTCCGTGAACAGCAAGATATTCGTGTACTGGTCCAATCCATTTAAATCCTTTGCTTCGTTTCACAAGGCGGTTTCTTCGGTAATGGAAGGTTGGATTTCCATTTCCGTCTGTAGCGGCAATATAGTTCATGGAGACAGCATCAATATTGCTATTAAGGTTTTTTTTCAGCTTTTTAAACTTTTTTTGCTCTTCTGGAAGAATAACATCATCAGCATCTAACCAGAGAATATAATCTTTTGTTGCAAGACTGAATGAATAGTTTCTCGCTGCTGAAAAGTCATCAATCCAAGTAAAGTCATATATTTTATCTGTAAATTTACTTGCGATTTCTTTTGTTCTATCTGTCGAACCCGTATCGACAATGATGATTTCATCACAAATATCTTCTACACTTGATAAACAATTTGCCAAAACCTCTTCTTCATTTTTGACAATCATGCAAAGACTGATCGTCGGCATTTATACACCCCTCTACTAATCGAAATAACTATTTATATATATATGTAGCTTTAAATAATTCGGAACTTACGAACGAAAGGTGTAATAAATAAAAAAAGGAAAATGGTGATTGCAGCCCATCGAAATTTTCCTTATTGGGTAAGTAAAATTGCAATAGCTAATAAATGTAAAGCATAATGAGTGGAAGTTATCGAGGGAAAGTATAAGGAGAATTTTTATGGGGAAAGTGGAAGAAGAGCGATTAAGAATTTTAATCTGTTTAAATGCCAAAGCCAAAAATTTGCTCTTGCAGAGATGGGATAATAGTCAAATTCAAAGAAATAATAGCCAATTCGCCAGAGATAATAGTCAATCCAGATAAAATAATAGCCAAAGCCAAAAATTCGCATCATCAGAGATGGGATAATAGTCAAATCCAAAGAGATAATAGCCAACTCGTCCGAGATAATAGTCAACCTAGATAAAATAATAGTCAAATCCAAAGAGATAATAGCCAACTCGTCCGAGATAATAGTCAACCTAGATAAAATAATAGCCAAAGCCAAAAATTCGCATCAGCAGAGATGGGATAATAGTCAAAAGCAGTGAGATAATAGCCAATTCGCCAGAGATAATAGTCAATCCAGATAAAATAATAGCCAAAGCCAAAAATTCGCATCATCAGAGATGGGATAATAGTCAAATCCAAAGAGATAATAGCCAACTCGTCCGAGATAATAGTCAACCTAGATAAAATAATAGCCAAAGCCAAAAATTCGCATCAGCAGAGATGGGATAATAGTCAAAAGCAGTGAGATAATAGCCAACTCGTCCGAGATAATAGTCAACCCAAATAAAATAATAGCCAAAGCCAAAAATTCGCATCAGCAGAGATGGGATAATAGTCAAATCCAAAGAGATAATAGCCAACTCGTCCGAGATAATAGTCAACCTAGATAAAATAATAGCCAAAGCCAAAAATTCGCATCAGCAGAGATGGGATAATAGTCAACCTCAAAGAAATAATAGCCAACTCGTCCGAGATAATAGTCAATCCAAATAAAATAATAGCCAAATTTTTATGATCTACATATTTCTTTTTCTATGGGGGTCACATTAAACGCGCCGCTTCGTCGCAATTTATTTGTAACGAAAGTGTTAACGTCAGTTAAAAAAGGAGGTGGCTTAAAATTATTTTTCAGCCGTCCTCCCTTTTTCTAGCACTTATTTTTTTAAAGTTAATTTCGATACTATTTCAACCCGAGCTGTCTGAGGGAACATATCAACTGGTTGGATGTATTCAACGGTGTATAGCCTAGATAATTCTTTTAAATCCCTTGCGAAAGTGGATGGGTTGCAAGAAGTATAGACGAATCGTTTTGGTTTAATTTTTAATACGGTTTTAATAAAACTTGGTGCAAGACCAGTACGAGGTGGATCAACCGTTACAACGTCTGGTACAAATCCTTCTTTCGCCCATTTCTTAAGCCACTCTTCTGCTGGACCGTTATAGTATTTGGCATGAGTAAATCCGTGGTTTTGTGCATTTTTTTTAGCATCTTCAATGGACTCAGGAACGATATCCATTCCACGTACTTCTTTTGCATCTTTTGCAAGCCATAAACCGATAGTTCCGACACCACAATAGGCATCTACAACTGTTTCTTTGCCAGTTAACCCCGCGGCTTTTTTGATTTCATCATATAAAACAACGGTTTGTTTTGGATTGAGTTGGAAAAATGCGCGGGAAGATAAATCAAAAGCAAGTTCTCCTAATTTTTCGTGTATCGTCTCTTTGCCATCAAGTACAATGGTATCATCCCCAAAAATCAAGGAAGTTTTTGAAGGGTTGATATTTTGAGTGATGGAAACAATGCTTGAATCCAAATTTTTTATGCCTTGTATTAATTCCGCTTTTTTAGGAATTTCTTTTTTCGTCGTAACAAGGCAAACTTGTGTTTCTCCTGTTTGAATACCTGTACGAACGACAATGGTGCGAACAATTCCTTTTGATTTTCCATCATAGATTGGAATGTTCAGTTTTTGTAAAAGCTTTCGGATGCCGACAGTAATTTTTGTTGTTACAGGATGTTGTACGATGCAATCATTGATATTTAAGAGTTTATTCGTGCCTTCGACGAACAATCCGGCAGAAACATAGCTACCATTTTTTCGTACCTGGAAAGAGCTTTTATTTCGATAATGCCATGGATTGTCCATTCCAATAGTAATACGTATTTCTGCATTTTCAGCAATCTGTGGTACATATTTTTCTAAAGCTTGAATAACGATATCACGCTTTTCTTTTAATTGTCCTTCGTATGATAAGTGTTGTAATTGGCATCCCCCACATTGCTCATAAATTTTGCATGGAGGGGTTATGCGATTTTTTGAAGTTTCTCTAATTCGCACAATTTCCGCCTCGGCAAAATTTTTATGGATTTTTGAAACTTTTGCTGTGACGACTTCACCAGGAAGTGCTCCTTTTACGAATACAACATTCCGCTTGAAAAAGCCGACACCTTCACCATTGATTCCAAGTCGTTTAATTGTTAATGGAAATTTTTGACCGATTTCGATTTGCACTTTTTCAGACATCATTTCACGTCCTTTATTCAATCTTCAAATATTATAGCAATCGAATAAGGATAGGTAAAATTGCATATGTATGATTAGTGCAAGATAATAAATCAAGTTGATTATGTGGATTTTCTCCGAAATAAGTGTTATTGTTATAGATAATTAAATATTTTTATATCCTTCGGGGTCGGGTGAAATTCCCAATCGGCGGTGATGAAGCAATGCTTCTAAGCCCGCGAGCTCTTTTGGAGCAGGATTTGGTGAGAATCCAAAGCCGACAGTGAAAGTCTGGATGGGAGAAGGATGGTTTGTAAAAAATACCCATTAATCGTTAGTTAATGGGCTAGTTTAGTATACCCTTTTTTACATTCTATCTCCCGCATATAAGCGGGAGTTTTTATTTAGGTATACGTGAAAAATTTGCCTGTACACAGGCTTTTTTGTCATGCCTAAAAATACATCATTCTCCCAACCCCGTTAAGTTTTCGCTTAATGGGGTTTTTGCTTTTATTAAAAAATGAGGGGGATTTACATGTTTACTGGCTTAATTGAAGACAAAGGAATTGTCACTGCTATTCAAAAAGACGAAAAAAGTATGAAAATCGTTATTCATTCTCCAAAAATTGTGTCAGATGCGTCTTTAGGAGACAGTATTGCTGTCAATGGCGTTTGTCTAACAGTTACTCATTTAACAAAAGATGAAATGACGGTAGATGTCATGCCGGAAACTGTAAAAGCCACAACGATTCATCAGTTAAAAAAAGGAGACTATGTCAATTTAGAAAGGGCAATGGCAGCTGGTGGACGTTTTGGTGGTCATATTGTGTCGGGTCATGTGGATGGAGTAGGAACGATTCGCAGCAAAAAGCCGGTATCCAATGCAGTGTATTACGAAATTGAGATGCCGAAAGAACTGTTAGAACAATGTATTCCTAAAGGATCCATTACGATTGACGGGACAAGTTTGACGATTTTTGGAGTTAGTGATACAAGCGTCACAATTTCTCTCATTCCTCATACGTATTCAGAAACGATTTTAGGAATGAAAGGGATTGGCGATCAAGTGAATATTGAGACGGATATGTTGGGAAAATACGTGTTACATCATTTAAAGAAAATCAATCAAAAAGAAGAATCAAAAATTACGTTAGAATTTTTAACTCAAAATGGATTTTAAGGATGGTGGTTTTAATGTTGAACACGATCGAGGAAGCAATTGAAGATTTGAAAAAGGGGAAAACCATCATCGTTGTGGATGATGAAAATCGGGAAAACGAAGGGGATTTAGTGGCTTTAGCAGAGCATGCAACACCAGAGACCATCAATTTTATGGCGACATACGGCCGAGGTTTAATTTGTACGCCCATCATAGAAGAATTGGCACAAAAATTGGATTTACATGCAATGGTTGCAAATAATACAGACAATCATCAAACAGCATTTACCGTTAGTATCGACCATATTAGCACGACAACAGGCATTAGTGCATATGAGCGTTCAACAACGATTTTAAAAATGATAGATGATGATGCGAAAAAAGAAGATTTTCGCAGACCAGGACATGTTTTTCCGCTTATCGCCAAGAAAAATGGAGTATTGGAAAGACAAGGGCATACAGAGGCTGCAGTTGATCTAGCTAGGATTGCAGGATCATTTCCTGCGGGTGTGATTTGCGAAATTATGGGGGATGACGGAAAAATGTCTCGCCTCGATGATTTATTGAAATTCGCAAAAGTACATGATTTAAAAATTATTTCAATTGAGGAATTAGTTCGTTATCGTTTCCGAAATGAAGTGGTTGTAAGTCGTGCAGCATCAGTAAATATGCCGACAACATTCGGAAATTTTCGAATGATTGGTTATGAAAATGATGTTGATGGATTGGAACATGTGGCATTAGTAAAAGGGGATATCCATGAAGGAGAAACACCGCTTGTACGAATTCATTCAGCTTGTTTAACGGGAGATGTTTTTCATTCAAAACGTTGCGATTGTGGTCCACAGTTAGAAAAGTCATTAGAGATGATAGAGAAGGAAGGAAAAGGCGTTCTATTATATATGCAACAAGAAGGACGCGGCATCGGATTAATTAATAAGCTCAAAGCATATGCATTACAGGAACAAGGTTTTGATACGGTTGAAGCCAATCTGAAACTTGGGTTTCCAGCAGAGTTGAGAGATTATGCATTAAGTGCACAAATGTTAAAAGACTTAGGCATTACAAAAATTCGATTAATGACGAACAATCCAGAAAAAATTGAAGGTATCGAGAAATATGGCATCCAAGTTGTGGAACGTGTGCCAATTAAAATCGAACCGAATAATGCTAATGCTTTTTATTTAAAAACAAAAAGAGAAAAAATGCATCATTTTATTTAAACAAAGATATTGTATTTACATTTTAGAAGAGGGAGTAGTTGGAAATGGGAAAAATATTTGAAGCAAATTTAGTTGGAACAGGGCTGAAAATTGGCATTGTAGTAGGAAGATTTAACGAATTTATTACAAGTAAATTGCTAGATGGCGCAATGGACGGATTGAAGCGCCATGGAGTGGATGAAGAAAATATTGATGTGGCATGGGTACCGGGTGCTTTTGAAATACCGTTTATTGCAAAACAAATGGCTGAAACTGGCGAGTATGATGCGGTAATCGGTTTAGGAACGGTTATTCGTGGTTCTACAACTCATTACGATTATGTATGTAATGAAGCAGCAAAAGGCATTGCACAAGTTTCTCTGCAAACAAATGTGCCAGTCATTTTCGGAATTGTTACAACGGAAAATATTGAACAAGCGATTGAACGCGCTGGAACAAAAGCTGGAAATAAAGGTTATGATGCAGCTGTTTCTGCGATTGAAATGGCGAATTTGAAAAAGATGTTTAAATAATAGATGAAAAGCTGTTTGGAGAGGAAAACTTTCTAGGCAGCTTTTTTATTAGGTAGATTTTATAAGTTGAAGGATTTTATTGCTAAAGTTGAGGGTATTTGCACAAGTGGAAGAGTTATCTGCAAGAGAAGGGGTTGTATACGCATTAGCGGTGGAGGTAACTGCATAAGCGAGGTTTATTTACACAAGCAAGAGTTGTATCCGCACAAGAAGGGAATCTAAGTGCACGAGTACTATGTTTATCCGCACAAGTAGAAGAGTTATCCACACAAACAGGGGAGCTTAGTGCACAAGTGTGATGTTTATCTGCTCATGCAGAAGTTGTATCCGCACAAGTAAAGAAATTATCTGCACAAGCAAGCATTGTAAAAGGAACCCATTTTAAAATGGGTTCCACAAATTATATTAAGAAGCTTTCCCCCATAAATAATCATCAACTAAATGATCAAATACAAGATCGTCCAAAGTTCCAAAAGTATAACCCTGTTTTTTCGCTTCTTTTATAAAATCCGGCAATGCATCAGCATTATGTTCAGCAACCGTATGCATTAATATGATAGCTCCGGGATGCAGCTGACTGATTAACTCGTTGTATGCGTAATCTGCACCTTTCTTTTGATCGGTATCCCAATCTCTGAAAGCAATGGACCAAAAGATGTGAGTATAGTCATTTTTATTGCCTACTTCTAACAATTCAGTACTAAAAATTCCTTCAGGTGGTCGGACATAATAAGTACGATTAATACCCGTAATCTCTTTTAATTTCTTATCAAAATTTTGCCATTCTCTTAGCATTCCTTCGCGAGATAATCTAGCCATGTTCGGATGCTTATCTGAATGGTTCCCGATAGTATGCCCATCTTTAACCATTCTCTTCACTAAATCCGATGCACTTGTTAAATAATGTCCCGTTAAGAAAAAGGTTGCTTTCACATCTTCTTTCTTTAATGTATCGAGTATTTTTTCCGTATAACCTGCTTCAAATCCGTTATCGAAAGTTAAATAAATTACTTTTTTCTCTGGATTTCCTCTATAAAACGCACCGTAGTTTTTTAATAATCCTTCAAACTCTGCACCAACATCTGGGGGATTTCCATTTTTCGATTTTGTAAAACCCCAATGGTATTCTTTTGCGAATGCTTGAGGTGCTGGGATACTAAATAACAAAACAATGGCCAGGGCAATATTGATCCATTTCAACTTGCTACCTCCTCTCCTTTTTGCCTTAGATTGTGCAAAAAGAAAGTGTTTATGCGACTTATATCGAATGGCAAATATCCCAAATCATATGAACGTTTCGGGATTTTGTGTATACTAAAAACGAGGAGTGTTTCAATGCAAGTAATTACAAAAATCACCCGTCAAAAAAATAATAAAGAGCGCTACAATATATATTTAAATGAAGAATTTGCCTTTTCAGTAGATGAATCCACTTTAATTAAGTTTGGCTTAACAAAAGGGAAATTACTCGATTCATTTGAAATTGATGAAATTGCATATGAGGATGAAATTGCGAAAGCCTTTAATCGAGCATTATCATATTTAAGCTATCAAATGCGAAGTGAATATGAGGTGAAAAAAAAGTTACTTGATGCGGGCTTTGGCGAATCAGTTGTACTCGAAGCAATTCGGAAACTTGAAAAATTAGGTTTCCTCAATGATGAAACGTATTCAAAAGCATTGCTTGAAACAAGAAAAAAAACTGCAAAAAAAGGTCCAATGGCTATAAAGCAAGACTTAATAAAAAAAGGAATTGATAAAAAAACGCTCGAAAAAACATTAAAAACATTTACATATGAAGAACAAATGCAATTAGCGATGCAGTTAGCTGAAAAAACAGTGAAGATGAATAGCAATAAAACACCTACCCAAATAAAGCAAAAAATACAGGACGTATTAATTCGAAAAGGATATTCTTTTGAAATTGTGAATGAAATACTTGACCAAATTCAATTAGAGCGAGAAGATGATGAATGGTACGAATTAATTACCTTACAAGGTGAAAAAATTTGGAATAAATATGTTCGGAAATATGAAGACAAGCAACTTGAATTAAAAGTAAAACAAGCCCTGTATCAAAAAGGATTTCCATTAGAGATAATCGAGCGATTTATCGATGAAAAGAGGGAGAAGGAATGAAAAAAACTTATGCTCAAATGACTCCAGAAGAATTGAGACAGGAAATAGCAAACCTTAAGGAAAAAGCAAGAAAAGCAGAACAATTAGGAATCGTCAATGAGTTTGCGGTTTACGAAAGAAAAGCGCTTATGGCTCAAGCGTATTTAATGGATCCGTCACTTATTAAGCCTGGTGAGATTTACAGAATTGATGGTGCTCCTGGGGAATATTTCAAAGTAGAATATTTAAAAGGACGCTTTGCATGGGGTTTCCGATTAAACGGTGAAAATTTTGAAGAAGCGTTACCTATTTCCATGCTCTCACCATTGAAAGCGGGGGAATAATATGGACGCATACACACTTATGGATAAATTGACGAAAGAATTATTAGAAAAAAATCCGTTTTTATCTGAAAACAAAGCTCGTACTTGGATTGAATTATTATGGTCTGATTTTGAAGCAACATATGCAAAAGCTGGTTATGTCTATCGTGGGGCAGAATATACAGAAAGAATTATTCGCCAATGGATTGAAAGTTATGGCGATAAAATTCATGAATTTGCAGGACGTAACCCGAAATATGCACATTTATTGGAAGAACAGTAATGAAAAGGGGTGTCTTGAAAGTCGAAAGCTTTCTAGACACCCTCAAATCATGATTTTTATAAATATTAGTCGAAGCAAGTTTCTTTGTCGCAGGTGAGCCGTCTCATAATGATTTTTCAAAAGACCACTTCAATTTCAATCACTTGCACCAATCTGCAATTTTCGTTGTAGTTTGTCTTCACTGTAAATCCAACCGGTATAAGAAGTAATAATGTTTAAATCTTCATCCAAATGAGCTACCGCAACAAAAGGGTAATGTTCATTACTTCGATATCTTAAATCGACTAATCGAACTTCTGTAAGACCATTTTCTAGTTCAGAAATGTCCCAATGATAAATTGGCGAGAACGATAAAAAAGCAGATAAATTTGGATCATTCAATGCTTTTTCCACCAATGGCGTTTGTGGTAGAGGACGAATTTTAAATTTATCGTATATATTAATCGTTCTTCCAAATGCTCGTCCTACATAGTAATGCGTTTCAGATTTTGCAGCAACCCGCCAAGTGAAAAAACGCATCGTTGGGGCAACAATGATGATTTTTGCATCTGGAATCGTTTTACGAACGGCATTTTTTACCGATTGTTGAAGTAAAAATCTTAAAATATAATAACCGATGATGATGAAATACATAATGGAGAAGATTATTACCGGGTTTGAACCTAAAGCCCATAAAATTATTCCAATACAGTGGATACCAAAAATATATGGATCAAAGGTATTGATGACACCTAGGGCGACCCACTTTCTTGAAAAGGGGCGTAAAGCTTGAGTTCCGTAAGCATTAAATATATCGACAAATACATGCAAAAAGACGGCAAGAAATGTCCATAGCCAAAGATGTAGTACATTGGCGTCTTGGAAAATGAGTGATACAATTGCGGTAATTCCAATAGGCCAAAGAATGACTGCAGGAGTGGAGTGGGTAATGCCACGATGATGTCTTATATAAACCGCATTATTGCGAAGTTTCAACACAGTATCTACATCGGGTGCTTGGGAACCAACAATCGTCCCAGTTAAAACGGCTGCAAATGTAACGCTATGATTTGCAACAACTGGATCCATTAAAGATAAGCCTCCGAGCGCAATGCCCATGACAAGATGTGTACCTGTATCCATCCAAATCAACTCCTTATAATCGGAGGACTACGCTTTTTAAAAATAAATGCAAAATTTATATAACTATATTATACCCTTTTAAATAAAATTAAAATCGAAAACTGGTAGGAGGTACTAGTGAAATATCCATATTCGCAACAATTTCGACAAAGTCTTGTCGAATGGTTTCACCGTGAAAAAAGAGACTTACCTTGGAGACGTACGAAAGATCCATATAAAATTTGGGTATCAGAAGTGATGCTTCAACAAACAAGAGTTGATACGGTTATTCCTTATTATCATCGTTTTATAGAGAAATATCCTTCGATTGAAGCTTTAGCATATGCCGATGAAGAAGAATTATTAAAAATGTGGGAAGGCTTAGGATATTATTCAAGAGCACGTAATTTACAAAGCGGCGTTAAAGAAGTTGTAGAAAAATACGGGGGTATTGTTCCGAACAATCGCCATGATTTACAACAATTAAAAGGTATAGGTTCCTATACTGCTGGAGCGATATTAAGCATTGCGTATAATCTTCCAGAACACGCAGTCGACGGAAATGTCATGCGTGTGTTGAGCCGAGTTTTACATATAACAGAAGATATTGCCCTTCCAAAAACTCGCAAAACATTTGAAAAAGCTGTCGAACAACTTATTCATCCTGAATACCCAGGCGATTTTAATCAAGCATTAATGGATTTGGGAGCGATGATTTGTACTCCGACTTCACCAAAATGTTTACTTTGTCCTGTTAGAGAATATTGTGTCAGTTTTATGGAAGGTGACGCAGACCAGTTGCCAATAAAGTCGAAGAAAACAAAAGTAAAAAACGAATATTACTATGTTTACATCGCAGTGAATGATGGGAAAGTCTTATTTGAAAGACGACATAGTGATGGCTTGCTTGCAAATATGTGGCAATTTCCGATGATTTTTGTGGAAAAATCACCTGAAGAAACAGGGAAATCTTTTGAAAAAACATACAATGTTAAAATTACAAAAGTATTGGAAGAAGATTTTTTTGAACAAAAACATGTATTTTCACATCTCATTTGGAATTTACGATGTCATTTAGTAGAAGTAAAAGAAATTGGACCATTAGGAGACATGGTTCAGTTCGTAACATTAAAAGAAATTGAGGAATTACCACTTCCTGTGCCAATGATAAAAATTAAGAATTTTCTGAAACAATATATTTTTAAACCTTTGGAATAATAACCTGTTCATCTGTCCACAATATCTAGCGTGGAGGTGAACATTCATGGCAAAAAATCGCAACAAAAATAACCAAGAGGAGTTTGCTCAAGAACAAGATTTTCAACAAACTCGTCAAGATCAACAAAATAAACAACAACAAAATCAACAAAACCAACAAAACAACAACCGCAATAACAACAAATAAGGTATTATTCAATGAGTGAATAAATTTCACTTCCAGGTATAGACGTCTGTCTATACCTTATTTTTGTATTTGTAGCTTATTGTCACACAGCTTTTATGTAATTTTATGACATTTTAAATAGAAAAAAAGGAAATTTCTAAATATAATAAATAAAGAATGTGTAATTTTCTACAAGTTTTTATAAACATTGATATAATAAACGTGAGTATATAGAGAAAGAGTAAAGGTGGGGCTAAAATGACGGTACCGAAAGAAGGAGAAACCATACAAATACATAGTTATAAACATAATGGAAGCATCCACCGAGTTTGGCATGAAACGATGGTTTTAAAAGGAACGAAAAATATTATTATTGGAGCGAATGACAGAACGCTCGTAACGGAAGCGGATGGTCGAACTTGGCTTACAAGGGAACCTTCCATATGTTATTTTCATGCAGAACATTGGTTTAATATTATTTGCATGTTGCGTGAAGATGGAGTTTATTATTACTGCAACATGAGTTCTCCTTTCGTATTTGACAATAACGCAATTAAATACATTGATTATGACTTGGATATAAAAGTATTTCCAGATAAATCTTACACATTATTAGACGAAGATGAATATGAACAACATAAAAATGAAATGGGATATCCAGAAGTAATTGATAAAATTTTAAAGCGAAATGTAACGAAATTGTTGAGCTGGGTAAAGCAAAAAAAAGGGCCTTTTGCCCAAGACTTTATTGAAGTTTGGACAAACCGTTATTTATTTTATAAAGACATGCGGTCTAACGATAAATAACGAACAATGGCGTCTCACATGAAGAGACGTCTTTTTATTGTGGTAAAATATAAACGTTATATTTATGAAATATCAATTAGTAAAATTTGAACTCAACTAACTTTGGGTGGCATTAAGGATGTGACGATATTTGGATAGTATTAGAAGATATATGCAATTTGTAAAACCCTATTATTGGGAAATCATTTTAACCCTCATTATAGGAGTTATTAAGTTTGCTATTCCTTTATTTATTCCGTTTTTAACTAAAATTGTAATCGATGATATTATATTAAATACGGAATTAACGAATGCCGAGCGTATTGAGCAATTGGTTTATTGGCTAGGTGGAGCGATTATTATTTTCTTTATTATTCGTCCACCTGTTGAATATTACCGACAATATTTTGCCCAACACGTCAGCAATAAAGTGTTGTTTGATATTCGAAAAAAACTGTTTGTACATTTGCAAAAATTAAGCTTGAAATATTATTCCAATCATCGTGCAGGAGATATTATATCCCGTGTAATCAATGATGTCGAATCAACGAAAAACTTCGTGATGATTGGTCTTATGAACTTGTGGCTTGATATGACGACGATTCTTATTGTAATAGGAATCATGTTAACAATGAATTGGAAGTTAACAATTGTTTCTATTATTTCTCTTCCTTTATTTGCAATTAGCGTAAAATATTTTTTTGGAAGACTAAGGGCATTAACAAGAATACGTTCGCAAGCGTTAGCAAATGTACAAAGCTATTTACATGAAAGAGTAAGCGGCATCAGCATCATAAAAAGTTTTGCTCTTGAGGAACATGAGCAAAAGATTTTTGATAAAGAAAATGGAGAGTTTTTAGAAAAATCGTTGGATCATACAAGATGGAATGCAAAATCTTTTGCGGTTGTTAACACTATAACGGATATTGCGCCATTATTAGTGATTGGTTTTGCATCATATTTAATCATTAATGGACAACTTTCTGTCGGAGAAATGGCAGCCTTCATGGGTTATATCGAACGGTTGTATGCACCGCTAAGAAGATTGGTGAACTCATCGACAACGCTTACTCAATCCATTGCTTCCATGGACCGAATGTTTAGTTTGATGGATGAAGAATATGATGTTCAAAATAAATCGAATGCATTGCCTTTACCACCTGTATCGGGGAAAGTAGAGTTTAAAAATGTTGAATTTAAGTATGAAGAAGAAGGAAACCCAGTCTTGAAAAATGTAAACTTTACAATTCAACCAGGAGAAACAGCAGCGTTTGTAGGAATGAGCGGTGGAGGAAAATCGACGATTGTTAGCCTCATTCCACGCTTTTATGATGTAACGGGTGGTTCGGTAAAAATTGACGATCGAGATGTGCGGGATGTAGATATTAAATCATTGCGCTCGCAAATTGGGATTGTATTGCAAGACAATATTTTATTCAGCGATTCAGTGAAACAAAATATTTTAATGGGAAAACCAGATGCAACTGATGAAGAAGTCGTTGCTGCAGCAAAAGCAGCAAACGCTCATGATTTTATTATGTCCTTGCCAAATGGCTATGACACAAAAGTGGGAGAACGAGGTGTGAAGCTTTCTGGAGGTCAAAAACAACGCATCGCGATTGCAAGGGTGTTCTTAAAAAATCCTCCGATATTAGTGTTAGATGAAGCAACTTCCGCTTTGGATTTAGAAAGTGAAGCGTTAATTCAGGAATCTTTGGAACGTTTGGCAAGTGATAGAACGACAATCATTATTGCCCACCGTCTTTCAACAATTACCCATGCAGATAAAATATTTGTTATCGATCATGGTGAACTAATTGAAGAAGGAACTCATGAGTCGTTAATGTCGAAAAAGGGAGTTTACCATGATTTATTCCAAATACAACATTTAGAATAATTGATTTTGCACTCAACCAATTGAGGTTGGGTGTTTTTTTATGTTGAAAATAATGTTATGCTCTAAAAATATTTAATTTCTTCATCACCTTATATAGATAAAAAAACAAAATAAAACTTTTGTCGGATTGAATAAATTGAATAATTCTAAATTTTCTGTAATAAAAACAAATATTGCTAGGTTAGATATAAAAGTATAAAATGTTTAGTAAAATGGAAAAATTTTTAGTTTAGGGAATTTTTTTTCTTATCTGGAATTTGTTAAAATTAAATCATTATATTATGATATTCTATTTTTTTACTAGTAGTATTTTTGATTTAAGGTAGAAGGATGATTAACTAAGCCATTCATTCAAGCGAATTTTTTTGCAATATTATTTCAGAAAATTCTAATTAAAAAGTAAAATGAGTCAATTTTTCAACACGAAGCTACAAAAAAACAAATGGGGTGAATACATGGAAAGAAAAGTGTTGTTAGAGGTAAAAGGATTAGAAACGACGTTTTTTACTAACGACGGAAAAATTCCTGCAGTAGATCATATAGATTTTAAAGTTTATGAGGGAGAGATATTAGGAATTGTTGGAGAATCTGGTTGCGGGAAAAGTGTTACCTCGTTATCCATAATGGGACTAGTTCCAAACCCTCCAGGAAAAATTACATCAGGTGAAATATTACTTGAAGGCAAAGACTTAACGAAGCTTTCTGAAAAAGAAATGAGAAAGATTCGTGGAAAAGATATTGCCATGATATTTCAAGAACCAATGACGTCTCTAAATCCTCTCTATACAATTGGTAACCAATTGATTGAGGCTATTCGAATACATAATAAGTGGGATAAAAAGAAGGCTGCCAATCATGCCATTGAAATGATGAAACTTGTTGGGCTTCGTCGAGCAGAAGAATTGATGAAAGAATATCCCCATCAATTATCAGGGGGGATGAGACAACGTGTAATGATCGCGATGGCTTTGGCATGTAATCCGAAACTAGTTATTGCTGATGAACCGACAACCGCTTTGGATGTAACAATCCAAGCGCAAATTATGAAACTAATGCAAGACTTGAATAAAAAATTCAATTCAGCTGTTCTACTCATTACCCACGATTTAGGGGTAGTGGCGGAAATATGTGAACGAGTAATTGTTATGTATAGTGGACAAATTGTGGAAGAAGCACCAGTGATGGAAATATTTAAAAATCCGAGCCATCCATATACAAGAGGATTAATTCAATCAGTTCCAGATATGCGAGAGAAAAAAGAAACGCTCTATTCTATTCCTGGTGCAGTGCCGAAACCTGGGTCAATAAAAGTAGGATGTCGATTTGCACCAAGATGTGAATTTGCGAGAGAACGTTGCTTTAATGAAAATCCTCCAATATATGATGTTTCAGCCAATCATAAGGCAAGATGTTTCTTATTGGAAAAAGGGGAGGGGACAGTTTATGACAAACGTGCTGTTGAAAGTTGAACAATTAAAAAAACATTTTCCCAAGAAAAAAAAGGGATTTTCAAAAACAACTGATGTAGTGAAAGCGGTTGATGGTGTTTCGTTTGAAGTATATGAAGGTGAGACACTGGGCATTGTGGGGGAATCGGGCTGTGGAAAGTCCACAACAGGAAGAATGATTATGCGGCTTTTGGAGCCGACGGATGGAAAAATCTATTTTAATGGCATTGAACTAACATCTCTCTCAAAAAGTGAGATGCGGAAAGCAAGAAGAGATTTACAAATGGTGTTCCAAGACCCTTATGCTTCATTAAATCCAAGACATACTGTTGAACAAATATTAGAAGAACCGTTAATTGTTCATGGTATTGGAAATAAAAGTGTTCGAAAAGAAATGGTAAAAGAATTTCTCCAAATCGTTGGTTTAAATTCGTACCATGCAAAAAGATATCCCCACCAATTTAGCGGTGGGCAAAGACAGCGAATTGGTATTGCAAGAGCTCTAATGACAAATCCAAAACTCATCATTGCTGATGAACCAGTGTCAGCATTAGACGTTTCGATACAGGCTCAAGTTCTAAATCTAATGAAGCGCTTACAAGAAGATTTGAAACTAACATATATATTTATTGCACATGATTTAGGTGTTGTACGACACATTAGTGATCGTGTAGGGGTCATGTATTTAGGAAGATTAGTAGAATTAGCAGAATGCGAATCTCTTTACGAGGAACCGTTACATCCATATACAAAAGTGTTGCTTTCTTCAGTTCCAATACCGGACCCTACTTATCAAAAGGAACAAATCTTGATTCAAGGAGATGTTGCAGAATCTCTACCAAAGAATGGTTGTTTATTCCAACAAAGATGTCCATTTGCAACAGAAGCATGTAAGACAATAGTTCCAGAATTAAAAGAAGTTAAACCTGGTCATTCTGTTGCGTGTCATCTTTATGATGAACCGCAGCAATGACATAAATTTAAGATTTGAAATTAGGAGGGGTTTTATGTTAAAAAAACTTTGGTCAGTAGGACTGCTTCTACTGATATTCGTTTTGGCTGCTTGTAGCGGTAATGATAAAGCGAATGAACCAGCTGAAACGGACGGAGACAAAAAATCAAATGTACCGCAAGTATTAGTATTTGGACGCGGTGGAGATTCAGTATCTCTAGACCCAGCGATTGTTACAGATGGTGAATCAGCAAAAGTAACAATCAACATATATGAAACATTAGTAAATTTCGGTGAGCAAGATACAACGATTCACCCAGGACTTGCTGAGAGCTGGGAAGTAAGTGAAGATGGTTTAACGTATACGTTTAAACTACGTGAAGGTGTCAAGTTCCATGATGGTACAGATTTCAATGCTGAAGCGGTAGTGAAAAACTTCGAACGCTGGAAAGCTGGAGCTTCAGAAAAATTCTATTACTATCACTCCATGTTTAAAGCTGATGGAGAAGATATTATTAGTGAAGTAATTGCTGATGGCGATTATACGGTTATCTTTAAATTATCAAGACCACAAGCACCATTCTTGAAAAACTTAGCGATGTTCCCATTCGGTATTGCTTCACCTACAGCTTTAGATCAATATGGTGAAAGCTTTGGAGATAATCCAGTTGGTACTGGACCATTTAAGTTTGTTGAATGGAAACGAAATGATTCTATTACACTTGAAAAATTTGAAGATTACTGGCAAGAAGGTTTACCAAAGTTAGACAAAGTTATTTTCCGCTCTATTCCTGATAACTCAGCGCGCTTAAATGCATTAGTTGCTGGGGAAATCGATTTAGCAGACGGAATTAATCCATCAGATGCACAATCAGTTGAAGCAAACGCGAATTTACAACTAATTGAACGACCATCTATGAATATTGGTTATTTAGGTTTAACTAACACTCGTCCACCATTTGATAATAAACTAGTGCGTCAAGCAGTGAACCATGCAATTGATAAACAAGCGATTGTAGACGCATTCTATTTGGGAAGAGCTGAAGTGGCAGTAAACCCAATGCCACCATCTATTAGCGGTTATAATGATGCGATAAAAGATTATGAATATGATCCAGAAAAAGCAAAAGCTCTTCTTGCTGAAGCTGGATATGATGGTACACCAATTGAACTTTGGGCGATGCCTGTACCACGTCCATATATGCCAGATGGAAGAAAAATTGCTGAAGCTATTCAGAAAAACTTACAAGACGTTGGAATTCCATCTGAAATTAAAACAGCAGAATGGGCAACATATTTAGATATGGCGAAAAATGGTGAATTCGATGCATTCTTATTAGGTTGGACTGGTGACAATGGGGATGCAGATAACTTCATTTATACATTACTAGATAAAGATACAATCGGAAGCAATAACTATGCGTACTATGCGAACGAAGAAGTTCACAACTTACTAATCCAAGCTCAATCTGAAGTAGACGAAGAAAAGAGAAATGAGCTATATAAGAAAGCTCAAGAGATTATAAAAGAAGACGCTCCTTGGGTACCATTAGCTCACTCTATACCACTTCTTGCTGCTAAGAAAGGTGTAACGAACTACAAACCACATCCAACGGGTTCAGAAGTATTATCGAATGTAGAAATTCAGTAATTTCATGCAAGGCACTCATGCAAGTTGTATGAGTGCCAAGCATTTATACCATTTGTAGAGGGGTGAAGAATATGCTTCACTACATAGGGCGTAGATTTTTGCAACTAATCCCTGTGCTTCTTGGAATGACTTTTATTGTATTTTTAATTATTCGTGCAATTCCTGGGGATCCAGCCCAAATGATTTTAGGACAACAAGCAACAAAAGAATCTGTGGAAGCATTAAGAGAAAATTTAGGACTAAATAATCCGTGGTATATTCAATATTTTGATTACTTAAAAGGGTTGCTTACAGGAGACTTAGGGGTATCTATCCGAACAAATCAACCAATATCTACTGAAATTTGGCCATATCTTGCCGCAACCTTTGAATTAGCGTTTTTTGCGATGTTTATTGCAGTTGTAATCGGAATGAATGCTGGTATTATATCGGCTTGGTTCCAAAATACTTGGTTTGATTATTTAGCAATGGTAATTGCTTTAATTGGCGTATCGGTGCCAGTGTTTTGGCTTGGTTTGTTAGAACAATGGTTGTTCAGCATTAATTTAGGATGGTTTCCTACTTCTGGACGTGAGGAAGTACGAGATCCAATTATGGCCATAACGCATTTTTATTTAATCGATACATTAATTCATGGTAGATATGATCAATTTGGAACAGTCGTAAAACACCTAATTTTGCCTGGAATGGCTCTTGCAACTATCCCGATGGCGATTATTGCCAGAATGACTCGTTCATCTATGCTTGAAGTAATGCGATCTGATTACATTCGCACAGCTCGTGCAAAAGGACAAAAAATGTTTATTGTCGTGTATAAACATGCTTTAAAAAATGCAATTATTCCAATTTTAACGGTAATTGGTTTACAAACTGGATTGCTGTTAGGTGGAGCTATTTTAACAGAAACAATTTTTAGTTGGCCAGGAATTGGTCGCTACATATATGAAGCAATTGGATTTAGGGATTATCCGGTGATTCAATCTGGCATTTTAGTTGTGGCATTTCTCTTCGTCATTATCAACTTTATTGTCGATATTTTATATTCATTCATTGACAAGCGAATTAAGTACAACTAGAAGGAGGGGGAGACTATGGCAGAAACAGCAACAAAAGACATGAATGTGCAAGTAGTGGAAGATAAAGTGACGTCTCCTTGGAAAGAAGCGTTACGCACTTTTCTAAGAAGTAAATCGGCTGTAGCGGGAACAGTCATTGTATTGTTTTTCATCCTTGTTGCACTTTTTGCTCCAATTATTGCTCCTGAAGGGATTAACGAGCAAAAGTTAGGAGATCCAAGCACTCATTTAGTACCTCCTTCAAGTGAATTTTGGTTTGGAACAGATGAATTTGGAAGAGATATTTTTTCTCGTGTTGTATGGGGGGCACAAATTTCTTTAACAGTCGGCTTTGGTGCGGTTGTATTGTCTGCTGTTCTTGGTAGTTTTTTAGGAATCATTGCAGGCTATTATGGTCGATGGGTTGATACGATCATTTCAAGGTTCTTTGATATTTTACTAGCCTTTCCAAGTATATTATTGGCTATTGCAATTGTTTCAATTTTAGGTAGTTCCTTACAAAATGCTCTCATTGCGATTGCTATCGTAAACGTGCCGAATTTTGGAAGGTTAATTCGTTCAAAAGTATTAAGTGTTAAAGAAGAAGAATATATAACAGCAGCAAAGGCAATTGGAATGAAAGATTCCAGAATATTATTAAGACACATATTGCCAAACTCTTTTGCACCAGTCATCGTTCAAGGTACATTAGCAATTGCGACTGCTATCATTGAAGCGGCAGCTCTCAGCTTCTTAGGGTTAGGAGCGGAACCGCCACAACCAGAATGGGGTAAAATGTTAGCGGATGCGCGCATTTATTTAATGAATGCACCTTGGACAATGATTTTCCCTGGACTTGCAATTATGTTAACTGTTCTTGGATTTAACTTAATGGGGGACGGATTAAGAGATGCGCTTGATCCAAAAATGAAAAACTAAAGTCTTTCCAATTTGATAAATAAGAGCTTGCTGGAATTTTTGTCATTCTAGCAAGCTCTTTTTAGCATTATTGACTTTGGATCTTTATTTATACTTCAAATAAATCTGTCGATAAGTATCGTTCTCCAGTATCAGGTGCAAGGCACAGCACATTTGCTTGTTTAGGAAGGTCTTTCGCAAATTGAATTGCAAAATAGGCAGAAGCTGCGCCAGATGCACCGACTAAAATTCCTTCTTCACTAGCTAGACGTCTTGCTGTCTCTTGGGCAGCTCCATCTTCTATATGAAGAATTTTATCATAAATGTTTGTATTTAAAATTTTAGGGATGAATCCTGGTCCTGTGCCTGGGATTTTGTGTGGCCCTGGGCTTCCACCAGCGAGTACTGGAGATCCAGCTGGTTCAACAACGTAAATTTTCAAGTTTGGCAAAGCTTTCTTCAATTCTTCTCCTGTACCTGTAATAGTGCCGCCAGTACCTGCTGTTAAAACAAAAGCATCTAGTTGATTTCCGAAAGCATTTAATATTTCAACCGCTGTTGTATTTCGATGAGCATCCGAATTGGCTTCGTTCTCGAATTGGAGTGGAATGAAGTGATCTGGAATGTTTGCTGCAATTCGATATGCTTCATCAATGGCACCTTGCATTCTCAAATGACTTGGAGTTAAGTACACTTCTGCTCCATATGCCCGCATTAATTGAATGCGTTCTTTCGTTGCATTATCAGGCATCGTAATAATACAACGATAACCTCTAACTGCACAAACCATTGCAAGCCCGATTCCTGTATTTCCTGACGTTGGTTCAATGACGGTACTTTTCCCAGGGATTAATTTTCCTTCTTTTTCTGCACGTACAATCATATTATAGGCAGCGCGGTCTTTTACGCTCCCACCAGGGTTAAAAGATTCCAATTTTATATAAACGTTTGCTCCTTCAGGAGAAGGTAGTTTATTTAATTTCACAATGGGCGTGTTGCCAATAAGTTCTACGATCGAATTATATCTTTTCATAATGGACGTCCTTTCAAAGAGTGTTACTAAAAATTAACAGTACTTTCATTAAACGAAGACGGGCAACTTCTCCAAGTTGCTCATACCCATAGGATAAGGACAAGACTTGGTTAAGTGCCCGCATTTTACAATAAAATTTTGTTATTATTGTTCATTTAATACTTCATTTAAATAAGAAAGGTTTACAAGTCCTTCGATGTTGTCAGAATTAATGTATCCGGCTTCTTTTGAAATTACTGCCATTTCTTTAATGACATCTTCATTTACATCTGTTGTCGCTTTTAATCGAGCAAATGCTTTCGTTACTTCATCAGATGAAAGCTCTTTACCTGTAATTTCTTTAATATGATCTAAGAATAGTTGAATCGCTTCATCTGGATTTTCATTAATAAATTGAATCGCTTGAATATGCGCTTTTAAATATTTTTTTGTAAGTTCTGGGTTAGCTTCTGTAAATTTTGTTTGTGCTACTACAACAGTGTTTGTTGATTCACTGCCCCAAGCAAATTCATTTTCATCTAATAATAATTTAGCACCTGCAGTTGTTTCGATATTTACTCCCCAAGGTTCTTGAGTTGCAGCACCATCTAATTCTCCTTTTAATATTAATGCTGCTGTATCAGCTGGTGCTTGTTTAACTGTAATGACATCTTTCACATTTACCCCAGCGTCAATTAGAGATTTTCTTAAACCAACATCTTGCGTACTACCGAATGTTGGGATAGCGATTTTTTTACCAACTAAATCTTGCACAGAGTTTATATTTGAATCGCCAGCAACAACTAAAACCGCTCCACCGTTAACTGCACCTGAAATAATTTCGTGTTTTGGATTTTTAATAAATGTGTTTAAAGCTGGAGTAGGTCCTACTGTACCGATATCAATGGCGTTAGTTGACATAGCTTCCATGAAGGAAGAACCATCACTAAAAGTATTTGTAGAAATCTTTACATCGCCAAATTGTTCTTCAAAATATCCTTTTTTCAATGCCACAATTGTTGCGATATGTGTCATATTTGGGAAATAGCCGATACGAATTTCAGTTGCTTCAGAACTACCTCCAGATTCTCCACTATTTTCTGAACCGCTGTTTCCACATGCAGCGAGTACAAATACGATAAGTGATAAAATCGCTAAGTATAAAATCTTTTTCATTTTTACATCTCCTTTTAAGTTGATGAAATGCCCCATTTACGGAATACAAATTTTTCGAGGCGAACGAAGACAATATTGTCTATTAGAGAGCCAATGATTCCGATGATGATCATGATGCTGAAAATTAAATCCATCGCTTGAATAGAGCGGCCTAAGTCAAGCAATGTTCCAAGACCGCCACCACCGCCGCCAAGTAATTCTCCAGCAAGAACTGCTCGCCAAGCAAGAGCCCAAGCAATGCGAAGTCCTGCAATTAGCTGCGGGATGGAAGCTTTAAAAATAACAGTTCGGAATAAATGCCAGCCAGAAGATCCCATCGTTTGTGCTACACGTATCAATAGGGGATTTACTCCTTTAAATGCAGCGCTCGATGTAATGGTCACAGAGATGGCGGCACCTAATATGACAATAAATAGAACAGATCCTACCCCTAGTCCGAACCATAAAATGGCTAGCGGCAACCAAACGATATTTGGAATCGCCTGTAAGCTTGTTACAAAAAATCCAAGCGTATCATCTACAACTTTATATTTATAAATTAATAATCCTAGTAGCAGCCCAATTACGACAGCAATAATAAATCCGATAATCAGCCTTAGTAGGGAAGCACCTGTAGCTTCTAGCAATTGACCAGAGGCAATTCCACTAATGAAAGTTTTAAATACAGTTACTCCCCCAGGTTCATTTGGAAAAAGTAGGGGTGGCCACATAAATGCAGGAAATAGTTGGAGTTTAGATATCGCTTCCCAAATTATTATGAGGATCAATATGAAGGCGATCCTTCTTAAGTGCGTAATCACTGCCTAATTCCTCCTTCAGCACTTTTTCCATCTCTTGCTCAAGCTCAGATAAAATGCGAGTTTCTAAATAATTTAAAATGCTGTCGGATGAATTGCGTGGACGTGCTGCCTGCACTGAAAATATATTTTTTATTCCACCTGGCCGTGTTTTCATTAATACAATTCGATCTGAAAGAACGACAGCTTCACGAATGTTGTGGGTAACAAAAATAACTGTTTTACCCGTTTCTCTCCATAAGGTCTCCAGTTCTTGATGAAGTACCATTCGCGTTTGTTCATCTAATGCAGCGAAAGGTTCATCCATTAATAATATTTCTGGGTCCATTACTAAAGCTCGAGCAATAGCAACTCGCTGCTTCATCCCTCCAGATAATTCATGAGGGCTTCTGTCAGCAAACTTGCCAAGGTGCACTTTTTGAATCCAATTCATTGCCCGCATCTTTGCTTCTTCTTTTGGCACTTTTTTTATAAGCAATCCATACATGACATTTTCTAAAACAGTCATCCAAGGAAATAAGCCGGATTCTTGAAAAACAACAATACGATCATTTCCAGGCCCTGTAATCGGTGAGCCATTAATTAGCACTTGTCCAGAAGTTTCTTTTTCAAGTCCAGCAATGATATTTAATAATGTAGATTTCCCACATCCAGAAGGTCCAAGTAAGGAGATGAATTCACCACGTTTTATTGATAGTGAAACATCTTCTAATGCAACTGTCTCGGAATGATTTTTCTTAGAAAACGTTTTGTATACGTTCTGTAATACAATATGTTCGGTCATTTTCATTCACCTAATTTCTTATAAAACAAACTAAATTAATGGGTTTTGTTGTTAAAAGAAATTTTAATCATTAATAAAAATAATTTCTGTCACTTTTGTTACAAAATTAAAAGATTTTAGTATAATCAAAGTATATAAGGAGGAATTATGGGAAAAATCGCAGATAAATTAATGCAATTCGGTGAGTTAGTTACAGTAAAAAGGGGAAAACCGATTTATCAAACAGGAGAGAAAATAAATTCATTTTATTATATTGAAAAGGGAATAGTGAAACTGGCTGCGGATTCTTTAGATGGTAAAACAACGACCATTTCTTTAAACGAGTCAAATGAGTTTTTTGGATATTTAGAATATTTAAAGGGATGTCAGGAATATACAAGATACGCTGTGGCGCTGACAGATTGTATACTTTATTCAATGCCGATTGATTTATTACATAATCCTTATATAAGAGAAAGTTTTATTTTTGATTCTTTGATACAACAATTAGAAAAAGCGGAACAGTTAAACTTCGTGCTTTCTACGATGACAGTTCCTGAACGGTTACGATGGTTGCTTTTAAAAATGGCAAAAGATAAAGAAGGAGTACTATTAATTGAATCTCCTTTGACCCATGAAGAAATGGCGAATTATCTTGGTTGCAGCCGTCAAAAAATCAGTAACTATTTAAGTAAATGGAAAAAAGATGGAGCCCTATCTTATGATAGTGGAATCATTATGATAGTTGATGTTGAAAAACTACAATAAAATATTTTTCAGCCAACAAAGGGGGCGCGTTTGATGTGACCACCGCAGGAGCAAAGTTTTTAAGAGAATATTACTATAAGAAGTAAGGCTGTTCAGAAAGTGTTCGACTTTCTGGACAGCCCTTATCTTTAGAAAACCCTCCATTAATAAAATTGCTCTTCTAAATCTTCATTGCGGTCTTGGCTATGGAAGTTGCGGAAGGAAACGATTAAAGTATCAAGATGTTCCAAGTTTTCCTCATAATCAAGAATTCGTGAAAAAATATAGAATAAATGATAGCTAGAAAACTCTTCTTCACCTTCACGTTGTTTTTCAATCTCGATTTGTTTAATTAATTGTTCCATTACTTCCGAACGATTTAAATGATGTTTACTAACAGACCATTTTGAATGCTCAGATCGAAGTTTTCCAGTATATTTCAATAACAGTTGTTCATGATACGTTAGCAAAAAGTCTAATCGCTCTTGAAGCATTGTTTGGAATGCGATTGGTAAATGGACGATTTCATTTTCGTGCTTATGAAGTCTCACGAGCAACTCAAAACTTTTCTTTGTTGTCAAAATCATTTGACGATACACAACAAGCCTGCGAAGTTGCGTATTTCGTTTCTTTTTGCTATATTGCCTCTCTTCCTTATATAAATCATAAATTGATTCAATTTCAGAGAGTCTTTTTTCAAATTTACTTAAAGCTTTTTTTGTTGAGACATGCTCTGAAGCACCTCGAATCGCTAATCTCGACCATCGAATGATATCATCCTGCAGTGTTTGAATAAGTCTAAATAACTTTACTTCATAACGAGGTGGCAGGAAAATCATATTGACGATAAAAGAAGCAAATACTCCAATCATTACCGTTGCGAAACGAATGATACTAAATTCCAAAAAATCATTGCCTTCATATACCATAATAACTACTACTGTAACGAGAGCTAATGAAAGGGATGAATTTAATTTCAATTTTAGCATAATGCCAATGACAATAATTGCTGCGATACCAATTGCCACAATATGATGGCCGAAAAATAGCCCGAATAAAACTGCGACAACTGCTCCAATCAAGTTTCCTTGAATTTGTTCCACAATCGTCAAATATGAACGATAGATGGAAGGTTGAATTGCAAAGATTGCAGCAATACCAGCAAAAACAGGCGATGGAAGACTTAAAAGTTCTGCTAAAAATAAAGAAAAGACGATTGCTACTCCTGTTTTTAATACTCGGGCGCCTAATTGCATAATGTAGCCCCCACTTTATAAAGTTTTAAGAAATTAAAATGAAGTAAATAATTCAATAACAATCTGATTCTCATTTATATTAATAAATCCCCCAAGGAAATATGCTAGTCAAAAAATAAGTATTGAAAATATGGTTAAAGCATGAAATCCTATTGTATCCCATTTAGCTTGCAGAAGGCAACATATCCCAAAATTATTAGGAGTGAAGCATAGTATTCCATACTTGCATTTTTTATTTTAATTTTGAAAATGCATAATTTACAGCATCAATCGTTTCAAGAATATCCTCTTCTTTATGTTCAGTTGTTAAGAACCACGCCTCGTATTTGGATGGAGCCAAGTTGATTCCTTTTGAAAGCATTAATTTAAAGAATTTGGCAAACATTTCGCCATCCGATTGTTCTGCTTGTTTATAATTTTCAACTTTTTCGCTTGTAAAGTATACCGTAAGCGCTCCTTTTATTCGGTTGACTGTTATTGTGATGCCATGTTTCTCCGCAGCATCTAAAATTCCTTTTTCAAGCATTGCACCTAGACGATCCATTTCTTCATATACTCCCGGTGTTTGCAATACTTCAAGACAAGCGATTCCAGCTAACATAGACGCAGGATTTCCTGCCATTGTTCCAGCTTGATAGGCTGGTCCTAGTGGGGCTACTGTATCCATGATTTCCTTGCGGCCGCCATACGCACCAATTGGTAGGCCTCCTCCGATAATTTTACCCATTGCCGTTAAATCTGGCGTTAGTCCTAGCAAGTCTTGAGCAGCTCCATAATGGAACCGGAAAGCTGTTATCACTTCATCATATATCGTAAGAGCACCAAATTCTTTTGCAACTTTATGAACATATTCTAAAAAACCTGGTTTTGGCATAACCATACCGAAGTTTCCAACGATTGGCTCAATTAAAATAGCAGCAACGTCTTCTCCCCATTTATCCATTGCCATTTGGAATTGTTCAGTATCATTATAAGGAACCGTAATGACTTCTGTAGCAACTGTTACAGGAACGCCAGCAGAGTCTGGTGAACCTAGAGTTGCTGGTCCAGAACCTGCAGCTACTAATACTTGGTCGAAATGCCCATGATAACAGCCTTCAAATTTGATGATTTTTGTCCGTCCAGTATAGGCGCGAGCTACACGAACAGTCGTCATTACAGCTTCTGTACCGGAATTAGTAAAACGCACTTTATCTAAAGATGGAATAGCTTCTTTTAACATTTTTGCAAATTTTACTTCGTGAACCGTTGGAGTTCCAAAAAGCACCCCTGTATCAGCAGCTAATTTTATGGCTTTTGCAATGTGTGGGTGTCCAAAGCCAGTAATAATTGGACCATATCCAGCTAAATAGTCAATGTAGCGGTTACCATCTACATCCCAAAAATATGGTCCTTCTCCTTTTGCCATTACAACGGGTGCCCCTCCTCCGACCGCTTTATAGGAACGTGAAGGGCTATTTACTCCTCCTACGATATGTTGTAAAGCTTCTTGATATACTTCTTCAGATTTTGTGTGAATCATCGTATTGCCTCCATTTTATAATTTCAACTTTAACTTTATTTTAGCCTTCTTTGGTATAATACGCCAAAGAAATTGAAACATTTTACGCGGTTCGGTAGGATATTCAAAAGGGAGGAATTTTTATGAATGAATCTTTAGTAAATAAAGAAGCACCAGATTTCACGCTGTTAAATGAAAATGGTGAACCAGTGAGCTTAAGTGATTTTCGAGGAAAGAAAGTAATTCTGTATTTTTATCCGAAAGATATGACGCCTGGTTGTACTACGGAAGCTTGTGATTTCCGTGACCATCATGAATCCTTTGCCGATTTGAATGCGGTGATATTAGGTGTTAGTGGAGATTCGGCAGAACGACACAAAAAGTTTATTGAAAAATATAATTTACCATTTACTTTGCTAGTAGATGAAAATCATGAAGTATGTAAAAAATACGGCGTTTGGGTTTTAAAGAAAAATTTTGGAAAAGAATATATGGGAATTGAACGTTCTACATTTCTAATAGATGAAAATGGAATCATTATGAAGGAATGGAGAAAAGTTCGCGTAAAAGATCATATTAAAGAAGTTTTGCAATATTTGCGTGATTTTAAAGGGGAGTAACGATATGAGGGTTTATTTCACATTTGATCCAAGACCAGATTTAAAAGAATCTTTACTAAAAGATTTTCCTGAAGTTGATTTTGTTTTCCATAAAAAAATCGATGAAGAAGAATTAGCGAAATCGGAAGTGTTAGTTACTTACGGGGAAGATTTAGATAATGAAAAAATTAAAATTGCTGAAAAAGTAGAGTGGATTTTTGTAGCTTCTGCTGGAATTGAAAAAATGCCTGCACAAGCAATTGCCGATAGAGGTATTGTTGTTTCAAATGTGCGAGGCATACATAAAAAACCAATGGCAGAATCGATATTAGCTCATCTGTTATCGATTAAAAGAGCATTGCCATTTATTTATAAACAGCAGTCAGAAAAAATTTGGAATCAACAAACAAAATTGTATGAATTAAATGGTTCAACTGCTCTTATTTTAGGCCCAGGAGCTATTGGCAGTGAAGTTGGGCGTATGTTACAAGCATTTGAAGTATACACAATTGGACTCAACCGCAGCGGAGAAAGTGCTCTATACATGAATGAAACGCATTCAATGGATAAATTAAAACAATTGTTACCTAAAGCGGATATTGTCATCTCTATTTTGCCAAGTACAAAAGAAACAAAATACTTGTTGACTTATGAAGATTTTACTTTAATGAAAAATAATTGCATTTTTATGAATTTTGGACGAGGAGATTTAGTGCGAACAGAAGATTTAATAAAAGCACTTGAAGAAAAGCAAATTTTCCATGCAGTGTTAGATGTTTATGAAACGGAACCATTACCGAGTGATAGCAAGCTTTGGGAAATGGATAATGTAACGCTCTCACCTCATATTTCAAGCCGGTCTTCAAGATATTTAGAACGTAGCTTTGAAATATTTAAACCAAGCTTAAGAAAGTGGATGAACGGTGAGAGAGATTTAGAAAATGTTATGGATATTTTGCGTGGATATTAATTTTAAATTAGAATAAATATTATTTAAAAATTAGATTGTTATCATGATGAAAACTTCCAATAAATAATATATTGAACATAATAAAAGAATTTGAGAAAATCAATATACCGAGAGTTTAAATATGTCGAATTGTTGACGAATTTCAATTATTTAGGTACACTATTTATAACGATTATCAATTAATAATGAGTGGAAAGAGGTGCATGACGATGTCTGAATTGCATCTAAAAAATGCTCTAGACACGTTAAAGGCAACGGGCGTAAGAATTACTCCACAACGTCATGCTATTTTGGAATATTTAATTAATTCTATGTCTCATCCAACTGCTGATGAAATATATAAATCATTGGAAGGTAAATTTCCAAACATGAGTGTTGCTACAGTATACAACAATTTACGTGTATTTCGTGAAGCAGGTTTAGTTAAAGAATTAACTTATGGTGATGCAGCGAGTCGTTTTGATTTTGTAACAAACGACCATTATCATATGATTTGCGAAGGATGTGGGAAAATTACTGATTTCCACTACCCAGCATTAAAAGAAGTTGAACACTTCGCATCTCATGTTACTGGTTACAAAGTTAATTCTCACCGCCTTGAAGTTTATGGAACATGCCCTGACTGTCTAGAACAAAAGAATAAGCAAGTGCTATAAAAAATCCTAGTAACTTTCGTTGCTAGGTTTTTTATGTCTTCATAAAGATAGCTTGTATGCGATTAATGTTTATCTTTTTTATAAAGAGTTGGATGATAACGGTTGAGTTACTTGAAAGGTGAAAAATGAGAACAAATACATTCGTCGCAGATAAATAGTTGCGAAAATGATAAAAAATATTGGTCATAAGAATTTGAGCCTGCCCAAAAAGTTCTGTACTATTTGGACAGGCTCATTCGTTTTATTGATTATTTTTCGATTTTTTATTGTAATCTTCACTGAATTCTTTTCCTTCTAGTGACGGATCTAAAGTCAATGGTTCGTTGCAATACATGCAAATATCTACACGTCCTAACATTTTTGTATGCTTACCACAATTTGGACAAACTACTTTCACTGCCCGGGTTGATAACATTCCGATCCAAAGATAAACAACAGTGCTGGCAATAATACATAATAAACCTAAACCCATAAAAAGTAGAACTAATATAACACTATTTCTGAAAAATACGGCACCATACATGACTATAAATCCGATGAAAATTAGTGCAAGTGCGAAGGAACGTATTCTATTAATTTTGCTTGAATATTTTTTATTCATTAGAGTGCCCTCCCAATCTTGATATTAATATAACATAGACAAGAAGAATCGAGAAATAGAAAGAAAAAAGAAGGATTCTTCTCCCTAATGTCGAAAGGAATTATGATAATCGTAAAATAGGAGGACTATACATGGATTATATACTACGTTCCATTTATCAAGAACGTGCAAGTCAACCTGAAACCTTAGGAGTAATACTCGTTAATAAACGTGAAGATCAAATCAATTTAACAGATACATTTGATACGATTATTTTAATTATTGTTAAAGAAGCCCAGCAACCGATTTTTACAAAGCACTATTGTTACGAGGAACGAAAAGTTGCAATGCATGTCGTAACTGAAGATTTAATAAATAAATGGATTTACATAGGTAGAAACCGTCGATTAGTAGACTGGATTTTCCATGGGAAAGTCATGTTTGAGCGCAATGAATATATGAGTAATTTAAAAATGAAGTTGGAGGATTTCTCCTTTTTCGGACGAAAAATTAAGGCGGGCGTGCAGTTTGCGAAATTAGTAAGAAGTTATCATGAAGGAAAAGAGTTTTTTCAACGTGGAGATTATTTAGATGCATACAATCATGTAGTAAAATCTCTTCAATATTTGGCGAGACTATCAATCATCGAAAGCGGTCTATATCCAGAAGTGACAGTTTGGTCGCAAGTAAAAAAAATCGAACCTTCCATTTACAAATTATACGAAGAGTTAGTTACAAGTAGAGAAAGTATTGAAAAAAGATTAGAGTTATTATTTTTAGCGATTGAATTTTCTATGAATTCTAGAATTCAATCATGCTCTCAACATATTATGGAAACCCTTATTACAAAAGATCTTTGGACAATCCAAGATTTACATAATCATCATGAACTCAGATATTACTCAGTTGAATTGGAGCTTTTCGTTGAATTTTTAATTGAAAAAGGATACATTATAATTGAAGAAATTGAGTCCAAAAATGAATCCATTAGTCATCGATTATATCGAGCAAATACTAAACATTATCATGAGCAGTAAAGTATATAGATAGTTAAAACATAATTTTTCGAGGTTAAATAATTTTTATTTTTCCTCGAAAAATTTTTTCGTTAAATGTGTTGACATTTCGGGAATGTTTATTGTAATATAATTAACGTCGCTGAACGACATAATGTTTTCTCTTAATGAGTTCAAATAAAAAATATAATTACTTTAAAAAAGTAGTTGACTCAAAAAGGGAAACATGTTATATTGAGAAAGTCGCTGTAAAAAAGCGGATGAACCTTGAAAACTGAACAACAAAACGTTAATGCAATAATTTATCTAGTTGTTAACCCTCGTTGACAAACTAGATTCGGACATTAAATTTTGAGCAAATCAAATTTTCTTTTATGGAGAGTTTGATCCTGGCTCAGGACGAACGCTGGCGGCGTGCCTAATACATGCAAGTCGAGCGAACCAATTGAAAGCCTAGCTTTCATGAGGTTAGCGGCGGACGGGTGAGTAACACGTGGGTAACCTGCCCTATAGACTGGGATAACTCGCGGAAACGCGTGCTAATACCGGATAATACATGAAAGTGCATGCTTTGATGTTGAAAGATGGTTCTGCTATCACTATAGGATGGGCCCGCGGCGCATTAGCTTGTTGGTGGGGTAACGGCCTACCAAGGCGACGATGCGTAGCCGACCTGAGAGGGTGATCGGCCACACTGGGACTGAGACACGGCCCAGACTCCTACGGGAGGCAGCAGTAGGGAATCTTCCACAATGGGCGAAAGCCTGATGGAGCAACGCCGCGTGAGCGAAGAAGGTCTTCGGATCGTAAAGCTCTGTTGTAAGGGAAGAACAAGTGCAGTAGTAACTGGCTGCACCTTGACGGTACCTTACTAGAAAGCCACGGCTAACTACGTGCCAGCAGCCGCGGTAATACGTAGGTGGCAAGCGTTGTCCGGAATTATTGGGCGTAAAGCGCGCGCAGGCGGTCTCTTAAGTCTGATGTGAAAGCCCCCGGCTTAACCGGGGAGGGTCATTGGAAACTGGGAGACTTGAGTGCAGGAGAGGGAAGCGGAATTCCATGTGTAGCGGTGAAATGCGTAGAGATATGGAGGAACACCAGTGGCGAAGGCGGCTTCCTGGCCTGTAACTGACGCTGAGGCGCGAAAGCGTGGGGAGCAAACAGGATTAGATACCCTGGTAGTCCACGCCGTAAACGATGAGTGCTAAGTGTTAGGGGGTTTCCACCCCTTAGTGCTGCAGCTAACGCATTAAGCACTCCGCCTGGGGAGTACGGTCGCAAGACTGAAACTCAAAGGAATTGACGGGGGCCCGCACAAGCGGTGGAGCATGTGGTTTAATTCGAAGCAACGCGAAGAACCTTACCAGGTCTTGACATCCCGCTGACCGCTATGGAGACATAGCCTTCCCTTCGGGGACAGCGGTGACAGGTGGTGCATGGTTGTCGTCAGCTCGTGTCGTGAGATGTTGGGTTAAGTCCCGCAACGAGCGCAACCCTTGTCCTTAGTTGCCATCATTCAGTTGGGCACTCTAAGGAGACTGCCGTACAAATACGGAGGAAGGTGGGGATGACGTCAAATCATCATGCCCCTTATGACCTGGGCTACACACGTGCTACAATGGACGGTACAAACGGTCGCGAAGTCGCGAGACGGAGCCAATCCGAAAAAACCGTTCTCAGTTCGGATTGCAGGCTGCAACTCGCCTGCATGAAGCCGGAATCGCTAGTAATCGCGGATCAGCATGCCGCGGTGAATACGTTCCCGGGCCTTGTACACACCGCCCGTCACACCACGAGAGTCTGTAACACCCGAAGTCGGTGAGGTAACCCTTTCGGGAGCCAGCCGCCGAAGGTGGGACAGATGATTGGGGTGAAGTCGTAACAAGGTAGCCGTATCGGAAGGTGCGGCTGGATCACCTCCTTTCTAAGGATATTTACGGAAGCGTTAGCGTTTTGTGTTCAGTTTTGAAGGTTTATTATAATAAACCTTACTTAATATTAGTAGGATGGGCCTATAGCTCAGCTGGTTAGAGCGCACGCCTGATAAGCGTGAGGTCGATGGTTCAAGTCCATTTAGGCCCACCATAATTTCATAACGGGGCATTAGCTCAGCTGGGAGAGCGCCTGCCTTGCACGCAGGAGGTCAGCGGTTCGATCCCGCTATGCTCCACCATATTTCACTAATTTGGTTGTTCTTTGAAAACTGGATAAACGACATTGAAAGCAAGATATTTACTGTAAAGTTCTTAATTTTGGTTAAGTTATTAAGGGCGCACGGTGGATGCCTTGGCACTAGGAGCCGATGAAGGACGGGACTAACACCGATATGCTTCGGGGAGCTGTAAGTAAGCTTTGATCCGGAGATTTCCGAATGGGGGAACCCACTGTTCGTAATGGAACAGTATCTTAACGTGAATCCATAGCGTTAAGAAGGCACACCCAGGGAACTGAAACATCTAAGTACCTGGAGGAGAAGAAAGAAAAATCGATTCCCTGAGTAGCGGCGAGCGAAACGGGAACAGCCCAAACCAAGAGGCTTGCCTCTTGGGGTTGTAGGACACTCTATACGGAGTTACAAAAGGATGGGTTAGACGAACCGTTCTGGAAAGGACGGCCAGAGAAGGTAAAAGCCCTGTAGTCGAAAATCCATCCTCTCCTGAGTGGATCCTGAGTACGGCGGAACACGTGAAATTCCGTCGGAATCCGGGAGGACCATCTCCCAAGGCTAAATACTCCCTAGTGACCGATAGTGAACCAGTACCGTGAGGGAAAGGTGAAAAGCACCCCGGGAGGGGAGTGAAAGAGAACCTGAAACCGTGTGCCTACAAGTAGTCAGAGCCCGTTAACGGGTGATGGCGTGCCTTTTGTAGAATGAACCGGCGAGTTACGATTACGTGCAAGGTTAAGCAGAAAATGCGGAGCCGCAGCGAAAGCGAGTCTGAATAGGGCGTTTTGAGTACGTGGTCGTAGACCCGAAACCAGGTGATCTACCCATGTCCAGGGTGAAGGTGAGGTAACACTCACTGGAGGCCCGAACCCACGCACGTTGAAAAGTGCGGGGATGAGGTGTGGGTAGCGGAGAAATTCCAATCGAACTTGGAGATAGCTGGTTCTCTCCGAAATAGCTTTAGGGCTAGCCTCGTGTGAAGAATACTGGAGGTAGAGCACTGTTTGGACTAGGGGCCCACCTCGGGTTACCGAATTCAGACAAACTCCGAATGCCAGCTATTTATACACGGGAGTCAGACTACGAGTGATAAGATCCGTGGTCAAAAGGGAAACAGCCCAGACCACCAGCTAAGGTCCCAAAGTAATCGTTAAGTGGAAAAGGATGTGGCGTTGCTTAGACAACCAGGATGTTGGCTTAGAAGCAGCCATCATTTAAAGAGTGCGTAATAGCTCACTGGTCGAGTGACGCTGCGCCGAAAATGTAACGGGGCTAAACGATTCACCGAAGCTGTGGATTCGTGCGTTGCACGAGTGGTAGGAGAGCGTTCTAAGTGCGTCGAAGTCAGACCGGAAGGACTGGTGGAGCGCTTAGAAGTGAGAATGCCGGTATGAGTAGCGAAAGATGGGTGAGAATCCCATCCACCGAATGACTAAGGTTTCCTGAGGAAGGCTCGTCCGCTCAGGGTTAGTCGGGACCTAAGTCGAGGCCGAAAGGCGTAGACGATGGACAACAGGTTGATATTCCTGTACCACCTCCCCGCCGTTTGAGTGATGGGGGGACGCAGGAGGATAGGGAATGCACGCCGTTGGTCGAGCGTGTCCAAGCAGCAAGGCGTGGAAGTAGGCAAATCCGCTTCCTAATACGCTGAGCTGTGATGGGGAGCGCGTTACGCGCGAAGTTCCTGATTTCACACTGCCAAGAAAAGCCTCTAGCGAGGCGGGAGGTGCCCGTACCGCAAACCGACACAGGTAGTCGAGGAGAGAATCCTAAGGTGAGCGAGAGAACTCTCGTTAAGGAACTCGGCAAAATGACCCCGTAACTTCGGGAGAAGGGGTGCTCATTGGGGTGCAAGCCCTGATGAGCCGCAGTGAATAGGCCCAGGCGACTGTTTAGCAAAAACACAGGTCTCTGCAAAACCGTAAGGTGAAGTATAGGGGCTGACGCCTGCCCGGTGCTGGAAGGTTAAGAGGAGGAGTTAGCGCAAGCGAAGCTCCGAATTGAAGCCCCAGTAAACGGCGGCCGTAACTATAACGGTCCTAAGGTAGCGAAATTCCTTGTCGGGTAAGTTCCGACCCGCACGAAAGGCGTAACGATCTGGGCACTGTCTCAACGAGAGACTCGGTGAAATTATAGTACCTGTGAAGATGCAGGTTACCCGCGACAGGACGGAAAGACCCCGTGGAGCTTTACTGTAACCTGATATTGAATTTCGGTGCAACTTGTACAGGATAGGTAGGAGCCGTAGAAGGGGGAGCGCCAGCTTCCCTGGAGGCGCCCTTGGGATACTACCCTGGTTGTACTGAAATTCTAACCCGCAAGCCTGATCGGCTTGGGAGACAGTGTCAGGTGGACAGTTTGACTGGGGCGGTCGCCTCCTAAAAGGTAACGGAGGCGCCCAAAGGTTCCCTCAGAATGGTTGGAAATCATTCGCAGAGTGTAAAGGCATAAGGGAGCTTGACTGCGAGACCTACAAGTCGAGCAGGGTCGAAAGACGGGCTTAGTGATCCGGTGGTTCCGCATGGAAGGGCCATCGCTCAACGGATAAAAGCTACCCCGGGGATAACAGGCTTATCTCCCCCAAGAGTCCACATCGACGGGGAGGTTTGGCACCTCGATGTCGGCTCATCGCATCCTGGGGCTGTAGTCGGTCCCAAGGGTTGGGCTGTTCGCCCATTAAAGCGGTACGCGAGCTGGGTTCAGAACGTCGTGAGACAGTTCGGTCCCTATCCGTCGTGGGCGTAGGAAATTTGAGAGGAGCTGTCCTTAGTACGAGAGGACCGGGATGGACACACCGCTGGTGTACCAGTTGTCTTGCCAAAGGCACCGCTGGGTAGCTATGTGTGGACGGGATAAGTGCTGAAAGCATCTAAGCATGAAGCCCCCCTCAAGATGAGATTTCCCATTGCATAAGCAAGTAAGATCCCTCAAAGACGATGAGGTAGATAGGTCCGAGGTGGAAGCACGGTGACGTGTGGAGCTGACGGATACTAATCGATCGAGGACTTAACCAATCATTTCAATGTCGTTATCCAGTTTTGAGAGAACAACCTCTCGTTATTAAAAAATATAAAAAATGCTTGAAAAAAGTATAGAATATGATATAATAATACTTGTCTTTCGGTAAGGAATAAAGCCTAGTGGCGATAGCAAAGAGGTCACACCCGTTCCCATACCGAACACGGAAGTTAAGCTCTTTAGCGCCGATGGTAGTAGGGGGCTTCCCCCTGTGAGAGTAGGACGTTGCTAGGCTTATATAAAATCATTCCGAAGTAGCTCAGTGGTAGAGCAACCGGCTGTTAACCGGTTGGTCGTAGGTTCGAATCCTACCTTCGGAGCCATTCTTCTTGGAGAGTTGTCCGAGAGGCTGAAGGAGCACGATTGGAAATCGTGTAGACGGGGATAACCTGTCTCAAGGGTTCAAATCCCTTACTCTCCGCCATAATTAAGAGATTGGCCCCTTGGTCAAGTGGTTAAGACACCGCCCTTTCACGGCGGTAACACGGGTTCGAATCCCGTAGGGGTCACCAATTCGGAGGATTAGCTCAGCTGGGAGAGCACCTGCCTTACAAGCAGGGGGTCGGCGGTTCGATCCCGTCATCCTCCACCATAAAAAACAATTAACATTATCGCGGGGTAGAGCAGTCTGGTAGCTCGTCGGGCTCATAACCCGGAGGTCGCAGGTTCAAATCCTGTCCCCGCAACCAAAGTGGTCCCGTGGTGTAGCGGTTAACATGCCTGCCTGTCACGCAGGAGATCGCGGGTTCGAGTCCCGTCGGGACCGCCATAAAAAGTGGGTCGGTAGCTCAGTTGGTAGAGCATTTGACTGAAGATCAAAGTGTCGGCGGTTCGATTCCGTCCCGACCCACCATAAATATGCCGGTGTAGCTCAATTGGCAGAGCAACTGACTTGTAATCAGTAGGTTGAGGGTTCGATTCCTTTCGCCGGCACCATACTTTCCGGAGGGGTAGCGAAGTGGCTAAACGCGACGGACTGTAAATCCGTTCCCTTTGGGTTCGGCGGTTCGAATCCGCCCCCCTCCACCATTACAGGGGCATAGTTTAACGGTAGAATAGAGGTCTCCAAAACCTTTGGTGTGGGTTCGATTCCTACTGCCCCTGCCATTTTTAATTTTCATCAAGATATTTTGGCGACTGTGGCGAAGTGGTTAACGCATCGGATTGTGGATCCGACATACGTGGGTTCGATTCCCATCAGTCGCCCCATACATATTTTAATATGCCTGCTTTTGGCGGCTGTGGCGAAGTGGTTAACGCATCGGATTGTGGATCCGACATACGTGGGTTCGATTCCCATCAGCCGCCCCATAAAATAGAATATAAGTTGTTTATATAATATTATTGGGGTATAGCCAAGTGGTAAGGCAACGGATTTTGATTCCGTCATGCCCAGGTTCGAATCCTGGTACCCCAGCCATTCATGCGGAAGTAGTTCAGTGGTAGAACACCACCTTGCCAAGGTGGGGGTCGCGGGTTCGAACCCCGTCTTCCGCTCCAGTAATTTGGCGGCTTAGCCAAGCGGTAAGGCACGGGTCTGCAACACCCTTATCACCGGTTCGAATCCGGTAGCCGCCTCCAAAAAAATAAATATCGGTTTAACCGATTTATTTTTTTCTCTTTTTTATTATGCCGATGTGGCGGAATTGGCAGACGCGCACGACTCAAAATCGTGTTCCCAAAAGGAGTGTGGGTTCGACTCCCACCATCGGCATCTAAAAAGCCTTATATATCAAGCCTTCTACAATGATTGTAGGAGGTTTTTTATTTGCCTATGCATACGATTTGATAATCAAAAATCGTGCGAACTGAATCGTACGCATAGGGGGAAATCAATATGGCAAGAAGGAAAAATTTAAGTGTCAATGAGTTAGCAATTCTAAATGATATTGTAGCAGTCAACTACACATTAGATGAATTGGTACAGAAGTTTATTGAGGATTGTGAATTAAGGAATTTACGGTCACATACTATCAAATTTTACAGAAGTGAATTATCAACCTTTCAAAGCCTTCTGAATGAGCAAGAATTAGAACTTTCACCTTCTGATATTACTGGCAACATTATCAAGCAAAACGTCATTCTATACATGAAGGGTAAGGGGATAAAGCCTGTTAGTATCAATACAAGGCTTAGGGCATTAAGAGCCTTTTTTAACTATTTACATAAGCAGAAATTCATAAGAAATAACCCAATGTCTGATATTCAGCTACTAAAAGACAGAAAGCACGTTATAGAAACTTTTGATATTAAACAAATTTCTCAAATGCTAAAGGCTTGTGATGTTCGGACATTTGTTGGTTTTCGTGACTATACAATTATCATGTTACTATTAGAAACAGGCATAAGAGCCAATGAGTTGATAGGTATTCAAGTAACCGATATTATCTGGCATGATAAAGTTATCCGTATCCGTAATGCTAAAGGACAATATGAACGATTTGTTCCAATACAAAAGAAAATGATTGAACAATTAAAGAAATACGTTGCTATTAGGGGAACAGTGGATACTGAATACTTGTTTATTACACAAGATGAAACGCCAATGAGCAAAAGACAATTACAAAATAGAATTGCTATTATCGGCAAGAAAGCAAATATCAAGAATGTACGTTGTTCACCTCATACCTTCCGCCATACCTTTGCAAAACTATCTGTAATGAATGGTGCTAATGCCTTTCAACTACAAGCAATTCTGGGACATACTACTTTAGAAATGACTAAAGTTTATGTGAATTTATTCAGTAATGAAATAAGCGAAAGCCATGCTAAATTTAGTCCATTGAATAATTTAAAATAAAAATAAAAAACCGTTAAGGGTTATACTGCCCCTAACGGTTTTTTTGTCTTTCTAAAATATTCCAATAAACAATTTCTCCGACCTTCCGCATTTCCTTTGCCTCTTGAAGTTCATCAAACAGACCTAAATATTTTTTCTTTCCATGTACTTTTATATCTGCTTGCCATTTCTTTCGATGTTTGTGAAATGAAACTCCTGTTACACCACTTGTATTACTTTTAGACAATCGTCTGTTTCGACTATTTACAAGTTGTGTGACTATGCGGAGGTTACTTTTTCGATTATCTAATCCATTTCCATTCTTATGATCTATGACTTTGTTTCCATTGTAGTTCATAATAAATCTATGCATACGAATTTGTTCTTTGCCTATCATAGCATAATAGGTATTACCATCTTTTTTTACACTCCATGTTCCGCTAAATTCATTGACTTTATGAAAATCATCTTTATCAATCAATATTTCCATAGTTTTGCCTTTGCAATTTGCATATATAACAACATATTCATTAAAAAATTTATAAGAGTTTTTCATCAGGATGCCCTCCATTAGTTCAAAAATTAAATAGAATGAGTTTATATTTATATACAAGGATAATAATAATTTTCTTTCTTTATGTCGTTATGTCCTTTGATAATTATTTCTTGGTCTTTTTTTAGTAACTCTACTAATATCAATTCATTGTTTAAGCGTATTATCTGACGTTCTGACAAGCCTAATGTATCTCCTAAATACTTTAGGTTAGCAAATGAATAGCCTTTATTTTCCGCCAAGATACAATGCAATATTAACAATATAATGTGTCTTGGCTTTATTTTTATCTTTTTCCCCTCAAGTTCAACTTCCTTTAAAACTATTAACTCTTTTGGTAACTTGATAAAACCTCCATCATCAATAGCAGTTTCCCATGCTATCTCTAATGAAAATAACAATTCATATCTACCGATTGGAACATCACTACAATCTTCGCCTAAATAGTCGGAAAGGAGTTCTCCATAATCATCTACTGTTAATTCAGTGAGAAGTCCTTTGGATTTTAATTCTTCGATAAATTCCGTTTGTTTATTTTCAGCAATCCCAGTCCATTCTTTAATTTCTTTTCTATTTGTTTGAATAAATATTTGTCCTTCACTCTTACATAACAACTGCAAGTAGATATAAATTGAGTTAGGTTTCAATTCTTTTGCATATTTCATTATGATATTTTTCGGTATAAATACTTCACTCAAATTACACCCCACCAATCAAATTAAAAGAGACTTAACCAGTGAGTTAAGCCCCTTTTTCAGCAATTTCTTTTAAATACTTGTGAACTAAATTCGAAACTGTTATTTCTTCCCTTAGTGCATTTTCTTCAAGCCATTTCTTGACTTTTGTAGATGTTCTAAAAGTGATTATTTCTTCTTTAGTTGGGATTTTTCTTCTTGTTTTTTCCATTTTAAACATCTCCTTTTAATTATTGCTCCCTCAATATATATGTTTACAATCGAATACATTTTAGAAGTTAAATAGCAAAATATTTTCTACTAAAATAAAAAAAGGTAGGTGTTAGCCTACCTGTAATAGATTTATTTGTATTAGTTCTCCTTTTTTGTCACATATATTAAGTATCCTATTATATATATATATACAAATACTAATAATATATACTAAAGTAAATTATATATAAGTGACAAAAAGGGAGAGCTACTTCATAAAGGAAAAAAACCCAAACTTTCATTAGTCTGGGCGGTTCTTAGTATCTGGCTTATGTATAATAACTTCATTTTCCTTCCAAGTGAATTTATCTGGGTTTAGTGGCTTCTGATTAGCAATCTTTTGTTCTACCTCACGTTTGATAATATCACTTAATTTATCTTTGTTTTTGTCCAATTGGAAACCCCCTATAAGTTCAATCCGTTATAAACATCACGAATTACATCTTTAGTAATTCCAATATATCGTAAAGTGATTTCTTGGCTACTATGATTAAACATCTTTTGAAGTGTCGGCAGAATCATTGGATTATCTGCAACATTCTTAGCATAAACATGATAGCCAAAAGTTTTCCGTAATGAATGAGTTCCATAATTGCCCCTAATACCTAATTCCTTCATAGTTTCTTTAATAATTTTGTGTAAACTTCTTACGGTTAATGGCTCATTAGTTCCCTTTCTACTTTTGAATAAATAATCATCAGCAGAATAACTTGGTAGACTATCAAGATATAAATCAATACATTCCTTTGCAGACTTGTTCAGTTCAAACGACCTTACCTTTCCAGTCTTTTGCTCTGTAATCACAACATGGTCTTTAACACGATTATTTTCAATTACATCAATAATTTTTAATTGTAATAGGTCACTTGCTCTTAATCCGATATTTATTCCTAATGTAAATAGTGCATAATCCCTTTTGTTATCCTTTCCTAATAAAAATTGTTTAACCTTTTTAATATCTTTCAATGATTTAATAGGTTCTACTTCTTGTGGTTTACCGCCTTTAATTTGTCCCATTTTTACCCCTCCATAAATACTACTTATTATCTGTATTTTAATATTAAGTATCATTCATTTCAAGGTCTTTTTATCCAATTCATTACAAGTCTTTGCAGAGCAAGGAATCTACTAATTTATCCAATGCTACTTAATATGAAAAAGTAGTATTGGAGGTTTAATTTATTTTATGATTATTTAGTCTAATTCTATTACACTTGCTATAATGAATTAAAAGGGGGAAAGAATAATGTTAAAAGAAAAATATTCACAAAATGCAGAAACACACTAGCGTCGCATTAAAATAATTTAACACCTTCAAATAAACCGAATTTTCTGAAATATAATCTAAACACAAAAAAATCCTTTATAATGGTTGGGTGGTAGTAAACCATCCAAATCCAATACAAAGGACAAAACCATGGATAAGTTTACACGAAAAACATCATTTGAACAATGGTTTTCACCGATTAATCGTCCATTATTTGACGACCTAGTGAAAACACATCAATTAAATCACTATACCAAGAAGCTTTATATGGCTTCATTTATGAAACTGCTTTTGTATGCCCAACTCCATGAAACCGAGAGTTTACGGGCGTTGAGTGACGCTGTCTTTTTAGAAGAATTACAACGAGCAACGGGATTGGAATCGATTAGTTTTTCACAGTTAGGGAGACGAATCAATACCATCCCAACTGAGTTCTTTCAAACGATTTTTCTCGATTTAGTGGCACAAATTCATCGGAAAACCAATTTCCAAACAAGAAGAAAAGTGACAACGCCTTTGAAAATCATTGATTCGAGTACATTACCGCTTAATTTGACCAATCATAAGTGGGCAGAGTTTCGAAAAACAAAATCAGGAGTAAAGCTTCACTTACGACTTGTTTTTATGGAAAAAGGACTCTCCTATCCAGATAAAGCCGTACTCACGAATGCCAACGAACATGATCGTGGTCAACTAGAAGTATTCGTGGATGACAAAGAATGCATGTACGTGTTTGATCGTGGTTACTTGGATTATGGGCGCTTTGATCAAATGACGGAAGATGGCTATTTCTTTGTGACCCGTTTGCGTAAAAACGCTGTTGTCCGAGTGTTAGAATCCTTTTCGTTACCAGAAGATTCACCCGTATTCTCTGATGAAATGGTTGTCATTGGAACACCACAAAATCGTTCTGAAAACGTGTTTCGCTTACTCAAATTGCATGATACAAAAGGAAATGAGCTTCATTTACTGACAAATCGGTTTGACATTGACGCAGATGAAATTGCAGAAATCTACCAATCACGTTGGGCAATCGAACTTTTTTTCAAATGGATGAAACAACATCTGAACATTAAAAAGTTTTTTGGTCACAGTGAACAAGCTGTACATAATCAAGTGTACGTAGCCATGATAGTGTACTGTCTGAATGTTTTAGCTCAGCTGAACACGAATAGCGAACGCAGTTACTTACAAATTAGTCGCTATTTGAAGGCTTCTTTGTGGAAATCCGCTCACATTTGGTTACGAAAAATCGAAGGAAACGGCGTCCCATAAAGGTTTGCCAGTCGTTGTTGCACAAGTCATAGGTTTATAGTAAAAAAATGGATGTTTACTACCCTCGCTTAGGTGTTTTCGTTTTTTCTCTAAAGTCCAGAAAAAATAAAACTGAAAATTCAGACACCATTTATGCGACGGTAGTGGCAGAAACACTAAAATTTATAATTGAGTTTGAAAAAACAGTGGAGAGTGGGAAGGTTTACACTACACAAGAATTAGTTCAGCTTTTTGAATCTTCACCTTATAACAAGAAACAGTTCGATACATACAAAAAATCAAAAACTGGCTCTATATGGTATGCACTTAAAAGAAGTGGAAATTGGACAAGGGTACAAAATGGCGTTTATCAAAAGAAATAAAGAAAGGGGAAAGTTGCTTATTTCCCCTCTGGTATTTCAAAAAGGTTATCATCTAATTTTGACTTTACAAGTATCCGCCAATTTAAAACATTACTAAATGGAATTTCAGCAATCCTACGATATGTAACTTGGCTTGTAGTGAGATAAGGATATTCAACCTTTTTAGTTTTCCATTTATCTTTATTCTGATAATACGGATCGTTGACCTCTAACCATAAATCAGCCTCATCTTTTTTAATGAATTGACGCATAGAATTGCCCTCCTTGAATTTGAATAATAATATAATAGTTTTATTCAAGATAAATAAAAATAGCGGTCAGAAGGGCAATAGATAAGCCTCTGACCACTTTATTTAAGATTCTTCATTCAAACCCTCACATTCAATAACCTTGTCATAGTTTTGTTTTAGAATCCCCCTATAAAAGTTTATTCTTTCTATCAAATGGGTTCTATGCTCAGCCAAAAGTCTTTTTTCATCATCTGTAAGAGTTGTTTTATTTGGATTATTAATAATTGCCTCTGCCTTATTGATTGCAGTAAAACTAAACATCTTTACACCTCCATATTCATTTGTAGCAATAATTCTTGTTCAAGTTCATCTAACCTTGAAATATCATCATCTGATAAATTATGTTCCTCACCACAAATAACAAGATTTTGAAGTAACCATAACTCACCTAACTTATTACAAAGTTCCATTTGCTTTTCTGTTAGTTCTGTACCCTTCTGGTACTGTAATAACTCTTGTGCCTGTTGTATGAGTTTAGAGAGCCTTCTACTCATTATTTACGCCCCATTTCAATTTGTCTTGCCAATTCTTCTGCTTGTGCCAATTCTCTTTCTTTGAGTTCACCACTAATAGACATTTGAATTTTATAAGCCAGATTTGAAAGAGTTTCCGCTTTTTTTCGGTCAATTTCATCTTTCTCAACCCTAACCAATAGGGAGGCTAAATACAATCGTACATCTCTACTTGATTGAAAGGTAATCTGTTTCTTTGCCATACTACACCCCTCCCCCTTTCAGTCAATTCAATATAAGAAACAAAAGCAGACCCATTATTTCCTAATGGAATCTGCTATGTTATTTAAGATTGTTTTGTAGTCAGTTATATTATGAATGACCTTATTTCCCTTTACCTCAATTGGTTCTGTTAGTTCTTGGTCAATAAGTTGACCTTCTTCCCAAACTGGCGGTCTAATACCTTTTTTCAGAAAGATATTTACATAGTTTCTTAATGCTTTGATAGTATTAAAGTCATTTGTTTCATATACGCCATTTTTGAATTGTATTCCAGTATTATATTCATGGATATTAGGAGTTTTGTAACCTATATTATCATGGCGGATAAATAAAAAAGGATTGTCACTATAAAACTTTGCCATAGTATCAATCCCCTTTAATCCATATCTAATTCTTCAAGTTGTTGGCGAATACGTTCCTTCCGTAACTGATTAATTACATCAGCGTTTTCTGTTTCAAATCTCTTTTTTTGTAATAGTAGTTGACCTTGTTTCTTTTTCATTTCAGTTAGCTTAGATAGTGTGTTAGCATATTCATCATTTTGTGAAAGCATGAAATCTAATTTCATAATACTGTTAGATAGGTCACGATTAGCCATATTTAACTGTTCTCTGCCTTTAGCGTTCTTTCGTGCTTGTTCACCTTCACTAATAATTTTAGTCTTTAACTCTGCTTTTTTATCTGCTAAATATTGTTCAGCTTTTGCAATTTCAGTTTCCAATGATTTTATTTCCTTAACTGTTTGAAGGATAATCAATTTCATCTGTATTTGTATTAGTTATAGCCTCTGTATAGCCATAGTGTGCATTAAATTTATTTCTTAGCATAGAAAATACTTTTTGATTATTCATTTTCATTACCTCCGTTGTTTAGATTGATAAAATTATAGACCGCTTGGCGTGGAATCATAATTTTCTTTTGCCCTACTCGAAAATGTTCGATTAGTCCACGTTTCAAATACTTATAAACTGTTGTTACATCTAACATAAGAAAATCAGCGACTTGTTTTGGTGTAAGTAATTCTGGCAAGTCATTCATATTTTAACCCTCCCTATATCTTCCTTCACTATATATGTCCACTAATAGAATATTTTTAGCAGTTTTTTCAGCAAATTCTATTAAACTTTTTTAAAATAATTTGTTTATATTGCCCCTACCCCTTCAAAACATAAAAAAGCCTTTCCCCTTATGTTTTACCCTGTGAACAGTGTTACATTGTAACTTACTTTTTTGTAAGTAGGGGAGAGGTGATTATTATTTTCTGAAATTAGATATTGATTTTATTATATAGCTTGGTATAGAATGAGTTCATAAAGTAATTGAATCGTGTGCATAGGTTTTTGATTTACAATCAATTTTAGAAGGTAAGTTGCAGGTAGAATAAGGTTTTTTTGCCAATTGTGGCGGTTTACGGAAGGCGTGTGCGACTCAAAATCGTGTTCCCAAAAGGAGTGTGGGTTCGACTCCCACCATCGGCATTAGGATTCAAGGAAACCTTATATCATCAAACCCTTCAGTAATAATGCTGAAGGGTTTTTTTCGTTCAAAACATATGGTGTTTTAACCACTTTGAAAATAGAGTGGTTTTTATTTAGGGAAATTGCAGGAATTAAAATACTTTAGGTGCGATTTAACGTGAATGGTTGCAAAAAAGGACATATCTAAACGGTGCCATTACATACCGAGAAACATCAAAATGTACAAGCAATAAATTCTTGAAGGATTTTTTTAGTAAAATGGATGGATTACGATTTTGTGGCGGTGGCTATATGCTACCGCCAATTTATTTAGTTTAACGTGTTGAAAGGCGAATCAATTCCGATAAGGAGAAACAGTCTATCAATTTTCAACTCGATTGTTGCCAATCTAGTAGCTATAATAGATTATAAAATATTCAAAAAATTCATATATCTTATTGAAGTTTACGTTAACGTCAATGTTATAATAAGACAAATTCGAAGAGGTGAGTGGAATGAAAACAATACGAGAAGTTGCAAAGCTATTCAATGTTACGCCTAGGACACTCAGATATTATGAAGAAATTGGATTGCTTTCGCCGACCCGTTCTCATTCAAAATTGCGCACCTTTTCGAAAAAAGAAATTGCAAAATTAAAATTGATCATGAGGGGCAAAAGATATGGCTTTTCACTTGACGAAATAAAGGAGATGATTATGCTCTTTGATCGCGACCGTACTGGTATTCAGCAGCTAGAAAGAACTGTAGAGTATGGTGAACAGAAAATCAAAGAAATTGAAGAAAAGATTCAAGAGTTGACCCAATTGAAAAGAGAGTTAGTGGAGTTGCATGCGACATTTAGCGAAAAATTAGCGAAATTAAAGGGGGAAAATGCTAAAAATGAATAGTTCCATGTTATTAGCAAGAAATGCCCGTAAATATCCAATGAACGAAGCGGTGATTTGTCAAGGCCGACGGGTGACTTATAAAGAATTGGACGAACTCGTTACTCGTTTTAGCCATGCTTTGCTCAATCTTGGTATTAAACAAGAAGATAAAGTCATTATCTTTATGCCAAATGTATTGGAATTTGTCGTTAGTTATTTTGCTATCCAACGAATTGGAGCAATTGTTGTTCCAGTCAATGCAAGATTCACTTTATCGGAAGTAGAATACGTAGCGGAACATGCTCAAGCAAAAGCCATTATTGCCCATGAAGCGATCTTTGCAGCAGTTGAAAACATAGAAAATATCAATCTAAAAATTAAATCAGGGACCAAAAAAGAAGGTTGGCATGATTTTGACGAATTAATTGAAAACGCTACCAATACCCCAATACAATGTCTTTTAAATGAAGATGATTATTCAACTATCCTCTATACATCAGGAACAACTGGAAAACCTAAAGGAGTTTTATTTAGCTATCGAAACATTTTAGCGGTTGCCCACATGATTGCAATTGAAATGGAAGTCAAACCAGAAAGTCGTATGTTGTTAATGATGCCACTAACCCATTCAGCACCACTACATTTATTCCTAATGTCAGCAGTACTTGTTGGAGCAACAAATGTACTCACTCCAACTTTCACGCCAGATTTATTCATCGACACAATCGAAAAAGAAAAAACAACTCACTTTTTTGGAGCACCTGTTGCCTATTTAGTTACAGCTTCTCATCCGAGATTACAAACGGCAGACTTATCATCAATGAAATGGTGGGTTTATGGTGGTGCACCATTATCTGAAAAAGAGGTGCGTTATTTACAAAAAGCATTTAGAACAGACAACTTAACTTGCGTATATGGTCTAACAGAGGCGGGGCCAAGCGGAACGTTGTTATTCGGCCATGAACATAAAGAAAAAGCAGGTAGTATTGGGAAGCGAGCAGCATTTGGAACAGAAATTCGGATAGTGAATGACATGGGAGAAGACGTCCTTGCTGGTGAAATTGGAGAAATCGTATTGTTTGGAGAAGGAAATATGGTCGGCTACTATCGCGATGAAGAAGCAACAAAACAAGCCTTTATCGGTGAATGGTTAAGATCTGGCGATTTAGCACGTGTAGATGAAGATGGCTATATTTGGATTGTTGACCGGAAAAAAGATGTGATTATTTCAGGTGGCGTTAATATTTATCCAAAAGAAATTGAAGATCGAATTTTACAATTTGAGGGAATTCATGAAGTGGCTGTCATCGGTGTGCCACACCCAGAATGGGGAGAAACGGTGAAAGCTGTGTTTGCGGCGAAAAAATCAATTGATATCGAAGAATTAAAGGCGTATTTATCTAGTCATTTGGCGAAATACAAAGTCCCACGTATTTATGAACAAGTAGAAGCTCTCCCTCGAAATGCCTCAGGAAAAATCTTGAAACAACAATTGAAAGTGCAGGCGATTACGGAATGAAAGTATTACAAAACTTGGTTACTGAGAAGGAGACAAACTTTTTTACAAGTGATGAAACTCTACAAAAAATACTAAAGCAAATGCTTGATAAAGACTTCTATGATTATGCAATGCGAGAACTAACAGATTTTGGGTCACTTGTATGCGGTGAAATTGATAAGCGTGCTAAACATACGGATCGAGAAGGAGAACCTCGTCTCATCCGTTACGATAAATATGGAGAAGAAGTATCTGAAATTTGGGTCAATGAAGGATATAGAAAAACAGTTGAACAAACTTACAATACAGGAATTGTAGGTTACGTGCATAAAGAGATTCCACAACTCGGAAGAAAAGGGAACTATGTTTATAGTTTTGCCCAAGGGTATCTTTTATCCCATGCGGAGCCAGGATTTTATTGTCCTGTGACGTTGACATTAGCGACTGCTTATTTGTTAGACCATTATGCAGATGAAGAGTTGAAGGCAAAATTTTTACCACACGTTTGTTCAACTGGGGAAGTAGAGTTATTTGAAGGGGCAACTTTTTTAACGGAGCGACAAGGTGGATCAGATGTTGGAGCAAATATGGTTGAAGCAAGATTTGACGGTACTCATTATCGATTATATGGAGAGAAATATTTTGCATCCAATGCGGGGATGTGTGGAGTGGCAATGGTATTGGCTCGCATGCCAGGTGCTCCAAAAGGTACAAAAGGTCTAACTTTATTTGCTGTTCCTTGGAGGAATGAAGACGGTTCAATCAATAATCTGCGCATCCGTAGGTTGAAAGATAAATTGGGAGTGCGCGCTGTGCCTTCAGGTGAAGTAGAATTTGACGGATCCATAGCTTATGTGGTCGGGGATCCGAAAAAAGGGATCTATTATATGCTTGAGGCATTAAATTTATCAAGAATTTGTAATGCGGTCGCTTCTGTCGGAATCATGAGAAGAGCGTTTCTAGAATCAAAATATTATCTATCAAATCGCGAAGCTTTTGGTCAAAGATTAATAAATTATCCAATGATTCAAGATTCTTTATCAAAAATGGCTGCAAAACTTCATGTTGAAGTAGCAACGACCTTTGACTTGATTCAATTATATGATTTGGTAACGAACGGTAAAGGAACTGAGCGAGATACTATTTTAAATCGATTGAACATTGCAATAATGAAGAAAGAAACTGCTGAACAAGCTGTTCGTTTCGCCCAAGAAGCGATTGAACTTCATGGCGGAAATGGTTATATTGAAGATTTTGTCACGCCAAGATTATTACGTGATGCTCAAGTGTTAACTGTTTGGGAAGGAACGGCAAATATATTAGCCCTAGAAGTAATACGATTATTTAAGAAATATAACGCACATGAGTTATTTATAGAAGAAATAAACAATCGTTTGAAGAAAGTGAAAGAATCCAACTTAAAACAAATTGTTATGGAAAAACTAGAAGAATTAGCGGAAGAATTAGAAACGTTTGTTGCTTTAGATGATGCACTGCAAACATTTGAAGCGAAAGGCATCACACAGAAATTGGCATGGATGTATGAAAGCATAGTAGCTGTTGAATGGGGAAGCCAGTACGGTGAAAAATATGAAAAACTAGCTGAAATCTATTTAGAAGATACGTGGAAGCTTCGAAAATTAGGAGATTCAATGAAAACAGTTTTATATTTTGATGAAGTGGTATAAGTGTATGACATCTATTGGTTTTGACAATCTTGGATGGTTAAAAATACGGTGATTGTAAATTAGAAAAATCCTTATTGGGTCACTCCGATAAGGATTTTTTGATCATCATTCATCGTGATTCTAAGAAAGTAGGTGTTAAAAATTAAATGTCAAAACGCATTTAAAAGTAGATTTTTATCTCTTACAACTTTATATTTACTCCTTCAATCCTACTTTTTACACAATATATAAAAGAAAGAAATCTTACATCTCAAGTGGTGGATATTTCTCTATTTCTTCTTATTTGATAGAAGCATCGAAATATTGTATAATACAATTATTGTTTGGAGGTGATATTTAATGGCAGATAAAATAAATTATCAGCCAGAAATTGGAACTTCCCATGCGAAGTCTGTTGTTGAAATGGCGATACTTTGCATGGGTGGATTGTAATTAAATCGCCTATGGTCTATCCCATTTCTGAAACAGCTTTGCATATAACGTTAATTTCTTTATTAAATTAATTAAGGAGCTGTCAGGAATGGAAAATTATAATGTAACAAAATTTGAACCTTTTATTAGAAATGACCAATATAATTTTATTAAATACGAACTAAAGAATATTATTTCAGCATATTCGTCTATTAAAGATAAGGAAACGCTTAATGCTTTAAAATTGAATTCCCTAGATAAGATTCTAAACTTGTTTCCTGAGTTAAGTAATGAACAAATAGAATACTTTAATTATATTATTGAAATAGAAGAGGAAGCTCAAGCTAAGCATTTTCTTGAGGTATTAAAACAATTTGTTATTCCGTTTACGAATTTAACAGATAAAACTATAAGAAAACTCTTTCCTAAAATTAAAAAATTAAGAGTTCCTTCCCTTGAGGAATTAGATCTTAAGCAAATTTCATATTTTGGTTGGAACGATATTGGGTTAGGAAGAAAGTTTCTTATTGTAGAATATAAAGGCAAATTAATGGGTATTGAAGGAACATTTAAGGTAACAAACAAAGGGATATGTTCTTTATGTAACAGGTATGAAGAAATTGGTTTGTTTATGGCGAATGTAAAAAGTGGAAAAGAATCGTATACGAATAGAGGAAATTATATTTGTAAAGATAGTCAGAAATGTAATGAAAATATCACTTCAATAGACAAACTAAATTATTTCATTGAAATATTAAAAAATTGAGGTTGGGACAAAACCCACCTCTAACTAAAAATAGCCGCTGGCATTTTACACAAGTAAAATGTCGGCGGCTTAATTTTATTGCATCATAAAAGGACACTTTCTGCTAAAATTTAAGTATCTGACCCCAAAAATTTTAGCCAAAGGAAGTGTCCTTATGTTTAAATATTATAACATGAATCAACTAGTTTTGCCTTTAGATTTAGAAGTAAAATTACAAGAAAATGATATTGCCTTCCACATTCATCATTTAGTAGAAAGTATTCCACATGAAGCCTTTGAGCCATTTCTTCGAAATACAGGTTGTCCTGCTTATCATCCACGCATGATGTTAAAAATTATTTTGTGTGCTTATTCTCAATCTGTCTTTTCAGGTCGTAAAATTGAAGCACTATTAAAAGACAGTATTCGCATGATGTGGTTAGCCCAAGGATATGAACCCAGCTATCGTACAATTAACCGTTTCCGTGTTCAACCTGAAGTAAAAGAGTTAATCCGTCAGTGTTTTGTCCAATTCCGTTGCCAACTCGTACAAGAAAAATTGATTGATCAGGAAGCCATTTTTATTGATGGTACAAAGATTGAAGCGAATGCGAATAAGTTTACATTTGTATGGAAAAAATCGATTGAAAAATACCATCACAGTTTAATTGAAAAGTCGAATCAGCTATACAGCGAACTGTTAGAAAAAGAAATCATACCTGAAATTGAACGTGAAAGCGAGGATGAACTATTAATAGAAGAACTCGCTCAAATGGTTCAAAAAGTAGATGATGTGATTACAGAATATGACCAAAAAATTGAAGCATCGTCAGATGCCTCAGAACGAAAAGCATTAAGAAGCAAGCGAAAATATCCGAAGAAAGCATATAAACAGTTAATTGACTTTATCATACGTAAACAGAAGTACCAAAAAGACTTTGAAATCTTTGGTGAACGGAATAGTTATTCCAAAACAGATTCTGATGCGACGTTCATGCGAATGAAAGATGATTATATGAAAAATGGCCAACTGAAGGCGGGATATAATGTACAAATCGCAACAGAAGGTCAATACGCACTAGCCTATGGAATTTATTCTAATCCCACAGACTCGCGTACTCTAATTCCTTTTTTGGATGAGATTGAGAAACATTTTTTTAATTTACCGAAGCATATTGTCGCAGATGCAGGTTATGGTAGTGAACAAAACTATGATGAGATACTTTCGAAACGAAGACGAGAAGCACTGATTACGTATAACATGTACTTGAAAGAGCAAAAGAAAAAGTATAAACAAAACAAATTTAATCCAGACAATTGGCAGTATGACAAGGAAAGTGATACATACACTTGCCCGAATCAGCAACGCCTCGTATTCAAATATGTATCAGTACGTACAGATAAAACAGGTTTCAAACGAGAGTTTAAAATCTATGAGTGTGAAGATTGTTCGGGATGCCCCCTTCGTTCATCTTGCACGAAAGCAAAAGAAGGCAACAATCGAAAACTCATGGTGAATGAGAAGTGGAAAAAACAAAAAGAATATGTAAGAGCGAAGCTTTCAGAAGAGAAAACGAGTTCAATTTATCGTCAACGCAAAATTGACGTAGAACCAGTTTTTGGATTCTTGAAGGCTAATTTGCGTTTCACTCGATTTTCTGTACGTGGAAAATCGAAGGTTGAAAACGAAATAGGTATCGCATTAATGGCCGTGAATTTACGAAAATACACAGCACAGGTATGAGTTAACAAAAGATAGTAGTAAAAAAAGCAAAAAAGGCGAATTTGAGTGAGCTCAAATTCGCCTTTTTCTCGTTTTGAAGCTAGTTATGTCCCAGCCTCTTTTTACTTTCTAAAATTCAAATTCCCATAATAATTATCAAAGAATGGAATAAAATTTTTATCTTTACAGAATTACAAGAAATCAATAAGTTAAGCAAGCTTGTTATAAAAGACAAAAATGAAATGAGTTAATCAAAAAACAACATATCAAAATCTCCCGACAAATTCTTGATTAAAAAACTAACCACCATTAAACAAAACAGTATATAGAGTAACGTGAAAAGTAAATACGGTTCCTTTTTAAGATAGCTAAGGGCGTACTTTTCAACGTTTATTACGTACTCGTAATGACTTAGAATATTGTTTAGAGCAATCATTGAAAGAGATTCAAATTGGTAATATTGAGGATTTACGATAGTGACAAATTAATACAAAGAGGAGATCAATATGATTCAATATCAAGACAAACACCTCACCGTATTCGAAAGCCAACTTTATAAAACTACGTCCACTGTTATTCAAACTGAAGATTGTGTGATTGTCGTCGATCCATGTCTGCTTCCTTCTGAAGTGGATGAAATTCGTGAGCATGTAGTAAGCATGAAAGGAAACCGACCTGTTTATTTGATTATCACTCATTCCGATTAGGACCACATCGTGGGGGCTGGAGCATTTCCAGAAGCAATTGTTATTGCTAGCGAAGCCTTTCAGTTGAAAAATCCAAATGAGATTCTGGAACAAGTAAAGGCGTTTGATGATGAGTATTATATCGATCGAAAAACTCCGGTAGTTTATCCCAATGTGGATATTGTTGTGAAGAAAGACGGCGAGCAACTGAAAATCGGCAATACCACGCTCACTTTTTATGAAGCGAAGGGACATACGGATGATGGCATCTTTGCAATTGTTGAGCCTCTCGGGATTTGGATTGCAGGCGATTATTTATCCGATATAGAATTCCCATTTATTTATTCAAGTTCAACCGACTATATGAAAACATTAGAAAAAACGGAAGCGATTTTATCGGTTCACCGAATTAAATTCTTAATTACAGGGCATGGCCATGTTGCTCGCAGCACAGAAGAAATTCTAATAAGAAAACAGGATAGCCTTAAATATATTAATAATCTTAAACAAGTGATTCAGTCCAATGCAGAACATGAACATTTAGTTGATTCATATCGTTACAAAAGAAGTTTAAAGAAGTGCCATGAGGAAAATGTACGGTTCTTGTTGAATGAATAGGTGCTAGGTACAAAAAGTGCCTGGCACCTAATACAATTGATTTTCAATTTCTTTTGCGGCTTGTTGCATTTTTTGTATGAGTTCTGTTTCATTGTAATCCGTATATCGAATTACTGGAATGACTATGCTGATTGATGCAATGGATTCCTGTGCTGCATTTAAAATGGGAACAGATATGGACCATGCTCCGCGAACTCTTTCACCGTTGCTGATGCAATAGCCTTGCTCACGAATTTGTTCCAATTGTTTCAGGAGCTGTTCCTTTGTTTTTACGGTATGTTCAGTAATCTTATCTAATTGAACATTATTTACATAATCCTTATAATTAGGCATAAATGCAAGCAGCGTTTTTGATGATGCTCCTGCGTAAAGTGGGGAAGTGTCACCTACTAGCATTTTTGTTGAAAGTGGATATGATGAATCAAAATTTAAAATGCATCTTCGTTCATAACCATCGATGATATTAAGTGAAAGACTTTCTTTTGTTTCTTCGTTTAAACGTTTTAAAATGGGTTCTGCTACAAGAATTAAGCTCGACTCTTGTTTCACTAAGTTTCCTAAATATAATAATGAGTGGCCGAGTTGATAACGCTTTGTTTGCTCATTTTTATGCAAAAATCCTTCAACAACGAAGGTAGAAACAATGCGTTGCAAACTGGAGATGGTTATTCCAGTTTTTTTGCTGAGTTCTGTTAAGGAAAGACTCGGTTCATCATTTGAGAATGCTTTTAATACTCGAATGGCTTTGTGCAGCGATGTAATTGTATAGTTTTTTTCATATGTTACTTTATCCAATTCTTACACCTACTTCACGCAGTTTTTTAGTTTAACACTTGTCCGGGAAACCTACTTCATTAAAGAGAAAATGCAAAATGAGTTCTTTTGCTATTCCATTATTATATAAGAATATTTAAGTTGTTTCATATTAACGAAAGTGTTTTATGACTGTTTAAAATTTATTGGTTGTTCCAAATACTTATCGGAATGTTCGCCAAGCAATGGAGGTGCAAGTTTATATTGGATATTTAAGCCCGAAAATTGCAATGGATTTTTAATGAATTTGACTTTGCCATATTGAGGATGTTCGAGTTCTCCAATTAAGTTGCGAGCTTTTACTTGAGGCTGCTCAAGAGCTTCAGCAATGGTATGCACTTTTCCACAAGGGATTTTATATTGATGTAATAAGAGAATCCATTCATCCCGTGTTTTAGTAAGCGTAATTTCAGATATCATTTGGCTAAGAATCGATTCATGTTTTTTGCGCAGGGAATTCGTTAAGAAACGTTCATCTTCCACCCATTCTTCGTGGCCAAGCATTTTACATAGTTTACGGAACTGGTCATTTGTACCTGCACAAATCATCAATGGACCATCTGCACAATTGAAAACTTGATATGGAGCGACATTATTATGAAGGTTGCCTAAACGTTTAGAAATGAAGCCGGCATTAATATAGGCACTTGCAACATTTGCAAGGCTGCTAATTTGCACATCAAGCAGGGAAAGATCGATAAATTGTCCTTCTCCAGTCATGTCACGCATGCGCAATGCTGATAATACGCCAATGACAACATATAGAGAAGTTAAAATATCGGCAATAGGCACCCCGACTTTTGTCGGCTCGCCATCCGGTTGCCCTGTAACGTCCATTAAACCGCTCATTGCTTGAATGACTGGATCGAATCCAGGCATATGTGCGAGAGGACCAGTTTGGCCGAATCCTGTTACTGCACAATGGATGAGGCGGGGATTGATTTTTTTTAGTTCTTCGTAATGAAGCCCCATCCGCTGCATATCGCCAGTTTTGAAGTTTTCTAATAAAACATCTGCATCTTTAATTAAGTTTTTTAATTGTTCTTTCCCTTCATCCGTTTTTAAATCAAGCGTGATGGAGAGTTTATTGCGGTTGGCACAAAGGTAGTAGGTGCTTTGTCCATTTATGAATGGACCCCAATCACGCATGCTGTCCATGCCTTTTGGATGCTCGATGCGGATGACTTCTGCACCTAAATCGCCTAAAATCATAGAGCCTGCTGGTGCAGCATAAACTCGGGATAAATCTATGACTTTTATATTTTGTAGAGGCTGTTGCATATTCAATTCTCCTCTCTAAATTTACTTTCCAGAGAATTTACGTACTGCATGTTTCCCTATACTTGATGAAGTTATATATCATTCGGCTTCTTTTTTCATTACTACATCTATATTGCACCCGAATAGTTGTCTTATTTATAAAAAGGTTTACGCTTATTGACTACTGCATCTACGCCTTCTTTAAAGTCATCAAGTTCTGTCACAATGGCCATTTGAGATGAAATGTAGTCAAGCGCTGAGCGTAAATCCATTTTTTGGCTTTGATAAACTGCCCGTTTAATAAAACGAATGGCTGTTTGCGGTCCATTTGCAAGCTTTTCTGCATACGAGCGGGTAAATTGTTCAAGTTCATTATCATCTACAACAAAGGTTACGAATCCCAATTCTTTTGCTTCCTCAGCTGTAAAAATCCTTGCGGTCCAAAACATATCCAATGCTTTGTCGATGCCAACAAGTTTCGGTAAATAATATGCACCACCATCTCCTGGCACAATGGCAACGTTTATATAGCTTTCCGATAACTTTGTTGAGACTGCAGCAATTCGAATGTCACACATTAATGCCATATCCAGTCCAGCTCCCATTGCAAAGCCGTGTATTTGTGCAATCACAGGTTTATCGATTTCTTCCAAAAGCAAAGGAATTCGTTGAATTTTCTTCCATAGTGAATTTTTACGTGCCAATCCGGTGGAAGAGATGTCCTCCTTGCTTTTGAAAAAACCTTCTCCGGCTTGCATGGCTTTCACATCGCCCCCAGCACAAAACGCTTTTCCGTTTCCTTTTACAATGACCACTCGTATCGAATCATCATCTCTTACTGTTTCCAGTGCTTTTATCCAATTGGCAATCATTTCTTCGCTAAAAGCGTTATAGCTTTCAGGACGATTTAATGTAATCGTAGCAATATGATTTTCTACTTCAAAAATTAAATCAGCCATAAAAAATCTCTCCTTTAAAATTCTTGTTCTATCTTTCTGCTAAGTTTCGTTATTAAAAAAATATCTGAGTCAAAAAATTTCAAAAGGTGAAAGGGGAAGGTGATACGGGATGTTTACTGATATCTTTCCAGTGAAACACTGGAGGAAAGTGCAGTAAAACGTCCCGAAAGCACGGCTTTTCTTAAATTTACTCAATTGAGAAATATTATTTTTTTACAACTGTTTGAGCTGTTTTTGTGAGATAAGCCCACAATTCAGCATCACGATTCAATAAATAGTCGGCAATATGTTCACTCCAAAAATCCGCATTTGTTCCTTCATCCCGCCAAGCCCATAAACGTCGAGTGTATTGGTGTAATGCATGTTCATGTGTCGTACCAATTGCAGCATGCAATTGATGGGAAACGGAAGCAACTGTTGAAATTGCGTCTTCAAAACGGATGCGCGCAAATGCAACTTCATGCAATAATTTTTGTGATTGAATAGCGGCACAAACGTTATTGAATGCAGCAATTGCAATGGCGGTTTCCCCAGCTAATTGTGCGATTTGGTATTGCACCAACTGGAAGCGGTGAATTGGGCGTCCAAATTGTTCCCGTTCTTTTGAATATTGGACAGATAACTCATTGATTTTTTCAATGGCCCCCGTCATTAAAGCGATTTTAAATGCAGTTTCGATTGTTTTGAAATAGAAAATTTGTTCATCCGATAAAACGGCTGAAGAGTGTGCTTGCGCATTATTCAATATGACTGTATCCCGTGGCTCGCTTGCCAAGTTAGTGCTTGGCTGTATCGTAGCATTAGCCAAATCGATTAGTGCAACATGCACCCCTTGATTGCTTTGTACAAGGGCTACTAGATATTTGGCATGTCTTGCCCAAGGAACGTTGTGCAATACACCATTAATTTGATTATTCTGAGAAATAAATCCATCTTGAAGGGAGTAAGTCGCAATTTTATCAACTACTGCCAGATTGCTGGTTTCAAGTATGAAGTTGGCAAATGTTGTTTCTGCAAAAGGAATGGGTGCAGCATATTTACCTGTTAAACGTACAAGATTTAGAAGGTCCTCTAAGTCTCCTCCAGCACCGCCATGTTCTTCTGAAAGGGCAACGGAGACCATACCGTTTTCTACAAATAATGTCCAAGTATCTTTTGACCAATCACCTTTTTCAAGCACATCCACTACGTCTTTTGTAACACGATCTTCCAACATGCGTTCCGCAACATCTAAAATCATCTCTTTCATTTCGCTCATTTCGCCACAACCCCTTTCGCCAACATACCGTAGAGAATTTCTGTTGTACCACCGCGGATTGTAAAACCGGGTGAATGTAAAATGGACTGAGCCATATAGCGGTCAAATTTTCTCTCTGCATCCAGTTTTGGATAGGTTTCAACGAGCAGTCGTGCAACCTCAGGAACGCTTTGTTCAAACTTAGTACCGATTGCCTTTACTAAAGATGCAGGTATGGCAACGTTTTTTCCATCGCCGGATTCCAATAATTTTGCAACTCCAATGGATAAATTCCTCAGGCTCCATAAACGGGAAAGAAGTTTTGTTGCTTGTTTTAATCCTTCTTTATTGTCCTGAAGCTTTAATTCTTGAATCAATTCGTCTATTAGGAGATACGTACTTAAAATACGTTCCGGACCACTTCGCTCAAATGCAAGTTCTGCCAAGCCTTGCTCCCATCCATTTCCAATCTGGCCTACAACCATATTGTCTGGAACAAACACATTATCGAAAAATACTTCGTTGAAATGATGTTCACCTGTTAAAAATTTAATCGGAACTATTGATACTCCTTCTGCATGTAAATCGATAATCAGTTGGCTCAATCCCGCATGTTTGTTTTTTCCATCAAATGGACTTGTGCGTACAAGAGTCACCATGTAATGACATACGTGGGCGTTGCTTGTCCAAATTTTCTGACCGTTCACAATCCAACCACCCTCTACCTTTTCTGCCCGTGTACGAACCGAAGCCAAATCCGAACCACTGTTTGGTTCACTTAAACCAATGGCAAAGTAGCATTCCCCTCGGGCGATTTTTGGCAGGAAAAATTGCCTTTGTTCTTCTGTACCGTAACGAAGTAGCAATGGCCCCGTTTGACGATCCGCAAACCAATGGGCTGCAACAGGTGCTCCACTTGCTAAAAACTCTTCCGTTAAAATATAGCGATCAATAGTGCTCCTCTCCTGACCTCCATATTTTTTTGGCCACGTCATGCCAATCCAGCCCTGTTCACCGATGAGTTTTGAGAATGAAGGATCGACACCGCTCAACCAGGAATCGCATTTTGGGGTAAAGGTTCCTTTTTTAACATGCTCTTGCAGGAATTTGCGGACTTCTAAACGAAACGTTTCTTGTTCCTGCGTAAATTGTACTGTTGGCAATCGAAACATGACATCATCCTCCTTATTTTACCGTATTACGGTAATCATTATCGTATTACAAATATAATCATAGTTTTTTAAGGTGTCAATAAAAATATAAAAAATTCTAACAATTTTGTTATTTTTTCTCTTTCATGTAGATAAATAATTTTATAGGGAAAAATTAAATGGGGATTAAAAAATGGGGGGAACACAATGCAAATGCAAGTAAAATTGGAAAATAGATTAATGAAAACTCTGCGATTAGATCAAATTCAAAGTTTGGAAATCTTGCAAATGTCCAGTTTGGAGTTGGAACAATATTTAATTGAAAAAGCAAATGAGAACCCATTGCTTACTTTAGATAGTGAAAATAATAGTTTTCAGAAGCTCTTGGAAACCTCTTATATCAAAGAAAAAATGTCTCCATCCTTTTCGAGCGAAGAAAATCATTGGGATTTTATTGAGCGCAGCGCAAGAGTTCAAGAGAATTTTGAACAATTTTTTATTGAGCAAATTCCACTAGCGGTTCCTCTAAGTGATTTGGATGTAAAAATATTAAAATTTTTAATTTGTTCTTTAGATGACCGTTTATTTTTAGATGTTGAATTAGCTGAAGTAGCTGAAAAATTTCATACGACTTCAGCTCATGTTGAAGAGATCATCCAATTGCTTCAGTCGCTTGAGCCTGTCGGAGTTGGAGCACGTAATTACATTGAGTATTTATTGATTCAAACGAACCGATTTCCCAATGTGCCCCCATTCATAAAAGAGATTATAAAAAATGATTTGCACTTAGTTGCGGAAAATAAACTTAAACAGGTAGCGAAAAAATACAGCGAATCTTTATCAGAAATTCAGCAAGCTGTTGCATTTATAAAAAATCTAAAACCAATTCCTGCTGGTTTTAAAGAAACAGCCATTCATTATATTGTTCCGGATATTGAAGTATACCGTGCAGGTGGAGAATGGGCTATTCAAGTGATTCAAAAGAATTTGCCTGCGGTTCAAATCAATGAAGAATATGTGGAATTGTTAAAACAACAAACAGAAAACAAGCAATTTTTAAAACGTTATTTGAAAGATGCAAAAGCAATTTTATTAGGAATCGAAAAGCGTAATAAAACAATCTATGAATTTGTTCGGTTGCTATTAGAGATTCAACCTGACTTCTTTGAACAAGGAATAGTAGGATTAAAACCTATGAGATTAAAAGATATAGCAGATCATCTAAAAGTCCATATTTCTACGATTAGTCGAATGGTTAAAGGAAAATATCTGCAGACTCCCCATGGCATTTATAGTTTTCAGTCATTATTTTCAAAAGGAATTATAAGTTCATCAGGAAAATCAGATTCAATTATATTTATTAAAAAACGGATAAAGGAATTAATAGAACAAGAGAATAAAAGAAAACCTTTAACCGATGAACAATTAGCAATCCAACTCAATAATGAGGGAATAAGTATTTCCAGACGAACAGTGGCAAAGTATCGAATAGAAATGAATATTGCTAGCTCATTTAACAGGGCATTATAAATAATTTCAAATTACAATAACCGATGCAATAATGCATAACAATTGAATTTCTGCATACAAAGATGGTTTTTTGGTTAAATCAAAACCATTGAAAGAATTATCAGGTTAAAGACCTATTAATTTTGTTAAATAATTCTTGAATTAACATTCATTTATCGGAATATAAAAAAATACTAGCCATAAATAAATTATGAAACAGTTAACAAGTTCTATTCATACTAATTTTAATTACTTGCTGAATATGGCTTTTTTTGAAGTCAATTTTAAAAAAATAGTTTTTTTATGCATTTTTAATATTTTATGAAAAAAATGATTGAGGATATGACGGGAAAGTTGGCATATTTTTTGCTTTAAATTTTGTAACTGCATTGTGATTAGTTCACGCATTTAAGAACAGCGGTCATACCAGAAGCTATTGTGTTCTAGTAATTTACAGATAATTTTATAGAAAGAAGGGGATGTCATGATTACTGCCAAAAAACGTTTAGCTATTGATGTCGGGGGTACTTTTACTGATGTTTTTGTATTCAACGAGGAAACCGGTGAAATTTTTGTTACGAAAACATCGTCAACACCATCCAATCCTGAGAAAGGAATATTAGAGGGAATTGCAAAGGCGAAAATTAATGGAGAGGATATTAAAGTCTTTTCCCATGGAACGACAGTAGGTACGAATGCACTCATTGAAAGAAAACTGCCCAAAACAGCACTGATTACAACAAAAGGCTTCAGGGATGTAATTGAAATAGGACGAGGTACAAAAGAAGATATTTGGGATACTTATAAGGATAAAGCAAGACCATATATTAAAAGGCGCGATCGATTTGAAGTGACAGAGCGGACAGACTATAAAGGAAATGTTTTGATCCCTGTAGATGAAAATGAGGTTCGTGAATTAGCAAGAAAACTGAAAAAACGTGGAACAGAATCGGTAGCAGTATGTTTCATTAATTCATATGTGAATGGAGAAAATGAAGCAAGGGTGAAGGAAATTCTTCAAGAGGAATTACCAGGGGTATATGTGTGTATCTCCAGTGAAGTATTACCTGAAATCTTTGAACATGAACGAATGTGTACGACGATTATTAACGCTGTATTAGGACCGATTATGACTTCGTACATTAATAAGTTGGAAGAAGAAATGCATGAGCGCGGTTATAAAGACGATATTTTGGTTTTACATTCCGGCGGCGGTGTGATGACATCCAGTACAGTCCCTCGTTATGCTGCCAGACTTGCAAGCTCAGGAATTGCAGCAGGTGCCATTGCAAGCAAACATATTGCAAAATTATGCGGTTATAGTAATGCGATTGGTTTAGATATGGGTGGAACAAGTACGGATATTTCATTAATGTATGACGGTAACATTCGGATTACAAAAGATTGGGCAATTGAATATGGTTATCCGATTGGTTTCCCAAGTATCGAAATTTTAACTATTGGTGCAGGCGGTGGAAGTTTAGCCTGGATTGATGAGGGCGGTTCATTGCGAAATGGTCCGCAAAGTGCAGGCGCTTCACCAGGTCCAGCATGTTATAGCCACGGTGGTACTGAACCGACGAATTCGGATGCAAATCTGGTGTTGGGACGTTTAAATGAAGAATTATTAGGCGGTACGATGAAATTGAATTTAGAGAAAGCGAGAGAAGCTGTACAAAAAATTGCAGATGAATTCGGCTATTCAATCGAAGAAGCGGCAAATGCAATCATCGAAGTGGCCAATGCTAATATGAGCGATGCAGTAAGACTCATTTCTGTTCGCAGAGGGTATGACCCAAGAGACTTTGCTTTAGTAGCCTTTGGCGGAGCAGGTCCATTGCATGGTGCTCATTTAGCGAAAGAATTAAATATCCCTACAGTCATCATTCCGCCTTATCCAGGTGTAGCAGCAGCGATGGGATGTTTATTAGTAGATGTACGGCACGATATTTCAAAAACATATTTAAAGCAAGCTTCGGAAATAACACTAGATGATTTACAGCTGGAATTCGAAAACATGAAAGCTGAGGCAAAAGCGTTGCTTGTTGAGGAAGGAATTCCTGAAGAACATTCCACTTTAATGAATTTCATTGACTTAAGATATCAAGGTCAATGGCGTTCGTTATCGGTACCAGTAAGCGAAAGTAATTCATCAATCGAAGAGATTTTAGAATTATTCCATAAAGAACATGAGCGTGAGTTTGCATATTCTGACAGGGAACAAAAAGTTGAAATTTATGGGCTTCGCGTTACAGCAATCGGTACTGTGCCAAAACCTGAATTTCCAAAGTATAACTCGGCAGGAAAAATTGAAGATGCCCTTAAAGGGACAAGAAAAGTTTACTTCGATGGCAAATTTGTAACGACAAAAATTTATGATAGGGACAAAATTCCAGTGCAAGCTGAAATTGTAGGGCCAGCAATTATTGAACAATTGGATACAACAACAGTAATCCCACCGGAATTTACAGCAAAGGTTGATCAGTACAAAAACATTATTATTTCTGTAAATCAAGAATAATTTTGGAAAGGTGGAATGATTTATGAGTTCTTCACAAAAAACGATTCCTAAACAGGAGTCAACTTTAGATCCGGTTACTTTTGAAGTGTTAAAAAATGGTTTTGTGAATTTGGTTGACCAAATGGCAGAACAGATGTTAAGAACATGTTACTCATTTGTCATTTACAACCGTGATTTCAGCTGTGCCTTGTGTGACGCAGATGGAAATACAGTGATGCAAGGAACACATGATATTTCGGTTCATGTAGGGACATTGCATTTAACGGCAAAAGCAGTTTTGGAAGATTTTAAAGATGATATTCATCCAGGTGATGTGTTTTTAGTGAACGATCCTTATAGGGGTGGCACTCACTTCTGTGATACAAGGGTAATTTTACCGGTGTTTTATGAAGACAAATTAATTGCTTTCATGCAAACAAATGGGCATTGGGCAGACGTTGGTGGTTCTAACCCAGGATCTTTTGATGTGAAGTCCAGATACCATTTTGGAGAGGGGATCCGTATTCCACCAGTCCGTATTTACAGAAAAGGCGAATACTTATCAGATGTCGTCAATCTTTTGATTTCGAATATGCGAGTGTCTAAAGAGCGCTTAGGCGATTTGCGTTCACAAGTGGAAGCGGCAAAAGTTGGGCAAAAGCAACTGTTAGAGTTGATTGATAAATATGGAATTGATACGGTGTTAACTGCATTTAAGGAAGTGCAGGATTACGTTGAACGCTTAACGAGAAAAAAAATCGAGTCATTACCTGAAGGCACGTGGGAAGCGGTTGACTATATTGATATGGACCCTGAAGTTGGAGACGGGTTAATTCCTATTCGAGTGAAAATGACGATTCAAAATAATGAAATCCATTATGATTTAAGTGGAACTCATCCATATATTAGCTGCTTTTTAAATGCAGGTTTTGGTTCAGCATTATCAGGATTATATGCAGGTACAAAAACATTTTTCCCGGAAGTACCGCTAAACTCCGGATTTTACCGGGTTGTAAAAGCATACTTGCCTGAAAATTCAGTTGTGAATGCTCCTGAACCTGTTGCTGTTTCTGGTTTCTGTTCAGGTGCTTTTGAAAAAATTATGAATGCTTGTTTCGAGATTTGGTCTGAAATAATGCCAAAACGTGCAATTGCGTGTTCATTCAATCTGGAATATTTATTAATTGGAGGATATGATCGCCGCAATGCAGCCAACAATTACTTTATGTGGTATGACTGGATGGCGGGAGGTCATGGCGGACGCATAGACCGCGACGGAGCGAATGCAACCTCACCTGTTTTTGGAGTAGGGCTCAGCGTACAGCCTTGTGAAGGGCAAGAGCGTTTGTCACCTGTTATTACGACAAAACATGAAATTATCACCGATTCAGGAGGACCTGGAAAGTATCGGGGTGGATGTGGAGTTGAAAAAGGCGGCATTTTAACAGACGTATTCGGCGGGGTGATGTCTTATTGTTGTGACCGTTCCCGTTCGATTACTTGGGGAATTATGGGAGGTCTGCCATCGATTCCACAAGGAGCCATTTTATATCCTGATACGGAGAGAGAACAATTTTTAGGTACCATTTTCTCAAATGTTCCTTTGAAAAAGGGGGATTCGTTTACTAGACCATCCGCTGGTGGAGGCGGCTTAGGTGATCCATTGGAACGAGATGTAAACGCTGTCTTGGAAGATGTCATTGATGGGTACGTATCAATCGAAAGAGCCAGAAAGGATTATGGTGTAGTCATTACAGAAATCAATCGAGATTTGGATCTATTTGAAATTGACTTTGAGGCTACTAAAAAAGAAAGAGAATACATTCGAAAAAATAGAAAAGTATGGCTCAGTGTAAATCCATTTGAAGTAGAAAAGATGTATAAAAATGGAGAAATCAATCAATTAGATGTAATTCGCCGTTACGGTGTAATTATAGATTATACAACGAATCAAGTATTGATTAAATCGACAGAGCAATATAGGGAAACGATAATCAAGCGTTCAATGGCGTATTGGGATTAATGATGCATTTGGTATAATGGTAGTTTTTTAAAATTTTCCATTCATCAATTTCTGAAAATATAAAAAATTGATTTGATTGTTAACTATGGATTTTACTTTAAATTTCATAAAAAGGGGGAATCAAATGGGAAAACTGCAAAATTCATTGAAGACTAGGCATATTACAATGATTTCTATTGGTGGGGTAATAGGTACAGGCCTATTCGTTGGAACAGGTAAAAATATTTTAAGCACCGGTCCAGCTGTCATTTTTTCTTATCTAATTGCATGTTTGATTATTGTATTCATTATGCAAATGGTTGGTGAAATGGCTTCTGGTGAACTGGCTTTAGGAATGAATCGAAACGGCGATCCGGAAATGGGTTCGTTTGCTTCCTATGCTTCGAAATATATTGGTGATTGGGCAGGTTTTACAGTTGGTTGGCTTTATTGGGCAAGCTGGGTATTCATTGTTGGACTGGAAGCAGCGTTAATTGGTGGAATGATTAATGCTTGGTTTCCTGTCATCCCTATTTGGGCGGGTTCTATTGGCATTACATTGCTTATGACCATTATTAATGTGTATTCTGTAAAAACGTTTGGTGAATTTGAGTACTGGATTTCTTTCTTAAAAGTAACGGCAATTGTTGTGTTCTTAATTGTAGGTACGTTAATGGTGCTCGGTGTATGGCCGACATTTAATCCACAGGGATTCGGTATTTTATTTAATCATGGAGGTTTTGCTCCACAAGGTTTAGTTCCGATTTTGACGGCAATTGTATTTGTTATTTTCTCCATTTGTGGAGCAGAAGTAGCGGCAATCGCAGCTGCTGAATCGGAAAATCCGGCGAAAAATATTGTCCGGTCAATCCGGAATGTTGTTTTTCGGCTGGCATTGTTTTTTGTAGGGTCAGTTACTTTGATGGTTTTAATATTGCCATGGAATGATGCTGACAATTTAGCAGCACCATATGCAAACATTTTGAGGATGGCAGGCTTACCAATCGCAGCTGAATTAATGCAAATCGTTATTTTCGTGTCACTGGTTTCAGTATTAAACTCCGCACTATACACAAGCTCACGTATGTTATTGTCCATGTCTCAACAAGGAGATGCCCCAAAATTTTTCTCCAAAATCAATAGCAAACGGGGCGCACCAGTTCCTTCCATTATTGGCAGTACAATCGTTGCGTATATTTGTGCTATGTTATATTTTATTTCGCCGGATGTGATTTTCTACTTTTTAGGAAACTGTGTAGGCGGTTTAATGATTATTGTATATATTTTCATTGCGATATCACAACTCCGCTTCCGCAAAGAATTCTTGAAGTGGAATGAAAAAAAATTGCCGATTCGTATGTGGTTATTCCCTTATTTAACCTATGGGACGATATTCTTGCTTGTGGCAGTATACATTTCTCAACTATTCATTGAAAGTTTACAATCGCAGTTTTATTTAAGTACTGCGGTGTTTGTTTCTTCAATTGCATTATTTTTTGTCATGAGAAAGATTAATCCCGCTCCATCGGAATCCAAAAAAGAAGTAGAAACATTAGTGAAAGAAACTGTGTCTGAAACGAATTAATGTGATAAAAGCCCTGCTCCTTTAAATGTAATCCTAAGGTTGCATTTTGGAGCAGATTATTTTTTGTATTTGCTAAGAGAAATAAGCATATAAAAATTAAGAGAAAATAGTTTTGGAAGGGAGATTATCTATGGCGGTTCAAAAAATGCAAAAAACAGAGCACTTTTTTTATGTACAAGACAATCAGATTAAGTTTTCCAGTAATCTTCCTATGGAGAAAATAGAAAAAATTTTTGTACATTATGAGAAAGGCAAGCAGTTTTACACGGCGGAAGATTTTCATGTGCATGTGCTTCCTTCTCAAAATGGAATGCTTTTTTGCCTCATGCCAATTCAACAGTACACCGATTTGGATATTTTGAATCCCTTATCTATAAAATTATTAAATTCAATTTCGGATGGTATTACAATCAGCGACAAACATGGCAAGATTATATTTCAAAATGACATTGATATTGAAATTGTTGGCATCAATTGTGTCAACCGATACGCTAAGGATTTGATTGCTGAGGGAGCAATGAGTGACTCGCTGACATTGAAAGTGTTGAAGTCAAAAGAAGATGTCACTATTTTCCAATCTTTTTTGAATAATAAATGCTTTTTGGTGACAGGGAAACCGATTTTTGATGAAGCGGGAGAACTGCAGTATGTATTGATTATTACCCGGGATATGTCGCGATTGAAAAGTTTGGAAGAAGAAGTAAAAAAACTCGAGATTCAAAATGAAAAGTTTAAGCAAAAAATTAGAGAATTGAATGAACTCGAACGAAAAAAAGTGAATATCATTGCAACATCCCCGGTGATGCAAAATGTATTAAAACGCATGTTGCGGGTTGCTGAGGTGGACTCCACCGTTTTAATTGAGGGTGAATCAGGTGTCGGAAAAGAGGAAGCAGCAAAGCTAATTCATTTAAACAGCCGAAGAAGTACAAAACAAATGGTCACAATCAACTGCAGTGCAATTCCGGAATCTTTGTTGGAATCGGAGCTTTTTGGTTATGAAGCAGGTGCTTTTACAGGTGCCATTAAAGGTGGGAAAGCGGGATTATTTGAAACTGCATCGGGCGGTACAATTTTTTTGGACGAAATTGGAGAGATGCCGCTTCAATTGCAGGCAAAACTTTTGCGGGTATTGCAGGAATCGGAAGTGCAGCGGATTGGAAGTGCGAAGCCAATTCCCATTGATGTGCGAATCATAGCAGCAACCAACCGCAATTTGGCTGAAATGGTGCAACAAGGAATGTTTCGTGAGGATTTATATTATCGTTTAAATATCATTCCGATTGACATTCCTCCATTAAGAGAGCGGCGGGAAGATATTGTTCCACTTGCCTATCATTTTTTAACTCAAATTGAACAAAAATATGATATTCATCGAACGTTTGATAAGGAAGCATTAAAGGTATTGGAAGAGTACGATTGGCCGGGGAATATCCGCCAATTGAAAAATATTATCGAAAGGGTATCTTTATTGGCGAATCAGCCGGAAATTAATGTAAGCATGATTCGTGAGGAACTAAAAGAAGCATCGAAAAAGAGCAGCAAAACGAAAAAGCAACCTAAGGAATCTATCGATTTAGCAAAAAATATAGATATATCCCAATATAACGGAACGCTAAAGGAGCAAGTGGCAGCTTTTGAAAAGGAAGTCATAAAAAAAGCATTATCTGAGCATGATAGCATCAGAAAGGCAGCAACAGCATTAGGCTGCGATCAATCTACATTGGTCAGGAAAATTCAGCGTTATAAACTGACAAAATACGTAACATATAATTAATTATGCAAAATTTATACTTTAATGCATTAAGTGATGCAAAATTTCATCAATCTGTTAATTTTTGCATTAAATTATGTAAAGAAACCTAACAAGTTTTAAACATACACAACAAAATGAAAAAATTTATTTTAAGTTTTTAGTAATGAGTGATAGGCATTCCAGAAAGCAAGAGAGCTTCTGGAATGCCTATTTTTCGTTATTCCTGTAATAGGATTGAAGATTCATAGGATGTTTGCCTCAAAAAAATTTCTTCCGACTCAAATAAAATAAACGATTTTTTTTATTTTTGGCTACTTGGCACAAGATTTGCTCATTTATTTATAAATACGCCAGTAGTGAATAAAAACTTTTTTTGTTCATTGCAATATTTCAAAAGAAAGAGGTTGATATAATGGCAATTCAATTAGTTGAGCAATTAAAATATTTGGACCAAAAGCATTTCTTGCATCCAACAACTTCAATTGAAGAGCAGCAAACTTACGGTCCGGCGGCAATCTTTTATGAAGGAAATGGAATCTATTTAAAAGATTTAGAGGGTAATACGTACATTGATGGCATGTCATCTCTTTGGAATGTAAATGTCGGACATGGGCGCAAAGAAATTGCAGAAGTGGCAAAAGAGCAAATGGAGAAGCTGGCTTTCAGCTCCTGTTTTGCAACGTTCAGCAATGAACCGGCAATCAAGCTTGCAGCGAAAATTGCTGAGTTGGCGCCTGGAGATTTAAATACTGTATTTTTCACTTCCGGTGGTTCAGAGTCGAATGATACAGCTATAAAACTTGCACGCCATTATTGGATTTTAAAAGGCCAGCCAAATCGCCAAAAAATTATTTCCCGAACATTGTCGTATCATGGGGTCGCATTCGGATCAACAAATGCAACGGGTATTGAAGGGTTCCGCAAATTTACAAATTCACCGGCCCCTGATTTCCATTATGTCAATAAAGATTCTGCGGAAGAGTTGCGCAATTTAATTCTTGAGCTTGGTCCGGAAAATGTGGCGGCATTTATTTCAGAGCCGGTGCAAGGAGCAGGCGGAGTGAATGTGCCAAAGCCGGATTATTTCAAAAAAGTGCGTGAAATTTGTGATGAGTTTGGAGTTTTATTTATTGCTGATGAAGTGATTACCGGATTTGGACGTACAGGGAAGAACTTCGCGATTGAACATTTTGATGTAGTTCCGGATTTAATAACTTTTGCCAAAGGGGTATCGAGTGGTTACGCACAGTTGGGTGGAGTGTTAATTTCTGAAAAAATTCATAAAGATTTGTGCACTTTATCCAGGGGAGTACTCATGCACGGCTACACGTACAGTGGCCATGCAACTGCTTGTGCAGTAGGATTAAAGAATATTGAGATATTAGAGCGTGAAGGGCTTGTGCAAAATGCGAAAGTCATGGGCGAGGAAATGCTAAAAGGTTTTAAAGTGTTGCAGCAAAAGTATAACTTTATTGGCGAAGTCCGAACATTCGGGTTATTGGGGGCAATTCAAATTGTAAAAAATCGAGAGACAGGTGAGCTATTCAATCCGCTATTAAGCCCGATTGCTATAAAGGAAATGACAAAGCGCGGGTTGATTTTGCGTACAGTGACGTACGATCAAGATACAATCGTTTTTGCTCCACCATTAATCATCACAAAAAATGAACTGAATGAGATGTTGCGCATTGTTGATGAGACATTTGATTATTTCAAAAAGAAATTATTATAAAGGGGTAGTATGACATGATTATCGGAGTTCCAAAGGCCAACATACCGGGTGCAGTTGCACGAACATCGACAATGGCATTATCAAACTTTACGATCACACATGCATTACAAATTGTCAATAAAGGTTACGAGCGTGCTTGTTCAGAAAATCTGGCACAGGTGAAAGGGTTAAATGTGATTGCCGAAAAATTACGTATGAGGCAGTAGCGGAGGCGCATAACATACCGTATACACCATTATTTGAAGTAGGAGGGGAATTGAAATGGTAATGGGCGTAAGAGAAATTCGTGAACAGTTTAACCCTGCGAATACATCGGAATGTATTGGAAAAATCGAGTTACACACAATTGAAGAAACGGAAGTGAAAATTAGAGCAAGTGAGCAGGCATTCCAACAGTGGAGCAAATTGTCATCTGTATCACGTGGGGAAATTTTAAATTCTATGGCCAATTTATTAATCGAACATCTGGAGCCATTAGCTGAGCTTGCTTCGAAAGAGATGGGAAAAACGGTTCCGGAAATGATGGGTGAAGTTAAACGGGGGGCTTCGATTTTACGTTATTTCTCACAGGAAGGTATGCGTGCTGCTGGTGAGGTATTACCATCTGCTTCTGAAGATAAAATGCTTTATACGAAGCGCGTTCCTTTAGGAGTTGTAGGAGTTATTACTCCTTGGAATTTCCCGATTGCGATTCCGCTTTGGAAAATAGCTCCGGCACTTGTGTATGGCAATACGGTTGTGTGGAAGCCATCAATCGAAGTATCGCTGACAAGCCAGTATATCGCCGATTTGTTTGAAAAAGCGGGTTTGCCGAAAAATGTATTGAATATTGTACAGGGACGCGGATCGAAACTTGGGGCAGTAATTATAAAGTCTCCTAAAGTCAAAGCTATTTCGTTTACTGGTTCAAACGCAGTTGGCCAACAGATTTTAAATACAGCTGGTCCAATGAATAAAAAAATTCAATTGGAGCTTGGCGGAAAAAATGCGGCAATCATTCTTGCGGATGCGGATTTAGATTTGGCAGCCCGTCTGACGATTGAAGGTGCAATGAAGCAAACAGGGCAACGTTGTACCGCTACAAGCAGGGTGTATATTGAAGCATCTGTGTATGATACGGTAGTGGAAAAATTAATCGAAAATGCAAAGAAAATTAAAGTAGGAGAAACAATGGGGCCTCTTGCCTCAAAACAGCAATTCGAAAGCGTTATTGAACATATTGCACGTGCAAAAGCACAGGGAGCGAAATGCATTTTCGGTGGAAAACCTGTCGCAGAGTTATCCCATGGATATTTTGTAGAACCGACATTGTTTACTGAAGTTACGCATGATATGGATTTGGCAAGAGAAGAAATATTCGGTCCAGTTTTAGCCATATTTAAAGTGGCAGATTATGAAGAAGCAATTCGCTTATCAAATGATTCGGAGTTTGGATTAAGTGCTTCCATCTATACGACGAACATTCATAAGGCTTTTGATTTTATTGAACGCAGCGAAGTTGGCCTTGTGCAAATTAATGATGAAACAGGTGGCGCTGAGCCGCAAGCACCGTTTGGCGGCATGAAAAATTCAAGTACAGGTTTTCGTGAGCAGGGTCAAGCTGCCAAAGAATTTTTCACTGTTTTGAAAACTGTAACAATCAATAGGATTCGTGTGAAAGGTAAGTGCGAACAATAGTATAACCAATTTAAAAGAAAGGGGCTGATCAGAAAGTCGAACACTTTCTGAACAGCCTTACTTCTTATAGTAATATTCTCTTAAAAACTTTGCTCCTGCGGTGGTCACATCAAACGCGCCTCCTCGTCGCAATTTATCTGCGGCGAAAGCATGTGCGACAGCCGCAAAGTGGGCATCTCAAAATGACTTTTCAGACGCCCACCTTTTTTGGCAATAGCAAGTTAACTGAAATTAAGGGTATCCACCAATTAAAGAAATGGATAAAAAAGTAATTGTGAAAACAAATTTTTTAATTAGCCCTTATATAAGCCATACTTGTATCGGTTTTTTATAAACCTCGGTAATAGTTGGTTTATTGCCTAGGACATTTAACTACGTTCTCATACTATTTAAATTAGGTATTTTCATTACAAAATGAAAGGATGGGGCAATGAATTTTTTCCATTATCACAACCCTTATGGATATCCTTATTATTTTTATGAATCTCCGTATTATATGAATAGAAATTTAGAATATGTACAACACTATCCTTATTATGATTCAAGCAATTACCATATGCCGTACAGAAATCCACATTATAGCGGAAATAATGTAGATTATCAGAGAATGCTACCCTTATTTCCAAATCCTCATGGTTACTCTCAATTCCCTAGTCAAGATTTGGGTCCTGAACCAGCTACGGTAGATATTGAAAAGGAAACGAAGAATAACAATGCGTATCGTACAGCCTTATGGACAGGTCCACATTTGCAAGTAACATTGATGAGCATACTTCCTGGAGAAGATATTGGCTTAGAAATTCATCCAGATACTGATCAATTTTTACGAATTGAACAGGGCGAAGGAATTGTGGAGATGGGAAGAACTAAAAATCATTTGAATTATCGAAGAAGAGTCAAAGAAGATTCAGCCATTATGGTACCTGCTGGAACATGGCATAATGTAATAAATACAGGAAATATCCCATTAAAGCTTTATTCGATTTACGCACCGCCACATCACCCACATGGAACGGTTCAAAGAACGAAAGCTGAAGCCATGGCACAGGAAAACCATAAATAAATAGCCAAAACTCACAACCCTTTCATAAAAGGATTGTGAGTTTTTTATCTTACCATTTATTTACTAAAACAATTTTTCCAATTGCTTTACCGGATTCTAAGTGTTCATGGGCTTTGGAGACTTCATCAAATGTGAAAATGTTTGGATCAAGAAGCGGACGAAGTTTTCCATCTTCAATGATATTTGTAATCTTCTCTAAAATTTCACCATATTCTTTTCGTGATTCTTTGTTTAAGATTTTTAATAACATAAACGTTACGTGAAGTGATAATCCTTTCGAATGTAGTGGGGAGAGGTCATGGGTAGAACGAGCAGCAATTGCTAGAACTGTTCCGTGTAAAGCAGCTGCTTCAAAAGAGCGGTCTAAGTTCTCCCCTCCAACTGTGTCAAATACGATGTCAAAACCTTTACCATTCGTATATTTTTGTACATAATCTTGGACGCTTTCTTCCAGATAGTTGATTGTTACATCAGCCCCAAGACGAGCGCCGATTTCAAGCTTTTCTTTTGAAGAGGCAGTTGAGTAGACTTTCGCACCAGCCCATTTTGCCAGTTGGATGGCAACATGTCCCACACCGCCTGTTGCTGCATGGATTAATATGTTTTGTCCAGGAGCCAGCTTTCCTCGATTGAACAATGCTTCCCAAGCGGTGATGGCAACAAGCGGTATAGCAGCAGCTTCTTCCATTGATAAATTTTTTGGTTTATGGGCAAGTAAATCAGCATCGGCCAGCATGTACTCTGCCAACGCTCCCCCTGTAGTTCCTTTAAATCCACCGGCACAGCCGTAAACTTCATCTCCTACTTGAAATTTTGAGACCCCTTCACCAACTGCACAAACGACTCCAGCTACATCTCCATGTAATACAGCTGGAAATTCAGGAGCAACAGCGGGAACGAAACCAGAGCGAACTTTTGTATCAATGGGATTGACACTCGTTGCTTTTACTTGGATGAGCACATGGCCAGGAATGACTTCAGGTGTGGGAAGATCTTGAATTTGAAAGACGGATGGATTACCAAAAGTTTGAATGACTTGAGCTTTCATTTCTTGCACTCCTTTTTTATTTAAGAACTCGATGAATAATTAATGCTATAAAATTGATTTTATTCCCAATTTTGAGAAATTACAAATTTAGGATGAATTTTAAATAGAAAAATTCTCTTAATCTAGTGGAGGTTGGATAGGGAACATAATTTACACAACCTAGTTACACTAGAATTTTTATACACGAGTTACGAAGTGAAATGCACAAGTATAAGGGGATGTGCACAAGTCAGGAAGCTATATGCACAAGCTAAATAATCATCCACACAAGTTGGGAACGTATCTGAACAAAAGGATGTATTATCTACACAAGAATTGTAGTTATCCGCACAAGAAGGAAGTTTTTATGCACGAGTAATGAAACTATTCACATGAGTTGAGAAATTATCCACACTAGTTAAAGGATTAAACGCACAAGGGAGTGGATTATGTGCACGAGCTGAGAGTATATGCACGACTATGTGCGCGAGTTAAGAAGGTAACTGCACTGTACAAGCTGAGTAGCTATATGCACGAGCAAAGAAGGTAAACGCCTATCGTACAAAATAATTGAAAAATGTATGATATCATGTTATAAGTTAATTACCAAATAAGTACAATAGGTGATGGAGTTCACCTTTAACCGCCGAAGTTGGCTGATGACTCCTGCTGGTGATATGGAATTTCCCTATCACGAGCAGGAGTTTTTTTATGGAAAGGAGGAAAATCAAATGGTTTATATGTATGTCGGCATTGCAGGTGCACTAGGTGCCATTTCTAGATATTTCATCGGAATCACCTTCATGACTAATAGCGTGTTTCCTTGGGCTACACTTATCGTCAACTTAGTTGGAAGTTATTTATTAGCTTGGTTGACTACATCATTATTCAACAGAATTTCTGTATCGCCAATCATAGCAACTGCAATTAGTACAGGGTATGTCGGTTCATTTACAACTTTTTCTACATTGAGCGTCGAAACGATTGAGTTGTTTGAGAATCAGCATTATTTGTTAGGAGTGCTTTATGTTTTAGTAAGTATTATCGGTGGATTGGTTATGAGCCGATTAGGTTTTAAAGGCAGTAAGGAGGTTGATTCGACTTGTTGATGCATTTCGTATACGTGGGAATTGGGGGTTTTCTAGGCGCTATCTCTCGATTTGCCATTGCTAAAGTTTTAAATAAACAAGAGTCACTGCCCTTTGGAACAATGACTGTAAATTTATTAGGAGCGTTTCTATTAGGCATCATCACGGGTGCAAAAGCAAATGAAACCTTGCTCTTACTTTTAGGGACAGGATTTCTTGGGGCATTTACAACCTTTTCAACATTGAAATTAGAACTCATTCAATTTTATTTAAAGAATAAAAAGCATTTTCTTTTGTACATAATAATCACTTACGGTGGAGGAATTGGTTTAGCAGTTTTAGGGTATTTGATTGGAATAATTTGTTGGAACTAACTGTATGGAAGTTGCGGCTGTTTATTCATTTCGAACTTCGATATAATGAAAAAAATATTTCGCCTGAAGAAAAGGAGTAGCATGTGATGAAAAACAATCGGATTTATAAGATGAAATTTTCAAGTGTATATCCTCTTTATATTCAGAAAGCAGAGAAAAAAGGTCGTACAAAAGAAGAAGTAGATGAAATTATTCGTTGGTTAACTGGATATAGCCAAGAAGAATTAGAGGCGCAAATAGAAAAAGAGTCAGATTTTGAAACATTCTTTAATGAAGCTCCTCAGTTAAATGCTAATCGTAAACTCATCAAAGGTGTTATTTGTGGAGTGCGGGTAGAAGAGATTGAAGAACCTTTGATGCAGGAAATTCGTTATTTGGATAAACTTATCGATGAATTGGCAAAAGGAAAAGCGATGGAAAAAATTTTGCGAGCATAAAATAAAATTGTTTCTTTACTTTCTAAGAGATTCACCTATATTTTCAGCCCTGAATATCCTATTCCGAGACTGAATTACGGGAGGGTATGCATGGGCTATTTTGTTACTGTTGATTCGGGTGTAAAATTATATGTGGAAGATATTAATCCTCATGGAAAGAAAACCATTGTGTTTTTACACGGTTGGCCTTTAAATCATAATCAGTTTGAATATCAGTATAACGTCTTGCCGATGTTAGGATATCGTTGTATCGGTATTGATTGGAGAGGTTTCGGAAAATCGGATAGACCTTTTGAAGGATATTGTTACAACAGGTTAGCTGATGATGTTCGTGCAGTTGTGGATGCTCTAAAATTAAACAATTTTGCATTAGTAGGCCATTCTACTGGCGGAGCTATTGCAATACGTTATATGTCTCGTCATCATGGTTTTGGTGTATCGAAATTAATTCTTGTTGCGAGTGCAGCTCCAATCGGCTTTACACAAGAGACTGCACAAAGTTTTCTTCAACTAGCATATAATGATCGACCGAAAATGATGCAAAAAGTAATCGACGGATTTTTCTTCCAATATATTACAAAAGAATTTTCTGATTGGTTTATGAAAATGGGATTGGATGCAGCAAGTTGGTCGACAATTGCAATCATTAATACTTTAAGAGATGAAAATTTATATGCGGATCTTTCAAAAATTCATGTGCCTACGTTAATCATTCATGGAATACATGATAAAGTAATCCCTTTTGCACAAGCTCAAGAACTCAATGAACTCATATCAAATTCGAAGGTCGTTCCTTTCCAATATAGCGGCCATGGAACGTTTTGGGAAGAACGGGATCGATTTAATGAGGTATTATGGCAATTTATTTAAGGCGGATTGGAGTGATTCCAATTCGCTTTTTGCCTTTTGTCTTCTTTAGTCCAACTGTAAGTTTTGTCTAGATGAAAATGAAACTTCAACGAGGATCATTCGTCAAATCTTAGAAAAATCAATCATGCTAACATAAGATTTTGTCACTATCAAGGAGATATTTGACAATAAAGTTCAAGCGTATGATATAGTAGTTTTCCAATCGAAAATCTAAGGAAGAGAGGGAAAACGATGCAAAACCAAAGAAAGATTATACTAGATTTAGCAGTGACGTTGGATGGCTTTATAGAAGGGAAGAATGGGGAAATCGATTGGTGCATTATGGAACCAGAAATGAACTTTACGGAATTTCTCCATCAAATCGATACGATTTTTTACGGAAGAAAAAGTTATGAATTGTGGGGACAATATTCACCTGGAGAAAATGCAAGCGCAGAAGAAATAGAAATGTGGGAAATAATCGAAAGTAAAGAGAAATATGTGTTTTCTAGAACACAACAAAGTGCTGATGGGAAGGCTATTTACATCAACGGCAATGTAGTAGAAGAAGTAAATAAATTAAAAAATAAACCTGGGAAAGATATTTGGTTATATGGTGGAGCCAGTCTCATTACAACATTTGTTAATCATGATTTAGTTGACGAATATCGTTTATCAGTCCATCCAATTATTCTAGGAGCGGGGAAACCATTGTTTATTGATATTCAACATAGAGTAGCACTAAAACTTGTAGAAGCAAAGACGTTTCCATCGGGAGTTGTTCAATTGATTTATCATAAAAAATAAAAATTTAATGGAGCGGAAAATAATGAAAGAATTACTCGTATTTGGTGAACTACATAAATACTTAAATAGCTTAGGTTTTATCGAATGTACAATTGCTAATAAGAGTTTATCATTAGGATATAAACCAATTACCATTAGAGGTGCTTCTAAAAAATTTGCAACTTTGAATGGTGATAAAAGATATCGTTGTTTAATTTTGCATGTTGATCCTGGAAATCCTGAATCTGCGAAAGGAAAAATCATTCAAAAGGAGATACAAAAGATTTTAAATTTTGATATCGGGCAAATGAGAACATTTAAATTAAAAAAGCATGAAGTATTTATTCCATTTGAAGTAATAGATACAAAAGAGAAGATGGTATTATTAAAAAATTTCATAGGTAATCAATACAAGATTTTTTTAGAGAATTATTAGTAATTCTAGTTATTATTCAAAATCAATTGTTCAAATTGAATTTATTGCAACGATTTAAATAAAATTATGGAATGGGATAATTTTTTCAAACTTTCCTCATCTCATTTCGTCAATGATTGGAAGTATCTCGAATGGAATTTATAGAAACGAAAAGAAATAGTGGGGTAATCACTATTGTCAGATTTCATAATCCTCCTTTATGATGTATGTATCGTTCTCCATTGACAAACACTATCCTCATCATTCTTTTTTAGGATGGTGTACAGATGATACTTCGATTTGGTTATGTTTCAATGGCACTCCCATTGTGGGAAGCGTCTCCTTCACATACAATTACTTTTACCAACTGGAAAAAACTCGATGAAACAAGTAGAGCCGAGAAATTATTAACCATCACGGAGCGAAATTTAAAAAATACAATTCGCATTCTCCATTACAATATTGCCCACGGAATACTAGTGTACCGAATGTCTTCATCTCTCATTCCATTAGCTGCACATCCGGAAGTGGATTGGGAGTTTATCTCCCCGTTTGAACATCTTTTTAAAGAAATCGGAGAAATGGTTCGAAATTATGGAATGCGGGTCAGCTTTCACCCAGGACAGTTTACTTTATTCACAAGTAAACAAGCTCATGTGACAAACAATGCCATTGTGGATATGACCTATCATTTTAAAATGTTGCAAGCAATGGGGCTAGAAAAAGAGGCAATGTTAAATATCCATGTAGGAGGAGCTTACGGGGATAAAGATGCATCTATTTCCCGATTTTATCAAAACTTCCAAAAATTAGATTCAACAATTCGCATGCAAACGACTTTGGAAAATGATGATAAAACCTATACAGCAGAAGAGACATTAGCCATTTGTGAAAAATTAAAAGTACCTTTTGTATTTGATTACCATCACTATATAGTAAATAAAGGAGACTGTGAATTAGAAGAGTTGTTGCCAAGGATTTTTGCGACTTGGGAACATACAGGGAAAGTTCCGAAATTTCATTTATCATCACCAAAATCTGAAAAAATGTTACGGGCACATGCGGATTATGTTGATATGGATTTTGCTTTTCCATTAATTAAAGCCTTAAAGGATTTCGGAAAATCTGCAGATATTATGATTGAAGCAAAAGCGAAAGATCTTGCATGCCTCCGTTTTGTGGAGGAGCTAGGGAAATTGCGCGGCTTTAAGCGAATCAGTGGTGGGATAATTGAGATTTGAAATGGCAATCCATTGATTATCTCATTGCTTTTTTAATAAACTTTCTAAAAAAATTTGACCTTTTTCACTATATTCTATAATATTACTAAGTAAAGTTGAATACCCGACTAGAACGGGAGAGGTTCATAGCATAACCCTCTATAAAAAACTATGAAACAATAATATTTCATCAGTTTTAATAGAATGAATTGGGTTTACCTCTCTTGAAAATGTTGGGAAACATTTTGCAAGGAGGTTTTTTTATGTCTAGTCGCAAATTAGAAGATGGTTTAAAGGATTTGACGCTGCTCGGTAATCAAAAGACGTCATATCCAACAAAATATGCGCCAGAAGTATTGGAAGCAGTGGATAATTTACATGTCAATCGGGATTATTTTGTAAAATTCAATTGTCCTGAATTTACTAGTCTTTGTCCGCTTACACAGCAGCCGGATTTTGCAACGATTTATATTTCTTATATTCCGGATAAAAAATTGGTGGAAAGCAAATCGCTGAAATTATATTTATTCAGTTTTCGAAATCATGGAGATTTTCATGAAGACTGCGTAAATATCATTATGAATGATTTAATTGAATTATTAGATCCAAGATATATTGAAGTGTGGGGGAAATTTACTCCGCGCGGGGGAATTTCAATCGATCCATGGTGCAACTACGGAAGACCTGGAACGAAATATGAAGAAATGGCAAATTACCGTTTAATGAATCATGATTTATATCCAGAAAAAGTGGATAATCGATAAATTGAATAACAGAGGTTCTTAGCTACCCTCTATAAAAAACTAAGAAGAAACAGCATTTCCTTCTTAGGATGCTGTTTTTTTCTTTATGAAGGAGTGTCTTTAATGATGATATTAAAAGAAGAAAAAGCAATCGTCGTATTTAGTGGTGGACAAGACAGCACGACATGTTTGTTTTGGGCAAAAGAACAGTTTAAAGAAGTGGAAGCTGTGACGTTTGATTATGGTCAAAGACATCGATTGGAAATTGAATGTGCAAAGGAAATCGCAAAGGAAGTAGGGGTAAAGCATCACATTCTTGATATGTCCCTTTTAAATCAGCTAGCTCCAAACGCACTAACACGGGATGATATCGAAGTTGAGGAAGGGAAAGATGGCGAGCTTCCTTCTACCTTTGTGCCGGGGCGCAATTTGCTATTCCTTTCCTTTGCAGGGGTGTTAGCTAGCCAAGTAGGAGCAAAGCATATCGTAACAGGCGTATGTGAAACGGATTTTAGTGGCTATCCTGATTGCCGTGATGTTTTTATCAAATCGTTGAATGTAACAATGAATTTAGCGATGGATGATACGTTTGTCATTCATACGCCGCTCATGTGGTTAACGAAAGCACAAACATGGGAACTGGCAGACAAATTAGGTGTGCTTGATTTTGTACGAAACAATACATTGACTTGCTATAACGGAATCATTGCAGATGGCTGTGGAGAATGTCCAGCATGTAAGTTGAGAAAAAGAGGTCTTGATGAGTATTTGCGTTCTAGAAAGGGTGCTTCACATGTTAGATTTTAGAATTGTTGATAAGCTTCAAAAACTAGATGAAGATATTCAAAGAGTCCAATTGAGATATCACTCGAAGCGTGTGCTCGTCAGCAAGGAGTTTACTTTTGACGCTGCTCATCATTTACATGCATATGATGGGAAATGTAAAAATCTACATGGCCATACGTACAAAGTGGTACTGGGCGTCAGCGGCTATCCGGACAATCGGGGATTGGTGATTGATTTTGGCGATCTTAAAGAAATATGGAAAGAAAAAATTGAAATCTATTTGGATCATCGCTATTTAAATGAAACGTTGCCCCCGATGAACACAACGGCTGAGAATATGGTCGTTTGGATTTATGAAAAATTGGCGGAAGCGTTGCAGGAGAAAGGTTTTGATGATGCGCGGGTAGAATTTATTCGACTCTATGAGACTCCTACAAGTTATGCAGAAGCTAGACGGGAGTGGATGGAAGATGAGTAAAATCGCCGTCATCGAGATTTTTGGACCGACCATCCAAGGGGAAGGGATGGTCATAGGGCAAAAGACGATGTTTGTCCGCACGGCAGGTTGTGACTATTCCTGTTCCTGGTGTGATTCTGCCTTTACTTGGGACGGCAGCGGCAAAAGTTTGATTAAGCAAATGACGGCGGAAGAGATTTGGACTGAGTTAAAGAGGTTAGGAGGAAATGGATTTTCTTTTGTTACCATTTCCGGTGGGAATCCTGTATTGATTCGTCATCTAGAGGCATTAGTTCGGATTTTAAAGGAAAATGATATAAGAATTGGCGTTGAAACGCAAGGGAGCAGATGGCAAGATTGGCTGTATGAAATCGATGAATTAACGATTTCCCCAAAACCGCCAAGTTCTGGGATGAAAACAGATTTTACTGTACTTACTGAAATCATAGATAAGCTAAATGCCCGAAACGGCAACCAGCACATTTCATTGAAAGTCGTTGTGTTTGATGAGGAAGATTATGAATATGCAAAAAAAGTACATTTAAGATATCCGACTATTCCATTTTTCTTACAGGTTGGCAATGATGACACAACTACAAAAGATCAAACGAAACTCGTTAGCCACTTACTGAAAAAATATGAAAGTCTCATTAACAAAGTAATGGCAGATGAGGAATTACAAAACGTGAAAGTACTGCCTCAACTCCATACCCTCGTTTGGGGAAATAAAAGAGGGGTTTAAAAAAACATTACGTACTTCTAGTTTTAGGTTTGGGAATCATAGTTTGATCGTAAAGACTGCTTAAGCGCCATGCTATTTAAGCAGTCTTTTTTGATGGAGTAAGGGGCTTCTACATCTATATAAAAAATAATTGGGCGTTCATTCTAATTATGTTAAATCGAATGACGCCCTCTTTTGAAGAAACAATAAATTTAACGCTTTTCAACAAATAATAAAATCAATGTTGCTACAGGACCTAATAATAAGGAAAGCAAAAACCAGTTCAATCCAGAGCGATTTTTTCCTTGTGCAAGCCCTGCGTTTATTAATGCCAATGTGCCCCAACCAACCACATATTCGTTTTCCATGACGGCCTCCTAAAATAAAATGGTAAAAGTAATTTATATTATTCTATAATATCTAGTTGCCCTTCACCAATGCTAAAGTAATTTCATGTTCAAATACATAAATATTAAGACATTATTCTCTCGGTGCAAATAACATGACCGCAACACCAGCTAAGCATATTGCCGTTCCAATCCAATCATAAATATCTGGGGTTTTCTTATCGATGCTCCATCCCCAAAGCACTGAAAGAAAAATAAATACTCCTCCATAAGCTGCGTAGACTTTGCCGAAGTTTGGGAAGGATTGGAATGTGGCGATGACTCCATATAGGAATAGGACAATTCCACCAATTAAACCTAATAGAGCGGAACGATCTTCTCTTAACCACTGCCAAATTAATAGCCTCCCCCAATTTCTGCTAACCCTGCAAATACAAAAAGTACAATTGCTTTAATCAATTTATACACACCCTAAAAATTAAAACTCTATTAAATATATTCGAAGATTGTTTTACATTCTATCTATTTATATTTCCTATTAAGATTTTTTCCCTCTCAATTCATTACATTTGATAGAAAAAGAATAGTTCTCATTAAACATAAAATAGTTCTACAGTGCATATATCATGATAAAGCTATTCTATTACGAAGGTTAAATATTTATTACAAATTGATTAGTTATTATAGCAAACTCTATTAAATTTCTTCTAATCAGCATAAGCGGACTCAACATACAAACCAAAGTCTGAAATCGGAGAAATTGAATGAAACATTTATTAGGGAGGAATGTTATGAGAAAAAATTGGTTTAATTTCTTAATGTTTGCATTAGTCTTCTTACTTGCAGCTTGTCAAGAAAATGCTAATGCACCAACGAAAGAAGATACAGCGACTAATGAAGGAACGCAGTCTAGTTCAGACCAACTAGTTGTTGCAATACCAGCAGATGTTACATCTTTAGATCCTGCCATCACGATGGATAATACAACTTGGAAAGTTGTCTATAATGTTTATCAAAGATTAGTAGATTATGACGGGGCAACAACGAATATTAAACCTGGACTTGCAAAAGAATGGGAAGTAAGTGAAGATGGAAAAACTTGGACTTTTTATTTAGAAGACGGTCATAAATTTTCTGATGGGACACCAGTGGATGCGGAAGCGGTGAAAGCTAGCTTTGAGAGAACATTGAAAATCAACCAAGGACCAGCAAGTGTATTTAGTATGGTTTCTGAAATTGTTGTAGAAGATCCATTGACTGTGAAATTTATATTATCTGAACCATTCCCACCGTTTTTATCAACTCTTGCAGCTAACTACGGAAATATTGTAAACCCGAAAGTTATGGAACATGACCAAAATGGAGATTTAGGGCAAAACTATCTAGCTAGTGCAACGATGGGTAGTGGTCCATATAAATTAACGGAATGGAAAAAAGGAGAGTCCATTACATTAGAGGTAAACGAACATTCAAAAATTCAACCTCATTTTAAAAAGGTTTTATTCAGAATTATTAACGATCCATCTGTTCAACGAATGCAGTTAGAGAAAGGCGAAATCGATATTGCAGAAGGAATCCCAGTAGATCAAATTCATACGCTAGAAAATGTTGAACATGTAACGATTTTGCAAGAGCCTAGTTTACTAGTTGACTATGTATATATCAATACGAAAAATGGACATCCTGCGCTACAAGATAAACGAGTAAGACAAGCACTAAACTATGCAATTGATTACGAAAGTTTAATTAGCGGAGTGCAACTTGGATTTGCGACTCAAATGCACGGACCAATTCCAGAAGGGCTTTGGGGACATGACAAATCGGTGAAACAATATAACCATGATGTGGAAAAGGCTAAACAATTATTGCAAGAAGCAGGAGTGGAAAATCTCGAGTTGACATTACTATATTCTGATAATAAGTCATGGTGGGAGTCAGAAGCGATTACAATTCAAGCAAATTTAGCGGAAATTGGTGTGAAAGTAAATCTAAATAAAGTTGCTTATGCTACTTCTCGTGAAATGATGGATAAAGGTGAATTTGATTTGATGCTTGGCGTATGGAGTCCAGACTTTGGTGATCCATATATGTTCATGAACTATTGGTTTGATTCAGAAAACCATGGTTTAGCAGGAAATCGTGCATTCTATGCAAATCCTGAAGTAGATCAGTTATTAAGAGAAGCTGTGGCGAAAAATGATCAAGAAGTTCGCCATAATCTTTATAAACAAGTTCAGGATATTGTGTTAGAAGATGCACCTTATATTTTACTTTATCAAAAAGACTTTATTTTACCGATGAACAAACGAGTAAAAGGATTTGTTTACAACCCTATGCTAGAAGGACAGTACAATTTGCATGAGATGTCTAAATAAAATGGGGTGGCATACATGCTCAAGATAATTGTGAAAAGGCTTGGATTATTAGTTTTTGTTATTTTTGGAGTGACATTGGTGACATTCTTTATGTCCCGTGTCATTCCAGGTGATCCTGCTAGTATGATTGCTGGACAAAGAGCAAGTGAAGAAACATTGCAATCCATTCGTAAACAATTGGGTCTAGACCAGCCAGTCTGGATCCAATATTTCAATTATATGGGTGATTTATTAAAAGGAGATTTAGGTACATCTATTCGAACACAACGCCCTGTTTTAAATGATTTACTTCAATTTTTCCCTGCTACTTTGGAATTGGCAATTGCAGCATTTTTCATTGCAATATTAATAGGGATTCCTCTTGGAGTGTTAGCTGCTCTTAAGAAAAATACTTTTTGGGATCATATAAGCCGCGTATTTTCCATTAGTGGGGTATCCATACCAGTGTTTTTTAGCGGATTAGTTGCCATTTTAATTTTTTATGGAATGTTAGGATGGCTGCCTTCAAACGGCAGAATTGGAACAGATGTAAATCCACCAACACATATTACAGGATTTTACATTATCGACAGCATTCTAACTCTAGACACTATTGCGCTAAAAAGTAGCATCAAACATTTATTGTTGCCGGCCATCGTATTATCTTTTGCACAATTGGCTGTAATTACAAGACAAGTACGTGCGAGTATGTTGGAAGTAATGAAACAAGAATATATAAGAACAGCTATTGCAAATGGAATTCAAGGCAGATTGTTAATTGTTTCCTATGCGTTGCGAAATGCATTAATTCCTACAGTGACAGTAATTGGTGTAGCCTTTGGATCTTTGCTAGGCGGAGCTATTGTAACGGAAACAATCTTTGGGTGGCCAGGCATGGGGAAATTTGTTGTGGAGTCTATACAATATTTAGATTTTCCTGCAATTATGGGCTTTACGATTTTTATTGGAGTTGGATATGTGTTGATTAATTTAACAGTGGATATAATTTATCTGATTTTAAATCCGCAGTTGAAGCGATAAGGGGGAAATTATGGTAAGCAGATACTATAAGTTGGAAACTACAAAAAATCCCTTCTGGTATAAATTGAAACAAAACAAAATGACCCTCGTTGGTTTAGCAATTTTATGTATCATTGTGGTCCTGTCGATACTCGTGCCTTTTATTTCTCCCTATGATCCAAACAAAATCGATTTAGCAAATAAGTTTCAACCACCGTCAAATAGTCATTGGTTTGGTACCGATGAAGTAGGAAGAGATATTTTTACAAGAATTTTTTATGGTGCCATCTTATCCCTTGGGCTTGGTATTGTCGTTATTTTTATTGCAGCTTTGGTCGGTCTTATAATTGGCAGTATTTCAGGTTATCTTGGTGGAATTGTGGACACCATCATTATGCGACTTGTCGATATGATTTTGGCATTCCCAAGTTTAATTTTAGCGATGGCATTGGCGGCAGTATTAGGACCAAATTTACAAAACGCTATGCTTGCCATTGCTATCGTAAAAGTTCCTGTCTATATACGACTAGCAAGGGCTGAAGCACTAGGGTTAAAAGAGAAGCTTTTTGTGAAATCAGCAGAAACTTTTGGAATTTCTAAACCATTGATTATCATTAAACACATTATTCCAAATGCAGTTTCACCGGTAATTATTCAAGCCACTCTTGATATAGGAGATACGATTTTACTAATTGCAACTCTAGGTTTTTTAGGGTTAGGTGCACAACCTCCAACGCCTGAATGGGGTGCGATGATTAGTGTAGGCTGGACATACCTTTTAACTTATTGGTGGTATCCAGTATTTCCTGGGCTATTTTTATTTTTAGCTGCTGGGGCTTTGAATTTAATCGGTGATGGAATTCGAGATGTACTTGATCCGAAATCTGCTCGTTAGGTGGTGTTGAGGTGTTACTTGAAATCAAAAACCTGCATGTGAATTTCCGGGGGTTGCATGGCATTACTGAAGCTTTAAAAAATATGAATCTTTCAATAGACTCAGGTGAAATTGTTGGGATTGTTGGGGAGTCAGGGTCTGGAAAATCCATTACTGCATTATCCATATTAGGATTACTCGAAGAAAATGCCATAATTGCGCAAGGGGAAATTTATTATAAAGGGAAAAATTTACTAAAGCTTAAAAAGAAAGAGTTGCATGCATTAAGAGGAAAAGAAATCGGAATGGTGTTCCAAGAACCAATGACCGCTTTACAGCCGACGATGAAAATTGGACAACAATTATTTCATGTCATCAAAAAACATAGACAATTGCCAAAACAAGAAGCGAAAGAAGCAGTGATTAAAGCTTTGCAAGAAGTTCATATAGATCAACCAGAACTTGTTGCTAACAAGTATCCCTTTGAATTAAGTGGTGGAATGCGCCAGCGAGTCATTATAGCTCTTGCGATGGCTGCCCCTCCGAATTTATTAATTGCCGATGAACCAACAACAGCATTGGATGTAACGATACAATATGAAATTATACAATTAATTAAAGAATTAAATAGAAAAAGGGGAACTTCAGTATTATTTATCTCCCATGATTTAGGCGTTGTGAGTAACATGTGTGATCGGATTATCGTAATGTATGCGGGCGAAGTGGTGGAAAGCGGTAAGACAAGAGAGGTGTTAATTCACCCACGCCATCCATATACAAAATCACTATTAAAGGCCTTGCCTGATTCTGTTACTCCAGATGAGCCACTACAAGCTATTGAAGGTGAATCTCCAAATTTATTGAAAAGGCCTGTTGGCTGTGCCTTTTCCGATCGTTGCAATCAAGTTATGGATATTTGCAAGAGCAACCATCCGCAATTAAAGGAAATCGAGCCAGGTCACCATGTGTCTTGTTGGCTGGAGAAGGTGACAGTATGATTGAAATTACAAATCTTGAAAAAATATATAACACGAGAAAGCAAACGATGAAAGCTGTAAAATCTCTGAATTTAACGATACGTGAGGGAGAAGTGTTAGGGATTGTTGGAGAATCTGGCTCAGGAAAAAGTACATTAGGGAAAATGATAGTTGGATTGGAAGCCCCGACAAGTGGAACGATTACTTATAAAGGAAAACCATTATGGAAGAAAAATAAATATGAAAGAACAAGGCCAAGGGAAATTCAAACCGTTTTCCAAGATCCTCAAAGTTCTTTAGATCCGAGAATGCGGGTAAGAGATATTATTAAGGAACCTTTACATGGTTTACCAAAACCCGAAAGAAAAGAAAAAGGAGAGTTAGAACGACTTATACAGTTGATAAAACGAGTTGGACTAAAAGAGGAACATTTAGACCGTTTTCCCCATGAATTTAGTGGTGGACAGCGGCAAAGAATTGCAATAGCACGCGCACTTATTACAGACCCTTCTTTTATCGTTTTAGATGAACCAACTTCAGCATTGGATGTTTCTGTGCAAGCGCAAGTGTTGAACCTATTAAAAGAATTGCAGAAAGAAAGACAGTTAACGTATTTATTTATTTCTCACAATATGGCCGTCATCCGTTATATGTGTCAAAGGGTAGCGGTGATGTATAAAGGGGAGATCGTGGAAGTTGGGGAAACCCAGAAGGTCTTTGAGCATCCCGAACACCCATATACGAAAAAGCTTCTTTCTTCGGTGTTAAGTGTGAACATTGAGAGTTATGTGTAATAAGGCTATCTTGAGGGAACAAAGCATATGAAATTAAACGCACCTCGAATGAATTCGTAGGTGCGTTTATTATGCATTAATATAATCGTTATTATCTTGGTTTATTGTTTGAGCAGCACTTTGAAATATTTCCATATATAAGTCTAATATTTTTCTATTACATAAGCAGCTACACACTAATTAAAAATTTTTAATTTTTAGAATATATAGAAGAGATAGATAATAAGAGGTGATCCCCCTTGTACTAGAATAATTTTTTGATTTATTATATAGACAACATCAATTCTAATCGATGTAAAGGCTAAGAGAAGAAGGAGACTTGACATGAAGCACATTTATACTGGTAAAACGAAAAATGTTTACGAACTAGAAGACGGCAACTACTTATTAGAATTTAAAGATGATGTAACGGGCGTTGACGGAGTTTTTGACCCAGGTGCCAACACGGTGGGATTGACAATTGAAGGTGCCGGACTTGCAGGATTGAAATTGACGAAATATTTCTTCGAATTGCTTAATGAAAAAGGCATCCCAACGCATTTTATTGAAGCGGATATCGATAAAAAGACGATGAAAGTGAAACCGGCGGAAACATTCGGCAAAGGGTTGGAAGTGATTTGCCGCTTCCGTGCAGTGGGAAGTTTCTTGCGCCGCTATGGCCTTTATGCAACAGAAGGGCAACCTCTTGATGCCTTTGTGGAAGTGACAATCAAAGACGATGAACGGGAAGACCCGCCAATCAGCGAAGATGCGTTGGACATGCTTGGCATTTTATCCAAAGCGGAATACAAAGTGTTAAAAGAACTTACACAAAAAATCGCTGGCATTGTAAAAGAAGAACTTGCGAAAAAAGACATCGAATTATACGATATTAAATTTGAATTCGGCCGTGATCGTGAAACAAAAGAAATCTTATTAATTGATGAAATTTCTGGCGGTAACATGCGAGCTTATAAAAACGGAGAATATATTGAGCCGTTGCAATTAGAAAAATTAATTTTAGAAGGTTAAACATAAGAACCCTTGGTAAGAGTGCCAAGGGTTTTTGTAGGAATAAAAGCGATTTTTTAGTGGTAGGGATTTCTAGTCCATTTGTTGAAGTTATTCCAACAATGAATTAATATTGAATATGATTGTATTTAAATGTTAGGGGTGCGAAGAATGAGAAAAAAAGTTGTATTAATCAGTACTGGTGGAACAATCGCTAGCGGTATAAATCCAGAAACAGGTCTTTTGTCTTCCGGGATGTTAACGGGTGAAGAACTGTCAAAACAATGTGTTTTACCACAATACATCGAATTGCAGGTAGAAACCATTTTCCAATTACCGAGCAATGAAATGACATTCGAGCATTTGGTGCGTCTAAAAGAGAAAATTGAAAATGTGTTTGAAAATGAAGAAGTAGCAGGAATTGTCGTTACACACGGAACAGATACGTTAGAAGAAACGACATACTTTCTTGATTTAACGATTCATGATGAACGCCCAATTGTGGTGACAGGAGCGCAAAGAAGTCCAGTAAGTATTGGCACTGACTCATTTGCTAACTTGCGCCAAGCGATTATTCTTGCAGCTAGCGAAGAAGCAAGAAGCTTAGGTACGGTCGTGTTATTTAATGAAAAGATTCTTCCTGCCCGCTATGTGAAGAAAAATCACGCTTCCAATGTGGATGGCTTCAACGCACCGGAGTTTGGCCATTTGGGCTATGTGGATGAGGAAGAAGTCATCCTTTACGGGAAAGCGGTGAAAAAGGAAACGTATGAGCTGAAGTCCGAATTGCCTTATGTGGAAATCATCAAATGTTCATTGGGCTCCGATGGCCGTTTGATTAAGTATGCGGTGGAGACGGGAGCAAAAGGCATTGTCCTTGAAGCGTTCGGCCGAGGCCAAGTCCACCCGGCCGTTGCAGAACAAGTGCAATATGCCATTGAAAAAGGCGTCGTCGTGGTGGTGACAACAAGCACGGCGGAAGGAAACGTCAAAGTGGTGTACGATACTCCAGGCACAGCCTACGACTTACAAAAGAAAGGTGCCATCCTCGGCCGCGACTACGACAGCAAAAAAGCCCGCATGAAGTTGGCGGTGATGCTTGCAGCAGGGGTGGGGGAGATTAAGGAAAGATTTTAATACAAGTGGAAAATTGTATAAAAAGCATCTCTGTTCATGAACTGTGGATGCTTTTTATTTGTTGGATAAATTATGAAAATCATAATTCACTAATTTGCATTTATATAATAAATTTGTAAGATTTAAGAAAAAATATAATTGACTGCTGTAATTTTTCTCATGATTGTATATGAAACAACAAAAGTAGAATTTATGAATCATGTTTTTTTGGATATGCTTATAAAGAACTTTGGAATGAAACTGGCGATCCAGTATGGGAATTTTTGTATCAATTTTCTAAAACTAAACAATATAAAGCTAAGTAATAAATACTGTCTTTGTTATTAAAATTATAGTAGTTTTTTGGGTGGAGTGGGTAGTATATAATTTGACTCACTCTTTCCCATAATCTTATAAAAGAGGATGTTTCAGTATGGATATTTATTTATGTATAGATTTTTTTGCTGAATATTCTTTAAAAAGTGAACTCGAAAGACTTTTTGGAAAATTTGATATTTCATTAAACTTTCCGGATAAGCCGAAAATGGGGACTGAAGTATATCTTCAGGTTCCAATCCGACTCAACGGAAAGGTAGGAATAGATACAATTTCTTATATCACTTCTCATTTAAAAAAAGAATACCAGATTTCATGTGGTGAATCATTTTCTTGCAGGTTTAATTATTTAGATTTTGAACGATCGCCTTTTTTTAGGTTGGTTTCTACAGGTAATTCATCAAAAGCGTTTTTAGAACACAAAAAGGATGGAATTAAATGGAAGACGATTTGCCCATCTTGCGGCATTCACGAAAAAGTTCAGACTTCCCCTTTAGTCATGGATACTTCAAAAGTGGGGGATCGATATATGGTCAATGTCGGTGTCGATTACTGGGTTGTATCGGAGAAAATGGCGTATTTAATGAAAGAGTGGGAAATAACAGGGTACGAATTGAGAGAGGTGATACATAGCGGTAAAAAGCCTGCACAGCCCGTATTTCAAGTGATTCCTACAAATGTTCTTCCATCATGGAGTTCCGAAATGAAACATTATTATTTTATTACGGAACCGGAAGAACGATGTCAAACGTGTAACATTAGAGGACGGATTGATTATCCATATCACTATAATAAAAGGGATCTTGAACAATATCCTATTAAAGATATAAATATCATGAAAGATTTGAAATCTAATGGAAGCTGGGCGTATAGACCTGTATTTCTGAGTAAAAGATTTAGAGATTTGTTAATTGAAAATGGCATCACTCGGGAAGTTATAAATCGAGACGATGATAATTACAAATCAAGAAATTGGTTGTTTGAACCGGTTGTTATAATTGAATGAACAATAAATAAATACGGTTAATTGAATTACGTGTACTTCTTTGAGCTACTTGGCTTTTTACGTTAAGTAGCTTATATTTTTACATATTATTTTCCCATTTCCACTATTGAGATATCAGTTCACCTTTACAGTATGGTGTATATGGCAAACTAAATTTCTACTTGCCAAAAACACGCTGCATTTATTGATTTTGGATGATGTCTGAGGATGAGTACAAAAAAAGAATAGCATTCGTATAATCGGAAAAATAAAAAAGAATCTGTTATATTTTTTAAAAAGGTTCAGCTAAACTATCGGAAGAAGATCAGTGGCATTTACATCCTTATTTAGAAATCTATGAAATAATCCTCTCATGGTTTCAAGAGGAGAAGAATGAACAAGATGATTAAAAATTAAAAAGGGATTTACCGAAAGGTGGAAGGGACAAAATTCCGACCTAAAAAGTGTGTCCAAACATAAAAGAATTGGCAAACCTAAATTTAGAATAGCTTTATCCCTTCATTATTAATGGATCAAAAGTATAAAAACGAATGGCTATGAATTCAGTAAATAAAAACACTTTAAAGCAAAAATTTTAAATGGTTTAAAGTATAGTAACATAGTGCATATTGGGTGAAGTGAAAACACTATGATTGAACAACAATTTAATTTTGAATAATCTAATCCTTTAAAGATTAATGATTTTCCAATACATCTTCTTGTTTCTACAATTTACAGATAACGTTTCATAGTTTTTATATATAACCGCAAAATATTGTCACTTAGAAAATTAAGCTTTAACTAGTTGATACAAATAACAATTGTTGATGGCCTTGTGTATTTTAATTTTAGGGAGGGTATATTTTGTATCCCCCCATTTCTTAACATTAAGATAATATCACTAGCGTCGCATAAATAAGTTTTGAAATTTCAGATTTTATTTTTCTGGAATATTAGCGAAAAACAAAAGCACCTAAATAAAGGTAGTAAACATCCATTTTTTACCTATAACTTAAGACGAGTGCAACAACGACAAATCAACCTTTAAGGAACGCTCTTCCCTTCGATTTTCCGTAACCAAATGTGTGCAGATTTCCATAAAGCTGCTTTCAAATATCGACTTATTTGTAACGTACTTCGGTCACTATTCGTGTTCAACTGAGCTAACACATTTAAACAGTATACAATGATCGCTACGTATACTTGGTTGTGTACGGCTTGTTCGCTGTGGCCGTAGAATTTCTTGATATTCAAGTGTTGTTTCATCCATTTGAAAAAGAGTTCAATGGCCCAACGTGACTTATAGATTTCGGCGATTTCATCTGCATCTATATCAAAACGATTCGTCAGTAAATGAAGTTTATTTCCTTTTGTATCCAACAATTTGATGAGACGGAACGCGTTTTCAGAACGTTTTTGCGTGGATCCAATCACCACCATTTCATCGGAGAATACAGGCGAATCTTCAGGTAACGAAAATCGTTCTAACACACGGACGACAGCGTTTTTTAAATGATGTTTTTCGTGTAAACTTATCCATGGTTTTGTCCTTTGTATTGGATTTGGATGGTTTACTACCACCCAACCATTATAAAGGATTTTTTTGTGTTTGGATTATATTTCAGAAAATTCGGTTTATTTGAAGGTGTTAAATTATTTTAATGCGACGCTAGTGAGAAAATTCAGTTTTATTATGTCTATTGATATTTTTTATGCGACACTAGTGTCCGATGGCGAATCCATATAATTACAAAAGGTATTTAATTTCTTATTATAGTGAATATAAAGAGAAACACACTACGATGTATAAAAATTCATAAGTTTCGAAAATAAAGAATACATGAATGGAAAGAAACACTTCTCAACAAAAATTTCCATTTTTTATTGTTTTGACAAATCTATTGATTGCCCGTAAAACGATTTTTATTGAAATCCCCTCCCCAAAACCAAACATTTCTTGAACTGTGCAACATTCCCCTAACTTTCTTCACAGACTTGTATTTCCAATTTCCCTTCATTTTAAGTAAAATAGGAAAAAAGAATGTTCGGAGGTAAGGATAGTGGATGAACTTTACCGCGCACTTAATGGCTATCCGAAAAGAATGATAGGATTATCCGCATTGGAAGCAATCATGGGGAATTTCTTTCATACATACGAAGAATATGCCGGCTTTATTTTGAAGCTGGAACAGGAAGGCATTTTGGAGATGGTGAAGTCTAAAGGAAGAACGACAAGAAATCCATCGCTCGCCTTTCAGTACCGGATCAATAAAAGTCTGCTTCAAACCGGTTTCCATCAAGAGATTCAACATTATCGCAACAAGTTCCATCCATCCATAAACCTTGATGAATATTACAAAAAAGATCCTTCCATTTGGCGGCACGATCTTCCTTATCTCATCAAAATCGATGAATACATAAAAACATTTGGTTTTCCGGAAGAGTCCGTTCCTGCACCGGAGCGCAGTTTTGAACTGGTCCAGGATGAAAAATGGCTCACTGAAAAAGGGGGAAAAGAGCTGCTGGAGCGTATCGGACTCTTCCATTCTTTTAACATCATCCCTGTTTCCGACCCGTTGATGTTTGCCATCCATCCCAAGCTGGTGACAAAGGAGACACAGTTTCACCTGATTGTTGAAAATAAAACGACTTATCAAGGTCTGCTTCCGGCTTTGCCATCCACTGAATTTTCCACATTGATTTACGGAAGTGGGAAGAAAATCATCCATAGCATCGAACAGTTCCAGGACCAATATCCGGTCAACGCCCAGCATCATTTTTTCTATTTCGGCGACATTGACCGGGAAGGAGTGTCCATTTGGCATTCGTTGAATCAAAAAATCAAAGCCCATTTGGCATTGCCATTCTATAAAGCTTGTCTTGAAAAACAGCCGATCGCCGGAAAAGAATATCAAAGACAATATACTGAAGCTCAAGAAAAATTCATTAGCCAATTTCCGCAAAAGGAGCAAGAACAACTGGCGATGATGTTTTCGCAAGGGAAGTATTACCCGCAGGAAATCTTAAAATCAAAAGAATTGCAGGAAATTTGGAGGGGATCCGATTGGAACAGATGGATATGCAAGCGTTATTAAGCGGATACAGAGATCGGATTCGGCGCATCGCCCTTTTTGAACCGTTGAATGAACTGGATCGGAAAAGGGATGTTGATTTAAATGGGACGAAGATTGATATGAAAGGGCTTGGCCTCCTCACTTTGCTTTTTTTCTTTGAACAGAAGTTGATGCGAAATCAAAGGACAGGTGTCAAAGAATTGGCTTCCTTTTTAAAAGAGGCCACGAAAGAAGTGTATATGCTGAAAGAGGAAACCTATGAAGAACTGGCCAGAACCTTGATTCAAAATTTCCGCCCGACCCACGGAAAAAAACGCAGCTACGGTTATTTTGATTGGGAGGAAAAGGCGGAGGAGACCATTGAATATTCCATTTTGAAGGCGAACGATTTTGATGCCGGAACGAATACCCAATTCTACACATTGGATGAAGATGGATTGGAATTGATTTTTGCAACGAAGGAATTTTATAGTGAGTTCCAAATATCCATCAACCAATTGATTTTACGGAAACAGCTGGAAAAGGGGGAATTTAAGGGGGCACTTCGGCAAATCAATGAAATGCGGGTGGCCGTCGAGACGTTGCAGGAACGCATTGTCAAATTGAAGCATGAAATCCAGCGAAGCATTGTGTCCGAAGAAACGTTTGAGCGGTATAAAGAGCTGCTTGATGATATTTTTCAGAGGCTGGAACGGGAAGATGAAGAATTCAAAGAATTGAGGGAGTTTGTCAAAGAAACGAGGGAACGATTGTTTGCCGAAAATATTCATCAAAAGGAGCAGAAAACGTATCAATACATTTTGCAGATCAACAGGGAATTGGAGAAAGTGCACTATGAACATTCCGAGCTTCTGAATCAGACTCTCCATTTGAAAAACACGACTTTGATTACAGCCCAGGAGTCGCTTTATTATACGGGCATGCATTCCTTTAACTTCGACCAAGATATCGTGTCTCTCATTGTGTCCACCCCTTTGCCGTTGGATGCGATGAAAGGCGTTCTCCATCCTTTCCTGAAAGTGGAAGAAAATGAATTTTGGTCGCCGCTTGCTGTTTTGGAAGAACAGAATATCGTGGAAGACCGAAAAGAGAAGGTGGAATATCACTTTTATGAAGTGGATGACGAAAACAGCTTCAATTTATATAAACAATGGATTTCAGAAAAATATAAAGAGCTGATGGAACATTTTCTGAAGGCTTATGAAGAAAATAGCGGCAATACGTTATCCGAGTTCATATCCTATCTCGAAAGAAATCAATTGGAGAATCTATTCCAAATGCGGTATTTCTACGATTTTTGGATTGTTCTCCACCAACGTTCGCCTATTCAAGCGGGAACGGATGATGAAGAAAGCAGAACGGTTTTTGATGAGGCCTTTCGATTATTGGGAAAACGCAAATTAATCGTTACGGAAGATAAAGCGATCATTCAAAAAGTAGATCGCTATTCCATCAGTGAAATGAACATAAAGTTGGAGGATGAAGATGAACTATTCTGAACAAACAGTGTTGCAAGCCTTTCGACTATATACGAAGCTGGCAAAGGACGGGATTTTGGGCAAAGAGGCCGTTCAAATCTATAATGCCGATGAAGATGTGCGCGCCCTTCTTGAATTGTTCAGCCAGGAAGTGCATTGCGCCATAATCAAAACGAGTGAAGAACTGTTTCTCGTTCCTGAACCGAAGCTGTCTCCATTCCATGTAAGCAATGAGTGGATTAAACGGAAATATTTGCGTTCCGGTGCGACGAATGCGGATATGTATCTTCTTTATTTTTGCATACTTGTTCTTTTCGGCAGTTTTTATGATTCCTATCAAAGTCCGCATCCCACAAGGCAATTTATCGGCATGGATGATTGGATCCGGCTGATTCAGGAGCGGATTGATCATTTGAAATCCCATGATGAGGAACAATTAAAAGCATCGGAAAAAGAGTTTTCTTACAATTGGAGCGCTATCATCGAAAAATGGGATGATATGGATGATATTAAGGAAACCGCTAAGCGGCAATCAGGAAATACGATTAGCCGAATGAGCTTCCTGCATATGGTTGCAAAGTTTTTGAACGACCAACAGTTGATCCGGGAAATCGGGAATAATGAAATCACCTTGACGGAAAAAGCGATGACCATCATCCAGCGATTTTTCATGGCAGTGGAATATAACAAAGGGATTTTTGAGTTTCTTTATAGTTTTGATAAGGAGGGACAACATGCCGGCCATCAATAAAATCAGATTGACCAATATTGTCTATGAAGAAGGCAACAAGCGTTATAATGATGAACTCTTTTTATTCAACGGATATAATGGGGCGATTCTTCTTGAAAACGGCGGAGGGAAGACCGTTTTTATCCAAACGGTATTGCAAGGGATGATTCCTCATACCGATTTGGCGGATCGAAAAATTAAAAACACTTTGGTGTTGGAAAATGCCCCGGCCCATATTGCGATCGAATGGATACTCAACGAACGTCCACGGCGATATGTTGTGACGGCGGTGACCCTTTTTATGACGGATAAAGGATTGGATTCTTACCGCTATGTTTATGAATATGATGAAGGGGATCAGAACGGAATCGAAGGCATTCCTTTTGTTCGGGAAGGACAAGGCGGCACTAGACCTGCCGACAAGGGGGAAATGCTTGATTATTACAATGGCATGAAGGAACGATATCCTTTATCGGCAAGAACGTTTTCGACAATCAAAGAATATCGGAAGTTTATTGAAGAACAATACCATATTATTGCCGATGAATGGGAAAGTATTGTGACGATCAACAGCTCGGAAGGGGGCGTCGAGGAGTTTTTCGAAACCTGCAAAAACACCACCCAGTTATTTGACCGCTTATTGATACCGACCGTTGAACAATCGATTGCGGGTCATCATCCAACCCTTTTTGCCGATATCTTTGAAAAACAGCTGGATAATTTGAAACTTTATAAAAAACTGAAAGAAACCATTGAAGAGAACAAGCGGATCCAACATCAACTGGAAAAATACGTGCAAACGTTTGAAAAACTGCATTCCTCCCAGCTTGCCTATGACAAGTCGAAGCAGAAGGCAAAGGGAATCTGGGAAGAGATTCAAATTCAAAAAATCGATGTTGCAAAGGAAATGGAAAAGAATAAAGAGCAATTCAATCTTTGGATTCAAAAGAAAAAAGAACATGAAGTGAAAGTGGCGTCTTATCAGATTGCCGTTGAGGAAGAAAAATACGAACAACTGCAGAAAGATTATGATCTGGCAAATGTTGAATATGGCACAAAAAAGGAAGAACTGGAGCAACATAGCCTTGCCTATTATTCATTGAAATTTGCGAAATGCAAGCAACTTTTGAATCATTATCAAAAGGAAATTGCGTTTGTTGAAAGCGAAATGAAGAAGCTGGAGGAAATAGAAGAGCTCTCGGATTTGCAAAACCAATTGGAAGAAACGAAGCAGGCGCTGCTCGGACATTTTATTGAACAGATGGATGACATGAAAAAGAATATGGAACAAATCCAATTCGAACTCAATCCGATTGTAAGGCAAATCGATACTTTGCAGGAAGAAAAGCGGTCCATCGAAAAACATGATTTGGATAAGCAAAGGGAAATCGCCGGTGTTCAGAAAACCATCCAAATGAGGGAAGCGGATATCGAAAGGTTGAAACAATTGTTGCTTTCCAATCCACAGCACGAACAAGTGGAAGAGAAAATGGCCGAATGGCAAAACCGCCATCAATTTTTGGATGAAGAACTGATACGGCTGCACGGAGAGAAGAAGGAAAAAGAGAAGCAATCGATTGAGCTGGATGAAACCATCGAAAAATTAAAAAATGAGAAGAACGGTTTGCATGTTGCAAAAGAACAATTGAAAAACGAGAAAAGCCAAATTGAAAATGAACAAAGAAAATTGATTCGAATTTTGGGAAGATTAAGACCGCAATGGGCCATTCTGGAATCGGTCTATGAAAATGAACACTCCATTTATAACCGGCTTTATGAAACCATCGAAAAATTGAAAAAGGAAAAAGAGGTTTTATTATACAAAGAGCGGGTGGCATTGCGTTTAGTCGATGATTATGGGGAACAGAAAACATTTTTCAGCGATCCGTTGATTGAAGCGCGGATAAAATCATGGAAAAATCAATTGGACTATTGTGTAACGGGTATTGAATATTTGCAGATGCTGAATGAAGCGGATTATGAAGAAAAAGTCTTCTATCCGTTATGGGCTGTCACTTTGATTACAACCAATAAATCGAAGGAAGAATTGCAAAAGAAAGTGGAAGACCTTGCAGATGAACTTCGATACCCGATTCAAATACTGACGACCGAAGAAGCGGCGAAGATAAAGAAAGATGCCGTCCAACCGGAGCCATCCTGGATTATTCCTGCTCATTGGGAAAAAGGGATGATGGAAGAGACCTTTGGGCAATGGAAAGAAAAAGTCCGTGTGGATGCGGAAAAAGCGACGAAGGAAAGAGAACTGAAAGAAACGGAACAAAAAGAATGGGAATATGCCCTACAAGCCTTCCAACAATTTTTGAAAGACTATCCATATGAACGGCTGACCGATTTTCAAAAAAGATGGTCGGAAACAATGTTAAAAATCGAACAAATCGAAAGAGAAATTGAAAATGCGGAGCAGCAGCGAAAGAATCTGAAGCATCAAATCACAACCATCGAGGAACAAATGGAACTTTGCCAAGAAGAAATGCAAGGGCTTGAACGGAAAATCCAGGAAGGGAATCAATATTTCCATTATTGCCGTGAAGTAAAAGAGGCCAAGGAAGTTGAAAAAGAGTTGAAAGACGTATTGGCCAATATAAAAGCCAAAAAAGCACATTTAGCCGCACAATTATTGGATTATAACGAACAAAAGGCTGCACTGGAGGAACGCAAACAAAATTTAAAATGGAAATTAGATTCTCTTAAAAATGATGAAGAGTATAAAGAAGTGCAATCATTGACCCCAATTTTTACCGGGGAAAGCCGGAAAAATCTCCGCGACAAAATCCAGACGCTGAATTTGAAAATCCATCAAGCGTCAAAAAGTATAGGGGAATTGAATGAAAAGCTGGCCAATGCCAAACACAATTTGACTAAACTGCAGGAAGAGATGGATCAGATCCGCAATGAATGTGAAAATGTGCATGAACATTGGGAATTTCCATCAGATGGAGAACATTTATTGCAAAATAAGATTATCAAAATAAAAGAGTTGAAACAGGCATTAAACAAGTTGGAAAAACAGGTTACAGAAAAGCTTTCTGAAAAGGAAGAGCAAAAAGGAAAAAGAAATCATTTGAAACAGCTTTTCCGTGAAAATTTTCCGGATTATGATATTTACACATTCTCCGTTCCATTAAACCAAGCGGAAGAAGAGCTTGCTGAAGAAAAGAAGGCGCTTCAAAAAGAGAAGAATTATTTGGATGAACAGATGGAACAAGTGTCACGAGAGCAAAACAAGATTGATGAAGCGGAACGCGAGCTGATCAAATTCATTGAAAAACATCATTTTAACGCACCACAAGTCGTGACAATCCCTTTAAGTGAAAATGAAAAAATGGATTTTATCTATAATCGGAAGAAAATGGTGAAAGCCATTATCCAAGAATTGGAGCAACATAGTGGACAAGTGGAGAAGGAAAAGGAAGCGGTGGATGCCCAAAAACAAGCTTATAAGCAGTTTTGTTCAACGATTTCTGATAATAAATTGCAAAAAATGGCGATTGAAGGTGTGGATTATAAGACGGGTTATGAAGAGTTATTGGATTTTAAAAAGAATATGATGATCCGAATCGAGCGGTCGACGAATTATGCCAATGAACATATACGGCAAAAAGATGAGGAATTGCAAGCATATATCAACCAAATCCATAACCATTTAAAAACAGTGGTAGAAGAGTTGAAACAAATTCCAAAACATACAAAAGTAAAAGAAGAGGATCAATGGAAAACGATTTATACTTTTACGATCCCTCAATGGGACGAAGAAGAAGGTAAGCAGCGAATCCGCGATTACATTGAGTGGATTATGCTTCAACTGGAGTCGGATCGTTATGTAAAAGAAAATGGCCTTCAGGATGAAACGAAAGTTCGGAATGACATTGAAATGTGGCTGCAAACCAAACAGCTTCTGCAAGTGGTGATGAAAAATGAAGGCATGAAAGTAAGTTGCCGCAAAGTGACAAACGAAAATAAAGTGTCGACAAGGTCCTATTCTTGGGAGCAGAGCAATGTATGGTCAGGCGGAGAAAAATGGAGCAAAAATATGACGTTGTTTTTGGGCTTGTTAAAATACGTCGCTGAAAAGAAACAGCATCAAAAAACAAACATGAAGCACAGCCGGGTGGTGATTTTGGATAATCCATTCGGCAAAGCATCGAGCGACCATGTGCTCAGTCCGGTTTTCTTTGTTGCGGAACAATTGGGATTTCAAATCATCGCATTGACTGCCCATGCGGAAGGGAAGTTTTTGCGGGATTATTTCCCTGTAATTTATAGCTGCAAACTCCGTGAAGCCAAACAAGCCAATAAACAAATCGTCGCAACGGAAAAATGGCTCCACCACGCATACTTCCGCGACCATGAACCGGAAGCGTTGGAAAGACTGACAGAAAAGGAACAAATGTCTTTGTTCTAGAAAACGTGGGTTTATTCAAAAGAGCGAATGAGAATGATGATTGGCTTTCTCATTCGCTCTTTTCTAATGCTTTGGCAATTATTTTGCCACGTTTGACTATTATCCTTGGCATTTTGGCTATTATCGAATCAACTTTGACTATTATCGCCGATTTTTGAAGTTGATTTTAATTTATTGGCTATTAAATTCATAAGTTTGACTATTATCTTCTAAAGAATGACTATTATGTTCAAAGAGTTGACTATTATCGATTATTTCGTAAACTTTTTTCGATTGATTGGCTATTATGTTCACAAATTTGACTATTAACATAAGCAGAATGACTATTATTGTGCCATCTTTGGCTAATATCTCGCTTAATCTATGCAAAATCAGCCACACCTTTTCACTTTTCAAAGTTGTTGGCCTCATAGTTTAGATAGAAAAAACATTAAATTTTGCACTAACCCGTAATTTATATAATACCGAATTCAAACGACGCATATAAATCGATTGCACCTCCCTGTAAGTTAGAGTTATCGATTACAGAGGAGGTGTATTATTTGGTAATTGAAAAACTGAACATCGTACCGTCAAATTAGAAGACGATTCATCTCTCGCTTCAACAAATCGTGCTCCTCACAGGCCTATATGTGTAATTTAAACAACGAATTTGAAGTTTTGGTTAATAAGAATCCAATATAAAATGACGAAAATCAAAAAATGACTCTATCAATTTGGTGCTAGAATATGAAAACCAAATATGATAGAGCCATTTTTTTACTTATGAATTATTTAAATAGATTAATAGTTGTAATAATAATCGGTATTCCAAATACGTCGATGAGGAATGCACCTACAATTGGCACTACGAGGAAAGCTTTTTGCGATGGACCGAATCGTCCGACAATGGCATGCATATTTGCCATCGCATTTGGAGTGGCTCCCAGTCCATGGCCGAGAAAACCTGAAATCATGACTGCCGCATCGTAATTTTTGCCGAGCAATCTAAATAATACAAACATAGCAAGTAAAACAATAAATAACACTTGTACCAACACAATGATTAATAAAGGCAATGCTAAATCTGTAATTTCCCAAAGCTTAATACTCATCAACGCCATGGATAAGAATATTCCTAAGGTAATATCCCCAATAATGGATACAGTTTTCATATTGATAGCACCCGGTTTGATTTTATCAAGAATGTTGCGAACAATAACCGCTACAAACATAGCACCAACATAGCCAGGTAATACAAAATCCGTTAGCTCGGAGAACCATTTTCCTATATATGAACCAACCGTCATACAGAATGTGATGATTAATACTTGAGTAAAGAACGTTTGAGTTGTCACTTGTTCATGATCTGTATCCAATGAAGAAACTTCCATTTCCTCCTTAGATGGTTTTAAATCATATTTTGAAATTAAATGTTTCGCTGCAGGTCCACCAACTAATCCACCTGCTACAAGTCCAAGCGTTGCAGCTGCTGCACCGACTGTCATTGCTCCTTCAAATCTTAATTCTTCGAGCGTTTGACCAAAGGCAGCCGCGGCACCGTGACCACCCTCCATTGATACTGCACCAGCCATCATTCCGATTAATGGTTCAATGCCTAAAAGTGATGCTAATCCCACCCCAATGACGTTTTGCATTAACGCTAAAAAACCACAAGCGAGCCAGTAAATAATAAGCAGCTTTCCGCCGAGTTTTACTAATTTAAAACTGGCTCCTAATCCTACTGTAGTAAAGAATGTTATCATAAATAAACTTTGCAATGAAGTATCAAGAGTGATTTCAAAACCTGCAGACTTAGAAATCGTGACAATCAGTGCAAATAATAATCCCCCTACAACTGGTGCTGGTATACAGAAACGTTGAAAAATTCCTACCTTTTTAATAATGAATGTACCAATTGTTAAAAACAACACCGCTAAGAAAATAGTTGTAATTTGATTAAACGCCATCGTTTTTACCCCCTTTGTTTTATCATGAACATGATCACTTCATTGACGAAATACGCCGCTAATTTTGCAGTTTGGCCATATAAATCGAAGGTTGGATTTACTTCACAAATATCGAATGAAGCCACCTTTGGAGATTGAAGCACATGCTGGATGATTTTTCGAACCTCAACAGCATTTAGTCCAAAAGGTGATGGGGCACTGACCCCAGGCGCTTCTGCTGCATTAATGACATCCATGCAAAGTGTTAACAAAATCACTTCATTTTGATTGATAAAAGAATTGACTTCATTTAGAGCTTGATTCATATTTTCTCGTATTTGTTGCTCTAAAATTGTAGTGACTCGAAACTCTTTTGCTCTTTCAAACAGTTCCAGTGTATTTCCGTATTGTTGTATACCGATTACACAATAAGATGCATGATTGTCATGATCTAAAATTTGTTTAAACATCGTTCCAGATGAAGTCGTTTCTTCATAACTTCGCAAGTCAAAATGAGCATCGATATTTATGATTCCTAATTTTTTATCACGACCTATGGTTTGTCGAATACCTAAGTAGTGACCATATAATGTTTCGTGTCCTCCCCCGAGTACAATCACTTTCGAACCGTTTGCCCGTACTTCCGCTATTTTTTCCCCTAATAATATTTGAGCTTTTTCTAATACCGCATCTTCACAGCTTATATTTCCTAAGTCAGCGATACAAGCCTTTTCCCCGTGCCAAGGTATATTTGCCAAAGCTTTTCGAATGGCATTAGGTCCTTCTTTGGCACCCATTCGTCCTTGATTACGACGTACCCCTTCATCACATTGGAAGCCTATGATTGCCACGTCTGGTATTTTGTCAATTTTTTCTAGCTGTACGATTTCATGGTAGCGTTTGCTTTTTTCATCTCCATAATCAATTCTTCCAGACCAAATTTGTCGTAATGATGTCATCAAAAACGCATCCCCTTAATTTTGAAATATTCTGAGTAGTTAGTATCAGTATAGTTTGAATTGATTAATAAATCTAATATATAATTTGAATAATATTATAGATAATAACTATAAATAGGGTGATTGAATGGATACGAAGCAGTTGAGATACTTTATAAAACTTGTGGAATGCATGAGTTATACGAAAGCATCAGAGGAATTACACATTGCCCAGCCTTCGTTAAGTATAGCAATGAAAAAATTAGAATCTGACGTAGGCTATCCTTTATTTGAAGGACATACTCGAAAACTGCAATTAACAGATGTTGGGGAATTTCTATACGGTAGAGCCAAGGAGATTTTAGAGAACTTAGATATATTAAAAATTGAATTGCAGGAAATTGGTTCTGTTGGGGATGGTTGTTTGATATTAGGGCTAATTGAATCTGCAAAACATTGGATACCGCAAACATTAAAGAAATTAAAGCAAGATTATCCTTCCATCAACATTAAGTTAGTCGATATTTTAGGTGCGGAAAGTGTCAAACAAGCTTTACGAACTCATCAATCTCATGTCATTATTACCAATCAAATTATTAACGAAAAAGATATTGTTTCGATACCGTTATACGAAGAAAGATTAGTAGCTGTTTTGCCAAAGGAGCATCATTTAAAAGAGAAAGACACTTTGGAATTGAAAGATATATATAAGGAACCATTTATAATTAGTACTGAAGGATTCCAAACACGATTAGATGTATTAAAAGCGTTTGAAATGAACAATTTGCCTATGAATGATAAATATGAGATTGAACGATTCGAAACAGCCATTTCCCTAGTGCAGGAAGGATTGGGCGTGACGATTTTACCTGAAAATTATTTAAAGGGTTCTACAAGTGAAGCGGTTATTCAAAAAGTAATTGAACATCCAAATCTTAAACGTACTGTGCATCTCACTTACTTAAATCAACGCTACTTACCAAAATCCATTCGAAGGTATATCGAATTAGTGCAAGAACATTTTTCTAGAGCATAGCTTGGCCATTTCTGTTATTCAAAAAGAGTTTTCATAACTACTTAATTTTTCTATACTATGTATAGAAATTTCTAAAATAGAAAAGGAAATGGAACATGAATACACAAATTTCAGAGCAAACACCACGATTGTATTTTGAATTTGCGAATTCTAAAGGAAATATAGAGCCGATTACGTTTCTTCATCCTGATAAAATCATTTCGACTTACGATATCAGTGAAGTGTTAACTTGTCTTCAAAAAGTACAGGAAGAAATCAATAAAGGATTTTACGCGGCAGGTTTCTTGTCTTATGAGAGTGCTACGGCTTTCGACTCTGCGCTTAAAGTGAAGCCTAGACATACAATGCCATTGTTATGGTTTGGTCTTTTTAAAGAACCTTTACATGAATCGCCAGCAGTGATGAATTCCTATTCACTAACAGAGTGGAAGCCTGATGTAAATGAAGAAGAGTATCGGGAAGCCATCCAATTTATTAAAGATTCCATTGCAAAGGGAATTACATATCAAACGAATTATACGATTCGTTTACATGCGCAATTTGAAGGTGATTCATTTGCATTATTCAATAAAATGAAAAAAGCTCAATCGGCAAATTATTGCGCTTACATTCATACAGGAGAACATAGTATTCTATCGGCATCTCCTGAGTTGTTTTTCCATATTGAAGGGGAGAAAATTACAACTCGCCCAATGAAGGGGACAGTTAAAAGGGGAAAAACTTTTGAAGAAGATCAAGAAAAGGCAAAGTGGCTCTATCATTCAGAAAAAAATCGTGCAGAAAATGTAATGATTGTTGATTTGCTGCGTAATGATTTAGGGGCTGTTGCCGAAACCGGAACAGTGACGGTACCCCGATTATTTGATATTGAACAGTATCCAACGGTCCATCAAATGACATCGACTGTTACTGCAACCTTGAAAAAAGAAACAGAACTAGTAGATGTGTTAAAAGCTATTTTTCCGTGCGGTTCGATTACTGGAGCTCCGAAAGCTAGTACAATGGACATTATTACAAAGTTAGAAAAAACGCCTCGTGAAGTGTATTGTGGTGCTATTGGCTACATTACTCCAAATAAAGAAGCTATTTTTAATGTGCCAATCCGAACGGTACTAATTGAGCATAAATCAGGAAAAGCCACTTATGGTGTAGGTGGTGGTATAACTTGGGACTCCACTGCTGAAGATGAATTTAATGAAGTTCTTGCAAAATCTGATTTCCTTACTAGAGAAGTGAAAGAATTTCAATTATTAGAAAGCTTATTGTTGGATGAGGGAGAATTCTTCTTACTAGAAGAACATCTAAATCGATTAGGGAAATCTGCAGCGTATTTTCAATATCAACTGGATATCGATGAAGTAAAACAGAAGTTGAAAGAGTTTGCAAAAGCTAATCAATCAGGACAATGGAAAGTTCGATTACTTGTCAATACAAATGGTACATGTACAATTGAAGGGCAATCAATCGTGAAAATGGAGTCTCCTAAAAAGGTTACACTTGCTAAAACCCCTGTAAATTCGGAACATGTATTTTTATATCATAAAACAACGAATCGAGATGTTTATGAATCGTTCAAGCCTCAATCCGCAGATATTTTTGACGTCCTTTTATGGAATGAAAGAGAAGAGTTGACGGAGTTTATAAACGGTAATGTTGTATTAGAGTTGGACGGAAAACTTTGGACTCCACCTGTTAGCAGCGGATTGCTTGCCGGGACTTTCCGTGAACATTTATTAAAAGCAGGAGAGATCAGAGAAAAGGTTTTAACATTGGATGATTTGAAAAAGTGTTCGAAAGTATGGTTTATCAATAGTGTAAGAAAATGGATTGAAGTAGAGTTTGTTTAAGGAATTTTAGGGCTTCTAATTTAGAAGTCCTTTTTTTGTGGAAAAGTGACTAGCCTTGTTTTCTTAAGCAAGAAATTCATATCTGAAACAATGACTAGCATAGGATAAACCAATCATTATTTTATTCAATTATTCTGTAAGGGGGGAAGACCACAAAATCATTGTCCGGGATGGGTAAGTCACGGTAATACACAAAAGGGGGTTCATAATGAGAAAGATTGGTCTGTTAACACAAATTTTAATCGCCTTTGTTCTTGCGATTATTGTGGGTGTCATTGTTGGACCAAGTATTGAAGTGGTAAAACCTCTTGGGGATTTATTTTTAAGACTTATTAAATTTATTATTGTTCCATTAGTACTTGCATCCCTTGTGATTGGAATTGCCGGTACAGGTGATATAAAGCGAATCGGTAGAATGGGTGGAATTACTTTTGCTTATTATTTAATTACGACAGCTATTGCCGTATTGATTGGATTAATTCTTGCTAATATTTTTAAGCCCGGTTCAGGTCTAAATTTAACAATATCTGAAGAAGCAGCTGAACCTAAGGAAGTGCCAGGGGTTATTGATACTTTGTTGAATATTATTCCTACAAATCCAATTCAATCAATGGTTGATGCTAATATGCTTCAAATTATTTTCTTCGCACTTTTCCTAGGAGTAGCCATTACGTTGGTTGGTGACAGAGCAAAACCAGTTTATGATTTTTTCGATGGACTTGTAGAAATTATGTATAAAATTACCCACATTGTGATGAAAGTTGCTCCAATCGGGATTTTTGGTTTAATCGCTCCAGTTGTGGGACAATACGGTGCTTCCGTTCTCCTTCCGCTCATTAAATTGATTCTCGTTGTTTATATTGGATGTATTCTTCATGCACTTATTGTATATTCAAGCTCAGTGAAGTTTTTAGCCAACTATAGCCCAGTAAAATTTTTCAAAGGAATTTTGCCTGCAAGTTTAGTTGCTTTTAGTTCGTCCAGCAGTTCTGCCACATTGCCAATCACAATTCAAAATACGGAAGAAAATTTGGGCGTGTCAAAGAAAGTAAGCAGCTTTGTGTTGCCGCTTGGGGCTACCATCAATATGGATGGAACGGCATTGTATCAAGGGGTATGCGTGCTGTTCATCGCACAGTTTTTAGGTGTCGATCTTTCATTTACACAGCAATTGATTATTGTATTAACTGCAACGCTTGCATCAATTGGTACTGCAGGTGTTCCAGGGGCTGGGTTAATCATGCTGACAATGGTGATTACAGCAGTTGGATTACCATTAGAAGCATTAGCATTGGTTGCAGGGGTTGACCGCGTTTTAGATATGATTCGCACATCAATCAATGTTACAGGAGATGCATCTGCAGCGGTTGTTGTTCAAGCATTTGAGGATAAGCAAGGAGCAAACTCTCCGGAATGATTCGTTAATTATATTGTAAACGTTTTAATAAAGCAACTCGGTTCAAATTTGAACTGTAGTTGCTTTATGTTCGTTTTGAAGATGGATTATGAGTTATTCCATAATTTGTAGGTCGGCTTTTTGTTTAGCCTAATTAATCTCTTTTGTTATAATAGTGGAGATTTGCTCAAGGGGTTCAATTGAATTGAATAAGAAGGGGAATGTGATGGAATTTATACGCAATTACCTTATAAGTTATGAATTGAGCGACACGTGGGTTCGTTATTTATCAATTGCCATCATGATTGCGTTTATTATCATTGTTTGTATCCTTGCAAACTTTATTGCCAAAAAAATCGTCATTCGATTTATCATCAGAATCATACATAAAAATAAATTTACTTGGGATAACATCTTGCTGGAAAGTAAGGTATTTCATAGGCTGTCTCATTTAGTACCTGCTATTATTATTTTTTATTCCGCAGCTATTTTTCCTACTTATCAGAGTACAATTGAGAAGTTTGCGATAACGTATATGATCATTGTTGCTTTAGGTTTACTTAATAGCCTATTAACAGCATTTCATGATATTTACCAAACGTATGAGATTTCGAAAATTCGACCAATCAAAAGTTATATTCAAGTAGCTAAAATTGCCAATTATATTATCGGAACGATTTTGGTAATTGCTAATCTATTAGGAGAAAATCCAATTATTCTTTTAAGTGGAATCGGTGCGTTATCTGCCGTATTTATGTTAGTGTTCCGCGACTCCTTGCTTGGCCTTGTAGCCGGCATACAGCTGACGGCTAATGATATGGTACGGGTGGGCGATTGGATTGAAATGCCGAAGTATGGTGCGAATGGAGATGTCATTGATATTTCCTTAAATACTGTGAAAGTGCGAAACTTTGACCGAACGATTACGTCTGTTCCGAGTTATGCGTTAATTTCAGATTCTTTTATTAACTGGAGAGGAATGCAGGCATCGGGTAATCGTCGAATTAAACGATCGTTGTTTATAGATATTACAAGTATTTCTTTCTGTTCTGAAGAATTGCTTGAAAAATGTAAAAAAATTCATTTGCTCAAAGATTACATTGTTCATCGCCAAAAGGAGATTGAAGAATATAACCAAAAGCATCAAATTGACCGATTAGCCAATTCAGTGAATGGTAGAGCTTTAACGAATATTGGATTATTTCGTGCGTACATCACTCAATACTTAATACATCATCCAGGTATCAATGAGGAAGCTACATTAATGGTTCGACAATTAGCACCGACTGAAAACGGATTACCATTAGAAATATATGCTTTTGCCAATACAGTAGTATGGACGGAATATGAATCCATTCAATCTGATATATTTGATCATTTATTTGCTGTTGCACAAGAGTTCGGTCTTCGTCTTTTCCAAATGCCAACTGGTAGCGATTTAAAAAATATACCGCATATTCTTGACAATGCGCAGACGAATAAAAGAAACGTTGAATTTGTTGCGAAAAAATAATGGTCATTATTGTAAGTTGATAATAAAATAAAAAAGGGCGCCAAATTTAAATTATAGGAGGAAAAAATGAGCTCAATTAAATGGATTGAAGCAAAAGATTACGAGGATTTAAGTAAAAAAGCTTGTGACATCTTTGTAGAACAATTACAAAATAAACCAAATTCAGTAATTGGGTTAGCGACAGGAAGTACGCCAATTGGCTTGTATAAAGAGTTAGTTCAACAATATCATTCAGGTAATGTTTCTTTTAAAGATGTGGTTTCATTTAATTTAGATGAATACGTTGGAATTGACCCAAATAATGAGGCAAGTTATCACTATTTCATGAATCATCATTTATTTAAACATGTAGATATTCAAAAGGAAAACGTACACATTCCAGAAGGTCATAGCTCTGATTTAGAAACTGCATGTCGTACATATGAACAACAAATAAAAGAAGCAGGTGGAATCGATCTTCAAGTACTTGGTATCGGGGTAAATGGACATATCGGATTCAACGAACCTGGCACACCTTTCGATTCTCTTACACATATTGTAGAATTAACCCAATCCACAATAGAAGCAAATCAAAAGTATTTTGAAAAACCAGAGGATATGCCTAGAAAAGCAATCACAATGGGCATTCAATCAATTTTAAATGCGAAGAAGATTATTTTGTTAATTTCCGGGGAAACGAAACAAGAAGCTTATGATCGTCTTCGTACCGGAATAATAACAGAAGATTTACCGGCAAGTGCTTTACATCAACATCCAGATGTAACGGTTATTTATACAGGAGTTAAATAAAATAAGTGAAAAGAGCCGCGTAAGGTGAGACGGCTCTTTTTTTTCTGAATTTATCTCTAGAAGCATTGTTCAACGCCATTTGTTAATATAGTTGTAGTATTAATAAATTGTAGGAGGAAATCAATGAAAATAAGGCCAAAGCACTTAAATAAAGGAGATACTGTAGGGATTATAGCACTAAGTGGCCCTATTAATTTGGAAAGCTTGCAACGAAATATATCTCTATTCACCGATATGGGATTACATTATAAATTAGGGAAAACCATTGAGCTTAATGAACATGATTTTGAGGAAACAGATGAAGCGTGGGTTCATGACTTGCATCAAATGATTGAAGACCCTGAAGTGAAAGGAATTTTTTGTGCCACTGATAGATATGGTGCTGCGAAAATAGCTGATAAAATCGACTATTCACTACTAACTGAACATCCAAAAATATTTTGGGGATTTTCAGACATTACCTTTTTACATATAGCCATTCAACAATATTCAAATGTTGTCACATTCCATGGACCTTCTCTTTCAAAAGAATTGGACGAACAATCGAAAAAAATGTTTTACCAATTATTTTCGCCTTTTGAAATTTATTATGATGAAACCATTTCACCTCTTGAAAGTTTAATACCTGGTTCTGTACGAGGTGAATTTATAGGCGGAAATTTGCGTAGAATTGTCGATACACTTGGCACAAAGTTTGAAATTGACACGCGCGATAAAATTTTGCTTATTGAAGATGAAGAATTGAGTATTGAAGAAATTGACCGTATGTTTAATCATTTAAGATTGGCAGGGAAATTGAAAGGGGCATGTGGGTTTGTGATTGGGAGATTAGGAAATGGTGATGTAGAAGAGAACGCATTATCCTTAATAAAAGAATATTTGTTGCCATATAAAAAACCTACAGTTGCGCGATTTAACATTGGCCACTCTACACCAAACATAGGCATTCCCCTTGGGGTGGATGTTATATTAGATGCTGATGAAAAATTGTTGCGATTTTTGCCAGGAGTGGAATAGTTTTTGAATGAAGTTGCGAGATATGCATCTTTGATGGTTTAGGGGTGATGATATGGATTGGTTGAAAGTTCTATCCTTATTTTGTATTGCATTAGGTTTCTTGATTGGAATTTATGGATTAAAGAAACGATCAATATTAACGATTATTTCTGGCATTTCCTTTTTATTAATTCCAATTTTTATTTCATTCGGATGGTTTGGTTTCATACTCTTCTTTCCTCCGTTAGTGTTTGTTTTTTCAAATAGGTCAAAAAAATAGTTGTGAAATGGTCTGAGGGATATCTTCACGAAGTTGACTATAATTCATTGTAGTTTGCCCATTTTCACTTGAGGGGAGTCGGTTGGCAAATATCTTCCAGGGGTTGACTATAATCCTATACAATTTGACTATTAAAGTATGAACTTTGACTATTATCCCTTGATTGGGGAGTTAGATTATTTCGATTGGCAAATATCTGTCCAGATTTGACTATAATCCAAAGCAGTTTGGCTAATAAAGGATGGACTTTGACTATTATCGCTTGAATAGGGAGTCGGAATTTTTCGATTGGCAAATATCTTCCCGAGTTTGACTATAATCTAGCTGAGTTTGACTAATAAAGGAAGGATTTTGACTATTATCGCTTGAATAGGGAGTCGGAATTTTTCGATTGGCAAATATCTTCTCAAGATTGACTATAATCTAGCTGAGTTTGACTAATAAAGGAAGGATTTTGACTATTATCGCTTGAATAGGGAGTCGGAATTTTTCGATTGGCAAATATCTTCTCAAGATTGACTATAATCCAAAGTAGTTTGACTAATAAAGCACGGACTTTGACTATTATCCTTTGATTGGGGAGTCGGATTTTTTTGATTGGCAAATATCTTCCCGAGTTTGACTATAATCCAGCTGAGTTTGACTAATAAATCATGGACTTTGACTATTATCCTTTGATTGGGGAGTTAGAATTTTTCGATTGGCAAATATCTTCTCGAGTTTGACTATAATCCAAAGTAGTTTGACTAATAAATCATGGACTTTGACTATTATCCTTTGATTGGGGAGTCGGATTTTTTTGATTGGCAAATATCTTCCCGAGTTTGACTATAATCCAGCTGAGTTTGACTAATAAATCATGGACTTTGACTATTATCCTTTGATTGGGGAGTTAGAATTTTTCGATTGGCAAATATCTTCTCGAGTTTGACTATAATCCAAAGTAGTTTGACTAATAAATCATGGACTTTGACTATTATCCTTTGATTGGGGAGTCGGATTTTTTTGATTGGCAAATATCTTCTCGAGTTTGACTATAATCCAAAGCAGTTTGACTAATAAAACTTGAACTTTGACTATTATCAAAAATAAGAATCTCCGTTAGAAAAAAGTAAGGCTGTTTAGAAAGATATCATTTTCTAAACAGCCTATTGCTATAACGGCTGTACAAGAAAAAACACTTAGGTATTTTGACAATCGATTGCCTTTGCGCTAATTGGTCATTAGTTACAGGTTACATAGTAACAGGTTAATGGTTATTGGTTTGCCATTTATGCACTATATCAAGTTTGACAGCCGTTATACCTCGGGGAGGACTCTCACCTCCCCGAGGAAAAGATTTTGTTTTAGAAATAATTGGAATCATCAAATTCAATATGAACTTCATAGTTTTTGGCATTAATTAAATTAGATAGGCGGTGCGCTTCTTTTTCGAGCTGGTTTGCCCGCTCACGATATTCGCGTGGATCGTACATGGCAACTTCGTATAGAACAACTCCTTCACCAGTTGAAGTGTAGATTTTTTCCTTTTCAGAGTTGCCTAAAGTTTTGTATAAGGAAACCTCTGCCCGCAATTGAGTAGCAAGTTCGATAGCTTCAACAATGGGCATAACTTCCCCTTTAAATTCGATTGTATTTTCAATATTCGCCCGATAAATCAGTTTGTCTAATGTGCGGATATCTTTTCTCACTTGTGCCAGCTCTGCTTCAATTTCTTTTAAAGAACGGCCCGTTTGTTTTGGTGTTTCACCTTTTTCAACGACGACATGAGCATTTTTTTGAAACTCATACACTAATTCTTGAACTTTTTTCGTTAAAATGCTTTTTAATTTGATTCCTTCTGCCAGTGGAATAGTTTTCATTTTTTCACCTCAATCGTTACGCTCGGATTATCGGCGGATAATAATGCGGTCGTAAATTCTCCCCCTGCAACTTGTGTAAACATTTTACCGCAAGATGAAAGGAGTTTGTTGCAATAGTCTTCTTCTAAAGATGGACGTAAATAAAAAATTTGCAATGCTTCCGTAGTCTCTTCCGTAACGCTTGTTCTGACTGAATCGACAAATGGACTTCCAAAAGCCCCTTTTTCATCTTTGCTATATAAAATATTTGTTAATTTGTTATATCGGCCATTTAATCCATCATAGCCGGTTTCACTATTTCCTAAGTTAATTTCAACGTCCCCTACAATATGATCGACATCGTAAATACCAATAGGAATTTCATGTTCTAGCGAAAAGAAATTATTTAAATCCACCGCTAAATGAACAGGAGATAAATAGTTTTGTTTCGCAATTCTCCGCATTAAACTTTCAGCAGAATGACGGTAACGGTTCGGATCAGCACCTAAAGCCTTCCAAACGGTTCTCCATTCTTTAATACCTGGACGTTCTGTTACAGGAGATTCTTGCAGTTCAAAAAATAAATTTTCTTGAAATAATTGCATTCGTCCTTTCAACATTTGAGGCGATTGTGATACAACAATTTTGGTATAATGAATAATGCCGATTTTTAGTTGCGGAACTAGAGAAAATAGTTCTTTATTGATTGAAAGGTTCATCTCAATATTCACCTGCCAATTATTTGTAAATCTATTGTACCATAAACGAAAAGGAAAGTAGATTGATTCTCATTAGACTTTGAATGATGTGAACGAGGGGAGGTGCAATTGCGACTTTTTCATCGCGATTAGAATATGAATGTAGAACAATTGAAAATGGATTTAATTGAATATGCGAAGTCCATCGGGGTAGATAAAATTGGATTTACCACAGCGTCTCCCTTTCAAGAAATGAAAAATCGTTTGAAAAGGCAACAGGAATTGAATTATCAATCCGGCTTTGAAGAAGAGGATATCGATAAGAGAACAGAGCCAAAGAAGCTATTGCCTGAAGGAGAAAGCATTATTGCGATTGCTTTAGCTTATCCATCTAAAATGAAAAATCCCCCAACTGGTAAAAAAGGTGAACGGAGAGGGATTTTTGCAAGAGCATCTTGGGGATTGGATTATCATGTGGCAGTAAAACAACGACTAGAATTGATGGAACAATGGCTACGAGAAAGAGTTCCCAATGTCTCGGTGAAGTCGATGGTCGATACGGGTGAGCTTGTAGACCGTGCTGTTGCAGAACGAGCAGGGATAGGTTGGAGTGGGAAAAACTGCTCTATTATTACACCTGAATTCGGTTCATATGTCTATTTAGGAGAAATGATTACAAATATTCCCTTTCCACCAGATTCTCCGATTGAAAATGAATGCGGTGATTGCAGGTTATGCCTAGATGTTTGCCCGACTGGTGCATTAGTAGAACCTGGTCAATTAAATGCAAAACGCTGTATCGCCTTTATAACACAGACGAAAGATGTTGTACCGGATGAATTTAGAACGAAAATTGGAAACCGAGTATATGGCTGTGATACATGTCAAACGGTTTGTCCAAAAAATAAGGGGAAGACGAATTGGATTCATGATGAATTTTTGCCAGATCCTGAACTGGCAAAGCCGCTCCTCGTTCCACTGTTGAAACTTTCGAATAAAGAATTTAAAAACAAATTCGGTACAATAGCGGGTTCTTGGCGAGGAAAAAAACCCATTCAGCGAAATGCAATTCTTGCACTGGCTCATTTTAAAGAACAATCAGCGGTGCCAGAGTTAATTGAATTATTGAAAAAGGATGAACGTCCTGTCATTCGGGGTACTAGTGCATGGGCTCTCGGGAAAATTGGTGGAAAGAAGGCAAAAGATGCATTGCTTGAAGCATATCATCAAGAAAAAGATGAAGAAGTGCTGCGTGAAATAAAAAAAGGGCTGGAACTGGTGGAAAGAGACTAGCCCTTATTTCAAATCAAAGATGTATAAAAGAAGGAAGTGTCTAGATTTGCCATTACATATCGTATTATATCAACCCGAAATTCCAGCTAATACAGGAAACATTGCACGTACTTGTGCTGCTACGCATACAACTTTGCATTTAATTCATCCTCTAGGGTTTTCTACCGACGATAAAATGTTGAAACGTGCAGGATTAGATTATTGGGAACATGTCAATATTGTGTACCATGACTCATTAGAAGATTTTCTCGAATATGCAAAGGATGGGGAATTATATTTAATCGAAACGTATAGCGATGAGCCTTATACAACTCATGATTTTAGCGATAGGGAAAAAGACATTTATTTCATGTTCGGGAGAGAAACGTCTGGTTTGCCGAAAGATTTTGCATACGAACGTCGCGATAAAGTGTTAAGAATTCCTCAAACAGATAAAGTGCGTTCTTTGAATTTATCGAACTCAGCAGCCATCATCATTTACGAAGCATTACGCCAACAAAATTTCCCTGGGCTAAAATAAATTGGGCTGGCCTGAAAAATGAAATGCTCCCTATTTAATCATCTATACTAATAGGGAGCTTTTTTATAATCTTATACTGATGTCCAAAAGACGGTCAGTTTGCGACGAGGATAGGGGAAACTTGCTTCAACTAGAAAGGAGGTGTCTGGAAGTTTTCGACTTTCAAGACACCTTTTAATATTTATTCGCCATCCAATGTAAAAACAATGCGGATTCCTGAAGGGTCAATGGTTGAAAACTCTTGATGGCCTCCATATTTTGAAGCTCCTTCAAATCGTTCTACAACATACCCCATATCTTTTAAATTACCTTTAATTTTTTCTGCTTGTTCCTCGTTATCCAGCACTAATGTATAGGATTTTAAACCAACACTTTTTTCACTAGAAGGAGAACCTCCTAAGCTCTCCCAAGTGTTTAATCCAATGTGATGATGGTATTTTCCAGTGGAAATGAATAACGCCTGGCTTCCATATCTTGTAACAACTTCAAAACCTAAAGCTTTTGTATAAAATTCTTCTGATTTTAAAAGATCAGATACAGATAAATGAATATGCCCCATCACTGTTCCTTTAGGTAATCCATTCCAATGACCATCCGCTAAATCAAGAAGGGAACGGAAATTAACGGGTTCCGTTGTCATATAAACGGTATTTTCATTCCAAAACCACTGTGCTTCTGGACGGTCTGCATACACTTCAATGCCATTTCCGTCCGGATCGTATAAATAAATGGCTTCGCTCACATGATGGTCACCTGCACCAATTTGAACATTTAGTTGAGAAATATGTTGAATGAAATTTCCTAAATCCTTTCTAGTAGGGAGCAATATCGCAAAATGATAAAGACCAGTTTGACCTCTCTGTAAAGGAAGTGCATTGTCTACTTGCTCAATGGAAAGAATGCTTGTTTTTCCATCTGTTGTAAAAGCAGCTGCTTTTTCGGTTTGCTCCAACACGTCAAAGCCAATAACATTTTTGTAATATTCTAAAGAGCGATCTAAATTCGATACCTTTATTTGAACATGTGAAACATATGTGTTTGGTTTTTTATGAAAATGTGTCGCCATACAAAGTCTCCTTAAAGTGATATTAATCAATCTACTTACTTTATGTAACTAAGTTTATTTTGTTAAGTATAAAAAGTCAAGACATAAAACAAAAAGGCAACCCTAAAATAGGATTGCCTTTTTTCGTATTTCGAATGAAAAGAGATTATTCTTCAGTGTAATCTCCTTCACGTCCAGCAGTTAAAATAGCTGTGAGAAATGAAGCACATACTACTAGTAGTAAAACAGTACCCATGGAAGTATACCTCCTAAGTAAATGTTATCTCTAATTTAGTATAGCTTAAATAAATTTACTTTACTATATCATTTTTTTGAAGGATTTGTTCACAATAACTCATATAAACAATTGGGAGGTTACTTTTGTGGAAAACAAAAATGAAATGCCAGTTAGCGGGCATATGACGAATAATCTAGAAGATTGTATTTGGCTTGGGAAACAAATGGAACGACTGCGGGATGGGGAGCAGTTAGAAGATGACCATCGAATTCCAGATCCAATTCAATCAGATGTTGTAGATCATCCAAATAAAGATGAAAGATTGAAAAGAAAAAATTAAATAGAAGGGGCAAATTCACAAAGATTCGCCCCTTAGTTTATTATGCATTCACTTTATAATTCTTTAATTCTTCTCGTAATTTGGCTTTTAAGAATTTACCAACGGATGTTTTTGGAATCTCTTTTAAGAATACAATGTCATCCGGAATCCACCATTTCGCAAATTGATCTTTTAAATAATCGAGTAGTTCTTCTTTTGTAGCTTGTTTTCCTTCTTTTAATACGACGCATGCAAGTGGACGCTCTTGCCATTTTTCATGAGGAATGGCGATGACCGCTGCTTCTAATACAGCTTCGTGAGTCATGAGGGCATTTTCCAAATCGACAGATGAAATCCATTCGCCTCCGCTTTTGATTAAATCTTTTGTACGGTCAGTAATTTTGATATAACCTTCTGGTGTGACAACTGCAATGTCTCCAGTATACAACCACCCATCACGGAATGCTTCTTTTGTTCGTTCATCTTTATAATATTCATGGGCAATCCAAGGACCTCGAATCCGCAGTTCGCCCATCGTTTTTCCATCCCATGGAACTTCTCCTTGTTCATTTACTACTTCCGTATCAAGAAGTGGAACAGTAAGGCCTTGTGTTGCACGGATATTTAATTTTTCTTCCCGTGTCCAATCTTCCATTGCGGATGTATAGTTGGAAAGAGAAACAAGTGGTGTTGTCTCGGTCATACCGTATCCAATAACGTACGGAACATTGTATTTGTCTTCAAATGCTTGAATTAATCCTTTTGGCGAAGCAGAACCTCCAGATACAATAGCTTTTAGGGAAGAAATATCGCGAGGATTTTTTTCCTGTTCTTGAAGTACGCCAAGCCAAATAGTTGGAACCCCTGCTGTTAACGTCACTTTTTCTTGTTCAATTAAATCAAGCAGTAAACTAGGTGTAAAGTGAGGACCTGGTAATACTTGCGTTGACCCATAATTTACTGCAGCAAATGGCATTCCCCATGCATTCACGTGGAACATTGGAACAACCGGCATGATAATGTCTCTTTCGGTGATTCCCATTCCGTCTGCTAAACCAAGTGCCATACTATGAAGTACTAATCCACGATGAGTGTAAACGACACCTTTTGGCATTCCAGTAGTTGCACTAGTGTAACAAATTCCTGCTGGTGAGTTTTCATCTAAATCATTCGGAAATTCAAATTCATCTGCTTCTTCTAAAAGCTGTTCATAAGAATAGACATTCGGGAAAGAGGATTCAGGAACGGTTTTATCATCTTGCATGACAACAATATGTTTAACCGTTTTTAAGTAAGGAATTGCTTTTTCAAATAATGGGAATAGATCGCCATCGACTAACAAAATTTCATCTTCTGCATGATTAATTACGTAAATGATATGTTCTGGCGAAAGGCGAATGTTAATCATGTGCAAAACAGCACCTGCACAAGGAACTGCAAAATATGCTTCTAAATGTCGGTGATGATTCCAAGCAAAAGAACCAACTTTTGTTCCGCGTTTCATCCCAAGCTTTGTGAGAGCGCTTGCAAGTTTTCTTGTGCGTTTGACATAGTCTTTGTAAGGAATGCGGTGAATTGTGTCTGGGCTTGTACGCGAAATAATCAACTTTTCAGGAAAGTAGCGCTCAGCCCGTTTTAAAAAACTCGTTAATAATAAAGGTGTGTCCATCATCTTTACATCATCCCCCTTGTTTTTTTCCCTTTCAATAAATATATTTAGAAGAATACTACATTATTACTAAAAAATGTGACGTATTATAGAATATTTTAACTTTAAAGAGAAAATGATGCTATGAATTTATTAGGAAGTTTCTATTAATTTTAATTCCTATAATATTGATGGATTAGATAATTTTTTTATTTATATTTTTCAGTTTATAATGAGGTTAATGAATGTAAGGGGAGTGATTTTATGGCAATACCGTCAAAAACATTAGCCAATGGTGTAGAGATGCCTTACTTAGGGTTAGGCGTGTATAAAATGGAAGATCATGAAGAAGCTTTAAATGCAATGGATACAGCGTTAAAGTTAGGCTATCGAGCAATTGATACAGCTTCACTATATAACAATGAAAGAGAAGTGGGAGAAGCGATACGAGCTAGCGGTATTCCACGTGAGGAAATTTTTGTAACAACTAAGGTATGGAACAATGATCAAGGTTATGACGAAACGCTTCGAGCATTTGAAACTTCATTGAAAAAATTGGGGCTAGATTACGTGGATCTTTATTTAACTCACTGGCCTGTTGAAGATAAGTTTATCGATACTTATCGTGCCATTGAGCGTCTGTATGAGGAAAAATTAATCCGAGTACCAGGTGTATCAAATCACCATCAACATCATTTAGAAAAAATCTTCGCAAAAGCAAATGTGAAGCCGATGGTAAATCAAGTTGAGTGCCATCCGTATTTGCAACAAGATGAATTAAGAGCATTTTGCCGCGAACATGAGATTGCCGTGACTGCATGGTCACCAATTGGCAAAGGTCGCCTATTAAATGATAACACTTTAGTAAAACTCGCTGAAAAGTATGGAAAAACTCCAGCACAAATCGTTTTACGTTGGCATTATCAAAATGATACGATTACAATTCCAAAATCAGTAACACCAAGCCGCATTGCCGAAAATATGCAAATTTTCGACTTTGAATTATCAAATGAAGATATGCTTGAAATAAAAATGATTAATAAAAATGAGCGATATGGACAAAATCCTGATAATTTCCATTTTGATTTTTAAGGGAAATAAAAAGCGAATCTAGGATGGCTATTATTTTAATATGATTGACTATTATTCTTTTTGGATTGACTAATATTAAATTGAGTTTGGCTAATATCCTATTTTTTCAACAATACTTTTGATGGATTGGCTAATAAATTAATGAGTTTGACTATAAATCAACAGCATTTGACTATTATCTGCCCAATTTTGACTATAATAGCAAATTTATGAAGTAGATTTTTAACGAATAGCTATTAACTTCATAAATTTGACTATTAACTTATTGTGAATGGCTATTATAGTCATTCGTTTGACTATTATTTTCCCTTAATAATCCTTTAATTCAATATTATGATTAAAATAAGAGAAGGCTGTTAGAAAAATTTATTTTCTAAGCAGCCTCATTTATTTTTACTTATATTATTGTGTGGCAGTATTAAGGTCATTAACAATGATACGTTTATCTAGAAAAGGATGTTCAAATTCTAATTGAATGGCATGAAGTTCATAATCGCCCTTCGAAGTTTTACGAGCATTGTACATTACATCGCCTACAATAGGATGACCGAGATGAGCCATGTGAACGCGTATTTGATGGGTTCTGCCTGTTTCTAATTGTAAATGTACAATAGTTGAATGTACCTTTCGTTTCACAACGTTATAGTGGGTGACGGCATGCTGACCAGTTTTTGAAACGATTCGTCGTGTAGGATGATGACGATCTTTTCCGATTGGTGCATTAATGGTTCCACGATCTTTTTTTATGATTCCTTGGACTTCCGCTTCATAAGTTCGAACGATGGATTTTTCTTCAATCATTCGGTCAAATACTGATTTTGCAATGGGATGTTTTGCAACAATCAACAGACCTTTTGTTCCTTGGTCTAGCCGATGAACGTGCTCTGCGTATTGTAACCCTTTATCTTTCATATAAGCCATTACGTGATTCATGCAAGTATTGTGATCGTCCCTGTCGTTCGGATGTGTACTCATTCCTTTAGGTTTTGAAACAATTAAAATATGATCATCTTCGTATTTTATTTCGATTTCACATTGTTTCGTTGGGGAATAGTTGGATTTCGGGACGCTAAAAATAAAAAATAGCATTGTTCCTTTTGATAATGGTTCATTCCATTTAACTGCTTCACCATCTGTATTTTTCACAGCTTTCGCCATTCGTAGTTCATGAACGAGTTTTTTTCCTAGTTTCCATTTTTCCCGCAACAAAGTTTCTACCGTTAATCCATCTTGCGAAATTTCATAGTGAAAATGCATACGTTTTCCTCCAAAGAAAAATCGTGTCCATATAAAGAACACGATTTCCATTTTACTTATTTTAATACCACTTCTTCAAAGAATTTGCGAATGTTTTCATCAGGATGTGCTCCTACCATTCGCTGAACTTCTTTTCCATCCTCGAAATAAATTAGCGTTGGTGTATATTCAACGTTATACTCGTCCCAGCCTTTTTCATATTCTAAGATGTTTAATTGATCGATATGAACATTCATTTCTTTCGCAATTGGCATGAGTCGAGGCGTCATTTCTTTACAATGGGGACATTCAGGACTAAATAAATAAGCTACAACTGGTTCACCTGATGCAATTTTTTCTCTAAGAGCATCTGGCAAAATAATATTTTGATAATTTTCATCATCTAATAAATCAATTGTAGATTGTTTTAAATTGTCTGTGCCATACGGATTGTTTTCTAACTTGCTTTTGTTTGATAAATTTGTTAACACAATGATCACAGCAAATAAAATTACAACGATTGCTGCAAGAATTCCAAGCTTTTTCAACTATTTGTCCTCCTTCAAAACCTTTAACATATAAAAACTAGTAATTGCAATTAAGATAAATGCAACTAACGCTAAAAATGGAATCGTAATGAAACCAAACCAGTTAATATATTGGCCTGTACATGGTACTCGTCCACAAGCTGGTGCATGTTGCGATAAAAAGTCCAATTTTTGAATTCCATAATGGTATAGGGAAATCGTTCCACCAATGCAAGAAAATACGGCTGTTGTTACCGCAATCCGAGCATTTTTTTGTAAATATGCCACAAGGGAAATGAGTACAATTGGATACATTAATATCCGTTGATACCAACAAAGTTCACATGGTTCATAACCCCGAACTTCGGAAAAATATAAAGAACCTAGCGTTGCTACCAAAGAGACTAACCATACAAATAGCAAACTATTCTCTAATTTTTTGCTCATTATTACTCTCCTAAAAGATTTAATCTGTGCAGTTTGATTATAAATTGTTTTGACTTCGAAGTAAATGAATTCGAACGAATAGAATGATAAAGTTCGAGAAATTGGAAATTCATTCAAAAGTCTTAGAGTTGAACGAATGCGAGGGAATAAGGGGAATGTTATGATTAAACTACAAAGTGTTTGTTGAGGTGCTATATGGTAGTAAATGATCATTCCAATATTACATTATTAAAAGAAATTGCGGAACTGCTTAATGAAGAAACAGAATTAATACCAATGCTAAAAGGAGCACTTAAAAAATTTTTAGCAGGAACTAATTTTACAACAGGATGGATTTTCTTTATTAATGAAAAAGGAAAGATTAATCTTGTAGTCCACGAGAACTTGCCGGAAGGGTTATGTTACAATGACTGCCAATATTTAAAAAAGGGTGGTTGTTGGTGTGTTTCTCGATTCCGACGAAATGAACTAAAAAAAGCATCAAATATTATTGAATGTCAAAGAATTGAAAATGCCATCGAGGAAAAGGTGGGCGATACGGCAGGAATTACCCATCATGCAACGGTGCCATTACAATCGGGTAATGAACGGTTCGGAATACTAAATGTCGCTACTCCCAATACAGTTGTATTTACAGAAGAAGAATTGGAATTGCTAGAATCTGTAGCTTTTCAAATGGGATCTGCCATTAAACGTATTTGTTTAACGAAACAAGAACAAGAAATGGCATTAGTTCGAGAGCGGAATCGGTTGGCGCGCGACTTGCATGATTCTGTGAATCAGTTATTGTTTTCCGTTACGTTAACGGCTCGTGCTGGAATAGAGATGAGCGATAATATAGAAATTAAGGAAACCTTTAAAGAAATTCAAAATTTGACACAGTCCGCATTAACAGAAATGAGGGCTCTTATTTGGCAATTAAGGCCTCAAGGATTGGAAAGTGGACTAATCGATGCAATAAAAGCTTATGCAGAAATGTTAAAGATCAAATTAACGATCAATGTATCAGGAGTCATTCAATTTCCTTCAAGAGTAGAAGAAACATTATTCCGAATCACTCAAGAGGCATTAAATAATGTCCGAAAACATTCGGGCGTGATGGAAGCAACGATTTACTTAACGGTGACACAAACAGATATTTTACTCGTTATAAAAGACGAGGGTAGAGGTTTTAAAATTGATCAAAACATGAACATCCCTTCCATTGGATTGCAATCGATACGAGATCGAGCTACTGCAATTGGCGGCACAGCTGAATGGGTATCGGAGATTGGAAAAGGGACCGAATTGTTCGTTCGATTACCTTATTGAGGAGGGAAGCAGGATGATACGTGTTTTAATTGCGGATGATCATCATGTTGTTCGTAGAGGCTTATTATTCTTTTTGAAGACCCAAAAAGATATTGAAGTAGTTGGGGAAGCGAAAAATGGGATGGAAGCAGTTCGATTAGTGGAAGAATTAAACCCGGATATTGTATTAATGGACTTAGTCATGCCGGAGATGGATGGCATTGAAGCGACGAAACAAATTAAAGCGTGTTGGCCAGAAGTACAAGTTATTATATTGACAAGCTTTTCAGATAAAGACCATGTTCTTCCCGCCATCGAAGCTGGGGCAGCTGGCTATCAGTTAAAGGATATTGAACCGGATGATTTAGTCAATTCCATTCGACAAGTAATGCGTGGAGAAAGCATTATGCACCCGGTAGCCACAACACAATTGGAAGAATCATTAAGGGAGGAAGGAAATCTGCCGCATGTGAAAAACCCATTAACTCCACGTGAACAAGATGTGCTGGCGGAATTGACGAAAGGAAAAAGCAACAAGGAAATTGCATCGTCATTATTTGTTACAGAAAAGACAGTCAAAACCCATATTTCGAATATATTTGCGAAATTGGAAGTGCAAGATCGAACACAAGCAGCTCTTTATGCAGTAAAACATGGGTTAACAGAAGGAAGCGGGAAAATTTAAATTAGAGTTATGTCATTTGCGAAGGAAAGCATTTATAAAATAAATGATTAAAGGGAACAGTAGAATTTCGATAAAATGGATCTACTGTTCCCTTTAAATTAGTACTTCTGTGCTTTTAATCTACACCTTCTTCTGCCTCGTGAGGTTCAATATGTACAAGCGCTGTACAATTAATGTCAAATCGTTTAATCGTTGACTCGATATTTTCTGTAATGCGATGGCTTTCCCAGACGTTTAAATATGGATTTACTGTCACTGTCACTTCAATAAATGTTGCATTTCCGTGTGTTCTTCCTTTTAAATCCACCAATTCAATAACACCATCTACATTTTTTATTAATGTGGATAAAGTTTCGATTTCCTCGGTATCAAACGCATCTGTCAATGTTTGCACTGATTCCCAAAAGATTTCCAATGCAGTTCTAATAATAATCACTCCGATGATTAAAGCAGTAATGGTATCTATAATTGAATAGCCGATAATCGAAGCAAAAATACCGATGGCTGTACCAACGCTAACTAATGCATCGGAACGATTATCATAGGCAGCCGCTTTTAACGCAGAACTTTTAATTTTTTTAGAAAGAGCTAAGTTATATCGATATACCATGTACATGACAGCAGCACTGCCTAATGCAACAATAATGGTTAAAGTGGATGGCGAATTGCGAACAGGGTCAAATATGTTCATAATTGAGCTAAAGATTACTTCAAGTCCAACGACCATCATAATAAAAGAAGCCACTAAAGATGCAACTGTTTCGGCACGCAAATGACCGTATTGATGATTTTCATCAGGAGGACGTTGTGAAATTTTTAGACCAATTAAAACTGCTATAGATGCAATAATATCTGTAGTATTATTAAGACCATCTGCTTTTAAAGCTTCTGAATCGCCGATGTGTCCTATGATAAGTTTCATTGCGCTAAGAAATATGTATGCGCCTATAGATATCCAGGCACCTTTTTCCCCTGCTCGTAAATTTGTATAAAGCTCCACTTTTTTTCCTCCCTACAAAAGTTCCGAACATGACAAAACGACTTTCTTAGAAAAGAAAGTCGTTTTTGAAATACGTTATTCAGCAACTGAGTACAAGTCGAGTTCTTGTTCTTCTGGCAATTTGATGACTTCAATGTATAAAATATGGTGACCATCTAATTCTTTAATTTTGAATTCGTAACCATCATATACAAAACTGTCACCCTCAACAGCGTCGTAGCGTTGAGTCCAGAACCAGCCGCCGATTGTATCGATATCTTCATCATCGATATGAATATTCAACATTTCATTTACATCTTCAATTAACATTTTTGCATCTATAATATAATGGCCATCACTAATTTCTTGAACTTCAGGGATTTCGTCATCGTCGAATTCGTCTTGAATATCACCAACGATTTCTTCAATGATATCTTCGATGGTTACTAAACCGGAAGTTCCCCCGTATTCATCCATTAAAATTGCCATGTGTATACGATCATGTTGCATTTTTAATAAAAGATCGCTGATTGGAACAGTTTCAATTACTCGAATAATTGGTTGCATATATTCTGTAATTGTTTTTTCTGCATTTTTAGGATCTTTTATATATGCAGTTAATAAATGTTTTAAGTTGACTAAACCAATTACGTGGTCTTTATCGCCATCAATCACCGGATAGCGAGTATATTGTTCCACACCCATTACTTCAAAAACATCTTTTAGTTTTGCTTCCTTATCAATCGTTGTAATTTCTGTTCGTGGCACCATGATTTCTTTGGCCGTGCGGTCTGAGAATTCAAATATACTGTTTACATATTCAAATTCAGAATATTTGATTTCACCGCTTTTAAAGCTATCAGCCATAATCATACGAAGCTCTTCCTCCGTATGGGCTGTATCGGTTTCGTTAAATGATTTCACACCGAAAATTCTTGCCAAACCACGAGCAGACATGTTTAAAAGGTGAATGAAAGGATACATCACTTTATAAAATGTATACAACGCTCCTGAAAAATTAAGCGTTACCCATTCAGCTTTTGTAATCGCTAACGTTTTAGGCGCCAATTCACCTGCCACAACATGGATATACGTTACAATACTGAATGCAATAATAAATGAAAGAACTTCAGTGATAGGTCCTGTTACACCAATCCATTTAAATAATGGACTTAATAACAACTGTACAGTAGGTTCACCTAACCAACCTAGACCTAATGAAGTAATGGTAATTCCTAATTGACAAGCAGATAAATACTCGTCAAGGTTCTCAATTACCTTTTTAGCCTTAATTGCTTTTTTGTTTCCTTCTTCTAAAAGTTGATCAATACGCGTTACCCGAACTTTTACTATCGCAAATTCTGTGGCAACAAAAAATGCTGAAAACAAAATTAATAAGGCAAAAACAGCTAACTTAATGGTCAGCCCCACTATGTCTCCGTCCAAATACTTTCCCCGTTCCACGCCCGAATGAGGGGTGAAATGAGGAGTACACCTCCTACAATAAAATTAATTTTTAATAAGATAATCATAACGGATTTTTGAAAAAAATACAAATCATCCATCTCTGAAATTTTCAGAAGATTGTGAGTCGTTTTGTTATATATAGTATGCGATTTTGTAAATAAATTTAAATCTTTTGGGGGAAAGAATAATTTTCCTAAAGCAAGTTAGAGCTATTATTGGGAGGAAAAATAAATCGCGAAAAAAAGAAATAGTCCGTAATAACTTTCAATGTTCATGAAACAATAATGAAATATAATCGTATATAACAAAAGGTATGTTATTATTTATTTCGCAAAGTAACTTTTGTTAGTGAAATCATTGTGTTAGAAAAGAGGATATTAATGGATGTAGTACTATTAATACTATCGATGGCAATTATCGGTGCAATCATTGGTAGTGCAACAAACTTTTTAGCGATTAAAATGATTTTTAGACCATATAATGCGCTTTATTTAGGAAAATGGAAGCTTCCTTTTACACCAGGACTAATTCCAAAACGCCGCGGGGAATTGGCAAGACAAATAGGGGTGACGGTGCAAGATTATTTATTGACACCTGATGTCATCAAAAATAAATTATTCTCTCAAGAAATTCGATTTGGAATTTTACAGTTTGCACAATCAAAGTCGGAAGAATTGATATTTTTAAATAATAAAACACTGAAAGATTGGTTGGAACTAGCAGGAATAAATGGGTTGCCAGAAAAGATTGAAGGGCAAGTGGATGATTTTATAGAAAAACAATTTGTATCTTTTAAACATACTTTATCGACAAAATCGATTGAAGAAGTGTTGCCGGAAGATATTACAAAAACGATAAATCAAAAAGTACCAGAATTAGTGACAACCATCATTCAAAGAGGGGAAGATTATATTTTATCTTCCAAAGGAGAAATCACCATTAAAAATCTATTAGATGATTTTCTTTCTTCAAAAGGGACAATCGGTGGACTTTTCCAAATGTTTTTCAGCGATTCTTCATCCATCGTCTCTAAAATTCAACATGAGCTCGTTCGACTTCTTCGCTCATCTGAAACAAAAAGTTCATTAGTGAATATTATGAATGATGAATGGGGAAAAATAAAAAAACAGCCTATCATGAATTACCTAAATGAGATACAATTAGAACCAATACTAATAAATATCCAATCCTATGCCAAAAGAGAATTAGCTATTGAAGAACGATTCAATAAATCCATAAACTATTACTTTCCAAATGGCAACGACTGGGTAAAGTACGATTTGATGCCTAAAATTGTCGATAAGGCTTTGGAACTTGCTGAATCAAAACTTGAAGATGTACTGAAAAAATTAGACATTAAAGAAGTTGTTCGAGAGCAAGTTGACTCTTTCCCAATCGAAAAGTTGGAAGAAATCGTGATAGGAATTGCAAATCGTGAGTTAATGATGATTACTCTATTAGGCGGTTTCTTAGGAGGATTAATTGGTATCGTACAAGGTTTAATTGTACAATTTTTAAATTAATAGAGAGTAGGATTATAAATGAATCAATTTATGGAACTTATTCAAAAGTTAGAGACATCCATTAGTCAAACGGAAGCGTTTCAAAAATTAAAAGATACTGTTGACATTGTTCGTGATGATGAACAAGCAAGAACGATTTTCACTCAATTCCGCGATGTTCAGGTAAAATTGCAACAAAAGCAAATGCAAGGAGAAGAATTGCTAGAGGAAGAATATCTCTACTTCCAAAAAACTGCTCAACTTGCTCAACAAAATCCTAAAATTATGGCAATGTTAGAAGCTGAAATGGAATTAAGCCGTCTTATTGATGAAGCAAATCGTTCGCTAATTAAACCGATTCAATCCCTCTATGATGGACTATAAGATCGGTAATTGGACCGCACTGAATGTGTGGTCTTTTTTATTTCCATAAAAAACATGCATGATTTTATAGTCAATAAAGCCTTTCGCTGTTAAAATAAACAGGAACTAAAAATAAAAAAATCACGTAAACAAGTAAAAGTGCAACAAGTTCTATAAAGGAAGAGGTATGAATGAAAAAAATAATCATCCACGAAAGTTTCAAGCAAGACTGGATTAATGTTTTAACACATATAGCAAATCTATTTTTTGAAGATTGTAAGCTTTACGAAATCATTGAGGATCCGGATTTGTCTGTTCGTTTTCAATATAAAATGGAAAACAACGTGTATTACACTGCTAGTAAGTTAGAGGTGGATGGAAAAACGTTTATTAGCACTTATTCAAAAAAATATGATACGGATGGAACAGAAAAAGAACAAAATATTCGAATGAAGCGCGCATTATCTCACGTGCTGTTGGACGTGTTAGAGCAATATACTGGAATAAAGCAACATTGGGGGATTTTAACGGGAGTACGACCAACAAAACTTTATCATAAATTAAGAAAACAAGGACTTACACGCAATGAAATTGCAGAAGTATTACAAACAGATTTTCGTGTATCCACTGAAAAAATTCAATTATTGGAATCGATTGTTGAGCGCCAATTAGCAACAATTCCCGATTTAGATGAGATTGGGAAAGAAATTTCTATCTATATCGGTGTCCCTTTCTGTCCGACGAAATGCGCTTATTGTACTTTCCCAGCCTATGCAATCGCGCCGAATCGAAAAACAGGACGAGTGGCTTCTTTCCTTGATGGATTGCATATCGAAATGAGAGAAATGGGAAAATGGTTGAAGGAAAATGATATGAAAGTGACTTCGATATATTGGGGCGGCGGTACGCCAACAGCAATCGAGTCGGATGAAATGGATGCCCTATATGAGACGATGTTTGAATCGTTCCCAAATCCTGAATCTATTCGTGAAATCACTGTAGAAGCAGGTCGACCTGATACGATTACACCGGAAAAAATAGAAGTGTTGAAAAAGTGGGGTATTGATCGCATCTCAGTCAATCCGCAAAGTTATACCGATGAAACGTTAAAAGCGATAGGCCGTCATCATACTGTACAAGAAACAATCGATAAATTTTTACTTGCTCGCAATTTAGGAATGAATAATATCAATATGGATTTAATCATCGGTTTACCAAATGAGGGAGTTGAAGAGTTTCAACATTCTTTGAATGAAACTGAAAAACTGCAACCAGAATCCCTTACTGTGCATACGTTATCTTTCAAACGTGCTTCCGAAATGACGCAAAATAAAGATAAATATAAAGTGGCTGATCGTCCAACGGTGTCGAGGATGATGGAAATGGCTCAAAAGTGGACTCGCGAAAATGGATACAATCCGTATTATTTATATCGCCAAAAAAACATTTTAGGTAATTTAGAAAATGTTGGATACTCTAAACCGGGCGAGGAAAGCATCTATAATATCGTCATTATGGAAGAGGTACAAACGATATTAGGTATCGGTTGTGGGGCAGCTACTAAATTTGTAAATCCCAAAACTGGTAAAATCACACAATACCATAACCCTAAAGAGCCTTATCAGTATATTTTATCTTTTGAAAATGCGATTGAGAAAAAGATTGAAATGCTCAATGATTTATATCGAGTGCAATTGAAAAATGAATGTTGAGTTACCCGTTAACGATAACACCTCCCCTCTATTACTGTGGAGGTGTTTTTTAAATGAACAAAATGTATAAATAGAAGTTCCAATTTCTATATAGCTAGAATTTCAATATATGCTAGAATAATAATTACTACAATCATAAATAGGAGAAGTTGGAAATGGCAATTACGACGATCATATTTGATTTAGATGACACGTTACTTTGGGATAAAAAAAGTATCAAAACAGCTTTTGAAAAAACATGTCAATATGCGGCAACGAAATACGATATAGACCCTGAACAATTGGAAGAAGCGGTACGCAAAGAAGCACGAAAGCTTTATGAATCCTATGAAACTTACGATTATACGGTGTTGATTGGTATTAATCCTTTTGAAGGTTTGTGGGGAACTTTTGATGATCCTACTGATTCATTCCAAAAAATGAAAAACATTGTGCCGAATTATCGAAAAGATGCTTGGACAAACGGTTTAAAAGTGTTAGGCATTGATGATGAAACATTCGGCGCTGAGCTCGGAGAACGTTTTGTTGAAGAACGGAAAAAACATCCTTTTGTTTATGATGATACGTATCAAGTTCTTGATGCATTAAAAGGAAAGTACCAATTAGTACTATTAACAAACGGTGCACCAAGTTTACAAAACTTAAAATTAACTTTAACACCAGAAATCCGCCCTTATTTCGACCATGTGATTATTTCTGGTGACTTTGGAAAAGGAAAGCCTGATGCATCTCTATTTGAATTTATGATGGAAAAGGCAGGCATTACTGCGGATGAAGGGATTATGGTAGGCGATAATTTAAAAACAGATATTTTAGGCTCATCTCGGGTAGGCATGCGAAATGTTTGGATCAATCGGGAAAATAATCTGCAAAACCCTGATATCCAACCAACTTACGAAGTTTCATCATTAACGGAATTTTTACAATTAGTTGAAAAGCTTTCATAATAAAATGAATGCGAGACATATGCCGTCTCGCATTTTCTATTCTAAATAATCATATTTACTTGCTTCTTCAATTTCTCTTTTTGACATTGGAAAAGGTATTTCATCCTTCGTCGATACATGGAAAGACTGGGGTTCATCGTTATTTGCGTATTCTTCAGGGTCGTCATATAGTTCATTGAAATCTTCAAAATCCCCTTCAAAATCTGATGGCGTTTCAGATGTACCGTATTTTGCAACCACTTGGAATGTATCTTCAAAATCTTGAATTACCCCTTCTACTTCTCTTTCAGCAAAGGAATTATCGACAGGAGGAATCAGTAAATCTTCTTCTACTGGTCGATCAGTAGGGATGTTTTTTGCATCTGCATGTTTAATACAGAAGGAGGTATATGGAATAGCTGCTAATCGATCATATGGAATTTCTTTTTTACATACTTCACAAACTCCATATGTACCGTTTTCAATTTTCTCTAAAGCAGCGTTAATTTTAGCTAATTCATCTTCTTGGTGAACTTTTAAAGATAAATCCTTTTCTCTTTCGAAAAGTTCTGTTGCTATGTCTGCAGGATGATTGTCGACTGTTGATAATTCATCAATAGCGTCTCGTAAGCTGCCACGGTCAACAAACTCGTCATCTACAGATTGATTTTTTAACAACGCATGTTTTTGTTCAATCAGCTGTTTTTTTAGCTTAGCAATTTGTTTTTCCGTTAAAATGGTCATCACGTCCTTTCGTTCATCCATAGTATGAACAGAAAAATGAAATTTAAAGGAGAAAACAAAGTTGGAAAGTTTTCTATCGGAAGTTTTTTGGGCAAAATAATATACAGGCAATGGTAAAATTCCATTGCCTGTATATTTAGGGACACAAAGCACAATTCTGTTCTATCTCACCAAGTAGTCGTGCCGGGCAGCTTAAAGAGTAATTGCTTTTACTTCATCGATATTTTCTAATTGTTCTACGTAAACTAAATCTTCAGGAGTTACTTCATTATCGATTGAAAGAATCATGACAGCAGCACCGCCAACTTGTTTACGTCCCACTTGCATTGTTGCAATGTTGACGTCTTTCTCAGCAAGTTTCGTTGCAACGCGGCCGATTGCTCCTGGTTTATCGATATTTTTAATGTATAATAAGTGACCTTCTGGAATAACATCTACAACAAAGTTTTCTACTTTTACGATACGAGCTCCAAGACCGTTTAGAAGTGTACCTGCAACACTATGTGTTTCATTTTCCGTAATTACTTCAACAGTAATAAGGTTAGTAAATCCTTTTGCTGTTGTTGTTTTATTTTCGTTAATTTTTACGCCAACTCTTTCTGTTAAATAACGTGCATTTACGTCATTTACATTTTCGCCGTGAGTTTTCTTTAAGTAACCTTTTAATGTATTTGCAGTCAATGGACGTACATCGTAATTTGCGATTTCACCAGCGTAGAACAAATTAATTTCTTTTAATGGTTCTGTTGTTACTTGTGATAAGAAAGCACCTAGTTTTTCTGCTAATTCAAAGAATGGTTCAACTTCAGCTAGCAGCTCTTTTGGAATTGATGGCATGTTCACAGGGTTTGTAACAGTACCAGTTTTAAAGTATTTAATAATGTCGTTAGAAACATCTACTGCTACAGATTCTTGTGCTTCAACTGTAGATGCACCTAAGTGAGGTGTAGCAATCACTTGTGGTAAAGTTAGCAATTTATGATCTGTAGCTGGTTCTTCAACGAATACGTCGAGAGCAGCGCCTGCTACTTTTCCTTCCACGATTGCATCATATAAATCATCTTCGTTGATGATTCCACCACGTGCACAGTTAATAATGCGTACGCCAGGTTTCATAAGAGCGAATTTTTCTTTATTAATCAAATTTTTCGTTTCAGGTAATAGTGGCGTATGCACAGTGATAAAATCAGCTTGTTGGCAAATTTCATCAACAGTTGCTTTTGTTACACCAAGTTCTTTCGCTCTTTCTTCAGTTAAGAATGGATCATATGCCATAATATTCATACGTTGTCCTTTTGCACGGAAAGCCACTTCTGTACCGATACGCCCCAAACCGATAACACCTAACGTTTTGTTTTTCAATTCAACCCCAACGTAAGTTTTGCGATCCCATTTTCCATTTTTTAAAGATAAATAAGCTTGTGGAATATGGCGAGCAAGAGAAGTCATCATCGCAATGGTATGTTCAGCAGCAGAGTTTGTATTTCCATCTGGTGCGTTGACTACAATAATACCGTGTTCAGTTGCAGCTTGTAGATCGATGTTATCTACTCCTACACCAGCACGACCAATTAATTTTAAATTTTTTGCAGCTTCAATTACTTCACGAGTCACTTTCGTAGCACTGCGCACGATTAATGCATCAACATCTTTAATTTTTTCAATGAGTTCTTCTTGTGAATTCCCAGTATCCACAATGATTTCTAAATTCAGATCTTTTTCTTCGCGCAATGGGAAAATACCGTCTTCACTTAATGGATCCGCAATAAACACTTTAATTACATCTGTAGCTGTAGTTGCTTTTGTAACCATTTAAAAAACTCCTTTTTCATTAATATTTTTTAATAAAGAATTAAAGACAATAGCCAACTATCGAACAATTGCAACAATTGTTAGACTTTCTCGATAAAAAGACCCCTTCCATTTTTTTAGGTATTAAAAAAAGCCTTCCACCCCCTATAAATTAGGGGCGAAAAGCTGTCATATCAACTTCACGCGGTGCCACCCTTTTTCGTTGCCTAATTCAAGGCAACCTCAAGTGATGCGTAACGTGCATTAACCGGAATTGGCTTACTTATTTGTTCAGCCATTCTATTCAGGAGTGGAACTACAAACGCCAGAAACACTGATTTGCACCAACCATCAGCTCTCTGAGAATCTGAACGTAAGAGCATGTCTCCGTCATAATATTTTGACTCTTATTAATGTGTTTCCATAATAAACTGATTGTTCATTAATGTCAACTAATTTCCTAAAATGATTAAAAAATTTTAATGAAAACGCTTAAATTTTTCGTTAATTAACGAACATTGTATTTGCTGTTTTTTGTTAATATTCGTGTTTTTATTGTTATTTTATGTATAAAGATTTTTTAATTGATGAATATACATTTATTGTTGCTAAAATTTGATTGTCTATGTTCGAAAGGAATTTTTTCCATCTAAGTAGAAGTAATAATTGTACATCAAAATTAAGGGGTGGAAGAAATGGCATACGAAACAATTGAATTAAGTCGTAATGATCGTCTTGCTGTGCTCACATTGAAGCGTCCACAAGCGATGAATGCAATGAATGAAGTAATGTTAAAAGAACTGGCGGATTGCTTTGAACAGTTACAAGGCGAAAAGGATATTCAAATATTAGTTATTAAAGGGGAAGGGCGAGCATTCTCTGCTGGAGGAGACATTAAAATGATGCTTCAATCAGAGCAATTGCAAGAGTTTCATGATATCATGGATTCGATTTCCCGAATGATGCTTGCTTTCTATCAATTGCCAATGATTACGATAGCTCAAGTACATGGTGCTGCAGCAGGTCTTGGATTCAGCCTTGCCATTGCATCAGATTATGTCATTGCTGAAGAAAATAGCAAGTTAGCTATGAATTTCATAGGAATTGGCCTCATCCCAGATGGTGGTGGGCATTTCTTTATGAAGGAACGAGTTGGAGTAGCAAAGGCAAAGCAAATTATTTGGGAAGGCAAAGTATTGAATGGGGAAGAAGCATTAAACCTTGGATTAGTGGATGTCGTTGTAAAGGATGGAGAAGCGCAAAAATACGTGCAACAATATACAGAGAAAATTTTATCTTCTCCTATTTTAGCGATGCTTGAGACAAAACAAATTTATCATACTGAGCGCCTTTCTGAATTAAATAAAGTGCTGGCAAAAGAGCTGGAAGCACAAATAAAGATGAGGAATACGAAAGACCATTTGGAAGGCATTAAAGCCTTTGTTGAAAAGCGTTCCCCTCAATTTATAGGGCAATAAAAATAAAAATTAGCTGGAGGTTGACTATTTATAGTGAAAAGTCAACCTCCAATTTTTTATACATGGAATAAAATGATTTTTCCTGAAGAGTTTACGAGTCGATGCGTTTTATCTTGAACCCCTTTTTCTTCAATGCGTTTTTGGCCTTCTATTATGGCTTCTTGTTCATTTTCAAATTCCCAAACTTCATTAAATAATAGTTCCCCTGATTTTTCGTAAGCCGTGAAATAAAAATTTGCCATTTTCATCCCATCCTTTTTTGAAAATTCAATTTTATTATACAACAAAAATAAAGCAAGTTTATAGAATTATAATTTATGGATTCTAACATCGAATCAAGTTTAAACAAATGGTACAATGAAAAATGAACGATTAATTTGAACGATGAAGGGAAAGAAAAGGGAGTGTCGGATATGCCAGGTATTACTCAACTCCAGCCAGGAGATGCAGTGAATCAATTTTTGCTTATTAAACAAGCAACCAAGGGAGTAACAACGGTGGGTAAGCCTTTCATGACGCTCATTCTCCAAGATAAAAGTGGCGATATCGAAGCAAAGCTTTGGGATACGAATGAAGAGCATGAAAAAATGTACCAACCGCAAGTGATTGTAAAAATCGGTGGAGAAATCCATGAATATCGCGGTAAAAACCAACTTCGCATAAAACAAATTCGACTAGCAAAACCGGAAGACGGGATACAGATAAATGATTTAATTCCTTCTGCTGCAACACCAAAGGAAAAATTATTTGAAGAGTTAACCCAATTTTTCTTTGAAATTAAAAATCCCAAAATTTCTAGAATCACCCGTTTTCTAATGAAAAAATATCAATCGGAATTGACTGTTTTCCCCGCAGCCTCTAAAAACCACCATGATTATGTTTCTGGATTATTAGATCATATCGTGCATATGTTGAGATTAGGGAAGGCAATTTGTGAATTATATCCAACATTAAATAAAGATTTAGTTTATGCTGGAATTATATTGCATGATATAGGGAAAGTGAAGGAATTGTCCGGCCCCGTATCAACAACATATACGGTAGAAGGAAATTTACTAGGTCATATTACAATCATGGTTGATGAAATCGGGCAAGCGGCAAAGGAATTAGGAATTGAAGGAGAAGAAGTGATGGTATTACAACATATCGTTCTTTCTCATCATGGGAAGGAAGAATGGGGAAGCCCGAAAAAACCGATGATTCAAGAGGCGGAAATTTTGCATTATATTGATAATATTGATGCGAAAATGAATATGCTAACGAGGGCATTAAACAAAACAAAGCCAGGAGAATTTACGGAACGTATATTTGCGCTGGATAATCGTTCATTTTATAAACCAAAATTTGAAGAATTTTAATATTGAGTGGATGAACAAAAAGAGGGGACGAAGAAAGCAATGGGTTTTCTTCGTTTTCTTTTTTCTTTAAGGAATGTTATGACATGTTATCATAAGATAGTATTTCTTGATTCACGATGATGTACTTTGATATAACAATTATTCGATAGTGAATGGTGGAATGCTACTGAATTCGGTAAATTATTTTTTGAAAAAATAAATGGTGCTGGGAGGATTCGCCAGCACCATTTTTAGCATGAAAAGGTGATCTTTCAAAACATTTCGTACTTAATCTGTATTATTCTTTTTCTTTAGAATCTTCTTCAGTTAATAAAATTTGTGAAAATGCATCTTTTAAGTCTTTATCTTTTATTTCAATTTTCGCTTCTTTCACTAACTCTGTTAATTTCGCTGCAAATCCGCCTTTCATGTCAATTAATTCTTGGCGAATTTCATCTTTTTTCTCTTCTAAAGTACCATAATTTTCAACTTCACGTTTGTCCAAAAGTTGAATGATATGGTAGCCGAAATCTGTTTTAACTGGTTCGCTAATTTCATTTACTTCTAATGCATAAGCAGCATCGTTAAATTCTGTTACCATTGTTCCAACAGTAAACCAGCCTAAATCGCCGCCTTGTTCAGCGTTGGCAGTGTCTTTAGAATATTCTTTCGCTAATTCAACAAAGTCTTCACCTTTATTAAGCTTTTCAAGGACTTGTTTAGCAGTAGCTTCGTCATCCACTAAAATATGGCGAGCATGCAATTCATATTTTCCTTGGTTATAATACTTTTCAATTTCTTCATCTGTTACTTCGATATCCTTTTCAGCTTTTTCTTGTAATAAAGTAAAGCGGATATTTGATTTAAATTGCTCTTCCGTTAATCCTTGTGATTGTAAAACGTCTTTGAAAGAATCTCCGAATTGTTCTTTATATTGATTGAAGTGCTCTTCTACTTCTTCGTCTTTTACTTCATAATTATTTTCTAGAACATGCTCAATCACTACTTGCTCTAATAACATGCTACCAGCTAATTGTTTAATTTCATCATAGAATTCATCTTTTGTGATGTCGCCATATTTTGTAGAAACCACTACTTCATTACCAGAGTTGCAAGCAGATAATGTGAATACGGATGTTGCTAATGCAATAGCTAAAAATGTTTTCTTCATAAATATACTTTCTCTCCCTGTCTTTAAAATCCAATTGTAACTATAACATAAACGAATAAAAATCTAAATGGTTGCACTAATTTGTTTGCCTAAGTAGCCCATTACCTACTGCATAATATAGGCATTAGAAAGGAGGTGTCGTTATGGGTCAAAGTTATGGTGGTGGATACGGAGGTAGCTCCTGGTTCGCGCTATTGGTTGTGTTGTTTATCTTATTAATCATTGTTGGTGCAGCTTACATGCATTGATTACAGTGAATTGAGCTAAAGGAATTCCTTTAGCTCTTTTATCTATATTGAACTATAATTGTAACCTACATCTCCTCTTATTAAAAATTGATGGCAACATACACCTCAATATAAAAGGATATTAGTAAAATCGTTACTAATATATTAATTGTGCTAAAAATTTTTGGTTGTTTTTCTTCAGGTATTTCTTTTTGCATACATAGTGAATATGTCATTTTGTTAATTTGGAATAAATAAAATACCGAGAATAGCACTACAATTAACAGTAGCAAGTCTATTCCTCCCCTCTATCACTTCATTTAAGAATAACAAAAAGTGGTACCATCCCACAAGTGAGTAATTGAATATTTATCGTTTTAATTGTTGGGAATGTTTGAAAAACTAGGAGGAACTAGAATTTCATAACCTTTAGGTGTTTCCTCTATTACAGCATTTTTTGGTGCTTTCACCAAATGTATAAAATATAATATGTCTACTAAGCAAATACCACAATGATATCCGAGTAGTAAACAAGCGTAATGTGAATAATAGGGAAGGAATATTGCTACAAGTATAAGTAAAGTATTTACAATAATAAATGGAGTTAAAAGAATAAACATATATCTTTTTTTCGGTAACATTTTTTTAATTCGAATTTGAACTATGGGAATCAGTTTAAACTCAAATCTCCATTTTAATTTAACCGATTTGCGATAAGAAAACAGTGAATAATAATGAATTAGCTTATGCAGCGGGTATAAAAGTAAACAAACTAATATAAATAATGGGAAATGATGAGCATCATATATTAATGGACGGTTTGCACCGATGATAATAAATGAAAAAGAAAAAACAAGAATAAAAATAATGATTGCATAAAATACAAGGCGAGGTGTACGATATTCTCTTTTTATGTTAATCGTTTTCCAACAATGCATATTTGCAATACTCCTCTATCTGAAATTAAGAAAATTGTAAAACAAACTGAATTATTATGCTAATAATTTTGCAGACAAAAGAAAAAAGAGTGTACCTAATACACTCCCCATAATCCCCAATTGCTATTTATTCATTAATATTTCATTTTTAATAACTACTTCATGCGTATCTTTTTCTTCTATAGATTCTTTAAAATTTTTGAAAGATCTCTCAAATATTTCGATAAAATCTTCCCCGTAAATATTTCGAATAATTGCCATAACGTCTAAAAATTCTGGAAATCTACCATACAATTCTTTCAATGCTAGAGATCCTTCCAAAATAGAGTGTTCCGTATCCAAGTAATGATCATACATACGAATCACTAGCTCTGCTCCCTCAGGAGTGAGTTCAACATACGTATTGCGCTTGTCATCATCGCGCTTTGAAAATTTAAGAAGCCCGCGCTCTTCTAATTTCTTTGAGAAGTTGAACGCAGTTGATACGTGCATTACCCCAAACCTTGCAACATCTGAAATTGATGCACCTTGCAAATGGAAAGCAATCCATAAAATGTGGTGTTCGTTAATGTTTAAATTAAACGGTTTAATCCATTGTTGCCAGTCTTTTTCGACGGCTTTCCACAAAGCTTTTGAAAGTTGGGCAATTCGTTGGCTATAAATCATAGCCTCTTTCAACGTATAAGATTCTACAGACAATTTGATTCACCTTCTTATTATAGGATTTTAAAATATTATAGCAATAAAAGAAAAAAGTTTAAAGTTAGAAAAAATAAATAAATGAAAAGTGATTAATAAATGTTATTTTTTAATAAAATTTGAAAAAATAGTGCTAAAAACGCATTATTGTTTAGTTATAAAGTCCTGGTTATTATTATACTGAGTATATTTTAACCTTTTTTGATTTGTGAAAGATTATTCTCGATTTCGCTTAGGCTATTCTGTAATTTTTCCAATTCTTCTTTTAAATTTTGTGAACTTGGTTGAATATCTTGTGTAAATTGTGAAATGGAATTTTTTACATCGAATAATATTTGTGGAATAGTAATTTTCACTTCATTTGTTAAAGTGGAGATCCCATTTTTTATGTCATTGATTTGATTATTTAATTGACTCATAGTTGTTTTTAAATTTTTGGAAGTAGTCGCGATATTCATTCGTAATTGATTGCCTGTTTGTGGAGTTGTGAAAATTGCAGTCGTAATTCCTGCAATGACTCCAGCAGTTAGTCCGATTAAAAATGGTTTTGCACGCATTGAAAATCTCTCCCTTTTTTTGTAATTAGTATGTAAAGAAATTGTCTAAAATATTAATTCTTGTACTTATCCATATTAAACCAAAATGAAAGAAAATAAAAAAGCTATCTAAGTAAAACTTAGACAGCGAAATATCCAATATTATGATACTTGTGTAACAGAAGTTTCGAATTTGGAACGCATTAACAAACCTTTTAAAATAGGATAAATAATTGCAAATGCAATGATATTTGCAATCGTTGCAGGAATTACTCCCGTTACAAACATAATGCCAAAAGCTGCTGGCATTTCGCCTACTAATAATAGCAACATTGATAAAAATACAGTTCCTGATAACAACGTTCCTAATCCAATCAAAATACCGTAAGCTACAACATTTTTTGCAAATTTATTTACTAAAAGTACTACAACAAAAAAGATAAAACCTGTGGCAAATTTATCGATGATATTTGGAATGAGTGATCCTGGAATTGATGAGAATAAACCGGAAAGAACACCAGTTACTACTGAAAGGATAAAAGTATCTCGAACAGTAGGGAATAAAATAATCCCGACAAACATCATCGTTAACATTAAATCTGGCTTAATTCCACCACCGATTGGAACTGGTGGCATCACTAAATAAAGAGCTGTACCGATCCCAACTAAAAGGGCCATTAACACTAAATTTTTCGTTTTCATTATAAATCTCTCCTCTACTAAACTATGCTCTACTTTCCTAACGTGCCCTCAAGCCGTTAGCGAAAATATATAGTATGATTGTAATCTTAAAAGAAATAATTTTCAAGCAATTTTAATAGGATAGTAACAACTTTTTTAAATGACAAAGACTGACTCGTGGAATTGTTTTGAGCCAGTCTGAGAAAGCATTACTTATTCAAATTTGCTTTAATTTCATCCGCAATTGCTTTTAATGTGTCAGGAGTAAACTCATCTTTTTTCGTTTCCCAACGTACTATATATCCATCGTTTTCGGCATAGCGTGGAATGAAGTGCAAGTGATAATGGAATACTGTTTGTCCAGCAAAGGCACCGTTGTTGTTCAATGTATTCATTCCTTGTGGATTAAACGCTTTTTTAATGGCATTTGCAATTTTTGGTGCAGCTGCATATAAATTTCGTGCTACATCTTCAGGCATTTCAAATAAGTCTTTGACGTGTTGTTTTGGAATTAATAAAGTATGTCCTTTTGTTAATGGCGCTACGTCCATGAAAGCTAAAACATGTTCATCTTCATATACTTTATTTGATGGAATGGAACCTTCAATAATTTTGCAGAAAATGCAGTCGCTCATTTCACCCAATCCTTTCATACAAAATTTATCTACATTTTAACATATTTCATGAGATGAATACATTTTCTAATTTTGATAAACTGTAGGAAGAATAGGAGTGTTAACTATGTTGGAAGTAAAGGATGTAACAGGTGGATATACAAGAAAACCCGTCATTAAAGATTTGAACTTTTCAATTGGACAAGGGGAATTGGTTGGCTTAATTGGTTTAAATGGCGCTGGAAAAAGTACAACTATTAAACATATAATTGGGACGCTTCTTCCACAAAAAGGAGAAATCCGTTTAAATGGTGTTACGTTAAATGAAGATATTGAAACATATCGTTCATCTTTTTCCTATATTCCCGAAACGCCCGTATTATATGATGAACTTACGTTAAAAGAACATTTGGAATTAACGGCGATGGCATACGGCATTGATCAGCATACTTTAAAGGAACGTTCCGGAAAATTATTAGAAGAATTCCGGATGGAGAAGCGCCTCAATTGGTTCCCATCCCATTTTTCAAAGGGAATGAAGCAAAAGGTGATGATTATGTGCGCCTTTTTAGTAAAACCTTCATTATATATAATTGATGAACCATTTGTTGGGCTTGATCCGTTAGGGATTCAATCATTGCTTAACCAAATGACTGAAAGGAAAAAAGAAGGGGCTTCTGTTTTAATGTCTACGCACGTTTTATCGACGGCTGAGAAACATTGTGACCGCATCATTTTCCTTCATGAAGGACGAGTTCGTGCACAGGGAACGATGGAAGATTTACGAAAAGCGTTTAATATGCCCAATGCAACGTTAGATGATTTATATATTGCCATGACGAAGGAGCAACATAATGAGTAATTTGTCAGAAGTATGGTCCAAACGTTTCGAACACTATATGATTGAAGTTCAAAAATATATGCGTTTTGTGTTCACTGGACATTTGGCTATTGTGATGGTGTTTGCCATTGGAGCGCTTGGGTTTCAATATAGCCAGTGGTTGCAAGTTGTATCACCCAATTTTCCAGCTGAATGGCTTGTTGCTGTAGTGGTAGGTATTATCGTTGCATTTTCTCGTCCAGTCACTCTTTTAAAAGAGCCAGACCAAGTATATTTATTGCCATTAGAAAAACAGATGCCCATCTATTTCCGAAAAGCATTGAATTGGACTTTTTGGTCACAAGTTTTCCTATCTGCAATTTGCTATCTTATCGCGATTCCTTTATTGAATGCAGTTACGGAATTAGAATCATTGCGTATTTGGCTTGGGTTGCTGTTTATCATCATACTGAAATATATTAACGTTCAAACTGAATTCCATTATCGCTATGTCAATCGAGGGAATTTCATCGCTTTTGATCGCATAGCAAGAATGGCGGTATCAATTTTAGCGGTGCAAGCCATTCTATCGATTCATTTTTGGTGGGCTTTCCTATATATATTGTTGCTTATAGTGTACAATCAGTCGTTAAAAAAGAAAGTATTCGTTCAACCAATTCCTTACGAACATTTTGTAAAATTGGAACAAAATCGCATGATGGCCTTTTACCGATTTGCGAACTACTTTACAGATGTTCCTCATATCCGCGGTGCAATAAAACGTAGAGCATGGTTAGATATCATTTATAAATTTGTTCTATTTAATAAGGAAAGTACTCAAAGTTATTTAGTTTTCCGTACTTTTGTAAGAACGAATGACCATTTTTATTTATGGGTTCGTTTAACAGCCATTTTAGTGATTGTCGCGTTGACGATCGATATTCCGATTGTATTATGGATTGTTGCAGGAGCATTAAGTTTTGCTACGACCATTCAGTTAAAATATGCGTTATTGTCTTCTTCTGATTTTCGTATGGACATGCTTTTTCCAATAAAAGAGAATCAACGAAAGAAAGCTGTTCAAAAGCTATTGCGTATTTTTATGATTATTCAAGGGATGCTAGTAATGCTTTGTGCCATTGGACAGCCATATTTCTTTGTTCCAGCTATTATTATCATTGTGATGAACGAGTTGACGTTTAACTTGTCAAAAGATCCGGTTGTGCATGTTTAAGTTGGATTATACATCTGCTATATAAGCGTATTGGATTTCATAAGTGTTTTCCAATGCGCTTTTATTCTTGAGTTCTATTATGGAGAATCCAGAAAGTACAAATTACAACATGATAATCGTTTACTGTTTTTATTGTTGAAACAAAAAAGAGAGAGTTTTTTCCAATTTGTATTCATGAATATCCTACAAAATGAGATGAACTAGCGTAATTCCCATTCTCATAAAGTAGACACTAGAAGAAACTGCACATCCTCTTCTCCATCATTCCACCAATAATGATTACGGCTAGATTCGAACATAATGGATTCCCCATTTCTTAATTCAAAAACGTTTCCTTCGAGAGAAACCGTTAAAACTCCAGATAACACATAAATAAACTCATGGCCGTAATGGGAAAATTCATTTCCTTTGTTTTCCTTTGGCTTTAGTGTCGCTAAGATCGGGTGAAATGAAGCCCCTTGAACATTGTTGGACAAGTCTTTGTAAAAAAACGGAAAAGATTTTGCTTGATAATTTGTATCAGAGAAGAACAAGCTTGGATTGACATTTAACGCATCGCTAATTTTTCTTAACGATTCTAACGTAACACTGCATTTATTTCTTTCTACTTGAGATAAAAAACTAATTGAAACCCCCGTCTGTTCAGACAAATCTTTTAAAGTCATCTTCTTCTTTTTTCGGATTTTTCGAAGCTTTTCCCCAATCATCATAAATAAACATCCCCCTAAAAAATAATAGAACTAATATCTAAATTTTTCATAGAAAATTCGAATGAATGTATGATTTCTTGCATAAATTTAAGTGACACTTCAATTTTTATATATTCAATAGGAGGGACTAACATGAGTACAAGCAAAAATGTTATGACGAAAGTTTGGATTGCAAGTTTAGTAGGAAGTTCAATTGAATGGTTCGACTACTTCCTTTATGGAACGGTAGCGGGACTTGTATTCAATCAAGTGTTTTTCGTAACCGACGATCCGACGGTAGGGTTGTTGGCTTCTTATGCATCTCTTGCGCTTGCATTCTTCATCCGTCCATTTGGAGGAATCATCTTTGGATATATTGGAGATAAAATCGGAAGAAAACGTACACTCGTCTTAACATTATCAATTATGGGTATAGCGACAGTATTAATGGGATTATTACCTACATACCAAGCAATTGGCATAGCGGCTCCAATCATATTAATTGTTTTACGATTAGTTCAAGGACTTGGAATTGGAGGAGAATGGGGAGGAGCCGTATTACTTGCTGTTGAATATTCTCCAAAAGAAAGACGGGGCTTTTACGGTGCCTTCCCACAAATGGGTGTCACAATTGGGATGTTTTTAGGTTCGGGAGCGTTATCATTTATTACTTCTATTGTTTCGCCTGAAAGTTTCGTTGCTTGGGGATGGCGTATTCCATTTATTTTAAGTGCTTTATTAGTAATCTTTGGTCTTTGGATTCGTAAAGGATTAGATGAAACGCCTTCCTTTAAAAAAGTACAAGAATCCGGAGAAATTCCGAAGTTGCCTTTCATAGAAATTTTTAAAACGCAGTGGAAAGAGGTTATTATTGCTGTAGGTGGAAAAGTTGTAGAAACTGCACCATTTTACATTTTCTCTACATTTATTGTTTCCTATGGTACGAACAACTTAGGATTTAAAAGTTCACAAGTGTTAATATCCATCATGATTGCTACAATTGTTACAACAATTTTAATGCCATATATGGGTAGCTTATCTGACAAAATTGGTAGAAAAAAAGTTTATATTACGGGAACAATCGGAATGATTTTATATGCGTTTCCTTATTTTTGGTTGCTCGAACAAAGAACATTTACGACACTGTTAATTGCAACAGTTCTTGGGTTAGGAATTATTTGGGCTCCGATTACTTCAGTGCTGGGAACAATGTTTTCTGAAATATTCGATGCAAAAGTTCGTTATACTGGGGTTTCATTAGGATATCAAATTGGGGCTGCCCTAGCTGGAGGAACAGCGCCGTTGATTGCAACATGGCTGCTAGTAGAATTTAATAATTCTTACGTACCTGTTGCGTTATATATCATTTTGACAGCAGTTATTTCTTTAATTGCTGTATTAACAGTGAAAGATAAGAACAATCAAGAGTTGGATGAATTTAAAGTACAGGAAGAGAAAAAGAAAGAATTGCAAAGTGTTTAGTAAAAATGGAGCGTGTGATCATTGATTCTATTAAATGAAAAACAGATTAAAAGCATCTATAAAATGGAAGAAGCATTAAAAGATGTGGAAGAAATGCTAATAGCAAAGCATGAAAATAAAGTGTTGGCACCAATCCGAACAGTGCTTGAATTTCCGGAAAAAAATGCTTCCTCTTTATATATGCCAAGTGCAGATTTAGAACATCACGTTGCCAGTGTTAAAGTAGTAACAATTTTCCCGGACAATCCGGCAAAGGGGCTACCGACAACGCAAGGGATTATTGTTTTAACTAGCACGGAAAACGGAGAGCATTTGGCAGTTATGAATGCTTCTTATTTGACAAGGCTTCGCACCGGTGCGATGACAGGATTAGCAACAAAGAAACTTGCGATACAAAATGCCAAGGTGTTGACAATTGTAGGTACAGGTCGCATGGCTTTTGAGCAAGCGCTAGGCGTAATGGCTGTAAGGAAGATTGAGAAAATTTTATTGTTTAATCGTTCAAAGGAAAAAGCGTTTCAATTTAAACAACAATTAATAGAGCAGGGTGTAACTGCATCTATTGAAATAGTTGAAGATGTGAACGAGGCCGTTTCGGAATCAGATATTATTTGTTGTGCGACAAATTCAACAACACCAGTGTTTGATGGGAAATATTTAAAATCTGGTGCCCACATTAACGGAGTTGGATCTTACTTACCTCAAATGTTTGAAATCGATCGTACAACCATTTTACGAGCTTCCAAAATAGTAGTGGATGATCTTGAAGGAGTTATGGAAGAAGCTGGTGAATTAATTGACGCAAATAATAGTGGTGAATGGTCCTTTGAAGATGTGCATGGTGAACTTGAATTATTAGTGAGTGGGAAAATTGCTCCGAGGGAAAGTGAGGAAGAAATTACTTTTTTCAAATCGGTTGGCGCATCCTACTATGACCTTGCAGTTGCAAAAGGAGTTTACTATAAAGCATTAGAGCATCGTATAGGAACAATTATCGATTTAATGTAAAAAGCTGACTCAATACTTGAGTCAGCTTTCTTCATTATTTTTTTGTTTTGCGCCAGAATAAGTTGTAATGTATGTTGCAGCATTAAAAATATTGTCTTTTTTTACTCCTACGGAAAAATGTTCGAGTTCATAAGCGAATGGATCGTATTTTTTCCATATGTCATAAGCACGTTTATTTGTCCATTGGAAGAGAATTATATATGTCTCAGATTTTTTTGGGCGTAGTATTCGATAAGCCATTAATCCAGTTTGATCTTTCATTCCGCCCAATCGCTGTAAAATGTTTTTTTCAAAGACAGGTCGTCCTTCATCAGAAACTGGGATATGGTAAAAAGTAAAGAAACCTGCTTGTTGTAGTTCATTTAATCCATCTACCACTTCATATTTTCGCGGTGTTTGAAAGACGGTTTTTCTTTCAGTTTCATGTAGTAAAAGCGTTTCGTTTATGCCATACAAGATATACATATTTTCGTTTTCATACTTTTGATGCAATTTTTCCATAAATTGTGGAGTTCCTGTCGTCATGTAAATATTCATATTTTATTCCTCCTTAAATAATAAATGCGATTTATTGTCTAAAATTTGTCATAATTTAAGTGAGAAAAATGTGCTATTTAAAGAACAATTTTATGACATTTGTCAGAGAAAGCTATACAATGGTAAAGGAACAGTATATATTGAAGGGTATCAATGATTAGTAGATTATTTGTAAGTATAAAGTTATTATTATGAATTGTAGCATTATATAGCGATGAAATTTGTAGAAAAGTGAAAGATTGAAATCGATTTCATTGCACTTTTCGTCAAATTGATTATTTTTGAGGGGAAGGTAAAGAAAAAATGAGGCAAATAAACGACACACTGATTAGAGCAGCGAGAGGAGAACGAACGGAATATACTCCTGTTTGGTATATGCGTCAAGCAGGGCGCTCTCAACCAGAGTATCGAAAATTAAAAGAAAAATATTCACTGGAGGAAATTACTCAACAACCAGAACTTTGTGCATATGTAACAAGATTACCTGTGGAACAATATAACGTTGATGCCGCAATACTTTATAAAGATATCGTGACGCCTTTGCCTGGTATCGGGGTCGATGTAAAAATTCAAGCCGGTGTTGGACCAGTGATTTCAAACCCTATTAGAAGTGCGGAAGATGTTGAAAAGTTAGGGGAATTTTATCCGAAAGAACATACTCCATACGTGCTTGAGACGATTAAAATTTTAACAGAAGAGCAATTGGATGTGCCGTTAATTGGATTTACAGGTGCTCCTTTTACTTTAGCTAGCTACATGATTGAAGGCGGTCCATCTCGAAATTACAGCAAGACAAAATCGTTCATGGTATCCGATCCAAAAGCTTGGTTTAAATTGATGGATAAATTAGCAGATATGATTATTGCTGATATCACAGCTCAAGTGGAAGCTGGAGCTAGTGCAATTCAAGTGTTTGACTCTTGGGTTGGCGCATTGAACGTTGAAGATTATCGAGTATTCATTAAACCAGTTATGACTCGCATTTTTGCAGAATTACGAAATCAAAATGTACCATTAATTTTATTTGGTGTGGGCGCAAGTCATTTAATCAACGAATGGAATGATTTACCGATTGATGTAATTGGACTTGACTGGCGCATGCCAATTCGAAAAGCTCGTGAACTAGGAGTAGAGAAAGCTGTTCAAGGAAACTTAGACCCTTCCATTTTATTAGCGGACTGGTCCGTAATTGAACGCAGAACAAAAGACATTATTGATCAAGGAATTGAAGTGCCAGGACATATCTTTAATTTAGGACATGGTATATTCCCAGAAGTAAATCCGGAAGTATTAAAACGATTAACAGCATTGATTCATGATTATAGTCGTGAACGGATTGCAAAACTAAATAATGAATGATGAAAAAAATTTTTTTGAGGTGAAAACATTGAAACCAGTACACGGTTTACTAGTAATGGCTTATGGAACGCCATATAAAGAAGAAGATATTGAAAGATATTACACACATATTCGTCATGGACGAAAGCCTTCTGATGAACATTTAGAGGATTTAAAAGCTCGTTATAAGGCGATTGGCGGAATTTCTCCTCTTGCAGAAATGACTAAAAAACAAGCAGAAGCACTTGTCAACCGATTAAATGAAGTACAAGACGAAGTGGAATATAAACTTTATATTGGATTAAAACATATTGAACCATTTATTGAAGATGCAGTCGAAGAAATGGTGAAAGATGGAATTCGAGAAGCCGTTTCGATTGTATTGGCGCCTCATTTTTCAACGTTTTCTATTAAATCATATAATGGTCGAGCGAAAGAAGCTGCTGAAAAATTAGGCGGTACACTAAACATCACTTCAGTAGAAGCATGGTATGATGAACCGAAATTTATTGAATATTGGTCACAAGCGATCCTAGCAGAATTTGATAAAATGACGGAGGAAGAAAGAGAAAAAGCTTGTGTAATTGTTTCCAACCATTCACTGCCAGAAAAAATTAAAAATTTGGGCGACCCATATGAGGAACAGCTCATTGAAACGGCTCGTTTGATTCAAGAAAAAACGGGGATTCAAAATATTGAAATTGGATGGCAATCTGCAGGACAAACTCCTGAACCGTGGCTTGGTCCAGATGTTCAAGATTTGACTCGAGAACTTTATGAGAAAAAAGGATACCGTTCGTTCGTATATGCACCAGTCGGTTTCGTAACAGAGCATTTGGAAGTTTTATATGACAACGATATTGAATGTAAAGATGTATGTGATGAGCTAGGGGCGCATTACTATCGCCCACCAATGCCAAGTACCCATCCTTTATTTATCGATGCGATGGTAGATGCCATTTTTAAAAAGTTAGAGAAATAATAGAAAGTGATGATGAGGGTGACGATTAGAAAGAAAATTGCTGTAATTGGCGGCGGTATAACGGGATTAACAGCAGCGTTCTATTTAGATAAGTGTGCACGGGAAAATCACTTACCATTAGATGTGGTGTTAATCGAATCTTCATTACGATTAGGTGGTAAAATCCAAACGTTAAGGAAAGATGGATTCATTATTGAACGGGGTCCGGAATCTTTTATTGATCATGATGAGAGCATGATTGAAATAACCAAACATTTAGGCATTCAAGATGAAGTTGTATGCAATAGAGAAGGTCAAACTTATGTGGCTGTAGGTAAACACCTATATCCAATTCCGAAAAGCATTTTGTTTGGTGGAGCACCTATTGTCCCCTCATTATTAACTTCTGGGATTGTTTCATTAAGTGGAAAATTTCGTGCTGCAGGAGATTTATTATTGCCTAAAACTAAAGAAGATAAGGATGAACCGATTGGGGACTTTTTCCGGCGCCGTTTTGGGAAAGAAGTAGTTGAAAATTTAGTGGAGCCGCTGCTAGCAGGTACTTTTGCAGGAGACATTGATCGGTTGAGTATCCAATCAATGTTTCCTGAAATATATGAAATGGAAAAACAATATCGTAGCTTAATTTATGGAATGAAAAAAACGCAATTTTCATTACTTCATAGTCAGGTGAAAGGGTTTCAAACTTTCAAAAATGGCTTGGAAACTTTAGTGGAAAAAATAGAGGAACATTTACCACCTAAATCGATTTTAAAAGGAGTCAAAGTTGAATCGATTGATAAATTGCAAGATGGGACACTACAAATCTACTTTAATAATATTGCTCCACTAAAATGCCATGCAGTGATTATGACAACGCCTTTAAATGAAGCGAAAAAAATGTTTGAGCATTACGGATTTTTTCATGAAATACCCGATATGAACTATGCAACGATTGCAACGGTAACGATGGCTTTTCAAAAATTAGAAAATCAGCTTTATGAAGATGCAATTAATTTTTATTTCTCGAGAAATAGTGATATTTCAATTACGACTTGTACATGGTGTAATCATAAATGGGACAATGTAGCTCCAGCTGGATATGATTTACTCCGAACGTATATTGGTCGTGTAGGGGATGAAGCAATCGTTGAATTGTCGGATGCAGATATAGAAAAAACGGTTCTTCATGATTTAGAGAAATCTCTTGGCATTAAGCAACAACCTCAATTTACGGTAGTTTCTCGCTGGAAGCAATCAATGCCACAATATACGGTTGGTCATGAGAAACGTTTGCAGAAAATGAGAGAAATCCTGAAGAAAGAATTCCCTCATGTTAAATTAGCCGGAAGTTCTTATGAAGGAATCAGTGTTCCAGATTGTGTATCGCAAGGAAAACAGGCTGCACGTGAAATCATGTCGGAATTATTTCATGAAGAGTCTAGTATTTTAGCGTAATAATGTGATGGTAGCAGAGTAAAAAAATTGCTGAACAGTTTTATGGTATCTCATCATTCACTAGTTAAAGTGCTGCTCCGGAATGTCAATATTCATTGACTTTCGGAACAGCACTTTTCGTATTTTTAGTAGGAACTGGAAAAGCTAATAATGCATATGAAATGCACGTGCAAATGAGGTAAATACACGGGAAAAAAGGTCAAGTGCAAGTGCGTAGGATAAGTGCACGAGCTTGAGGGGTATGTGCACGAGTGCGTTGGTTAAGTGCACGAGCTTGAGTGTTAAATGCACAAGTGCGTTGGATAAGTGCACGAGCTTGGGGGTTAAGTGCACAAGTGCGTTGGTTAAGTGCACGAGCTTGAGTTTAAGTGCACGAGTGCGTAGGATAAGTGCACGAGCTCGAGTGTTAAATGCACAAGTGCGTAGGATAAGTGCACGAGCTTGAGTGTTAAATGCACAAGTGCGTTGGTTAAGTGCACGAGCTTGAGTGTTAAATACACAAGTGCGTTGGTTAAGTGCACGAGCTTGAGTTTAAGTGCACGAGTGCGTAGGATAAGTGCACGAGCTTGAGTTTAAGTGCACAAGTGCGTAGGATAAGTGCACGAGCTTGAGTTTAAGTGCACAAGTGCGTAGGATAAGTGCACGAGCTTGGGGGTTAAGTGCACAAGTGTGGGGTTAAATGCACGAGCGGAGGAGTTATATGCACAAGTTTGAAGGATAAGTACACGAGAACGGGTATCATAAACACAAACGCGAGGATTATTTGCACAAGCCGAAGTTGCATCTGCACGAGCCGAAATAGTACCGACACAAATTTTAGCTATAATAAATGAAAAAATTGAATTGATTGTCAAATTTATTTCATTCAAACTTCACAATTTTTCATTACTATAGAACTTGGGGTGATTGTTTGAAAAGATGGATAACCTTCATAATCATTTTCTGTTTTTGGATATTACAAGGATGTGAAGATGAGCGTTTTCAATCGATAAATCAACACCAATCCTTTGTTGCTTCTCTAAATATAATAGATCCTTCCCTCGATTTTTTTGATTCGAAAGGTGAACGAATTGCAACATGGAAATTCGATAAATCATACACTGGTGCAACGCTAATTCCTTACGATCGACTTGTGCTATACGGGCATCAACTAAATGAAATCGATATTTATGAGCTATCCACAGGAAAATTAATTCAGTCGATTGAAACGGGGATAGGAACAACAAATGCCTATTACGATCAAGAAGAAAATTTACTGTTCATTACCAATAGTAAACATAATACAGTCATTTCCTTTGATGAACATGGAAAAAAACAAGGAGAACTTCGTTTAACGGATTATCCAATGTCAATGGATAGTCATCAAGGGAAATTATATATTATCAACTACAAGGCACCTGTACTTTCAGTTGTAGATATAAAATCAATGACACTGGTTGATGAATGGAGTATAGATAAATCATCTAGTGGTTTAATGATTGTGGAAGAAACAAACACCCTTTGGATAGGTGGACACGGCGCTGGAAGTCGTCCAAATCAAGTTGTAAAAGTACATGATTTAAAAACGGGGCAGTTCATTCAAGAAATTCAAGTTTCCCATATGCCTGTTGGATTTACTAGAAATGAAGATATTATATACATCACGAATCATGGCTCAAATGAATTGTTTGCTTGTGATGTGAAGGGTAATGTGTTATGGAGAAAAGAAGTAGGTGCAAACCCATTTGCTGTAGCTTCTTTTAAAGATCAAATCATCGTTGCTGGCTTTGACGACAATCAAATTTATTTTATACAAAATGGGGAGATACAGAAATCGGTTTCCACCGAACATGGACCGTTCCAGCTGCTAGTGAGGGAGGTTTGAAGATGCCGACAGTACTAATCATAGATGATGAACAAGATATGAGAAATTTAATAGAAGTGATGCTTTCTAAATCCTTTTTTCATACAATCGCCGTTGAAAGTGGAAAAGATGCTTATCCAATAATCGAATCAAATGAAGCGGATATCGTCCTTCTGGATGTCATGATGCCCAATGAAGACGGATTTCTTGTCTGCCAAAAAATCCGTAATATTTCTTCCGTACCAATAATCTTTTTAACAGCAAGAGATGGCAATGAAGACAAAGTGAAAGGTTTGACAATCGGTGGGGATGATTACATCGTGAAACCTTTCACTGCTAGCGAATTAGTTGCCAGAATACAGGCAGTTTTAAGAAGGACGGGCTTAAATAGACAACCGATTCTTGAAAGAGGCGTTATTAAGTTAGATGAAGTCTCTCGAAAAGTGTATGTCAACAATCAAAAAGTAACATTAACATTAAAAGAATTCGATTTGCTTCAATTATTTATGAAAAATCCAAGTACAGTTTTTTCCCGCGAACAATTATTAGAGAAGATTTGGGAGATTGATTATGATGGTGGGACGAGGACGGTCGATACCCATATCAAAACATTAAGATTAAAATTAGGGAAAATTTCAAAGGAGGCAAGCGACTACATCCAAACAGTGTGGGGGATTGGCTATCGCTTCGAACTAGTATGAGAAAGTTATCAACAAAAATTTGGGTATTAATCATTGCTTACTTAATGGTGACCATCGTATTTATGTATCTATTTGCAGATTTTCTCTATGAACAATTTTATGTGGAAGATACAAAAAGCGAGATGATGGAGATTGGTGAAAACATCCAATCCATGTATACAGGTGGTAAAGTAACCGATGAATATGTGGAGATGGTTGAAGCGTTTAATATGCATTCGAACTATCATGTATTTGCAGTCCGGAACCCTCGTGAACTAAGTGCTTGCGTCCCTTTTGAAATCGATTATAATACGTTGATTGGTCCGAACGAACGGCGGATTTTATTAAATGGAGAGACTGTTACAAAAATCGGATACGAAGAGCGATTCAAGCGAGAAGTAGTTTCGGTGATATTGCCACTCACGGATCAAAAAAGATTGGAAGGAATTATTTATATTTATTATCCTTTGGCAAAAATTACTGAATTAGCTAAAAATGAAGTGGCTATATTGATGGTGGGAGGATTGCTTTTTACTCTCGTCATTGCCATTTTTGTTTATAAAAGTTTACAGCGAATCATGCGTCCGCTCAATGAATTGCAACGAGCAGTAGAACAAATGTCAGAAGGGGATTACAGTGCAAGGGTAAAGGTGACTTCAAAAGATGAAGTCGGAATGCTGTCAGATGCATTTAACCATATGGCAGAAGCGATTCAACGAGAAGATGAAAAACAAAAATCCTTCTTAGCAACCGTTTCTCATGAATTACGTACACCAATTAGTTATATTAAAGGTTATAGTGAGGCTATTCAGCAACAACTATTAGTAGGAAAAGAACGAGATGAGGCAATGGAGCTAATTCATCGTGAAGCGAATCGCATGGAACGCATGACAAACGAATTGCTTCAGCTCGTTAGAAAAGATAGTGAAGAAATGGAACTGCTTCCGATTGTTTTATCCGAGACCATTCGGGAGTCAATTAAGCTATTGGAAGGACAAGCTCATGAAAAGAACATTATCATTGCAACAAACCTAGACGACAATATAATTGTCCAAGGGGATGAAGAAAAATTAAAACGAATTTTCATTAACGTGATTGAAAATGCAATACGCTACTCAAATGAAAATGGCAAAGTTGCCATCAATTGTTATCAATCTAATCATCATGCAATCATCGAGTTTCAAGATAAAGGAATCGGTATTCCAGCAGAAGATCTCCCTCATGTGACCGAAAGATTCTACCGGGTCAATAAGGCGCGAAGTCGATTTGACGGTGGGGCAGGATTAGGATTATCAATAGTAGAGCAATTGGTGAAGTTACATGATGGAAAATTGCATATAGATAGTGTTCTCGGAAAAGGAACGCTTGTGAAAATATCATTACCAATAATGGAGGAAGATTAATATGAAAAAAATGTTGATTACATTATTAGCTGTACCAATGTTAATGATTGGGTGTTCATCAAATGAACCGGAAGTTGATACAAATGAAGAACCAATTGATGTATCCGATTTGGAAGTAAAAGTAGAAATTTTAACGCCTACAGAAGTGAAAGTCGGAGAACCGGTGGAACTAGCTGCTCATGTAACACAAAACAATGAAAATGTGGAGGATGCAGATGAAGTAAAATTTGAAGTTTGGGAATCAGGATTGCGCGATCATGGAACAATGATTACAGGGGAACATGTCGGTGATGGTGTTTATAAAGCAGAATATACTTTTGATCATGATGGCGTTTATTATATGTATGCACATACGACAGCTCGCGGCTTACATGTCATGCCGAAACAACAAATCGTGGCAGGAGAGCCGGATATGGATAAAGTAATCCCAGAAGAAGATACTTCAAAAGAGGATACTGAACAAATGCAACACGATCATAGTCAGCATGGACATGGAGATTCTCATGGAAGTAATCACTAGTTTCAAATAATGAAAAATAATATACACTTCAGAAATGAAAGCCTGTGAAATTTTACGTTTCGTAAAAATTTCACAGGCTATGATATTTTTTAGAATTAACAGATACTTTTATGATTAAATCTTATAACATGAGTAAAAGGAGAATTTTTTCGTTAAATATATATTTTCCGATTTTTGATAAAAATAGTATTTTCAGTCTATTCCTAATTTTTGGTTATTGATATATAGTGAAAAAAATAATTCACTTTTGAAAGAGGTATTAGTTTATTAATGATGAGAAAAATTTTCATTATTTTGTTTGGCATTAGTTTCATTATTTTATTGTTTTGGTTAAATCTAGAGAAAGAATTAGATTACGATGATTATGAAAATATGGAATTGCTTTCAACAAAAAGTAAATCTCAATTAGAAAACGAAGGATATTCGAAAGTAGATATTGAGAAAATTAAAGAGTTTGATAAAAACTATCAAAACCATTTATCTTTAGTAAACATGATTGAAAATAATACAGTTAAACACTATGGATATAATAATAGAATAATTGAGGAACATCGAAAAATTATTTATGAGAAAAATGATTTTACTAAACAGCATAATCATTTAATGTTTAATACAATTGTCATGGATTTAGCAAGAGATGAAGAGAGAGATGCAGCCAGAATCATCATTGAATTCGAATGGAATAATAAACCTAGTAGTAACAGACATGCAATTAACGTGACATATAACAATTTTATAATGAAAAATATTTATACGGCGTTAAAATATGTCGATTCAAAAGATCAAAATGATATTGTTTATAAAATGGCTGAACTAGAGCCTGTAAATTTTCTTGATGGATTCTATACGGATTTTGATTCGAGGAAAAGAATTGATGGGAAAAATTATGTGTTAACAGCAGGTATCATAGTTTTAGATGTTCGATCTTATATTGTAGGTAAAGGGATCGCACCACTATCCATTACTTCTAGATATGTAACAAAACCGCTTATAGGTAGTCAGGAAATATTGTCAGAACAAGTAATCGTCAATGCTGGAAACGAAATTTAAAGCAGTACAGACCTTACAAGGGATGTGCTGCTACTTTTTTTGAAATAAACATCCATCATGACAGACTTTTCAAATGAAAAAAATGGCTTAAGTTCTCCTGATTGAAAACTTAAGCCGACAAACATATATGATAACAGGAAACAGCGAATTTAATCTTTATCTATTGATAGAGGCGAATTTGTTCAAGCCTCTTCACGTTTGAAAATAAATAAGCGAATTTATAAGCGATTTTCAATGTTGTTAAGCGATTTTCAATGTTGTTAAGCGATTTAATAGTAAGTTCATTCAATTAGGTAAGCAACTATTTATAAACAATCATTATAGTGAACTGCATTTGTCACATGTGTTAGTGTAGCATTCACTTTGTTCTTCAATTTTTTCACCGCATTTTACACAGATTTTATCCGGTAAATTTTTGAAGAATTCAACAATGTTTTCTAACATAGGGGGACCTCCTTATGGACTAACTGTTTTATAATACGTGTTTGTATTTGTAATTGTATTATAACAGTTTGGATTCGTCAATAAGGAAAATGCCCATTTTACAAAACTGTTTTGTGAATATTTTGTGAATCGGTAAGAAAAAATTGCCAAAATCGAAAATCAAAATGTGCTATGAAATGAACGTTATAATTTTTTTGATAAAATAGAGTTAGACATTCCAGAAAAGGGGGAATGATTTTGGAAAATTCGAGGATTTTTATAATAGAGGATGATTATAAAATTGCTTCACTATTGGCTGATACGTTAAAAAGATACCAATATGAAGTTGAGATTGTGAAAAACTTTGAGGAAATTGTGGAAGAATGTATGGCATTTTCACCACATTTAATTTTGCTTGATATAAACTTGCCTTCTTATGATGGCTATTATTGGTGCAGACAGTTAAGACAATATACGAAATGCCCAATAATATTTATTTCCGCACGTTCTGGGGAGATGGATCAAATATTTGCTTTAGAGAATGGCGGGGATGATTTTATTACAAAACCATTCAATTATGAAATAGTGTTAGCAAAAATTAAAAGTCATTTAAGACGGACTTATGGTGAATATTCTTCACGACAAGAAGAGAGAACTGTTCAATTAGGTCAATTGACTCTTTATTTAGAACGAATGGAATTGCATGTGAAGAATACGGAGATACCGCTACAGAAAAAAGAATGTGCCATTTTAAATATTTTAATGAGAGAGTCGCCAAAGGTCGTATCGCGAGAAAAATTATTGGAAGAGCTTTGGGATGACCAAGCCTTTGTCGATGAAAATACATTGAATGTCAATATGACCCGAGTACGAAAGAAACTAACAGAATATGAAGTTCAATCTGTGATTGAAACAGTTCGTGGGGCTGGTTATCGATTTGTTTTAAGTTCGGAGGAAATGTAAGCATGGGATTGAAATTATTTGTAAAGGAAAATATTTCGTTCATCCTCTTTGAGCTAATTGTCGTTTTATTCATTTTATCGCTATATTGGCTAGATGGTTTTCGGAATTTAGATACAGCAATTTATTCTGTCATCATTAGCCTATTACTTACATTTTCCTATCTTGCCATTCGTTATGTGTTTCGAAAAAACTTTCTAGAACGAATCTCCAATATGCCGAACTCGATGGATGATGCGCTTCAAAAAAATGCAAAAACACCAGAGCATCTACAAACAGAAGCCTATTTCCAAGAACTGTATCGACTGTATCAAAATGAAGTTCAAAATCTATATGCAACCCAAAATAGACAAGAAAAGTTTTTAAATCAATGGATTCACCAAATGAAAACGCCTATCTCTGTTTTAGAATTATTATTACAGGAAGAGGAAAATAACCTAGATAAAACGAGTCTCCAAGAGGAAGTGGATCGACTAAAAAGAGGCATGGAAATGGTATTAATGAATGCAAGGCTTGAGAAGTTTGAAGAGGATATGCAAATTGAACAAGTGAACTTAAAAGGTGTTGTCACTGCAACAATTAATGACAATAAGCGTTTATTTATTACGAAACATGTCTTTCCGGTCATTGATATTGATGAAGATATAACAGTTACAACAGATTCCAAATGGTTAAAATTTATGCTTAACCAGTTTATTACGAACGCAGTAAAATATACTTTCGAGCAAAATAAAAAGGTAAAAATTTTTGTGAAAAAAAACGATTCAAATGTTACGTTGTATGTTCAAGATGAAGGAATTGGAATTCCAAAATCTGATTTATCGCGAGTGACTAACCCCTTTTTTACAGGAGAAAATGGTCGAAAAACGGGAGAGTCTACAGGTATGGGGTTATATTTGGCGAAGGAAATTTGTGAGAAGTTGGGTCACGAATTAAAGATTGAATCCGAAGTCGGTAAGGGAACAATCATTTCGGTGAATTTCTAAAACATTTCCCAATAATAATGAATCTTAAACAGAATTTGCTTAAAGAGGGAGCTTATATGGCAATTTTACAAGTCATCGATGTAACAAAAGTGTATGAAGGGAAGGTAACGAATCGAGCATTAAATCAGTTGAGTTTTGAAGTGGAGAAAGGCGAATTTTTAGCGGTCATGGGGCCTAGTGGAAGCGGCAAAACGACGTTATTAAATTTAATTTCCACAATTGATAAACCCACTTCAGGCGAAATAATTTTTAATGGGACGAAACCTCATTTATTTAATAAAACGGAACTTGCTTATTTTCGAAGACGAGAACTTGGTTTTATATTTCAAGACTTTAACTTGCTTCCAATGTTGACGGTGGAAGAAAATATTGTACTGCCTCTTACCCTTGACAATCAGCCAGTTTCTTTAATGGAAGAGCGAGTAAACACGCTTGCAGAAAAGTTGGGATTAATGGGAGTACTAACGAAAAGGCCAGATGAGTTATCGGGTGGTCAAGCACAAAGAGTAGCGATTGCAAGAGCTCTCATTCATGAGCCAGCGATTATTTTGGCAGATGAACCAACTGGAAATTTAGATTCCCACAATTCAAGAGAAGTGCTCGAACTGTTAAGTAAAATAAATAAAGAACGAAATGCAACCATTATCATGGTAACTCATGACCCGATTGCAGCTAGTTTCTGTGATCGAGTGCTTTTTATCAAAGATGGAGAATATTTTAACGAAATCTATCGAGATGATCGTAGGCAAACATTTTTCCAACGAATATTGAATGTGTTGAGCTTGTTAGGGGGAAGAGTCGGTGACCTTTCATCAATTCGCTTACCGTAACGTCATCCGTAATTTTCGAATATATGCAGCATTCTTTATGGCAAGTTTCTTCTCCGTATTTGTGTTTTTTATTTACTCGATGATTATGTTCCATCCCGAAATTGATGAAGGTTATTTAGGGAATGTGCCGATTGGCGGTTTAGTATTTGCTGAAATTATTTTAGTCGTGTTTTCATGGTTTTTTATTTTTTATTCGATGAAAGCATTTTTAGAAGCGCGTGCTAAAGAATTTGCCATTCTGCTTCATTTAGGAATGGAAAAGCGTCAGCTCAGCAGACTTATCTTTTTGGAAACAACGTTGATTGGAACTCTTTCGATTGCGTGTGGCATCCTTTTTGGATATGCTTTCACAAAATTTTTCTTTATGATTGTTCGGGAAATTTTAATGTTGGACCAACTGCCTTTATATTTTAAATGGGAGCCGTTTGTCTTAACAGCAGCCGTTTATTTTAGCGCATTCGTCATCATTTCCATTATTAGCATTAACTTTTCTCCAGAAAGAAAAATAATTGATTTATTGAAATGGTATCATTTTGTTAATATTAACGATCATTTTTCAAAAAAGAGAGCAATTTTAGCAGTCATTCTTTTAGCAATTGGATATGTATTAGCGTTATTAACAAATCGAGTGAATTTTTATCCGTTCGTTGTTTTAATACCAATTCTCATTACCATTGGGACGTATTTTTTCTTTACAGATTCTACTTCATATTTCGTTCATTACATGAAAGAGCGGAAGAGTTTTTCGTGGAAAAAATCAAGAATGTTATCCATTGCAGAGCAAACATTGATCATGAAAAACAATGGAAAAATGTTTTTTGTTGTGACAATGGTCTCAGCTGCTGCTTTTTTATGTGTAGGGTTGCTAGCGGCCCTGTCTTCGTACACTTCAAAATACGATCAACTAAATCCATTAGGTTTGATATATAAGGGACATATTGATAACCCTTATGAAAGGGCTCATATTCGATCTATTTTGAATGAGTTGGAATTGAAAGGTCTTTCATACCATTTAACAAGATTTGAAGTAAAAAAACAGACGTCCTCTTATACGAATTACGAAGTGGAAGTATTTCGAGAATCGGATATAAACAGTCTGTTGTTCTCTTATGGTTATCCGATGGTGCGATTAGATTCTGGTGAAGGAATGTTTATTCCGTACTCCGAAGAGGCAATTAAAAAACTATCGAAAAGAACTGTGCATACGGTATTGAAAGAAAATAATGTACCGATTTCGATTAATCAAGTATATCCGGAGTTGATTTTTCCAAGTTCCATTGTCAGTCCAAACGCCATTATTATTAGCGATGAAGATTTTTTACGTTTAAAAAAGCCTTATAGTGGATATCCACATGTGGAACCTGGATATCATTTGTTTGCATTTGATATTCCCCAATGGTTAGAAGCACAAGATGTTGGATTGTCCATTTACAAAGAGGTACAAAAAGAATATGAAAAAGAGCGGTATGGATTGCCTTTTTATTTTGAAAATGCTGGTTTAAATTATTCTTTTGTTTTATCAACTTACGCATTATTTACACTGGTAGGGTTATTAGTTGCAGCAGTATTTTTACTAGCTGCTGGAAGCTTTATTTACTTTAAAATTCATACCAATTTAGATTCAGAAAAGCGAAAGTTTGATGTGTTAAAGCGAATGGGCATTGCAGATAGTGAAATAAAACGCCTTGTGACAACACAATTATTTCCTCAGTTTTTCTTGCCTTGGGGTGTGGCGATGGTTCATAGTTTATTTGCCTTTTTAGCTTTGCAAAATATATTAAAGGATATTGCCAATATATCAATTGTAAAAGAAATCATCTTTGCTTTTTCTTTCATCATTTTATTGCAAGTGATTTATTTCTATTTAATTCGATGGAGATATATTGCTCACGTAAAAAATTAAGTTGGGGATGCTAGTATGAATTTAGTAAAAAAAGTTCGCGAACAGTCTTTAAACCACCCAGAAAAAATTGCTTATATTTTTGAAGGTCGTTCAACAACTTACGGTGAATTTGAAGATAAAGTAAGCAGTCTTGCTTTTTCGATGAATCAACTGGGCATTCAAAAAGGGGACCATGTAGCACTAATTTTTCAAAATTGTCCCCATTTTTTAATTGCTTATTATGCATTGATGCGTATTGGAGCAGTTTCAATTCCCATCAATCCGATGTATACGCTGGATGAAATGTCTTACATTGTTGACAATGGAGATGTAAAGTGGATTATTGCTGGAGAAGATTCGATAGGGCGAATTAATCAATTGTCCAATAAATTTTCACAAATAAAAGGTTCAATTCTTTGTGATAAAGATTCATCACATCTTTTTCATGATCGGCAAGAAGGCAAGTACCATTTTTACTCTGATTTAATAAAGCATTCATATTCTATGAAGCCGGTATCGTTGGAAGCGGACGATATCGCGATCATTTTATATACATCTGGAACGACTGGCCATCCTAAAGGTGTGATGTTGACTCACGGAAATCTATATGCTAATGCACGAGACGTTGGAGATTATTTTTTGTTTTCGGAAGAAGATCGAGTGATTGCCACCTTGCCTTTTTATCATGTATTTGCTTTAACAGTCGTGTTGAATGTTCCATTAAGCACTGGTGCAACGATATTAATTGCCCCAAGGTTTTCTCCAAAATATATTTTTCAGCTTGCAAAGGAATATCATGCGACCGTGTTTGCTGGGGTTCCTACGATGTATAGTTTTCTTCATCAATACAAAGAAGGAGAGCCTTCAAGTTTCTCTAGTTTACGATTAGCCATTTCCGGAGGTGCTCCGCTCCCAATCAAAGTACTCGAAAATTTTGAAGCAAGGTTTAACATCCCAATTTTTGAAGGGTACGGATTATCGGAAGCAGCGCCAGTTACATGTTTTAATTCTCCGACACAAAAGCCAAAACCCGGTTCAATTGGTACCTCCATTCCGAACGTAATAAATAAAGTGGTAGATGACCAGGGGAATGATGTAGCGATTGGAGAAGTTGGAGAATTGATATGTAAAGGACCGAATGTCATGAAAGGATATTATAAGTCTCCTGAGGAAACAGATAAAGCCATTCGTGATGGTTGGTTATATACTGGCGATTTGGCAAGACAAGATGAAGAAGGATATATTTATATCGTTGATCGCAAAAAAGATTTAATTATTGTTGGGGGATATAATGTATATCCGCGTGAAGTGGAAGAAGTATTATATACCCACCCTAAAGTATTGGAAGCAGCTGTAGTAGGTTTTTCTAATGAAGATTATGGAGAAGAAGTACATGCCTTTATTGTTTTAAAGGAAGAAGCCTATTATGATGAGTTACTTCAACATTGTGAAAAACATTTGGCAACTTATAAAATTCCAGAGGCTTTTCATATTATACAATCATTGCCGAAAAATTCTACTGGGAAAATTTTAAAACGCCATTTAAAAGAACGGATTGAGCGAAAAGTGACAGAATAATGGGGAAGCAGTACAATAGATGAAGTGTAACCTTAAAGATAGCGAAATATGGAAGAAAGAGGGAAGAAAAATGGAAAAAATGAATGTGGAAAGTTTTAATTTAGACCATACAAAAGTTAGTGCACCATATGTACGCCTAGCTGGTGTAATCACAGGAAAAAATGGTGATGTGGTTCGAAAATATGATATTCGTTTTAAACAGCCAAATAAAGAACATATGGAAATGGCAGCACTTCATTCAATTGAGCATTTAATGGCTGAACATATTCGTAATCATACAAATCAAGTGGTGGATTTGAGTCCGATGGGATGTCAAACAGGATTTTACCTTACAATGATTAACCATGGTGACTATGAAGAAGTCTTGAATATTTTAGAAAAAACGCTTCGCGATGTATTGGAAGCGACAGAAGTACCTGCTTGCAATGAAGTGCAATGTGGCTGGGCAGCAAATCATAGTTTAGAAGGGGCCAAACAATTGGCGAAAGAAATGTTGGAAAAACGTAGTGAATGGTCGATTGTTTTTAAAGGAGAATAAATTTTATGCAGTATCATCTTTTAAGGATGATACTTTTTTGTATAATTTTCATATGTCGTATTTTTGTTCTAGTTTTATTTTTCGTTGTATTTTATCGTAAAAATTGTATATTATTGGAATTGTACATAATGAAAAAGTGGGGATATTGGTATGGAAGTGCTTGTAGGTAGGCAACCAATCTTTAATACACATGAGGAAGTGGTTGCTTATGAACTTTTATACAGAAGAAATGAATCAAATCAATATGAACAAGTTGATTCAGATAATGCAACAATTCAAGTGTTGAAAAACTCCGTATTTACTATAGGAATGAATGAATTAACAAATGGATTACCAGGGTTCGTAAATTTTACGGAAAATTTGTTAATGACGAATAATATCATTGATTTAATTGATCCTTCTACATTTGTAATCGAAATATTAGAGGATGTGCCGATTACGGATCAATTGATTATGCGGATTGTAGAATTGAGAAATCGAGGTTTTACAATTGCGTTAGATGATTTTGTTTTAAGACAAAATATAGAATATTACAACACGTTATTTGCAAATGTAGATATTATTAAAGTCGATTTTTTAAGCACTCCTAAATCCGGAAGAGCTATTATTGAAGAGCGTGTGAAAAATTTCTTTCCCCACATTCAACTGTTGGCAGAAAAAGTAGAAAATCGTACTCAATTTGAAGAAGCAAAAGCGGCAAATTATTCACTATTTCAAGGATATTTTTTTGAACAGCCTCAAATTATTAAATCAGTGGATATACCCATGAATATGTTGCAGTATTTTGAAGTAATGAGCTTATTAAAAGAAGAAAATTCCAACGTTCAAGAAATTGCTGAAAAAATAGAACAGAACATATCTATAACTTACAAGTTACTTCAGTTAATTAATAATATTTCCAGAAAAAAATCGAAAGTGCGATCGGTAAAACAAGCGATCGTGATGTTAGGGTTAATCGAACTGCGTAAATTTCTTTATTTACTAGCAGTTGATGAAGGGCTAGCGGATGAACCATCAGATGTTTACATTGAATTAATGAGAACATCCATTTTCCGTGCCAAAATTTGTGAATTGCTTGCAAGAAAAAAGAATAAACAAAATTATTCCGAGTATTATTTAGTAGGGATGTTTTCATTAATCGATACAATTTTACAAAGACCCATTCAATTAATTGTTCAACAATTACCGTTTTCGGAAGTAGTCATCGAAACGATTTGTGGCAGGGAAACGGAGATGACTATTTATTTACAACTGAGCATTGCATTGACAAAAATGGATTTGGAAAAAGCAAATCAATTAGCGAAAGAGTTAGGCATTTCTACGGCTGATTTAGGATATATATACAGAATGGCTTTAGAATATACGAAAAGCTCCATATAAATTATGGCGAAAAAATCCTATTCAATGATTGTTGAATAGGATTTTTTTATTTGCGCACAATATTCTTACATGAACCTTCGTAAATGGATTTCAAAATTATACTAAAATAATTTATTCCTTTTTTATTTGAATGTGAACACTCTTTCACAAATAATTCACAAACCTGAAACAAATGTTAGAAGTGTTGATATTATTGCTTTTTGCGGTATTATCTAAACCTTGGATATTTGTCCAAATGTTTCTTTGTTCAACAATTTTGATATAATGAACATGTATTGCACATTTTTTATTATTTTTTTTGGAGGGGTTCAGATGAAAAAAGCATGGTTGGCATTATTATTCGGATCCGCCCTTGTTCTTGGTGCTTGTGGTGGCGGCGGAGACGAAGCTACTGACGGAGGTTCAACTAACGACAATACTACAGATGAACAAACAACAGATGGCGGTACAGAAGCTAACAAAGGTGAAGAACTTGTAATGAGCAGTTGTACAACTTGCCATGGCGGTAACTTGCAAGGTATGGGGAATACTCCAGCACTTTCAGATGTTGGTTCAAGATTGTCTGAAGAAGAAATTTTAGATGTCATTCTAAACGGTAGAGGTGCAATGCCTGGCGGATTACTGAAAGGTGAAGATGCTGAAGCCGCTGCTGCATGGTTGGCACAACAAAAATAATTTTGTTTAAAAAATAAAAGCGTTTACATTAGTGAGTCTTGGGAGACGTTATGAGCACGTCTCCTTTTTTATTTTGGATAAGTATACTATAATGCTAAAATAAATACATATGTGAAAAAAGGTGGGAGAGAAGAATGGCACAAGTAACAACAAAAGATGTAATGGAGAAATTTAAATTAACCCTTGTAAGTGGTCATGAAGGGATTGGTCGCCATATCACAACGAGCGATATTTCTAGACCAGGCTTAGAAATGGCAGGTTATTTTACCCATTATCCTGCGAATCGTGTGCAACTTATTGGAAGAACGGAATTATCATTCTTTGAAATGCTCCCTCCGGAATTAAGGCAAGAACGGATGATGAAACTATGTTCGCAGGAAACACCAGCAATTATTATTTCTAGAAATATGGATGTTCCTCAAGAATTAATTGATGCCTCTAATGAAAACAATGTACCAGTATTAGTTACGTCCATGAAAACGACAAGGTTTTCAAGTAGGCTTACCAATTATTTGGAAAGTAAATTAGCACCATCAACAGCCATCCATGGTGTATTAGTCGATGTGTATGGAATTGGTGTCTTAATTATTGGAAAAAGTGGGGTAGGGAAAAGTGAGACAGCTTTAGAATTAATTAAGAAAGGACATCGACTCGTAGCGGATGATTGTGTAGAAATTCGACAAGAAGCCGAAGATATATTGATTGGGAGTCCCCCACCTTTACTAGAGCATTTATTAGAAATTCGCGGAATCGGCATTATCAATATTATGACTTTATTTGGTGCGAGTGCTGTTCGACCATATAAACGCATTACATTAATCGTGGAGTTGGAAACTTGGGATCCAAATAAAACTTACGATCGATTAGGGCTAGATGAAGAAAAAATGAAAATCATTGATACGGAAATTACAAAATTAACGATTCCGGTTCGCCCTGGACGAAATGTTTCCGTTATTATTGAAGTAGCAGCAATGAATTATCGTTTAAAAAGGATTGGCATCAATCCTGCATTGGAATTCTCAAGAAGATTAGACGAAGTTATTGCAATGCATGATGAGATTGATGAATATTAATTATTGAAAGATGATTTAAATTTGAGAGGAGTTCATATGGAGAATATTTTGTTAGCAATCGATCCGGTTGCCTTTAGCATAGGTCCTTTATCTGTGCGATGGTATGGTATTATCATCGTTACTGGTATCATCATTGCTTATTTTGTCGCACAAGCGGAAGGAAAAAAACGTGGATTGCCTGAAGATTTCTTTGGAGATTTGTTGCTTTGGGCAGTGCCGATTTCCATACTTTGTGCCCGCCTATATTATGTCATCATGAAATGGGATTATTATGGTGCTAATCCAGAAAAAATTATTGAGATTTGGAACGGCGGTATTGCTATACACGGAGCGTTGATTGGGGCAATTACAACTGCATATGTTTTCTGTCGTGTGAAAAAAGTAAGCTTTTTAAAAGTTGCGGATATTGCTGCTCCAAGTATATTAATTGGCCAAATCATTGGCCGTTGGGGAAATTTCATGAATCAAGAAGCATATGGCGGCCCCGTTTCCCGTGAATTTTTAGAAAGTTTATTTTTGCCAGATTGGATTATTGAGCAAATGTACATTCATGATTTAGGGACATATGTTCATCCAACTTTTTTATATGAATCATTATGGAATTTAGTTGGCTTAATTATTTTATTGCTATTTAGAAAAGCCAATTTACAACGAGGGGAAATTTTCTTCTCTTATTTAATTTGGTATTCAATAGGACGATTCTTTATTGAATCGATGAGAACAGATAGCTTGTATTTAATTGGAGATTTACGTTCAGCCCAAGTCGTTTCAGTGACGTTAATCATCGTCGGATTTGCCAGCATTTTTTATCGCAGATGGAAAGTTCGTCCTGTTGTTCGATATTTTGATGAATAGATAGAAAGGAAAATGAGAATGTCAACGTTGAAAAAGGGGTTCATTGCAGGCGGTAAAACAGCCTGGTCTTTAAGTAAAGTTATTTTTCCAATTACGTTTATTGTGACAATTTTACAATTTACACCAATATTACCTTGGCTCATTGACTTGATTGAACCATTCATGGGAATTCTAGGATTAAGTGGTGAAGCCGCTATTCCCCTTGTGCTAGGGAACTTTTTAAATTTATATGCAGGGATTGCTGGAATACTTTCAGTTGAGTTGACTGTCAAAGAAGTGTTTATTCTTGCAGTTATGCTATCTTTCTCCCACAACATTTTCATTGAAACTGGTGTTGCATTAAAGGTAGGAGTAAAACTATGGGTAATTCTTACTGTCAGATTTGGTTTAGCGATTTTATCTGCTTTAGTGATTCGATTTCTTTGGAACGGTGGAGGAGAAATTGCAAAGTATGGCTTAGTTGCTGTACAAAATCCTAATCCGGACGGTTGGGGAGAAATATTATTACTTGGACTCCAAAAAGCGGGTTTAGGGATTTTGCAATTATTAATTATTGTCATTCCTTTAATGATTGTCGTGCAATATTTACGTGACTATCATTTCTTAGATAAATTATCAAATTTACTGGCTCCATTGACGAAAGTAATTGGAGTAAAACCAAATGCAGCGATGACATTAGTTGCTGGATTAGTAATTGGTTTAGCCTATGGAGCAGGTGTGATGATTCAATCAGTACAAGAAGATGGTGTGAGTAAAAAAGATGCTACATTATGCTTTATCTTTTTAGTTGCATGTCACGCGGTGATTGAGGATACGCTTATTTTTGCGCCTTTAGGAATTCCGATTTTACCTTTATTAATTATACGAGTAATTACAGCATTTGTACTGACGATTATTATTGCATTTATTTGGAATAGAACAGAACTAAAGGCATTAAATAGGGAAGTGGTCCAGTAAGAATGAAAGCCTTATTATTTGACTTTGATGGAACGTTATTAAATACAAATGAATTAATTATCCAAACATTTATGCATGTATTAAACGACAAATTTCCTGGGCAATATTCGCCACAAGATTGCATCAACTTCATTGGTCCGTCATTAAAAGAGACTTTTGAACAAATTGCGCCAAATGAAGTCGATGAAATGATTGCAAAATATCGCCAATGGAATCATGCTTATCATGATCATTATGTGAAAGAATTCGATGGTGTCAATGAAACTTTAGAAGAATTAAAAAAGCAAGGGCATAAATTAGCGATTGTCTCAACGAAAAAAAGGGATACAATCGAACGAGGACTTCAATTCATGAAAGCAGAACATTACTTTGAATTCTGGATAGGTTTAGAAGATGTTACGAAAGTAAAACCGGATCCGGAACCTGTTTTACTAGCATTAGAGCGTTTGAAAATGCCAAAAGAGAAGGCTTTGATGATTGGGGATAATTATCACGATATTTTAGCAGGAAAAAATGCAGGTATAAAAACAGCTGGAGTTGCTTGGTCAATTAAAGGAGAAGAATATTTACGACAATTCCAACCGGATTATATGCTGCATCATATTTCCGATTTACTAACAATCGTGAAGGGGTTGTAATATGCGGAGAACTGAAACATACAAAGTTCAAGGAGGCGCCAACTCTTTATGGCATGTATATAAAACCGTTTCTTTTTGGAAAATTGTAAAATGTTTTATCTTTATTCAAATTGGTCGAATTACTCCGTTTATGGGATTAAAAAATTGGATTTATCGCACCTTTTTGAAAATGAAAATCGGAAAGAGAACTTCTCTTGCGCTAATGGTAATGCCTGACACGATGTTTCCAGAGCGTATTTCAATTGGTGATAATACGATTATTGGATATAATACAACGATTTTAGCTCATGAATATTTAATTGATGAATATCGATTAGGCGATGTGAAAATAGGAAATGAAGTGATGGTGGGAGCGAATTCCACCATCTTGCCTGGTGTCGAAATTGGCGATAGAGCAATCGTTTCGGCTGCTACATTAGTGAATAAAGATGTTCCAGCTGGGGCGATGGTCGGTGGAAATCCCATGCGCATCATTTTCACAGCTGAAGAAATGGCGGAACGGAGAAGAAAAAAACAGGCGAGTGGGAAAGAGGATGTTTAGAAAGATGAATCTTTCTAGGCATCTTTTTTTATAAAAATAAGAGGCAATGTTGCTTAAATTATCTGAATAGTAGCAACAGTTTAGAAAATATATAATTTCCTATTACCACCAATTTTGAATTGACGAATCTTTGAAAGTTCGATAAAATGCTTTCATATACTAATTCTCTAATTATCTAACACTCTAATACGTTAAAGTATAAATAACAGGATGTGTGAATATGTCATCAATCAAAAAGTTTGAAAAACCTCTAGGAATGAAAGATACATTCCCGCCTATATATGAAAAGATCGAAAGAACAAGGCAAATAGGTCGGCAATTTTTACGTTCACGTGGGTTTGATTTTATTGAGACACCAACTTTAGAATATTACGATACTGTTGGAAAAGCATCAGCTATTTCTGACGCATCCCTATTTAAATTGGTGGATAGCCAAGGAAATACCCTTGTCTTGCGTCCCGATATGACGACCCCCATTACAAGGGTTGCGACATCTAAATTATTAAAAGAAAAAATCCCACTCCGACTAGCTTATTCGGCAAATGTTTTCCGTGCGCAACAAATGGAAGGTGGAAGACCAGCTGAATTTGGTCAGATGGGCATTGAAATTATTGGAGATAAATCGGTTTACGCTGATGCGGAAGTACTGATCATAGTAATCGAATTGATGAAAGAGTTTGGAATTGAATCATTCAAATTAACCATTGGGCATGCAGGTGTACTGCATGATATTTTAAATGATTATACAGACCACGATTATCAACGGGAAACTTTACAAAGATTGCTTGTTGAGCGTAACTATGTGGGATTTGAAGAAGCGGTGCATGAATTTGATTTGCCTGTAACAAAAGCAAATGCATTGCTCGAATTTATTAATGAAGCAACAAACTTAGCTGCCATCGAAGATATGGAAAAATATGTAAGGGGAAACGATGGTGTAGAATATATGAAACAACTTGCTAAATTACTTGAAGCATGCAGTCTTTCGCAATATGTTTCTTTCGATTTTACACTATCTAGCCACATGAATTATTATACTGGCATGTTATTTGAGATTTTCGCATCAGGAAGTGGTTTCCCACTTGGAAATGGTGGACGTTATGATGGTTTATTAAATTTGTTCGGTAGTGATGTAGGAGCAACAGGTTTTGGCATTCGCATCGATCGACTTCTTGAGGTATTGCCTAAAGAAGAAATGGTTGAAGAGACTGTTTGTATCCTATTTGAAGATGAGGAATTTAATAGGGCGTTAGAACTTGCAAATACGTTAAGACAACAAGGTGCTCGTGTAACGGTACAAGCGAAAGAAGGATTGATTAATAAAGATGCATTTACAAAATTGTTTAGTCGGGTCGTTGAATTGAGCCAGGGGGAAGAACAATGAATAGTGAATTAACGATTGCTATGCCGAAAGGACGCATTTTTGAAGAAGCGTTTCAAATGTTAATAGATGCTGGATTTCAATTGCCGGAAGAAGTGGAAATGTCACGGAAGCTGATGATTGAAATTCCAGAAGAGAACATTCGATTTATTTTAGCGAAACCAATGGATGTTCCCGTTTATGTGGAACATGGCGTTGCAGATATTGGAATTGCAGGCAAGGACGTATTATTAGAACAGCAAAGAAATGTGCATGAACTATTGGATTTAAAAATTAGTAAATGTCATATCGCATCAGCAGGCTTGCCAAATACAGAAATGGATGAAATTGCACCTCGCATAGCAACGAAATATCCAAATATCGCAATGAATTATTATAAGGGCATTGGTGAGCAAGTGGAAATCATTGAATTGAACGGGTCTATTGAACTTGCGCCGATGATTGGGCTTGCTGATCGCATTGTGGATATTGTTTCAACGGGAAGAACATTAAAGGAAAATGGTCTAGTGGAATATGAACACATTGCCGATGTGTCTTCTCGTTTAATTGCAAACCCAGTAAGCTACAGAATGAAAAATGCACGAATTCAAGAAATTGTATCCCGATTGAAGAAAATTGTGAAATAGAGGGAAGGTCAAACAACATGAAAATTTCTAAGTTATCTAAAAACATTTCGTTAAAAAGAGAACTTGAGAGCGGAAATGAAGAGCAGCTAAAAACGGTACGTCAAGTGTTGACAGATGTTCGTGAAAACGGCGATCAAGCTGTTCGTAAATATACGGAAATGTGGGATGGAATTGTTCTTTCTGATTTCCGAGTGACAGAAGAAGAAATCAATGAGGCGCTTCGACATTTTGACCCCCTATTAAAGCAGGACTTAGAAGAAGCGGCAAACAATATTCGCAATTATCACGAAGCGCAAAAAAGAAATGGGTATACATTGCCGTTAACTGACGGATCGTACCTTGCTCAACGGATTGTTCCACTAGATTCGGTAGGATTATACGTGCCAGGTGGGTCTGCTGCTTATCCTTCCTCTGTATTGATGAATGTTATTCCTGCTCAAGTTGCAGGGGTAAAACGCATCGTCATTACTTCTCCTTGTGGAAAGGATGGTAAACTTCCCCCTGCAGTTCTTGTTTCAGCTAACATTCTGGGCGTGAATGAAATTTATAAAATTGGCGGTGCCCAAGCGATTGCAGCGTTGGCCTATGGAACGGAATCAATTGCTCCTGTCGATAAAATTACAGGGCCAGGGAACATTTTTGTTGCATTAGCAAAAAGAGAAGTATTTGGTGAAGTAGCGATTGATATGATTGCTGGACCAAGTGAAATTTGTATAATCGCAGATGATTCGGCTTATCCAGATGAAATAGCAGCAGATTTATTAAGCCAAGCGGAACATGACAAACAGGCATGCGCAATTTTAATTACAACGAGCGAAAAGTTGGCACAAGCTGTGAGCGAACAGGTGGAAAATCAATTAAAACAACTTCCGAGAGAAGAAATTGCAAGAGCTTCTATTGAAAACTTTGGACATATTTATATTGCAGAAAATATGGATCAGGCAGTGGAAGCAGTAAATACGCTTGCACCTGAACACTTAGAAATTGTGACTGAAAATGCGGAAAAAGTGAGTGAGGGTATCCGCCACGCGGGTGCAATCTTTATCGGCCGTTACAGCTCTGAGCCGGTCGGGGATTACTTTGCTGGTCCGAACCACGTATTGCCGACAAATAGCACAGCGCGCTTTGCCAGCGGATTAAATGTAGATGATTTTATTAAAAAGACAAACATTGTTTATTATACAGAACAAACATGGAAAGAGAATGTGCAAAAAATTGCAAGACTTGCCCGCATGGAAGGTTTAGAAGCTCACGCAAGAGCTGTAGAATCGAGAGGTTGGAAGAAAGGTGAAAACTAAATGGCACAAACAAAGAAACGATTTGCTCAAATCGAACGAACAACGAAAGAAACGCAAATCAAAATAGAATTTTATTTAGATGGAGAAGGAAAAGCAGAAGTTGATACAGGTGTTCCTTTTATGGATCACATGCTCGATTTGTTTATGAAGCATGGATTGTTTGATGGGAAGATTGTTGCAAACGGTGATACTCATATTGATGATCATCATACAACAGAAGATCTCGGAATCGTTTTAGGACAAGCAGTTCGAGAAGCGTTAGGTGATAAACGAGGCATTCGTCGATACGGAAATGCTTTTGTACCAATGGATGATGCATTGGCACAAGTGGTTGTAGACTGCTCTAATCGTCCTCACTTAGAATATCGTGTTGCGCCTGAATTGAAGGAAAAAGTAGGAACATTCGATACGGAATTAGTACATGAATTTTTATGGAAGTTTGCTTTAGAAGCAAGAATGAATGTCCATGTAATCGTTCCTTATGGACATAACACACATCATATTATAGAAGCGATTTTTAAAGCCCTTGCTCGCGCGATTGATGACGCTGTTCAAATCGATCCACGAGTTAAAGGAGTACCTTCAACGAAAGGACTACTTACATGAAAATTGGTGTAATCGATTATGGCATGGGAAATTTATTTAGCGTTGTACAAGCGTTAAAAAAATTAGATGCAGAAGTAATTCTTTCATCCAAAACAGAGGTGTTAAGTGAAGCTGATGCTCTCATATTGCCCGGAGTCGGCGCTTTTCCTGATGCAATGAAGAAGCTAAAAGAAACTGGGCTTGATCAGTTTATTCGAAATGAAGTAAAGAACAGTAAACCACTTCTTGGCATTTGTTTAGGAATGCAGCTGTTATTTGAAGAAAGTGAAGAAGTTGCTCCGACAAAAGGTTTCGGATTTTTTGAAGGAAAAATCGTTCGTTTTTCTGGAATTTCTGAGCAGGGAGAAAAATACCGAGTTCCTCATATGGGCTGGAACTCATTGATATTTCACTCAATTCCAAAATGGTTAGAGGGGGAAGGAATGCCAGAGGACAAACATGTCTATTTTGTTCACTCTTATTATGCAAATACTACCTCCTCTCAAGTGGTGGCATCTGCCGACTATTTTGGTGTGAATGTTCCCGGCATTGTTCAAAGCGGCAATGTTTGCGGTATGCAGTTCCATCCTGAAAAATCAGGAGAATTCGGCGTTTATTTACTGAAAAAGTGGCTGCAAGGGGTGAATTAGATGTTAACAAAACGGATCATACCTTGTTTAGATGTAAAAGATGGAAGAGTCGTAAAGGGTATACAATTTGTAGGTCTGCGGGATGCAGGAGATCCGGTAGAATTGGCAAAGTATTATGATGAACAAGGTGCAGATGAACTTGTGTTTTTAGATATATCAGCCTCTTTCGAAGGCAGACAAACGATGGTTGAAGTTGTGAAAAAAACGGCTACAGAACTTGCGATTCCATTTACGGTGGGAGGCGGAATTCGCACGTTAGAGGATATGAAACGAATTTTACGAGCTGGAGCGGATAAGGTATCAGTCAACACATCAGCAATCGAAAGACCAGAATTAATTAGAGAAGGTGCAGATTATTTTGGCTCGCAATGCATTGTTGTCGCTATTGATGCACGTTATTCTGAAGAAGACGGTACTTGGATGGTTTATACCCATGGTGGGCGAAATAAAACGAATTGGACTGCTGTTGAATGGGCAAAAAAAGCGGTGGAACTTGGAGCAGGAGAAATTTTATTAACAAGTATGAATAGAGATGGCGAAAAAACAGGATTTGATTTAGCGTTAACGAAAGCAATTCGTGATGCGGTGACTGTGCCGGTTATCGCAAGCGGTGGTGCAGGCAATAAGGAGCATTTCCGAGAAGTATTACAAGATGTTGATGCTGACGCAGCCCTTGCAGCATCGATTTTCCACTATAAAGAAACAAGCGTGGCAGAAGTAAAAGCCTATTTGCGCGAAAAAGGAGTTTGTGTCAGATGATGAAAATTGAAAATTTAAAATTTGATGAAAAGGGTTTAATCCCTGCTGTTGTACAAGATGCACGTACGAAAGAAATATTAACAGTCGCTTATATGAATTTAGAATCGCTACATAAAACGGTGGAAACTGGAGAAACGTGGTTTTTTTCACGTTCTCGTAATGAACTTTGGCATAAAGGAGAAACGAGCGGAAATACGCAAAAGGTTGTTTCAATAACAACTGATTGCGACCAAGATGCGCTAGTTGTTGAAGTCATCCCTGCTGGCCCTGCTTGTCATAATGGAACAACTTCCTGCTTCACAGAAACAGTTGTGGAGAAAGGGAAAGTTGGAAGCGTTGGTATTATCCCAGAATTAGTAGAAATCATTGAGAAACGCGAAAAAGAGATGCCAGAAGGAGCTTATACTACTTATTTATTCAATGAAGGCATTGATAAAATCTGTAAAAAAGTTGGCGAAGAAGCAACAGAAGTAGTGATTGGTGCGAAAAATAGAAATCCGGAAGAAGTAAAATGGGAAGCAGCTGATTTGATTTATCATCTACTTGTATTATTACAGGAACAAAAAATTAGCGTGTACGATGTGCTAGAAGTGTTGGTAGAACGCCATCAACAAAAGAGAGCGAGCACAAAAAATACAAAATAATTTCATCATTCTTTTAAAGCATTTGCCATGACGTAGGTTGGAAATGTGATATAATAAAATGGATTAGAAAAGGAACGTTTTTAAAACGTTCCTTATTTATTGTCTCGGAGGTTCATTTTGGAAAAGAAGCAACAGAAAGGTAAAAACAACATTGTCTCGTTTATTCCAGATGGTGAATATTATTTCAATAAAGCAATAAAAGCGTTGGAAAAGGACCAAATGGATCGAGCGTATAAATATATGAAAAGAGCTGCAGAATTGAGTCCGGATGATGCTCATGTATTAATGCATTATGGCCTATTAGAATTAAGCGCCCAAAATTTTGAAAAGGCTTATGAATTGATTCATACTGCATATTGCATTGAACCAGATGAACCGGAACATATTTATTATTTAGCGGAAGTGTCCGGTTATTTAGGTTTAATGAATGATGCAAAAAAATATGCAGAAAAATATTTAGAACTTGATCCTGATGGTTATTATGCATTGGAAGCTAAGGAAATAATCGATTTCGCTTATTTTGAACAAAATGAATTGGAAGATTTGGAAGAGGATTCATACGATCAATTCATTCAGCAAGAAAAAGCTCGTCGATTAATGGAAAATAGCCAATTTAATGAAGCGATTGAAGTGTTAGAAGAGCTTGTTGATCAATATCCTGAGCTTTGGGCTGCTTATAACAATTTATCTCTTGCATACTTTTATGTAGGAGATTTGGAACAATCAAAAGCAGTTTTACATCATGTTCTTCGAGAAAATGTTGGAAATTTGCATGCATTATGTAATTTAACCATCATTGCATATTATGAAAAAGACGAGTCAAATCTGAAACAATTAGTGGACATATTAAAAAAAGTACATCCATTTGATTTTGATAATCGATATAAACTTGGTGCAACATTAGCATTGATTGGAGAATATGATTTAGCCTACAAATGGCTTCACAGCATGTCGAAACGAATGGCACCAAGTGATTCAGGTTTTTATTTTTGGTTAAGTCAAGCGGCTTACTTTTCCAATCATGTGAAGGAAGCTGAAAAAGCTTGGGAAATGTTAATTCGTATTGATCCTTCGAAAAAGGGAATGGAGCCATGGAAACACATTAAAAATAAAGAAATCACAGAAATTCCAACGCTTGATCAAAATCGAGAATACATTATTAAGAAAATTAATAGCGATTATCCGGCACATCGAATGTTTGGCTTTTTCCTGCTCAGTAAATCGGCATTTAAACAGGAAATTATTTCTCATCCAAAATTAATAGATCTTTCAAAATACAACGGCTTAGAAAAACTTTGTTTAGCTTATGCACTTAATCATCAATTTAATCTTAAAAACAAAATGGAAAGAAATTTCACTCGTTTAATTGGAGTGGCGGAAGAACTTTATAATAAAACGGAAGCATTAACACTTGAATTACAATACTTATATCAAATGTGGTTTGTCCTATCTGAAAAAGCCTTTTTGAATGGCTATGAATTTAAAAATGTAAAAGCTCTTGCCGCTGCAGTGGAATATATGTATTTTTCAACGGTTAAGTCAAATAGAGTGACGAAAAAACAATTTGCGGAAAAACACGAAATTACTGTTTCTACATTAACGAAGTATGTTGACCAATTACTAAAATTTCTACCTTTTGACGAGGAATAAGCAAACTATTTGAAGTTCCTAATTCGTTAGACTACATTAGAAGTAATTAGGAGGAATTAAAAATGGCTGAAGAAAAAATTTATGATTGCATTATTATCGGGGCAGGTCCAGCAGGGATGACTGCAGCGGTATATACTTCACGTGCAAACCTTTCAACTTTAATGTTAGAACGTGGAATTCCTGGCGGGCAAATGGCAAATACGGAAGAAGTGGAAAACTATCCAGGATTTGAATCCATTTTAGGACCAGAATTATCAACAAAAATGTTTGAACATGCGAAAAAATTCGGTGCGGAGTATGCTTATGGCGATGTAACAGAAATCATTGATGGAGAGGAATATAAAATCATCAAAGCAGGTTCAAAAGAGTATAAAGCTCGTTCCATCATCATCGCAACTGGTGCTGAATATAAAAAATTAGGAGTTCCTGGTGAAAGCGAACTAGGAGGCCGTGGTGTTAGTTATTGTGCAGTATGTGACGGAGCTTTCTTTAAAGGAAAGAATTTAATTGTTGTCGGTGGTGGAGACTCAGCAGTTGAAGAAGGAGTATATTTAACTCGATTTGCTGAAAAAGTTACAATCGTGCACCGCCGCGATAAATTACGTGCACAGAAAATTTTACAAGACCGCGCTTTCGCTAATGAAAAAGTTGACTTCATTTGGAACCACACAGTGAAAGAAATTAACGAGAAAGACGGAAAAGTCGGCAGTGTAACGCTTGTTTCAACAGTAGATGGTTCTGAAAAGGAAGTTCCATGTGATGGTGTCTTTGTTTATATCGGTATGGTACCATTAACTGCTCCGTTTAAAAATTTAGGTATTTTAAACGATGATGGTTATATTATGACAAATGAAAAAATGGAAACATCTGTAAAAGGTATTTTTGCAGCAGGAGACGTACGTGATAAAATGTTGCGACAAATTGTTACAGCAACGGGAGACGGAAGTATTGCAGCCCAGTCTGCGCAACATTATGTTGAAGAACTAAAAGAAAAATTAGTGAACAAAAGGTAATGAGAAATTAACTATATTGTAACTTTTATTACCATTGATAAGGGGTATAATAAAATTAGAATTTAACCCCCCTTTTAGATTTATATATTTTGTTGTTTCCATTTTGGGAACAACTTTTTTTTTGAATATTCTACGGAACGCCTTCCAATCATAAATTAAAATAATAGATTGTTTCCATAGCATTTTTTGTACCGAACGAAAAGAGTCGCGGTATAATAACAGTAGTAGGAGTAACAAAGATTCGAGGTGTCGTTTATGCAAAGAATTGCAAATTTATTAGCAATACAAGATGGACAAGTTCTGCTTCTTAAAAAACCGAGAAGAGGTTGGTATGTCGCACCAGGCGGGAAAATGGAAAGCGGTGAATCCATTGTTGAAGCAGCAGTAAGGGAATTTCGAGAGGAGACGAATGTTACTCCTAAAAATGCCCATTTAAAAGGTGTCAATACAATTGTTATTAAAGAAAATGATGAAGTAATTGATGAATGGATGCTATTTACATTTGTAGCGACTGGTGTTGAAGGAATTCCAGATAAAGAAAATCGAGAGGGAATTTTAGAGTGGCGTCCAATTGAAGATCTTTACCACCTTCCAATGGCGGAAGGAGATCGAAAAAATTTATTATTTGCAGCGCTAAAACAAGGGATTCAATACGGTACGTGTGTTTATACAAAAGATTATGAATTAATCGAGGCGAAATATCAAACTTCGATGGAGCTAATCGAAGGGGATGAAAAAAATGGGTGAAATCGATCACGAACATGAATTAGTCATCATTACTGGCATGTCCGGTGCAGGCAAAACAGTAGCTGTTCAAAGTTTTGAAGATCTAGGGTATTATTGTATAGATAATTTACCTCCAGAATTGTTAACAACTTTTTTAAGATTGATGAAACAGTCGAAAAAAAGAATTTCAAAAGTTGCAGCAGTAATGGATATGCGAGGGGGAGAATTTTTCAACTCTCTCATTGATGCACTTGATATTTTAGAAAAAGAGAAAAATGTAAAGATGCGAGTTTTATTTTTAGACGCAGATGATGAAACGCTCGTTCGTCGATATAAAGAAACGAGACGCCAACATCCGTTAGCACAGGGTGGATTACCATTAGATGGAATAAAAAAAGAAAGAGAAATGCTATCAGAGCTAAAAGGCAGGGCTCATTATATTTACAATACCTCCAATATGAAACCACGAGAGCTTCGTGAGCGAATTGGAGAGGAATTCGCCGTATCAACGAGTCCAAAGTTTTCAATCAATGTGATGTCTTTTGGCTATAAAAATGGAATTCCTATTGATGCGGACTTAGTATTCGATGTAAGATTCTTAAAAAACCCTTATTATGTTGAGGAATTGCGCAATAAAACAGGGTTGGATAAAGAAGTCTATGATTACGTTTATAGCACAAATGAAACACAATTATTAATTCAAAAATTAGAAAACTTATTTGATTTTATTATTCCTCAATATGTTAAAGAAGGAAAATCGCAATTGGTGATTGCCTTTGGATGTACAGGCGGTCAACATCGCTCTGTAACATTAACTGAATATTTTGGAAAATATTTAAGTGAAAAATATCAAACGGAAATAACACACCGTGATATTCGATCTTAGAGAGGATTGTTTTAATGGAAAAAATCAATATCGTTGTCATTGGAGGAGGGACCGGTTTATCAACAGTATTACGCGGGTTAAAACTCTATCCATTTCATATTACTGCCATTGTCACGGTAACGGATGATGGCGGTTCTTCCGGAAGACTTCGGGATGATTATGATATTCCGCCTCCTGGAGACATTCGGAATGTCATTGCCGCTTTATCTGATACGGAGCCTTTAGTGGAACAGATGTTTCAATATCGCTTTTCCAATTCAAAAGATCTTGGGGGTCATTCATTAGGGAATTTAATGATTACTGCATTGACTGACATCATTGGCGATTTTTCCAGTGCCATTGCCGAGATGAGTAAAGTGTTGAAAGTTCACGGAAAAGTTATTCCATCAGCAAATAGACAAGTGAATTTACATGCAGAATTGTGGGACGGAGAAATCATAAAGGGTGAATCGAAAATTCCTTTATCCAACAAACGCATAAAGCGCGTTTTTTTAGTGCCAGAAGATGTAAAGCCCCTTCCAGAAGCAATAAGTGCAATCAAAAATGCAGATTTGATACTAATCGGTCCTGGTAGTCTTTATACAAGCATCATACCGAATTTGATAGTGAAAGAAATCGGTGAAACTGTTGTACAATCGAAGGCTAGAAAAATTTACATTTGCAATTTAATGACGCAACAAGGGGAAACGAATCAATATAAAGCGGCTGATCATGTCAAAGCAATATATGAGCATGTCGGGAAACCGTTCTTAGATGCCATTTTAGTGAACAGCAATGATTTGCCATCCCCCATAAAAGCAAATTATAAAGAACAAAACGCTGAACCCGTTAAAGTTGATGTGGAAGAATTAGAAAAGCTCGGATTAGAAATAATTAAAAAAGATATCGCTACAATTAAAAACGGCGTTGTGCGACATGAAGGTGAAGCGATTGCAGAATGGTTACTCGATTACTCATTAAAAATAAAAAATTAGTATGAACGATTTACATAAGAGAGGGGGGGCTTCGATGTCATTTGCTTCAGAAACGAAAAAAGAATTGACTCAAATTGAAGAGAGCGATCAATGTTTAAAAGCAGAAGTCTCTGCAATTATCCGCATGAATGGGACGCTCTCTTTTTCAAATAAACAACTTAGTTTAGATGTGCAAACAGAAAACGCTGCAATAGCTAGAAGAATTTATACGATTATTAAAAAGCTTTATCCATATAATGTAGAATTGCTGGTTCGCAAAAAAATGAGATTAAAGAAAAATAACGTTTACATTTGTCGCATTCGTGAAGGTGCGCAAGAAATATTAAAAGATCTTGATATTTTACAAGGAGAGTTTCAATTAAATCATTCTATTTCCCAATCGTTATTGAAAACAGATGAGCAAAAAAGAGCCTACTTAAGAGGAGCTTTTTTAGCTGGTGGATCTGTTAATAATCCAGAGACGTCATCGTATCATTTAGAAATTTATTCAATGTATAAAGAGCATAGTGAAGCTTTAGCCAATTTGATGAATGAATTTCAATTAAATGCGAAAACCATTGATCGTAAAAAAGGGCACATTACTTATTTAAAAGAAGCGGAAAAAATTTCAGATTTTCTTGGCTTAACTGGTGCATTTCAAGCGATGTTAAAGTTTGAAGATGTTCGTATTTTACGAGATATGCGTAATAGCGTGAATCGAATCGTGAATTGCGAAACAGCAAACTTAAATAAAACCATTGGTGCAGCATTAAGGCAAGTAGAAAACATAAAATTTATTGATCAAACAATTGGTATCGATAATTTGCCAGAAAAATTGCGAGAAGTTGCTAGGCTGCGCATCGAACATCAAGATGTCACGTTAAAAGAATTAGGAGAAATGGTGTCGACGGGAACAGTCAGCAAGTCAGGAATCAATCATCGTTTAAGAAAGATTGATGAAATTGCCGAAAAGCTGCGCCGTGGCGAAAAAGTAATAAAATAATAAAATTGAATTCACATTGTTCTTTTTAAATAATTTCGTTAAGATAGATATAAAATGAGATGAACGGTTTTAGAAAGGGTGTGAAAATGAAAATGGTTGAAACCACAGTGGAGGTTAAACTGAAGACCGGCTTGCAAGCTCGACAAGCGGCGTTGTTTGTTCAAGAGGCGAATCGTTATAAGGCAGATATTTTTCTGCAAAAAGATGATAAAAAAGTAAATGCAAAATCTATAATGGGAATCATGAGCTTAGCCATTGCAAGAGGTACAACAGTAAAATTAATCGCTGAGGGTAATGATGAAAATGAGGCAATTGAAGGATTATCTTCCTTCATCCAAAAAGAAGTTTGATTTATGAAAAAATTGAAAACGCTCGCAATTTTTCGAATCATTTCGAGAATTGTGAGTTTTTTTATTTTTAATTATTCAAACAAATTTTCAAGTGGGGAATATAAAAAAGAATAGGGTTTTTTGAACGAAACGATATATTAGTATAAATTATGATGAATATTTGATATGTCGATTTGAGTAAAGACGGCAAGTAAACTTGTCGCATATGTTTTGTCGCAATTTATTAGTGACAAAACCTAGGGTTGAAAAAGGGCGAGGGCCTCGAGTTTGGCCTTGGAATCCAGCGAAAGAAAATCGACAAAATAAAAAATTATCACCCAATAATTATTGGGTGACAATTTTTATTTTCGTGATTATTTTTCCTCACTTGAAGAAATAATGTGGTCAATTAAACCGTATTCTTTAGCTTGTTCAGCTGTCATGAAGTTATCACGGTCTGTATCTTGCGCAATTTTTTCAATTGGTTGACCAGTATGATCAGCCAATAGTCTATTTAATTTATCACGTAAGAATAGAATGCGCTTAGCTGCAATTTCAATTTCAGTAGCTTGCCCTTGAGCACCGCCAAGTGGTTGGTGAATCATCACTTCTGCGTTAGGCAATGCATAACGTTTTCCTTTTGCACCTGCAGATAGGAGGAAAGCACCCATGGAAGCTGCCATACCGATACAAATTGTTTGTACATCTGGTTTAATATATTGCATTGTATCGTAGATTGCCATACCTGCAGTAATTGAACCACCTGGTGAGTTAATGTATAACGAAATATCTTTTTCTGGATCTTCTGCAGCTAAGAATAACAATTGTGCTACAATAGAGTTTGCTACATTATCATCAATTGGGCTTCCAAGTAATATAATTCGGTCTTTTAATAGGCGAGAATAAATATCGTAAGCACGCTCACCACGACTTGTTTGCTCAATAACTGTAGGAACTAAATTCATTATTACGTCCTCCTTAAACCAATAATTGATTTTCTTTATATTTCTACGTACCGAAACGGAAATTGTTTCAGCTTGTATGTTTATCATACACATATTAGTCAAGAATGGTCAAATATAAAGTAAGGGCAATTTATTGAATATACACAAATCCCAAATCATCTATAATAGAATAACTTTCTTCTTGCTAAATGGTTGAATTGTTATGAAGACCTGTGTATAATGATAAAGTCGTTAATATTCATAGACGAAACAGATTATTTACAACACAATGCATATTTATTATTATATGAAAAATAGTAATAAAATATGCAAATTTTGGGAAGAACCTTTTATTTGATATGTGCCCTCGTGGTGTAATGGATAACACTCAAGATTCCGGTTCTTGCACTGGGGGTTCGATTCCCTCCGAGGGCGCTACAAACATCCGATGATACGACTGCGTTTGCAGTCTTTTTTATTTTTTGGATATCTGAAAATATCCGATAGAATTACCAATTTCTTAACCCCATCAACGTTTAGGTGCTTTAATTCCTTCTATTTTGTATCCACCTCCCCCCTTGATTATCACTTTATATAATCACAAGTAATGATTCCGTCCTCAATGCGTTCCAGTTGAGTATTTTTACTGATTTCATTGATGAATTTTGGTACATAATTTGCTACTTACTTAGCAATAAGAGTCGGAGTATTTTATAGTAAAAAATTATGCTGGGAAACTTAATAAGCTCATTTATTTAACAATGAATAATAAATTTACCTAAAAAGTTAAAACTTCTCATTATTTTGACGATAAGAAAAATGGCCCATTCATCGCAACTTTTCCGTCATAGGAAGTAAGTCTCAATTCGTTTTATTTTGTTCAGCAATTGGATTGATTAGATGCCATATAAATGTATGCAGAACGAGAGGTAAAAGAGCCATCTGTCTAGTTTATCTTATTTTTGCGTTTGAAACATTTTAACTTTATGGAAAGAAACAGAAACTCTGCTTTAAGAAAGGGGATTCAAAATGATTCTCATAAATGATCAAATTATTTCTCCAATTCTGGTCAAATCGTTGCAAGAACTTAATGTACCTGTTATTAAACAAGGTAACAGTTCGGAAATGCCAGATGGAGATTTTTTTTCTATCATTAACGAACACCAAAAGATATTGACAAACTCTGAAAGCTGCTTAGCATTGCTTGAATCTTATGCTCCTAATAGTGTTCAAAATCGTTGGTCAAAACAATTAAAAGATAAAGGGATGTTCCGTCAAATCCTTTCTAAAATGTACCCTGATTATTTTTATAAGGTAGTAAACCTGGATGAGCTTTTTAACATTCCGGTGGAGGATATTCCTTTTCCCGTTGTAATTAAGCCAAGCAAAGGATATTCAAGCGTTGGAGTGTATAAAGTAAAAAGTGCAGATGAATGGCAGGATGCAATACATAAGTTAAGTGTAGATTTACTTGTTATAAAAAACATGTACGACAATGAAGTGATTAACGGAGAGAGCATTTTAATCGAGCAATGGGTATTTGGAGAAGAATATGCTGTTGACTGTTATTACGATCATAATGGTAATCCTGTGATTTTAAATATTTTTAAACATTTGTTTAAAGACGAATATGATACGTCAGATCGAATCTACTATACATCAAAACAAGTAATTCATGAAATCTACGATGACATATTGGCTTTTATGCATAAGTTTAGAGAAGTTGTTCCGTTGAAAAATTTTCCAATTCACTTTGAAGTGAGAAAAAATAATCATGGCATTATTCCAATTGAAATGAATCCGCTCAGATTTGCTGGGGCGGGAACGACAGATCTCGGATTTTATGCTTATGGCTGTAATGTGTATAAGCATTATTTTGAAGGAACTAGCCCTAACTGGGAAGAAGTGCTTCGCCAGATGGACCAAGGTATTTACGGTTTCTTCTGCGCGGAAATCCCTATGGACATTTCACAAAATCTTATAAAGCACATTGATCATCAATCATTCAAAGAACAGTTTAACCAAATTTTGGAATATCGAGAAATACAAGCAACAAATGATAGAACGTTTGCTGTTGTGTTCTTCAAAAACGAAACAATGGAAGAACTTTATCAATTACTGCAAATGGATATACGGCCATTTATTGCATTAAAGGAAATGGAACATTCGAGGGAGAGATAAGGAATGAGAGATATAACTCTGAAAAAATCGATAAAAACCCAATTAATTGTTAGTTTTTTATTACCTTTTCTTATATTTTCACTGATTCTTTTTGGATTTGTTCGATATGTATCAGATTACATTATTCATGAACATGTAATCCCACAGTTTGACGAACGGTTAAAAGAAAATGGGCGATTACTAGCAAAGTCTATTGATCCAGATTTAATTAAAAATGCACTGATTTACCCAGCAAAATATGGGACGGAGCTGAAGCAGGAATTAGATACATTTATTGAAGGAAAAAAAGGAATCGAATATGTATATGTATTGTCCAGACAAAATGGAAAGGATGTCATTGTCGCTTTAAATGGCAGTGACGAATTTATGGTTGAGTCTCCGTTTACAGATAATCAAAAATTATCATATGAACAAAAACAGACTGTTCTGAGTCCTATTTATAGAGATAATTGGGGTGTACATAAATCGTTTTTCCTTCCTTTAGAAGAAGATGGTGTGGAAGCCATTTTTGGAATCGATATGAGCGCTAAATTTATAGACGATTTAGAGAACCGGATATTGATTGTTTCGCTTATTGTAACAGTTGTTATGATTGTTATTGGAATCTTGTTGGCTTTATTTATTGGAAATAGAATTTCTAAACCTCTTAATAGTTTGGTACAATATGCGCAAATCTTTTCTACTGGAGATCTTAGCAAATCGGTAAATATTGAGCGGAAAGATGAGATTGGAATCTTAGCAAACAGCTTTGAAGAAATGAGAAAAAATTTAAGTCACATCATTGATAATGTAAAAGAGAAATCGGTAGGAATTCATCATACTAGCCAAACTCTTTTCGAATCCTTTGAAGAATTAGCTCAAGCTTCTAAACAGATTGCGACGAGTACAGATGAAGAAGCAAAAGGTGCCGAAGAAAGAGCTAACCATATTGAACGAATTTCAAATATGATATCTGAAATATCAACTTCGATATCCAATGTGGATGAGCAAACTAAATTAATAAAAGATCTTACTGATCAAACAAGTCAGCAAGCTGAACAAGGAAATGTCCAAGTTCAAATGATTACTGAACAAATGAACAAAATAAAACAAAATGGCATGGTAAGTAAAGAGAACTTGTCTAATCTAGGTAAAAAATTAGAACATATTAATGAAATCATTAAGATTATCCAAGAAATTTCATCCCAAATTCATCTTCTGTCTTTAAACGCATCCATTGAAGCAGCACGTGCTGGAGAGGCGGGTAAAGGATTTTCGGTTGTTGCCCAAGAAGTTCAGAAACTTGCAAATCAAACAGATGGATCAATCAAAACAATTTCTGAAGCGATAGATGAAATCAATGAACAGGCTAATATCGTGCTAAATCTGAACCAACAAGATTATGAAGACATTGTAAAAGGTGTTGAGATTGTCGAGGATAATGGGCGATTATTCAATTCTATTTTTGAGTCAGTAGAGCAATTGGCAGATGGAATTGAAACGATTGTTAAAAGCACGGAAGATCTGGATCAAGCATCCGATAAAATCTTAACGTCCGTTCAAGAAATTTCTGCAATTTCAGAACAGGGCGTGGCTGCGACTCAAGAAATTTCTGCTTCTGCTGTTCAACAAAACAACACAATTGATTACTTAAAACAACAAAATTCAGATCTAAAACTATTGGCTGACAACCTTCAAGATATGATTAAGCGATTTAAGACAAGTGAAACTGCAACAAAATAAAATGAAACTTTTTCAGGAGATTTCTTTATTTTCCATTAGTGGAGATGCTCTTACTTCTGAAGACTTTGATTCTTTTAACTTTATATTATATGGAATGTGTAGTTGGCGATGTTGAACAACAAAAGCGGCCAGATTAAAAACTATGGTAGATTCAACAGAAAATACTACTGATGATGAAAAAGTTAAAACAATTTTGAGGATGAAATTGGGCATGACATTACATTTGATATAACATAAATATAGATGTTGTTCCAAACGACAGGACAATAAGCCTACTTTTTTAAGTAGGCTTATTGTGCAAAAAGAAGGCGGAGAGACCTCCGCCTTCATGGATTTACGCACTGAAAATAATTATGTACAGACATAAATTTAACAACTGAAAAGCATTGAAATATCGATACGTTTAGGTGCATGGTTATTATTCCTTCGAGGGTGCCATTTTACTTGCTAGCAAGTAAATAAGTTGTACTCTATAGTTTAACAGCCTAAAGATAGATGTGTGGAATAAAATGGAAAGTGAACATTTCATTTTATCCCTTATTCATTTTTTTAATCAATTTTTTTAAATAACTTTTTTCATAAAATTTAATATTCATTCAATAAGATTCCCCCTTCCTCATCTAGCGATTTCGCTTAGGTATGGAGGGGTTTTTTGGGTGTGTAGGGTATTTTTATACAAGAGATTGAAAAATCTATCTTTTCGAAATGTTATATCAATAACATCGAAAACTAAGATATTTCACAAAAATAATGTAATAAAATATAACTTTTTTAATAATATGAAAAATTAAATGTTGTATAAATATTTCTTGATTTATATAATTAAACATATCAGTGTCACAAATTTTTATCTATTGCTGATGAACAAGTTAATGACTAAAGGAGGATATTGCAAGTGGTGAAAAAAAATCGCAGTTTATTTATGATGTTACTTTTAACACTACTATTAATGTTAACTGCTTGTGGAGCGGGTGGTGAAAAGAACACAACAGGAGATGCTGGCGAGAATACAGGAGATGCCACAGGTGAAAATTCAGGATTAAAAGACAAAAAAATCTTAGTCGGAACAGAAGCGACATTCGCTCCATTTGAATATATGGACGATAAAGGAAATATCATTGGAATCGACGTAGATATTTTAGATGCAATTTTCGAAGAATTAGGCATGGAATATGAAATTCGCCATGTTGGTTGGGATCCAGTGTTCCAACAAGTGCAAAACGGCGAATTGGACATGGGGGCTTCTGGTATCACAATCACTGATGAGCGTAAACAAACTTTCGACTTCACTAACCCATATTTCGAGGCTACACAAGTGATTGTAGTTACTGAAGATTCAGAAATTGAATCAGCTGAAGATTTGAAAGGGAAAAAAGTATCTGTACAAATCAACTCAACTGGACACCAAGCAGCGAAAAAACTTTTAGGAGAAACAAGCCCAGATATTTTAGCGTATGAAAACCTTCCGTTAGCGATTCAAGAAGTAATCAATGGAACAACAGCAGCGGCAATTGGTGATAACGCGGTAGTGTATGAATATATTAAAAATAATCCAAATGTAAAATTAAAAGTTATTGAAGACGATGCATTCGATAAAGAATATTACGGCTTTATGGTGAAAAAAGGAAACACTGAGCTTTTAAATTTATTAAATGAAGGATTACAAAAAATTAAAGAAAACGGCAAATTAGCAGAAATTACTGGACAAGAAATTGAATAACAGAGTAGGGGGTGTTTCAGATGGAATTCCTGGATTTTCGCTGGGATATAATCTGGAACTACCGTGAAAGCTTCATACGTGGTATTTGGGTAACGTTAATCTTAACAATTTGTGGATTTATAGGCGGATTCATATTAGGAGTTTTACTCGGATTAGGGAAAAATTCGAAAAAGAAATGGCTTTATTTCCCTTGTAAATTATATATCGATTTATTCCGAGGAACGCCTCTCCTAGTTCAAATATTTATTATTCACTTAGCTTTAATTCCAACGTTGTTTGGACATTCGCTAGGGTTTATGGTTTCAGGGATTACAGCACTTGTATTAAATTGTGCTGCATATACAGCTGAAATTATCCGAGCAGGGATTCAATCCATCGATAAGGGGCAAATGGAAGCGGCAAGATCACTTGGTTTAAATCAATTCCAAGCGATGCGGAAAGTTATTTTACCGCAAGCTTTCCGCCGCATGATTCCCCCTCTTGGAAACGAATTTATTACTCTATTAAAAGATTCGTCCTTAGTAACAGTAATTGCTGCCAACGATATTCTATATGCAGCAAAAGTCGTTTCAGGAGCATATTTCCGTTTCTGGGAACCATATCTTGCTGCGGCAGCGCTTTATTTAACACTAACGTTTATCGTTTCGAAAGTCGTATCACTCATTGAGAGACGCTTCAGCATTGAATACAATCCGCGCAAAAATAAAAATGAAGGGCGGGTTGGTGCATGATTAAGATCGAAAATCTTCATAAAAGTTTTGGCGAGTTACATGTGTTAAATGGAATCGATTATGAGATTCAAGAAAAAGAAGTTGTTTGTGTGATTGGTCCTTCTGGTTCTGGAAAAAGTACATTTTTACGTTGTATCAATTTATTAGAAGAAATTTCAGATGGCGCCATTTATATTGACGGTACGAAAGTCAATGATCGAAATACAGACATTAATAAAATCCGTACAGAAGTAGGAATGGTGTTTCAACAATTTAATCTATTCCCACATATGACGGTGATAGATAATATTACGATGGCTCCTATGCTCATTCGAAAAATGAATAAACATGAAGCTGAGGAACTGGCGCTTGAATTGCTTTCTAAAGTAGGTCTTCGTGAAAAGGCATACAATTATCCTCAACAGTTATCTGGAGGTCAGCAACAACGAGTAGCCATCGCAAGAGCACTAGCGATGAAACCGAAAGTCATGTTGTTTGATGAACCAACTTCTGCTCTTGACCCAGAAATGGTAAATGAAGTGTTGGATGTAATGAAACAATTGGCTTTTGAAGGAATGACGATGGTCGTTGTTACACATGAAATGGGATTTGCTCGTGAAGTTGCGGATCGGGTCATCTTTATGGATGGCGGCGTTATTGTGGAAGAAGGAAAACCAGAAGACATTTTTGGAAATCCAAAACACGAACGAACAAAAGCATTTTTAAGTAAAGTTTTATAAATCAAAAAGGACATCTCCACATATCAAGAGATGTCCTTTTTGATTTTTCATTAGTTAGGCATATCTTTTGCTCTATCTGCTTGACCATACATGTTTAACATAGTTTGCATATCTTGTGGTGAAAGTTGTGGAACTTGATAATATCCTTTTTTGTTTTGGTAAAGAGAAAGTTCGTATGCCATTTCAATGCAGTTTGGAACAGAGTCTTGCAATACGCGGCGTACTACTGGGTTTGTAGCTTCTAATGCAGCAGCTGTTTTGCCAGTCGCCAACGCTTTATGCTGACTTAACATGAAACCTGAAATGATGCTGTCATCAATTTCATTTGCTGAAGTAATTGGTTTTTTCGGTTCAGATGGTGTTAAGCCGTATTTTGAGTCATTTCCGATTTGCATGCAGTACTTACGAGTTGGATGGCTTGGATCTTGACCCGTTTTAAAACATTCAGCAGTAATATTGTATTCATCGAGCATAAACGCATATTGTCTATCTAAAATATTTAATAATTCAGGGTCTTGAACATGTGGACGTAACATGACAAACATGTTTAATGCGCCAATGGAAGCACTTAATACTTCATGAACATCCATCACCTCGTGAGCACCGTGATTCATCGACATAGGGATATTTTCTGAAGTTTGTTGTTGGTTTGTAAATTGATTTTCCATTGCATGTATCCTCCTTAATTTATGTTTCTGTACACTCGTACATAACTATTTTGGCTTCTTCATCATTTGATTATTCATTGAAGATTTGGGATAGTGAAAGTAGGAATTGAAGAAAAGAGGGAATGTCAATGAAAGTTCAATTTTTTAGCAGACCAAACTGTCATTTATGTGATGAAGGATTAAGTATTTTAAAGCTAGTCCAAGACGATATTCATTTTGAAATAGAAATCATCAATATTGAAGATGATGATGACATTCATGAAAAGTACATGTTGATGATTCCGGTCGTTGTAAAAGATGGTGAAATCATTCAATATGGCCAATTAGATTATGTGACGTTATACGAAGCTTTTTTGAATAAATAGAACATTAAATCATTATATTGATATAAAACCCTTTGCTGTGATTATTCCTTTGGAGGTTTATGAATACATGTTTTGAGGAAAAATGGAATGAAGGAAAATAGCAAAATGGAGGATGCTATATGACAATAAAATTGGCGATTAATGGGTTTGGTCGAATTGGACGTCTAGTATTTCGAGAAGCAATGAAAAAAGAACAATTTGAAGTCGTTGCAGTAAATGATTTAGCGGATGCAAAGCAATTAGCTCATTTGTTAAAATACGATTCCGTTCATGGCATTTATGATGCGGAAGTTCAACATGAAGAAGATGCGTTAATCGTCAATCATAAACGAATTCAAGTATTTTCAGAAAAAGAACCTGAAAATTTGCCATGGGAGGAAATGAATGTTGATATTGTTTTGGAATGTACGGGACTTTTTCGTTCGGAAGAAGATGCCTCTAAACATTTAACGGCTGGTGCAAAAAAAGTCATTTTATCCGCCCCTGGAAAAGGAGATATGCCAACATTTGTGATGGGGGTTAATCACCAACAGTATGATCCGAATCAACATCATGTTATATCCAACGCATCATGTACAACGAATTGTTTAGCACCAGTAGCGAAAATTCTTGATGAAAAGTTCGGCATGAAACGAGGTTTGATGACAACCATTCATTCGTACACAAACGATCAGCGGCTTCTTGATTTACCTCACAAAGATGCACGCCGTTCTCGTGCAGCAAATTTATCTATGATTCCAACAACGACAGGCGCAGCGATTGCTGTTGCAAAAGTGTTGCCACAGTTGAAAGGAAAACTAGATGGCTTTTCCATTCGCGTACCAACGCCTAATGTTTCTTGTGTGGATTTAGTAGCAGAGTTAAATTCGAATGTCACAATTGATGAAGTCAATGCAGCCTTTCGAGAAGCAGCGACTGGAGAACTAAAGGGCATTTTAGATTATAGTGATTTGCCGCTTGTATCAATTGATTACAATGGCAATGCTCATTCAGCAACGGTAGACGGGCTTTCGACGATGGTATTGGATGATAATATGGTAAAAGTTGTTGCTTGGTATGATAATGAAGCAGGGTATTCTGCACGATTAATCGATTTAGCGCTATACATTGCAAATCAAGGGCTCTCTTATTAATCAATGTGTCATATTCATTTTGCATTATTGAAAAAGTGTAGCATATTAGTGAATTTCTAATGAAAAAGTATAGCCTAAATATAAAGAACGATTTATAATAATGGAGGGTAAAAGGAGTGGTGGAATAACCCATCGCTTCTTATTTTTTGCTAATCAAATTGGAACAATAATTCAATAACTGTTGTCTTATATTAATGTGGAATGACGGTAAACACTTAGGAGGTTACTTCATGTTTTCGAAAAAGACGATGAATGATATTGACGTACAAGGAAAAAGAGTATTTGTACGTGTAGACTTTAACGTGCCAATGGAAAATGGAGCAGTAGTTGACGATACAAGAATTCGTGCAGCTATTCCAACTATTCAACAATTATCAGAAAAAGGTGCAAAGGTGATTTTAGCTTCCCACTTAGGTCGTCCTAAAGGTGAAGTAAAAGAAGATATGCGTTTAACAGCTGTTGGAGAGCGCCTTTCTCAACTAATGAATAAACCAGTTAAAAAATTGGATGAATCCATTGGAGAGCTTGTAGAGAAAACGGTAAATGAAATGCAAAATGGGGACATTGTGTTACTTGAAAATGTCCGTTTCCATAAAGGTGAAGAAAAAAATGACGAAGAGCTAGCTAAACAATTTGCTAAGTTAGCGGATATCTACGTAAATGATGCATTTGGTGCTGCTCATCGTGCTCATGCTTCCACTGAAGGAATTGCAAAATACATTCCAGCAGTTTCTGGATTGTTAATGGAAAAAGAATTAGAAGTATTAGGAAAAGCTTTATCCAATCCTGAAAGACCATTTACTGCCATCATTGGTGGAGCAAAAGTAAAGGATAAAATCGGTGTCATCGAAAACTTGCTTGATAAAGTGGACAACTTAATTATCGGCGGCGGACTTTCCTTTACATTTATCAAAGCGCAAGGTTATGAAATTGGAAAATCTTTATTAGAAGAAGATAAAATAGAATTAGCTCGCGGCTTCATTGAAAAAGCGAAAGAAAAAGGCGTTAACTTCTACATGCCAATCGATGCAGTTGTAGCAAAAGAATTTTCACCAGATGCAGAAGCGAAAGTGGTAGATATCGATCAAATTCCAGAAGACTACATGGGCTTAGATATTGGACCAAAAACAGCTGAAAAATATGCAGAAGTGATTAACAATTCCAATCTAATTATTTGGAATGGACCTATGGGCGTATTTGAAATGGACAAATTCGCTAACGGAACGAAAAAAGTTGCAGAAGCGATGGCCGAAACAAAAGGGTATACTATTATTGGTGGTGGAGATTCTGCCGCTGCAGTTGAAAAATTCAACTTAGCTGAAAAGATGGATCACATTTCAACGGGTGGAGGAGCTTCTCTAGAATTGATGGAAGGTAAAATTTTACCTGGTATTGCCGCGTTGAACGACAAATAAGGAGAGAAATTTAATGCGTAAACCGATTATTGCTGCTAACTGGAAAATGTATAAAACCTTTGATGAGGCAGTGGAGTTTGTAGAGGCAATTAAAGACAGAATTCCTTCTGAGAATAAAGTGGATGCAGTTGTTTGCGCCCCAGCCTTGTATTTGCCAACCCTTGTGGAAATTGCTAAGGAAACAGACTTGGCTATTGGAGCTCAAAACATGCACTATGAGGAAGAAGGTGCTTTTACAGGCGAAATTAGTCCAAAACAGTTAGAGGCTATTCAAGTTGACTATGTTATTTTAGGTCATTCTGAGCGCCGTGAATATTTCAATGAAACAGATGAAGCGGTAAATAAAAAAGTAAAAGCTGCTTTAGCTCACGGTATTGTTCCAATCGTATGCTGCGGGGAAACATTGGAAGAACGTGAAGCTGGCCTAACAGAAAAGAAAGTAACGAACCAAGTGAAAAAGGCTTTAGCTGACTTATCCCCAGAAGAAGTACAGCATATAGTTATCGCCTACGAACCAATTTGGGCAATCGGAACAGGTAAAACGGCTACGGCAGATGATGCAAATGCGGTATGTGGCCATATTCGCCAGGGAATTGAGGAATTGTTTGGAAAAGATGTGGCTGAAAACATTCGCATTCAATACGGTGGAAGTGTCAAGCCTGAAAATATTGAAGAATTATTATCAAAAGAACATATCGATGGCGCACTCGTTGGTGGTGCCAGCTTACAAGTTGAATCATATTTAAAATTATTGGAGGCGGGGGCAAATGCCTAGAAAGCCAGTCGCATTAATTATTTTAGACGGCTTTGCATTACGCGATGAAGTATTTGGTAATGCAGTGGCTCAAAGTAAGAAACCAAATTTTGATCGTTACTGGTCAACGTATCCACATGCAACTCTAACAGCATGTGGAGAAGCAGTTGGACTTCCAGAAGGCCAAATGGGTAATTCGGAAGTCGGACATTTAAATATTGGTGCTGGCCGAATCGTATACCAAAGCTTAACTCGAATTCATAAATCCATTCGTGAAGGTCAATTTTTCGAGAACGAAAAATTGCTTGGAGCAATCGAACATGTAAAGAACAATAATTCCAAACTCCACGTTATGGGGCTATTGTCAGATGGTGGGGTACATAGCCATTATGAGCATTTATTTGCATTATTGAAATTGGCAAAACGTCATGGCCTTGACGAAGTGTATGTTCACGGATTCTTAGATGGACGCGATGTAGGTCCGAAAACAGCAATTGGTTATATTGAAGAAACAGAAAGACAAATGGATGAAATCGGAATCGGAAAATTCGCTACGATTCATGGTCGTTATTACGCAATGGACCGTGATAAACGCTGGGAACGAGTGGAATTATCTTACAAAGCTCTAGTTGATGGTATTGGTCATACTGCTGCTAGTGCAAAATTAGGTGTAGAAAACTCCTATAATCGTGATGTAACTGATGAATTTGTCATTCCATTTGTCATTACTGAAGAAGGAAAACCAGTAGCAACCATTGACGCAAACGATGCAGTCATTCATTTTAATTTCCGACCTGACCGCGCTATTCAGCTATCGACTATATTTACGAATGACAAATTTATCGCATTTAAGCTATCAGATAAGCATCCTGAAAATTTAAAATTCGTCACATTTACTGAATATAGCGACGAAGTATATGCAGATGTAGTGTTTGAAAATGAAGATTTAATTAATACTGTAGGGGAAGTAATCTCAAGACACGGTTTAACGCAATTACGTATTGCTGAAACAGAAAAATACCCTCATGTTACATATTTCATGAGCGGCGGCAGAGAAGAGAAGTTTCCTGGTGAGGAAAGAATCTTAATTGCATCCCCAAAAGTAGCTACATATGATTTAAAACCTGAAATGAGTGCTTATGAAGTAACAGAGGCACTGCTTAATGAATTAGAAGCAGATAAATTCGATGCCATTATTTTAAATTACGCAAATCCTGACATGGTAGGACACAGCGGTATGTTAGAGCCGACAATTAAAGCAATCGAAGCAGTAGATGAATGCTTAGGCCGAGTTGTTGATAAAATTTTAGAACTTGGCGGCACTGCCATCATTACGGCAGACCATGGAAATTCTGATGAAGTGGTTACATTAGACGGCAAACCAATGACGGCTCATACAACAAATCCAGTACCAGTCATTATCACAAAACATGGTATTGAGATGAGAGAAAATGGAATTTTAGCCGATTTAGCACCAACTATGTTAAAATTATTAAATATACCACAACCTGAAGAAATGACAGGACAACCACTTTTTGAGGTAGTGGAAAAGTAAGAATATTGATTATGATTTTCGCTTAATTGTTATAAATATACCCAATCTCAGCTAAATTAAAATTTTTTATATAGAGGAGAATTGATATGCCATTTATTACACAAGTATATGCTCGTGAAGTTTTAGACTCTCGCGGTAACCCAACAGTTGAAGTAGAAGTATTTACGGAATCAGGTGCATTTGGACGTGCTATCGTTCCATCTGGTGCATCAACTGGTGAATATGAAGCTGTTGAATTACGTGATGGCGATAAATCTCGTTATCTAGGAAAAGGCGTATTAAAAGCTGTAGAAAATGTTAACACAATCATTGCAGAAGCTTTAGAAAACAACTATTCTGTATTAGATCAAGTAGAAATTGACAATGCTTTAATCGAACTTGACGGTACTGAAAATAAAGGAAAACTTGGCGCCAATGCCATTTTAGGTGTTTCTCTTGCTTGCGCACATGCAGCGGCAAATTATCTTGATATTCCTTTATATCAATATCTTGGTGGCGTGAATGCAAAACAATTACCAGTGCCTATGATGAACATTTTAAATGGTGGGGCACATGCAGATAACAACGTAGATATTCAAGAATTCATGATTATGCCTGTTGGAGCAGAATCTTTCCGTCACGCATTACGCATGGGAGCAGAAATCTTCCACAATTTAAAAGCTGTATTAAAAGAAAAAGGTTACAACACAGCTGTAGGTGACGAAGGTGGTTTCGCACCAAACTTAAATAGCAACGAAGAAGCGATTCAAGTGATTTTAGAAGCAATCGAACGCGCTGGCTATAAACCAGGAGAAGAAGTTCGCATTGCATTAGACGTAGCTTCATCTGAGCTATACAACAAAGAAGATGGAAAATATCATTTAGCTGGTGAAGGCGTTGTTAAAACTTCTGAAGAAATGGTGGATTGGTACGAAGAATTAACTTCTAAATACCCAATCATTTCCATTGAAGACGGCTTAGATGAAAACGACTGGGAAGGCCACAAACTATTAACTGAGCGTATTGGCCATCGCGTTCAACTTGTAGGTGATGATTTATTCGTAACTAATACGAAGAAGTTAGCGCAAGGAATTGAACAAGGCGTGGGTAACGCAATTCTAATTAAAGTAAACCAAATCGGTACATTAACAGAAACTTTAGATGCAATTGAAATGGCAAAACGCGCAGGTTACACAGCAATTATCTCTCACCGCTCTGGTGAATCAGAAGATAACACAATTGCTGACATTGCAGTAGCGACAAACGCTGGTCAAATTAAAACTGGAGCTCCTTCTCGTACAGACCGCGTAGCAAAATACAACCAATTATTACGTATTGAAGATCAACTTGGCTCAACTGCTCAATATCTTGGCATTAAGTCATTCTATAATTTGAAAAAATAACATGAATTGAACTGAACCGAGCTTCCGAAAAGCGGAGGCTCGGGTTTTTTATGGAGAAAAAACAGCTAGTGAAAGGAAGGGGTTATTGCTAAATTCAGGAAAAATAGCCAAAGGGAAAAAATAGCTTCACGAGGGAACGGATAATAGTCAACTTCAAGAAGATAATAGTCAAAGTGGCTGCGATAATAGTCAACCTCGAGAACATAATAGCCAAAGGGAAAAATCAGCTACAAGAGAGAATGGATAATAGTCACTTTCGAGGAGATAATAGTCAAAGTAGCTGCGATAATAGTCAACCTCGAGAATATAATAGCCAAAGGGAAAAAACAGCACCACGAGGGAACGGATAATAGTCAACTTCAAGGAGATAATAGTCAAAGTGGCTGCGATAATAGTCAATCTCGGGAATATAATAGCCAAAGGGAAAAATCAGCTACGAGAGAGAACAGATAATAGTCAACTTCGAGGAGATAATAGTCAAAGTGGCTGCGATAATAGTCAATCTCGGGAATATAATAGCCAAAGGGAAAAAACAGCTACGAGAGAGAACGGATAATAGTCAACTTCGAGGAGATAATAGTCAAAGTGGCTGCGATAATAGTCAATCTCGGGAATATAATAGCCAAAGGGAAAAAACAGCTACGAAAGAGAACGGATAATAGTCAACTTCGAGGAGATAATAGTCAAAGTGGCTGCGATAATAGTCAAACTCGGGAATATAATAGCCAAAGGGAAAAAACAGCTACGAAAGAGAACAGATAATAGTCAACTTCGAGGAGATAATAGTCAAAGTGGCTGCGATAATAGTCAAACTCGGGAATATAATAGCCAAAGGGAAAAAACAGCTACGAGAGAGAACGGATAATAGTCAACTTTGAGGAGATAATAGTCAAAGTGGATGCGATAATAGTCAAACCCGGGAACATAATAGCCAAAGGGTAAGCATGCCTATTTAAAGAAGGCCATCTAGAACCCCCCAGACTCTAGATAGCCAAAATATACTTTCATATCCTAACGATTGAGAATATCTTCTGGAATAATATAATATCTTCCTTTTTTATTACCCACCGTTTTTAAATTTAGTCGAGACAATATTTTAGAAGATGCATACATTGATTCCACATGGAAAAACTCCCTAAACTCTTGATTCGTAATCCGGTCGCTAATCAATAATCGATAATCATCTAACGCTCGTAGAAAAGCTTTTCTACTTTGAACGCCGCACTGCGGACAAGACCAAATTCCTCTTTTGTAAGTCATGACCACACTATAATTGCAATTTTCGCAAAACACTCCTTTTCGGATTCTCTCAACACTGATATTTAAATCAAAATCTCGTGTGACCACATTAGAAAGAAGATATTTCGCTAATTTATCCAATTGACTTGTAGTAAGTTTACTTTCGTGCCGAACAAGACATTTTTTGATAAATGAACGTAACCCGCTCGCATGAAAAATTGGAGGAGATTTCGGAACATTTCCGATGATGGAGGAAGGATTTGCCATGACAACCGCTTTCTCAATTGGCAAGGAAATTTTTAATTTCGATAAAATCCGTTGAAATAATTCTTCATGGCGATGCAATTGATCAAAAGGATTCGTTAAAATATCTTCTGTACCTGTTGGACGAGTGCGAGTGAGTTGATGTTTCTGTTCATCATAATCAACTCGGCCAGAAATATTTTTCACTTCCAAAATTAACAAAAAGTGTTTCGTTAATAGAATCGTATCCACTTGATGAGAAAATCCAAATTCATTTTCAATTTCATAATTAAACAATAAGTAATGTTCATTCAAATATGGCATTTCAAACCATTCACGGTCGACTCTGTGCTCACCCTCGTATCCATACTTTAGACGTGTCAAGTAATCTTGAAAGTAGGAGAAGTCTCGATCATTTACATCTAATCTGCGTAAAAGAGCTTCGATAATGAGAATGCTTTTTGGAGTTTTTCGATCCAATAAAAGCAACGTATCACCCCCTTTATCCAACATAATAAAACCTGGAGTATCAAAAAGGAATAAATTTCCTGAAACTTTTATTTTGGACGGAAAAAGGCTGTGAAAATCAAAGTTTACCCTGCCTTAAACTAGCCATAAAAAAAGCAAGATGACGAATCACCTTGCCTCCATACAAATATAGAACTGCTTATTCTTCCACTTTTCCAGCTTTCTTTGACCAATAGGTTGCAAGTATCGGTCCGGAAATATTGTGCCAGAAGCTGAAGATGGCACTTGGTACTGCAGAAATTGGATCAAAATGTGTTGCCGCTAAACTTGCACCTAATCCAGAATTTTGCATTCCCACCTCGATGGCAACAGCTTTTTTGTCTTCATAATCCATGCGGAAAATTTTCGCTGCTAAATATCCGATAGCGTAACCTAATCCGTTATGTAAAATTACGACAGCTAAAATTAATAACCCAGATTCAATAATTTTATCGCGGCTGCCGCTTACGACTGCTGCAACAATTAACACAATTGCTACAACCGAAATTGTTGGCAGAATATCGATGCTTTTTGCAACAACTGGTTTAAAGAATATTTGAGCAAGAATCCCTAAAATAATAGGAATTAAAACCACTTTTACGACAGACATAAACATGGCCATAAAAGATACTGGAAGCCATTCACTTGCTAAAAAATAAATTAATGCAGGTGTTACAATTGGAGCAAGCAACGTTGTAAATGACGTAATTGTTACAGATAATGCCGTATTCCCTTTCGCTAAAAATGTCATAACGTTTGAAGCAGTACCGCCAGGACAACATCCAACTAAAATCACTCCGACAGCAATTTCAGGTGGAAGTTGGAAAGTTTTCGCTAATACAAAAGCAAGCAACGGCATGATAGTAAATTGTGAAATGATTCCAAGAATAACTCCTTTAGGGTGTTGCAAAACGAGTTTAAAATCATCTAATTTTAATGTCATCCCCATACCGAACATGACAATTCCGAGAAGCGTCGTAATCCAAGGTGCAATCCATGTGAAATATTGTGGAACCCACATTGCGAGAGCAGCAGCTAATAATACCCAAAGTGCAAAGGTATCTCCTGCAAATTTCCCGATTTTTTGAAACGTATTCATCGAAACCCTCTTCTTTCTATTAAATTTGTGAGTGGAATTTATTTTATGAGAATAATATAGAAAAATCAATAAATTTCTGAAAAAATAGAACATTTAGAATAAAATAAATTATGAAAGCGTTTTAAAAATAACTGTTTTGATAAATATTTTTTCAACTTTTTAACATTGTTGTATCGGAGAATCGTTTTTGATATACTAACTATTAGTGTAAAAGTACTGTTCGTTCAGGAGGTGGGACTAGTGCATACTGTATTATTAGTATTATTAATTCTTGTGTCTCTTGCTTTAATCGCCGTAGTATTATTGCAATCTGGTAAAAGTGCAGGTTTATCAGGTGCCATCTCTGGTGGAGCTGAACAACTATTCGGTAAAACGAAAGCTAGAGGAATGGATTTAGTTTTACATAGATTGACAATTGTTCTTGCAGTATTATTTTTCATTTTGACATTGTTAATAATTAAATTTTAATGGATAAAATAAAAGTCTAACCGAGCATGGTTAGGCTTTTTCATTTATAATGGAGTAGAGTTTGAGAAAAATTTGCATACTCGTGAAAATACTGGCATCAATTCAACAAGATTCACATATAATTGGAGGATTTTATGAAAATTAAAGAGCAACAACCATTCTTTTTTCAAGCAGGAAAGCGTGCAGTGTTATTGCTTCATGGATTTACAGGAAGTTCATCCGACGTACGAATGCTAGGTCGTTTTCTTGAGAAAAAAGGTTATACATGCTTTGCCCCTCACTACCGTGGCCACGGTGTACCGCCAGAACAACTAATTGAAACAGGTCCAAAAGATTGGTGGGAAGATGTTGTTAAAGCATACGAAACCTTAAAAGAAAAAGGATATGATGAAATTGCCGTTGCAGGTTTGTCTCTTGGCGGTGTGTTATCACTGAAGCTTGCCATGAACTTCCCTCTCAAAGGTGTCATCACCATGTGCTCTCCTATGACAATGAAAACGACGGATATCATGTTCAAAGGTGTTATCAAATATGCAAAAGAGTATAAAAAATATGAGGGAAAAACAGAACAACAAATTAGTGAAGAAGTTGAAGCTATTCGCCAAAAAGGAATGCCAAGCTTACCTGATCTGCAGCAATTCGTGCAAAATGTTCGAAATGAACTGGATTTAGTGTATGCACCGATTCTAGTCATTCAATCAAGAAACGATGAAATTATTGACCCGAAATCCGCTCATATTATCTATGAAAATGTGGAATCCTTAAATAAAAAACTGATTTGGTTTGAAGAGTCCGGACATGTCATTACATTAGATAAAGAAAAAAATCAACTGCATGAAGTAATCTTCGAATTTCTAGAAAGCCTAGATTGGGAAGATTAACTCATTTCGAAATAAAGGAGGGAAAGCGCAGTGTTCAGTGAGCTAGAACAAAGAATATTCAATTTAATGAAGGAAGAAGATTATAAGCCGCTTAAAGTGGATGAGCTAGAAGAAGTGCTCGGTATCGAAAGCGCGGATGAATTTAAAGAGTTAGTAAAAGCGCTCGTACGCATGGAAGACCAGGGATATATTGTACGCTCCCGTTCGAACCGTTACGGCTTGCCGGAGCGAATGAACTTACTTAGAGGAAAATTTGTCGGCCATTCAAAAGGATATGGATTCGTCATTCCAGATGAAGAAGGATTAGATGATATTTTCATCCCTCCACATGAAGTCAATGGCGCATTAAATGGAGACATTGTGCTAGTTCGGGTATTGAAAGAATCTTCAGGCGATAAGCGAGAAGGTACAGTCATTAAAGTGGTAGAACGTTCGAAAACAACGTTCGTTGGTACGTATCAAGCAAATCGTGGCTTCGGCTTTGTTGTGCCGGATGATAAACGATTAAACATGGATATTTTCGTAGCAAAGGAAGATTCTTTAGGTGCGGTGGAAGGCCATAAAGTGGTCGTGGAAGTGACAAACTGGCCGAGCGAAATTAAATCGGCAACAGGGGTCATTATAAAAATATTAGGGCACAAAAATGATCCGGGTGTTGATATTTTATCCATTATTTATCAATATGAAATACCGCCTGAATTTCCTGATGAAGTGCTAAAAGAAGCAGCACAAGTGCCTGATGTGATTACGGAAGAAGATTTAGTAGGCCGCAGAGATTTGCGAAATGAAACGATCGTAACGATTGACGGCGCCGATGCAAAGGACTTAGACGATGCGGTAACGGTCACGAAAAATGAAGATGGTACTTACAAATTAGGCGTTCACATAGCGGACGTAAGTTACTATGTGAAAGAAGGGTCTCTCATTGACCAAGAAGCATTTGAAAGAGGAACGAGTGTTTATTTGGCGGACCGAGTGATTCCAATGATTCCCCACAGGTTATCAAACGGCATATGCTCATTAAACCCTCAAGTCGACCGCTTGACTATTTCCTGTGAGATGATTGTTGACCAAAACGGACAAGTCATTGAACATGAAATATTCCCAAGCGTGATTCGTACAACAGAGCGAATGACTTATCGAGATGTTTATAAAATATTAGAAGAGGAAGATGAGGAGCTTATCGAGCGGTACAAACCTCTCGTTCCAATGTTTAAAGAGATGGCAGAATTAGCTTCGATTTTACGTAAAAAGCGCATGAATCGAGGAGCAATCGACTTTGACTTTAATGAAGCAAAAGTCGTTGTGAACGAAGAGGGGTGGCCAATTGATATCGTTTTACGTGAACGCACAGTTGCTGAACGCATTATTGAAGAATTTATGCTTTGTGCAAATGAAACGGTAGCAGAGCATTTCCACTGGATGGAAGTACCTTTCTTATATCGTATCCACGAAGATCCGAAACCGGAAAAATTGCAACGTTTCTTTGAATTCATCACAAACTTCGGCTTAATTGTAAAAGGAACAGGTAATTCCGTTCATCCGAAAGCGTTGCAAGAAATTATTGAGTCCATTGATGGATTGCCAGAAGAACCGGTGATTTCGACAATGTTGCTACGTTCATTGCAACAAGCAAGATATTATCCAGAATCTTTAGGACACTTTGGTCTATCCACTGATTTTTATACGCATTTCACATCACCGATTCGACGTTATCCAGACTTAATTGTTCACCGACTAATTCGGACGTATTTATTTGAACGGGACGTTTCAAAAGAGACAATCTTTAAGTGGGCTCAAGAAATGGAAGACATTGCGGACCATACTTCTGAACGTGAACGAAGAGCGGTAGATGCAGAGCGGGATGTAGAAGCATTAAAGAAAGCCCAATACATGTCAGATAAAATTGGCGAAGAATTTGTTGGAATTGTTTCTTCTGTCACAAGCTTCGGTATTTTCGTAGAGCTGCCAAATACGATTGAAGGGCTCGTGCATATTACAAACTTAACGGATGACTATTATCATTTTGATGAACGCCAAATGATTATGGTGGGCGAATATACAGGACGCATCTTCCGCATTGGAGATGAAGTGAAAGTCCGCGTTGCCAACGTGAATTTGGATGAGTCCTCTATTGACTTTGAAATTGTAGATATGGTGAAATCTTTCCATAAAACGCGAAAAGAAGCTCCAAAAGTCATTCATGCAACTCGTAAACAAAAAAGAAGAAGAGACGATGACGAGGAGGAACGCGGTCGTAGCAGAAAAGGCAAACGGAAAGAAAAATTTTATGAAGGCGTCGCGAAAAAAGGGAAGAAGAAAAAGAAACGAAGATAGATGGTAGAAAATTCGACAAATAACTGTCGAAGAATTATACTAGAGGCTGTTGGAAAAATACTTTAAAATAAAGGAAAGTATTTCTAACAGCCTTTTATTTGTGTGTGAAGAGAGGTGTAAAATATGCCAAAAGGAATCGGAAAAGTCATTGCGCAAAATAAAAAAGCAAATCATGATTATTTTATAGAAAAAACCTTTGAAGCAGGCATGGTATTGCAAGGAACGGAGATAAAGTCCATTCGTTCTGGCCGTGTGCAATTGAAAGATTCATTTGTTTTAGTTCGAAACGGTGAAGCATGGATTCACAACATGCATATCAGTCCTTATGAACAAGGAAACCGCTTTAACCATGATCCATTAAGACAGCGAAAACTATTACTACATAAGAAGGAAATTGCAGAACTTGCTGGTGCCGTAAAGCGCGATGGCTACACAATTGTGCCATTAAAAATTTATATTAAAGACGGTTATGCAAAACTGATGATTGGTCTTGGTAAAGGTAAGAAGAAATACGATAAGCGTGACGATGAACGGAAGAAAGAAGCAAAACGAGAAATGGAACGCGCGTTGAAATTGAAAAATCAATATTAGTTGGTTAAATATGAAACCGTGTTTGTGGTCAGATAAATGATAAAAATAATAGATTTATAATATAAATTTATTCGGGATACTTGAAAAAAGGTTAGGATTCAAGTATAATGTATGTACATCAGCCAGTTTGAACGTTCTAAACGTTTACCGTCGTTGCATTATGCAAACCCTTTATAACATGAAGGGGACGTTACGGATTCGACAGGAATGGTTCAAGCTTGAGCTGCGCGTCGGAGGGCTCGTCTTCGTCACTAACGGCAGTTAAATATAACTGGCAACAAACAATCTTACGCTTTAGCTGCTTAATTGCTGAAGCACTCTAATCAACCATCGCCCATGTGGTTGCATTAGGGTTCATCCTGAGTGGGCTACGGCGAGTGCCTTGCTTGGGGCACTGGCAAGAGATCTCACAAGCTAGCGTGCAGGACGCCTGTTTGTCGGCAGAATGTAACGCGAAACTTCAGTAGACAAACTACACGCGTAGATGCTTAAGTATTGAAGTTTCTGGACGCGGGTTCGACTCCCGCCGTCTCCATAGATGAAATTTCATATGATTTTAATTAACGTCAAATCCCTTTAATATCAAGGGATTTGGCGTTTTTACTTTTTCATAGGGTTTCATTAAATTTCCTCAAGTCGATGCTAAAATCGATGCTAAATCCGATGTTAAAATCGGACTTAAATATTTATAAAGCCAGCAAATTTTTTAATTGCTCCTTCTTTGGCTTTTTTTGAAACGTGTGCATAAATGTTCATTGTTGTTTTTACATCGCTATGACCTAATCGATCTTGAACTTCTTTTATACTTGCTCCAGCTTCAAATAAAAGTGAACTATGAGTATGACGAAAACCATGAGCTGTTTATATTAGGTAAATTATATTTCTTTAATATTTTTTTAAACCAATCATGCGTTTTTGATGGCTGAACAAATTGATTTTCAGTATTGCTAAATACAAGTTGATTCGTTTTAGTTGTGTTAAAGCCTAACTTCAAATACTCTTGTTTCTGTATTTTCTTCCATTCTGTTAATACAGCCATTGTTTTGTCATCTATTTTAATAGTTCTAGTATCACCTTTTTTTGTAGATTTTAGATATAGTTTATTATCTTTACCTCGTGAAATCGCTTTGTTAATAGTGATTTCATGTGCTTTAAAGTTGATATCATCCCAAGTAAGGGCAAATGCTTCACCTTTTCGCATGCCAGTAAACGCTAAAAGACGGAAAAAGGCAAATAATTTGTAGTCATTTTCTTTTTCTAAACAAGTTAAAAAAGCTACTAGTTGTTCACGAGTATAGTAATTTTCTACTTTATTTTGATTTACAAAATTATATTCTCTTTTAATTTTTTTTGGCATGTCTACATAATCAAAAGGATTTGATTGAATGTAGCCCCGTTTAATAGCAAAATCAAGCACTTTGGCTGTATATGATTTTACAGTCCGAAATTTTTTAAGTTTTTCCGCCCACGAATTTACATGTTTTTGACAAACCTCGATATTTATTTTTTCAATTTTATATTCCCACATGGCAGGTAATATATGATTTCGAAAGATTCCTTCTGTTCACAAAAGTACTTTCTTCCACTGTATTTTCATAGTTTTTAATCCAGAGATTATAAATATCTTGATATGTCTCTGCTTTTGCTTTTCTATAAATACCATTTGCTATTTCAAGTTTCATTCGAGCGAGTGCTAATTCTGCTTCTTTTTTAGTTTTAAATTTACTTCTTGTAGTTTTAATTTCTTTATTAGTTAAAGGAACTACTCCAATATAGATTTTAAAACGATAGCGTTTTTTACCGCTTTTTAATGTATAACATCAATAGGTGTAGATTTCTTTTTTGTCATGATAATTCCCTCCATTACTATTTCGCAAACTTTGAAGGGATTCACATTAGTCAAAGTATAACTTTGACTTTTAATTCATATCATATTTATTTATTAATTTCAACGTAGTTTGAAATTCCCTAACAAAGCTTGTAACGATATTTCAATTGCTGTAACTTTTGAGAAAATCATCAATATCTGATTTAGATACACGCTTTATTCCATCAATTTCACTGACTTTTAAGCCCATTAGTATAAACTTTTTAATTGTGTTGAATGATACTCTAGCATATTCTGCTTCTTCTTTAAGATTCATCCACTCCTTTGATTGCTGTTTATTTGTGAATTCAGAGTGAATCTTTTACTGTTGAATAAACAACATTTTTTAATTCTTTCTCCAATTCAAAATAGTAATGGTTGGAGATTTAAAATTACAGGATACAATTGCAAAATTATAAATAGTACATATTGGAGAATTAAGTAAACCTACTTATTTTGAAGTGCCTGTAAATGAGCTAGATAATTATATGCAATTTGATTGGGTTATTGACGAGTAGTTTATGTAACCATTTTTTTATTGAGATAAACGCAAAGGGTTAATATAAGTTTGTGATGGAATAATTATACCAATCATATAAATAAATAAATTTTTTGTAAATCGACCGAAAAATACAAAAAAACCTATATTAAATAGTGGAGGGGGAATAAATCTAAATTTTAATAAAACCCCTAAATTCTCTAAAAAGCCTTTTATTTCAACAAAAAAGCAATAACCCCCACCCACAAGGTTCTCTTTTTTAGTCAATTTGAAAAAGGTAAATTATTTCATGTTTAAAAGGCAAAAATATATTTTTTATTAATTGATTTAATAAAAAGGTGAATCCAAATAAAATTGGACTCACTTTTTTTAATTAGTGTTCTTTATTTTTAAGAATACAATTTGGAACTGGAAAATTACTGTATAAATGGACTGTCGCATCATTTCGAAGTAATCGAGCTCTACCAATAGATTGAATCGGTTCACTTTCAATAAAATAGAACTGAATATCTCTTAGTGTTTCATTTTCAGAGAAAGTAAAGAAGTGAAACTCATAACCTTGTCTTTATAAAAGGATTAATTGCATCTGTACATCATTACTATTTTCGAGAGTAATTAGATTTAATGTGAGTGCAGTTAAGAGGTATTTACTTGGAGGAAAGTGGGGAGTACCTACAATAATTAGATTTTCACCTTCAAATTCATTTAAACCCATTGTAGATCCAAAAGTAGCTGCTATTGTAATACCTTCTATTTCAAAAGTATGCTTATATTTTTTGAAGGTAATTACCTTAGAAGTATCTGTATATTGCTTTTTTAGTTTTTCTACAAATAACTTAATGTCTAGGTTACTCATAGACGCTCGTGAATAACTTCTATCATAATGGAGAATTATTTTTCCATTTGATTGAATATTGCCGATATCATAATAGTTTAATCTTTCTCCTCATAAGGCTTGGCAAATTTGTTTTGATGCTGTAGCAGAAAACATGATATATTTTCTATCTTTCGAGAAGTGATTACGATTTTGTACAAAACAAATTTTACCGTTTGTGTGTTTTATATAATGAGTAGAGATAACGAAATCAATAATATTTGATGATAATTGCATGGTTTTATTTTTGATTAGCTTAGCAATTAACATATTATCAATGTTAAGTTTAGCGTTTCAAAATATGTTTCAGACGAGGTAGATTTTACATAGTCGATAAATTTTCTAATCAATTCATTTTTTGAAGTTAGTAATCCATTAAGATCTTCTATTTCAATAGAACCAGTCTTAAGAATTGATGGAGTAATATCTTCATCTATTATAACTGTTTCAATGTTTTTTAAAGTTCCTAGTTGTAACAGCCGTTCATGAGTCAGAATGATAGTAGAAGCAGAATGTAACTTTTTTATTGAATTATTGTATTCAATAATTGACTTTTTATGTTCTTCAGAATCTGGCTGTCTAGTATCAGAAATTATGTCTCGTGCGAAAGAATTAAACATTTTATTTGCTTCTTTATATAAACCTAGTTGATATAACAGTTGAATCTGTTCGTCAATTTCAGGAGATGTTGATGGTTTTTCAGAAATATAAATTACATTCAATTCGGGGTTGTTTCTTTAATGGGTTGGTATATTTCTTTTGCCAATCGATGATTCGGTACAGCAATTGCACATTTCATTAGATTGCAAGAAGTGTATAGCTTAGTTTTTCCCGTCAACAGGTGATTGCAAAAATTTGTTATATTCAGTTCGAAGTGAAGTTTCTCCTTCTGAAAGTGGTATAGTTTGCAGTTCCGCAATTTTTTTAATTTGTCCTTTTTTGGGGTCTAACTGTTTAAGGATATTATCGCCGCTTCGTTCACAAATATCATAAAATCTGCAGCCAACATTACACTTTTCTCTTGGATTACATTGTGATGTTTTGTAGTTACTTTGTCAAAAGTTCTGACAGTAGTACTTGAAACTCTCTACTTTGCCATACTCAACATGGTTAGAATTTTTTTGTAGATCATGAATAAACTTCTTCTCACTACCTTCGACATGTATTAAATTCATAGCTAGATGAGTAATTTCATCATGATATAAACACTCATTTCCTTCTTCCAGTGCTTTTACTAATAAACACTTTTCTGAGAGTTTGCTTAGATTTACATATCGCTTTGGTACGAGTTTATCGCATCTTTTATTTTGAATAGCTGCTTTGAAACGTTTTGTTTTTCGAGTGTTGAGATGTTCTTCAATAGCGTCCTTACCCACAGCAAAATCAAAAATGATTCTTCTATTCGTGATAGTGGAGATAGATGATTGAAATGGTGAGTTCATCTCTTACTCTATAATATTTATTATAGGAGTAGCTGTCATCTCACCAAAAACTGCAGCAACCTCATTAATTTGATTTATACCAACCTCCTGTCAAAAATTTTTCATATTTCTACTAAAATGGGAGGTTGATTTATACTTAAGTTTTTTATATACAGAAGCTGGTAAACTTTCTATATGCAACATTTGATATTCATCTACCTTAGTTGCAAGAATTTTTCCTCCGTAAAAAAGTCGCGCAACATCATTAGCTTGAGAATCCTGTTTGTTATCAAAAATAACCGAAAGCGATTTCTGAATAAAATTGTAAATACGAATATCATCGACAAAAGCATTTAATACGTACACAGCTCGAAATTTTTCTTTTCCGCCTAAACCGTGATTAAATGTATAGTAGATAAAGTTAGGCATTTAAATACACTGGGACAAAAAGAATGACCATTTACAACATAATTTGCTAATTGCTTTATACTATATACATTTTGACCTTCTAGTACAGATTTTTGTATTTTGGGAATCCACTCTTTTGATGGTTTAATAGAGAATTTATTAATTCTATCAATGCAACATTTGATAGTTATCATTTGAAATCACTCCATTTTTATCGTTTATTGGCGTTTTATTGCCGAAACAAAAACAACCATTTAAACTTTAAAAATCAAGAGGAAATGATTCCCTCTAATTTAATAAATCTTAATAAAAATTGTTTAATTATTTTGTATTTTAGGTAGTGAAATTTTTGAGAAGGAAATATATATTTTGACACAGTAACAAAAAGAAAAACTTTTGAATCTTAACTGTTTATAATTATTTGTTTATAACAACAATTTGTTGTAATGTATAATTAAGGAAAAATACCTATATTTAAGGAAGTGTAAGATTATTGAAGTTATACAGATATGATCATCACTTGGGAGTTCAAGTAATACCTGAGTATATAATTAGTCCTTTAATTGAATCTTTAGAGACAATCGAATTTAAATTAAAAAAAGGTTGTGCTTCAAAAATACGTGAGCTTATAAAACGTCAAATACAGTTACAAGGTTGGTCAGGAGAAGTTAGGATTGATATATCTAATAATATTACTATAACTTCGATGAAAGATAGTGTTGGTTTATGTTTACAAACTGGTAATGTAGGAAGATTTTATGCAGATATGCTTAAACTACAGACACTTTATCTAAACGGTAAAATTGAATCGGGAATTGTTATATTGCCTACTAATCACGCAGCAAAATTAATGGGCGATAATTTGGCAAATTTCGAACGTTTTATTCGTGAATTAAATTTGTATAAAAAAATTATTACAATACCAATACATGTAATTGGTATTGAGGAATAAATAATGGAGGAGAAAATTATGGAATTGGGTTGGTCGTATCCAAAAAGAAGAGAGTTAATAGATAGATTAAAGAGAAGTGTAACATTAGATCAAAATAAACATCCTATTCATTTTCAAAATGAGAGGACTTTTTTTCCTATTTTTAAAGTGCCAATTGGAATGCCTAGATATCGTTTGGCTAATGGACGAACACAAGCAGCTCAAGAAGAATACTACACTATGAACAAATTACCAGAAGATTTTTTTGAAAGAGATATTGAACTTGAAGATGCTCATAAAGCGCAACATGATATTTTAAAAACACATTTAAAACAAACAGGTGGTATTGATTTACTTAACTTTTTTAACAATCATGATCAAGAAGAACCGTTAATTTTAGATAATAATGGTTTTGTGGTTAACGGTAATCGCAGATTATGTGCTATGAGGGAATTGCATCAAAAAGAGATTGAAAATGGAACACAGAATCCTAGATTTTCTCATATTGAAGTAATTATACTCCCTCCATGTTCTGAAGAAGATATCCTTGAGCTTGAAGGTAGATTGCAGATATCAGAAGATATTAAAGCAGACTATTCATGGACTGCAGAAGCGTGTATGTATCGATCTTTACGAGACAAAAAGAATTATTCTACTGATAAAATTGCTAGAATTTATGATAAGAAAAAAGAAGAAATTGAAGACTTGATTCTTTTATTAACGTATGTAGATCAGTATCTTGAGTCACGTAATAAGCCTAAACAATATCAAGAAGTTCAAGAAGATCAATTTGCTTTTGAAGCAATTGTAAAATGTAGAAAAAAAATAAAAGATGATGATAAGAAAGATATTTTTCAAGTGATTTCATTTTCGGTTATTGATAATCCGTTACCAGGAATGGGCCGTATTTATGGATTTATACCCAAAATTGCAGATAATATAGATAATATAATTGAAAAAGTCATTGAAGAATTTCCAATAGAAGAAGATACCACTATAGAGGATGATGATCTAGATGATTTACTAGGTGGTAGTAATAATATTGAACAAGACTTAATTAATCTTGCAAAAATACTTGATAATGAAAATAACAGAGAAAATGTGGTGCATTTAGTAAAAGATGTAATTGATGCTGATGAGGATAGAAAACAACGTATGACCGTAATTCAAAAAATTCAGCGTGCCAATTCTTTATTACAAGATGCTGTAAATATGTTTGATGATGATACAGAATGTGATGGAATTGAAGCACAATTAGAATCTATTGAAGCTCATATTACTTCATTGAGGGAGAAACTATAAATGATACGTATTGAGTATTTAGAAAATAAACATTCGGCTAGAATAGTTACTGACGATGAGAATCATATTAGTTGGCATGAATTATGTAGATCGTGTAAAGAAAATGGTGAAGATGTATCTTTTGATACTGCAAAAACAATTACTATGCCTTGGTGGTCTTTTTTATCAATTAGACCTTCAATAAACCGAATAAGAAAAAAGTATAAAATTAGTATTACTTTTGATGAAGAGGCAGAAAAGTTATTAAAGTTATCTGCTTTAAGGGAAAGACATTATCATCAAGTTAATGAAGGACTTCAAAAATATTCGGAAGATGAAGTGAAAAATATTTTAACTGAAAAGGGTTTTAAACGTAACCTTACACCTGAACAGTTGAGAAATGTGACTAGATTGTCTGCTTTGTCTTCAGGAGCAACATTTTCTGTACCAGGAGCTGGGAAAACGACTGAAGCTCTTGCTTTATATTGTTTAAAGAAAGAAGAAAATACTCGTCTACTAATTGTTTCTCCTAAAAATGCATTTGCTGCTTGGGAAGAAACGCTAAATGAATGTTTACCTGATAGCCCAAATGTGATTAGATTACGTGGTGGTACAAGGAATGTAGCTCAATTGTTGAAAAACAAACCACATATTATGATTATTACCTATCAGCAACTTCCTAATGTTTTAACAGAACTAGCATCATATTTAAGTACAGTGCCTTTTTTTATGTTCTTAGATGAGAGTCACAGAATTAAGCGAGGAAATAATGGTGTATATGGAAGAGCAGTATTAACTTTAGCTCATCTTCCAGAACAAAAGCTTATAATGTCAGGAACACCACTTCCTAACTCAACAGAAGATCTTGTTTCTCAATTTAATTTTTTGTATCCAGAAATCAAAGTAGATAAGGATACAGTTGTACAATATATTCGTCCAATCTATGTAAGAACAACAAAAAGAGAGTTAGGTTTACCTGCTCCAAAATATTATTTTACCCCTGTACAAATGAGTCCTGCACAACGTAGATTATATGATTTAATGAGAGATGAGGAATTACGTCAGGCTGAAATTCTTTTAGCTAGAGATAGAAATAGACTAAGAACAATGGGCAAAAATGCTTTAAGATTACTGCAAGTAGCCTCCAATCCCTCTTTATTAGCTAATAGTGATTTTCGGCATCATGAATTATTAAAAGATGTGTTAATGGAAGGAGACAGTCCTAAAATAAATTATATTTGTAATCGTGCAAGACAACTTGCTAGTGAGGGAAAGAAGGTAATTATTTGGTCAACCTTTGTTGAAAGTATAGAACAAATATCACATAGGTTAAGTGATCTGGGAGCAGATTTTATACATGGAGGAGTTGATTCAGGAAGCGAAGATGAAAATGATACTAGAGAAGCAAAAATTAAAAGATTTCATGATGATCCAAATTGTTTTGTACTAGTGGCAAATCCAGCTGCAGCTGGAGAAGGGATTAGTCTTCATAAAGTTTGCCACCATGCAATCTATTTAGATCGTAGTTATAATGCTGCGCATTTTTTACAATCTGTGGATCGAATTCATCGATTAGGATTACCACCAGATCAGGAAACAATAGTAGAGATAGTTGTTTCACCTGATAGTATAGATGATTCAGTAAATAGGCGTTTAACTCATAAAATTCAAGTAATGTCTGATGTACTTAATGATGAATCCATTATGATAGAACCTGAATATTCAGATGAAGAAATTGATAATGGTTTAAGTGAAGAAGATATCTTAGACTATATTAGGCACTTAAGAGGACAATAGTTATGATATTTTCAGTTGGTATTCTTTATTCTATTCAAAAATTTTTATATTTTATTTCTAACTCTACTATAAAAGCAACAGAGTTTAATAATGCCTTCCAAAGATATGAAGCAACTTCTCCACAAATTATTTTAGAGGTAACCGAAAACTGTAACTGGATACAACTTGATAAAAACGGAAATCTAACTACAACAGTAAGAGGTAAAGAAATTATTGAACAAAAAGATATGACATATGCTTTAAGAGTTCAGTTAAAACATATGATTGAAATGAATAAGCCTTCATGGTCTTATCTTATTCATAAGGGAAGGAAAGAAGCGTTTCAATATTTTCCCTCCAATGTGAAGCAATGTTTTAAAGAAGCTGAGCTAATGAATTCATATGACAAGGAAGTAATTAAATGGTGGGATGTACTTGCATTAGCAGTTAGAGGAAAACAATTAGATACACAATTAGAGATTGGAAGAACTGGTGAAGAGCTAACTTTGGAGTATGAACGAAAAAGAGTTAATTTTGAGCCCAAATGGCAATCAATAGAGTCAAATTTATCTGGTTTTGATATATTATCAGTGGTTAGTTCGGAAGATTCAACACCATTACGAATTGAAGTAAAAGCTTCTGCTAATGTTTCTAACATACATACATTTTATTTAACTAGAAATGAATGGAATGTAGCAGAAGTTTCTGAGAATTATTTGTTTTATTTATGGGTACTAAGCGAATCGCCAAAACTATTTATATTAGATACAGAAGAGATGTATAATCATATACCAATAAATAATGGGAACGGTTCTTGGGAAAACTTAAAAATAAGCTTCACTTTAGAAGAGCTAACTAATTTAAATAAAAAAAGGAATGAATTTTAATCATTCCTTTTTTTATATTTATCAGGCAAAATATCTTCGTAATTAGATAAAGTTATTTCTACATTACTGAAAATAGGAGGAATTCCTTTGTAACAATATTTCTTATTAATCAATTCATTTTGAATAATTTCAAGAAATTCAACAAATGAAATGCAAAACATAGCATCATTAACTACAGCATTACCATATAAATAAATGTTTTGATTTAGGTCTTGATATAATTGTATTGCTTCGTCAACAGTAATTACATATATATTAAGAATTAGACCATACTTAGAAAATGGTGCATTATTACTCATCTCTCTCAAGATATTGTAAACATCTTCATGGTATAAATCGGCAATAGGATTTAAAATAAAATAATAGCTTGCAAGACCTATCTTTTTTAATGCAATTTCACTTTCATCTAATTGGTAATGTTCTGACAATGCAAAAACACCTATGAATGGGAATTCTTGATTCTGTTCTTTGATAAAGGCTTTAATAATTGCCTTTGGAAATTTTAATATTCTTAATTTATTTATAGCCTCATTTAAAAGTCTTTTTTTATTTTCCTCTTGTTCATAAGTTTGATTGATAGCAATGATTTGTTTATTGATTAAAGGTTTAGTAACACGTTCAAAAATTTCTTTATACTCTGGATTTGTGTCTAATCCTAAATATCTTCTATTGAGTTTCTCAGCAACCGCTAACAGAATACCTGTCCCAGCATAAGGATCAAATACGACATCACCTTCATCTGATGATAATTTAATTAGTCTAGCCATCATGTCAGGGGGGAATGGGCATGCGTGCTTAAATTCCAAATCTCCGAAATTCTTTTTTGTCCCCCAACTACCTTGTGTGGGGATCGTGAATCTCCAAATGTTATCTGGCACTTTTCCTTCGGGACTATATCTTTCAGGATAATCAACCCACCATTCTTTTAATTTATCTACTGTTTTTATTCTTTCAATATAGTATTTATAATTTTCAGATTTAACAAACATATAAATATATTCAAATGTATTTCGCATTTGACCTTTATGAGACCACGGGAGGGTTTTACCTTTATCCCAAATAATAATGTCTTTGTGAATCCACCCTACATTTTCTAATCTCTTTGCTATATCATCAGGTAGACGTATAAGTTTACCGTTTCTTTTTAAAGTATCGATATTTACATAAAGAGTAGCAGTTTCTTTCGATAACTTATAAAGAGTAGCGAAAGTGATTTCAATATCGTTTAAATAATCCTCATAAGACTGTTTATAACCTGTTTGTTCAACCTTACCGTATTCTTTCATATCCCAGTATGGTGGTGAAGTAACAATAAGGTCTATGAAAGGTGGATAATTATCTGGAATAAGTTCTTTAAATTTTTTGGAATTACATGTTAAATATTGATTAAATTGATTCAAATCTAAAGTTGTATTATAAGCCTTAGTCATAAGTTTACCTTCCTAACGCATTTAACTACGATTAATATTATTATATCAACGTTATGAAGAAAGATCCAATTATTTAACTTTATAAATGAAAGGATGTTGTATATTAGAGAAGTGGATGGTTAGCATTTATATCTCTGTTAAAAACTGTAAAAAACAAATAAATAAGTCATTGAATTAAGTAATAGAAATTTCGTTTCTGTACTAAAGTTACATAATAACTGAATAACATACCTTTTAAAAATTGTATCAGAAAACATTACAAGTAATGCAATTAGACTTTTAAAGTGTGCAACAATATTTATGATAAAAAGGTATCACGTAACCCAAAAATTTCATTAAAATGTGTTTAATGATGAAAATGGATGTTCTGTAGCCGAAGGCGTTTATATATTGTCTTGCTTTAATGATTGATATACGGATATATATAAAGAGCTTATTGTTTACATGGGGGTGGGCACAGAAAGATTTAATGTAAAATTTCTAATAATATTTCTTGTGCCTCAAAAGAAATTAAAAAACTCGACCTTATGGAGCATAAGTTAGGAGTTTATGATAAGTACATCAAAGGTAATAAGATTTTTAGAATTTAAGTTCATTATACTGTGTTTTACTTTTTGCTTCCGATTTTCTTGTCTTTTATAAGAATGTGTGTCATCTAAAAATTTTCAACATTTGATATTTCTTGTTTGTTTAAATTTCTCTTGGCGTTTTATTTATAAATTATTATACATATTGAGATGATATTTTAGTAATAGAACTCGAAGGCGTATACTATTTATTGGTATGGAAGGATACAAAAAATAATATAATTGTATATCGAAAAAAGAATAAATATTATTTTAGTTGTCATACACGGAACATAAAACAGAGAAATATTTTTTATGAAAACTAATTTTTGATGTTCTAATATAATAAATATGTTAAAATTTGGACAACTCACATTATAAGTTTAGGAGTGAATAGAGGTGTTAATTTTGGAGGGAGCATATATCCAGGAAATTGAAAGAATCAAAGCTTACTATTCTAGCATCAACAAATCAATTACGGATGAAAGTGCTTTTGAAATTTTAATTTTACAATACTTCTTTTATAAGGAAAAAGAGATTTATTTATTAAACGGAAAAGTTGATGATCATTTAACTAATGGACCCAATGATGGAGGTATTGATTTAGTTTATTATGATGAAGACGATGAAATTCTATCATTAGTTCAATGTAAAACAACAAATTTATCTTCAGATGAAATAATTGATGAATTTAGAAAAATGCATACAACAGTACAAGCTTTTGTAAATCAAAATACAGGAGCTTATAGTGATAAATTAAAAAGAATTCTCCAAGAAAATTTGGATCGACTACCTGATAACGGTCAAATTGAATATCATGTTTTTTATTTGGGAAATTTTGATTCCAACATTTTTGAAAGAAAATTAAAAAATTCATCAATTAGTGATTTAGAAGATATGATTAATGTTTCTGATTTATCAATGATCAATACTCAAATATCAAATATTCAAGATGTAACTACTAAAGTTAGTGAGTTTAAAGCAGATTTAGATAAAGCAAAAAATTATCTTGAATATGAGTCTGCTGAGAACTATGGAGTTTTAGTTAATATTAGTTCTAATTCCCTTATTAGAATGTATAATAAATTTAAAGATAAGGGATTATTCGATATGAATATTAGAAAATTTGTTCCTAATAAATTGGTGGATAATGGAATTAGAAAAACATTAGATAGTGATAGAGAAAATTTTTGGTTTTACAATAATGGTTTAATCATTGCTTGTGAAGACTTTGAAATTGATGGGAATACTATTAAAATATATAATTTTTCTATTGTAAACGGAGGACAAACAACTAATTTATTAGGAAATTATAGAGGAAAAAATAGTCAAGAATTCTATATTCCTTGTAAAGTAGTGTTTAAAAAAGATAATAATAAAGAAAAAGTAAATGAATTTTTTACTCAAATTGCAGAAACAACTAATACCCAAAAACCAATTAAAGCAAGTGATTTAAAATCTAATACCCCCGAAATGCTAACTTTAAGAAGAGCTTTAGAGAATCATAAAATTGATTTTCAGATAAAACGTGGTGAAAGATTTAGAAGTAATATGATAAAGATCAAAAATGAAGAATTTGGACAATTAATTCTATCATTTGTTATGCAAAAGCCAGGTACAGCACGTTCAAATAAAAAAGCTCTTTTTGAAAATAATAGTATATACGCAGCTGTATATAAAAAAAATTATGTAGCATCTTCTCAAAAAATGGATTTTATTGTAGATATGATAAAGTTTTATGAGAGATATAAAAGAATTGTTGAAGAAATGAAACGTGATGAAAATTTATTTGAATTAAATGCAAAAGATGTTTTGAAAAATGGTACTTTCATTATTTTTGCTATTATTGGAGTATTATACAGAATACATAATAATGATATCCAGAGCTTTAAAGAGGCAGTAGATAATCCTGCTCTATTAAGTGAAAATACTTTTGTTTTTGGAAAATTTATTTCAAACTATAATGCAGATGATTTAGATGATAGAATTAAGAAACTAATCATTGAATTAGTTTTGTTAATTGAAGAGAGATATACGATGTTACTAGAAAATGGAGAAGTAACAAGTGTAAGTAATTATTTTAAAACTGACAAAAAGTATCATGAGGATTTATTAAAGTCAATTAGTTCAAAAATGCTTAGAGAAAGAATAAGTAAGCCTATAATGGAATATAGTGTGTTTTTAAAAAGATAAAATTACTTTAGAAATTAAGTGGGATTAGTTTTTCTCTTCTTTGTTGATATTGAAGTAGAATATGCAAGGTATCATTATTCAGGTTTATTGCTAATACCAGTTAATTATGAACCTTGTCATTTAAACATTGTAATTGATTGTATAGAAACTATTTTCTTTGGTAATTTACGAAATGAATTAGTGTTGATGGATAGCGAATTGGTAAAAATTATTGCTCAGAAGAACGAAGTTATTGTTAAAGTAATAAATCAAATCTACTTTGAAATTGGCTATTGGTTTAAAGGCTGCAGTTACATTACTAATTTAAATACAAAAAAGTAATCGTGTAATGAAAGATGGCAAAATTGGAAATTGTTAAGAATAAAAATTTATATTGCAAAATCATTACTAGATTTGAGCGTAAAGCCTTTATTGAAAAATCCAGTAGTCTAGAAGCGTTAAAATTATTAATCGAAAATAATGTTCAAATATTGGCTTTAAAAGATTTACATTCTAAGGTCTATCTCATAGATGGAGAGAAATGTTTTGTTGGATCTGCTAATTTTACTACTAAAGGTTTGACCACTAATCATGAGCTCTTATTATAATTTAGTGAAGAAACTGATGTAGATAATTTTAACATATACGCGAATGAGTTAATTAAACATTTAAATGGTTGGGACATAACTATTGAGCGGATACAAAGTGAGCAAGAGTTTATAGAAGAATATAAAGAAATCGAGGAAGAAAAGGAAAAAATTAATGTTTCATGGGGAGCGGAATTAAAAAAAGAAAAATCTGTTGATGGGAACGATATTGTGTTATCAGTTTCAGCAGGAGATACTATGCATTTGATTGAAAAATATTTTGTTCACGCTCACCCAATATCAAGAGGATATAATTATGCAATTACAAAATATATAACATTTCGTAAGTCAAATGGCGGGATAATGGAAAGGATTTATAAAATCGAAAAGAGTTTTTCTATAGAGATGAAAGAATGGAAAAATGAAATAAATAAACTAGAAATATCCGACAGTATGAAAAAGAGAATTGCTAATTATATTATTGATAGATATAAGGATTTTGAATTTAATAAGGCTCCAAAATATAAATTCTATATTTTAAGTTTACTTTATGATCTTCCAACTGCACCAAAACCTCCAAAAAATAATACGGGGGGATGGTTATATACAATAAAAGATTTAAAAGAGAGCAATGGTTTTGTTCTTACTATTAATCAAAAGAAGAAAAACAATCTTAAGTAATTTTAATGGAGAAAAAAGTTATAATTTCATAACTCTTAGGATGTTAATACGGTAAACGAAATGCATGGAACATTATGGTAATGAATCGCTATTTTGTTCCATGTAAATTTGTGGGAAAAACTGTTTAGGTCAAAATTTTTATCGATTAAATTATTATGGTGGTTCAAAATCAAGTAATTACACAATATGTCTGAATTTTTTAACAAAACCAAATGATTACAGTATTAGATGATTATTTAGAGGCATTCTTAAAGAAGTCTTATGCAATACGTGATGTGCATGACTTATATTTAAAATTAGTCCCATCAATAAGGAAAACGATTCTTTAATAGATGGAAACTAGAATGTCGACATCAAATTAAACATTTATTAAAAGAGTGCAATACTTTTCACATGATATTTTATTTTTATTAAAGTGTTATCGACTCAAGTGGCAGATTGTCAGGATGCCCTAAAGATTTAAAATTAGAATTCATACTTAAAATACTTAAATCATTCAAAATCACAATATTCCAGGTTTTTGAGATGCTAGTAAAGGAAAAGGAACATCAAGAATAATGAAGTTCCTTTTTTTGTGTGCGCCCGGCATGTACATGAACTATAGGGTGTAAGTCCCGAACCCCGAAGACAGAAGTAGAGGTTAGCTCAACGCAAGGGTGTCCGTGGTGACGCGGAATCTGAAGGAAGCTGGAGGCAAAACACCGGTCCGAGGAACACGAACCTCATATAAGGCTAGGTATGATTGAGTGAATTTGCACAACAAAACAAAGCTCTTTCTGTCGAAGGTCATATCGAGTAAATGAGGCGGATAGATGGTGTGAAAGTGCATGTACTTACCCGGGGAGGTCTGGCGGATATGTGAAGTACGCTTCATAACCTACTTAGTGATAAGTAGCTGAACCGTCAGAAGTCAGCAGAGGTCATAGTATTAGTTGGTTTAGAACTACTAAGAAGGACCGAACAATTAAGAGAGAATAGCCCTTGGCATTCAGTGAGTCATGATGAACACAGAAAACGTAGTACCTCACTTGAGGAAGGAAGCGGTGAATCCCGTGGGAGACCTCTTGGAGGGTGGAGTGACCACTGGCATAAAGAGAACAGCTATTCACGGAAGTTATATAAAGACTTGCGTCAATTATCTTAATTGAACCGCCGTATACGGAACCGTACGTACGGTGGTGTGAGAGGACGGGAGTTAATCGCTCCCTCCTACTCGATTGTAAAAAAGAAAACCCCCTGCTAGGCAGAGGATACCGTATAGCTTATAGCGAATATTAAAAAAGATCCCACTTGATCCTAAAATAAATTCTGGTTCGCCAACCAAATTTTAGTATCAAGGAGAGACCTATTATGTCTTCTGACATAAATAGTTTAGCACATACTAAATGGAATTGTAAGTATCACATTGAATTTGCACCAAAATATAGAAGACAGATAATCTACGGAAAATACATGTTACGAAAAACAAAAATATCGACACAATGATAGAAAAAATGCTAACCCCTTGACTTTTTTTATTCTTCAAGTTTTCAAACCCCAATATTAAGAAAAATACCCCGAAGAAGAAAATAGACAAGAAGTTATATGAATAATCATTCGTGACTAAGCCGTATGATGAAATTCCAATTACAATTAAAGCAAGTAATATTTTTAGCCATTTCAATCGTATCACCCCTTAAGTGGAATGATAAATAAAAGGAATTAAAAAATATATGATTTTTCAATAAAGTTTGATATTTTTCCAATTTTACGACTTGAATAGAGAATTCCCTTCTTTTAAGGGCTACATTTCCTTTACGGAATTGTAGAAAAGTATTGGAAATTTAAGTTAATATTTTAAAAACAGTAAAAATAATATTTAAGTGTTGACATTATACCCTAACGGGTATATGATATCGTTAGAGTAACAAAGAAAGGGAAAAGGAGGTTTCGAATCATCTATCTTAAGAAAATATATTGCCGTCAATTCAAGTTTTGCTCTAATTTATGTTGGAATTCTATTCAATATTAGAAGAAAAAAACAATTTCTGTAATAAAATATTTATTCATACATGAAGAAAAAAGATTCCATGACGGCAAATTTTGATTTTATATTCAACAAAAAATTTTTCTAAAATAAAATACCCTATAAGGTATATGGAGGTTTTGAGATGTCGATAAAGGCACATGTACAGTTAGATTGTACGAGGCTTTCATGTCCAATGCCGATTGTGAAGACGAAAAAGGCAATGGAAGGTATCGAGGAAGGCCAAGTATTAGAAGTGAAAGCGACCGATAAAGGTTCAATTGCCGACTTAAAAGCATGGTGTGACAGTGTTGGACATCAATATATCGGTATGTTTGAAGAAAATGGCGTGCTGTTTCATTACATTCGTAAATGTAATGAGAAAGTTGTTGAAAAGAAATTTGAACATACAATCTCGAATGATGAAGTTCTGAGTCGAGTGAAAAATGGCGGAATTCTTCTAGATGTTCGAGAAGAAGTGGAATACGCTTTTGGTCATATTGAAGGCTCCATATCCATTCCAATGGGGGAATTAGAAGACCGTTTAGATGAATTAGACAAAGACAAGGAAATCTATGTCATTTGTCGAACAGGTACACGCAGTGATTTAGCTGCTCAAAAATTAGTAGAAAAAGGTTTTACAAAAGTTTATAACGTCTTACCAGGAATGAGTGCTTGGAAAGGCGATTTAATAAAAAAATTATAAATTCGGAGGGGTTTGAAAAATGTCTAATAAAGTTGCAATTATTGCAAGTAATGGTGGATTATTTGATGCATATAAGGTATTTAATATCGCAACGGCAGCAGCTGCTACAGAGAAAGAAGTAGCAATCTTCTTTACATTTGAGGGTCTGAACTTGATTCATAAAGAAGCGATGAAACAATTGCCACTTCCAGAAGGAAAAGAACATTATGCAGAAGGATTTGCGAAAGCAAATGTTCCAAGTATTCCGGAATTAGTAGAAATGGCAAAAGAGATGGGAGTAAAATTAATCGCTTGTCAAATGACAATGGATGTTATGAATTTAACGAAAGAAGACTTTATTGATGGAATTGATGTAGGTGGCGCAGTTACATTCCTTGAGTTTGCAAAAGATGCTGCACCAACATTAACGTTTTAATCATTTGTTTTATTCCATTCTTTAGTGGAAGGGATTACTCTTCCACTTCATATCACAAAAATATACCTGCAGGGGGTAAGTGGAATGGCAGTTCAAAAAATGACATCAGCACAAGTAGCTCGTAAAGTAATCGAAAATCAACCATTATTTATTTTAGATGTACGAAACAGAGAAGATTTTGAAGATTGGAAAATCGAAGGACACCGATTTGAATATTTAAATGTGCCTTACTTTGAATTATTAGATGGTGTGGAAGAAATTCTTCCAAAATTACCGTCCGATCAAGATATTTTAGTTGTTTGTGCGAAAGAGGGCTCTTCTGTCATGGTTGCGGAAATGCTTTCAGATGCAGGATACGATGTGTACTACCTTGAGGGTGGTATGAAAGCTTGGAGCTCTTACCTCGAGCCAATTAAAGTAGGTGATTTGACTAATGGAGGTGAACTGTATCAATTTGTTCGTCTAGGGAAAGGCTGCTTATCTTATATGGTCATTTCTGATGGTGAAGCTGCCATTATTGACGCAGTTCGTTTTAAAGATGTGTTCATCAACTTTGCGAAAGAGAAAAATGTGGAAATTACCCACGTATTTGATACACACTTACATGCGGACCACATCTCCGGAGGACGTCATATTGCAAAGGAAACAGGGGCGAAATATTATTTACCACCAAAAGATGCAGATGAGGTGGTTTATGAATATAATCCATTGGAAGATGGTTTAACAGTGAAGGTTGGGAATTCCAAAATTGAAGTAGGCGCTCTGTATTCACCAGGTCATACAATTGGTTCAACTTCCTTCATCGTAGATAACAAGTATTTATTAACAGGAGATATTTTATTCATTGATTCCATCGGTCGACCTGACTTAGCAGGACGTGCTGAGGATTGGGTAGGAGATCTTCGCGAAACGCTTTATCGCCGTTATCGTGAGTTAGCGGAAGATTTAATTGTATTGCCTGCACACTTCATGATTATTGATGAGTTGAATGAAGATGGAACAGTTGCAAAACGTTTAGGGAATCTATTTGCGGAAAACCATGGTTTAAATATTGAAAGTGAAGAAGAATTCCGTAAGACAGTAACAGAAAACTTGCCACCACAACCAAATGCATACCAAGAAATTCGTCAAGTAAATATGGGGAAATTGACACCAGACGAAGAAGAACAAATGGAAATGGAAATCGGTCCAAACCGTTGTGCGGTACGTTAATTATGAAACAGGTGGGGAGAATGATAAACTCCCCCTTTTTAATGAGAATTAAAAAGGAGCGTTTGAAATGGAAGTCAATCAAGTGTTAGATGCAAAAGGATTATCTTGTCCACTCCCGATTGTACGGGCAAAAAAAGCAATGGATACGTTAGCGACAGGTCAAGTGTTAGAAGTGCATGTGACAGACAAAGGCGCACTATCTGACTTTCCTGCTTGGGCTAAATCAAGTGGACATGAAATATTAGATCAATCGATTGAAGCGGATGTAATCAAATTCATTATTAAAAAGGGATAACGAATCGATAAAAAGGAGAGGTGACATTCGGGAGAGGGTGTCACCTCTTCTGGAAAGAAGGTATCAACATGGACATTGCTTGGATTCTAACCATATTTGCAATAGGATTTGTTGGGTCATTTATCTCAGGGATGGTTGGAATTGGTGGATCGATTATTAAATATCCAATGCTTTTGTATATCCCTTCTTTATTAGGCTTTACCGCATTTACAGCTCATGAGGTATCTGGGATAAGTGCTGTACAAGTATTCTTTGCTTCTCTTGCTGGTGTTTGGGCATATCGAAAAGGTAACTATTTAAATAAATCCTTTATTCTCTATATGGGAAGTGGAGTTTTAATAGGAAGTATCATCGGAAGTTTTGGTTCATCCTATTTTTCGGAACAAGGTGTTAACATTGTATACGGAATCTTGGCGTTAATCGCAGGAATTATGATGTTTATTCCAAAGAAGCAAATTGATGATATCCCGTTTGAACAAGTCACTTTCAATAAACTACTTGCAACGATTTTATCTCTCATAGTGGGAATTGGTTCAGGGATTGTTGGAGCAGCCGGTGGTTTCCTCCTTGTACCGATAATGCTTGTCGTATTAAAAATACCAACTCGCATGACCATTGCAACAAGTTTAGCTGTTACGTTTATTTCATCTATAGGAAGTGCAGTAGGGAAACTATCAACAGGGCAAGTAGATTACTTGCCAGCCATTATTATGATTGTCGCAAGTATCATTGCTTCTCCTTTAGGAGTGAAGGTTGGTAAAAAAATGAACACTTCTATTTTGAAGTGGATTCTAGCAATTCTCATTATCGGTACAGCTATTAAAGTATGGATGGATATACTATAAAAGCAAGTTACATGGACAAAGGGAAAAATCTTATTAAATCAATCAAAAAAATATTAGACTTCCCAAAGGTATTATGAGCTAGATTTTAATAATAAATAAATAGAAAGAAGAAAATGGGTGTTGGCGATAAACCAGCACCAATTTTTTATTCCTTCTTTTAATTCAATTTTTTCGGTAAATGTATTAAATTAAGATTTCACTACAACAACAATTAACGAAAAATGAGTAGCTGATATAATGCTTCAAACCGACTAATTTCATCATTATAAAGAGAAAATATAATGTCGAATTCAGTTGTTGTCGCAAATACTAAATTAGTCGATTCCAACTTCTTTGTATGATTACAACCCCTCTTTCCATTCATCTCTGGAAGATAGTACTCAACCTATAATTCTGAATATTCTTTCTAATGAAACTTTTAATATGATGAGAAAGTTTACGTAAAAAACACTTGCATTTAAGCCAAAGACCGAATATTATTAATTCTGTTGTTTTAAATGTTCGTATTTAGGGGGTTGAACTTTTTGTTTCGACTAAAAGAAAATAATACAACTGTAAAAACGGAAATTTTTGCAGGTTTAACAACTTACTTAACAATGGTATATATTGTCATCGTTAACCCTTCGATTCTAGCGATTTCTGGTGTGCCTAGTGAACAAGTATTCACAGCGACAATTATTGCAGCGGTATTTGGTACATTATGGTTGGCGTTATTTGCCAATTATCCAATTGCAATGGCTCCAGGTATGGGGTTAAATGCATTCTTTACGTTCTCGGTTGTCCAAGCTTCTAAAGGCGAAATTGACTATATGACAGCATTTTCTGCTGTATTTGTAGCTGGTATTATTTTCTTTATTATTAGCTTAACGCCTTTACGACAAATGCTCGTTAAAGCCATACCGAATAATTTAAAATTAGCGATTACTGCTGGTATCGGTTTATTCATCGCTTTCATTGGTATGCGATCAGCAGGCATCGTGACAGATGACGAAGCGACATTAGTCCGATTAGGAGATTTATCAAGCCCTATGGTTTGGTTAACAATTGTAGGGGTTCTAGTTACGGCTATTTTCATGATGTACCGTGTATTCGGTGCAATTTTCTGGGGTATGATTGTCACAGCAATCCTCGCTGCATTTACTGGTAATTTAAATTTCGATGGTGTTGTTTCAATGCCATCATTACCAGAAGGGATTTTAGTATGGAATCCAATTGAAGCCTTTGGCGATGTCATTAAATATGGCTTATATGGGACAGTATTTTCATTCATTTTAGTTACATTGTTTGACACGACAGGTACGATGATTGGCGTTGCGAAACAAGCGGGTATTTTAAAAGATGATAAATTGCCACGAGCACGTCAAGCTTTCCTTGGTGATTCAATGGCAACAATCATCGGTTCAATGTTTGGTACAAGCCCATCAACAGCCTATATCGAATCTTCTTCTGGTGTAGCAGTAGGTGGACGTACTGGATTAACGTCGTTAGTAGTTGCAGGGCTATTTATCATTACGTTATTCTTCTCGCCATTAGCAGCTACATTAGCAAGTGTACCTGCTATTACTTCTCCTGCCTTAATTATCGTGGGTAGTTTAATGATTGGTGTTGTCCGCCATATCGAATGGGATAAAGTAGAAGAAGCATTTCCAGCATTTTTAGTAATTTTAATCATGCCATTAACGTCCAGTATTTCAGATGGTATTGCATTCGGGTTTATTTCTTACCCATTATTTAAGTTACTGAAAGGTAAGGGTAAAGAGGTTCATCCATTACTTTACTTCTTTGCGATTTTATTCATTATCCTGTTAGTAATTATGTCTCATTAATAATTAATAGCCTCTCATTCCGCGAGAGGCTTATTTTATTGGTGTGATAGAATGAAGGGCAAATTTTGTTGTTGAGTGGCTTTCACTTGGTAAAATGATTGCCAAGTTGCTTGAAATAAAAAGCTTTTAATACTCTGGAAGGAGAGGGCTTTTAAAATGAAATGAGAAATTCCCAATTAGATGTTCAATGTTCAGGAATATAACAAACGGATGATCAATTAAATTCAATAGGCTAAACTGCAAGAGGAAAACAATGTTTTAGTATGAAATAGTTTCTTAGTTGTAGACAAAAATTTAAAAGATAGAATAAAGTTTTTCGTTGTAAACGAATCAAAATAAGCATGGATGCAATAAAAAATTTCTGATCATGCTTTAACTAAAATATGGAGATTGATGAAGATGCAAAATAATCAAATATCATTAACAAAATCAATGATTTTCTTTCTAATTCCTGTTGCGTTTTCAAGCGTAATACAATCGTTAGGACAAATCATTTCAACAATAATAGTTGGACAAACTTTAGGTGAAGAATCACTAGCAGCTATATCAGCATTCTTTCCTCTACTGTTCCTATTAATATCTTTTGCGATAGGCGTTGGGTCTGGGAGTTCGATATTAGTAGGTCAGGCATTTGGTGCTAAAAATATAGAGAAGCTAAAGGAAGTTGTTGGGGTTACTATTGGATTAACACTATTAATATCTGTAGTAGTTGCATTCGTTGGTGGCTTTTTCACAGAGGGTATTTTGAAATTAATGGGTACACCTGAAAATATTTTAGAAGAAAGTGCAAGCTACGCAAAAATATTATTTGTTACATTACCAATTATGTTTTTATATATGTGTTATACAACATTTATTCGTGGTACAGGAGATTCAAAAACACCTTTAATCTTCTTAATTGTAAGTATTATTGTCAATGTTGTATTGTTACCAATACTAATGTTTGGTTGGTTAGGGCTACCTGCATTGGGATTAGATGGTGCAGCTTATGCCTTTGTACTTTCAAACTTAATAACATTTATATTACTACTGCTATACTTATCAAAAACTGGTCATATCATTAAATTAGATAAAGAAACAATCAAAAATATCCGAATTAAAGGGGACTTAGTAAAGAGTTTACTTAAACTAGCGATCCCTTCTAGTATTAGTATGATTGCAATTTCTATGGCAGGGATAGCAGTAATATACTTTGTTAATCGATATGGTTCAAATGCGACTGCAGCGTATGGAATTGTGAATCAAATTGCAAGCTATGTTCAAATTCCTGGTATGTCAGTTTCAATCGCAATATCAGTGTTTGTAGCGCAAGCCATAGGAGCGGGGAAGCAAGAAAGCATAGAGAAAATTACCAAATTGGGGTTAAAGTTAAGTTATCTATTTGGAGGAATTCTAGTAATTGTTGTCTATTTATTTGCTGAACCTATCTTAAGAGTATTCTTAACAAGTCCAGAAACAATTGCTCTGGCAAAAGGCTTAATGTTTATTTCTTTTTGGAGTTATTTATTATTAGCTCATGTTCAAGTAATCTCTGCGACAATGCGTGCAACAGGGACAGTACTATGGCCAACTGTTATTTTAATCTCAACAATTTGGCTTATAGAAGTTCCATCTGCATATTTATTATCAACTCATACTTCACTTGGTATTTTTGGAATATGGCTAGCTTATCCGATATCATTCGCTGTGAATTTAATTCTGCAATATTTGTACTATAAACTTGTTTGGAAAAAGAAAACAATCACAGCTTTAGTATCTAGTGATCATTAGAATTTTCAAAGAGTTCTTCAAGAAGTATAAAAAATGGTTGCCATAATTTTACTTAACTAAAATAGTACAAGTGATGATAAAAAAGGAATAGAGGCAGATTTAGTCTCCAAAAGTGTAGATTAAATCCTGCCTCTTTGTATTGATGAATTAAAATATTAAGCTAGAAACATCCTTTAACTCTCTTCAACGTTTATAACGAGTTCCTCAAATAATTTATCATTAAAATATATTTTTAATTTCCATAATCCACTTGTAGGGAACATCATATTAGATGGAATATGGGAATCTGCACCGTTATGTGGGCTAATGGAAACATCAGAATATTGCCATACTGCATTATTGCCAAATAACAAAACAGGATGTTCTTTTCCGTCTTTATCAATGCCAACTACTTTAAAATCACCGCTGATTTTATCTTCCTCTCCCCAGAAATGCCACATATATTTATCCGGTTTATTCGCAATAAACTTTGTTGCGACTGCTTCACCTTCGTTACCCGAACCGACCAAAATTCCCACCTTACCTTCTTTCCCAATCAATACATACTCACCCTTTGTCCCGTCATGAAAAGTAACGGGTAATGAAAAAGTAGGGCTTACCTCTAACTTTTTGTTATCATCAACATTTTTACAACCGACAAGAGTCATTAACAATAGTACAGAAATCAACATAATGATTTTGTTCTTCATATTTCTCCCCTCCATATCAGCTAAAATCAAACTGGCACCTTCGTTACGATAGACGTATTTAATAAAGGAGGTGTTTCAATAAATAAATAAACTTTTACAGAATGGAAACTACTTCGTTTACTGCCTCACAGAAACAGTTCGTTAACCAGGTTGCGTCATTCAAACTGCTCTTGTTAAAATTTCCTCTAAATGAAAATATTGCATTAAACAGGTAAAATTAAAGTTAGAATTACTTACATTTATTCTATATGGCCATTACGAATGAGTTCACTATAGTTTATAAATAAATAATGGAAAAATAAGTTTTATATTGACGAGGAAGACGTACAATCAAAAGTTTTTGAACTTCTTAAAAAGTTGTAATGAACGAAGAAGTTCGAAAGCTGGCGGATGAAGTATCGAATTCGATTGAAAATATTGTGAAAATTGTAGAAGGCATTCAACAAGAATCGAAAGAAACAGTACAATCCCTTCAGGAGAGTTTCATGCAAGTTTCCGAGGGAACTTCTAAAATTAACACTACAAGTGAAACCTTCCATGCTATCAACCAATCCATTTTACAAATGCAATCAAAAATTGAAAACATCTCAATTCATTTACAAGATGTTTACCAAGAAAGTGAACAAATTAATGAAGCAGTGAATCATATCGCTGCGGTGGCACAAGAGTCATCGGCAGGAATTGAGCAGAATAGCGCTTTAATCCAAGAATCATCGAGTTCAATGGATGAAATCGTATCACATTCTGAAGGAGTCGCCAATTTAGCAAAAGAACTCAATCAATCCGTACGTCATTTTAAAATGGATAGTTGAGATAGAAAAAATGAAGAGATTATAATCGATAAAAAATCCCTTGAATAGCAAGGGATTTTTTATATTTTAAGTCTTGATTGTATTTTCGGATTAAAAAATGAATGCGACCTATATCAATAAGTCGTTTATTATTTTCAATCGAATAGTTTGAAGCATTTTCACTTCAATAATAGCTAATTTATCTGTCATTAGGTATAAGTGAGAAGTTTTGAAGGAAAATAAACATAAAGCCTGTTCAAGATGAAGTTGGCTTAATTTATATTTACCAAATCTGTGTCATGTATGTGCGAAACAGAAAAGTAGGAGGAATTTTATGAAAAAAATACTTTCGTTCATGTTGTTTTTATCTTTATTATTATTAGCGGCTTGTGGTGACAAAACGGAAGAAAATTTAAGTGGCGACGTTGATTCCACTGATACTGAAACAGCTGAAGGCACGGAAGATCAAACAGACAATCGTGAACAGGAAATTAACGAGGTTATTGTCGATAACGAAAATGTAAAAGCGACGCTAGTGAAAATTGTAAGAATTCAAGATGAAACTTGGGGGAATTCGGTTGAAGTGGTGTTTGATATAACGAATAAACGTGATCACAGTATTGAAGTACAAGCGAGAAGTGTGTCTGTCGATGATCGAATGATCGATGAAACGATTTTATCGATGAGTCAAGAAGTAGCGCCTGGAAAATCTGCAACAGCTAAACTAACCATTCAAGAGTTTGAAGGATATGAATTCCCTCAATTTGAGAAAAACTTAGAAATGACGTTATATTTCTTCTCTTGGGATAACGTGGACTATGAAGAAGAACACCCGGTGTCTGTGACATTTTAATAAAACATGATAGCCACTCAATATACGAGTGGCTATTTTTTTGTAATTAATATTAATAACTGTTATTTTTATTTATAATAAATTTATATAAAGAATAATGTTAAAAATGTACATTGAGTTCGCTTAAATGCCTTTCGGGTGCTTACTCGTTTTTAGATGAGAGATAAGTCAATAATAGACAAAAAAAGCTTAAATCTTTTATATTTTTTATGAGAGCATAATTAATTCTAATATTCACCATTAAATGGACTGATGATAAAATAAGAGATGGAGGTGATGAATTAATAAATTTAAAATGAATACATCGAAATAAAGGAGGGAACAAGAAGATTTCTAGAATTGAAAATGCAATCTTTCATCTATTAGATCAAGAACATTTTTCTCATTTGGAAAAAGAAAAATTAAAATTAGGTATTCAAATCATTATCTCAGAGTCTTACAAGCTTATATTAATTTATTTATTGGCTTATTTATTAAATTGTATTGTTCCAACATTGATTGCGCATCTTACATTTTTCATATTAAGGCAAGTTTGTTTCGGCTATCATTTTAACAACCTAATTATATGCCTCGCTACTAGCATCATAGCATTTCCAATCACTATTAAATATTTAGCTGATTATTACTCAATTATCCCTACATTCCTCTTATATATTATTTTTATCATCATACTAGTATTTATCTATAAACTTGCACCTAAAGGAACAGAAAAGCACCCGATTATCAATCAACATCATAAAAAATATTTGCGAAGAAAAATGGCCTTCCGAGTATTCATAATAGTTGGAATATTTTGTATTTCGACATTCGAAATAAAAGTTTTTATCGCTTATGGGGCTTTATTAGAATCTCTAATGTTAATATCTCAATCAATTAAGGGGGAGTATTTTTATGAAAATGAATTGGATGAATGTTAAAAATTTAATTTCTAAAATTGCGATGGTTGTAGTTGCTGTTGGAGGTACAGCTACGATTACTGGATGTACAACATTATTCCATGAGAAAAAGATTTCAAATGAGTTACTAGAAAATAATCCTTTTGCTACAAAAAAATAACTCCATAAAATGTTTTTCTATTATTTTCCGACTAACTCTATTAGTCGGAATTTTCTTCCTCTAATTTATAAGTCCTACTAATTTATACATAAATTAGTACAAATTTACGAAAATCCGTTGCATTCATGTGTACTATCGTAATATAGTTATTATACTATTGATTCATTCCAGAATAGAATTATACATAGTAGGAGAAAAAAATGAAGCTAGTATTGATAATGATTGAGTTAATCTTGATAGTGTGGGCAGTCACGTATACATCACAAATCAAATTGCGAATGAAGCAAATTTTATTTTTCGCCTTAACCGTATTTTGTCCTACAAGTTTTATTTTCTTATGGGTAGGTCAATGGCAAGGAATTATTTACTTTATTGTTAGTTCATTAATTTATTTCTTTTTACTCACAAAAAAATTTATTATACTAATACAACTTTGTTTCTTTATTATTATAGGTATCTTAGTAGATAATCTTGCCCAATATATTATGCAATCACTCTCAATTAACTTTTTACCTGGTGTCTTAGATCAATATTGTTTTTTTATTGTTTTATTTATTATTAGTGTCTTCATTTATCGATATTTTCACAAAAAATTTATTACATTGTTACCTGAAATAAAGAGTGCTATCAAATTTATTTTTTTTGTTGTGATTGTAACGATGGTCACTTTTTACATTAATATCTACTTAACAGATTATTTATCTAAAGATACAGTGTTAATATTCAATATCGTGATTCAGATTACGTATTTTGTAATCATGCTGTTTATACTTTCATTGACGATATTAAACATCAAAAAACAACATGATATTCAAAAAATAGAGTTTGAAAATAATCAGTTTAATAGTTATATGGAATCATTGGAATTAATTAATAATGATATGCAAAAATTTCGACATGATTACAACAATATATTGTTTACTATGCAAGGTTACATTGAAATTAATGATTTTGAGGGTTTAAAAGAATATTTTAAACAACATATATTTTCTACAGAAATGAACACATTAAAAAGAAATCAATTGTTAGCAAATTTATCGAAAATGAAGGTCACAGGAATTAAGGGTCTGCTCTTAACAAAGATTTTACAAGCTGAAAAAGAAAATATATCAATTAATATTGAAATTCCAGAAGATATTGAAGACATTCATATGAATGTCATTGATTTAGCTAGAATTCTAGGAATCTTTTTAGATAACGCAATTGAAGCGAATTATCAATCAAATCAAAAAATTAATTTTGATAGTGAAATTGATATTGCATTTATTAAAACCAATGATGATTCGTTGATGATCATCATCGAAAATACATTCTATGATGAAGAGGTAGATTTAGAAAACATTTTCGAAGATGGATTCTCTACGAAAGGAAAAAATCGTGGAAAAGGATTAAGTAATGTGAAAAGTATTTTGAAAAACTATCCGAATGTTAAATTAAATACTACTGTTAATGACTATAACTTTACTCAAATTCTTGAAATAAAAAATATTCATTCTAAAAAACTGATAAAAGTTGAAAGATAATCTAATAAGCAAAAAAATATTGGGTTGGATAGGGGAGTACCTATCTAACCCAATTTTTAGTACATCTTTATTTTAGTACAACTATATTGAAATATTCATTAATATCTCCAACAATCACTCTCTTATATGGTGGTACCTTTTTATTATTTTTTGCTAAAGTTACAAATGTGTCAAGAATTGTGGTGAACTTAGTTCTTTCTTCATCATTTTCAAAAATAAACTTAACACCATATTCCGCTAGATCTTCATTCACTTCTTCTTTCCAAACAATTTTCGCATTCAATAAAATGGACTCTCCAAGCAACTCTGTAATAAATTGGTAAAGAACGTCCATACGGATTGGCAAATTAAGATTTGATATAAATCTAAGTCCTCCAGCACCGATTTCTGTAACTAATACTTTTGATACCCCGATATCCAAGTTCCGCTTTGCTATCGATGAGATTTTTAATTTTGCTTCAAGCGGGTCAGTGAAAGTAAAACGATGATGTTTTCTTCTGTCTTGTAATCCTTTTCCATCAAATGGTAATGGGATATTTTTCTTGACGACTGTTTCAAATTCAGCAATTGGAACAGGCTTGCCGAATAAATACCCTTGCATTTCGTGGCATTGTTCTTGTTGTAGGATTTTTAATTGCTCGGCTGTTTCTACACCTTCTGCCACAACTTTTAATTTCAGTCCCTCAGCTAAATAGAGTATTGTTTTAAGAAGATGTATGTTTTTGGGAGATTTGTGTATTTTTCGTATAAAAGAGCGGTCGATTTTAATTGCATCAAATGGATATTCAGTTATATAGGAAAGGCTGGAATATCCTTTTCCAAAGTCGTCTAACACCAATTTTAGACCTAATTCTTTTAATTTGTTTAGATTCTTTTTCACAACTACCGTGTTGTCTAATAATATGTTTTCAGTAATTTCTAATTCAATATCATTCGGATCAATGCCTGATTTATTAATTTCTGCAGCAAGAAAATCTGGCCAATCCGGTTTCATAAAATGGATAGGTGAGATATTGATTGAAATCGGGACAGTCTTGATTCTGTATTTTTTCCATTCTCTAATTTTTGCAATAATCCCTTTTATAACCCAGTTATCCAAATCAGTAATTAGGCCATTTTCTTCTGCAATACTAATGAATTCACCAGGTAAGAGAAGCCCCCATTTTGGATGTCTCCACCGAATTAACGCTTCAGCACCAGTGATTTGTTTAGTAGTTGAATCCACTCGAGGTTGAATGTAAAATTCTAATTCATTGTTTTCGATTGCCTTCTTTAAATCTCGTCCTATGGAATAATTTTTATAGGATTGGATACTATTTGTATGGGAGAGGATATGATACGTTCCTTTTCCTTCTTTCACAGCCTTTTGTAAAGCTACGCTAGAATTTCTTAATAACTCCAAGCTGGTTGTCCCATTTTCAGGGAAGATGCAAGCACCAATACTTACGGTAATATAAAGTTGGTATTCTTTTACAAAAAATGGATCGTTTAAGAAATTTGTAATTTGCTTAATTTTTTCTTTTAGAGCATCGATAGACTCTATTTCTTTAATTAATAAAATAAATTCATCGCCGCCTGTACGTGCTACGAAATCCTGAGGAGATAAATAGTATTTTAATCGTTTAGGAAGTTGTTTCAAAATTTCGTCGCCTATTTCATTTCCGAGGGTATTGTTGATAAATTTAAAACTATTAATGTCCAATCTTAACATGGCAAATTGTTTTTTACTCTGCTCGTATTCTTTAATGAGATTTTCTAATTCTGCTACAAAGTTTTTTCGATTAGGAAGGTTTGTTAATAAATCATAATTTGCCATGTATTTTAATTTTTCTTCTAACACCTTTTTTTCCGTAACGTCGGTAATTACTCTATCTAAACGAATCACATCTCCATGCTCATCTAAATTAGGAATGATGTAATCTTGTATCCATCTTCTATCGCCCATTTTATTGATAATTCGATATTCATGATGAACGATATTTCCTTCTTTTAGTGCCTTAAGATTTTTCAAATATTCATCGAGGTCTTCTTCGTGCACAATAGAATTCCATTGCAAACCATTATCAAAATCTTCTTTTGTATATCCGGTAATGCACTCTATTCCTTTAGAAACTTTTAACGTTTTATTGTATCGCTTATCTAAAGCCCAAATACCGACATCAGGATTATTATAGATTTCTTTTAGTTGCTTTTCTTTTTCCAACACATCTTTCATAAGGTTATGGTCAGTAATATTTTGAATGAATCCAACGAGACCCTCAACATTTCCTTTTTTATCTAGAATAATACCAGTCTGTTCTTGAACAAGGATAATGGATTGATCTTTTTGTACCATTCGGTATTCAATTTGAAAGCTCCTTTTTTCTTTAATGGCGATTTCTGTTGCTTCTCTTACCATTTCTCGATCTTCAGGGTGTACATAACGTAAATAATGGTTAAGGGATAGAGTGGGTTGTTCATGGCGAGCATTCATTTTTAACAAATCAAAAATTTGATTAGAGAAGTAATGAATATCATTAATGGCATCATAATAAAAATTACAAATATGTTTTAGTTTGTTGAGGGTTTCCAACATTCTTTTTAATTGATTTAATTCTTTTCTCTCTTTTTGGAAAACCGTTATATTTCGAATGATTGCAAACACACATTTTTCAGCTGGAATCAGTGTGATATGAACATCTATTCTTTTCCCATCTTTTGTCTTGACAACTGTACTAAATTTTTGAGTTTTTCCAAATAAAGCTTTTTCAAAATAATTAATGATTGCATTTGAATTCCCTTCATAAAAAATCTTATCAATGGATTCGTTAAACTCATGTATAGCATATCCAAATTGTTTTTCAAAAGCGAGGTTATAAGAGATTAGTTGTCCATTACAATCAAACTTTGCAATAGCATCGATATGATCGTAAATGTTCAGTATCATATCTTCATCTGTTAATAGTTCATTTGCCCATCTTACCTTCGATTTTTTAAATAGACTCTTCATTAGCAAACCTCCCAACCTAAATCTATGTATTGTGAAAAAATACCTAATACCAAAAAGTTGATAGAATTACATCACCGACAAAGGTCTCTCATTTTTTTACTTTTATGGGTAATTGTAAGTAGTATTATATATACTTTTTTACTATAGTAAAGAAATTTATACGAAAAGTATTTTGATTAATTGAGATAATTAATACTATATTTATATTAATATACCCATATATGTAGAATTGAATCGAAAATACAGGTTTTTTTTACTATTCGTTTAAGATTCTATCGAACTGGATTCATCATTATAAGTGGGTTAATAGGGGAATTTTGTTAATGAAAAAGTAAGTAGCTTAAATAAAAAAGTGGAAAATCATTTATCGATACACTTTTTTGATTGGGATGGATGCGATGAAGAAAGTGAATAATGGAGGAAATAAAAAAGAAGGGAGTTATGAATTGACTCCCTTCTTTTAAGGAAATATTACTTTTTTCTTAATAGATAGTCACCAAGTGGTAGAAGAAATACAATAAATAAAACTGTTAAAATAGTCAGTGCTTCTAAAATAGTAATTGCAACTTGGTCAAACATCCTTATTAGCCTCCTTTCAGTCACAAATTATGTTACCTTAAATGATAGTAATTTTCCATCTTATTTAATTGGAGTAAACAATGTAAAAAATTCTTGTTCCTGTTTCAATTGTATTATTGCAATATTACATTTCCAAACTTATGTCAATGTTGAAAAGGGCGCCATATAGTGACGGCCCTTTTTTTATTGTGTCACGATTTGTTTTGAGCCTTTTGGCCACAAAATTCCGATGATGAATCCAAAGGCAGCCGGCAACATCCAGCCTAGTCCAATATCATAAAGTGGCAAATAATCGGAATAAAATGACTTAATTGATTCGAACAATGAAATAGTTGTACTTGGTAAACTTGCAACTAATGTACTGTAACCATCAAATAAGCTTACACAGAAAGTGAAAAACATCGTTGAAGTATAGACACTTTGCTTATTTCCGTATAAAGGTGAGCAAAGGGTTAAAATAATTAGAACAATCGCTAATGGATACAATAACATTAATACAGGAATAGCGAATTGAATGATATTGTTTAAACCAAAGTTCGCTATTGTAAATGATACAAGACATAAGATGAGTACGAACCATTTATAACTAATTTTAGGGTATACTTTGTTGAAAAACTCACTACAAGACGTTATCAATCCAATACTTGTTTTTAAACAAGCAAGAACAATGATAATCGCAAGTAGTATTGCCCCATAATCACCGAAATAATATTGCGCGACTGCGGCAAAGATTTGTCCGCCATTTTCGAAAGTGCCGATTGCCAATACGCTAGATGCTCCCATATACGTAATAAGTCCATAAATGAGTGCCATCAGTGCCATGGCAAATACGCCGGCTTTCAAAGTTGACTTTGCAATTTCTGTTTTATTTGTAATTCCTTGTCCTTTTATTGCGTTAATCACGACAATGCCGAAAGCTAATGATGCAAGAAGGTCCATTGTATTGTATCCTTCTTTAAATCCTGTTATAAATGCAGGGTCGCGATAATCGCCAATTGGTTGATCGAATGACCCCATTGGTTTTATGATTGCGATAATAATTAAAATGAATAAGAACAATAAAAAGGCAGGAGTTAAATATTTCCCAATATAATCGACGATTTTCGCTGGATTTAAAGAGAAGTAATAGACAATGGCAAAAAATACAAAACTAAAAATTCCTAACAACAATGTGCTATATTCGGGATTGATATATGGTTCAAAACCTACAACGAAAGGTACCGTTGCTGTTCGTGGAATTGCGAAAAATGGACCAATCGTTAAATAAAGAGCGATTGCAAAAATCACGCCGAACAGTGGATGAACTCTTCCAGCTAATTCCCGTAAACTATTGCTACCAGATAACCCAAAGGCAATGATTCCTAAGAAGGGTAACCCGATGGCTGTAATGAGGAATCCAATTAATGCAGGCCAAAAATTTGTACCAGCTAGTTGTCCCATTTGGATTGGGAAAATTAAGTTCCCTGCACCAAAAAACATCCCAAATAGCATTGTACCAATGACTGCATAAGTAGAAAATGAACTCATCTTTTTCATAATCTCTGCTCCTTCTAAGTTGAATAATTCTAATTTTAGCAACTTTTCAGAAAGGAATCTATGTAGATTGAAAAAGTAGGAAAATGAGGAATTTTCAATTTAGTTTTTAAATTGGGAATATTATCAAAATATATGGAGTTATCATTTGCAAAAAGGTAGAATGATATTGATATAATAAAATGGAAAAAATTCAGAATAATGTAAAATTAAACTTTACAAGAACTTTTGTTCGTGTTATTGTAATTGATAATAAAAGATGAAGAGGAGTTGTTTTCATGGAAAATAGAGACGAGGATCTCCATTTTCAAAAGATGAACAAGTTTTTTATTGAATCATCAAAGAAAAAAAGAAATGCTCCAAATACTAACCCGTTTTTATTAGGTAAACAAACCGATTTTATATTAGAAGAATTTCAAAATAGTTATATACGAATTGATACTTCTATTGAAACAAATCCGGAATATCAATTGATTAATGGATGGACAAATATCATTCTCATGAATGAAGGCGCAAAAACGATAGGTTATCTAAACTTCAAAATTTACAACTCTTTTATAATGGATAAATCTGATTTGTTAAAGGTAGCCAAATCATTTTCAGATGAGGAATATACAATCATTTCTACTTTTAAAAAACATTTTCAATCTACCTTTGATGAAGGTTACATTAAGTTCCTAATAGTAAATGAAATATTCTTAAATAATGAATACCAGCAAAAGGGATACGAATTAAAAGCGATGGTAGAATTAATAAGCTTATGTCGTATTTTAGAGATTGATTACATCATTTCAAAACCTCTACCAATCATAAAAGAGAATTTTAATTACGGAAAATCCAAAAAACAAATGGCAAAAATGGCTTTTCTCAATAATAAACTAGTTTTTGATGTATATTATTTAGAGGAACAAGAACCAATCATTGTATTGGATATTAGCCGTATATGAAAACTATTTTTATGAAACACCATTTTACTCATTGACGATGGGGAGAAATGGTGTTTTTATTATGAAGGGATATTTTATTTTAATGTATGTCGGATAAAGAATCCTATTAAGGAATTATATTGAAATGAATTATGAAATTCCCATTTATAAATAGTTAATTAGTGATTGACAATCGGTTTGTAAAAATATTATATTATCATCGAAAATGATAATTATTATCAATTGCGAAATAAAAGAGGTGTACTAAGATGAAAAATAAAATATTCTCAATAGTTTTTACATTATTATTCATACTCTTGTTAGCAGGTTGTTCTGAACAATCCTCTAATCAATCAAATGGTGAAGAAAAAGAAACGAACACAAGCAATGAATCATCAGTAGAATATCCGATTGTCATTCAACATGCATTTGGTGAAACGGTAATTGAAAAGAAACCAGAACGAGTTGCAACTATCGCTTGGGCAAACCATGATGTTGCGCTTGCTTTAGGAGTTGTACCAGTAGGTTTTTCTGCTGCTAACTATGGCGTTCAAGATGATAGTGGCATGCTACCATGGACAAAAGAAAAATTAAAAGAACTTGGTGTAGAAAAACCAAATATTTACCAAGATACAGATGGATTAGATTTTGAAGCAATTGCAGATAGTGAACCAGATGTTATTCTTGCGGCATATTCAGGCATTACAAAAGAAGAATACGATATTTTAACTGAAATTGCGCCAGTTGTTGCTTATCCAGAAACGCCTTGGGTAATATCTTGGAGAGATCAAATCTTATACAATGCAAAAGGTATGGGAATGGAAGAAGAAGGTAAACAACTGATTGCAGATACAGAAAACTTAATTAAAGAAAAGGTAAGCAAATATCCTGAATTAGCAGGAAAGAAAGCTGCTTTTGCGTCTATCAGTGCAGCAGATTTATCAAAATTCTATGTCTATACAACGCAAGACCCGCGCGGAGAGTTTCTTGAAGAGTTAGGAATGAAATATCCTGAAAGCTTACAAGAATTTATTGGAGATCCAAATAGTTTCTATATCGAAATGAGTGCAGAAAACGCAGATGCATTAAATGATGTAGACATTATCGTGACATATGGTGATGAGCAAACATTAAAAGCTCTTCAACAGGACTCAATTTTAGGAAAAGTACCGGCAATTCAAAAAGGTGCCGTTGTAGTCATTGGTGATAATACACCATTAGCAGCAGCTGGTAATCCGAATCCGCTTTCCATTGCGTACACCATCGATGAATATTTAAGTTTGCTTGCAGAAGCGGCAAAAAAGCTAAATTAATATGATGAAAACAACAACCTATAAAGAAAAAAAGCAAAACCTTATCCCGAAAAAATTGTTTGTACTGCTTTTTGTCCTAATTGTTTTACTGGGTGTTTGCATCATTGCTTCATTATTATTTGGTTCTCGAATCATTAGTTGGACGGATATAATGGATGGACTATTCCATTCGCAAGTAGATTCCCATGAAGCAAATGTTGTACGGCAAAGGGTTGTCCGCACCATTTTTAGTATTATGACCGGAGTCGCTCTCGGAGTTTCGGGTGCCTTAATGCAATCGGTGACCCGAAATCCGATTGCGGATCCAAGCATATTAGGAGTCAATACGGGGGCAGCCCTTTTTGTCGTATGTGGAATTGCGTTCTTTCATATTAGTTCTGCCAGTCAATATATTTGGTTTGCGATTGTTGGAGCAATGATTACTGCAATATTTGTCTATTCCATTGGATCGATGGGAAGTGGCGGTGCAACACCATTGAAACTTGTGTTGGCAGGTGCCGCGACAAGTGCCATTTTGTCTTCGCTTGTTTCAGCGGTCATGATTCCGCGTACAAATGTTATGGATCAATTTCGATTTTGGCAAGTAGGTAGCGTGGGATCAGGCTCTTGGGATTCCATTTCAATTTTTCTCCCTTTCTTGTTAACAGGATGTATCATTGCCGTTATTACAGCTCCCGCATTAAATGCCATACTTTTAGGGGATGAGGTTGCTACTAGTTTAGGTGTACGGATTGGGTTCATTCGGCTAATTGCTGCGTTTGGTGGCGTACTATTATGTGGTGCTGCAACAGCTCTTGCTGGCCCCATAGGATTTATCGGTTTACTTGCAACTCATGTTGTTCGATTAGTAATCGGACCGGATATGCGCTACATTATACCGCTGTCTGCTCTTACAGGAGCAATTATATTAACATTGTCAGATGTATGTGGAAGGTTGTTAGGTAGTCCTGGGGAATTAGAAGTCGGGGTTGTAACAGCCTTTATTGGTGCTCCTATATTAATTTTCATTACAATGAAATCGAAAGTTCGTGAAATATGATGAATGATACATTGAGTTTAATTCGATCAGCTCGTTCAAAAAGACAACGTCGCTTTGTAATTTTGACAGCATTACTGGGCTTAATCTCAGTAGTCTTATGCTTCATGATGCTGATGATTGGTAACACGATTTATCCTGTAAAAGACGTAATACGGGTACTTTTTGGTGAAGAAGTAAAGGGGGCATCCTTTGCTGTCGGAACAATTCGGTTACCTCGAATGGTGGCAGGAGTGTTTGCAGGTTTCGCCTTTGGTGCTGGTGGTTATGTATTTCAAACGATGTTACGGAACCCATTAGCCAATCCCAATGTGATTGGGATTACGACAGGTTCAAGCGCTGCGGCTGTTTTTTGCATCGTTATTCTTCATGCCAGTCTTGCAACCATTTCAATCGCTGCCGTAATGGGTGGTCTATGTACAGTATTGATTATTTATTTTTTAGCAAAAGGGAGTTCCTTCTCCATTGGAAGATTGATTTTAATCGGTATTGGCATTCAGGCGATGTTAAATTCTGTTATTTCTTATTTACTGTTGATTGGGAATCAACACGATATACCAACGGCAATGCGCTGGCTGAGCGGCAGTTTAAATGGGTTGAAATTGGAAACTCTTTATCCACTCATTTTCACTGTCATTCTTTTGACTCCGATTTTAATTATGTACGGTAAGCAATTGGAGATGTTGGAATTAGGAGATCAAACAGCGACATCGATTGGAGTAAATGTAAATAGAACGAGAATCATGTTGATGATAAGTTCCGTATTGATGATTGCTTTAGCTACGGCAACAACAGGGCCGATTGCTTTCGTTGCATTTCTTTCGGGGCCAATTGCCAATAGAATCATGGGTACAGGCTTTTCAAATATCATTCCTGCCGGGCTTGTTGGCGTAATCCTAGTATTGGCTGGGGATTTAATTGGTCAACATGCTTTCGAAGCTAGATATCCAGTGGGTGTGATTACCGGTATCCTTGGTGCACCTTACTTGTTATATTTATTAGTTCGTTTGAATCGAAAGGGTGGATTGTAATGAAACCTACACACGTGCTTTCAGTTGAAAATCTGTTTGCAGGATACGATAAGAAGACCGTTCTGCAAGACGTAACCATCACTATTCCAAGCAATAAAATCAGTATAATTATTGGTGGGAATGGTTGTGGGAAATCAACATTATTAAAAACGATGGCAAGATTAATAAAACCTGACTCTGGCCAAGTATTGTTGGATGGAAAACCGATTCATCAAATTCCCACTAAACAATTAGCTCGTGTGTTAGGGTATTTACCACAATCTCCTATCGTTCCAGAAGGAATTACGGTGGTTGATTTAGTAGGTCGAGGAAGATTTCCACATCATTCGTTTTTAAAAGGTTGGACGAGTCAAGATGATGATGCTGTAAGCGAAGCAATGGAAATCATGAACATTACCGATTTAGCCGATCGTTATATTGATGAACTTTCGGGTGGCCAAAGACAGCGTGTATGGATTGCAATGGCCCTTGCTCAACAAACGGATATTTTATTTTTGGATGAACCAACAACCTATTTGGATATTACATATCAAGTAGAAATACTGGATATGCTTACAGATTTAAATCGAAAACGCGGCACAACGATTGTTTTGGTGCTTCATGATATCAATTTATCTGCCCGATATGCAGATCATATTTTTGCCTTTAAGCAAGGTAAATTAGTGGCGGAAGGGACTCCATCAGAAGTTATCAGTAGCCAATTAATTAAAGATATTTTTGGACTCGATTGCACTGTCGTTCAAGATCCTGTTTCATTATCACCATCAATCGTCCCAATTGGACGATATCATAATCATCTGGTGAAGAGTTAGAAAGGGAATAGGGACTCGAGCCTTCTAGAAAATGTCTAGAAGGCTCTTAAATTTCCTATTTTTCCGTTAACAGCTTTTGCAAATAAAGAGCAAATTAGAATATATCCCCAATCCTTTTCTAATCCGCTCATAAATTGACAATCCCATCATTTATGCAATAGAAGTTTTTACTGCGTCTTGAATCGCATTTTCCACATCTAGTATAGAATCGGTTGGTTCAAAGCGTTTCACTACATTTCCATTTGCATCCACAATAAATTTAGTAAAATTCCATCGAATGTTTTTTCCATCAAGGGCAAGAGGGGTACTTTCTTGAATTTTAGATTTTAGTATCTTTTCTTCAAAATCGATTCCGAACTCGCGGCATTCTGCTTGTTCTTTTAAATATTCAAATAGCGGATGAGCTTCATCTCCATTGACATCAATTACATCAAAAATCGGGAACGTTACACCGAAATTTATTTTACACATTCTTTCTGTTTCTTTTCCATCTTCAGGATTTTGTTCAGCAAATTGATTGCTTGGGAAACCTAATATGATGAGACCTTGATTTGCAAATTTTTCATACAATCTTTGTAAATCTTCAAATTGATATGTAAAACGGCAGTGGTTTGCAGTGTTTACTATTAACATCGTTTTATTGCGATAAGTTTCCATTGAAAGAATTTCACCGTTTGGTTTTTTTATAAGAAATTCATAAATAGACATGCTCTAATCCCCTTCATCTATTATTTTATTCTAATAATTATTATATAATAATTATTATAAAAGTCGAAAAAAATGCTTATCATATGGAATAAAAAAATCCTCTGCCTTTTGCAGAGGATCAACGTATTTATCGTTTCACAACGTTTGTTGCTTGAGGTCCACGGTTGCCTTCTTCCACTGAAAACTCAACTTTTTGACCTTCTTCAAGTGTTTTGAAGCCGTCTCCTTGAATTGCGGTGTAATGGACAAATACATCGATTCCACCTTCAACTTCAATGAATCCATAACCTTTTTCTGAGTTAAACCATTTTACTGTACCTTGATTCATTTTAAAAAAACCTCCAAATTTAATTTTCCATAATTACATTTTTAAACTAAAAAAATTCACACATTACAAAAAGTACCAAACGAACACGATTACTTTTTGTAATATGTGAATTCATTAGATAAAAGTTATATAATTATTAATTCATAATAAAACAAAAAATAGATTTTGTCAAATGTTTTTCGTTACAAGAATCCGTGTTGATAAGCATTATTTATTAATTTTTCATTAATTTATGTTAATATAACAAGCGCAACTAAATAGGAGGGAATATAAATGGATTTTTTTGAAGCAGTGAAAAATCGCCGTTCTATTCGTGTATTGGAAGATGTAGCTGTTGTTCCAGATGAACAAGTTATTGAAATTGTAGAATCCGCATTAAATCATACACCAACTGCATTCAATGGACAGGAAACTCGCGTGGTGATTTTGTTTGGGGAAAATCATAAAAAACTTTGGAACGATACAGAAGAAATTGCCCGAAAGAAAACTAAGGAGGATTTTGCACGAATAGAGGAGCGAATTAATGGGTTTCGCAATGGTCATGGAACGATTTTATTCTTCCAAGACAGAGATGTAATCAGAGGTTTACAAGAAAAAATGCCTCAATTTCATGATGAGTTAGAAGTATGGTCTCAACAAAATCAAGGTATGCTTCAATATGTAGTTTGGACAGGGTTGGAAGCTGTAGGCTATGCAGCATCCCTTCAACATATGGAAATAAATATTCAACCGGAATGGAATGTTCCTGATAGCTGGAAGATTATTGCTCAAATGCCTTTCGGAAAACAAGTACAACCATTAATGGAAAAAGAAATAATTCCAGTCGAAAAGAAACTTATTGTCGTTAAGTAAAAGATTGCGAACGTTAAAGATAGGGGAAAGTGGCTGGCTGTGAGCTGATTTCTGTTTAGTTAGGAATGATGGAAAATTATTTCATCATCATAAAATGAGTAGCTTGCGAAAAGTCAATTAGGACTTGTTGCAAGCTTTTATGTTCAGTACACTCTTTCAATAATATTTTTTCCTCCCTTTCTGTTTTTGAATTTCTTGTGTTAAATATTGAACTTGTTTTTCAAGCTTTGCTATTCTTTCATCATATTCTTGAACTTTTTGTTGAGATTGTTGAAATTCATCTATGGAAAGTAGTTCTGCATAGGAAGAAATGATATCCCCTATTGTTGAAAGAAAAATTCCGATAATCGCTAATTTTATTGAGATATCTTCAGATGAGTTGGAGGATGTTGAATTCATCGGATTTGAATGATCATAATTTTTCATCATTCTTCCCCCCAATTCTATAATCTTTTGTATTATATGAATAACTATTGAATTGGGAACCGCAAAATCGAATATTAATGAAGTTTAGCTATCATTGCGATGCATTACAATGAATGAAGGGCGTCGTAAAATTTGACGCCCTTTTTTATAGTGGAGCCCTCATTGGTTCGTTGTGAAAGAACAGATTGACTTTGTGATTTTCTTTAATAACATTATTCTCATGTAAAAAGGTCATTGGGGATGTAATAGTAAATTCCGCTGAAAATTCCCCGTTTTGATAATTTGCATTTTGATAGAGTCCATCGATACTTTCACCAGATAAAATACCGCCATAATGAAGGGTATATGTTTGGTTCAATTTCAAATCAGGAGTGCTAATGACAATCGATTGGAATTCTTTTTCAGGTTTAACAGCAATAATTTCATTCTCCTTTGAATCGGTGATATAAAGGCTTGTATTTGCTTGTTGCTCTTTAAGAAAAGTCATCATAATTGTGTTTTGACTAGAATTATTGGAAACCCCTTGTGCTTTACCGTCGCTGCCCGCAGCTATGAGGATACCGCCTTCCATCAGAAATGTGTGGTCATAGTCTAATGGACCATTGTTGTTATTGGTTGGACCATAGACAATCACCGTACCACCTGTCATTCTAATGGAACCGTTCGAGTCGAGTCCGTCACCATCTGCATTGACGTATAAATAGCCACCTTCAATTAATAATAATCTTTCGTCATTGTTCGATTGATTTGTTTGTGAATTTTCGCCTTGTATATTCACTCCATCATCTTCCGCAAATACATGGTACGTTCCATCACGAATAATAATTTTTTTCCCTTCAATGCCTTCATAACTTTTTGCAATGTTTACATTTCCGCCTTCTAGTGTAACGGTATCATCAGCGTGAATGGCATCGTCTTCGGTAGAAATGTGAATGATACCATCTGATATAAAAATATCTTTACCATGAATGGCATCATCGAGTGAGTTGATGTTGAATGTTCCCCCCATAATCGAAATGCTTGTGCCTGCCTTAATTCCTTTTGTGCTTTTATTACTCGGAACTCGATTATTTTGAAGAATAGGTGAATTCATTTCTTCTTGTGGTAGTGGTTGTTTTACAGGATTGGGTGATGCCGTAGAAAATTGCGGTAGCATTGACCCGTTCATTTGCTTATCAGAGAAACTAGAAGAATCAGAGGGCATTGGTATGGAAATTTGTTGTAACATTTCGGGATTCGCTTGTAAAATGGCTAGCGCTTTATCGTATGTTTCCACGCCTTCCAATTGTTTTACTTCATCAGAAACTTCAATATGATGAAGAAGATATTCCATTAATTCTCGATCATTAAAATTCGTCCACGTTGATATTTCTTCAGATGTTTCAATTCTTTCTTGACCACCGCCACCTGTAGTAATAGTATATTTTCCTCCTCTGATAGCAACGATTTTTTCGCTTTGAATCCCATCGCCACCTGCATTGATTGTGAAGGTACCACTTTCTAATACGATAAGACCTTTTGACTGAACTTCATGGTTGGTGGATTTTAGCCCATCACCGCCAACCGTTAAATTGATTATTGCATCTTTTATGGCTAGTAAGTCGCCTCCGATGATTCCGTCGTCAGGTGCGGTAATGTCGATGGTTCCTCCTGTTATTTTTAAATCGTCGTTGCAGTTAATGGCATCGTTAAAGTGGCTTTTAATTGTTAAGGTACCGGGTCCGTTGATGGTTAAGTCATCTTTACTATAGATTGTAGCGGTTGGTTGATCTGTAACGTTTTCATAGACATACTCGGATGCATCCGTAAGGGTATTAATTGTATTTTCTTCAAGAGTGATGATGGTTTTATCTGCTTGTTTAATATATATTGGGGAAGTGGTAGATGAATGAATGGTGGCACCATTGAATACGAGGCGAACATTTCCGGAATCCTTAGTATCAACGATTATTTGCCCGTCATCCAGTGCACCTTCAAAGACATATGTGCCAGTTGTATAAATGAAAATTTGATTTCCTTCTACAACGGCTCCATCATTTCCATCGATTGTTGCAGTTATTCCTTTTAACTGAATCAAAGTAAACGTATCTTCTTGCCAAGGAGAGTAGTAGTCGCTTTTCTCATAAGAAACAAGTTTCGAGATGTCCTTTTGCTCCTCTACCGCTTTGTCTGTACATCCACAAATTAATAAAAAAGAACAAAGGGATAGGAACATGATTATCATTTGATTTTTCGCCATCAAATTCTCCTTTATTTTTACTAGGCTTACTAATAAATGGTTCTACTGTTTTATTTATGCTGTAAAATTCTTCTCATAACCTGCTAAGTTTGAGTTTTGAATGATTTTCAGTTACTTGTATTTCGAATGCAATTTCCGTCTAAGGAGGATAATAGTCAAAGGAGTAAACATAATAGTTAATCGATAAAAACAGCCTAGAGTGACGGGAGATAATAGTCAAACTTCCGAAGATAATAGTCATTCACGAGAGGATAATAGTCAAAGGGGCAAACATAATAGCCAATCGATAAAAAAAGCCTCGAGCGATGGGAGATAATAGTCAAACTTCCAAAGATAATAGTCATTCACGAGAGGATAATAGTCAAAGGAACGAACATAATAGTCAATCGATAAAAATAGCCGCAAGCGATGGACGATAATAGTCAAACTTCCAAAGATAATAGTCATTCACGAGAGGATAATAGTCATTCACGAGAGGATAATAGTCAAAGGAACGAACATAATAGCCAATCGATAAAAATAGCCGCAAGCGATGGACGATAATAGTCAAATTTCAGAAGATAATAGTCATTCACGAGAGGATAATAGTCAAAGGAACGAACATAATAGCCATGCCTCCAAAGAAAAAAGAGCGAAACAACTATTCGCTCTTATTCAATCATAGAGGGTATATTCCATTAAACATTTAATAATTCCTGTTGTTTTTCAGTGAGTTCAATTTCAAATCCTAAGTCCTCAAGCATTTTATAATCTTGATTTTTTTCTTGTCCTTCCGTTGTTAAGTAATCACCGACAAAGATGCTGTTTGCTGCGTATAGTCCAAGCGGTTGCAAGGAGCGCAGATTTACTTCACGCCCACCAGAGATACGAATTTCTTTTGTTGGATTCATGTAGCGGAATAATGCAAGCACTTTTAAGCAATAGCGAGGATTCAGCTCATTCGTCCCTTCCAGTTTTGTTCCCTCAATGGCATGTAAGAAGTTAACTGGAATTGAATCTGCATCAAGTGCTCGTAAAGCCCGAGCAATATCAACTACATCTTGCTTTGTTTCTTTCATTCCGATAATGGCGCCAGAGCAAGGTGAAAGGCCGTGTTTTTTCACGATATCGATCGTATTGATCCGGTCTTGGTACGTATGAGTTGTCGTAATGAATTCGTGATGTCTTTCTGAAGTATTAATGTTATGGTTGTATCGATCAACCCCTGCTTCTTTTAACTGTTCTGCTTGTTCCTCTTTCAATATCCCTAAACAAGCACATACTTTTAATCCGTACTTTTCTTTAATTTCTTTTACTGCTTCACTAACCACGTTCACATCTTTTCGAGTTGGACCGCGGCCGCTTGCAACAATGCAATAAGTGCCAATTTTATTTTCAAAAGCAATTCTCGCGCCTTCTAAAATTTGTTCTTTTGTAATAAAAGGATATTTTTCGATAGGGGCTGTGGATTTTGAAGATTGAGCACAATAGCCGCAATCTTCAGGGCAGTACCCGCTTTTAGCATTCATAATCATGTTCAATTTCACTTTTTTGCCGAAGTAGTGTTTACGAATCGTAAAAGCTCCATGTAATAATGGCAGTAGTTCATCATCGTCAGCGTTCAAAATCTCCATTGCTTCTTCATTAGAAAGTTCTTTTCCGTTAATAACTTCTTGTGCTAAAGTTTGCCATTTCATTTAGGTACCTCCAATACATTGAACATTTTTTTATTTAATAAGAAGTAAATTCTTCTTGCAAACAGTCCAGTAACTATTGCTAATACAATGTCAACACCAACAGTGCTTAAAAAAGCAGTCATAAATACGGTTGATGCACTTGTTGGCATGTCCAGCAAGAAATTTAGTGCAAAGTATACGTATGGCGCACCAATTGCATAAATAACGAAAGTGCCGACTAAATTTGCAACAACAAATCGTAAGCGGGAAGGTTCTTCTCCTCCACGTTCAATGATGTATCCTATAATAAAAGCACCAACAGCAAAGCCGACTAAATAACCGAAAGTAGGTTGCAATACATATGTCAGTCCTCCACCTTGAGTAAAGACAGGTAGCCCTGCTAAACCAACAAAGATATATACTAATTGACTTTGTAAACCTCTTTTACTGCCTAAAATGGAGCCAGCTAAAAAAACAATGATAATTTGCATTGTAAATGGAACGATTGGCAATGGTATTTTGATAAATGCTCCTATCGCGGTCAATGCAGCGAATATCGCTACTAATGTAAGTGAAAAAATCTGTGAATTTCTCATATAATTCCCACCTTTTTCTTTTTGAAAAATTCGACAATTTCTTCTTTAGCTGTATTAACCATCCATTCTATTTCCTCTTCAGAAATGATATATGGTGGCATGAAATATAAAATATTGCCAAGGGGTCTTAGTAAAATTCCTCTATTTAATGCTCTTTTATAAATTCGATAGCCGATTCGCTCTTCACTTGGGAGAGGGGCTTTTGTTTTTTTGTCTGCAACTAATTCAATTGCGCCAACAAATCCTGTTTGTCGATATTCACCGACATATGGAAGTGAATCGAAGGCTTCGTGTGCTAATTTATTTAAAAGTTTTGCTTTCTTTGCAATTTTTTCTAATACTTGCTCTTCTTCAAATATGGCAAGCACTTCTTGGGCCGCTCGCAATGCAAGTGGATTGCCTGAGTAGCTGTGGGAATGCAAGAAAGCTTTCATTGTGCCGTAATCGTCATAAAACGCATAGTAAATTTTGTTTGTTGTTAGCACTGCTGAAAGCGGCAAATATCCTCCGGTAATGCCTTTCGATAAGCAGAGAAAATCCGGTGTTATATCTGCTTGTTCACATGCAAATAACGTTCCAGTTCTTCCAAAACCAACCGCAATTTCATCCGCAATAAGATGCACGTCGTATTGATCGCACAATGTCCGTAATTTTTTTAAGAAAACGGGAGGATACATATTCATGCCGCCTGCAATTTGAATTAACGGTTCAATAATGGCAGCAGAAAGAGTATCAGCATGCATCTTAAATTGCTCTTCCACAAACATTGCACAAGGAGCATCGCAAGTACCTGGATGTTCAGCAAATGGACAGCGATAACAATTTGGTCCTTCTGCTTGAACAACATTTAATAAAAGAGGTTGAAAAACTTTGTTATATAAATCTACCGCCCCGACTGACAAAGCTCCGAGCGTTTCTCCGTGATAAGCATTTGTAAAAGTTAAGAAGCGTTGTTTTTTTGGTTGTCCAGTTTGAGCACGATATTGAAAGCTCATCTTTAACGCTATTTCAATGGCAGCTGAACCGTTATCTGCAAAAAATACTTTTTCTAATCCATCCGGAGTTTTTTCAACCAGTTTTGTTGCCACATGTATAGCTGGTTCATGGGTAAAGTTCGCAAAAATTACATGCTCTAATTTTTTTGCTTGGTCGGCAATTGCCTTGTTAATGCGCGGATTGGCATGGCCAAATAAGTTGACCCACCAAGATGAAACGGCATCTAAATAGCGATTTCCTTGCTTGTCATATAGCCAAATGCCTTCACCTCTCTCTATAACGATTGGTGGAAATGTTTCATAGTCTTTCATTTGGGAACATGGGTGCCAAATATATTTAAAGTCAAGATCTTGTAGTTCGGAGTAATTCACGATTCATCAGCCTTTCGAAAATCGTTTCTTCATCAAAGCTTTCAATCGTTCGATTTCCTTCCACAACGACAAATTGTTGATGGGGAATAAAACGTTGTAAAGTTTGAATATTATTTTTTTCGATTTCACTATGTTCGTATTGGTTGATGACGATTCCGAGCAATTCAATTCCTCTTGCATTTAATGCGCCAATTGACAACAATGTGTGATTGATTGTGCCAAGTTTCGGATGGGTAACTAATACAACAGGTAGTTTCGAGCGTTGAATGATATCTAGTAAAGTTAAAGAAGTATGAGATTGCAGAGGTACATAAAGTCCTCCAGCCCCTTCACAAATCACAACATCATATTCATCCTGTAATTGTTCAATTTTATTGAGTATTTTTGCTCCGCTAATCCACTCTCCCTCAAGTTCTGCTGCATAATGAGGAGAAGCAGGAGCGGGGAAAGAATATGAATTAATGGAATTAGGCGATAATGGTTGCAAACTATAATTTAGGTAACTAGACGTATCATGATAGTAGGTTTTATTGTTCTTTTTCATGACGCCTGTTTGTACCGGCTTATAAGGAACCACTTTGAATCCTTTTTTTTGCAAATAGCGCATTAATAATGTGGCAATAAAGGTTTTTCCTACATCTGTGTCTGTTCCAACGACCCAAAAATGGTTCAAAACATCACCTTCTTAGTTGTTTTTTTGTTAACTGGATTAATTCATAAGTTAACACAATTTATTTTCCACGTAAATACCAATTTTTGAATTTTATATTCGAATAGGTAATTGGGAGGCTTTCATAAACAGAAAGTAATGGGTGGAAGAGAGAATACTATTTTGAAACAATATGGAACATTTCTTTTGTTTATACGGACTAATAAATAGGGGGTTGGAATTTGTATTATTTTCCAAACGAAAGATAGACTGGAATTAATTGCTGAAACTATCATCTATTTTGTAGAAAAGGTATAATTATCATATTGAAGCGGATGACGTTCATTTGATTAATGCATATTGGAGGATTTTTTATGAAAAAGAAAAAATGGTTGAATTTATTTACCGCAGCGACTGCTGTCACGATTGCTGCAACAGCAGTTCCCGTTGCTTCAAGTGCGGCACAATTTTCAGATATAAAAGGTGACACTCATGAACAGGCAATTGTTCAATTAGTGGATGCAGGAATTATTAAAGGATATCCTGATGGGACATTTAGAGCTTATCAAGATTTAACGTGTTCCGATGTAGTGAAATTGATTGGTAGATTTATAAAGTTACAAGGCTATGAAATTCCTAGCGATTATAAAACGAATATGCGCTTTTTAGACCTTTCTAAAAATACGGATGATGAGTTGCTTCAGTATTCAGCACTAGTAAAAGATGCAGGGATTTTTGAAGGGAATCGATTAAATCCAACACAAGCAATGACCCGTGAAGATATGGCGGTGATTTTAGCAAATACATTATCAAAAATTTATCAAGTTGACGTTCATCATTATGTTGATGCTCAATCTTTTGAAATTGAAGTGACTGATATACAAGAAGCGAAAGAAAGTGCCCGTTCATCAATTCAAGTATTAGACTACTTTAACATAACGAATGTAAAAGAATTCAAACCCAAAGCTACTTTAAAGAGAGGGCAATTTGCTTCATTTTTACAAAGACTGATAAACACTACGCTAACGGAAAAACTCTTCCAAGTGAAAAAGGTTGAAGTAGTAGGGAACGAAATCGTAGTTCAATTTAATGAAGCAGTCAACTTGCCAACATCAACTAGTTCGAAGGAAATAGCAACATATTTCAAATTAGTAGGATTAGAAAATGAAGTATTTGCAAAAGGTGAATTAAATAAAGAGGGGGATTCATACACAATTACCCTTAATTCAAAAAATGAAGGAAACTATCGCTTCGAAATAAAAGGGGTACCTTCAAAATCAGGAAAAATTTTACCAGCATTTGACAAACGAATTAGTATTCAGAAAACTGAAGAACCAAAAGAAGAAACAAGGTTTGTAGTAGAAAGTGAAAAATTCGTTCTTGGAGTTACTCCAGATGGTCAAATAGTAGATAAATATGATGCAAATATTAAGGTTTATGGTTTCGTGAATCATGATAAAGTCGAATTACCAAGCAGTGCTTACACCATTACAACGAATAGCAAATATTTAAATGTAGATGGTAATAAAGTGACTGCGAATGTTGATGCCATTGAAGCAGATGGTATTTTAGATGAGGAAAATCAAACTTATGAAGCTGATATTTTCATCACCATTAACCAAACAGGCGAACAAATCAAGCATACTCTTACACTTTCAAGTGAAAAGGTAAAGGTAAATGGTAAATTCGTTTTAATCAATAAAAATTCTTTAAGTCAGAAAGAATTAAAAGAGATTGATGTAGAAGTTTCTGAATATGGTTTAGTATTAACAGCAACGGATTTATTCAAAGAAATCTATGAAGAGGGTTATTTTGAAATAGAGGATCAATACGGTAAAGAAGCAAACTTTAATCCGAATACAGGGCTAGTTACCTTTGCAGACGGATCCTCAAGGGAAATTCGTCCAATTATTACAAACATTAATACTACAAATGATCAATATGAAATCTCCTACAATGGAACAATAAACTTAATGATTGGTTTAGGAGAAAAAGGGCTATCCCGAGGAGACTCTTTCAATTTAAAATTAAGCATTGATGATGCAACGGTTATTGTAAAAGTTTATATGAGATAAATTTGTAATTAGGGATATTAAACTAGATTAGGGTTTAGTTTAATATCCCTTTTTTATTATGTTTCAAAAAAATTGATAGTTATTTCTAACTTTTTAAAAAATTCCGCAATAGGTAATTGATATTTTTTGATGAACTTGATATATTACTATTGGTATAAATTGTTATACTTTGAAAAATAAAACTATTATACTTATAGTGTTATTGAATTATTAGGTATATAGTTTTATTTTTCTGATTTATTATTACAAATTTATTATTGGAAGGATGGAATAGTATGAGAGAAGGATTTTACTCTATTCAAGTAAATTCAGTGCAAAAAGTAGTGAATATGGTTGTAGGAGGCTCATTTTCTCCAGAAAAAGTGCAACAATTTTTAAATGATTACCATAAGAACCTTGATCCGATTCCAGCTAGTCAATATGAATTACGCTTTGATTGTCGTGATTTAAATGTTATAACGCAAGATATGATTCCACATTTACAAGGATGTTTCGAACTTTATAAAACTACAGGGTTTAAAAAAGTAGTTGTGGAAATTAAACAAAGTGCAATTATTAAAATGCAATTGAATAGAATTGCAAAAACTGTAGGTTTAGAGCCATTTGAAGTAGTTGAAGTATAATTGTTCTTCTCGTTTCAAAGTTGTATAGGAGGCTTTTAGTAAGCATGACGCATGTTCAAATAAAAGAAGTGGAAGTCTATCATCCAAATCATGTTGTAAATAGTCAGAAGTATATTGATTACTTTAAAGAAAATAAAGGGAAAGATATTTCTAATTTATTAGAAACTTTAGGAAGAAAGAATTATTATCAAATAAATAATTCGGAAGAAAATAGTATAACGATGGCAATCGACGTTTCTAAGCGAGTTTTAGAGAAAGCAGGAGTAGAAGGAAAAGATGTCGATATGATTATCTTTTCTTCCCAAGTACCTGAGTTGACATTCCCTACAAATGCAATTTTTGTTCATGAGGCAATTCAAGGGAAAAAAGATTGTATTGTTTACGACAGTAATGCTAACTGTGCAGGAATGACGATTGCGGTTGAACAAGCTTCCCGATACTTGTTAAGCAATCCCCACATCACCAATGCATTAGTAGTAGGTTCTGACTATTTGTCTCTTGTTGCAAATCCGGATGAAGAAATTACATATGCTAGCTTTGGAGATGCTGCAGCGGCTGTATTTCTTGAAAAAACGGAAGAAGATACAGGGTTTATCGATGCAATTTACGAAACGGATTCTTCTTTTAAAGAAAATATTTTATATCCAGATCAAGGTTTTTCTAAATATGTATTGAATAAAGAGTTTCCTGGTTATATTCGTTGGCTTCCATTCGATGGTGCTGTTTCATTGCCGTATGCGTATGAAAAAATAGAAAAACTTTTGCATCGAAATAATTTACAAATTGAAGATGTGGATGCATTTTGCTTTTCACAATTTGCCCTATCAAATATCAAAAATCTTCAAGAAAGATTTAATATACCTGATGAGAAAATTATCTATATAGGAGACCAGTATGGTTATACTGGAACAAGCTCACCATTCGTCTCTCTTTATGAAGGAATTCAATCCAATCGAATTAAGCGAGGAGATATCGTATTGTTCTGGACAATTGGTGGTGGGCACGAATTTATTGCAATGCTTTATAAGTATTAATACATATTAGAAAAAATATAAAATGATAGCCCCGTAAAAGTTAAACACATTACGAAACTTTTACGGGGGTTATTTTTTGTACATTGATAATAGAAATATGTGTTAAAACTTTTTAAAATTCTATTAGTATAAAAGTAAAATATGCTTCCTAATATAAGTTGTGTTAAAATTCTTTAATATTACAAAATTAATATTATTAAAGGATAGTTTTGTTACTTTTGATGGGAGTGTTAAGTGATGATTGGCACAATCGTAAATACAATTTGTATTCTGGTAGGGAGTTTTGTAGGAAGCGCATTAAAAAAGGGAATTAAAGAAGAATATCAATCTGCATTATTTACAGCCATGGGGTTTGCCGCTACTGCTTTAGGAATCAATGCGATTGTTCAAAATATGCCGAATAGCAAATATCCGGTCTTATTTATTGTTAGTTTATCTGTTGGTGGTTTAATTGGGACCATTATTGATTTTGATGGGAAATTTAAGAATGTTGTTGATCGGTTTTCTAAAACAGATTTAAGTAAGGGCTTGTCTACAGCCATTTTGCTATTTTGTATCGGTACTTTGTCGATATTAGGTCCGGTGGAAAGTGCTTTAAATAATAATCATACATACTTATTTACAAATGCTACGCTGGATTTAGTGACATCTATGGCTTTAGCTGCCACTTATGGAATCGGTATCGCTTTTGCTGCAGTTGTATTGTTTATTTGGCAAGGTTTGATTTATTTATGTGCAAAATATATTGAACCATTTTTAACAGCTGAACTAATGACGGAGGTTTCCATCGTAGGAGGCATTTTAATATTAAGCTCTGGATTATCGATTTTAGGGATTAAAGACAGCAAATCGTTAAATATGTTGCCAGCACTTTTTGTTCCTGTACTTTGGTTTATTGGATTAGCATTGTTTCAGTAAAAGTTAATGAATAGAAGGAAGGATTTTCAATACTACTGGGAGATTACCCAAATAAGTAGGGTTGCTATCTGAACGAGCTAAGGTGGTATATGCACAAGCAAGGGTGGTATTTGCACGAGCTGATGTATTATCTGCACGAGTAGGAGAGTTTTATGCACAAGCAAGGTAGTTATTTGCACAAGAAGCACCGTATCTTCACGAGTAAGAGTGCAATCCACACGAGCAATGAGAAAATCCATGTTTTAATAAAAAAAGTAGCATAAACCATCATTGATAAACTCCCTATTAGATAAACAGTTTTATTTTTTTTACTGTCTACCTAATAGGGAGCATAACAAACATTCGGTTTGTACTACTATTTTTTATTTTATGAGGTTTTTTGGAAACGTTGCAAAGTATGGAGTAGTTCCTTGTCTGAAGAAGACAAACAAATACGTATCACTTTCAACAATTTTTCCTTTTTTATATTCATCATAATCTATACTAAATGGAACGATAAGTGAATGCTTCACAAGTTCCTTTTCATTAATCTGCAATTGGGCAAATTCTTCTCCAACAATATTAGGAGATTCAATTAATTTCTTATTTATTGCTTTCAATTCTTCTTTTGGAATTCGTTCTTCCCACCAAAGCTTTCGAGGGTGGAATTGTTGCTTCGATAAGAAATCGAGCTTCATTAAACTATGAACGATACCTAAATTCACGTTTGGTAACGTGCGTAAAAATTCATCCAATCTCGTAAATAAGTCCTCCAATTGATGACCTATTCTCGACCATCCTTTTTCTTCCCAGAAAGTACCAAAGTTTTGGAAGAAATCGAATGGGGTTTCAAATACTTCTGACACTAGGTATTCAATTGTATCGTCCATTCGATGAGCATTCCAATATTTTTCGAGCACATCTTCCGCTTGTTTGATGCGAATAATTTCATCAAAGCTTAATACGTTGTTTGATAAAATTTCATAAGGTGCGATATCAACATATGTATATCCAAACTTTTCGGCTTCAATTCGTAAACCTGTACCGCGCAATAGTTTTAAGAAGCCGAGCTGCAATTCCTCTGGACGCATCGCAAATACATCATTAAATGTTTTGCGGAAACTCTCATAATCTTCTTCAGGAAGTCCAGCAATTAAATCTAAATGCTGATCGATCTTCCCGCCTTCTTTCACCATTGTGACCGTTCTTTTTAATTTTTCAAAGTTTTGTCTACGTTTCACCAATTCATTTGTTAAATCATTCGTAGATTGGACGCCAATTTCAAAACGGAATAAACCTGCTGGTGCATTGTCATTTAAAAATTGAATGACTTCAGGTCGCATAATATCAGCAGTAATTTCAAATTGGAACACCACGCCAGGTACATGCTCATCAATTAAAAATTGGAACATGTCCATTGCATAACTGCGACTAATGTTAAAAGTTCGGTCAACGAATTTAATTGTTTTTGCACCATTGGCCATTAAATAACGAATATCGTCTTTTATTTTTTCCCTATTAAAATAGCGAACGCCTACTTCAATAGAAGATAAGCAAAATTGACAGCTAAATGGGCAACCGCGGCTTGTTTCAATATATTGAATGCGTTTTGAAATAGAAGCTCGATCTTCTTCAAAACGGAATGGGCTTGGAAGTTCCCGTAAGTCAATTTTCTTTGGCTGTGGATGAATATTCATTTTTCCATCTTGTAAGTAAGCAATGCCTGGAACTTCTTCTAGTGGGATTTCTCCATGAACATATCGTAGCAATTGTTTAAAAGAATATTCACCTTCCCCCATAATGATGAAATCAACAAGCCCTTCCAATCGTCGCAACCAATAATGTACATCATAAGAGACTTCCGGCCCGCCTAATACAATTTTTGTATGTGGGCTAACAACTCGCAGCATTTGAATAACCTTAATCGTTTCTTCGATATTCCAAATATAGCAACTAAAACCGACTAAATCGGGTTTTCTTTGATGAAGATCAGTCACAATATTTAATGTCGGTTCTTTTATCGTAAATTCTACAATCGTTGGGTCAAACTCCGGACGTGCGAATGCTTTTAAATAACGAATGGCCAAGTTCGTATGAATGTATTTGGCGTTCAAAGTTGTTAATAATATATTCATCAGTCGAACTCCTTTAAATCCTATTGGTAGAATGAAATACTTTGATTACCATCACTATTATACACTGATAACTCTAGACTATCTTGTATTAAAAAAAATCAGTCACTTTCATCTATTCATAAATGATTTTCACGTGGTGATTTTCAACATAATTTGGATCATCTAAAGACAAAATATATAATTCCATTTCTAAATCATTTTTAAATTCGGGAAATTCGATGTCTTCTAATTGTTGGATGACTAGTTTTGCAGTGGCTGCTTTTTGTGGTGAGATTTCCTGTTCCAATTGATAAATCGCTTCATCTACCATCCGATCATCTACTGATAGTCTTTGTGCTTGTATTTTCATTGTATCTTTTCGTTTATTTAAAATGTCAAACGTAATCGTGACAGTTTGTTTCGATTGTTCTTTGTTTTTCTTCATGTTTAATATGGTGATTTTTACATTTTCATTATCAACGACTAATTGGTTGATTTCTCTAAATTCGTGATTAGATTTTTTTCTATCGTTTTCTGGCGTACCTAAGTTTGCTTCTGAGGGTACACCACAAGCATACAATATGAAGATAGGCAAGAATAAGAAAATTAGAAACAACTTCCTCATAAGAATCTCCTTTACCAAAGAAATAGATTAATTTTCATTATGAAATAATGTCGTATAAACTATACGTGATTCGATTCGTATGAATAAACATTTATAGAATAATTAAAATAATAAACTATTAGTCAATATGAAATTCTTAAATTGTATAGAATTTCGCGGAATATTCATATAATTCTGTAGTATAATTGAATAAAAATTGAACGGATTGAAAATTTTAGAAAACATTCAACTTTCTCTTTTGAGTGTTGAATAAAGAGGTGTATAAATGGATAAAGTATTTGCCATTGGAGATATACATGGAAGTTTTCATTTATTAGAGAAAGTATTGCAGTACTGGAAACCCGATGAAGAGATGCTTATTTTTTTAGGTGACTATATTGACAGGGGAAAGGATAGCTTAAAAGTATTGCGCAAAGTGATGGAGCTATCAAAAGATTATAAGGTGATTACGTTAAGTGGAAACCATGAACAAATCTTCTTGAACTGGTTAAAAAAGCCGAAAGAAATGGCAGAATTTTATTTCCATCCGAAAGTTGGAGGTGCAAGCACCATCCAAAGTTTTTATTCCGAATATTCCAGCGAACACGAACAAACTGTAGATGAAATGAATGTTGAACAAATAGTCGAATTTATCAAAACGCATTTTGAAGATGAAATTGAATTTATAAAAAATCTTCGTTTGTATTATTATTGGAATCCGTTTGTTTTTGTTCACGCAGGGATCAATGCAAAAGTAGAAGATTTTTTAGAAACAAGTACGGATGAATTTCTGTGGATACGTGAAGAATTTACGAAAGTCCCCCATAAAGCAAAAGAATATGTCGTATTTGGCCATACACCAACATTATTATTAAATGAAGATGGTTCGAGCAAAGTATGGATTTCACCTTGCCGTAAAAAAATCGGTATTGATGGAGGGGGAAATATTTATGAGGGTGGAAATATCCATGGGGTTCGTTTCCACAAAAAATCAACAGATATTGAAATATATTCTGTAAATGAAAGGGAGAGTATTACGAATTATTTTACATTATAGATAGGATTCACCTCCAAGTGAATCCTTTTTTGTATGAATTTCGTTTGGAAAATAGAAGAAATCAATTTAATAACAACGCTTAGGAATGACAAGAATGAAACTTTAGCCATACTAATTTTAATGGATATTCGATTGGAAGTGGTGAAGTGAATGAGTACAATTAGCGCACTTTTGCAAATATTAATTGTGTCAATCATTATATTTTTTATTAGCGGAAGGCTTATTGGTTCCAATGTGAACTTATTTAGAAGAGTATTGTCCGTCATCATCAGCGTCTCATTCACTACTTTTGTGTTTTGGTATACGTTTGTTCGGGAAAATGCACAATATCATACTGAAGATGGCGTTGTAAGTGTTGCAACGTTATTATGGATCGGAAGCATGTTGCTTATTTCCATGCTGATTTATTTATTCTTTGAGCTATTTGATCCGATTGCATTAGATGAAAATACTGGGCGTTATTCGGAAAAGAAGACGATTTTTAGGAAAGCATTGAATTATTGGCGTTATCAAAAGCGTCTACGAACGGTATTAAAAGTAGCTGTAACGAACGGCATTACAAGAACGGTAAAATATGCGCGAAGTCGCGATACAGATAGACAGTTAGCAATTGCATTGCGTTCTACTCTTGAAGAGAGCGGTGGCATTTTTATAAAGTTTGGACAAGTGTTATCAACTAGAAAAGAATTGTTTTCCCCAATCTTCATTGAAGAACTAAAAAAATTGCAGCAAAAAGTATCGCCAATGACCTTTGATGAAGTAAAAAGGATATTAAAAGAAAATTTTTCATGCGAAATCGATGAGGTCTTTTCTTTTTTTGACGAGAAACCATTAGCAGCAGCTTCCATTGGACAAGTTCATCGAGCGGTTTTAAAAAATTCTCATGAAGAAGTGGTTGTAAAAATTTTAAGACCGCAAGTAAAAACAATTATGAGGGAAGATTTAAGTATATTATTGGAATTTGCAGATTGGATTACGACGAAATCCCAGTGGGCTGAAAGTTTTGGGTTCAAATCGTTAGCAGAAGGATTTGCCAATTCAATGAAAGAGGAAACGGATTTCGAAATAGAAGCCCGCAATATGATCCAAATTCGAAATATATTAAAACGGAGTAAACTGAATGTCAAAATTCCACAAGTTTATGAAGAATTAAGTAATGAAAATATTTTAGTAATGGAATATGTAAAAGGTGTAAGCATTTCGGATTTAGATAAAATAGAGGATCTTTCCTTTGATCGAAAAGAGCTTGCGCGAACGATTGTTTATTCTTATTTAGAACAAGCGTTAATATCAGGAATTTTTCATGCTGACCCGCATCCAGGAAATATTTCTGTTAATCCAGAAACAGGGGAAGTAGCGATTCTTGACTTTGGAGCAGTTTGTCGATTATCAGGGCAACAACAAGAAGGATTAAAACTATTTTTCATGGGTATTCAGCAGGGAGATTCGTCGTTATTATACGATGCAATTTCCTTGCTAATCAAAAATAAAAATGAAATTAACCGTCAAGAATTGGAACAAGCGATTGGCCAAATTTTATTAAAAATAACATATGTTAATAAAGTTCCAACAGATGAAACGATTTATTCCATTTTTACAGTCATTAGAGAATCGGGGTTACAGTTTTATTCATCCGTCAGCTTGGCTCTCAGGGTAATCATTACATTAGACGGCACAATCAATATGATCGATCCTACTTTTAATATTTTTGAAGAAGCGAAGAAATTTACAAATGATTATATGAAATCTTCGTTAAGAAAACCGATTACAGAGCCAATTGAAACGATGGAGAAAATGCAAGAAGAATTGGCAATACTAATACCGAATTTACGAAAAATTCCAAGGCGGATTGACCAATTAATTCGAAAAGTTGAAGATGGAAAAGTGATCTTGCATCACGACATCTTTTCGGATAAAACCAACTCCAAATTTGTGACGCAATTGTTTTCAAAATTTGTCTTATTGATGGTGGGCATTACATTTGGAATTATTTCAACAGCACTTCTAGCCATTTCCCAATTTATTGAAACTGCCTATGCGATTTATTTAAATACAGCAGCATATCTCGGATTATTTTTATGTTCCATTTTACTTGTACGATTATCGATTCAAGCAATTCGCGATATGAAACGGAGAGATTAATGAAAGCACTTTTCCCATATGCAATGAAGTCTAAACTGATAGGAGGATAATATGTTCTATTTTATGAACGTATTATCCTCTTCTTTTGTTTGTCAGCAGTAGCGTCACTTAGAATTGTAATAGGGAAGGAGAATTTTTCCGTCGCAAATGGGCTGTCTCAACATGTTATAATGAATGAAGTAGAAAGTGAGGATTTTTGAATGAATAATCAACCACATATTTTAGTCATTGACGGAATGGCTCTATTATTCCGTTCTTTTTATGCCACGAGTGTAATAGGACATTTTCAATATTTACCGGATGGCAGACCATCAAATGGGGTGCAAGGTTTTGCACGACATGTTTTAACAGCCCAATCAATTATTAAGCCTAGCCATATTGCAATTTGTTGGGATATGGGAGCTAACACATTTCGCAATGAACTATTTGAAGGATACAAAACGAATCGAAGCGAGCCACCGGAAGAAATGATTCCACAATTTGACATGGCAAAGGAAGTTTCTGAGTGGATTGGCTGGAAAAACATTGGAGAAGCAGGAATGGAAGCGGATGATTGCATTGGTTCCATCGTTGAAAAATGGAAGGAAGAAGCCCAAATTACAATAATTAGTGGCGATAAAGATTTATTGCAATTATTGAATCCTTCGACGAACATCGCTTTTACAAAAAAAGGCTATTCTGAGTATGATGTCTATACAATGGAACGATTTAAAGAGGAATATGCGATTGAACCTCATCAATTTGTAGATGTGAAAGCATTCATGGGAGATTCGAGCGACGGCTATCCAGGGGTCAAAGGCATTGGACCGAAAACAGCGCTGCAATTGATTCAAAAATACGGTACTGTTGAAGGAGTATTACAAAATTTAGATGAATTAAAACCAGGTCAACGAAATAAAATTGCAGATAATCTGGAAATGTTAAAGCTTTCTTATCGATTAGCATCCATAGAAAAAAACATACCAATCAAAGAACGTTTAGAAGATCTCTCTGTACCTGAATATTCCGCTAACACTTTCAATCAACTAGCAAACAAGGGCTTTACATCCATTGCAAAACATGCCTATTCACTATATACATGTATATAAAGTATTGAGAAGGGACACAAACTTGTTTGAATGTTTGAGTCCCTTTATTTTTTCTTTCTTGGCTCAATTTTTACGAAGCTAATCACTTTATAGTTTTGAGAATAGGGAACTTTTCGTATTTGACTATCACGATTTATTCCCCCATTATCATGCACAATTAATAATAACTCATTTTGCTCAATTTCATAGCCAATGAAAGGAACCCAATGATAGGTAAAAGTAGGTTTTGATTTCCATTGTAGAGTAAAGTATTTATCAAATTTTATTGCTACTGGCCTGCCCTCATCGATTTGTTTCATCGCTTCCTTTAATGAACAGTTTTTTACAACCCAGTCCGTTCCTAAATAGTTTTGTAAATTTTTAATAAGCCTCCAGCGAAATAAACCGATTTTCGTTGTACCTAGCATTCGATAAAGAATATTTACATTCTGTGCAACATGTTTTCCAAACATAAATTTCAACATAACGAATATTGTAGTAGGTCCACAGGCAGAGTTTTGGTAGGATGGATAAACTTCAGGGCTGAACTGAGACATTCCTTCTAAAGGTATGAACTTTTTCATAGCATCACCTTGTTCAATATTATAAGTAATATAAATTTTTTTGAAAGACTAGGGCAGTAATGAACATAAAATGATGATTGCACTAAGTCTTACTGCAAGTTTTATTGATATAATTTTCAGAATTAATAAGAAAAATTAGAAAAATGAAGGAATTTTTGGTAAGTATATCGAATAATAAAGCAGAGTTGTATTTCCTAGGAAATATACTCAACTTAAATAGTTCGAATCTTGCATAAAATCATCAGTTATAGTGATTTTTTGATGTTTTTATTTGCGTGAATAATCAAATAGTCCTTACCACAAAAAGAAAGGGGAAGAATTGAATGTATCAAGATCAATACAACACTCACAGAGTTCATAAAGTCAATCTTCTACTAACTATTATTTTAGTATTTCTTATTTGTGTACCGATTGTTTCATCTAGGGGATTTGAAGAGGGAGCAATTATTATTGTAGCGGGCTTGATTGTTCTTGTGATGTCGATAATCACTTTCTTTTTACCAATCAATACATATGTAAAAGGCTTAACCATATCATTAATTCCAAGTATAGTGGTATTAGCACTCTTAATTTTGGATGGATTTTCTATTATTAAACACTATATTATTATTCTTACAATTGCGATGGTTACACTCTATTTTAAGAAAGAACTGATTTTAGCGTTAGGTCTTTTGCTAGATGTAGTATATCTCGTATTATTTTTCCTTTTGCCAGAAAACTTATTAGGACTGAATAACAATTTTTCTGGGTTCTTGACTGTCTTCTTTATCATAAATGCATTTATGGTTCTTTTATATTTGCTGATGAAATGGGGAAGACAACTGATTGTTGATGCATTTCAAAAAGAACTTGAAGCGAAAGAGGGAATGAATAAGTTAACATCCACTTTTGCATCCATCGAATCTGTATCTGATTTGCTTGATAACCATATTACAAAATTTAATACAGAATTAAATACGATCTTTAGTTCAAGTAAAGACATTGTACAATCAGCAGAACAAATGGGTACTAGTATACAAGAAGAGGCGAATAGTGTAAATATCATCAATGATTCAATGGTTCAATCATCAGAAAAAATGGGACAAATCGTTATCGTTGCTGAAGATATTGTAAAAAAATCGGAAAATATGAATAGAAAAGTACAAGAAGGTTGGAATAAAATCAATCAAGTAACTGATTATATGGATTCAGTTGGTACAACGATTAGCAATACAGTTATAACGGTTTCTGATTTGCAAACTAGTTTAGAAAGGGTAAATACATTACTCGAAAGTATAAAAGAAATTGCAGATCAAACGAACTTGCTTGCACTGAATGCTGCCATTGAATCGGCTCGTGCTGGTGAGCATGGAAAGGGATTCGCAGTAGTAGCGGAAGAAGTAAGAAAACTAGCTGAACAAAGTGCCCAAATGACAGAGAATATTAAATTGGTGACGGATGAATTATTCAACAAATCCAAAATAGCTCAAGAAAAATCAGCTCAAGGAGAAAGTGCGATTACGGAAGGTAGATTATTGCTTAAGGAAATTTCTCATTTCTTTGAAGAAATAAAAAGTACATTTACAGAAATTCATAATGGACTATCAATGGAAATGTCAGAAATCGAATTGGCAAATCATAATTTCTTTACAATTCGAAATCAAATTGAAAACGTATCTGCTATATCTGAAGAAAATGCTGCGTCAACGGAAGAAATAATCTCTACATTAGAAAATACACATGATTTAATCGCTTCTATACATTCATCAATAAACGAAATAAATGTATTAATTAAACAGTTGAGAGACTTGACAAAAAGTTAGTATTATCAGTTCTCTGGATTAGTTCATCGCGATGAATGGGAATGTTTACGATTAAAATTATTATTGTCCTCCTGTTAATTTCTTTTAGATTCTCAATAGGTATAATTTTACTTTAAGGCCCAAATAATAGATTTGAAAATCCAGATTTATTTGGCGAAAAAATAGGAGGACAATATGAAATTTATACAGGCACTAACGGATAAAGTCGCTACAAAAAAAGGGGCTTGGATTACTATTGCCATTTGGTTATTAATCATGATTGTTATTAGTGCAGGACCTAAATTAAGCGACTATAAAACAACCAACTTTCAAGCATTACCAAATAATGCAGAATCCATTATTGCCCAAAATAAGTTAGATGAGTTTTTTCCTAATGATCAAGGAACACCAGGTATATATGTATTTCATAAATCAGATGGAGAGATAACCGTTGAAGAAGTTGGAGAAATTATTGATGGTATTAAAAAGGCCGATATTGAAGGAATAGAAACAATTGTAGACGTTTCGAAATTACCTCCTCAAGCATTATCGGCATTCATATCTGAAGATAAAACGACAATGATTGTTCCAATGAATTTAAAGAATGGCTTAGGAAGTTCCGATTATGCTGAAATTAATGATAAAACAACTGAGGTAGGTACGAAAATTGCAGAGGATTTAGGGGTAGATTTTTATATTACAGGACCTGCAGGTATTTCGGGTGACACAGTTAAACTGTTCGAATCTGCAGACTTCAAACTTTTATTTGCAACAATCATCATTATTTTAGTTTTATTAATTGTCATTTATCGTTCTCCTCTACTTGCTCTTATACCGCTTTTGGCAACGGTAGTCGTGTATCAAATTGTCAATCAAACCGTTGCATTGCTAGGTGCTGCAGGGCTAGAAATTAATAACTCGACAACTTCCATCATGAGTATTTTGCTGTTTGCAGCACTTATTGATTATTCATTATTTGTATTTTCCCGCTATCGAGAAGAATTGAATAAGCATGAAAATCAATTTGAAGCAATGAAAATTGCAATGCAGTCAACAGCAAAACCGGTGCTATTTGCAGCAGGTACTGTGCTCGCTGCAATGGTTATTTTAATTTTTGCAGACTTCCGAGAATATCAAAACTTTGCTCCAATTTTTGCAACTGCCATGATTATTATTATGATTGCTGCTATTACTTTTGTCCCAGCATTATTTGCTTTATTTGGTCGAAAAGCATTTTGGCCGAAAATTCCAAAGTATGGTGAGGAAAGTGAAGTAAAACATAGCATTTGGGGTCCTATTGCAAAGTTTGTCACATCAAAACCAGCACTAGTTGGGGTAGCAGTCATGCTGTTTTTGTTAATTACAGCAGCTAACATTATGAATATTAAATATGAATTTAATATGGTAAAAAATTTTCCTGAAGATTTACCTTCTCGTGTTGGTTTTGAAATCGTGGAAGAGAAGTTTAATAAAGGGGATTTAGCTCAAACAACTGTACTTGTTACCGGTGAAGACTTAACATTTGAAAAAATACAGGAAATTGCCCAAGATTTTTCTGAAGTTGAACAGATTGGTTCTGCTAGAGCTTCAGGAATTACCGATGATGGGAAACACGGGAAAATAACCATCTCGTTAAATGAAGATCCGTATAGTGTTGAAGCCATTGATTTTATTCAAGAGTTCCGTGAAGCCAATGCAACATATCGTTTATCCAATGACAAAAAAGTGGAATTAGAGTTTGCTGGTACAACGGCAAAATTAGTTGATGAAGAAGAAGTCAATAATCGTGATATTAAGATTATTTTTATTTTAGAAACATTCCTTATTCTAGTACTATTGCTCATTCTTACACGTTCTATTAAAATGCCGATTTATATGTTGGCAACGATTTTAATTTCCTATGCTTCTGCGTTAGGTTTAGGATTATTTTTGTTAGATTTATTCTTTGGATATGATGCAGTGTCAACTCGTGCACCGGTATATGCGTTTATCTTCTTAGTTGCATTGGGAATTGATTATAATATCATCATGGTCAGCCGTTTCATCGAAGAGCGGAAATATAAAAGTGTAAAGAATGCTTTAGAAATTGCTGTTCGAAACACAGGTGGAGTGATATCATCAGCAGGTGTGATATTAGCAGCAACCTTCGCAGCTTTAACGACAATGCCAGTAATCGATTTATTTGTTTTTGGCTTCATTGTCGCTGTCGGCATCATTATTGATACATTTTTAGTGCGAGGAATGTTATTGCCTTCTCTCATTTTATTCTTTGAACGAGATCAGAAGGGCGTCTGAAAAGTCATTTTCAGATGTCCTTTTTCAATTTGCACAAATGAATGATGAGAATATTTGTATACCCATAAATTGACAAAATATTTGTAAGATGTAAAGATAGTTGATAAAGAAGAAAAGACAAATCGTTAAGTTTTATTGTTATCAAAGAAGCGGCTCGACAATGGATGTGCAGAAACAATATCGCGATTTCCTTAAAATACAACCACTTGAAGCATTTTCATTTTAAAGAGCTGTTCGGTCGTTTAAAAGGTTGTAGTTTGAAGTAACTCCTATAAATTTTTGTGAATGTCTAAAAGACTATATATTGATTGAAAGGAGTAGATATTACATGTTCAGCAACTTAAAATATCCAATAATTCAAGCGCCGATGGCAGGGGGGATTGCAACGGTCGATTTAGCTCTTGCAGTTTCACAAAATGGTGGACTTGGGTTTCTAGCAGCGGGTTATAAAACTCCAGAAGCAATCGAGCAGGAAATCATCAAATGCAAAGAAGCCGCTTTGCCTTTTGGGGTGAATATTTTTGTTCCTCAAAACGACTCCCTTGATGAGTCATTGTATTTGTATAAGGAGCGCCTTGAAGAAGATTTCCAAATTCCATTAACAATTCCAAAACCCGATGACGATTATTGGACGGAAAAATTGGAGTTAGTCAAGACGTATAAAGTCCCTTATGTTTCGTTTACATTTGGTTGTCCAACCAATGAAATCATTGAACAAATTAAAGAGAATGGCAGCTATGTAATCGTTACGGTGACCAATTTAGAGGAAGCAAAAATTGCTGTACAACAAGGAGCAGATGCAATTTGTTTACAGGGGATAGAAGCTGGAGGGCATCGAGCAACTTTTCAAAATGTGGATGAAGAATCTTATGTACCACTGATGGAATTCATATCTACGGTTCGAAAAGAAATGGCAGTTCCAATAATTGCTGCTGGAGGCATTATTAATGGTAAGGACATTCACCTCGCATTAAATGCTGGAGCTGATGTGGTGCAGCTAGGTACGGCTTTCCTTTGTACAGAAGAAAGCGGAGCTAACCCAGTTTATAAACAGGCTCTTCAATCTGGAGAGTTTACAGAAACAGCCCTTACACGTACATTTTCAGGTCGACTTGCGCGGGGATTGAAAAATGAATTTATGGTGAAGTATGAAAGCATTGCACCAGCCATTTATCCCGCTGTCAATACATTAACGCAGCCGATTCGTGCAAAAGCATTGAAAGATCAAAACCCTCAAGCCATGTCACTTTGGGCAAGTACACGTTTTAAAGAGATTCAGTCAGGTACAGTAAAAGAGATATTTGACCGACTTATTAAAGAATTGGAGCTATGTCGCTCTTCATGTATTTAGACATAGGGGAAATTTGTTGTGACATATAATGATTGAAAATTCTTTCAATTTGTAGGCAAGGGGGACATTTGTGAAGAAAATTTGGCCATATGTATGGAAAATAATTTGGTTTGTTGGGTTAATTATTTTAACAATTATTAGTTATAATATTGAACAACATTTATCAAATAAAGTTCTTTATAACGTAACTCCATTAAATTGGAGTCATTTTATCATTCATTTTATTTGGGGGATTTATTTATCGCTTATTTGTATTAATAGATGGAAGATTCAGTTCAACTTTCCATTATTCATTTGCGTATTTATTCCTAGTTTTGTGTTATCGCTTTATCTTCCTTTAACTTCGGTGTCAATCATTAACATCCCTGTAGGTATGTGGTTTGCTAAAGTTTACTCTTCAGGATTGATTGAAATAGTAGCCGGTTTATCGTTAATGGTTAGCTTATTTTATCCTGCGAAAAATGAAAAAGAAAACATATTTTTATAGAAATTGAAAGGACATAACTTTTTTGATAGAAGTTATGTCCTAAATTTTTCAAAGTTACACCGTTTGCGCATCCAAAAATTGCGTTACATCTTCCGGTGTTTTGGCGTTGGCACTATGAAGGTGAGCTAATTTTTCACCGTTTTTATAAATTAATAAACTTGGAATTCCCAATACTTGATATTTTTCAGCCAGTTCTGGGAAATCATCGCGATTGATTTCGAACCATTCATACTGATTGTACTTTTCAATAATCGGATCAATAAACATGTTCATGCGTACACAATCAGGGCACCAACCTGCATAAAATTTAACTATCACTGGCTCGTCCTTGCTAATAATTTCATTAAATTGTTCAATTGACGTAATTTCTTTCAATTTTTTCGCCTCCTTACCTAGTAGTTTACACATTTTAGCGAATGTCGGAAAGAAATATGTTTGGAGTGTAAATAACAAACTATTAAAATATCAATTAATTTTTCGAAAATTTTAATAAAAGGATTGCGAAATTCTGTAAAATCATCTACACTAAATACAAGAATAGTTGCTTCATGTATTTTTTTTAAACTAGAAATGAATAGCCATTCATTTTCTTGAAAAAAACATCTTCAAATGAGGAATTGAATAAACTATGAATGAACAAAGGGGAAACTTATAGCGAAAATGAATGATTGTTCATTCAAAAGAGTGAAGGGGGAATTGTTTGTGACGTATAAAATTGAAAAAGTAGCAGTAATTGGATCTGGGGTTATGGGTTCCGGTATTGCAGCTCATTTAGTAAATATCGGTATACCAACATATATGTTGGATATTGTTCCAAAAGAACTAACGAAAGAAGAACAAGAAAAAGGATTGACACTTGAACATCCAACAGTGAGAAACCGCATTGTGAATAATGCTGTACAAAAATTGTTGAAACAAAAACCAGCTCCGCTAACTTCACCAAAAAATTTAGCACTGTTAACAGTTGGGAATTTAGAGGACGATTTAGATAAGTTAAAAGAAGTAGATTGGATTATTGAAGTAGTTGTCGAAAATCTTGATGTGAAGCGAAACTTATTCGAAAAAATAGAACAGGTGCGAAAGCCTGGTGCCATCGTTAGCTCAAACACTTCCGGAATCAGTGTAAATAAGATGGTGGAAGGCAGAACGGAAGAATTCCAAAAACATTTTTTAGGAACGCATTTTTTCAATCCGCCACGCTATCTAAAATTGCTTGAAATTATTCCTACTGAACATACATCGCCAGACGTTGTAACCTTTATGAAAAATTTTGCGGAAGATGTGTTAGGCAAAGGAGTTGTAATAGGTAAGGATACACCAAATTTCGTGGCCAACCGAATTGGTACGTATGGCTTGCATATTACACTCCATGAAATGCTAAAACGAGGATATTCAGTTGGAGAAGTAGATTCAGTAACAGGACCTTTAATTGGCAGACCGAAATCTGCAACTTTCCGGACACTTGATGTGGTAGGGTTGGATACGTTTATTCATGTGGCAAAAACAGTGTATGACCAAACTACTGGTGAAGAACAAAAAGTTTTTGAAGTTCCAGAACTGATTCATAAGTTAGTGGAAAGAGGAGCCCTCGGTGCAAAATCTGGTCAAGGTTTCTATGTGAAGAAAGGAAAAGACATTTACGAAATCGATCCAAACACGCTAGAGTATGTTCCACAAAAGAAATTAAAAGCTCCTTCCATCGAAATGGCAAAACAAACAAAAGGGTTAGATAACAAGTTAAAAACATTAGTATACGCAAATGACCGAGCTGGTGAACTACTGTGGAATATTTTTGCTCCAACATTGATCTATTCTGCAGAATTAAACGGCATTATTGCAGACAACATTGTGGAAATCGACAATGCCATGAAATGGGGATTCGGTTGGAGCCAAGGTCCGTTTGAAATGTGGGATGCAATCGGCGTAGAAAAATCCGTTGCGAAAATGGAAGAAGAGGGTCGCAATGTTCCTGAATTTGTGAAAAAACTATTAGCGAAAGGCTATAAATCATTCTATCAAGAAATAGATGGCCAATTAGCATTCTTTAATGGAGAAGATTATGAAATTATTCCTGTCAATGAAAAAGCAATTGATTTAAAACGTTACAAAAAACAGCACGGCGTTCTTAAATCAAACTCTGGTGCTAGTTTGATTGATATCGGGGACGGCATTTTACTTCTTGAATTCCATTCGAAATCAAATGCCATTGGATTAGACATCATTCAAATGATTAACTATGCAATCGATGAAGTAGAAGCAAATTACAAAGGGCTTGTCATCGGAAACCAAGGAAAGAATTTCTGCGTTGGTGCAAACCTTGGCATGATTTTAATGGAAGCGCAAGATGACAACATATTTGAACTTGATTATGTTGTGCGTGCATTCCAAAAAACGATGCGTCGCATTAAATATTCGAGAAAACCAGTTGTGGCAGCTCCGTTTGGCATGACACTCGGAGGTGGAGCGGAAGTTTGCTTGCCAGCAGCACGCATTCAAGCTTCAGCAGAAACGTATATGGGACTAGTGGAAGTTGGTGTTGGATTAATTCCAGGAGGCGGCGGAAACTTAGCTCTCTATGAAAAGGCATTGGAAGGTCTTCCAAAAGGTGTGGAAATTGATTATCAAGCCGTTGCGAATAAAGTATTTGAAACAATTGCGATGGCGAAAGTGTCCACTTCTGCGGAAGAAGCTCGAGAAAATAACTTCTTAAGCAATCAAGATGGCATTTCCGTAAATCCGGATCATCTTATTTACGATGCGAAGCAAGTAGCACTTTCCTTATATGAATCTGGTTATAAGCCACCAGTGAAAAAGAAAATCAAAGTGGTTGGTGCACCTGGTTATGCAACGATGTTGTTAGGAGCACAGAACATGTACACAGCAGGTTATATTTCAGAACACGATTTAAAAATTGCGAAAAAACTTGCTTATGTACTGGCTGGAGGCCTTGTACCATATGGAACGGAAGTAGATGAAGAATATTTGTTAAATTTAGAACGCCAAGCGTTTTTAGAGCTTGTGGCTGACCGTAAATCTCAAGAGCGTATGCAACATATGCTCGTAACTGGTAAGCCGTTGCGCAATTAATTCGGAAAAAGAAACAAAGGGGGATGTAATATGCGTGAAGCAGTTATAGTGTCAGGAGCGAGAACGCCAATTGGTAAAGCAAAAAAAGGGTCACTCGCTCAAATGCGACCAGATGATTTCGGCGCAATCGTAGTAAAAGAAGCCATTCAGCGTGCAGGCTATGAGGGAGAAATAGATGATTTAATTTTAGGATGTGCAATGCCTGAAGCGGAGCAAGGCATGAACGTAGCAAGAAATATTGGAGCATTAGCAGGACTACCAGATACAACTCCTGCGATTACAATTAATCGTTTCTGTTCTTCAGGTTTACAATCCATTGCATATGCAGCTGAAAGAATTATGCTTGGTCATGCGAAGGCTATTGTTGCTGGTGGAGTAGAGTCAATGAGCATGGTGCCAATGATGGGACACGTTGTTCGACCAAATCCAAAATTGGCAGAAGAAGCGCCACAATACTACATGAGCATGGGCCATACGGCGGAAGAAGTTGCAAAACGTTATGGTGTTAGCCGTGAAGATCAAGACGATTTTGCGGTGCGTTCTCACGAATTGGCTTATAAGGCGATTCAAGAAGGAAAATTCAACGATGAGATTGTTCCAATTGATGTTGTACAGCATTACGTTGATGAGAATAACACGTTAAAAGAAAAACGCTTTACATTTTCTATGGATGAAGGGGTACGACCAGATACATCGAAAGAAGTTTTAAGTAAACTGCGTCCAGCATTCAGTATAAATGGAACGGTAACAGCGGGTAATGCTTCACAAACTTCTGACGGGGCTGCAGCACTTCTTGTGATGGATCGAGAAGAAGCTGAAAAGCAGGGATTAAAACCGATGGCAAAATTCTTAAGCTTTGCAGTGGGCGGCGTTCCACCTGAAGTGATGGGAATTGGACCAATTGAAGCAGTGCCAAAAGCGTTAAAACTTGCAGGGTTAAAACAAGAGGATATCGACTTATGGGAACTAAATGAAGCATTTGCTTCTCAATCTATTCAAGTTATTCGTCATCTTGGTCTCGATCTTAATAAAGTTAATGTAAATGGCGGTGCGATTGCGTTAGGACACCCGCTTGGAGCGACGGGAGCAATATTGACGTTAAAGCTAATCCATGAATTAAGACGACAAGAAAAGAAATATGGCGTTGTTACGATGTGTATCGGTGGCGGTATGGGAGCTGCTGGCGTGTTGGAAGTTTTATATTAATCAATTTGTTAGCAATAAATCGATAGGGAGGAATTAACATGGTTCAAACAACAGATTTTGTAAAGGGTGGAAGTTTTTTAATTGAAGATGTAGATTTAGAAAAAGTATTTACACCTGAAGATTTTACTGAAGAACATTTAATGATTGCTAAAACGACGGAAGAGTTTGTAGAAAATGAAGTATTGCCGTTAATAGATAAATTGGAAAATCATGAATTTGAACACTCCGTAAAATTAATGAAACAAGCAGGTGAACTAGGGCTACTTGCTGCAGACATTCCTGAAGAATATGAAGGTCTTGGATTAGATAAAATTACATCAGCTCTTATCGGCGAAAAAATGTCTCGCGCAGGAGGCTTTAGCTTAACGCACGGTGCTCATGTAGGAATTGGATCATTACCGATTGTCCTGTTTGGAAATGACGATCAAAAGAAAAAATATTTACCGAAATTGGCTAGCGGTGAATGGATTGCTGCATACGCATTAACAGAGCCAGGATCCGGTTCCGATGCGTTAGGTGCAAAAACAACTGCGAAATTAAATGAGGCAGGAACTCATTATATTCTTAACGGTGAAAAACAATGGATTACGAACTCAGGCTTTGCAGATGTATTCGTTGTGTATGCGAAGGTAGATGGTGAGCATTTTACAGCATTCATCGTTGAACGTTCATTCCCTGGCGTTTCTGTTGGTGCAGAAGAGAAGAAAATGGGTATTAAATCTTCATCTACTCGTACATTGATTTTAGAAGATGTACCAGTTCCAGTGGAAAATGTATTAGGGGAAATTGGTCGAGGACATGTTGTGGCATTCAACATTTTAAATATCGGTCGTTATAAATTAGGTATTGGTACAGTGGGTGCATCAAAAAGAGCATTGGAGCTAGCAATCCAATATACAAATCAACGCAAACAATTTAACACACCGATTTCTAGCTTCAATTTAACAAAAGAAAAAATTGCGACAATGGCATCTGAACTATATGCTTCTGAATCGTTGAATTACCGTACAGTAGGATATTTCGAAGATCGTTTTAGCAAACTTTCTTCTGAAGAATTAAAAGATGGTAAAGCGGTAGCAAAAGCTGTTGCGGAATATGCAATTGAATGCTCGATTGCAAAAGTTGTTGGTTCTGAAACATTAGATTACATTGCGGATGAAGCAGTACAGCTTCATGGTGGATATGGTTTTATGTCTGAATATGAAGTGGAACGCATTTACCGCGACTCCCGTATCAACCGTATTTTCGAAGGAACAAATGAAATTAACCGTTTAATAGTACCTGGTACATTCATGAAAAAAGCATTGAAAGGAGAACTTCCTTTATTACAAGTTGCTCAAAACTTGCAACAAGAACTTCTCATGCTCATGCCTGAAGAGGTTAGCGATGAGCCATTAGCACAAGAAAAATATCTTGTGAAAAATGCGAAGAAAATTGGTATCTTAGCTGCTGGTGTTGCTGCTCAACGCTTCGGTACAAAACTTGAACAGGAACAAGAGGTATTGGTAAATATTGCGAATATCGCAAACTTTGTATATGCAATGGAATCAGCAGTATTACGCACTGCAAAAGCAATTGAACGCGACGGACTTGAAAAAGCGAAGCAAAAATTACTATATACTCAAATTTATTGCCAAGAAGCCTTTGCTGAAATTGAAAAAGAGGCAAAAGAAATTGTCATTGCTTCTGTTGAGGGAGATAATGCACGTATAACACTTTCTGCTTTACGTAAATTAACTCGTCACAATCCTTATAATTTAATCTTGAAAAAACGTGAAGCTGCTGAACGACTAATTGCAGCAGAAAAATATATCGTGTAATGGTAGAGAGCTGCTCACAAGTGAATCACTTGTGGGTAGCTTTTTTGTCTTTATAGAGTGAAGAATAACTGCACAAGCAAGGGTTGTATCTGCAGAATGGGTTATCTGCACGAGCAAGGGAGCTATCTGCACAAGTGAAGGGGGTATCTGCACGAGTAGAGATTGTATCTGCACAAGTGAAGGGGGTATCTGCACGAGTAGAGATTGTATCTGCACAAGTGAAGGGGGTATCTGCACGAGTAGAGATTGTATCTGCACAAGTGAAGGGGGTATCTGCACGAGTAGAGATTGTATCTGCACAAGTGAAGGGGGTATCTGCACGAGTAGAGATTGTATCTGCACAAGTGAAGGGGGTATCTGCACGAGTAGAGATTGTTTCTGCACAAGTGATGGAATTATCCGCACGAGTGGAGGAGCTATCTGCACAAGTGGAGGAGTTATCCGCACAAGCTAGAATGAATCCGTACGAACAAGGGAGCCAACCGCACAAGCAAGAGCACTATCCGCACAAGGTAAAGGATTATCAAAGAAAAACGTTACGAAAAAAGAGCGACTTGCAAACATATACATTTTCTCAAGCCGCTCTTCATTCTAATATGAATTCTCCATAAAAAAGAAATAACCTAATAGGACAAATAGAAGAAGGATGAAGATTGTGATTGTAACTTTAATAGGAGAGATTGGATATTCTCCACCGACTTTGCCCGTTTGGCCATTCACCATAAATTGATAGACTTTATCTCTGTATCGAAAAGTCGATAGCCACAAAGGCAACATCAAATGTTTATATGTAATATCAGAATGGACTGTTGAAAATCGTAAATTTTTAACTACATGGGCGCGATGTTTCCATAAAATATGTTGTGTAATTTGAGATTCTAGATAATGATGAATTTCATTTTTGGCGATTTTCCAGCCGTCATCAAGACCAATACTGTATCGTTCAGCTACAAAACCATGCAAATACTCTTTTTGGTATGGGCGAGCATTTGTTAAATAAAAAGGTTCCACTTTGCTTAAAATATGAGCATCGTAGCGAGTAGAAGCGAGAACAAGGTGATCATCAATAAATTCTTGATAAAATCCTCTTGTACGATACCAGTCAGTAACGGTTTGAGGTTTTCCATCCTTATCGTATACCGTTCTTCTTCTACCATATGTTGCTGTATACTGTGAAGCGGTCTTTGTATCAAAAGTCCAGTAAGGCAAATAGATGCCTGTAAATGCTTCGGCTTTAGCTGATTGTCTAGCCTCATTAGGAGCAAACCATCTCCCTTTTATCCATTTTTGAAAGTTTTCGTTTGCTTGTTCCAATGTTAATTGAAATGGAATAATTCCGTTAGGAGCGATAGAGTGATCGTCTTTAATTTCCATCACATGATTTGATCCGCAATAAGGACATACGTTGGCTACTTCCAACGCATCATAGACTAATTCAGCAGCGCAGGCATCACAAATCACTATCTTTTTTTCGGCTCCCCAACGGAAGCTACTTCTAGCCTCTGCTTGATGGAAATCTAGCTCATCTATTTCTAAATCAGCCTCTAATTCTGCATTTGGAATCTCTTCTGTATGATGACAATAGGGACAAACTAACTTGCCTGAAGCAGGATGAAACTTGATGGAAGCACCACAGGATGGACACTTCGCATCATACTCATCTACTTCAATGAACTCTTGTTTTTCATTGGTACTCATACCAATCCTCCTTATTTGCGATCGTTTTCATCAATCACATCTCCGCATTCAGGGCAGAATTTCGGTGTAAAGGATGGATCTTTTGGTTGCCATCCACATTTATCGCATGTCAGTGCAAAGTTCGCTGGCTTTGGCGAACCGCATTCATAACAAAACTTCCCCTTATTTTCTGTGCCGCATTGACAAATCCAAGTATTTGATGTTGGTCGTTTGTTTCCGCATTCGGTACAGAATTTTCCTTGATTTTTCGCACCACAACTACATTGCCAAACAACATTTTGAGGATTTTGATCGACGGGTTGTTGTTTTTCACCCATTTCAAATAAATCTTTTGCATTGACACCACCTGCTTGCTGAGCCATTTGCAGTCCTGCAAAACCGACAAAGGCTCCTCCTTGATTTTCTGCAGCTTTTCTCATTGCTTCACTTTGAGCGTCAATTATTGTTGCTCCAGCCATAGATGGATTTCTGAACACTGCACTTCTTTGGAGTTGTTTAATCATTTTTTCATCTTCTTCTGAAGCATTGACCGCACTAATACCAAACGAAACGATTTCGATGCCTCGCTTTTTCATCCATTTATCAGATAATACTTCATTTAATGCTTTTGCAATTTCTAACGTATGTTGTGGAAGTTCGCTATAGCGTATCCCCATTGCAGAAATTTTAGCAAAAGCAGGTTGTAATGCTGTTAATAGTTCTGAGCGAAGTTGACCGTCGATTTCAGAACGTTTAAATTCATTTTGAACATTGCCAGAGACGTTAGAATAAAAAAGAATTGGATCCACAATTTTATAGGAATATTCCCCGTGACATCGGATGGAAATATCGATATCTAACCCGATATTTCGATCAATAATCCGGAATGGAATCGGTGTGGGAGTACCATATTTATTACCTGAAATCTCCTTCATGTTAAAAAAGTATACTCGCTGATCTTTTCCAGGCTCTCCACCGAAACTTAAACGCTTTCCAAAAGACTCAAAACTTGCTTTAATTGATTCGTTTAAGTCTCCATAAAAGATGCTTGGTTCTGTAGAAAAGTCATATACGTATTCTCCAGGTTCAGAGCAAAATTCAACTATTTTTCCCTGATCGACAATAATCATGCATTGCCCTTCATTGACTGCTATTATCGAACCGTTGCTAATGATATTGTCGCTTCCTTTACGGTTAAAACTTCTTTTACCGCCTCGTTTTTTTCCTTTGGTTATTAATACATCTGCAGGAATAGAGTCACAGTAAAAATACTCTCTCCATTGGTCAGATAAAACGCCGGCTAATGCACCGACACCCGCTTTTAATAAGCCCATACCATTCCCTCCAATAATCAAAATTTACATATAATTCATTCTACTTTGATTCTCTTATGAATGCATTATTTTTATTGATGTTAAATATCACTAAAATTTATGAAAATTCATACTTGAACACATGATTTCAATCGTGCATGATAAAAATAAGAAAGATTTGAAAAATTATTTAAAAATAAGGAGCCAATGAAATGTCGTTGAAATTTATTCATTATCCTAGATGTACAACTTGTAAAAAGGCGCAAAAATGGTTGGATGATAATGGAATAAAATATGATGCTATTCATATTGTAGAACAAACCCCAACGAAAGAAGAATTAAAATCGTATTGGGAAAAAAGTGGACTACCATTAAAAAAGTTTTTTAACACATCTGGACAAAAGTATAGATCCCTTGGTCTAAAGGATAAACTAGGTTCGATGTCTGAAGAAGAACAACTAGAATTATTAGCTTCAGATGGCATGTTAATTAAACGACCAATTGTTACAGATGGTGAAAAAGTGACTCTTGGGTTTAAAGAAGAAGAGTTTGAACAGACATGGAAGTAATCATCTAAAATAGCTTGTTTTTGAAATTGAAATATGTCAAACTGAAAAAAAGATTACATATCAGATGGAGGGTAAAAGTATGTCAATACCAAAGGAATTACGTTATACGAAAGAACATGAGTGGGTAAAATTAGAAGACGGTAAAGTACGTGTTGGAATAACTGATTTCGCACAATCTGAACTTGGTGATATCGTATTCGTTGAACTTCCTCAAGTTGGAGACGAAATTCAAATGAATGAACCTTTCGGAAGTGTGGAATCAGTGAAAACGGTTTCTGAATTATATGCGCCTATTTCTGGTAAAGTTGTTGAGGTGAATACTGAGCTTGAAGATAGCCCAGAATTAGTAAATGAGTCTCCTTACGAAAATGCTTGGATGATTGTTGTTGAACCTGCAGATTCTTCTCAACTTGATGAATTACTTACTGCAGAACAATACGAAGAAATTATTTCTGAATAATCTGTCTAAAACGCCAGGGAAAGAACTGGCGTTTTTTTAAAATCAAAATATAATATGTAGACAACACTATTCATCGTTTCTTCAGTTCTTATATAATACGTGGGGTGAGTAAAAATGCATTACGAAAAATGTATCATTGTAGAAGGTCGTTCAGATATGTTGAAATTGGCCCCAATTTTAGCGGAAGATGTGAAGATTGTCTGTACAAATGGTACTATAAGTGAAGAGGCGTTACTCGAGCTTATTGAGCCCTATGAAGAATGTCAGCTATATACTTTTTTTGATGCCGATCAATCCGGAGAAAAACTAAGAAAATTAATGAAGAGAATTTATTCGGAGGCTACTCACCTAAATGTTCCAAGAACATATATGGAAGTTGCAAACGCACCACGAAAAGTGTTAGCTCAATTACTGAAAGAAGCGAGATTTTTAGTTCATAAAGAATATTTAGCATAGGAAATGATTGATATGGAAGAATGGACAATAGAGAATTGGGAAGAAAAAGTAAACGAAAATGATATCACAGCATTTTATTTATATACACCTATTTGCGGAACATGTAAAATTGCATCAAAAATGATGGAAGTTATTGAAGAACTTCTTCCACACATTCCGATTGGGAAAGGAAATATTAATTTTTTGGAAGAATTTGCATACGAACAACAAATCGAAAGTGTTCCTTGTCTACTTATAACAAAGGACGGAAAAGTGCATGAAAAAGTCTATGCATTTAAATCCGTACAAAACTTATATGAAAAGTTGATTTTATAGTTGACAGATGATAGATTACGTGTTACATTGTTTCCATAATTAAATAACCGAATAGCAAAAAACTCTTATTAAGAGTGGTGGAGGGAAGTGCCCTATGAAACCCGGCAACCATCATATCATTGATATGATAAGGTGCCAAATCACGCAAAGTATTTATTACTTTGAAAGATAAGAGGAAGTTTTACGATATCTAAGTAGGTTGTTCAACTTCCCTTCTACTTATCAAAGTAGAAGGTTTTTTTATTGAAATGAAAGATTGTATACATAACGCTATAGTCAAAGGGTAATAAAAAGTGTAAAATGCACAATTGTAATATCAATACATATTGCGGTTTATAAAGGAGTACTCAAACATGATTGAAGTAAAAAATGTCACAAAAATCTTTAAAACGAAAAATGGGGAATTAACCGCAGTTGATCATGTAAATTTGTCTATTCAAAAGGGTGAAATTTTCGGAATCATCGGATATAGCGGTGCCGGAAAAAGTACATTGATTCGCCTATTGAATGGACTCGAGAAACCAACGAGCGGTTCTGTCATAGTGAATGGTCTTGAAATTTCTTCAATTAAAGGAAAAGAGTTACGGCTTGCTCGCCAAAAAATCAGCATGATCTTCCAACATTTCAATCTTTTATGGTCAAGAACAGTCGCAGAAAATATTGCTTTTCCTTTAGAAATTGCAGGGGTACCAAAAGAAGAAAGAGAAAAAAGAGTTCACGAATTAATTGAACTTGTAGGTTTAAGTGGAAGAGCGGATGCTTATCCATCCCAGCTTTCCGGTGGACAAAAACAACGGGTTGGTATAGCAAGAGCATTAGCTAACAATCCAGAAGTATTGCTTTGTGATGAAGCCACAAGTGCTCTAGACCCAGAAACAACTGATTCAATTTTGCGATTATTATCAGATATTAATCAGCGTCTTGGGTTGACAATTGTTTTAATTACCCATGAAATGCACGTGATTCGAAAAATTTGCCATCGCGTTGCGGTGATGGAAGCTGGACGTGTCGTTGAACAAGGTGATGTTCTTGAAGTGTTCCAAAATCCTCAAGCTGAAATAACGAAAAACTTTGTGATGCAAGTTTCGGATTCAAGAGAATCAAAAGAATCCATTGAACACATTTTGAAAAATTATCCTTCTGGAAAATTAGTAAAATTAATTTTTGTTGGAAATACAACAGAAAGACCGATTATTTCATATTTAATTAAAGAGTTCCAGTTGGATATCAACATCCTTCACGGCAATATTTCACAAACGGTGAATGGCTCTTATGGAACGTTAATTGTTCAACTTGACGGTGATTCTGAAAATGTCGAGAAGGCTTTGGAAAAACTGAAATCGATGAATATTAAAACGGAGGTGATTACGAATGATTGAGGCATTATTTCCGAATGTAGATTGGACAAAAATGTGGGAAGCAACCTATGACACACTCTACATGACAGCTATTTCTACAGCAGTTACCTTCGTTCTCGGCATAATCATAGGTATACTGTTATTCTTAACAAGTCCACACCAACTTTGGGCTAACAAAATTGTTCATTTCTTGACGGGGTCCCTTGTGAATATCTTCCGTTCGATTCCGTTTATTATATTAATTATTTTATTAATTCCGTTTACAAAATTTTTACTCGGAACTATTCGTGGTGTAAATGCGGCTTTACCAGCGTTAATTATCGGTTCAGCGCCGTTTTATGCGCGTTTAGTATTAATCGCTTTACGCGAAGTAGATAAAGGTGTTATTGAAGCAGCAAGATCGATGGGTGCGAATACTTTCACAATTATATGGAAAGTATTAATTCCTGAATCCAAACCTGCGCTCATTTCTGGAATTACTGTCACAGCTGTTGCTCTTGTTGGTTATACAGCGATGGCAGGAATCATAGGTGCAGGCGGTTTAGGGAACTTAGCTTTCTTAGAAGGTTTCCAAAGAAGTAGAGAAGATGTCACGTTAATGGCAACGATTTTAATACTTGTCATTGTATTTGTCATTCAATGGATTGGTGATACGATTACTGCCAAAACGGACAAGCGCTAATTCAGGTGATGGAGGCGATTTGCCTTTCACATAAAATTTAATGGAGAAGGAGTAATGGAAGGATGAAGAAAGTATTATCATTTTTATTCCTATCAGTGCTTGTGCTAGTATTAGCTGCATGCGGTACAAGTTCAAATTCTTCAACTGATGAAGGAACAAACGACGATCAACAAGCAACAGAAAAAGTAACATTAAAAGTAGGTGCTTCACACACACCTCACGCAGTAATTTTAGAGAAAGCAAAACCAATCCTTGCTGAAGAAGGAATCGAGTTAGAGATTGTACCATATCAAGATTATGTTTTACCAAATCAAGATTTAAATAATGGCGATCTTGATGCAAACTATTTCCAACACATTCCGTATCTTGAACAAAAAGTTGCTGAAGAGGGTTATGATTTAGTAAATGCTGGTGGAATCCACATTGAGCCAATGGGGATTTACTCTAAAAAATATCAATCTTTAGATGAACTTCCTGATGGTGCAACAATTTTAATTTCAAATTCTATCCCAGACCATGGTCGTATTTTATCACTACTTGAAGCAAATGGCTTAATCACATTAAAAGAAGGTATCGATAAAACAAAAGCAACTTTAGAAGATATTGTTGAAAATCCGAAGAACTTAAAAATCGAAGCAAGCGATGCTCCTGAGATGATGGTTACTTATTATGAAAACAAAGAAGGAGATGCGGTTGTTATTAACTCTAACTTCGCAATCGATGCTGGAATTAACCCAGTGGAAGATTCAATCGCAATTGAAGGTTCAGAATCACCATATGTAAACGTAATTGCTGTACGTTCTGGCGATGAAAATAGAGAAGAAATTAAAAAGTTAGTGGAAGTATTGCGTACAAAAGAAATTCAAGACTTCATTCTTGAAGAATGGGGCGGCTCTGTAGTACCAGTGAGCGAATAATAAAACGAAATAACCTCCTAATCGAAAACGATTGGGAGGTTTTGCATGTTTAAGAGAATTAAATAAGGTGACCTTTGCCTTCTTGATTTTGAGTATGTTGGCCATTACGAAACAGTTCTTTAACAATGAAATTATGTTATATCCTCTATTGAAATTGATTTAATCTGGAGAAGAATGTTTGAACAAATTTGATAAATACTTGTTCTGAAGGAGCTAATTCTCTGTTTGTTGGATAAATAATTCCTACATTGCGGGTGATATTTGGATTATCGATTTTCATTTTGATAGTTAACCGTGGTGTAGAATCGTAGAAAGAACTTTCTGGCAATAATGTTACGCCAATTCCTGCTGCTACAAGCCCCTTTAAAGCATCCATATCTTCTCCCACCGAAGTGGCTATAGGAGAAAAGCCTGCTGATTTGCAAGCATCGACTACGACTTTATGTAAAATATATCCTTCAGGGAAAAGGACAAAGTGATCATGACGTAGTTCATCTAAATGAATTTTATCCCGCTTCGCCAGCCGGTGATTGGCAGGAAGCAATGCACAAATGTTTTCATTGAATAAAATCATTGAATCGATTGTTTCATCTTTCTTTGGTACCGGTCCTAAAAATGCAAGGTTTAATTCACGGTTTTTGACTGCCTCAATTAAATAGCGATAGGATCCTTGGCGTAGATGGAAAGAAACGTCAGGATATTCTTTTTTAAAGGCAGAAATAACTGTTGGGAGGACGTAACTTGCTAAACTAGTAGGGAAGCCAATTTTAATGGACCCCTTTTCAGGATCTAAATATTCTTCCACTTGCTTAACAGCATAATCAATAGCATTCAGAGCGGTAATTGCATGCTCTAAAAAAATTTTACCAATCGGTGTTAGTTTCACGTTTCTCCCTACACGTTCAAAAAGTGCTGTGCCAAGCTCTTCTTCTAGATTGGCAATTTGTCTGCTTACAGCTGATTGGGCAACATGAAGGTGTTCAGCTGCCTCGGAGATATGTTCCCGTTCTGCAACTTCAACAAAATATCGTAATTGACGTAATTCCAGTGTTCTCCCTCCTAATCATCTAAAAAATAGATGGGTTGATAAAAAAATATATACAATTTATATTAATGGAAAATGCCAATAATGTAAACGTTTAGGAAAAGGAACATTGTTGCATAGATTGTATATATCAGTCAAAGTCAAGGGGCATGAAAGGGCAGAAATTTGATTTACTACTACTTTAGAAATTTCTTAAATAACAATTATTTCAAAGGATGAATTTAAGAACTCTGAAAAGAAGCATAGACTGAATGCAATTAAAAAAATATATCGAAAGATGTTGGTTGATAATAGCTTTCTATTCAAAAAATTCTTTCATTAATAACTGTTCTCAATTACGATTTATTTATTGAAAATAAACATTCCTTCTTTTTACATTGTCTTGATTTGTTGTTAAGAATTTAATGTTCGGAAATTCTAATATTGATGAGGATTTTACTCAATGATGGGAATAAATGATTAAATGTTTTGCATGCTCACTTGTTTTCGGTTAAGATTAGAATGATAATAAATTAGAAATGGTATTACCATTTATAGCAAAAATGGAGGTATATAGATGTCAACATTAGTTATTAAGGATCTTCACGTTTCAATTGAAGGTAAAGAGATTTTAAAAGGTGTAAACTTAACAATTAACACAAATGAAGTACACGCAATCATGGGTCCTAACGGTACAGGTAAATCTACTTTAGCATCTGCTATTATGGGTCACCCAAAATACGAGGTTACTCAAGGAACAATTGAAATAGATGGACAAAACGTATTAGAAATGGAAGTAGACGAGCGTGCTAAAGCAGGTTTATTCTTAGCAATGCAATATCCATCAGAAATCTCCGGAGTAACAAACGCTGACTTCATCCGTTCAGCAATCAACGCACGCCGTGGTGAAGGTAATGAAATTTCCATTATGAAATTTATCCGTGAGCTAGATAAAACGATGGAATTCTTAGAAATGGATCCAGAAATGGCTCAACGTTACTTAAATGAAGGTTTCTCCGGTGGGGAAAAGAAACGCAATGAAATTCTTCAAATGATGATGATTAAACCTACATTTGCTATTTTAGACGAAATTGACTCAGGTCTTGATATCGACGCATTGAAAGTTGTATCTAAAGGCGTTAATGAAATGCGCGGTGAAAACTTCGGTTGCTTAGTGATTACTCACTATCAACGCTTGCTTAACTATATCACTCCAGATTACGTACACGTAATGATGCAAGGTAAAGTGGTGAAATCTGGCGGACCTGAGCTAGCTAAGAAATTAGAAGCTGAAGGTTATGAATGGATTAAACAAGAATTAGGTATCGAAGACACAGATGCAGTAACGGAAAAAGAAGCTTAATTTAGGAGGACGATTATCGATGACGGTTGAAACAAAATTGGCGTTATCAGCTAGTGAAGTCCGCTCGTTCTCTGAGTTAAATAATGAACCGAAATGGTTTACTGATTTACGTGCGGCTGCGATTGAAAAAGCTACTGATTTACCAATGCCTAAACCAGATAAAACAAATATTGAAAAGTGGGATTTTATCAATTTCCCTAAACATACGGTGAAAAGTGAATCTTTCACGATTGAGCAATTGCCTGAAGCAGTAAAAGATTTAATTGACATTGAACAACAAGAAAATCTTTATATTCAAAGAAACAACACACCGGTAGTTATAAAGCTTTCAGAAGAATTAAAAGCACAAGGTGTGATTTTCACAGACTTCTTAACAGCAGTTCGTGAACATGGTGATTTAGTACAAAAATATTTTATGACAACAGCTGTTAAATTAGATGAACATAAATTAACTGCTTACCATGCAGCATTAGTAAACGGCGGCGTATTCTTATATGTTCCAAAAAATGTTGTAATTGAAAAGCCGATTCAAGTTGTGTTCCTAAATGATGATGAAGAAGCTTCATTATTTAATCATGTATTAGTGGTTGCAGATAAAAATTCTTCTGTCACTTATGTAGAAAACTACTTATCAACAGTTGACAGTGCAAAAGGACAAGCGAACTTAATTGAAGAAGTTATTGCATTAGACAATGCACAAGTTTCTTTCGGTGCAGTTGATGTGTTAGCAAAAGGCTATACAACATATGTAAATCGCCGTGGACATTTGTATCGTGATGCAAAAATCAACTGGGCATTAGGATTAATGAACAACTCAGATACTATTTCTGAAAATATCACTCATCTTGTTGGTGATGGTTCAAGTGCTGATACAAAAACAGTTGTTGTTGGTACTGGAAGTCAAAAGCAAAACTTTACAACAGAAGTTCGTCACTGGGGTAAAAACTCTGAAGGCTTCATTTTAACTCACGGAGTAATGAAAGATGCTGCTCAATCTGTCTTTAACGGAATTGGTAAAATCGAGCATGGTGCTTCCAAATCAAATGCTCAACAAGAATCCCGTGTACTCATGCTTTCAAGTAAAGCTCGCGGTGATGCAAACCCAATTTTATTAATCGATGAAGATGATGTAATGGCAGGACACGCGGCATCTGTTGGACGAGTTGATCCAACTCAACTGTACTATATGATGAGCCGTGGTATTTCAAAAGAAGAAGCAGAGCGTTTAATCATCCATGGATTCCTTGCACCGGTTGTAAGCTCATTGCCAATTGAAGGAGTTAAGAATCAATTAACGAAGGTTATTGAAGGGAAAGTTCGCTAATGAATGAATTTCGAAAAGATTTTCCTATCTTAAATCAAGAAGTAAACGGTCATCCGCTCGTTTACCTTGACAGCGCTGCAACATCACAAAAACCTGTTCAAGTGTTGGAAGTTGTTCGTAAATATTACGATTTTGATAATTCCAATGTGCATCGTGGTGTTCATACGCTAGGAAACCGTGCAACGGATTCTTATGAAGGGGCGCGCGAGAAAATCCGCAAATTTATTAATGCTAAATCAACAAAAGAAATCATTTATACTCGAGGAACAACAACATCTTTAAACACGGTTGCTAGTGCTTATGGAAGACAAAATGTTCAAGAAGGTGACGAGATTGTCATCACATATATGGAACATCATTCCAATCTAATTCCATGGCAACAACTAGCGAAGGAAAAAAATGCAGTATTAAAGTACATTGATTTAGAAGAAGACGGGACAATCTCTTTAGATACTGTGAAAGAAACGATTACTCCAAAAACAAAGATTGTTGCAATGACGATGGCTTCTAATGTGTTAGGCACCATTAACCCGATTAAAGAAGTTGCTAAAATTGCGCATGAAAATGGTGCGGTAATGGTGGTTGACGGAGCCCAGGCAGCACCTCATATGCCAATTGATGTTCAAGATTTAGATTGCGACTTTTTAGCATTTTCTGGCCATAAAATGTGTGGGCCAACAGGTATCGGAGTACTATACGGTAAGCAGGAACTTTTAGAAAATATAGAGCCAATTGAATTTGGCGGTGAAATGATTGACTTCGTTGATTTATATGATTCTACTTGGAAAGAGCTTCCTTGGAAGTTTGAAGGCGGTACACCAAATATCGCTGGGGCGATTGGATTGGGAGCTGCAATTGATTATTTAACGAATATTGGATTAGATAAAATTGCTAATCATGAACATGAATTAATCGAGTATGCTTTATCTGAAATGGATAAAATTGAAGGCCTTCATATTTACGGTCCAAGAGATCCAAAAAAACGTTGCGGTCTTATTACTTTCAATTTAGATGGCGTGCATCCTCATGACCTTGCCACTGTACTTGATATGAGAGGAATTGCAATTCGTGCAGGACATCATTGTGCTCAACCGTTAATGAAATGGTTGAAAGTTTCTGCAACTGCAAGAGCGAGCTTCTATATTTATAACAATAAGGAAGATGTCGACGCTCTCGTTGAAGGATTGCGCGCAGCGAAGGAGTATTTTAACAATGTCTTTGAATAATTTAGATCAACTTTATCGTGCTGTAATTATGGAGCACTACAAAAAACCTCGCAATAAAGGGTACTTAGATGAAAATAATGTAACAGTGGATATGAATAACCCAACTTGTGGAGACCGCATACATCTTACGTTAAAAATCAATGATGGAATCGTGGAAGATGCCAAATTTGATGGTGAAGGCTGTTCGATTTCCATGTCATCTGCCTCTATGATGACAGAAATAATTAAAGGGAAAAAAGTGGAAGAGGCATTAAAATTAGCTGATATCTTCTCAAAAATGATGCTTGGAGAAGAAATTGATGAAGAAATTTTAGATGAATTAGGAGATATTGCTGCACTACAAGGCGTATCAAAATTTCCAGCTCGCATAAAATGTGCAACTCTTGCTTGGAAAGCGATGGAAAAAGGTGTAAGCAAAGAGATAGAATAACTTTGAACGGAGGAGAGAACATGGCAAAACAAATGCCGGATATTGGCGATTACAAATACGGTTTCCGTGATAAGGACGTTTCTGTATTCCGTTCAAAACGTGGATTAACCGAAGAAATCGTCCGTGAAATTTCAAAAATGAAAAATGAACCAGAATGGATGCTCGAGTCTCGCTTAAAGGCTCTTGAAATATTCTATTCAAAACCAATGCCACAATGGGGTGGCGACCTATCAGCTTTAGACTTCGATGAAATTACTTACTATGTAAAACCAACTGAAGCAACACAACGCTCTTGGGATGAAGTGCCTGAGGAAATTAAGCGAACTTTCGACCGATTAGGTATTCCGGAAGCTGAACAAAAATATTTAGCCGGAGTTTCAGCACAATACGAATCAGAAGTGGTTTACCACAATATGAAAAAAGATCTTGAAGAAATGGGAATCATCTTTAAAGATACAGATTCTGCTCTTCAAGAAAACGAAGAACTGTTCAAAAAATATTGGGGAACAGTCGTACCAGCATCTGATAACAAGTTTGCTGCTCTAAATACAGCAGTTTGGTCAGGTGGTTCATTCATTTACGTTCCACCTGGTGTGAAAGTGGAGACACCGCTTCAAGCATACTTCCGAATTAACTCTGAAAATATGGGTCAATTCGAACGTACATTAATTATCGTTGATGAAGGTGCCCATGTGCATTATGTTGAAGGTTGTACAGCACCAGTTTATTCAACAAGCTCACTTCACTCAGCGGTTGTTGAAATCATCGTAAAGAAAAATGCTTATTGCCGTTATACAACAATCCAAAACTGGTCTAACAACGTATATAACTTAGTAACAAAACGTACAATCGTTGAAGAAAATGGTACGATGGAATGGATTGACGGTAATATCGGTTCAAAATTAACAATGAAATACCCTGCTTGTATCTTAAAAGGTGAAGGTGCTCGTGGTATGACGTTATCCATCGCATTAGCGGGTAAAGGTCAACACCAAGATGCAGGTGCAAAAATGATTCACTTAGCACCAAATACTTCATCTACAATCGTGTCAAAATCCATTTCAAAACAAGGCGGTAAAGTAACGTATCGTGGTATTGTCCGCTTCGGTCCAAAAGCAAGCGGTGCTCGTGCAAATATTGAATGTGACACATTAATTTTAGACAATGAATCTGCTTCAGATACAATTCCATATAACGAAATATTTAATGACAATGTATCCCTTGAGCATGAAGCGAAAGTTTCTAAAGTATCAGAAGAACAATTATTCTATCTCATGAGCCGCGGTATTTCTGAGCAAGAAGCTACAGAAATGATCGTTATGGGATTCATTGAACCATTCACTCGCGAACTTCCAATGGAATACGCAGTAGAGATGAACCGCTTGATCAAGTTTGAAATGGAAGGTTCAATCGGTTAATGTGAGGAAAACCTTTGTATGTCAAGGGGCTATGAGGAAGGTATTTAATAAATAGTTATTTTGCCGATTTGAATTATCGTTTACTGTAGGAGGCGAACTTTATAAGTTCGTCTTCTTCTTTTTCGGTAATATTATGACGTAGCAATTTTTCGCTCGTTCAAATTAAACTAGACTGGAACCGTTTTTCAGGAAATATTCGAACGAAAAAAATAAGGTTAGTGGCATTAGAAAACCGACTGTAAAAGTACAGTCGGTTTTTTCTCAAATTATAAAAGCCAGTCATTAGGTATATCTGCTAATTCCTGAATAGTATTCATAAACAATCCTGCATGATAGCCATCACAAACAGAATGATGTACTTGTAAAGATAGTGGTAAATAGATGGAATTACCTTTATGAATGAATTTTCCTGCTGTAATAATGGGGAGAAGGTAATTGCTATTATTATTGATATTTAAGTTAAACCCAGTGAATGAAGTCCACGGAATAATGGAAATAGAAAAAGTATTTTCGGGTATAGGAGTTTTGGGAAACAATTTCCCTGTACCATTATATTGATCTAAATCAGAAAGGTATAGATTGTAAAACTCTCTAAAGTCATCTTTTACAGGAGTCCATATACCTGAGAATGTTTTAGAATCATTATCAAAAATTGTATAAATTGGGTCTAATCTATCCCAATAACCTAACTCTCCATTGCTATTATAACCAGTTCGAAAAGCTACATTTGAGTTTATCACCTTTGTCACTAAGAAAATAAATGCAGGATAGAATTTATATTTTTTCTCTTTTATGTTTCGGTATAACTCAGTAATCTCAATTTCTGTTGTTATACTAAAAGTTGTTTGTTGGTTCAAAAAATGATTAAATATCTCTTTTCTTTTCCAATTGTCTAAATCAATTTTATGAAAGTTCATTTGCTATGCCTCCTAAATTTTTAATATAAAGTAAATTTAGGAGGCTGACTTGTCTGCTTTCTTCATAAGAATCAATCCTTTTTTAAAGTCAATTTTATTGTATCATAAAATTGTAAAATAGCTTCTTTTATAGTAGGTTTTAATTAATTAATACATTAAGAGATTTCTTTTTCCAATAAACTTTGTAGTAAATAGATTGCGCCAAGAAATTGAATATGAACGCAACAGGATATGCGAGCCATATTCCTGCTATCCCAAGTCCTGTAAAATGTGATAGGGAGTATGCTACTGGGACTCCAATCAATAAAATACTTGTAATCGTAAAAATTGTTGGCCAAAGAACAGTACCTGTTGCCCTCATTGTTGCTGAGATTGCCTGTGTGTGACCCAAAATTAAATAACTCCAAAATGAGATGATAATCAGACCTTTTGCTATATTAATCGTATCAGAATTGTCTACAAAGATTCTTAAAATAGGTATTGGTAACAGGTAAAGAATAATAATTGGAATACTGCCAAGAACATAATTAAGAGTTATTGATATTTTTGTAATGTGTTTTATATTTGAAATGTTACCTGAACCTAAGGCTTGTGCAACAAATACTGAAATGGCAATGGATATACTCATTGCTGGTATTTGAACGTAACTTGCAATTTGATTCACGATTCCATATGCAGCCGTTGCATTGGATCCATAATCATTGACAAAAGTGATGACTGCAATTTCTGACAATGCGATTGTAACCATACTTATGCTTGTAGGAATGGCTAATTTCAGTAAAGTTTTCAATATCGGGCCTTTCAAGTGAAGATGTTTCAAAGTATAAGAATCTAATTTGAGTACATGATTTTTTTTGTGTAAATACACTAATAGAATCACGAATGTAATGAAATTGGATAATACAGAAGCATAAGCAGCACCGTTTAATCCGAATTCCGGTAAACTTAACCACCCTAGAACAAGAGTTGGAATCAAGGCCATATTTAAAAAGATACTAATTAATAAGAAATAAAAAGGTGTTTTTGAATCGCCAACACCTCTCATAAAAGTTGTATAGCACATATATAAGAAAGTAATAGGTAATGTTACAAATAAAATACGTGCATATTCTGCACTTGCAATCAAAATATTCGCAGGTGTTCCCATCCATTTTAAAATTTCTTCTGTAAAGAGCCCTCCGATTACGGCGACTGCAAAGGATATAATCATCGTAAATGCCAAAGTGACTCCAACAACTTCCTTCATTTTTAAGATATTTCCTCCACCGTACGTTTGCCCAATTAGAATGGAACTACCAGATCCAATTCCTATTGCAAAGGACATTAAAAAAAAGAATAGAGGGAAGAATGCAGAAAAAGCTGCCAAAGAATTTACTCCAAGTATTTGCCCAATGAACATCATTCCAAATACTTGACCTAATGATTGAAAAGCACTTGCAAAAATGACAGGTATGAGGAAGGAAATCATTGGTTTTGCTAAGTCAATCGATTTATTTAAAGGTTCATTCATTTCATGCAACTCCTATTAGGTTTCATTCAAAAGAAGACCTCACTTTTGAAATATATGAACAAAGTGAGGGAGAAAAATAACCAGTATGAAGTTTAGCAAGTAATTATAAAATTTGGTAATATAAACCAAATTGAGTATCATACCATAATAGTTTGCTATGTTTATGTTTCGGGATACGTATTTGTATACCCCATTCAGGGTACTGTTTAATAATTTGAATTTGATCATCAGTAGCAATAGCAATAAAGGATATATAATGATCTTTTTTCATAGAATGATTGCTTGAAATAAACCATTCATTTTCAATTTCTGTAATTGATAGCTTTTCTTCGTCTGTTGCTTCCTTTGCTACTAATTGTTCTAATTTTCTCCCACAGCAAGACAGGGTTATATCTCCAGTTGCTAATACAATATTATTGCATGTTGGACAGACAAAAAAATTCGAATTTTTCATATTTCCTCCTACAAATTGATTAGAAGTTAATTCACCTTCTAAGATATTTTCTATATTGACTCCCAATAAGGTAGATAAACTTGGTAATAGTGAGATATCTGGACAACCATGTCCACGTTCCCATTTTGAAACTGTTCGATCGGAAATGTTCATTTGTTCAGCTAATTGTTTCTGCGTCAACCCTTTTTCTTTCCGCAAGTTATAAATTAATTCTCCAACTTTACGATTATCCATCTTTTCTCCTCCTGACCTATTTCCATCTTAGGGGGTTATATGTTTAGTATCAACAAACGCTCCGTAGAGTTAAAATTTTTCGTTGGCTAATATTAGGAAGAAGTTGACTAATATCGTGCTCCGATTGACTAATAAGTTCCCGAGAATGACTAATATCCGCAGACTGAAAGCTCAAATTTATTTCATTGGCTAATATTAGGAAGAAGTTGACTAATATCGTGCTACGAATGGCTAATAAGTTCCCGAGAATGACTAATATCTGCAGCCTGAAAGCTCAAATTTTTTCCATTGGCAAATAAAGGGATGAAGTTGACTAATATCGTATTACGAATGGCTAATAAGTTTCCGAGAATGACTAATATCTGCAGACTGAAAGCTCAAATTTTTTCCATTGGCAAATAAAGGGAAGAAGTTGACTAATATCGTATTACGAATGGCTAATAAGTTCCTGAGAATGACTAATATCTGCAGCCTGGAAGCACAAAATTTTCTCGTTGACTAATATATGGAAGAAGTTGACTAATATCCTGCTTCGAATGGCTAATAAGTTTCCGAGAATGACTAATATCCGCAGGCTGGAATCTCAAAATTTATATTTTAAGAAAATTTAACATAAAAAGAAGCAGGGGAAAATAAGCCCTGCTTCTTTACTCTATATTGAGGGGGAGTTTTCTATACAATTTTTATTATTTGATATATCCTTTTTCAATTAAAAAATCAATCAATTGAGCTGTGCATTCCTCAATAGAATATTTTTCGCTATCTACAACAATTTCAGGATGATCTGGTGCTTCATAAGGAGCAGAAATGCCCGTAAAGTTCGGAATTTCATGATTTCGCGCTTTTTTATACAACCCTTTTGGATCTCTTCGTTCACATTCTTCAATAGAACATTTCACATATACTTCGATGAATTCACCCTCATCAACAAGGGATCTCACTAAAGCACGGTCTTCTTTATATGGTGAAATAAAAGCCGTCAACACGATTTGTCCGCTTTCCACAAATAGTTTTGAAACTTCACCGATTCGACGGATGTTTTCTTTTCTTGATTGTTCATCGAATCCTAAATCCTTATTTAAACCGTGGCGAATATTATCGCCATCCAGTACAAAGGCTTGATTTCCACGGTCAAACAATTCTTTTGCCAATGCGTTGGCAATGGAAGATTTTCCGGATGCAGATAAACCGGTAAACCAAAGAATGAAGCTGTGGTGGCCATTTTTCTTTCGGTAATCAGCTTTCGTAATCGATGTATTATGCCATACGATGTTTGAACTCATTGTAACAACTCCTTATGAATGAACTTCTTCACGAAGCCCGCGAATTAATACTTCTACTACTTCTTTGCGGCTGAATGTGCTTGGAGGGATCTCTCCATTACGCAACATTTCTCGTACTTTAGTTCCGGATAAAATGATACGAGAAGAAGCATCATGTGGACATGTTTTAGTTGTTGCCATGCCGTCGCATTCTGTACAATAGAAACTATGTTCAAATTTTAATGGTGTGATGCCGATTTCTTCTGGAGTGAAGTTGTCAAACATTTTTTGTGCGTCATATGTTCCGTAATAATTTCCGACACCTGCATGATCTCGACCAACAATAAAGTGAGTGCAGCCATAATTTTTTCGAACAAGCGCATGGAAAATGGCTTCTCTTGGTCCTGCATAGCGCATTGCTGCAAGGAATACGCCTAACTGCACACGGTCTTTTGGATAATATTTATCGAGCAATACTTCATAACTTTCCATACGAATTTTTGCTGGAATATCGTCTGACTTTGTTTCTCCTACTAAAGGATTTAAGAAAAGGCCATCCACGATTTCAAGAGCTACTTTTTGAATATACTCATGCGCGCGATGCACTGGATTTCTTGTTTGGAAGCCAACAACCGATTTCCATCCTTTTTCTTCAAATAAAGCGCGTGTTTCTTTCGGGTCGAACGTGTAGTCAGGGAATAATTTTTTTGTTTTCTTCACAAGCGTTACTTTTCCGCCAACATATACATTTGGACGTTCAAATAGTTTTTTCACGCCAGGGTGGTTTAAATCATCTGTTCCATATACATTTTTTGCTTCAATTGATTTATCGGGTGTGTAAATTTCATGAACTTCAATCGTACCGTATACTTCTCCATTAAATACTAATTTCGCTTTTTCACCAACTTTTAATGTAGCAGCAACTTCTTCTGTGACAGGTAATGTGATCGGAATGCTCCAAACAATGCCGCTAGCCAATCGCATGTTTTCGACAACACTTTTATAATCTTCTTGTGATAAAAATCCATCTAATGGACTGTAAGCGCCTACTCCGATTAACTCCAAATCACTTAATGCAATTCCATCTAGAGGAATTTCTAATTGCAGATGCTCGTATTTTTCATTTGGGTTAAATCGATTAATTAATTCTCCACCGTGGGGTTGAATTGTCATTGTTCCATCCTCCTAATCAACATGTAATCCGCATTCTGTTTTATTGAGACCTGCCCATCTTCCTGAACGCAAGTCATCCATTGTATAAGCTGGTTTTGTGCAATGAGCGCAACCAATACTCGGATACCCCTGGTCGTGAAGAGGGTTGTATGTTAGTTGATGTTTGCTTACGTAACGCCATACATCTTTCCATGTCCAATGAATGAGTGGGCATATTTTTATCGATTGAAATTTATTATCTTTGTTAATAAACTCCACATGTCTTCTCGTTTCAGATTGTTCACGGCGTAAACCAGATATCCATGCTTTTGCTCCTGTTAACGTTTCATGGAGAGGGATTATTTTTCGTATTTCACAACATTTATTCGGGTTAGTTTTCCAAAGTTCATCCCCATATAATTTCGCTTGTTCTTCTAAGGAAATAGAAGGCCTCTTTAACTCAATATTTAATTGGGGATATTTTTCTTTAACTTTTTCAATTGTTTCATATGTTTCTTTAAAATGAACATCCGTGTCTAAAAACACAATGTTCGCATCAGGCTTTACTTTTGAGATTAGATCAATTAACACAATGCCTTCGATGCCAAAGCTACATGCATAAATCACATCATCTCCGTAATGGTCATAGGTCCAATGTAAAACATTCAATGCCCCTTTATAAGTTTCATCCACTTCAAAATCTATCAATGAATCTTGCCATGTGTGATACGTTAGCATGCGATTCCTCCTTTCAATAAAAAAGAGGCGTTTTAATGTAAACAAAAAAGAGAATTTACATTAAAACGCCTCTAGTGTTCTAGTCAGCGTATCAAGTTATAAAAAATTTTAGAAATGTAATTTTATTTAAAGTATACTATTTTTATTGAATTTATCAATATTAAAAATGATTTTTTAAAAATTTATAAAACCATGTTGACTAATCGGAAAAATTGGATTATTGTATGTTTCAAAGAAAAAGAATAATGGTTTCATTCGAAAACCGATCAGACAAACTGAAGGTTGCTTATTTATTCCTTGGATTAAAAGGGGAATGTAAGCAACCTTCTATTATTTTATGAAAAGAAAAGGGGAGAATGAGATGAGAAAAAAACTTTTATTAGGAATTGCCTTACTTATTTTATTGTTAGCAGCATGTGGCAAACAAGAACAGTCAAATGATAATGCATCTACAAACAACAATGCGAGCGAAAACAATACTTCTAAACCAGTTGAGTTGCTAAATGTTTCTTATGACCCAACACGTGAATTATATGAAGAATTTAATAAAGAATTTGCGGCTTATTGGAAAGAACAAACAGGTCAGGAAGTAACAATTCAGCAATCTCATGGAGGTTCAGGAAAACAAGCAAGATCAGTAATTGATGGAATTGAAGCGGATGTTGTGACGCTTGCATTAGCTTATGATATTGATGAAATAGCACAAACTCGACAATTATTAAATGAAGATTGGCAAACAGAATTTGAAAACAATTCTTCACCATATACATCAACAATCGTTTTTTTAGTTAGAAAAGGAAATCCGAAAAACATTCAAGATTGGGATGACTTAACGAAAGAAGGCATTTCGGTCATTACACCTAATCCAAAAACAAGCGGTGGTGCACGATGGAACTACTTAGCAGCATGGGCGTTTGCAAATAAAAAGTTTAATGGTGACGAAACAAAAATAAAACAATTCATGAAAGATTTATATAGCAATGTTGAAGTATTAGACTCGGGTGCACGTGGATCTACAACGACTTTCGTAGAACGTGGTATTGGTGATGTGTTAATCGCATGGGAAAATGAAGCATATCTTTCTCTTGCAGAATTCGGGGAAGATGAATTTGAAATTGTGACACCTTCTTTAAGTATTTTAGCTGAACCACCAGTGGCAATTGTCGACAAAATCGTTGATAAAAAAGGAACTCGCGAAGTAGCAGAAGCTTACTTGAACTATTTATACAGCGAAAAAGGGCAAGAAATTGCAGCGAAAAACTTCTATCGCCCTCGTGATGAAAAAGTGTTGGAAAAATTTAAAAATCAATTCCAAACTTTAGAGTTAATTACTATTGATGAATTTGGCGGGTGGCAAGAAGCCCAGAAAACCCATTTCGCAGATGGCGGAACATTTGATGAAATTTATCAATAATACAAAATATATGCTTCTACGTAAAGTGTTAATTTTGGGATGGAATGAAATAAATTAACTTTGAATAAACCACCATCAACATCTGAACGGGAAGCATCATTTGAGAAAACTGAATTTTTCGAAATAAAAGCATAAAGGAGAAGTATGACTCCTCCTTTATGCTGAATCTTCATTATGGAGATGGTGAGAGTGGAATTATCATTAAAAAGAAGGAAAAAAACTACTATTATTCCTGGTTTTTCTTTGACCTTTGGATATACGATGCTTTATTTAAGCATGATTGTCCTATTGCCTTTATCGATGATTATTGTAAATACGCTATCAATGAGTTGGAGTGAATTTTACGAAACGATTACCCATCCTCGGGCAGTAGCCTCTTATAAATTAAGTTTTGGAACGGCTTTCGTTGCTGGATTAATCAATGTTTTCTTTGGAACGATGATTGCATGGGTGCTTATTCGATATGAGTTTCCAGGAAGGAAAATCATTGACGGTCTTGTTGATTTGCCTTTTGCATTACCAACGGCGGTTGCAGGGATTGCGCTTACAACACTGTATGCACCGAATGGTTGGATTGGGCAATTTTTTGATTTTAAAATTTCTTATACGCCGCTTGGGATTATTATTGCCCTCACATTTATTGGGTTGCCATTTGTCGTTCGAACGGTGCAGCCAGTCTTGCAAAATTTAAGTAAAGAAGTAGAAGAAGCTTCAGCCAGTTTAGGGGCAACTAGATTCCAAACATTTGTGAAAATAATTTTACCTGAACTATATCCAGCAATGATTACAGGTTTTTCGTTAGCATTTTCTCGAGCTCTTGGTGAGTACGGATCCGTCGTATTTATTGCTGGGAATATGCCGATGAAAACGGAAATTACTCCGCTTATTATTATGACAAAGCTTGAACAATACGATTATGTTGGTGCAACAGCAATCGCAATTGTCATGTTATCGGGTTCGTTTATCATCCTGCTATTTATTAATTTCATTCAATGGCGAATGAATAGGAAATTTTATCATTAATGAGGAGGGCAAGTAATGACCAAACCATTGGAGGTAAAACAAGAAGTGCCCGTTGTTACAAGAACAACCAGTAACTCTTATTCTTTGAAAGAATCAGCAACTGTAAAGTGGTCATTGATTACGATTTCATTCCTTTATATTAGCCTATTTTTAATACTTCCGTTGATTTCGATATTTGTCACTGCCTTCGAAAAAGGTTGGGAAACGTATGTTGCATCGATTGTTCATCCAGATGCACTAGCAGCAATTAAACTAACTATTACCGTTGCACTGATTGTCGTACCATTGAATGCGATTTTCGGAATTGTAGCTGCTTGGTTGATTACGAAGTTTTCTTTTAAGGGAAAAAATTTATTAATAACACTTATTGACTTGCCATTTGCCGTCTCCCCAGTAATTGCAGGTTTAATTTTTATTTTACTTTTCGGTGCTCAAGGATTGTTTGGTGAATGGCTCTTTGAACATGATATAAAAATTGTATTTGCATTACCGGGCATCATCCTTGCTACATTGTTCGTGACATTTCCCTTCATTGCAAGGGAGCTGATTCCTTTAATGCAAACACAAGGAGTAACTGAGGAAGAAGCTTCTATTTCGCTGGGAGCAAGCGGGTTGAAAACATTTCTCTATGTCACGTTGCCAAATATTAAATGGGGATTATTGTACGGCTTAATATTATGTAATGCCCGTGCAATTGGTGAGTTTGGCGCTGTTTCTGTTGTATCGGGACATATTCGAGGATTAACTAATACAATGCCGTTGCATATTGAAATTTTATATAACGAATATCAATTTACAGCGGCTTTTGCTGTCGCTTCCATCATGTCAGTGTTAGCGATTATTACAATCATTATTAAAAATATTGTTTCATGGAAAGCTAAAGATGTGTAAAGTAGGGAGAGCTTATGAGCATTCAAGTAAAAAATGTATCAAAATCTTTCGGCTCATTTCAAGCGCTGAAAGATATTTCAGTTGATATCGAATCTGGTGAATTAATTGCACTACTAGGCCCCTCTGGATCTGGGAAAACCACGCTATTACGTATTCTTGCAGGGTTAGAAGGGCTTGATGAAGGAGCAATCTATTTTGATGGCGAAAATATTACAAATGTAAGTCCAAAGGAGAGAAAAGTCGGTTTTGTTTTCCAACATTATGCGTTATTCCGTCATATGACTGTGTTTGAAAATGTTGCATACGGATTAAAAGTGCGTCCGAGAAAAACGAGACCTTCCAAGCAAGAAATTGCAAAAAAAGTTAATGAATTATTGGAGCTTGTTAAACTTCAAAACTTTCAAGATCGATATCCTTCACAACTTTCTGGTGGTCAGCGTCAACGAGTTGCATTAGCGAGAGCACTTGCAGTCGAACCGAAAGTATTATTGCTCGACGAACCGTTTGGCGCTTTAGACGCAAAAGTGAGAAAAGAGTTGCGAAGGTGGCTGCGCCAACTGCATAATGAGTTTCACGTGACAAGCATTTTTGTTACCCATGATCAGGAAGAAGCACTTGATGTGGCAGATCGCATTATTGTCATGAATAATGGAAAAATCGAGCAAATTGGTACACCAGATGAAGTATATGAGAACCCAAAAAGTCCTTTTGTTTATGACTTCTTAGGAAACGTAAATATTTTTCGTGGACGTTTACAAAATGGAAAGCTAAGACAGGGGCAATTTGAAATCAGTGCTCCAAATTATCTTGATTCCCATGATGAGGCAGTTGGATATGTTCGTCCTCATGACATTCAAATTGAAAAAGAAAAAGTTGACAACGAAACAGTTGCCGCAAAAATCACGTTTATTCATATCGTTGGCCCAACTGTACAAATAGAATTAAAAAGGGAAGATAATGGTGAATTTTTAGAGGCTGAATTAACAAAGGAACATTATAAAAATCTAGAAATTCAAAAAGGGGATATCGTGTATGTTCGCCCAAAACAATTAAAAGTGTTCATACCGGAAGATTTCTCAATATAATAGTTATATTTTTATAGAGCAATTAATAATTTCTATCCGACGAGAAAACTAGAGGCCATCTAAGTAGCAATTGCTATTTTATGGTCTTTTATTTTTGCTAAATACGCTTTAGTTGGAATGCGTCAAATTAAATTATAGTTAAGAGTAAAAAATACGCTTATTAAATCATCCTATTTAATGAGTGTAATCATTCGTTCCCAAATTTCTTGAGACATGACCAAAGTAATCAAGTTGGAAAGAGTTCGATTTGCGTATTGCTTAATCGAACTTTTTTTGTATAATCGTTTATACTTTTTTATATACAACATAATGAGGTAAAATGGAGAGAAAGAAATGATAAAAATTGGTCTTACTGGATGGGGTGACCATCCTTCAATATATCGTGAAAACTCCACAAAAAGAGATAGGCTTTTTGATTACAGTGGTCATTTCCCAATAGTGGAAGTAGATACATCCTTTTATGCAATTCCATCAGTGAAAAATGTTGAAAAGTGGATAGAGGAAACGCCAGAAAATTTCCAATTTATCGTGAAGGCATATCAAGGAATGACCGGTCATGGTAGAGATAATATTCCGTATCAAAACCGACAAGAAATGTTTGAAGCATTTCGCCAATGTGCCAATGCCTTTCACAAGTCCAATAAATTAGCTATGGTACTAGTCCAATTCCCACCATGGTTTGATTGTACCTCTCAAAATGTAAAGTATATTTTATATGTTAAACAACAATTAGAAGAGTTTCCAATTGCTATTGAATTTCGTAACCAAACTTGGTTTCAAAGTGATAGAGAGGAAGCAACGATTCAATTTTTAAGAGAAAATGGACTAATTCATACCGTTTGCGATGAACCACAAGCCGGTATTGGTTCAGTGCCCTTCGTTCCGAAAGTAACAAATAAGAAAGTACTTGTCCGTTTGCATGGAAGAAATGTTTTTGGATGGCGTAATTCGGGTGCTCCTAATTGGAGAGAGGTTCGTTTTTTATACGACTATGCAAAAGAGGAGCTAGAAGATTTAGCAAACAAAATAAAAGATTTGGAATCCAATGCGGAAGAAGTTTTTGTACTTTTTAACAACAATTCAGGGCATCATGCAGCAAGTAACGCAAAAATGTTTCAAGAAATTTTAAATATCAATTTTGAAGGTCTTGCACCGAAGCAATTAAATCTTTTTGAAGGGGAATTTTAATGGGATATTTACTTCTTTCCATCATCGCACTTTGTGCTGGAATATTAGGTTCGTTAGTTGGATTAGGGGGAGGGGTTATTTTAATACCAGCAACGCTTTTTTTCGGTATTAATTTAGGCTTTTTTCCTGACATTACTCCGCAGCGAGTCGTTGGTTTATCTGTAATCATGATGATTTTCATAGGCTTGTCTTCAACGATTTCATATATGAGATCAAAACAAGTGGATTTCATAAGCGGATTAATTTTTTTTATAGGTAGTGCACCAGGTACAATATTGGGCGCTTGGTTAAACAAAGGGTTGGATATTGATTCATTTAATTTATATTTCGGTTTTTTACTAATCGTTTTGTCAACAATATTGTTTGTACGAGATAAGTTAAAGCCCATTAACTGGTTTATTGATCACGGATTAAAAAGAAGTTTTACAGATCGCCAAGGCCAAAGTTTCGAATATGGCTATCCTATATGGTTTGCTGTTCTCTTTTCCTTCTTTGTCGGCATGATTTCAGGATTATTTGGCATAGGTGGAGGTTCATTACTTGTTCCTGCAATGGTGTTATTGTTCCGTTTTCCACCACATGTTGCAGTTGCTACTTCGATGTTTATGGTGTTTTTAACATCATTAGTCAACTCGATGAGTCATATATATTTAGGAAATATCCCTTGGCACTATACAATTCCCGTAATTGTTGGGGCTTATGTAGGTGCGAAATTAGGTTCAGCTTTAAACAAACGATTGAAATCAAAAACGGTTGTTCTTGTATTGCAAATCGTTATGGTATTAATCGGTATCCAATCGATTTTAGAGGGGCTATTTTAAATATTGAGAGATGGTGAATAGTTTGCTAGAAACGATTCATTTTTATCATACAAATGATTTACATAGCCATTTCGAATATTGGTTGCGTTCTCAATTTTTCATTCGAAAAGAACGCCTTGCCTACGCAGAACGTGGAGAACCTAGTTTTTTATTTGACATTGGCGACCATTTAGATCGTTCGAATATATATACCGAAGCAACGCTCGGTTTAGGGAACGTCAAACTATTAAATGAAGCTCAATATGATGTCGTTACAATCGGAAATAATGAAGGAATTACGTTAGATTTTGACGAACTTTATCATTTGTATGATGAAGCAAATTTTGAAGTAGTTGTCGCTAATTTAAAGGCAGCAAATAGAGAAAATCCGAAATGGCTAAAACCATATACAATCTTAGAGACTAAATACGGAACAAAAATAGGTGTAATTGGTGCTACAGCTTTTTATGAATTGTTTTATAAAGAACTTCAATGGGATATTGTAGAGCCGAGAAAAAAGATAATTTCTATTGTTAAACAGCTTAGGGAGCAAGTCGATATCTTACTATGTTTATCTCATTTAGGAATTACGGAAGATGAATTATTGGCTCAAGATTGTCCAGATTTAGATGTAATTTTTGGTTCTCACACTCACCACTTTCTTGAAACAGGTAAAATGGTAAATGGTGTTTTGCTCACTGGTTGTGGTAAATTCGGGGCATATACTGGACACTTAACGATTCAATTTGATCACCGCGAGCGAAAAATTATTCGGAAAGAAGAAAAGATTATTGATAATGCATTGTTACCTGAAATTGACGGGGAAGTGGAGTTTCTAGAACAGTTATCGAGCACTGGCAAGGAGTTAATGAGCGAAACGATTTTCCAAACAACGAAAAGTTATAATAAAGAATGGTTTCATCATTCCCAAATTTCTAGGCTTTTTGCAAAAGCAGTATTGGAACATACGGGTGCCGATTGTGCGATGTTTAATGCAGGAATATTTTTAGATGGCTTGAAAAAAGGTAATATTAGTAAATATGATATTCATCGAATTTTACCCCATCCCATTAACTTATGTGTTGTAGAAATAACTGGTAGACAATTGAAGGAAGTGTTTCTTCAAGCGAAGAATGATGAGTGGTCACAACTTGAGTTAAAAGGATTAGGTTTTAGAGGATTAATTTTTGGAAAAATATTAACGTATGATTTTTCGGTAAACAAAAATCGGGAATTAATTGTAAAAGGAGAAGTCAGTGACTTAAATCGAACATATCAATTAGCGACGCTTGATATGTTTACTTTTGGATATTTTTTCCCTAATTTTAAATATGCGAAAAAGAAATATTTTTTACCATATTTTTTGAGGGACGTTTTAATAGATTATTGTAAACGGTATTTAAATTGAAAATTTTTACTAAAATGTTCCTAAATGATATTACTGGCTATATAATATAATTTGGAATACTGAAATCGGCAGAATGGGGTAAACATTATTATGCGACTCATTTCTATTAATGCAGCAAAACCAGGAATGATAATGGGGAGAGCAATTTTTAACGAATCAGGACACCCATTAGTGCAGCGACATGTAAAAATGACCGAGGGCATTATACGAAGATTAAAGCAAATGAACATTCAATATATATATATTGAAGATGAAATTTCCAAGGACATTGTAGTGGAAGAGACGGTACCCCTAGAACTCAGAGCAAAAGCTGTATCGAATATTGAGCGTTCTTTCCGTCAAATGAAAGGATTAAATAGTCGTGATGCGGCTTTTGTTTTAGATAAGCAATCAAAAAAGTTGAATTTTTTAGTAGATGATTTGTTAAAAACGATATTTAGCAATAATGAAATGTTAACGATAATAACGGATACTTATCTTTATGATGAAGCGTTGTTCCAACATTCCTTTAATGTAACCCTTTATTCTCTTGCAATAGCGAAAGAACTCGGATACCCGTATGAAGATTTACGTACAATTGGAATTGGCGCATTATTACACGATGTAGGTAAAATGGTGCTGCCACTCGAAATTTTACATAAACCTGGACAATTAACTGATGAAGAATTTGCCATTATGAAACTACATACCCGTTACGGGTTCAATATTTTACGAAATTTACATACGGTTTCTTTATTAGTTGCTCATTGTGCCCTGCAACATCATGAACGTTTGGATGGCAGTGGATATCCAAGAGGATTAGTAGACAATGAAATTCATCCATATGCAAAGATTATTGCCGTGGCCGATGTTTTTGACGCGGTGACATCTAATCGGGTTTATCGCGATAAAATGTTGCCTTCGGAAGGAATTGACCTAATTGAATCTGATAGTGGCACACTTTTTGAAAAACGAGTGGTAGATGCTTTGATTAAAAGTGTTGTACACTATCCAAATGGAACGGTTCTTTGTTTATCGGATGGAAGAAGGGGAATCGTTGCAAAACAAAATACTAAACAATCCTCCCGTCCCTATGTTCGCATTTTTGAGGAAAACGGTATGTTATTAAAGTCTACGTATCTTTTAAATTTAGAAGAATTTCCGCAAGTTGAGATATTAAGAGTAGATACTGAATATTTACAGCCTTGAATAGTCATCTCCTCCTGTTCATAAAATTAGCTAGGAGGAGATTTTTTGTTTTCACGAAAACCTCGTAGAATGATGATTCGGTCACCGAATAGACGAAAAAAAAGAGCAAATCGTTTTGCATTATTTCTTATGAGCTTTGTATTCACTGTGATATTATTTTTATATTTTTTAAACTCTCGATTGATGCCAACCTATTTAGATTATGCTGAAGTACAAACATATAAAATCGCCTCGCATGTAGTAAGTAAGGCAATCAATGCAAGAACTTCAAGCGTGCTAGATGTGAATGAAATAATTGAGGACTTGCCTACGGAATCAGACTACATGTTGACAACGAAATTTAATACTGAAATTATTAACCAAGTCCGCGCGGAAACGACAGCCCTCGTAAAAGAACATCTAGAAATGGCGGAAAGGGGAGACTTGTCCCAGCTTCCTGAATTAGAAAATGTAGAATATGATGTTTCGGAAATTCAAAGAGGGGACGGCATTGTCTTTTTTGTTCCACTTGCTCAAGCGTTAAATCTGCCCCTATTAGGTAACTTAGGACCTAAAGTGCCAATACGTTTTCACATCATTGGAAATGTTTCGAGTGATGTTGCGACAACCATAACAGAGTTTGGAATCAATAATGCACTTGTAGAAGTGAACATTCGCTTAAAAGTAAATGTCCAAATCATCGTGCCATTTGCTAGTAAAACTGCTACTGTAGAACAAACGATTCCAGTCGCAATTGGACTAACTAGAAGCCAAGTTCCAAATATTTATACAAACGGTGGAGATGGTGCACAACCTTCTATTGAAGTCCCTGTTCCATATGAATAATAATAGAAAATAATATTAATGAACTTTATCGATATTGTTAGTTGTTGCAAAAGCATTAACATGATATATTGACAAGTAGGTTATACTATTTTTTCTTAATTGATAGGGGCTGATACGAAATGAGCAATAAAGAAATTTTAAGGAAACCCGAATGGTTAAAAATAAAGTTAAATACGAACGAAGAATATCGAGATTTAAAAAAATTAATGCGAGAAAATAACTTGCATACTGTTTGTGAAGAAGCACGTTGTCCAAACATTCATGAATGTTGGGGAGAGAGAAGAACGGCAACGATGATGATTTTGGGGGCTGTTTGTACCCGAGCATGCAGATTCTGTGCGGTTAAAACGGGACTTCCAAATGAGCTGGACTTACAAGAACCAGAACGTGTTGCTGATTCAGTAAAAATTATGAATTTAAAACATGTCGTAATCACAATGGTTGCGCGTGATGATTTAAAAGATGGCGGAGCAAGCATATTAGCTGAAACAATTCGCGCCATTCGACGTAAATCACCGCAAACTTCTATTGAAGTCCTACCTTCTGATTTAGGCGGGGTAGAGGACAATTTACGCATTGTCATGGATGCAAGACCAGATATTTTGAATCATAATATCGAAACTGTTCGAAGACTTACTCCGAGAGTCCGTGCTAAAGCAACGTATGACCGTTCACTAGAGTTTTTGCGCCGAGCAAAAGAAATGCAACCGGATATTCCGACAAAATCTTCTTTAATGATCGGACTCGGTGAAACATGGGATGAAATTTTAGAAGTAATGGATGATCTCCTTGCTAACAATGTTGATATCATGACAATCGGACAATATTTACAACCAACGAAAAAACACTTACCAGTTAAAAAGTATTATTCACCTCTAGAATTTGGAAAACTTCGAAAAATTGCGATGGAAAAAGGTTTCAAACATTGTGAAGCAGGTCCTTTAGTTCGTAGTAGTTATCATGCGGATGAACAAGTGAATGAAGCAACGAAAACTAGACAACTCCAAGCAGAGATGTAATGAAATAAAAAGTGATCTAGTCGTAGAATTGGAGGGGTTTGGGTGATTGTAGTCGAAGGAATTGGCTATGAGTTAATTGAAAATTATCGTGACGGTTTTCAAGACGAGGCATTTATAAATCGATATACGGACGTATTAGCGAAGTATGATTATATCGTCGGAGATTGGGGATATGGTCAACTTAGATTAAAAGGATTTTTTGATGATCGTAATCAAAAATCTACCTTTGATAATAAAATTAGCACCGTTCAAGATTATTTATTTGAGTATTGTAATTTTGGGTGTGCATATTTTATTTTAAGAAAAATTGGCCGAGTCCCACAAGAAAAGCTTGTATCAGCTCCGCAGGGGTATTCTCACGACAAAATAAAATAAGAAAATGAAGGCCATCTCCCTTGTTGGAGATGGCTTATTGATTATGACAATAATTCCATTAAATATTCTCTTAAATCTTCAGCCTCTTCTTCTGTTTTATTAAAAACATGTTCTAAATAGCCAGGTTCTTCTAAATCATCTGGTCCGATAATCGCAAATCGGCCAAATTGCATATCTAAAACAAGAACTTTTCCATAAAAACGTGTCGATTGCATAATCGCTAAATCATAGCGAAGTTTTTTTCCAGTAAAGCTGACAAATCTTGTCTTTGTATCTTCTATATCATCATATAAGAAAAATCGTTCCATCGCTGTTTTGGTCTCCTTCCAATACTACAGAATATGTTACTATAGAAGCGGGAAAACTATCAACTTTTTGAATTGGAGGCATTTGTCATGTATTTTGTTGACAGAAATAAAATTACGAGAACTTTATCATATTTAGATGAAATCATCTCCATTTTTGAACAGAAAGAAGATTGGTTAAAAGATGATATAACAAAATTAGCATTGGAACGCATTACACATAATGCAATTGAATCAGTCATCGACGTTGGAAACTTGATGATTGACGGTTTTATTATGAGAGATCCTGGCAGCTATGACGATATTATTGACATTTTGATTGATGAAAAAGTTATCGCAAGTGAAAAAGAAAAGCCATTCAAAGAATTAATCAGTTTACGCAAAAATATCGTCCGTGAATTTACACAAGTAGAAATTGAAAAGGTTTATGAAGTGTTAAAAAATACATTACCAGCGTTAAAAACATTTTCAAAAGAAGTAACGCAATATTTGGAAAATGAATTAGGACCAGTGTCCGCATTTTTACCGGAGGATCGTTGATGAAGCACTATCGAGCGTACTGTTTTGATTTAGATGGCACAGTATATCGTGGAAAAGAAGTTATTCCTACTGCCATCCAATTCATCCATCAATTAGAAGATAAACAGTTAGATTACTTTTTTGTAACAAATAATTCGTCGAAACCTCCTTCCCAAATTAAACAAACACTTCAGCAGTTCGGATTGAACGTTTCTGAAAAACAAATTTACTCAAGTTCATTAGTGACTGCAAAATATGTGAAAAAGCATTTTGGACAAGCTAAAGTATTTGTTATTGGCCAGGATGGAATCCGTTATGCACTTCAACAAGAAGGAATTGACATAGTGGAAGAAAATCCTGATGTAGTTGTAATGGGAATTGATCGAAAAATTGATTATGAAAAATTAACGAAAGCTTGTATTGCTGTTCAAAATGGAGCAACCTTAATTGGAACGAACGAAGATATTAAATTCCCAACAGAAAAAGGGTTCCATCCAGGGAACGGTTCTTTTGTTAAACTCGTTAGTCAAGTTTCTAATGTGGAACCAATGTTTATGGGGAAACCGTCGCCAGTTATGCTAGAAATGATACAGCAAGAATATGGCTATAACAAAAATGAGATGCTAATGATTGGAGATAATTACGATACGGATATTTTATGTGGTATTCGCTTTGGCTGCGATACTGTTCATGTCAATACGGGTGTCGTGAATACGGAGAAAGTTAAAGAAAAAGGGGTACAACCAACTTACTGCATTAATGATTTAAGTGAATTTGAATTATAAGCGTAACAAAAATTTGTCATAATAAATGATAGATATACGTTATAGCTAGTTGTCTTCTGCGGTACTCCTTTATAACTTGCATTTATCACATATAAAATGCGACGAGAGGGGGCATTTGATGTGGCCACCTGACTACCGTAGAGACAGCTTAAAAATATTCATAGTAAATATTTGAGCCTGACCAAAAAGTTTGTACTTTTGGTCAGGCCATTTTTCAATCTGTATCTAAACGAAATGATGACATGATTAAAAAAGAGGGTTGTCTTTAATATATTCATAAATCTTTTTCGTCAATTCTTCAGGAGTATCAGCTTCAACCATGTCTCCATTGACGAGAGCATATAACTTCTCTGAACACATTGTACAATAACTTAAACAACCGTATTCAAGAACATCTATATTTGGATCATTTTCCAATACATCATATGTTTCTTGAGAGCCCATTGCTAAATTCGAAATACAAAATTCTACTAACGGATTCACAAAGGTTCACCTCACTCAAAAAAATCCTACTCTTAAATTTTACATTCGTCAATGAAATAAACTTTATGTGAATCCTTTCACAAAAAACTATTGTGAAATCTCTCACAATGTAATATACTAATGTTTGTGTAAATTTAGTGAACTGCAAGCAATAAAAAAATAGGGGAGTTTTCTATGAAAAAACTTGTATTACTAGGCGGCGGTTATGGCAACATGCGTATTTTGCTTCGATTGCTACCTAACCAAATTCCAGAAGATACGATGATTACATTAATTGATCGCAATCCGTTCCATAGTTTAAAAACAGAGTTTTACGCACTTGCAGCGGGGACAACAACTGACAAAAAAGTACGAGTTGATTTTCCTGAACATCCAAGATTAGAAAAGGTGTACGGAGAAATTACAAAAATTGATCGTAAGGAAAAAACGGTTCATTTACAAGATGGAACGGTTATCCCATATGATGATTTAGTAATCGGTCTAGGCTGTGAAGATGATTATCATGGTGTACCTGGAGCAGAGGAGTATACATTGAGCATTCAAACGATAGCAAACTCTCGCAAAACGTTTGAAATGTTATGCGGCTTACCTCCAGGTTCTATCGTTGCAATCGTAGGAGCAGGATTGAGTGGTATTGAGATTGCTAGTGAATTAAGAGAAAGTCGCTCAGATTTACAAATTAAATTGTTTGACCGATCTTCTCGTATTTTACGTTCATTCCCTGAAAAACTAAGTAAGTATGTAAAAGAGTGGTTTGAAAAAAATAATGTAGAAATCGTTGCAGAATCTAACATTACAAAAGTGGAACCTGGAAAAATCTATAATCATGATGAAGTAATTGAAGCAGATGCCATTGTTTGGACAGCTGGTGTGCGTCCGGTGAAAATTGTTCGAGAAATGGATGCTGAAAAAGATAATAAAGGTCGACCACTTGTCAACCAATATTTCCATCTCGTTGATGATGAGCATGTTTTCGTTGTAGGAGACTGTGCTTCATCTGATTTGCCAGCCAGTGCACAACTTGCTGAAGAACAAGCTGAACGAATTGTTCGTGTGTTAAAACATCGCTGGAAAGGTGAAGCGTTACCAGAAAAAATGCCAGATATCAAATTAAAAGGATTTATGGGATCTTTAGGGAAGAAACAAGGATTTGTTTATATTGCGGATACAACGGTAACAGGTAGAATTGCACGTTTACTTAAGTCAGGATTGCTTTGGATGTACAAACGTCAAAACGATAACTAAATGAAAAATTCGCAAGTATTTTCCTTGTAATACTTGCGAATTTTTAACGTGAAGAAAACGTATGTTAATATTACTCGCTAGGCTCAAAACCTAATTTTTCTAAAGCTTTAAAAACCGGCTGTATTTGGATATATCCTTCTCCGACAACTTCATTGTTAATAAGTACTAGAGGATAAAAATATTCATCATTATGAATGCGTTCAGCATATTCTTGATCCCGTTTATCTGTTAGCGGTTCGTTGATATCAATGTAGCGAATTGTAAATGGTTGATTCGGATATTTCCGTTTAATCGCTGCTTCTAACCATTCGTAAGTGTCTTTGGATGAAGGTGCATTAACGCAACTTGCACAAAGAACGTCGGCACCAAAAACTTCAATAATTGGCATATTTTTATTCATATTATTACACCTTTCGTTACGATAATAATGGATTTTTTCTCTTGTTCACATTATAATAATTTTAATGAAAGGAGTCGAGGAATATGACAAATACTGAACAATTTGAACAAGTAAAAGAAGTTTTAGATAAATTACGCCCGTTCTTACTACGCGATGGTGGAGACTGCGAATTAATTGATGTGGAAGACGGCGTTGTAAAATTACGTTTACTAGGTGCATGTGGTTCATGCCCAAGCTCTACAATTACATTAAAAGCCGGCATCGAACGCGCATTATTAGAAGAAGTACCTGGTATTGTTGAAGTAGAGCAAGTTTTCTAATTGAAAAACGACTAAACTAATTGAAAACGGTGTACTCTTCTATTTAATATGAATAGTGAGTACACCGTTTTTTTATTCAGTAATTACATTTCCTTGATTTCGCTCTTCGCGAATGATTTTCCATTGTTCCTTAGCCATTTCTATTATTTTAGGTTCTCCACCATGTCGTTGATTTTCTATTACTCTTGAGAAGAATCTCGTTGCATTTGATATGTCCCCGATTCTTCGTGAAAGTTCAGCAATCAAGTACATAACACGGATTCCGCTCATTCCAGTGCTTAAATAGTCTTCTGTTGAGTAAGAATCCATATATAAATCTCTGGCAATTTTTAAAAAACGTATTTCTTGTTCTTTATTTTGAAGAGTACGATATAGCCAGCCAATTCGAAGAGCAAGACCTGCTCTTGCAATGAATTTTTCATTTTTTAAATTACCGCAAACGAGTGCGAGTTTATATGATTGTATTGCTTGGGCTATTGTACGTTCACCGCTAAAGCTGTGTGGAACCCATTTTTTCGTAATTTGCTCTTGAATTTTTTCCCGTGTACCTGGTGCAAAATATTTAGAAAAATCTTCGGTGAAGGAAAAGCCGCAGTGTTGACAAACAAATACATTGTAGTATAAAGGATTGACATTCGAATCAGAATAAATGGGACGAAAATCAGTTTCAGTATTTTCAACTTTTACGAACTTGGAACGAACTTTTAGGGTAGGAAATTTTTTTTCACAAAAAATACAAACTACTTTTTTTACATAAAAAGGGGAGATTTCTGTATGGTTTTCCATAATATACTACCTCCTGAGCAGTAGGTTATAAGACTATTATACTGGCAGATTCAATAAATGAGTTTAACAATAATGTGTATAAAGCAGTTTCATTGTCATATTCATGATTGCACTGTTATTATATTGTTTAAGGAAGGTGATTCGGATGAGTGCAGAAAAAAGAGTTATTGAATTAACAGAAGCAGCTGCATTTCGCGTAAAAGAGATGGCAAAACATAATGAGGAAGAAAGTTCTTATTTACGTTTAGCTGTTCATGGTGGTGGTTGTAGTGGTCTTACTTATGGCATGAATTTTGATCAAAATGTAAATGAAGATGATTATATCGATGAACAGCACGGAATTAAAATTTTAGTATCACAACAAGATGCCCCTATTTTAATGGGGACAAAAATTGATTATAAACAGTCGTTAATGGGCGGTGGATTTACGATCGACAATCCGAATGCCATTGCATCTTGTGGTTGCGGTTCATCTTTCAGAACAGCGAAAGTTACTGGCACACCGGAAGAATGTTAAAACGATTTATATTAATTGGGCTGTCTAGAAGAGAAATTTCTGGCGGCCTATTTTTATGAATTTTTTTAAGTGAACTAGGTGCTACTACCAAATAAGGAGATAGCTGAAAGTTTTATAGATATATTCAAATAGCTATAAGCGTTGTAAAATAGTGGTAAGTTTAAACAAAGGGTGAGTATATATGAAAAAAGAACGAGGAAAAGTATGGTTAGGTGCAGGAGCTGTTGTTGTCAATTCAGATGGAAAATGGCTCGTTGTAAAAAAGAGATATAGTGGATTAAAAGGAGTATGGTCAATTCCAGCAGGATTTGTGCAACTAGGTGAAACTGCTGATGAAGCAGCACTCCGGGAAGTAAAAGAAGAGACTGGGATTGATTGTATCGTAACCGGCATGGTTGGATTTAGAACGGGGGTTATAAGAGGAGAAGTAAGTGATAATATGGCCATTTTTGCTTGTAAACCAATTAATGAAGAGCAACCGATTTGTATTCAAGAACGCGAACTAATTGACGCCAAATGGCTTTCTGTCGAGGAATTATTAACTGGCGGAGAAGCTTCCATCATGCTACAAAACATGGCAAGTGATACTTTAATTCAGCATCAGCTATCAAAAAATGAGGGGATTAATCCAGGAGATTGGTTTCAATATACATCCTATCGTGTGTTTTTTAACAAGTAATCTTTGAAACTTTATTGAATAAATCAAAGAATAGGATAATAGTATAGTAAAAAAAAAAAGAGATTGATTTTTTTGAAAAAATATAAAATAATGATAAAAAAATATTTTTTTGTAAAAGTTGTAATTTTTATACTATTACAAAAGAAATTTCATATTGTTTATTACATTTTCAACAATTTCTAAAGGGGGATTGGACAAGGGGGTTATTTTAAAATAGAAATCGATTCTGTTAGTAGTTATTCCAAGAAATAAATACTAAGGGATGGGGGAATTTTATGAATGGACTTTCTATTGTAATCGGTGCCATCTGTATACTCGTGATTGGATACCGATTATATGGTTATTTTTTTACAAAAAAAGTTTTGTTAATCAATGAAAAAACACCAACACCTGCCCATGAATTAAACGATGGGCAAGACTATGTGCCGACGAACAAATGGGTAGCATTCGGACATCACTTCGCCGCAATCGCTGCAGCTGGGCCGCTTGTTGGACCTGTACTTGCTGCACAATTTGGATATTTACCAGGTTTACTATGGTTGTTAATTGGTGCGGTGATTGGTGGAGCAGTACATGATGCCGTTGTATTATTTGCATCCATGCGCAAAAAAGGGAAATCCCTTTCTGAAGTGATGAAAGAGGAGCTGGGGCCGGTTGCAGGATTCTGTACAGGTCTTGCTATGTTATTCATCATTACGATAACAATGGCTGGTCTTTCCATGGTAGTGCTTGGTGCATTAGAAAGAAATCCGTGGGGAACTTTTGCAGTAGGAATTACAATCCCAATTGCTATGCTTGTTGGGATTGCCTATAAAAAGACTGGTAACTTAGTTGTAACATCTACGGTTGGATTCATTTTATTAATGATCGGCGTCTTTGTTGGACCGTATATTCAAGGAACAGTGCTTGGTGATTGGTTGACGTTAGATCGCCAAACTTTGGCGTTGATCTTACCGATTTATGCATTTTTTGCTGCGGCATTGCCGGTATGGTTTTTGCTTGCACCAAGGGATTATTTATCAAGCTTTATGAAAATTGGGGTATTTATAGCTTTAATTATTGGGGTATTTTTCGTTAACCCTGTTATTCAATTCCCAGCAGTAACAGAATTTATTCATGGTGGAGGGCCAATCATTGCAGGTCCTGTATGGCCATTTGTTTCAATTACCATTGCTTGTGGTGCCATTTCTGGTTTCCATGCATTCATTGGATCTGGAACAACGCCTAAGATGTTAGATAAATGGGAAGATATTCGCGTTGTAGGATTTGGAGCTATGCTAGTCGAAAGTTTAGTAGGGGTAATGGCGCTTGTTGCAGCTACTTCTTTGCATCCTGCTGATTATTTCGCAATCAATGCAGCTCCAGCAGTATTTACCACATTAGGAATGGAAGTTGTCAACTTACCTCAATTATCACAAGCGATAGGTATTGATTTAGAGGGAAGAACGGGCGGTGCCGTATCCCTTGCAGTAGGGATGACACAAATTTTTACTGGAGTGCCATGGTTCACAGAAATGAGCGGTTACTTCTACCAATTTGTCATCATGTTTGAAGCGGTGTTCATCTTAACTGCAATCGACGCAGGTACTCGTGTAGCCCGCTACTTAATTCAAGATTTCTTAGGAGATGTCATCAAACCGTTAAAACGGACAGATTGGTTGCCTGGTACAATCATTGCTAGTGCTTTAGCGTGTTTCATGTGGGGGTATTTACTGTACACAGGTGAAATTGGACCAATTTGGGCGTTATTCGGTGTATCTAACCAGCTAATGGCTTCCATTGGATTAGTTATTGGTGCAACGGTTGTATTAAAAATTGCAACAAAACGGATTTATGTTTTAACTTGTATTATTCCATTAGTATATTTATATATATCAGTAAATGTTGCAGGAATTTGGATGATCAAAAACGTGTACTGGAATCCAGCAGCATCTGGTTATTCTGTATTAAATGGCATATTATCCGTCATAATGTTGATTTTAGGTGTTGTTGTTGTGATTACGGCTATTAAATCATGGATTAATCTATGGAATAGTCCAAGATTTGTAAATGGTAAAGCGGTAGGAGAAGCGGTATAACATAAATTTAAGTCTAGCATTCTATAGTTGGAATGCTAGACTTTTAATTTTAATAATGATTTGTTTTTCCATTTGAAAGGACAACTTAATTAGGTTAAACTAGGTAAAGGAAAATGGAGGTTATACATACATGGGTGGTTCTGTATCAATTGTTCAATTAGTGATCTCGATTGTACTATTTTTTGTTATGTTTTTTGGAATCGGTTTCTTATTAAATATGCTTCTTCGTATGACATGGTTAATGACGATCTTATATCCGATTGTCGTTATTTTTATTATTGATGAAGTGAGTTTTTTAGATTATATATTCAAACCTACTGTCGCATGGCCTGCTTTGTGGGATAAAGTTTTATCTCTTCAAGTGGTGGATATCGCCATTTTGTCTGGTGGATTTGTAGGTACAATTGTTGCGGGTATTGTTATGATTATATTAAGAAAGAACGGTTATCGAATGTTTTAAAAAAGGATATATCCAAAAGTGAAAGACGCTTTTGGATATATCCTTTTTATATGATGAAAGAATAAAATATGAAGGAAATTAGAATACCAGTTATGGCACCAGATAATACTTCATTCGGCTTATGACCTAACAATGTTTTTAATTCTTCGTGTTTTTCATGTTCATGTTTATCAGTCCAATGTTTCATATCCCTAAAGAATATGGTTAACTCTTGGCGTATCTTGTTTAACATAGCTGCATGTTGACCTGCCTGATATCGTACGCCGCTAGCATCATACATTACGATTCCAGCAAACAATGCAGCAATGGCAAATACAGGTGAGTCAAAACCGGTCTCGTATCCGATTGCAGTAGCAAGACTTGTCACTGCAGCTGAATGAGAACTAGGCATGCCGCCTGTAGACGTTAAAAGAGACCAGTTAATTTCTTTTGTAAACAAAAAATGTATGGGTACTTTAATAAATTGTGCAAAAAAAATTGAGATTATCGCTAGAAGTAATGGTGCGTTTTGAAATATTGCCAAACCGTAAAAACCCTTCCTTTCACGTCTTTCCATAAGTATAGCATAACTAATATACAACAATTAACGTTTTGAAGTAAAAAATTTCTTAATTATTTAATTTTTTTGTTAGCGAAATTGTTTAGGATATGAGACAAATAAAAGGAACTTCAAAGCAATTTTGGCTTCATGATACTAGTCCACTTCTTAATAAAAATTGGGTTATACTTATAGTGGATAGATATATTGAAGCTCGTATACGATGAATTCTATTTGGAGGTTAAAGATGATTATTCAAAAAGAGAGAAAATCCTTTGAACAAATATCAACTGAATTGTTAATTGTGGGAGTTCAAAAAAACTGCGACCATATTAAAGGATGGAAAGAATTCGTATCATTTTACGGAGAACATGTTGAAAAATGGATTCGTACGGGAGATATCGAAACGGAGCGCAAAAAATTAACAAAGATTCCTTATTTGGGAGCTAATGAACATTTACAACGAATATTATTTGTAGGATTAGGTGATACGAAAACATTAACGCGTAATGAATTGCGAGACACATTTGGATTAGTGGGCAAAAAACTTCGGGAGATGAAAGCGAATCGATTTACGATTTGGTTAGAATCTTTTACAGCAGATCCTATTCAAGAAAAAGATATTGCGTTTTTATTTGCTGAAGGGAGTGGCATGGGTTTTTATCAAGTTCCCCATTATAAAACAACTTCTAATGAACCGGAAGTTTATTTGGATGAAGTTCAATTCGTTACGAATGCAGATATTGATGAAATTGTTGAAAGCTACAAACTCGGAAAGATTTATGCAGATGCAGTGAATGAAGCAAGAACGTTGGTGAATTTGCCACCGAATATATTGAAAGCAACTGATTTAGCGGAATATGCTGTGAATTTGGCAAACAACTATGGCTTTGAAGTAGAAATATTAAATAAGGAACAACTCGAAGAATTAGGAATGGGAGGCATTTTAGCGGTAAATAGAGGCTCAACGAATGAACCGAGAGTTATTACATTAAAATATAAGGGAACAGAAGAATGGAAAGACGTAATTGGATTAGTTGGAAAAGGAGTAACTTATGATACAGGAGGCTACTCCATCAAATCGAAAACTGGAATGGTAGGCATGAAAGGAGATATGGGGGGAGCTGCATCGGTACTTGGAGCCATGAAAATTATTGGAGAAATGAAGCCAAAAAAGAATGTTGTCGCAGTTATTGGAGCAACTGACAACATGATTTCAGGAGATGCCTTTAAACCTGATGATGTCATCACGACTTACAGTGGAAAAACGGTGGAAATTAAAAATGCCGATGCAGAGGGCCGCCTCGTTTTAGCCGATGCAGTCACTTATGCAAAACAACAAGGAGCCGATTATTTAATTGATGTGGCTACGTTAACAGGCGGGGTCATCACAGCTTTAGGATATGATAAAACGGGCGCATTATCGAATAACGAAGCGTTTTTCGATGCTTTTATTGAAACAAGTGTGAAAACTGGAGAATTTGTTTGGGGCATGCCGCTTACTGAAAGGGATAAAAAACGCATCCGTGATTCACAAATTGCAGATTTAAATAACTCTCCTGGAAGCGATGGACATATGATATTTGCAGGTGGATTTGTTGGAGAATTTGTAGAAAATACACCTTGGATTCATTTAGATATTGCCGGGACATCTGATACTACAAAACCCCATGAGTTGGGGCCAAAAGGTGCAACAGGTGTGATGGTTAGAACACTTGCGACATTTATCAAAGATTTTACATTTCATATATGATAAATGTTCACATTAGGCAATTCACATAGCTTCGCCTCTTTTTCTTACATATGTTATCAAAGAAAAGGAGGTTTACTATGACTGGTTATCGCCATTATCAACGTCCTGGATACCATCATCGTGATGGATTTAGTAACTTTGGCTATCCGTTTATTGGTGGATTTTTAGGTGGATTATTAGGAAATGTCTTTTATCCACAGCAATTTTATTATCCACCTAACTATCCATATTATCCTTACTATCCATACTACCCTCCGTTTTACCCGCCATTCCGCCGTTATTAAAAAAGGGGTGCGTTTAATCGCACTCCTTTTTGTTTGTGCGCCCGGCATGTACATGAACTATAGGGTGTAAGTCCCGAACCCCGAAGACAGAAGTAGAGGTTAGCCAAGAGCAAGGGTGTCCGTGGTGACGCGGAATCTGAAGGAAGCTGGAGGCAAAACACCGGTCCGAGGAACACGAACCTCATATAAGGCTAGGTATGATTGAGTGAGTTTGCAAAACAAAACAAAGCTCTTTCTGTCGAAGGTCATATCGAGTAAATGAGGCGGATAGATGGTGTGAAAGTGCATGTACTTACCCGGGGAGGTCTGGCGGATATGTGAAGTACGCTTCATAACCTACTTAGTGATAAGTAGCTGAACCGTCAGAAGTCAGCAGAGGTCATAGTATTAGTTGGTTTAGAACTACTAAGAAGGACCGAACAATTAAGAGAGAATAGCCCTTGGCATTCAGTGAGTCATGATGAACACAGAAAACGTAGTACCTCACTTGAGGAAGGAAGCGGTGAATCCCGTGGGGGACCTCTTGGAGGGTGGAGTGACCACTGGCATAAAGAGAACAGCTATTCACGGAAGGAGAATAACGATGCTTTTGAATCAAATCCTGTCACGGGAGAACATGCTTCAAGCACTAAAACGTGTAGAACAGAATAAAGGAAGCCACGGAGTAGATATGATGCCCGTACAAAACCTACGACAGCACATAGTCGAAAACTGGCTATCTATTAAGGAGGCAATTCTCAAGGGAACTTATGAACCAATGCCAGTCCGCAGAGTCGAAATCCCGAAACCTGACGGCGGTGTTCGTTTACTAGGAATCCCTACCGTAACAGACCGTTTGATTCAACAAGCAATCGCCCAAGTACTTTCAAAAGTGTATGACCCTACATTCTCTGAAAACAGCTACGGATTTAGACCAAACCGAAGTGCCCATGATGCGGTGAGGAAAGCGAAAGAATATATAAGAGATGGACATCGATGGGTTGTAGATATGGACTTGGAGAAATTCTTTGATAAGGTCAACCATGACAGATTAATGGGTACACTCGCGAAGAGAATCCAAGATAAACCATTACTGAAATTGATTCGTAAGTATTTACAATCGGGAGTCATGATTAATGGTGTGGTGTCAAGCACATTAGAAGGAACTCCACAAGGAGGACCATTAAGTCCGCTACTATCTAACATTGTACTAGATGAACTAGATAAAGAATTGGAAAGAAGAGGACACAAATTCGTTCGATATGCGGATGACTGTAACATTTACGTGAAAAGTAAACGAGCAGGACTTCGCACAATGGCAAGCATTCAACGATTCATTGAAGGAAAACTACGACTGAAAGTAAATGAAAAGAAATCAGCGGTCGACCGTCCATGGAAACGTAAGTTTCTAGGATTTAGCTTTACCTATCATAAAGAGCCAAAGGTTCGTATCGCAAAAGAAAGCCTTAAACGAATGAAGAATAAAGTTCGTGAAATCACATCACGCAAGATGCCCTACCCGATGGAATACCGCATTCAGAAACTGAATCAATATCTAGTGGGATGGTGTGGATATTTTGCGTTAGCAGACACCAAATCTATATTCCTTGAATTAGATAAATGGATTCGTAGAAGACTTCGAATGTGTCTATGGAAGAACTGGAAGAAACCGAAAACAAAGATACGCAACCTTATTCAGCTTGGCGTACCACAATGGCAAGCGTATGAATGGGGAAATACTCGGAAGAGTTATTGGCGTATTTCAAATAGTCCAATATTACACAGAACCCTTGGTAACTCCTATTGGAGAAACCAAGGGTTGGAAAGTCTTGAAGCTCGTTATGAAAACTTGCGTCAATTATCTTAATTGAACCGCCGTATACGGAACCGTACGTACGGTGGTGTGAGAGGACGGGAGTTAATCGCTCCCTCCTTCTTGATAGATTGAGATTTTTTGTTATGATATGGTAGGAAAATACAATAAACGAGGCAAAGTACAATGAAAAATCCATACTTATATGGTTATTTACCATTATTTTCAATTATTCTGTATAGTCTAACTTTTGGAATTTTTACAGTAAGTAAGTCTATTCAACTTTTTCAATCTATTGGAATCTATAATGGCATGCGAGAATTTCTAACAGAAGTAGAAATTCGGATGCTATTATTGTTTGTATTCTTCCTTTGCTTTTTCATGCTGTTTTCAGCTTTAAAATTGATTGGAGAAACGATTCACGAAATAGGGATGTTGTTTTTTTCAAAGGATTCAGAAGGTGGTGCTGTTAAAGCAGCACGCGGAGGATATGTACTTTTCTTTATCGGAAGTCTTATTAGCGCCTTTGCTATCCAATCCTTTACTGCACTAATAATCATTTTTGCATTATCACTATTTTGTTTTTTCGTCTATTCAATCTATAAAATGAGCCAATATATGTCTTTATCTGGGATGATTGGATTAATCGCCTTTGAAATACTCTTTTGGTCTTTTTTTATAACAGTCGTCATTTTTGTTTGTATGAAACTTTACAACGGGATTTTGGCGAGCTTGCCTTTTGCTAAATAAGGGATAGACACTCTTATTCTAATCTGATTTAAGCGAAAGGAAAGTTCCTGCCGTGTTCGCTTCGTCGCAATTTATCTGCGATGAAAGCAATATTAAAGTAAAGCTTTCCCGCGGGAATGGACATGAATAAGAGAGGAAAGCCCATGCCCGCGGAAAGCTTCCAGCTGAAGCGAAAATCTATGATAGAAAAATATCATCCAAATAGTCATTTTATTGGTTAATAATACGGTTAAATATGTTGAAATGAATTCGATCGTCTTCTAATTGAAGCATAGATGTTGGTTGATCATAGCCAATCCAAACGGCTGCGGTATATTCATTGGATAATCCAGCGATCCAAAAATCTCGATATTCGTTCGTAGTGCCTGTTTTTACCCCAATATAGGATGAATTTGCATGAATCCCTCTTCCTGTTCCACTTCGCACTACTTCGTTTAATAATGAACGCATGTATTGTACAGTTTGTTTAGACCATATTTGTTTCCGTTCCGATGGCCACTGATACAATATGTTTCCTTGTTGATCGGTAACTTTTCGAATTGCATGGGATTTAACGTAACTTCCATCGATAAAGCTTGTATATGCATCGGCCAATTCTAATGTAGTTACACCGTATGTTAGTCCACCTAATGCAGCTGCGTAGTTTTTATCTTGTTCTACAATCGATTTAAAATTGAATTGTTGTAAATATTGAAAGGCTGTCTCTATACCAACTTTTGAAAGCAGACGAACAGCTGACGTATTCAAGCTATGTTTAAAGGCAGTTGAAATCGTTACATCGCCATAGATTGCTCCGCCGTAGTTTTGTGGACAAAACGCCCCAATGCAATATTTTCCTCCATTCACGATGGAGGAAGGTGAATAATTTGTTCTTTCAAATAGCGGTGCATATACAATTAACGGTTTAAAGGATGAACCTGGCTGTCTCGGAGCCTGATAAGCTCTATGAAAATCGAATTTATTGTAGTTTTTTCCAGCATACATACTCACGATTTCCCGCGTCTCATTTTCAATGACAACCGCGCTAGATTGCAAATTTTGAATGGTTAAAAGAGAATTAATTGATACATCATCTTTTGATTGTTTTTCAGGATCTAATGCTGTATGTATGATGATGCCAGAATAAAGAAGTTCATTGATTTTGTTATCTAATTCTTTTTGAAGCAGCAATTTTTCCTCTGGTGAAGCTTGTTGCAGCGCTTCGTTGTATCCCTCAGTTTCTGCAATTAATTGATTCAGTTCATGTAATACATACGTGCTGTAAGCAGGGAAGTTTTGCGTTTTTTCTTTTATGTTCAACCGAATGGGTTCTTCTTTATATTGTTTTGCTTCATCAAGGGAGATGACATTTTCTTTTGCTAGAAGATCAATTAAACGTTCTTGACGTGCTTTCGTATTGTCAAAATGCTTTAACGGATCATAAATAGAAGGGTTATTTGGTATAGCTGCAATAAAGGCGATTTCCGCAACGGATAAATGTTGTATTGGTTTTTGAAAATAATAGGTTGCAGCTGAATTAATACCATATACTTGATGACCGAAGTACATTTCATTTAAATACATTTCAAAAATGGTGTCTTTATCATATAGTTTTTCTAGTTCGTAAGCATACAACACTTCCATTAGTTTGCGTTCATATGTTTTCTCTTCCGATAAATAAAGCATTCGAACAAGCTGCTGGGAAATTGTACTGCCCCCTTGTTGAATAGAATTTTGTTCCGCATTGGTTATGACAGCCCTCATTATAGCACTTATGTCAAAACCGATATGTTGATAAAAATCTCGATCTTCACTTAAAATAAAAATTTGTTTAACGATTTCGGGTATTTCTTCTATGGGAATAGGATTTCTCCATTCCACGTAATCTTCGTTAAATAAATCTCCGTTTCGATCTAACATTTTAACAGGAAGCTGTTTTTTTATTTCTGGGAGTTTGATTTGTTCCTGAATTTGTTCTTTATGATTTTGTGCTTTGGCTGCTTCTTCCCAAATTTTGTCTCCAACAACAAAAAGAAGAGGGAAGAGGCAAAGAATCATAAGATACCCTAACAATTGCCTCACATTTATTCCTCCTATTGCCTACAAGAAAGAATACCATATTTTTCATTAGAACAGTTCACTTTTCATATCATTACAACATGTTTATAAAGAAATTTCCGAAAAAGATGAATGAAAGAAAGAGGAGTATAACAACTTAAAATAAGTAGAAATAGAAGTGAAATAACTTAATTAGCGGAAAAAATTCATGTTTTATGGTAAACTGAAACGAGGAAAATAAGAAAATGTAGTCATCACTATGATTTTATTTATAAAGGAGAAGAAGAAATGTACCCACAATTAACGAAAGAATTAAACCCTGGAGAAATCTTAGTTGAAATGAAAACGACAATGGGGTCAATGAAAATAAAGTTGTTCCCAGAACATGCACCTAAAGCGGTTGAAAACTTTTTAGGTCATGCAAAGTCAGGTTATTATGAGGGTATTATTTTCCACCGTGTTATTGCTGATTTTATGATTCAAGGCGGAGATCCAACTGGTACAGGTATGGGAGGGGAATCCATTTGGGGAGAACCTTTCGAAGATGAATTCCATCCTGAACTGTTTAATTTACGTGGAGCGTTATCCATGGCGAATGCTGGTCCAAATACGAATGGTTCTCAATTCTTTATTGTACAAATGCCGCAAGTACCAAGTGATATGATTGGACAAATGGAACAAGCAGGTTTTCCAAAAGAAATCATTGAGGAGTATGCTCGTATTGGAGGAACACCTTGGTTAGACTATAAGCATACTGTATTTGGTCATGTTGTTGAGGGTATGGAAGTTGTAGATAAAATTGCCAATGTCGAAACAGATTTCCGAGATAAGCCGTTAGAAGATATTAAAATAGAATCAATTACAGTGCTTGAATAAGACGACAGAAAGAAGTGATGATTGTGCACTTGCTATTATTATATGGCGATTTTTTATATTTTCCTGAAGACAAAAAAGCATATATTCCAGCTGCAGTTGAATTGATATTGCTATTTGTACTTTGTTTTGCTGTCTTTTTCCTTGTAAAAAAAATATCAAAAATACAAGAAATGAAGACAAAAGAGTTGGAAAAGCGAATGTTGCGTGAGCGTAAACAAAATAAAGACACAATAATAAAAGAGTAGGATTAGCTACATGAAAAGGCTGTCTAATAAGCATAAGCTTTTAGACAGCCTTGATTGTTTTAAACAACTTACTATTCACCTTATACACTATGTTTTTGGTGGAATCTTTTTAACGAAAAATTTAAAAAGATAAGATAAGAAATTGTTGTAGTGACAGTAATCAGTATGAACCCTTTCCATCCTAAATAATTATAAATGGGGGCAACCAAGGTGCTTCCTGATGCAACACCAATATAATAGGAAACTAAATAAAGACTTGATGCACTTCCTTTTAAATGGGTTGCAGTTTTGCCAACACTTGCTGCAGTTAACGAATGGGCGGTGAAAAAACCGAAACAAATTACACACAAACCGAGCAATACGATAAAGAGTGAAGAGTGCAATGTGCATAATACTCCGAATGATAATAAGCAGATTGCAGTAGTTCGTACTTTATCTAAAGTAAATTTATTTGATAGCCAACTCGCAATAGGAGCTCCTAATATTCCAAAGGCATAGGCAAAATACAAAAAGGAAATGGATTCAAGCGACATTGAAAAAGGCGGTTCTGCCAATTGGAAAGGGAGGTATGTCCACGTTCCAGTAAATGTGACTTGTAATACAATACCTAATCCGAATAAAACAAGTAAATTTGGATTTTTTAAATGAAATCCAAAACCTCTAATATCTTCCCAAAAACTTACAGAACTGGGAACGAAATGTTTTGATCTTGGTAATGCAATCAGAACAAAAAGAAATACACCAAACCCAAAAATGGTAATAATCGTAATTGCTAATTGCCAACTGTAGTTTTCTGAAAGATACCCTGCAAGAAAACGTCCAATCATTCCACCAAGCGCATTGGTAGAAATGTAAATGGATGTTGCTAAATTTCTTACTTTCGAATCGATTTCCTCTCCGATATACGCAAGAGATGCTGCCGGAACTCCAGCAAGGGTGAAGCCTTGAATTAATCGCAATATTGAAATCATCCAATACTTTTCCACAAAAAGCATAACCAGAAAAGGAATGATAGATAAAAGAATAGAAAGTTTAATAAATAATACTCTTCCATTCCGATCCGATAAAAAACCTAAAACAATCAACCCTAGAATCAAAGATAAGGTTGCAAGCGACATGGTTAAACTAGAATATGTTACGGATATTGCAAATTCTTTTTCAAATACAGGAATGAGTGGTTGAAAGGCGTAGAAAGTTGCAAATATAAAAGTTGAAGCTAAACCGAGACTCGCGACAACTCGCCAATAACCAATTTCATTAATATGATACCCCTTTGTTTCCATACGTGAACACCTACTTAATGGAAGTATAACGGACACAGTAGGAAGGATCCGTTATAACGTCAATTATTTTCCAATTCCAAATGGTAACCAAAGTGACAATTGTGGGAAGAGAATGACGACAACTAAGTATGCAATCATTAATACGATAAATGGAATAACTCCTCGAACAACCATCCCAAGTTTTTCCTTCGCTATACCTGCAACGACGAACAAGTTTAATCCAACTGGTGGTGTAATCATTCCAAGTTCTAAGTTGATAACCATGATAATAGCGAAGTGATATAAGTCGATGCCAAAATGTTTTAAAATAGGTAATAGAATTGGTAATGTAATTAATATGATGGATACAGCTTCTAAGAACATACCTAAAATAAAGAAGAGCAAGTTAACAATGAGCATGAAAATCCATTTGTTCATGCCGCTTTCCGCAATCCACGCTCCAACTTTTTGCGGAACTTGTTCGTTTGTGAGATATAATCCGAATAATGAAGCAGCCCCGATAATTAAGAAAATCATGGCTGTTACGTTGATGGATTCAACTAAGATTTGACGGAAATCTTTCCAACTTAGTTCGCGGTAAATAAAAATTGAAACGATGAGGCCATAAACAACAGCAATAATAGCAGATTCAGTCGGAGTTACAACCCCTGAGTAAATCGTACCTAAAATTAATACCGGCAAAAATGCACCCCAAATGGCTTTCAACGATTTTCGACCGCGTTCTTCCCAACTTGCTTTTTCATCGCCTTGATATCCCTGCATTTTTGCATATACAATCGCTGCTACAATTAATACAGCAAGTAACCCTAATCCAGGGATAACCCCGGCCATGAATAGTTTTCCAATCGATTCTTCCGATGTAATACCGTAAATAATGAGAGGTACACTCGGAGGAATTAAAATACCAAGAGTTCCTCCAGCAGCCACTAATCCGAGAGCGTATTTTTTCTCATATCCAGCAGCAACTAATGCAGGAATCATGATAGAACCAATTGCAGCTGCTGTTGCTGGAGAGGAACCAGAAATTGCTGCGAAAATCCCGCATGCAAGTAGTGTTACGACCGATAATCCACCAGGTAAGTGTCCAACCCAGGCACGTAATGCCTCAATTAAATATTTTGAAATTCCCCCACGAGCCATAATGGCACCTGCTAATACGAATCCAGGAATGGCCATCATAGGAAAGGAATCAAGTGCCGTAAACATGCGTTGCGGCATCATGTTCATATTAAAATCAGCCATGAATAACATTAATATGGTAGCTAGAGCCAAGCTAATAGCAATTGGAACACGTAAAAAAATCAATACAAAGAAACTAATTAAGAGGGTTAGCATAGTCTTCATCCTTTCTACGCAGAATGTTTACCAACCTTTCAATGAAACGAAGCAGGAAAAGCACTCCTGAGATTGGTAGTATTAGGTAAACAATCCACATAGGGATTCCTACATCTAGAGATACCATTCCGGAACTAATGCGAGCAGTGACTAAATTCCATCCGTAATATGTATAGATTAGGCAGAAAACAATCGATAGCACTGTCGCTAGTATATTGATGAAATACTTTCCCTTATTTCCTAAACGATCATATAAAATATCTACTTGAATATGTTGATTATGTTTTAGCGCCATACCAAATCCTAAAAATGTTCCCCAAATTATTGAATACCTTGCGACTTCTTCTACCCATGCTTGAGGATGATTTAAAAAGTAACGCATAACAACTCCGTAGAAGATCAATAATACACCGACGCCAAAAAAGATGCTGGCTAATATTTCTTCTAACCAAGTCCAAAGCTTCGATAATGCCTTCACTTGTTATCAACTCCCTTATAATGGAATACATATATGAAAAAAGATGGAGTGTCGAAATAAATTCGACACTCGAAAAAAATAGGGAAAAGACTGTGTTATAAGGATGAATTATTCAGCTAATGCTGTAATGCCATCGATTAATTCTTGTGTGATGACATCAGTAAATTCATCATAAACAGGTTGTAAAGCTTCTCGTAAAGCTTGGCGCTCTTCATCAGTCATTTCATAAACTTCAACAGTGCCTAAGCTTTTGATTTTTTCGAAGGATTTTTGGTTTTCTTCAGCTGCTAATTTTTGAGCGTATTCAGTAGCTTCACTAAGCGCTTCTTCCACTAATACACGTAAATCTTCAGGCATTGATTCCCAGAACGATTTGTTTACGAAAATTGCATAGTCAAGGCGACCATGTTGAGTTGTAGATAAATATTTTTGAACTTCATAGAATTTCATTGTATCAAAGTTGTTGAATGGGTTTTCTGCACCATCAACAGTTCCTTGTTGAAGAGCTGCGTAAGTTTCACCGAATGAAATTGTTGCAGAACCTGCACCTAATGATTCAAATTGTTTTTCTAATACTTGTCCAGCTTGTGTACGGAATTTCAAACCTTTGAAGTCTTCAGGTTTTACTAATGGATGTTTGTTGTTAGAGAAATGTTTGAAACCGTTTGGCCAGAATGCCATACCTTTAATATCGTTTTGTGCTAATTGCTGAGAGTTGAATAATTCTTGCGCTACTTCTGAATCAAAGAATTTTTGAACATGTTCTTCATCTTTGAATAAATATGGCATATCAACATATTGCCAACGTGGGTCGATTTTCACCATTTTTGTAACGGATGGAGCGATCATATGTACGTTCCCTGATACTAATGCATCAAGCTCATCCGCATCGCCGTATAATTGTGAAGATGGATAAACTTCAACTTTTACACGACCTTCTGTTTTTTCATCTACTAATTCAGCAAAGTAGTTAGCAGATTTACCTTTTACACTATCAACTGCAGTTACGTGTGAGAATTTGATAATAAGTGGTTTGTCAGCAGTGTAATCTTCACTGGATTTTGGTTCACTGCTTGAACTGCCGCCACATGCAGCAAGGGCAAGAGCTAGCACCCCTAAAATAGTGGCTAATAGCCATTTCTTCATGTAATTATCCCCCTTAAATGTAGTAATGTTTTTATTGTAAAAAGAGCGCAAAGTCTCTTTTTTACCTATTTGACATATTTATATTTCGGAAGATTTTGAATGTAGTAATCCCCGTAATGTTGGGTGTAGTAGTGATATACGGGCGTAAAATGTTCTTCCCATTCTTTTTTCTCTTCCTCAGATAAATAATAGATTTGTATGCATTGGCATTCTTCAATTTCTTGCAGTCTTCTGTCATTTAAATCTTCTGCAAGCTGCCATTGCCATTCTTGAACTTCATGAAGCGTCTCGGTAATAAGTTCCCGATCTTCATCAGATAAACTTTCCCAAAAATCTAAATTAAATAGTAGAAAATAACCTAAATATCCATGATTTGAAATAGTTAAGTATTTTTGCAATGAATAAAAGTTTTTACTTGTGATATTTGTTAACGTATTTTCTTGTCCTTCTATATCACCTTTTTTCAGCGATTGAAAGACGGTATTAAAGTCAATTTTTCTAGGAAAGGCGTCAACAATGTAATATTGTTGTGCTAAAATATCGCTCTGCATAATGCGCATCCGTATTCCTTTTAAATCTTGATAATGCTCGATCGGTCTAATGTCGTTGCTAATTTGTTTAAAACCGCTATCCCACAAACTAAGAGCGATAAGATTATGCATTTTTAATAAATCTTTTAATCGATTCCCGGCTTCACTTTCTGTAAATTCATGAACTTCTTCTAATGAATTAAAAGCATAGGGAAGATCGTATACAGAAAGTTCAGGAACCAAATCTGTCAACTTCGAAATAGCAGGAGCAATTAATTGGATATCTCCTCTTAAAAGGGCATCCAATTCTTCCACATCTTTATAAAGAGTTCCGTTTGAAAACACTTGTATTTCAATTCGACCGTTTGATCGTTCTTTAATGAGTTCAGCAAATTTTCTAGCTGCCATCCCTTTTGGTGTATCTTCACCTACGACATGGGAAAATCGGATGACAAGTCGCTCATCTTCACTTAACTGTTCTAAATCAGTGGGATAATCTTTTATTTGAGAGCACGCAAGAGTTAAAAATGGTATGACTAATAGAAAACAAAATAGAATTACTTTTATTGAATCTCTCATCGTTTTCCCCTTGAACTTGCTGTTTGATGTAGATAGTTTCATGTTATATGAAAAACGAAAATTCTCAATATTATGGTATTAATGGACGTTTTGTTCTTTTTGGTATACAACAGTTATTTTGAAATAATAACTGTTGTATTACATAGATGAAGGCAAAAAAATAAGAGCCTTGATAGCTCTTATTAAATGGAATAATATTTTGTTGGACGACCCACTGTACCGTATTTTAAATCGATTTTGACTTCACTAATACTCGCAAGATAGTCTAAATATTTTCTTACAGTGACTCTCGCCATGCCTGTATTTTGTGCTAGTTGTTCAGCTGTGACGGGACCGTTGATTTCTTTTAATTTGTCGGTGATTTGTTTCATTGTAATTTCATTGAGTCCTTTTGGTAATTCTTTTTGAGACTCATAATACATGCCATAATAATCATCGATGTCATCTTGCTTAAGTTCGGTTTTCGTTGTTAATTTTTTTCTTGAGCGGGCATAATCTTCTAACGCTTGTTGGAATCTTTCTAAGCGGAAAGGTTTCACTAAATAGTCGAAAGCTCCTAAGCGTGTCAATTCTTGAACTGTTTTTGCATCTCTAGCTGCAGTAATCATAATAATATCAACTGGGAGGCGTTCTTGACGAATTTTGTAAAACAACTCTAACCCAGAAATATCTGGTAAATACATATCTAAAAGGATTAAATCAGGCGTTTTGTTCTTAATTTCTCGATAGGCTTGTTCACCTGATTGGGCTTCCCCAACTAAGTTAAATCCATTAATTTTCTTTAAAAAACTCTTATTTACTTCCAATACCATTGGATCGTCTTCCACAATTAAGACATTTATATTGGTCACAGTACATTCCTCCCAACTTGTACGATTATTGTTGTGCCAACACCAACCTCTGAAAAAATTTGAATTGTTCCATGATTGGACTCGATAATTTGCTTCACTAATGCTAATCCAATCCCATGGCCTTGTTTATTTTTCGTTGTATAACCATAATTAAAAATTTGTTCCACTGGTTCTTGAATTCCAACGCCATTATCTTGTACTTCAATATATAAATAATCTTGATCCCCTTGAATGAGAATATCTACATATCTTTCTTCTTTAGAAAGACATGCTTCCATTGCATTATCTAGCAAATTCCCAATAATAGTGATTAAGTCGCCACTAGAAAAACCTGTGACATAATCAAGCAAATAGGAATCGTCGCTTAATGTTAACTCAACACCTAATTCTTTCGCTCTTGAGAATTTTCCAATTAATAGTCCTTGAATGGAATAATCGTGTATTTTATCTTTAATTTTTTGAAAAACACTTTCTTCATCAGTAATTTCATCTAAGATTAGACTGATGGCTTCCTCATTTCGATTGAGTTGAATAAGCCCCGCAATACTATGTAATCGGTTTAAAAATTCATGGTGCTGAGCCCTAAGTGTATCCACTAAAGTTTTTACACCAGTTAATTCTTCAGCTAAGGTGTGTGCTTCTTTATGGTCAGTAATGACGATGAGGGAACCAGCATTTTTATCATGTATTTTTAGTGGAAAAATTCGGACTAAGTACATTTGATTTAACAAAGATAGCGGTTTATAACTTTCTTGTTTTTCAAGGCGTTCTTCGGCTAACCAAGTATTTTTAAATACCTCTTTTAATGTTCCTTCCTTCGCAAAAAAATGAGTATATTTTCTAGCTAAATGATTCATATATGTAATTTTCCCTCGGCCATCTGTGGCGAGAATTCCAACATCCATTGCTTGCATAATTGCTGAACGTTCTTCCACGATACGAGCAATTTCATATGGTTCTAAGTTTAACGTTTGCCGTTTAATTAGATTGGCAATCAAGATCGATCCTATCAACCCAATCAGTAACCCCCAAAATAATGCGATAAAAATATCTAATTGATATTCTCCTACTAATTGGTACCATTTTGGCGTAATGATTCCGACCGTGATGACACCTACTTGTTTTGTAGCATCTGGATTCATAATAGGTACAAACGCACGAATCGAGAATCCTTGAACTCCGATTGCTTTTGAAATGTATTCGTGTTGTGACAAAGCTTCATTGTTTTTTATTTCTTCATTGATGGTTCCAATTTTACTTTCGGACGGATGAGAATATCGTACACCTTTCATATCGAAGATCACAATATAATCGACGTCCGTTGCCAATCGAATTCGTTCTGCAATCGGTTGAATAACTTCAAAACCTTCCTCTTTTCCAACGGTTTTTTGTACATCTTCTAGTTGGGCAACTGTACGGGCGATAGCGATTGCTCTAGATCCAAATTCTTTTTCAAAGGCGCCAGAAATATTATGAATCATAATAATTCCACTGGTTAAGATAGAAAATAACACGATAACAAAGGAAAAAATAAACATTGTTAATCGAAGAGGAAATCTTTTCATCACTTTATTGATTGTAACAACCCCATTTTCAAATAATTAAGAATTTATTTTTTCTTATTATATAATAAATAGAAGATTGAAAAAAGGTAACAAATAAAAAGACTCTAACCTTTAATAGGTTGAGAGTCTTTAATAAATGTTTTTATAATAAAGCTTTTTTGAATCGTTCAACACCGTCTTTTACTGTTTCAAATGGACATGCTAAATTGATACGAAGGAATCCTCGGCCAGCTTCACTATATTTTGTACCTGGTTCTAATGCGATTTTTCCTTTATTTATCAGACGATCCATCATTTCGTTTTCAGAAAGACCAGTTCCACGATAATCAATCCAAACGAGATAGGTGGCATGAGGACGAATGATTCGAATGCCATCCAACTTATTTAATTCTTGCTCTAAATAGTCAATGTTTTTGGAGACGTATTGAATCATGCGATCGAGCCATTCGTCACCTTTTTCATATACCGCTTGTACACCGCTAGCTGCAAGTACGTTCCAATCGTCTAGACCATGAGCCATTTTATTTTGAATTAATGCATTTCGTAATTGTTTATTTTCTGCTACGATAATCGCTGCATGAAGTCCAGCTAGATTAAATGTTTTCGTAGGGGCAATACATGCGACAATTTTTGCTTGTTCGGCACCTTCTACAGTCATAGTCGGGATATGTTTATGACCTTCAAAGACAATATCTGAATGAATTTCATCTGATATAAGTAAAACATCATATTTTATACATAATTGGATGAGTTTTTTCAGCGTGTCTTTTGACCAAACAACTCCAGCTGGATTATGTGGGCTACATAAAATATAAGCTTTTACACCTTTTTTAAATGCTTCCTCCAACTGTTCAAAATCATATTCATAAATATGCTCTTTACTTTCTACTAAATCGCATTCGATTATTTGGCGATTAAGGGCTTTTGGTATGCTGAAGAATGGTGCATATACCGGTGTTGAAATACATATTTTGTCTCCTGGTTCTGTGAAGGTTTCAATAATCGTAGCTATAGCAGGAACAACACCGCTATGGAAGATCAGGGCATCTTTATTTATATGCCAATTGTGGCGACGTTTGTACCATTGTTGGATGGCCTCTTTGCATTCGTCGCTGATGTAGGAGTAGCCGAAAATCGGATGATTTAATCGTTCTTTTATTGCGTCAATAACAATTTGGGGAACAGCAAAATCCATATCAGCAACCCACATTGGCAAAATATCAGAGTCATCTTCGACACGGTATTTTGCACGGAAGCGTTCTTTAAATTTGTCCCATTTAAAACTATTGGTGTTTCTTCTTTCATATATTTCATCGAACTGGATTGTCACAATTATCACTCTTTTCTATTTATTTTTTATCTTTAAATCTAATGATAATATGATATCATAAGAAGGAAAATAAAGAATAATTTGTGTTAGGTGAAATTCGTGGAAGACGTATTAATGAATAAAAAAGCGAAGCAAGCTTTAATGAAATGGGATCCCTTTCAAATGGGAGAAGGTGCTTATGAAATTGAAGCCAGCGATGTAGTTGCAGCGTTGCAAGCGATAGATGATCCCACAGAATTAGCAAAAGTAATTCAGAGAGTATACGAACACTCCTTTGAAATTTGGATTCCTTTCGAAAATTGTGTGGAAATGGCTTATCAATTAATTGCGATTAAATTTGAAGCTAAATGTATTATATAAAAAGTGATAAAAAGTGTCGCTCCTTTAAAAAAAGTCGACACTTTTTATTTTACTTTCAAAATTAATGTTATGATAAACTTTTATAAATTCATCAAAAAAAATTGGAAGCTTTTTTCAAAAAAAGGTGATTTTTTGTTTCGCCGTTACTCGTTATGTTATAATTTAACATGACATTTACGTAGTGAAAGAAAGTAGGAAAAAATTATGAAAAAAAAATATGAAGTAGGTGAAGTTGTAACAGGGAAGGTAACCGGGATTCAACCATATGGAGCTTTTGTGGCATTAGATGAATCAACACAAGGTCTTGTTCATATTTCTGAAATTACTTATGGTTACGTTCGAAATGTAGAAGATTTTTTTAAAGTTGGTGACATAATACAAGTAAAAATACTTGATATTGATGAACGTAACGAAAAAATTAGTTTATCTACCCGTGCTCTTCAAGACCCACCACCACAAAAGAAAATGGATAAGAATCCGAAAAAAACATTACAAGAACGTGTAAATGAACAGGATGCAAACGGTTTTCAGACGCTAAAGGAAAAACTTCAAGATTGGATTGAGAGAGGGCATTAAAAAAATCCCAAAAGCGAGTATGCTTTTGGGATTTTTTATATGTTTAATTTTCTTAGTCTGTATTGTAAATTTTGTCGTGTCATACCTAATGCTTGGGCAGTTTTTGTAATATTTCCTTCGTTCATTTCTAATGCATGTTGTAAATAATATTTTTCCACTTCTTTTAAATACTCGTTTAATGGCAATAATTCCCGATTTTGTTGAAGAAGGAAAAAATCCGGTTTTCTCATTTTTTCGTTTTGTTGTTGTAACTTAAACCGGAAATGTAATGGCAACATTTCGTATGTAACGTATTTTTCATTTGTAATCATCGAAGCGATTTCATCTAACAATAGTTCCAATTCCTTTAAATTTCCAGGCCAATCATATTCAAGAAACAATTCCATTACATCATTTGACAAACCTTGAATATTCGAATTAAAACGTTCGCGATGTCTTGAAAAGTAATCATTTACGAAAGGTTTAATGTCTTCTTTTCTAGTGCGCAAAGCGGGTATAGAAATGCTCATTGAAGCAAAATAATAATATAGGTCTTTCAGCAATTGATGATTGCCAATTAAATCAATTGGGTCTCCACCGACACTGCCAATAACCATATGCTTTTCTGGCGGTAGGCTTGTTAACAGTTTATGTAGTTCTTTTTGAGTGGAGAGGGAATAAAATTCAATTCGTTCAAAGAAAAATGTATATGATTTATCTTGTTTTAAATACGTTTTTAATCTTTCTAATTGATTTGGCCTTCTGCTGAAAAGAGTAACAAATTCATCGTTTTTCGGCTGAAGCTCGTGATGGATTCCTTCTGCTATTAAATCTTTTCCTGTTCCAGATTCTCCAATTAATAATACAGGAATACGGGCACGAGCTGCTTTTTTTGCGTTTTCTTTAACGATTTGCATCGGTTCAGAGATCGCAGTAATGACATCAAATGTTAATGGTTCCCCATATCGACGTAAAGGTTGATAAATAAGTTTTTCCAAAGAAGTGATATCACGGGCAAATTCTATGGCACCGATAAGTTTTTCCCCTTCGTAAATGGGGTACGTATCATTAATCGTGGTAATTTCATGACCATATTTATTAAAATATGTTTGTTTTACGTTGATCTCTTTGATTCCAGTTTTTAATACGCGCAACAACGTACTGTCATGGGAGCGAAATGCAAAAAGTTCTAAAATAGAACGATCGGTAATGTCTTCCACATCAAAACCTTCTATTTCTTTCATTTTTTTATTATATAAGATCGTTCTTCCTTCCGTATCAACAGCATGAATGCCAACTGAAACATGTTCTACAGCAAATTCATACAGTTTTAGAAGTTGTTTACTATTTAGAGACATCGTCAACACCCTCAAAAAATTTTTTTGATTATGTTATATAATATGTATTGAAAAATGCAATAATATTTTGCATTATTATATATATAAATATTCTATAGGTGCAAATATTTTTTGCATACTATTTATGTAATTTATTTTAAGGAGGAGTAATAATGATTCCCTACAAACATGAACCCCTAACTGATTTTTCAATTGAAGAAAATCGTCAAAAGTATCTTGAAGCATTAAAAAAAGTTGAAAGTGAATTAGGCAAGGATTATCCATTAATTGTTGGTGGAGAAAGAATTACAACGGAAGATAAAATTACTTCTTATAACCCTGCAAATAAAACGGAAGTTGTAGGTCGAGTTTCAAAAGCAAATAAAGAAATTGCAGAAAAGGCAATGCAAATTGCAGATAAAACGTTCAATACATGGAAAAAAGTAGATCCAGTTATCCGTGCAGAAGTTTTATTTAAAGCTGCAGCGATTGTTCGTCGCCGTAAATTTGAATTAGCGGCATGGTTAACAAAAGAAGCAGGTAAACCATGGGTACAAGCGGATGGAGATATTGCTGAAGGGATCGATTTCTTAGAATACTACGGTCGTCAAATGTTAGAAATTGCAAAAGGAAAACCGCTTGAAGAAAATCCTGGAACAATCAACAAATATGTTTATATTCCGTTAGGTGTTGGTGTTGTTATTTCACCATGGAACTTCCCATTTGCTATCATGGTTGGGACAACTGTAGCAGCTGCTGTTACAGGTAATACTGTACTTTTAAAACCAGCTTCTACAACACCAGTTATTGCTTATAAATTCATGGAAATCTTAGAAGAAGCAGGAATGCCACCAGGAGTTGTTAACTACATTCCAGGACCAGGTTCAGAAGTAGGAGATTATTTAGTAGATCATCCACGTACACGCTTTATCAGCTTCACTGGTTCTCGTGATGTTGGTATTCGCATCAATGAGCGTGCTGCCGTTGTTAATGAAGGACAAATTTGGCTTAAACGAGTAATCGCTGAAATGGGTGGTAAAGATGCGATTATCGTAGACGATGCTGAAAATGCTGATTTAGAATTAGCAGCTCAATCTATTGTAACTAGTGCTTTCGGATTCAGTGGTCAAAAATGTTCAGCATGTTCACGTGCAATCATTGTAGGAGATGAAGCTTACAATAAAGTTGTAGAACGAGTTGCTGAATTAACAAATGAACTTGTTGTAGGAGATCCTGCAAATGAGGAAACATATGTAAACCCAGTAATTGATGAAGGTGCATTTAAGAAAATTGCTGAATATATCGAGATTGGGAAGAAAGAAGGCCGCTTAGTTGCTGGTGGACAATATGATGATTCAAAAGGTTACTTCATCCATCCAACAGTATTTGCAGATGTAGATCCTAATGCTCGAATTATGCAAGAAGAAATCTTTGGTCCAGTTCTTGCAATAACAAAAGCAAAAGATTTTGATGAAGCACTTGAAATTGCGAATAATACAGTGTATGGTTTAACAGGTGCTGTCATTTCAAATAATCGCTTCCATTTACAAAAAGCTGCAGAAGATTTCCATGTAGGTAACTTATACTTCAACCGCGGATGTACTGCTGCAATTGTTGGATATCAACCATTTGGTGGATTCAACATGTCTGGTACAGATTCAAAAGCAGGTGGACCTGACTACTTGATTCTTCATATGCAAGCAAAAACTATTTCTGAAACGTTATAATTTAAAAAGCAGACGTTTTTATACGTCTGCTTTTTTAGTGCGCCTGGCATGGGTGTAATCTATAGGGTGTAAGTCCCGAACTGTGAAGGCAGAAGTAACAGTTAGCTTAACGCAAGGGTGTCCGTGGTGACGCGGAATCTGAAGGAAGCGAGCGGCAAACTTCCGGTCTGAGGAACACGAACTTCATATAAGGCTAGGTATCATTGGATGAGTTTGCTAAACAAAACAAAGTCCTTTCTGCCAAAGGTGGTACAGAGTAAATGAAGCAGATAGATGGAAGGAAAGATTACATTCTTACCCGGGGAGGTCTGGCGGATATGTGAAGTACGCTTCATAACCTACTTAGTGATAAGTAGCTGAACCGTCAGAAGTCAGCAGAGGTCATAGTATTAGTTGGTTTAGAACTACTAAGAAGGACCGAACAATTAAGAGAGAATAGCCCTTGGCATTCAGTGAGTCATGATGAACACAGAAAACGTAGTACCTCACTTGAGGAAGGAAGCGGTGAATCCCGTGGGAGACCTCTTGGAGGGTGGAGTGACCACTGGCATAAAGAGAACAGCTATTCACGGAAGTTATAAAGACTTGCGTCAATCATCTTAATTGAACCGCCGTATACGGAACCGTACGTACGGTGGTGTGAGAGGACGGGAGTTAATCGCTCCCTCCTACTCGATTCAAAATGAATGATAAATAATTTGTTGAGCTAATAATATAAATTGGGAGAAAAAATGGTTGTACATATGGTAGGACATCATTAAAATGGAAATTACCAATACAATCAACTCGATTTATTTACAAAGTATGTTAATATGATGTTGAGGAACTTTCTACAAAATATTAAATCATTGAGTTAAAAGAGGCGAGAATATATGTCTGAAAATGTAAATCTTCTTACTTCAACACAAGATGTGATTAAAGAAGCATTAAATAGGCTTGGATATGATGAAGCGATGTATGAATTATTAAAAGAACCGCTTCGTGTGTTAAAAGTGCGCATCCCCGTAAAAATGGATGACGGTACAACGAAAGTATTTACTGGTTATCGTGCTCAACACTCAGATGCGGTTGGTCCAACTAAAGGAGGAATCCGCTTCCATCCAGATGTGACCGAGGATGAAGTGAAAGCGCTTTCTATGTGGATGACTTTAAAATGCGGTATTGTTGATTTACCATATGGCGGAGGTAAGGGTGGTATTGTTTGTGACCCTCGTCAAATGTCAATGGGAGAATTGGAGCGATTAAGCCGTGGGTATGTTCGTGCTGTGAGCCAAATCGTAGGACCTACAAAAGACATTCCTGCTCCAGACGTATTTACGAATGCCCAAATTATGGCATGGATGATGGATGAGTATAGTCGAATTGACGAGTTCAATTCACCTGGATTTATTACAGGAAAACCAATTGTTTTAGGCGGTTCGCAAGGACGTGACCGTGCAACTGCAGAAGGCGTGACAATTGTTATCCAGGAAGCAGCGAAAAAACGCGGTATTGATATTAAAGGTGCACGAGTAGTTATTCAAGGTTTTGGAAATGCTGGTGGATTCTTGGCGAAATTTATGAGCGATTTAGGTGCAAAAGTGATTGGTATTTCCGATGCTTATGGTGCTTTATATGATCCAGACGGTTTAGATATCGATTACTTACTAGATCGTCGAGATAGTTTTGGAACAGTAACAACATTGTTTGAAGATACAATTACAAATAAAGAATTGTTAGAATTAGACTGCGATATTTTAGTTCCAGCAGCAATTTCAAACCAAATTACAGCTGAAAACGCACCTAATATTAAAGCTAAAATTGTTGTCGAAGCTGCGAACGGTCCAACAACTGCTGAAGCAACAAAAATCCTTACTGAACGTGGAATTTTATTAGTACCTGATGTACTTGCTTCTGCTGGTGGGGTAACTGTTTCTTATTTTGAATGGGTTCAAAATAATCAAGGCTACTATTGGTCTGCTGAAGAAGTGAAAGAAAAATTGCGCGAGAGAATGGTCAATGCATTTGAAAATGTTTACCAAACTGCGCAAAGTCGAAATATCGATATGCGCCTTGCTGCGTATATGGTTGGTGTTCGCCGTACAGCTGAAGCTTCCCGCTTCCGCGGATGGGTGTAATATACAACTGAATCTTGATTTAGAGTTTGCTTCTTGAAGAAGAATAACACCATTTTTCTGCATTGAAAAATGGTGTTATTTGTTTATTCGTATTTTTAACTTATAGTGTGAATTGTAAATTTGCTCATAAAGGAGAGTGTTTGAGTGAATAATTTTGTTTTTACTAATCCTGTTCGATTATATTTTGGGAAGGGTGAAATACGTAAATTAAAAAAGGAGCTGCCGAAATACGGGAGAAATATTCTGCTTGTTTTTGGAGGAGGCAGCATTAAGAGAAACGGGCTATATGATGAAGTGACTTCTATATTGAAAGATCTTGATTTGAATGTTTTCGAATTAAGTGGTGTAGAACCAAATCCAAGAGTTGAAACGGCTAGAAAAGGAATTGATATTTGTAAGAAAGAATCTATTGATTTTGTACTTGCGGTTGGCGGCGGTTCGGTTATCGATTGTTCTAAATTAATAGTTGCTGGAGCAAAAACGGAAGAAGATCCATGGGATATTGTAACGGAAAAAGTGAAGGTAAAAGATGCATTGCCTCTAGGAACAGTTTTAACGTTAGCTGCAACTGGATCAGAAATGAATGCGAATTCTGTTATTTCCAACGAAAAAACGAAAGAAAAATATGGTTGGGCAAGCGGAAGGGTGTTTCCAAAGTTTTCTATTCTTGATCCGACATACACAATAACAGTACCAAAGGATCAAACGGTATACGGTATTGTCGATATGATGTCCCATGTATTTGAACAATATTTCCATGATGCGGAAAATACATTGGTAATGGATGAATTGTGTGAAGGGTTACTGAGAACAGTTATCGAAACAGCACCAAAATTAGTAGATAATCTGGAAAACTATGAATTGCGGGAAACAATTTTATTATCTGGAACGATTGCTTTAAATGGAATGTTATCAATGGGATCAGAGGGTGATTGGGCAACTCATGAAATCGAGCATGCCATATCAGCAGTATATGATATTCCACATGGTGGGGGGCTTGCGATTCTATTTCCAAACTGGATGAAACATGTTGTTCATGTAAATCCGCATCGTTTTGCTCGGCTGGCTACGAAAGTGTTTGGAGTAAATCCGTCTCATAAGACTGTAGAAGATGTTGCATTTGAAGGAATTGAACGTTTAAGAGAGTTTTGGACATCTCTAGGAGCTCCAAGTTCACTTAAAGATTATTCTATTGATGATTCAAAGTTGGAATTATTAGTTGAAAAAGCAATGGCGAATGGTCCAATTGGACGTTTTAAAGTTCTTGAGAAGAACGATGTAAGAGAAATTTTGAGGATGTCTTTATAAATGGGGAGGCTGTCTAGTATTAGACAGCCTATTATCTTTAACAGTGTAATATATCATTGTATTAACATGATAAATCATTTTAGCGATTTCACAATTAAGTTATCCATTATTCTTTTTATGATATTTCCACTCTGTTATTCCGTCGTCTTTGTCAAAAGCAAGAGTTACTTTTGTAACGCCTTTTTGAGCCAAAATTAATTCAACTAAGTGATCTCGAACACTATCCAAATAATCAAGAGATTGATGAGGATTGGTTTCTACAACGATTTCAACATGGAGAAACTCTCCTTCCTTTACAACTTCTAACCGTTCAATATCTTTTACATGGGGATCTTCCATTACTAAATTACCAATGTGTATTAACATTTCTTCATCTGTTTCGCCGATTGCACCACGAGCGTTGTCAAGGAATACTCGACCCACTACATAAAACATCATTACACCTATAATCATGGATACTAAACCTTCTAATGCGTAAAAGTTCGTAAAATAAGCGATAATGATAGCTAAAAATGCTAGTACATTTCCCGCGGTAGCAACTGCATCTTCCATCCATACTAATTTTGTCGCTGGTTTAGCTCGGTTTAAATAAATAATTGATTTTGGAATTGCTCCTATACCGGAAGTTTCGATTCCTACTTCATGTAAAGTTTCTTTTGCAGCTTTTTGTAGAACAATGGCTTCCAGTATCGTTCCTAATAACAAAACACCAAGGGCGAATAGGATTCCATCTGATTGTTCTTTAGGATGTAAAAAATGATGGAGACCTTCTTTTACTGTTTCGTAAGAAAGTATTGCAACGATGATGACTGCTCCTAAACAAACAAGATTCACTACCCGCCCAAATCCATTTGGAAACCGTTTTGTAGGCGCCTTTTTTGATAAAGCAGAACCAATATAGACGAAAAATTGATTGGCTGCATCTCCTAATGAGTGCATCATTTCGGCAAACATGGCTACATTCCCTGTAAAAAAATAAGCTGCTCCTTTAATAATACCTAAAGTTAAATTCACAATTGCTGCAGATAATGATGGTTTATTTCCGTCTTTTAGTAATTTTATTATTTCTAACATCGATTTCCTCCAAATTAAGATAAAATTTCAATTTCAATTTTTTGAATATAAGGAAGTGCATGAAAGGTGTTAAAAACTGTATAAGTGTTATTTTTTAATAATGTGGAAAAACGAATATCAACTTCATAAGTCAGATTTTCGCCAGTAATGCGAATATTATCGATAACCATCCCGTTTTTTTTCATGAACTTTAGCAATTCCTCTATATTTTCTTTATGTGCAATCTTTGCTTTAAGAGAAAGTTCTCGCATCCTTATTCGTTTTGGCCCAATTTTTGTTAAAAAAGGTGCTACGATTTCAATACCGAAAACGACAATGATAACTGTTAATAATGCTTCTATATAAAACTCGGCACCGACAGCAATTCCAATTCCAGCCGCTCCCCAAACGATAGCAGCTGTGGTTAAACCTGTAATACTATCGTTTCCTTTTCTTAAAATGACACCTGCACCTAAGAAGCCGACTCCGCTCACAATTTGGGCTGCAAGTCTTAGTGGATCCATTGTGATGTTGATATCACCTCTAGGAGGGGTACTATATGCAGTATCAATCGAAATAATGGTTAATAAACAACTAAATGTAGAAATTACTAAGCTAGTTTTTAATCCCACAGGTTTTTTCTTTAATTCTCTTTCGATTCCGATAATTAAACTTAACATTGCAGCAAAGGCCAATTTAAATAAAACGACGCTGCGAATCGTTTCATGAAAAATGTGAAAGTACCCCAAGACATTTCCCCCTTTTTTTATTGTGCAAAAACATTAATCATGTAAAAATGGATATTGAATAAAGTAAAGTTAGGGGTAAATAAAATGGAAAAACCACCGATTCATCCATCTATAGCAATCATTATTGGTGTCATTTCGATTTCTTTTTCTGCTATTTTGGTAAAACTAGCAGATGCTGAATCGGGTGTTATCGCTTTTTACCGTATGCTATTTACGGTGTTAATCTTGTCACCGATATTTTTAAAAAAACATGTACACGAATTAAAAATGTTAAATAAAAGAGATTGGTTGTTCTCTACAATTGCCGGAATCTTTTTGGCATTTCATTTTATACTTTGGTTTGAATCACTAAACTACACTTCGGTTGCAAGTTCTACGGTTCTTGTTACAATGCAGCCCTTATTTGCTTTTGTAGGAACATATTTATTTTTTAAAGAACGCATTACAATGCAAACAATATTGTCTGGAATTATTGCTATATCCGGTAGTGTTTTAATTAGTTGGGGAGATTTTAAAGTAAGTGGCAATGCTTTATTTGGAGATATACTAGCGCTTATTGCTTGTGGCTTAGTAACAGCATATTTTTTATTTGGACAAGATGTAAGAAAGAGATTATCCTTAATTACATATACGATGGTCGTATATTCTATTAGTACAGTTTGTTTATTATGTTATGTCATAATAAGAGAAGAGTCATTTGGTCCTTATCCAATGATGACATGGATATGGTTTTTGTTGCTTGCAATCCTTCCGAATTTACTTGGCCATTCACTTTTTAACTGGGCTATTAAATGGATAAGCACTACAGTTATTTCAATTGCAATATTATTTGAACCAGTTGGTGCATCAATTTTAGCATTGTTTATTTTTGGAGAAAAATTGATAGTTACACAAATTGTTGGTGGAATTATAGTAATTGCAGGAATTTTGTTGTTTGTACTAGATTTGAAAATGCTAAAAATTTTTTTCAAAAAAACTATTGACTCCTAATGAAATGTGTTTTAATATATATCATGTCCTTAGCGGACGAGATAAGTTTTGTAATAAAAAACAAAAAATAACAAAAAACATCTTGACAATAACAAAACAAGATGTTAAAATGAAAAAGTTGTTTCGACCGATAAATAATGAAACAAAAATGAACCTTGAAAACTGAACAACAAAACGTTAATGCAATAAATTGTCTAGTTGTTAACCCTCGTTGACAAACTAGATTCGGACATTAAATTTTTGAGCAAATCAAATTTTCTTTTATGGAGAGTTTGATCCTGGCTCAGGACGAACGCTGGCGGCGTGCCTAATACATGCAAGTCGAGCGAACCAATTGAAAGCCTAGCTTTCATGAGGTTAGCGGCGGACGGGTGAGTAACACGTGGGTAACCTGCCCTATAGACTGGGATAACTCGCGGAAACGCGTGCTAATACCGGATAACACATCAAAGTGCATGCTTTGATGTTGAAAGATGGTTCTGCTATCACTATAGGATGGGCCCGCGGCGCATTAGCTTGTTGGTGGGGTAACGGCCTACCAAGGCGACGATGCGTAGCCGACCTGAGAGGGTGATCGGCCACACTGGGACTGAGACACGGCCCAGACTCCTACGGGAGGCAGCAGTAGGGAATCTTCCACAATGGGCGAAAGCCTGATGGAGCAACGCCGCGTGAGCGAAGAAGGTCTTCGGATCGTAAAGCTCTGTTGTAAGGGAAGAACAAGTGCAGTAGTAACTGGCTGCACCTTGACGGTACCTTACTAGAAAGCCACGGCTAACTACGTGCCAGCAGCCGCGGTAATACGTAGGTGGCAAGCGTTGTCCGGAATTATTGGGCGTAAAGCGCGCGCAGGCGGTCTCTTAAGTCTGATGTGAAAGCCCCCGGCTTAACCGGGGAGGGTCATTGGAAACTGGGAGACTTGAGTGCAGGAGAGGGAAGCGGAATTCCATGTGTAGCGGTGAAATGCGTAGAGATATGGAGGAACACCAGTGGCGAAGGCGGCTTCCTGGCCTGTAACTGACGCTGAGGCGCGAAAGCGTGGGGAGCAAACAGGATTAGATACCCTGGTAGTCCACGCCGTAAACGATGAGTGCTAAGTGTTAGGGGGTTTCCACCCCTTAGTGCTGCAGCTAACGCATTAAGCACTCCGCCTGGGGAGTACGGTCGCAAGACTGAAACTCAAAGGAATTGACGGGGGCCCGCACAAGCGGTGGAGCATGTGGTTTAATTCGAAGCAACGCGAAGAACCTTACCAGGTCTTGACATCCCGCTGACCGCTATGGAGACATAGCCTTCCCTTCGGGGACAGCGGTGACAGGTGGTGCATGGTTGTCGTCAGCTCGTGTCGTGAGATGTTGGGTTAAGTCCCGCAACGAGCGCAACCCTTGTCCTTAGTTGCCATCATTCAGTTGGGCACTCTAAGGAGACTGCCGTACAAATACGGAGGAAGGTGGGGATGACGTCAAATCATCATGCCCCTTATGACCTGGGCTACACACGTGCTACAATGGACGGTACAAACGGTCGCGAAGTCGCGAGACGGAGCCAATCCGAAAAAACCGTTCTCAGTTCGGATTGCAGGCTGCAACTCGCCTGCATGAAGCCGGAATCGCTAGTAATCGCGGATCAGCATGCCGCGGTGAATACGTTCCCGGGCCTTGTACACACCGCCCGTCACACCACGAGAGTCTGTAACACCCGAAGTCGGTGAGGTAACCCTTTCGGGAGCCAGCCGCCGAAGGTGGGACAGATGATTGGGGTGAAGTCGTAACAAGGTAGCCGTATCGGAAGGTGCGGCTGGATCACCTCCTTTCTAAGGATATTTACGGAAGCGTTAGCGTTTTGTGTTCAGTTTTGAAGGTTTATGACCTTCAAAGTTATAGTGTTGTTCTTTGAAAACTGGATAAACGACATTGAAAGCAAGATATTTACTGTAAAGCGTAAACAACTAGGCTAACACGACGTAAATGCGACGTGGATTAAAAGCCGTAAGGGTTGCGAGACGCAAGCAAGACAAGGAAATGAGCGAGTGAGAACCGGAGTGTACTATATGCGTACATGAGGATTCGAACGAGCGAAATTGACGAAGTATTGCGCAGCGTATCGAAAACCGAAAAGGTTAAGTTGTTAAGGGCGCACGGTGGATGCCTTGGCACTAGGAGCCGATGAAGGACGGGACTAACACCGATATGCTTCGGGGAGCTGTAAGTAAGCTTTGATCCGGAGATTTCCGAATGGGGGAACCCACTGTTCGTAATGGAACAGTATCTTAACGTGAATCCATAGCGTTAAGAAGGCACACCCAGGGAACTGAAACATCTAAGTACCTGGAGGAGAAGAAAGAAAAATCGATTCCCTGAGTAGCGGCGAGCGAAACGGGAACAGCCCAAACCAAGAGGCTTGCCTCTTGGGGTTGTAGGACACTCTATACGGAGTTACAAAAGGATGGGTTAGACGAACCG